>OZ245038.1:3115000-3765000 GCA_965224125.1 Longimicrobiales bacterium
GCTAGGGCAGCCCTATCCCGAGATGGAATAGTCGGCAACGCGCTGAGAGCGCTCGCGTGTCCATCTTGTAGGCGCCGTACTCTCCTGCGGCTTCGCCGCCCGAGGACGTCTAGCCCGTCGCGGGCACTCCACGCACGGGCGCCAAGTAGCGTCTCGCCTGTCGTGGCAATGCCCGACACCCCCCGGCTTGGGTATCAACCGATACCGGCTCATCCTCCCATGAAGACGCCCCCATTCCGTTCCCGCGGGAACGTCTCGCTGGGCGAAAACGGCGGCCCGTGGGAGTAGCGTGCAATCTGCACATCCAGTGTTCAACCCACAGACGCCACGTAGCCCGAGCCTCTCCCGCCGTTGATTTCGCAGATCCAATACTGTACTTCACCCCCACCTCGGCACCACCCACACCCTAGCCAAGAAGTAAATCCTGTGACCAAGCCCACCATCGCTGTCGCCGCCCTCGCCGTGCTTGCCTGTGGCACCGAAGAATCACCGCCCCCGGACCTATCCCAGCTTCAGACCACAGCCGAGGCCACTGACTTCCAAGAGACCAGCAGTCACGCGGACGTGGTCCAGATGGCCGAAGCCCTGGCCGCGGCCGACGACCGAGTCCACCTGACCACGTGGGGCACCACCAACGAGGGGCGCGAGCTGCCCATGCTGGTCGTGGGAGCCGAGGGCGCCACGCCCGAGGACGTGATCGCGACGGGTAAGCTGCGCGTCTACTTGCAAGGGAACATCCACGGGGGTGAGGTGCCGGGGAAGGAAGCTCTGCTCATGCTGGTGCGCGACTGGATCCAGGGGGCCTACCCGGACTGGACCGAGCACCTGGTGCTCCTGGTGGCGCCGGTCTACAACGCGGACGGCAACGACCGGATGGCCTTGACCAACCGACCGCGCCAACACGGTCCGCTGGGTGGGATGGGCCAGCGCCCCAACGCGCAGGGTCTAGACCTCAACCGGGATCACATGAAGTTGGCCTCTCCCGAAGCTCGGGCGCTGGTGACCATGGTCAACGCCTACGATCCACAGGTCGGTGTGGACCTCCACACCACCAACGGAACGCGGCACGGCTACCACCTGACGTACTCGCCGTCGCTCCATCCGGACACCCACGACGCCCTCGACGCCCTGCTGCGCGGCGCCCTGTTTCCGGCTGTGACTGACGCGATCGAAGAGCGTCATGGATGGCACTACTACTACTACGGCAACGCCTTCGGCGACCCGGTTGCCTGGCGCACGTTCGACCACCGCCCCCGTTTCAACAACAACTACTTCGGGCTGCGCAACCGCGTGGCCATCCTGAGCGAAGCCTACTCCTACATCACGTTCCGCGACCGGGTCTTCGCCACGCTGTACTTCCTTGAAGAGATCCTGAACTACGCGAACGCCCACCCCGACGAGATCCGCGCGGCAGTCGAGGCGGCCGACGGCACCTCGGTGGTGGGTCAGACGCTGTCCACCCGGTCGGTACCCGAACGCTCGGCCGAGGAAGTCACCATCCTCATGGGCGCCGTGGACGAGCTGGCGCACCCGGAAACGGGCGAACCCATCCTACTACGGCAGGACACCATCATCCCGACGCCGATGTACGAGTACGGGACGTTCCAGGCGTCGGAGACCGAGACCGCGCCCGCGGCCTACCTGATCTCGCCCGAGCTGACCGACGTGATCGAGCGTGTAGCTCTCCACGGGATCGAGTCCTACACGGTGGACGACGAGCGCACCGTGGCTGGCGAGGCGTTCGTGGTGGATTCCACCCGCGCGGCGGACGAACCGTTCCAGGGCGTTCGAGAGCGACGCGTGTGGGGGGCGTACCAAGCGATTGAGCGTCGACTGGAGCCTGGCACCGTCGTGGTGCCGGTGGACCAGCCGCTCGGACGGCTCGCGTTCCACCTGCTCGAGCCCAACGCGGACGACGGTTTCACGAACTGGGGACTCGTGGACACATGGATCGAGGCCGGCGGGCAGCACCCGATCTGGCGGACGCACACTCCGTTCTAGCAGAGATCGGTTGTAGCCCCCCTTAGTGCGCTGAGGGCGGCGATCTTCGCCGTCGACGTGTCAAGAAGATATGGACTCGAAACGCCGATATCGCGACATATTTTGCCGCCCAAAACCAGCGCAGGAGTCAGCCCGGGAGCCCCCAGGGCACGGGGTCGAACTCGGCTAAGCCGCTCAGGATCAGGTCGGCCTCGGCGAAAGGCGCATGATCCATTGCCGGATCGGGCACGGCGATCACCGACATACCCGCGGCCCGGGCGGCCTCCACCCCCGAGGGCGCATCCTCGAAGACTAAGCACGCCTCGGGTGACGCCCCCAGCGCCCTGGCCGCCGTGAGAAAGATGTCCGGCGCCGGCTTACCGTGCCGCACGTCGGGGTGATCCGCGGTCACTACGGCTTGGAACGCCTCGAACCAGTCTTGATGCCGTGACGTCTTGGCCTCGAAATGCGGTAGGCTGGAGCTGGTGGCCACGGCGCAGGGCACCCCCTGTCGGCTGAGATGCTCCGCCAGTTCCCGAGCGCCCGGCTTGGCTGGTGCCTCGGGAAAGAGCTCGATCATGATCGACTCGCGCCGCTCGAGATATTCGGCGGGGGTCATGGGCAGCTCCAAGGCATCTACCAGAATCTGGGCAGACACGGCGGCGGGCCTGCCAATCATTCGGGATTTCACCGACCAATCGAAGGTCTTGCCGTAGGGTGCCACGACCTGCTGGGTGGCGCGCGTGTAGATGGGCTCGGTGTCGAGGAGCAGACCGTCCATGTCGAATAGGACGGCGCCGATGGTGGGACGTGCGATGGTAAGGCTCCGTTCTGGGGGGGCCGTCTGCCGTCCAAGGGGTCGCGGATCCGAGCGCCCAGGGCAAGGGACAAAAGGTACCCCCATCGCCCCGACCTGACGCCCCAGTCCAACAGGCGCGGTGCGGGTTCGACATCGAACGTCCCTTCGGCGTGGCCTCGGTTCCCGCCCGACGTTCCCAAACCCCTCCCTCGGCGCGCGAATCCACCGCTCGGTATCGGCGTGACTACGACAACCGCAGCGTCGGATTGACCCTTGCATCGCTCAGACCATGCCCTAAGAACCGAACCCTAACCCAACTTACACCTGCAGAAGAACAATGAGTTATCCAACTCGCCACGCCCTCCTGGGACTGGCAATCGTCGCGGCCCTCTCTGGCTGCGAGGACCATCAGGGACCTCCGATCGTCGACGACCAGGCGACCGCGGAGACCATTCGCAGTTTCGCGCTCGCTCCGCTGCCCAGAATCCCGTACCCGCCCAACAACCCTCCCATCGCCGAGCGCGTGATGTTGGGAAAACTGCTGTTCTTCGATCCCATCCTAGGGGGTGAGTCGGCGCCGGGGGTCAAGGCCGCAGCCGGTCTGGATCCCTATCGGTTCCGTGCCAACGACATGGCCTGCGCTACCTGCCATCACCCGGCCTTCGGCTTCGGCGACGGCCGTCGACTTCCGGCCGGTGTCGGAGGGGCGCAGTTCTCAGAGATGGACCTGGGTCCAGCTCGAGTGTTCCCAGGAAGGTCGATCGTCACGGGCGAGAGTGTGGGGGTGGTCCCGCGCAACAGCCCCACGATTCTCAACACCGCGTTCAACGGCTTGAACTCACACGTCCCCACCCATGAGAGCTTCATGTTCATGGATGGCAGAGTGGAGGGTGGCCTAGAGGAACAGGCCAGGAAGCCGATCGGCTCCCGCGACGAGATGGCCGGAGACGCGTTTGGAGCCCAGCCGGAGCTGGTGGCAGAGGACAGCGTGGTCGCTCGCCTGCGAGCCATTCCCGAATACGTCGCCCGTTTTGCGCAGGCGTTTCCCAGCGAGGTCGCTTCGGCCGACGACATCATGATCGACCACGTCGCGCGCGCGATCGCTTCCTATGAGCGAGAGCTGGTGACACCCAACTCGCGCTACGATCGGTTCGTGTCCGGGGATCGCTCCGCTTTCTCTGAACAGGAGGAGGAGGGCTTCGAGCTGTTCTTTGGCAAAGCCCTCTGCGGAGACTGTCATAGCGGTGCCATGCTCTCGGACTTCACGATGCGCATTCAGGGCGTGGGCGATGGGTACGACCAGATCCTGCCTGGGTTCGGCGGGAAGAGCGGGGACGGGGACGACATGGGTCGTTTCCACGCCGATCCCACCCGCTTCGCAGGCGAGAAGTTTGCCTTCCGAACCCTCACCGTCCGCAACGTGGAACTCACGGCGCCCTACTTCCACTCCGGGAGTGCCGCCACCCTCGAAGAGGTGGTCGAGTTCTACAACCGAGGCGGCCTCGGACCTCAGGACATCAGCGATGCGACGCTGAGCGCCGCCGGGGTTGTCAGGGACGCCAGCATTCGCCCCCTGGGGCTGAGTGCCGATGAGGTCGACGCTCTCGTGGCGTTCATGAAGACCACCACCGCGACCGTGCAGGCGGGTCCGGGCGGCATGGACCTCACCACCGTGCCATACCGGTTACCGAGTGGTCTGGTGCCACCCGGAATGCCGACCCCGGACGGGTCCGGCCCCTTCTTGGAGACAAAGGCGCTCCCGAGGTAGGGCCGCAGAGAACGGTTTGGCTCCGCCTCCGCCCCTGGGCGAGGCGGAGCCTTGTTCGTTTGGGTCGTTGATAGGAACTTCCTCCCGACCCCCGAGCCCGAGCCGGAGATCGCATGCCCAAGAAGATTCCCCTTTTGGGGGCGCTCGTCGCCGAACTCGTGGAAGGGCTGGAGGACGGAACCCTCGAACCGGGCTATTTGCGCCCGATTCAGCGTGGTAGCGCCGAGGGACAGATCAGTGTCGTCCCCAACCCCCGCGATCCCGAGATCCCCCTCCTCATGATTTCCCTCGACATCATGTCGGTGCCCACCACCGGACGTGAGGCGTTCCTGGGTAGACTCCTGGAGTTGAACGGGACGCTTTTTGGCCGAGCCAGCTTCTGGGTAGGTGGCGACGATCTGGTACGGCTGGTAGCGGGGCGCCCCATGGAGGACCTGGATCCCAGCGAGCTCATCGACCTGGTGCTGTGGACAACAGAGCAGGCCGATCACTTCGACGACGAACTGATGGATGAGTTCGGGGTCAGGCCGTGAGCCGAAAGGGCAAGAAGAAGCGCACTCCCCCGGGTAGCGAGAACGACCGCGCCGAGGCTTCCGGCAGCGGAGTGCGATCGTTCGTGGGCCTGGTTGCCTACTACGCGCTCCTGGCGGCCCTGCTCGTGCTCCTGGTCCGGCTGGCGCCTGAGGTGTGGTCGGCGGACTCCCTGGATCGCCTCCGTAGAGCGGCGGGGCTGGACCAGCTGAACCAACCGGGCGAAACTGCCGCCCCTCTGGATCTGGTCACGGCGTTCCTGTCCGTTGTGGCGGCCCTGGCCATCATGATCCCGGTGGCGTGGACCTACATCATCATTAAGAGGCGCGGCGACTACGATCAGTCCGTCGTGCACACGCTGATCATCCTGCCCATCGCCGTGACGGGGATCGTGATGATCGTGCAGAACTCGCTGCCTCTCGCGTTCAGTTTGGCGGGTATTGTGGCGGCGGTACGCTTCCGGACGACCCTCAAGGATGTGAAGGACGGTGTGTACGTCTTCTTGGCCATCAGCACCGGCCTGGCTTGCGGTGTCCAAGCGATTGGAATCGCGGTGGCGGTTTCGATCGTGTTCAACGTGGTGAACCTGGTGCTCTGGTGGCAGGACTTCGGCAACATCTATGCGGACGCCAGTCGCCGAACGGGTTCCATGAGTTTGGGCGAGGCACTTGCCGGCCCCGGGTCGGGCAAGAGCGCGGTTGCCATTGGAGACAAGCGGTTGCTCGAGGCGGTGCGACCCAAGGACCTAAAGGAAGTGGTCGAGCGCCGTGCCCGGATGGAGGGCCACCTGGCGGACGAGGTGGTTTCATCGAAAGAGAAGCGTCGCTACTCGGTTCTCATCGTGCACGCGCAGTGGGTGGCCACCGCTCAGCAGGTCGTGGAAAAGCACCTGTCCAACATGGCCTTCCGTTGGCGCCTCGCCGAGATCGCGCCGGGCGAGTCATCCACCTCTGTACTGCAGTACCTGATTCGGCTGCGGGAAGGGACTTCACCAGGGGAAGTCCTCGACGCCATCCGGTCCGAGGGCGGACGGCACATCTTGGCGGCTGAGATCAGGGCTCTGTCGGGTCTCAAAGTGGAGAAGCGCGAAGCTCCGCTCCCGGACATCTAGGGCTCACTGGGCGGGGCAGGTCGGGTTCCCAACAGAGGGGGACCGTCTGTGTCGGACGGGAAAGGGATGGACAGCCAACGAGCCACCGTCGGCGCGATGGAGGTGGTCGCCGCCCGCTCGGTGCGAGCCGACGGCCCAATTCCAGTGCCATAGAAGAGTAGGGGCACGTGGCGATCGTAGAAGTAGGGCGTTCCGTGCGTCGTGCCCCTGGGCCACCCCCAGTCGAGCGTCCCTTCCGTCAGCCGGTATCCAACGCCGTACCGCTCGAGCGTGCCGGGAAATCGCCCGGGAAAGAAGGAGTTGCGCTCGAGCGCTCCCAGAGAGTCCTCTTGGAATTCCTTGTCCGGCCACGCGACGTCCACCCAGTCGAGCTTCGGGAGCTCATCGCGCAACCGTTCCGCAAGTCTCCGCGGGCCCTCCTCACCAGCGGCCCGCACCATGGCCGCGAACTCATCCCGCTCCCTGGCCCCAAGGCGGCGCCCCGGTAGCCCGGCCTGCCGACGCAGCTCAGGCGCGTCCAACACCCCGTGATCCGAGGTCAGGACCAGGGTGAGGTCGCGACCCTGCAGGTGCGTCTCTACATCCTCGATGAACCGACCCAGGGCCCGATCCAACCGGAGCAGGTTGTCCAACTGCTCCAGGCTGCCGGGACCGAAGGCATGCCCGATGCGGTCGGTTTGCGACAGTCCTACGGCGAGAAAGTCGAGCCGCCCTCTAAGGCCCAACTCCAGCTCCTCCATCGCGCCCCGTGACAGGTCGAGGGTTGCCACGTCGAGTACGGGAGTCGTCGCAATCCACGTCTCGGGAGCGATTCTGCGGGGGTTCCTCATGTGTGGGAAGCTCACGTGGACACCGTTCGATTCCCAAGGCACGCTGTCCGCGCTGGCTCGGCCCACGGCGGCTTCGGGCACCTGGAGGGACCACACCGAGTCCGAGAGAAGGGTCTGGAGTCGCCCTCGATTGAATGTCGTGACCCAGTCGGAGTCCTCGCTTCGGTAGTGCGTGGAGGTCACGAAACGGCCGGCGGTCGTGCTGTACCAGTAGACGTATCCGGGGGCCTGTGCCGCCAACAGCACCGCAGCCCGGTCCTTTCCCGCAATCGAGACAACGGTGGACCGTGGCGATACGCTAAGTAGCCAATCCGCCAGGCCGGAACGCTGCAGCTTGGCCGGTGAGGCCCCGGCCAGTTCCGGGTGGCCAACCACCGGCGCATCCCGATCGACCACGTTCTCCACTGTGTTCCAAGCCGATCCATCGGCTTCCAGCCAGCCATTGCCCACGATGCCGTGCTTGGCCGGGTGGGTTCCGGTCGCAATCGTAGCATGACCCGGTGCGGTTTCGGTGACCGCATGGTCGTGCGTGGCGTTGACGAAGGACGTGCCTCCCGCCAGCAAGTCCCGGAATCCCCCGACCCAGAGGTCGGCATACCGGTCGAGCAGGTCATAGCGGAGCTGATCCACCACCACCAGAACGATCAGGCCCGGTTGGGGTAGTGCGTCGCGGGTCCCTGCACCCGGTGCGAGGTGCTGCGCAGTTCCACCGCACCCCCCCATCAGGCCAAGGGCGACGCCGGTCCAGGCGAGGCACAGCCGGGCTCGAAAGTTGCTTTTACTAGACCTATGCATCCTATCTGCGGAACAACAGACAACGGGTTCTCCGACGGCGTCCTTGGGCAACACTCCCCGGACAAGCTGCCGGTTCGAGCCTCACGAGCGACTGGGGTCCTGGGCTGCTTGCTCGCTGCGCTGACCTTTGCGTCGCCAGCCACTCTACTGGCCCAGAGATCAGACTCGACCGGGGTCGTCGCTGTGACGCCGAGGGCTGAAGTACCCCTCTTCGCGACTTCTGAGCCGTTGTCCTTCCGACTCATTGCGGACTTCGATCAGCTCAAGTCCGATCGCAGTCAAGACAGCCCCGAGCGCCCGGCCCGTATCCTGGTGGACAGCGTCCCCGGCGACGTCGAGGTCGACGTGCGGACCCGCGGCAACTTTCGGCTTCGCCGCTCCACCTGTTCGTATCCCCCGCTGCGTCTGGATTTCCCCCGCAAGGCCATGGCCGGAACGGTCTTCGAGGGGCAGGACAAGGTCAAGCTCGTCACCTTCTGTAAGGACAGCGATCGGTATGAGCAGCAGGTGCTCCGCGAGTATGCCGCCTATCGGATCCTCAGCATGGTCAGCGAACACGCGTTCCAGGTACGACTCGCCCGGATTACATACGTCGACGTCCTGGCTAACGAGGACCCGATCACCCGCTTCGGGTTTCTCATCGAGCACGAGGACGCGATGGCGGAGAGGCTCGGCGGAGAGATCGTCGAGACCCCGCAGTTCGATCCTCGGGCCTACGCGCCCGACATCATGGTGCGAACGTCTCTGTTCCAGTTCATGATCGGGAACACGGACTGGTCCATTGTCGAGTTCCATAACGCCGCACTGGTTGAACTCGAAAGCGACGCGCACGTACCCGTCCCCTACGACTTCGACTTCTCGGGGTTGGTGAACGCATCCTACGCCGTGGTGAACCCGACACTGGGGATCGACAAGGTGACGGATCGACTCTACCGCGGGTTCTGCGGTTTCAACCTGCCCTACGAGGCGGCCTACACTCATTTCCAGGCCCAGAGGGACGAGATCTCCACGTTCATCGAGGAGTTCGAGCCATTCAGTGGCGGGAGTCGCCGGGCGGTCCGGAACTACGTGAACGGGTTCTACAGAGTGATCGAGTCGGAGGGCCGCCGACAGCGTGCCATTGAGCGGGTTTGCCGCGAGGTGCGGTAGGACGCTCAGGACCACCGCCGGACCGCGTCCACAAGTGCACGGGTGGCCGCAGTCGGGTCGGGCGCCCCCATGACCGCGCCCAGGACAGCGACACCGCTCGCGCCACTTGATCCCAGGGTGGCCGCCCGGTCGGGGGTGATCCCGCCAATGGCGACGACCGGAACCGCTACGGCCCGTGCCACCCGCGCCAACCCGGCCGGGCCAATGGCTAGGCCAGCATCGCTCTTGTTGTCGGTGGGGAATACGGTCCCCACGCCCAGGTAGTCTGCTCCCTCGCGTACCGCGACTTCCGCCACCTCCGGGTCGTCCGTCGAGTAGCCGATCAGGAAGGGCGGCGAGGCCACCGCCCGCACCGCTTCGACGGGAACGTCGGTGGGTCCCAGATGCACGCCATCGGCGCCCACTGCGAGCGCGAGATCGAACCGGTCGTTCACGAACAGGAGCGCATCGTAGTCGCAAGTCACGCGGCGAAGCTCCCACGCCAGCGCGAGCGTGTCCCGGGCTCCAAGGGTCTTCTCCCTGAGCTGGATAGCTCCCGCGCCCCCCTCGAGGGCGGCCCGTACGACGTCCATGAGCGTCCGTGGTGCAGCCAACCCGCTGTCCGTCAGCACGGTGACAGCGAGCGCGCGCTGCAGACGATCAGCTCGAGGGACGATCCGAGCTCCGTTGCCTCCGCAACCGAGCAGACGCGGCTTTCGCTCGGTTGTGCTCGGCGAGGGTCCGGGTGAAGGTGTGGAAGCCGTCGGGGTGGGCCACGAAGAACATGTACGGCTCCTCGGCCGGTGTGAGTGCGGCGTCCAGTGCCAGCGCACCGGGTGAGCCGATAGGACCGGGCGGCAGCCCCGGTTGTCGGTAAGTGTTGTAGGGATGATCGGCCACCGAGTCGATCGCCGCATAGAGCAGGCGTTCCCGGGGGCCGCCCAGCGCGTAGAGCACGGTCGGGTCAGCCTCCAGGCGCCACCCGCGCCGGACCCGGTTGTGATACACGGAGGCGATCTTGGGCATTTCTTCAATGCGTCGAGCTTCAGCTTGGACGACGGACGCCAACGTGACCAGCTCACGCTCGCTGAAGCCGCTGGCCTCCAAGAGTTGTCGGCGCGTCGGGGTCCAGTACGCTTGGTAGCGCTCCACCATCTCTTCGATCACGGTCTCCACGGGGACGCCGGAGGCGAACCGGTAGGTGTCGGGAAAGAGGTACCCCTCCAGTCCCGGTCCAGGCACTCCCCAACGCTCATGGTGGGTACGATCGTCGAGAACGCGTTTCACCTCGTCGACGTCCACATCGCTCAGCTCCGCGATCCGCGGCGCGATCTGGCGTAGTGTGAATCCCTCGGGGATGGTCACCGTGACGGTTTCGACACGGCCAGCCACCAGTGCGTCGAGAATAGGGCGCCACCCGTCTCCCTCGCGCAGGACGTAGCGCCCGGACCGGACCGACCCCTCCGCCTTCCTGAACCGCGCGTAGACGCGGAAGAGCAGTGGATTGGAGATCAACCCTCGGGTGCTGAGCGTGTCCACTACCGCGATGAAGGGTGCCCCGTCCGGGACTGTGAATCCCACCTCCGGGCCCGTCCCTTCACCCCCGCAGCCTGCGAGCAGGACCAGCGCCACGGCACAGCAGATGCCCCGAGGGTTCACGGGTCGAGCACCGGGGTACGATCGAGCCAACGCTGCAGAATCACCGCGGCGGCCGCTGCGTCGATCCGGCCCTTTTCCTCTCTCCGCTTCTTCGGATGGCCGCCGGTACGAATGCCCCGTTCGGCCGAGACCGACGACATGCGTTCGTCCTGGAAATGCAGCGGGAGCGAGAGGCGGCCGACGAGGTGGACACCGAACTCGCGCACCGAACGGCACCAGTCCCGCTCCTCCCCGTTGAGGTCCAAGGGCAGCCCCAACACGATCCCGGTGACCTCGTGGTCCACCGCGATCTCTTTGAGGGCCGCGAACGGGGGGCGCTTGCCTGACCTTCGAGTCAGGGTGACGTAGGGCGTGGCCAGCCGGCCCGTGGGGTCGCTGAGGGCTACGCCGATCCGTTTTTCCCCGAAATCGATGCCCATCCACCGGGTGGCTGGTCGCTTGGCCGGTGGATCCTGGCTCGTGGAAGACATGGCGTTCGAAGTTGAAAGGAATGCTGTATCTTACTAGAGACAACCGAACCTGTGGAGGTTTCGATGGAATATCAGGATGAAAACGCACGCCTGGTGTCATTTATCTCCGGACTGATCCTGGGAGCCGCCTTGGGCGCGGGCGTGGCACTACTCACGGCCCCCGAGCAGGGGACACGTACCCGCCGCAAGATCCGTAGGGCCGCCAGCCACATCCGTGAAGGTGCGTCAGACCGGTGGGATGACCTGGCGGATGACCTCAAGCGACGCGTCGATGACACCGTGAAGTCAGCGCGCCGCAGGCTCCCACGGTAAGGACCTCGGGCGCGATCCGTCGGGCGCGCACCGTCAGTTCAGCTCGTCGAGCAGGGCCTGGGCGCGCAGACGACGCTCTGGGTCCGTCGCGATGGCGTCGGGGAGCGCAAGGACACGGATCAGCTCCTCGCGGGCTGCGTCGGGCCGCTCCAGATCCACATACACACGAGCTAGTTCGAAGCCGTGGATGAGGGCCCTGGGCTCTGCACGCGTGGCCGCTCGCAGGTGTACGACCGCTTCGTCCCAAGAAGCCTTTGAGAACGTGTTCCCACCCAGGAGTCTACGCGCCAGAAACCGCGTGACTCTGCCCGACCGCAGGATCTCCGCATGCCACTGTCCGAGCACATGTTGCGCGAGGTTGTGCCCGGGGTCGTCAGAGACCACGGACACCGCGAGGTCGAAGATCTCGTTGGCCATGCGTACCCGGCTCCGGGGGCCTTGGTCGAGTGCGTGTCGGCCCAGTGCCGCGGCCAGCCATGCGCGTCCGTCCGAACCCGAGGGGTTGGCGGCGACGGCGGAGCGTCCAAACGCGACGGCGGCTGCGTACCCCTCCGCCCTGGCCGTCTCGTCCGTGGCTAGCATGGCGACGGTGAGGGCCTCACTGCACGCCCGCCAAAGGAGTTCGTATTCCTGTGGGTGGACCGCCAAGGCGGCCTCGAGGACTGCAAGGGCGGAGTCGGGTCGGTGGGGTGCGTGGAATGCCGCTTCCTCGGCCAGCCATGTCTCCACCGACTGGGCGCCGACCCCAAGTGGCGAGGCGACCGCACCCCAGAGCACCCAAACCCACCACCTCGGGAAGGTGCGCACGTGATACCTCAGCGGTTGATCGAAGCGAAGCGGGACGGACATGCGCTCTCCAAGGGGGATCTGACCGCCTTTCTTACAGACTATCACGAGGGCAGGATCCCGGATCACCAGATGTCCGCCTTCCTGATGGCCGTGCTCTTCAGGGGGATGAGTCCGTCCGAGCTGGACACCCTGCTGGATGTCATGGCGGACTCAGGACGCCGTCTGGACTTCAGCGACCTGTCGGATCATGTCGTCGACAAGCACTCGACCGGTGGGGTTGGCGACAAGGTCTCGCTGGTCGTGGCGCCACTGGTCGCTAGCCTGGGGGCCTTGGTCCCGATGATGTCGGGCCGGGGGTTGGGCCATACCGGTGGCACCCTAGACAAACTGAGCGCCATCCCCGACTTCCGAACGACCCTCTCTCTCGCAGAGTTCCGATCGCTCGTGGAGCGGGTGGGCTGCGCGATGGTAGGGCAGTCCGACGAAATCGCCCCACTCGATCGCAGGCTCTACGCCCTGCGAGACCAGACCGGTGCCGTCCCGAGTCCTCCCCTCATGGTGGCGTCGATCCTCAGCAAGAAGCTCGCGGAGGGAATCGGAGCCCTGGTCCTGGACGTGAAGGTGGGAAGCGGAGCGTTCGTCTCCGAACCCGACGATGCGCGGGCGCTGGCCGAACTCCTGGTTCGGACCGCCGAGAGTCGTGGCGTGCGGGCCGTGGCGAGGCTCACCGCTATGGATCGCCCGCTCGGGCGGGCCATTGGAAATGCCCTCGAGGTCGCTGAGGCGTTGGACACACTGAGTGGAAAGGGGCCCGCCGACGTGAGAGCGGTCAGTCTGGAGCTGGCCGTCGAGATGCTGCTGGGATGCGGCCTTCACCGCGACCGAGATGTTGCCATGACGGAAGCGGCTAGGGCGTTGGACACGGGGCACGCACGCGAGGTGTTTAGCCGCATGGTAGAGGCCCAGGGTGGTCGGCCCGACTCCCTGGACCGGCCGGAGCGCTTCCGCAAGGCGGCCGTGACGCAGCCGGTTTGGGCATCCAGCGAAGGGGTCGTATCTCGCGTGGACCCACGAGCGCTGGGATGGGGTGTGGTCGAGCTGGGTGGCGGGCGCCGTGCCATGACCGACTCCATCGACACCTCAGTGGGCTTCGAGCTGCTCGTGACGGTGGGCGATGAGGTCGTGGTGGGGCAGGACGTGGGCTTCGTGTATGCTGCCGACGAGGATGGAGCGGCTGTAGGGAGCCGCGTGTTGGAGGGCGCGCTGACCCTAGCTGAGGCGCCAGCCCCCACGCTACCACTCTTCCTGGATCGCTTTTCCGGGGTTTGACTCGCGCGCACAACTCGAACATGATTCAGTCACATCGCGGGGGGTCATCCCGGAAGCCGGTGAGAATCCGGCGCGGCCCCGCCACTGTAAGAGGTCCGAACGCCTGACAGCGAACCGCTGAGCAGCGATCGGAACGCGGACCACGACTGTTGCCACTGAGTCGGTCGACGACTTCGGGAAGGCAGGTTGCGCGCCCTCGAGCCAGGAGACCTGACCCCACCGTTCACTTCCATGGAGCCGCTCGCGGGCGTGGCCAGGGACTGCACGACCCCTGGTGGTCGAGGGTTCCGGAGGCAGCGTCCGACCTGTGTGCTCAACGGGTTCCACGTGGGTGGAACGGGAGCAGGGTACAGGATGCACAAGGTTCGGATCGGTTGGATTGCCGCACTCGCGGCAATGTCTTCGCTGGAGGTCTCGGCCCAGGAGCCTCAGCCATTCCCCCTCGAGGGTTTCGTCATCACCGCGGCACCCGACGCCATGTCGATCGCCACGCTGGGGAATCACATCACCGTCCTCGACGGGGCGGAGCTACGTAGCGCGGGTGTGTCCCAAGTGGTGGAAGCGCTGCGTTCGGTGCCGGGTGTCTCCGTGGCTCGGAGCGGCTCTTTTGGCGCGGTGTCGTCGGTGTTCATGCGCGGTGGTGAGTCAGACTTTGTTCTGGTGCTGATCGACGGGGTGCAGGTCAACCAGCCGGGAGGGGCGTTCGACTTCTCGGGCCTCACGTTGGAGTCCGTCCAGCGCATCGAAATCGTGCGGGGTCCCTCTAGCGCGTTGCACGGATCGGACGCCATCGCGGGAGTGATCCACGTGGTGACCGAGCGAGGTGCCCGAGGCGCCAGGGTCGAGGGTGAGGTGGGGCTGGGTACCTACGGGACACTCGAGTCGGGTCTGAGGTTGGCGGGCCACGGGACGCGGGGGAGCTACGGGCTTGCATTCGGTCGGTACGAAACCGACGGCGTTCTCCCGTACAACAACGAGCATCTGAATACGGTTGTGAACGGGCACGCCGAGTTGAACCTCGATGGGGCCACTCAGGTGGCCGTTCGGGGACGGTATGGGCAGCGGGAATTCCACTTTCCCACCGATTTCTCGGGCGCGGTCGTGGACGACAACCAGTTTACGTTCTCGGACGAGATGTCTCTGGCGCTCGATTTCCGCCGTTCGCTCCGCGAGCGCTGGGACGTCAGAGCGCTCTTCACGTCACTGGCCGTCGACGGAGGGACCGAGGACGCCGTCGACGGTCCTGCTGACACGCTGGGGTTCTTTGGATTCCAGTCGTTGGATGCCTACCGGCGCACGGCCCTCGACGTGCGCTCGGGTTGGCGCCCGACGGAGGAGGTGGCGCTCACTGTGGGCTCGGAGCTGGAGCGACAGTCCGTGCGCACGTTCAACGCCTCGCAGTCCCAGTTCGGAGATGGGGGTGGCCGTGAGTCGAATCGCCGAAGCAACTGGGCGCTTTATGCACATGCTTCGTCTCAGTGGCGGGGCCTGCATACGACCATCGGCGTGCGGCGGGAGGACAACGAGCGTTACGGCACCTTCGTGTCCACCCATGTGGGCGTGTCACGGGGGCTCTGGTCGGAGGCGCGCATCAGGGGCGCGTGGGGTAGCGCTGTCAAGGAGCCCACCTTCTTCGAGACCTTCGCGTCGGGGTTCGCTCGCGGCAACCCCGACCTCGATCCTGAGCGGACCCGGTCCTGGGAGGTGGGCGTGGAACAGGGGCTCGGCGGCGGAGCGGCCAAGCTGCAGGCCACCTACTTCGACCAGCAGTTTCGCGACCTGATCCAGTACTCGGGTACGCCTCCCGTGGTGGGCGGTCCCAACTACTTCAACGCGGCCGAAGCCAGTGCTCGCGGTTTCGAGGTGGGCGGTTCGGTGTTCTTGGCAGGCACACGCTTGGGTGTGGACTGGACCCACCTGGACACCGAGGTGGTCGACGCTGGATTCGATGAGGGAGACGGTGCCACCTTCGTGCTCGGGGAGCGCATGCTTCGCCGGCCGTCGAATCAGTGGTCCGCGCGCCTCTCGACGGCGCTTGGGAGGGCCCGCCTTCATGGCTCGATCACGTGGGTGGGCGAACGCGCCGACCGGGACTTCACGGCCTTCCCGGCCACACCGGTAGAACTGGGTGCGTATACCCTGGTGGGTGCCGGGGTGGCGTTGCCGTTGGGGGCGTCGGGGGTGTCCTTCTACCTCAGGGCGGACAACCTATTGGAAGCGGAGTACCAAGAGGTGTTCGGGTTTGTGCCGCCCGGGCGGACCCTGCGGGTCGGCGGACGGTTCGCCCGCTAGCGAGGGATACGCAACCGTCGGAACAGATCCTCACCAGAGCTGTCACAGAGCTCGGTTGGCTCCGTCCCCGGGAGGAAGTACTCGGTGTACTGATCCTCCTGGGGGCACCACTGTGAAGCGAGCTTTCCGGTGGTGGAGTCCACCAGCCGGCTGGTCAGTCCGGACACCAGGGGCCAGGCTTCGGGAAGGGGTCGCATGGGCTCGAACGTGACGTCGCTGTCCTCGTCCGCGTTTCCGTAGTAGACCAGGCGAGCGAACTCGCCGAACACCGGAGCGGCGTCGCCACCACCGGTTGCGTTGGGCCGGGTGGTCCTGGGCAGGTCCATCCCGAACCACACCAGTCCGACGAGGTTCCGCGTGTACCCGATGAACCACGTGTTGGTTGCGTCGTTGGTCGTCCCGGTCTTTCCGGCCACGTGGATGTCGTAGGGGAGCCGGCCCACGGTCCGCACCGTGGTGCCGGTCCCGCGGTTCACACCGTCCTCCATCATCGAAACCATGATGCGAGCGACCGGAGGCTCCAACACCTCCGAGCGTTCCGGCTCGAGCGCCCAGAGTTCCTCGCCGGTGGCGCTCTCCACGCGTTGCACACCGTAGGGGGTCGACTTGGTGCCGAGGTTGGCAAAGGCGGTGTAGGCCTCCGCCATCTGCAGCGGCACCACCTCCACCGCGCCGATGGCGGTGGACTCGAATCGCTCAACCTCGGTACGTATTCCCATGCGTCGGGCCGTCTGCGCCACCGTTTCCAGGCCGATCTCCATGCCCAGCTTGATGGCGATCATGTTGGTGGAGGTACGGAGGCCCGCCCTGAGGGTCATGGGCCCACGAAACTCATTCCCGAAGTTCTTTGGCTTCCATTCCGTGCCGTCTGGCTGGTCGATGACCACCGGGTTGTCGATGATGACGTGCGACGCAGGAATCCGACTGGAGATGGCCGCAGCGTACACGAAAGGCTTGAACGACGACCCCGCCTGACGTTGTGCTTGCGTGGCCCGGTTGAACTTCGAGTGCCGAAAATCCCGACCCCCGATCATGGAGAGCACCTCGCCGGTCTCGGGATCCAGCGCGATAAAGGCGCCCTGCAGGTAGGGGCTGTTGCTCATGCTGAGCGAGGTCGAGTCGGCAAACGCCTCGTAGCGAGGGTGCCGAAAGCCGGGGCGCGCCTCCACCGCAAGGAACCCACGTTCCATGGCGAAGTTCGCTGCCCGCTGCATCGAGATGTCGAGCGTGGTGTGGACCTTGAGTCCCGCCGTGTAGAGCTGAATCCCGAACCGATCGTCGAGTTGCCCTCGGACCCATTCGACGAAGTACGGCGCGACCCCTTTGTCCAGCTGGGCGCGCACGGTGGGTACCGGCTCGGCCATGAAGCGTTGGGCGTCCTCCTCAGTGATGTAGTCCTGCTGCGCCATGAGCGCCAAGACCGTGTTGCGCCGCTCGGTGGTGAGGTCCGGATTGTTGAGCGGGCTGTACCGGGTGGGGCTCTTGGGGATCGCTGCCAGCATGGCCGCTTCGCCAGCCGTGAGCTCGGGCGCGTTCTTCCCGAAGTAGTTGCGGGCAGCGGTCTGGATACCCAACCAGTTCTGACCGTAGTTGATCTGGTTGATGTAGGCTTCGAGGATCTGATCTTTTGTGTAGACATCCTCGAGCTGCACGGCGACCCGCGCTTCCTTGATCTTACGGACGATCAGCTTGCGGAGGTCGCGTCGTTCGGAGCCGATACTCTCGAACATGTTGCGGGCGAGCTGCTGCGTGATGGTGCTGCCGCCCCCACGCTGCGCGGACGTGCCGGTCAACACTCCGAAGACGGCTCGAGCCAGCCCGATGTAGTCGAGTCCGTTGTGTCGGTAGAACCGCTTGTCCTCAACAGCGATGAACGCGGCCTGAACGTGCTCAGGGAGATCCTGGATGGAGACGGGGGTGCGGGCTTCCTCGCCGAACTCGGCGATGAGCTCTCCGCCTCGGGCGTAAACCTTGCTAGTTTGTGTCGGTTCGTAGTCGTAGATCTGAGCGATGGACGGGCAGGTGGCACAGAGGTTCTGCCACGAGCCCAGCGCTCCTCCCAGAAACGCGAACCCCAGGAACAGGGCCGGCATCCAAACGAAGGGTAGCACTGCGAAGCGCTTGACGACTTCCAGCGACTTTTTCCACATGCCCAAATCAGGCCCCGAACGTGGAAACAAAAGGTGGCCGGGCCCACCCCGGCGAGCGACGATCAACCGACCAGAAACCTAGTCTCGTACACGGTCTCAGCAAAGTTGGGTCCGGACCCGAGAAGCGGCTGTTCGGGTACCGTGCGAGGGCCCGGTCATAGGCCGGGAACCGTATAGGCTGAGGGAAAAAGGAAGACCAACAGTTATGAAAGGAACACCACGGAGGGTGGAGAAGCCCTGGGGCCACGAGCTCATCTGGGCCGAAACCGACCACTATGTCGGGAAGATCCTCCATATCAAGGCAGGAGAGGCCCTCTCCCTCCAGTATCACGAAATCAAGGACGAGACCCTGTTTCTGCTGGAGGGCACCCTCCAGTTCTTCGCAGGACCCGTTGGAGAGCCCACCGAGGAGCTGGTGTTGGAAACGGGCGATAACTTCAGAGTGGTTCCCAAGACGGTCCATCGCATGGTGGCGGTTACAGACTGCACCATGTTGGAGGCGTCCACGCCCCATCTGGACGACGTGGTGCGGCTGGAGGATCGCTACGGACGGGTGAGCTCCTAAGGGGCCGCCGACGTATACGTTGGCTCATTCGACTGGCTGGAGGCCGTGACGTGTTGATTCTGCCGTTGGCGTTGGTCCTGGGCGTGGCTGCGTGTGGCGGTCCAACGGGCGCTGATACCACCTGGGTGACCTCGGCCGATCCGGCGTTGGCTCGGATGGCGGAAGACCTGCTTCAGCCGCTGGCGGAGAAGGCGGGCCTCGAGCTGAAGGCGCCGGTGCGGGTGGAGTGGCGCTCGAAGGAGGCGCTCGAGCGCTACCTGCGGGTCAAGGTGGACGAAGAGCTGCCCGAGGCCGAGGCCGCCGACATGAGCGCGGCCTATCAGCTACTCGGCCTTTTTCCCTCCGACGTGGATCTGAGAGCACTGCTTCTCGAGTTGCATCTGGAACAGGTCGCGGGCTTCTACGATCCTGACTCCACAGCGCTGTTCGTCATGGAAGAACAGCCCGACAACATGATTCGCACCATCCTGGTGCACGAGCTGGTGCATGCCATTCAGGACCAGACCACCTCGCTCGACTCCATCACCGCCAAGGAACGGGGAGGGGACGCCCAGACGGCCGCGCAGTCTGCCATCGAGGGGCACGCCACCCTGGTGATGCTCGAGTTCATGGCGGAGGAGATGCAGGGCACCCCTGTTGACGTTGCCCAGATTCCCGACTTCGCCAGCCGCATCCAGCCCATGCTCGAGGCGGCCCGCACGCAGTATCCCGCGCTGGCGGAGGCCCCCCGCGTAGTGCAGGAGTCGCTGCTATATCCCTACCTGGCCGGTGCGGGCTTCGTGCAGGCGCTGTGGCTCGCGCGAGGCGACCGTCCGGCTCCGTTTGGAGACGACCTGCCGCAATCCACCGAACACATCGACGACCCCTCTCGCTTCACGGGTGCGCTCCGCGATGAGCCCACCAAGGTGACGCTCCAGGGGGTCGGGAGTGCCTACGCCTACGCGGAGGGGCTCGGTCAGCTCGGTACCCGCATCCTGTTGGAAGAGCTGGTGGACCCGAGTGCTGGGCAGCTCGCATCCGGTTGGGATGGTGACCAGTTCGCCCTCTGGGCTGATCGGAGCGCCCTCACGTGGGTCACGGTTTGGGACGACTCGGATGCCCGGGACGCCTTCGTGGCTTCCCTGACGGGCGCCGGTCACGACGTGACCGCCTCGTCCCGAGATGGACGCCCACTCGCGGTCCTGCAGGTGGGATCGGCCCCAGTGGTAGAGGTCGCGCTCATCGGCGGAGCATGACGCGTCCAACGGCTGCTCTGAGCGTTCGCGTCACACCAGCTCCGCACGAGTACCCGATCCTCATCGAGGACGGCGCCGCGTTCAAGCTGCGCGACCTCCTGGGGGGGACGCTGGGAAGCGCTCGGGTCGCCCTCATTTCCGACACGACGGTGGCGGGCCTGTACGCGGACGCGGTGCGCTCCGGTATCGGCGGCCGGGTCGACCTCTACACGTTTCCCGCGGGCGAGGCCTCCAAGAGCGTCGTGGAATGGAACCGGCTGTCGGAGCGCATGCTGGCCGACGGCCACGATCGACACTCGGTGGTGGTGGCACTCGGTGGTGGCGTCACCGGCGATCTGGCCGGCTTTGTCGCGGCCACGTTCATGAGGGGCATTCCGGTCGTGCAGGTCCCCACCACGGTGTTGGCCATGGTCGACGCATCGGTAGGCGGAAAGACTGCGATCAACACCCCGGTGGGGAAGAACTTGCTGGGAGCCTTTCATGCTCCGCACGCGGTGGTGATGGATCCGCTGCTCCTGGAGACCCTCCCCCGAGCGTTGCGAGGCCAGGGCTTCGTGGAGGCGGTGAAGCATGGTGCCGTGCGGAGTGTCGACCACTTCGAGCAACTGATGTCGCTCGCGTCCGGGCTCATGGATGCTGATCCTCCCACCGTGCGTCGGGTGTTGCCGGAAACCGTGGGGATCAAGATTGCGGTCGTCGAGGAGGACGAGCGTGAGACCGGTGTGCGCGCTGTTCTGAACTTCGGCCACACGCTGGGTCATGCGCTGGAGCGCCTGACGGACTTTGGGGTTCCGCACGGCTCTGCGGTCGCCATCGGGATGGTCGCGGAGGCACGCCTCGGGGAGCGTAGCGGCGTAAGCCGTCCAGGTACCGCCGATCGGCTGGACGCCGCCCTCCGAAGCTTCGGTCTGGAGACGTCTCCGCCCGAGACCGTGGATGTCACCGCTTGGGTCGAGGGCGCTCGCTCTGACAAGAAGGGCAGGGACGGGGGCGCACGCTACGTTCTACTGCGCTCCATCGGTGATGTGGATCCCGGAGACAACTGGCTCCACACCGTGCCCGAAAGCGAAGCGGTCGCCGCGCTCACGCGGGGGTGACGGGGGAAGGCCCCCGGGTTATCGTCCCCGCTCGGACCCTGCCCCATCCACAGGAACGTTGATGACGCTGCTCGAAAGCGTCTCAGATCTCACAGTCGCTGCCGTGCTGGCGAACCGGGCCACCTCGCATGCCCAGCGTCCGTTCCTGCGCTCCCGAGACGCTACCCTGACCTACGGTCAGGTGGAGATGAGGGCCGAGGCGCTGGCTGCCTCTCTCGCAGGGTTCGGAGTGAAGGAGGGCGATCGGGTGGCGCTCCTGCTTCCGGCTTGGCCCGAGTACGTCGTCAGCCTGTTTGCCGCGGCGAAGCTCGGGGCGGTGGTGGTCCCGCTCAATCCTTCGGGCGCCTCGTCAGAACTGCAGCACGCCTTGCGGCATTCCGAGGCCGTGTGCGCCATCATCGCCGAGAGCTTCGGCGGCGTGGACTACCTGGCACTGTTCGAGGACCTCTTCCCCCGACTGCCGGCCTTGCGTTGGTTGGTGACGGTGGGCAAGGAGGACCTCTGGTACGACGACCGCATCTTTCAGTTCGAGGATGCGCTCTCGGCAGGCGAGGGGCGGGACTACGAGGCTCCCGGGATCGAAGGCCCGAGCTCATTTGCTCTCCTCTACACGTCGGGCACCACCGGAAAGCCGAAGGCGGTCGAGCTGAGTCATCGCGCCGTGCTCTCGGTTGCGGCTGGGGTCGCGCGCGGCCTTGCACTCTCCGAAGAGGATCGGGTGATCGGGGTCACAGCCCTCTTCCACGCGTTTGGGATCGGGCCCGGCCTGCTCGGTACCGCGATGTCCGGTGCCAGCCTGGTGCTTCAGGAGGGCACCGATGTGGGCGCCACGCTGGACCTGATCGAGGAACATGCCGTTACGGTGCACCATGGGGTCCCTCCGCTGCTGCGAGCGGAGTTGATCGAACAACGGCGGCATCCCAGGGCGGTGGGGACGCTCCGTACCGGTTTGGTGTCGGGGGCGGTCGTGGAGAGCGAGCTGCTGCAGGCCCTCAGGAACGACCTGTGCCCAGGGCTACAAGTGTCCTACGCGGTCACCGAAACGTCGGGCACGGTCTCCATGACGAACCCGCAGGACCCCGAGGCCAAGCGGAAGGACACGGTGGGTCGCCCGCTCCCTGGCGTCGAGCTCCGGGTCCTCGACTCCGACGGCGAGGTGCTCCCGGTGGAGAGCTTGGGTGAGATCGCGGTGCGGGGTGTCGGGCTGATGAAGGGATACGCGCGGCAACCGAGGCTGACCTCGAGTCAGTTCGATGCGGAGGGGTTCTTTCGCACCGGTGACCTCGGGCTACTGGATGAGGATGGCTACCTCCATTTGGTAGGCCGGCGGGCCGACGTTATCATCCGGCACGGTCTTAGCGTGTACCCCGTAGAGGTAGAATCCCGGATTTTGGATCATCCCTCGGTGCATGCTGCCGCCGTGGTCGGTGTCCCTGACGCCGTCCAAGGCGAGACCGTCCACGCGTGCGTGGTGCCCGAGGAGGGCGCCATCGTGACGCGAGAGGAGATCCGCGACTGGTGTGCGGTTACGCTTTCAGTCAACCAGGTCCCGGATGATGTCGTCTTCCTCGAGGATTTACCCCTGACGAGGACTGGCAAGGTGCGGCGCCAGGAACTCGCCCAGAGACTCGTCTCTGGCACGAGCTCGAAGCCCATCTGATCGCGCGAGGCTCCCTCGACTGCCTCTCACATCCACACGTGGAGTGAGGGGGGTGGGGTGGGTCCGCAGCACATAACGAATAGCTGCGTACAACATCATGAATAATCCGTTCTATCGGGCCCCGCATGTCGCGGGACCCAACCCATCTGGTACCGAGCGAGCAGGCAATGCCGCTCTGCTGATCGACTTCGACAACGTCACCATGGGCATCCGTAGTGACCTCTCCCGCGAGCTGAGAGCGTTGCTGGACGCCGACGTGATCCGCGGCAAGGTGACCGTGCAGCGGGCCTACGCGGATTGGCGTCGTTACCCGCAATACATCGTGCCCCTCTCGGAGGCGTCGATCGATTTGATCTTCGCACCGGCGTACGGCTCGTCCAAGAAGAACGCCACCGATATCAGGCTGGCCATCGACGCGCTGGAGTTGGTCTTCATTCGGCCCGAGATTCGCACCTTCATCCTGCTTTCCGGCGACAGCGACTTCTCCAGCCTCGTACTCAAACTCAAAGAGTACGGGAAGTTCGTCATCGGGGTCGGCCTGCAGGAGTCCAGCTCGGATATTCTCGTCCAGAATTGCGACGAGTACTACTCGTACAACACGCTCACCGGTCTTACCAAGACCGATGAAGCGGAGCGGGTCGAGTTCGACCCCTGGGTACTCGTCGAGAAAGCCGTCGATCGAATGGTCGAGCGGCGCGACGTTATGCGCTCAGATCGGCTCAAGCAGGTGATGGTCGAGATCGATCCCAATTTCGAAGAGCGCAAGTTCGGCTTCGCACGGTTCTCGAAGTTCTTGGCGGAAGCGGCGGGGAAGGGCCTGTTGGTTCTCAAGAAGCTCGACAATGGTCAGTTCGAGGTCTCGCCCGGTAAGAAGCGCCGCACGGGTAAACGTACGCGTCGTTCGGCGAAAGTCAGTCGGTCCAAGACGTCGACCGACGCTTCCCCGGCCTCGACCGGGGCAGGGACTGCCGCCTCCCTGGGCGGTGAGCCACCGGAGGAGGACGACGACCGGCCCGAGACGCTGGATCGCGCCTACAGTCTCATGCGGGCGGCTCTGGAAGAACTGCGCGAGGCGGGTCGGGACCCGGCCCGCGACTCAGACGTGAAACGTCGCCTGCTCAAGTTGCGCCCGTCGTTCGATGAAGCCGAGTTGGGTTTCCCCAAGTTCAGCAAGTTCCTAAAGAAGGCTGCCGAGGATCACATCGTGCGGATCGAGCGACTGGAAAACGGTCAGTTCGAGGTCAGCCTTCCGGGAGGGCGACGCCGGTCTCGGAGCTCGAGCAGTGAGAAGCGGGAGTCCCGGCGGGGGCGTCGCAAGGATGGCGCGGAGAAGAAGAATGGCGGTCGCAAGCGTAGCCCCCGAAGCGAGAGCCGACGGGGCGGCTCGGAGGACGAGCCGAAGGCTGCCAAGCGCGCCGACGTCCCAGAGAATGGGCGAGAGTCTGCCAAGGCGGCGGACGCTCAGGCCGGTGCGCCCGCACGCTCCAAGACCCGCACCCCCCGGTCCGACCCCGAGAAGCGACCCGAGAAGCGACCCGAGCAGGAGCCCGCGCCGGCCACCCCGCCGGCCAGCGCAGAGCCGGCTGTCGCCGAGAAGGCGAGTGAGCCCGCCTCGTCCGTGGTCTCGGAGGTCACCGGGGGAGGTCTGCTCCCTCGGGCGCAGAAGCGCGGTCGCGGAGCCGACGGCCCCCCGCCGATCATGGAGGGGCAGGCGATCAACGTGGCCAAGCTCATCGAGAAGGCGGACGAACCGTCGGGGTGACCCGGCCCGGCTGGGACGGGGCCTACGACCCCACACCGTTTGCTCGGGACGAGCTCGAAGCCTCCACTCTGGAGGCGGCTCGTAGGCTTCTGGGAGCGGTGCTCGTTTCCGACGTCGACGAGACGCCCACGATCGGTGTAGTGGTTGAGTCCGAGGCCTACGTAGGTGCGGGCGACCCCGCCTCTCATGCCAACGAGAAGACCGGCCGCACTCGCCGTAACGCAGCCATGTTCGGTCCAGCTGGGCACGCCTACGTATACCGGATCTATGGTCTCCATCACTGCCTGAACGTGGTCACCGGCCCGACGGGGAAGGGCCTTGCGGTGCTCATCCGGGCGTTGCATCCGATCGAAGGGATCGCCACCATGGCGGCTCGGCGGGGGCGCTCCTCGCACCTGTGTGATGGGCCGGGGCGCCTCTGCCAAGCCTTGGGCGTCACAACCGCGCTTGATGGGCATGCGTTCGACCGCCCACCTTTGCGGCTTTTGACAGGTTGGAGCGTGCCGCCCGAGCGCGTGGAGACGACAGGGAGGGTGGGGATTCGTCAGGCTCGGGATTGGCCACTGCGCTTTCTCGTTCGCGGCGAGCCGTCCGTGTCGCGAGCGAAAACCGCCAAGCCTCGGCACTCCGCCGAGTTCCGAGCGGCACTCGAACGAATGGAGAGGGCATGATCGAACCGGGCTGGATGTCGCTACTGCCCCCCGTGCTGGCCATCATCTTGGCGATCGTGTCCCGCCAGGTGTACCTGTCCCTGGGCGCGGGCATTTGGTTGGGCTGGACCATGCTCTCCAATTGGAACCCGGGCAGCGGGCTGGCCGCGGCGATCGACGGAGTCGTCAACGTCCTCGGCGACCCGGGCAACGCAAAGGTCATCCTGTTCACGCTCGTGATTGGTGCGCTCATTCGCACCTTGGAGGCCTCGGGTGGGGTCAAGGGCTTCGTGGCTCGACTGGAGGAGCGCAAGTGGGTCGATAACGGGACCAAGGCTCAGTGGCTTGCCTGGGTCGTGGGACTCCTGATCTTCATCGAGTCCAACATCACGGTATTGGTTGCCGGGTCGGTGTCCCGGCCCCTGTTCGACCGTTTCAAGGTGTCTCGCGAGAAGCTGGCCTACCTGATCGACGCGACGTCTGCCCCGGTGTGCATCCTGATTCCCATGAACGCATGGGGTGCCTACAACCTCGGTATCCTGGGTGGGTTGGGCGTCGAGGACCCACTCGGCGTCTTCCTGGGGTCGATCCCCTACAACTTCTACGCGTTCCTGGCGGTGGCGCTGGCGGCGGCCACCATCGCCTTCAAGCTCGATTTTGGTCCAATGAAGCGGGCGGGTGAGCGCACCAGGGATGGACAGGTTCTATGGCCCAACGCGCAGCCCATGATCAGTGACGACACCATCTCGCCACCGTCCACTGACAAGATCCCTCCGCGCGCCATCAACATGGTGCTGCCCATCGTGGTCATGGTGGTCCTGATGCCCGTAGGCCTCTGGATCACTGGGAACGGCGAGCTGCGGGACGGGTCGGGCTCCACGTCGGTGCTCTGGGCCGTCCTGGGGGCGCTGGCGGTCTCGTGGCTACTGCTGTTGGGCCAACGCGCCTTCAGCTTGGACGAGTTGATGCGAATCGCGCTCAAGGGAGCCGGTGGACTGGTGCCTCTTGCACTCATCCTGCAGCTGGCACTCGCGTTGGGAGCGGTCACGAACGAGCTGGGTACCGGCGCGTATGTTGCGAGCGTGACCGCCGGACTCCTGCCGCCTGCAATCTTCCTGCCGCTGGTCTTCGCGGTGTCCGGCGGTATTGCCTTTTCGACGGGCACGAGTTGGGGCACGTTCGCGATCATGCTGCCCATCGCCATTCCGGCTGCCGCCAGCTTGGGCCTACCGGCCTCGCCCTTTCTGGCCGCTGCGTTGTCCGGTGGCATCTTTGGGGACCACGCGTCGCCCATCAGCGACACTACCATCATCTCCAGCATGGCCGCGGCGACCGATCACATCGATCACGTGCGCACGCAGCTCCCCTATACGTTGCTTGCCGGCGGAGTGGCTGCGCTCGCGTTCGCCATCGCCGGAGCGACGCTGTGAGGCTGGACCCTCATCCAGATCCATGGGTAGTCTGCCCCGGTTTTGGAAGCCGCGCCTTCCGGGCGCGTCGCTATAGTGCAACACCAGTTTGAGTGCAACACCGTGGGAGTAGAGCGTTGAACATCGTGGTATGTGTGAAGCGGGTTCCCGATACCGAGACCCGGGTTCGGGTCGCCGACTCGGGCAAGGAGATCGATTCCAGTGGCGTCAAGTTCGTCCTGAGTCCGTACGATGAGTTCGCGCTCGAAGCGGCTTTCAGGACCAAGGAGGCGGCCGAAGGCGGACAGGTTACCGCTCTGTCGCTGGGTGCGTCCACATCGGCCGAGACGCTGCGTCAGGCCCTCGCGATGGGTGCGGACGACGCGGTCCTGCTCGAGACCGAAACCAGCTCCGATGGGTTGGGCACCGCCAAGGCGTTGGCAGCCGAACTGGCGGAGCGCGACGCCGCGTTGGTCCTGTTCGGGGTGAAGGCCATAGACGACGACCAGCAGCAGGTGGGACCCATGGTGGGCACCCTACTGGAGCGCCCATGCGTCAGCTCGGTGTCGACGTTCGAGGTGCAAGGCGACAAGGTGACCTGCCGCCGAGAAGTCGAAGGCGGGACGGAGATCGTCGAGGTCGCGCTGCCGGCCGTGCTCACGATGACCAAAGGGCCTCACGAGCCCCGGTACCCCTCGCTGAAGGGGATCATGGCCGCCAAACGGAAGCCGCTTGAGCAGAAGACAGTTTCGGTTGAAGCGGCACGGATGACCACCGAAACGCTGACCCTTCCCCCCGAGCGGGCAGCGGGTCAGATCGTGGGCGAGGGGGCGGACGCAGTCCCGGAGCTGGTGCGCCTGCTCCGGGAAGAAGCCAAGGTTCTTTGACTAGAGTGCAGATCCAATGAGTTCGGTCCTAGCGGTCGTAGAAGAGAAAGAGGGGCGTATCCGGGCGACCGGACGCGAAGGAGTGACCGTCGCGGCCTCGTTGGCCGAGGCGCTGGGGGGTGAGGCGCATGCGCTGGTGATTGGGGGCGCTGGGTCGGGGGCGGGGGCAGGCACGCTGGGGCAGTTTGGTGCTCGCAGTGTACGAGCCGCCGAACACGATGCCTTCGCGACCTACCGACCCCAAGCTTTCGGGCAAGTGGTGGCGGATGTCGTGCGGAACGGAGATTTCGGTGCCGTCGTGTTCGCGGCCAGTGCGATGGGAAGGGATCTGGCCCCGCGGGTTGCGGCGCTCCTGGATGTGCCGCTCGCACAGGACGTGACCGAGGTGACCGTGGAGGGAGATGCGGTCGTGGCCACCCGGCCTGTGTATGCGGGCAAGGCCTTTCAACGGGCGCGCATGGATGCGAAGCCCGCGCTCCTTTCGCTCCGTCCGAACTCGGTGACTCCGACGGCGGGCGGCGCCGATGTCGCTGTGGAGACGTTTCAGCCCGATGTCCAACCCGGCAGCCTTCGCTCGACGGTGGTTGGGTTCGAGGCGGCCGGCAGTGGAGCGCTCGATGTGGGCGAAGCCACCGTTGTGGTGTCCGGTGGGAGAGGCATGGGGGGGGCCGAGCATTGGGGCCTGCTCGAAGGGCTCGCGCAGGCACTCGGCCCGGAGGCCGGCCTCGGCGCTTCGCGAGCCGTGGTGGACGCTGGTTGGCGACCCCATGGCGAACAGGTAGGCCAAACAGGCAAGACGGTGGCGCCCAAGCTCTACATCGCAGTGGGCATCAGTGGTGCCATTCAGCATCTGGCGGGCATGAAGACATCTGGGACCATCGTGGCCATCAACAAGGACCCCGAAGCACCCATCTTTCAGGTGGCCGACTACGGTATCGTGGGGGATCTGTTCGAGGTGGTGCCCGCACTGACACAAGCGGTGGCGGCAATGCAGGATTAGCGGGAGGGTCCCTTAGGGAATCCCCCCAGCCAAACCACCGGGTCGACCTCACGTCCGTGGAGCCAAACCTCGAAGTGTAGGTGCGGTCCGGTCACCGCACCTGAGCTACCGCTCCGCCCCACCACTTCGCCCCTTCGAACTGGCGAACCCACTTCGACATCGATCTCGGATAGATGCGCATATACCGTCAGGACCTGCGGGCGGTGCTCGATCCAAACGACCTTGCCGAACCCCGCCATGGTGCCAGCGAAGCGGATCGACCCGTCGGCCATCGCCCGGACCGGCGTCCCCGTCGGAGCCTCGAGATCCACACCTCGGTGAAGGTCGGGGCCATCCAGCCACCGGATCCCAAACGGGGATGTCACCCGTGCCTCGATCGGCCACTGGGGGATCACACAACCCTGCGCCATAAGGCAGCCTAACAGCAATGCCGCCGCAGCGACGGTGGTCGAGTCGATCCGCCCCGTCGTGCGGTCGCTCATGCGAAGAATGGATGCGAGCCCCAGGCTCCTGGGAGCAGGTGTACGTCGGCGAGACTGCCGACTTCGAGTGCGGCAACGTCGGCGGGCACGACGGCCAAGGCATTGGCCGTGGCCAACGGCGTCAACAGTCCGGACCCCTGCGAGCCCGCGCCCCGGATCTGCCATTCCCCTTGGGGTGACCGTTCCAGCACGACCCGGGCGAACATGGTGAGCGTGGCTGCCCCCCTGATCCTCTCGGCCACCCGCACGGGGTGGGTGACGAACGCAGGGAGGGGCCTGCCGGCCAACACCTGAAGGAAGGGTCGGGCGAACAGGTGAAACGTCACGAAGGCGGAACTCGGATTCCCTGGGAGACCCAACACCGGAACGGTCCTGCCTTCACGAGCGAGGGTGCCCATGCTGACCGGGCTGCCCGGTCGGAGCTTGATGCGCCAGAAGTCCCGCTCGTAGCCGAGCCGTGCGAGCGCATGCCGAAACAGGTCGTGCGCACCGACCGACGCTCCCCCGGCGGTCACCACCAGGTCCGCATGGGCATGCGCTGTCAGAATCGCTGCCTCGACATCCTCCATCCGATCGGGGATGCCACCGGCCGACCGCACGTCCGCGCCCGCCTGCCCAGCCTGGGTGGTCAACATCAGGGTGTTGGAGTCGATGATGCCTGTACCCTCCGCGACCCGTTCCACTGCTCCGAGAGGAAGCAGCTCGTCGCCGGAGGTCAGCACGGCGACCCGAGGCCGGCGATGCACACGGACGCTGGCTCGGCCCGCCGCGGCCAGCAGCCCGATCAGAGCCGGCGAGATCCACTGCCCGGGCTCGGCGATCACCTGGCCGGCTCGGAAATCCTCCCCCCCTCGGCGCACGTTCCTCCCGCCCACCGGCGCGACCCGCACTTCCACCTGGTCGTCCTCCACGACCGTATCCTCGAACCGCACCACGGTATCGGCCCCGCTGGGCAACGGGGCCCCGGTCATGATCCGCAGGGCCTGGCCGCTTTCCAGCGCGCCCATCCACGGAGTGCCAGCCCTGGCCTCTCCGACGATCCGGAAAACCCGAAGGGGAGGATCGCCATGGAGGTCGGCGGCCCGCAGGGCATAGCCGTCCATGGCCGAGTTATCCCAAGGCGGCATGGGGAACGCAGCGGTGACCCGTTCGCCCAGGATGTGCCCGACACTGGCGCCGAGCGCCGAATCGACGATGGGTAGGGGAGACGCGTGGGACAGCACCCGCTGGCGCGCCTCCGCGAACTCCAGCCAGTCGGCTGCCTGATCGTCGAAGGACGGAGCGCTCAACTCAGAAGCGCAAAGACGCCGTGAGCCGAAAGGTGGGGGTCCCCACCCACTCCGTCTCTTCTACGCCCTCGAAGGCGCGCGCCGGGTCGGCAAACCCCGGAGGCGTTTCGAGCTGCCAGAGCGAGAACCCTACATCTCCCCGCAGCGTGACCCGCTCCGTGGGGAACCACCGCAGTCCACCGCCCAAGTTGGCAATGAACGACGTCCCCATCTTGAACCGGTCGTCCTCGAGCACCCGGGTGTCGTCCCCGTTCTCCCCCTTGGACTCGAACATGACGCCCCCTCCTACGAGGAAGTGAGGGCTGATACCGTGCCAGGTTCGGCGTCCGGGGAGCGCAATGCGCAGCAGCGCCTCGACCGACGTCAGCAGCACATCCGCGCTTCCCGTCACCCGCGCGTTCTCGGGCAAGTCGGGGTCGATCACGTCTCGCTCGGTGGGTTGCATGGTCACCACCACATCAAAGCCCAAGGGGCCGGCGACCTCGATGTCATAGAGCGCCCCGAACGTCATGCTCGGCTTGGGGCCGTACCCGAAGCGACCGGTATCGGCGCTGCGGTATCCGACGAAGAGGCCCCCCGCTTGGCGCTTGTCGATGAAGCGATAGGGAGAGCTGATCTCTTGCCCCGTCACCGGGCGAGCGACGCCGACGAAAACGAGCAGGCTGGCCAGCGTCGCCAAACCCCATCGGAGGGGACTCGATGTCATGTCAAAGCGTTCCTTTTTACGCGAGTCGTGTCGGGGGCGCCGGAAGCTACCCCGGCGTCCCGTCGATGCCAATGCGGGGGCCTCGGTTCTACCAAAGGTTTGTTGACGGTTTCCCACCGGCGGCGTGACATTGGCGCCAGGTGGTTCTGTTCCCAGACGGGGCGCTGTGTACAACACCTTCCCGCGACCGAGGTTCGCTCGCTTCGAGTCCGCATGAAACTCCGGCATCTCTCCAAGCGGTCGCTCCTCCACTGGCCCTTCGCCCTCGGGTTCCTATGCCTCGGTCCGGTTTCCTGCGACGAGCCGGTCAGTGCACCGCCGTCGACGCCCGTCCCGTCCGACCTGACCTTCTTGGCGGGAGGGGATCAGATCGGGGTCCCGGGTACGTTCCTCGCCCAGGACCTGGTCGTGGAGGTCCGCGACGGTGCGGGCGAACCCGCGGTCGGCGTGCCCGTAACGTTCGACATCGTGAGTGGGGAAGGACTCCTCTCGCCCCCCCGGACGGACACCGATCCCAAGGGCCAGGCCCGGACGCGGCTGCGCCTCGGGCCGCAGGTAGGTCGTGTGCGGGTACGCGCGTCCGTTTGGGGGCAAAACGTAGGTGGGGATGTGGAAGCGCATGCGGTAGGGATCCCGGAGCTCACGGTGGTCTCGCCCGACGAACTGACGGCCGGGGACACGGTCGATCTCCTCGGCCAGCACCTTTGGTCCCCGCACGGCTCCTGGGTCACGTTCGGCGGGATCCGGGGTCGAGTCGTCGATGAGAACCCGCAGCGGCTCCGGGCGGAGGTCCCGACGTGCCTGCCTGAGCAGGCGGTTCAGGTGACCGTGGGCGGTCCCACGGGGACCTCTGTGGCTCGTTCCGTTCGTGTGCGACCACGGCGGCCGCCGACGCCACTCGCAGTGGGGGAGCGCCGCCAGCTCGACGCGGGTGATGCCTGCTTCCGCATGGGACTGTCACCGGGGGATGAGGTGCTGGTCGTCGTCACCTCGAGTGCATCTGTTCTGGGACCGCGCGAACCGTTCGTCGTGACGTCGGTGGCAAGCGGCCCAGGGCGGTCCGCAGGCCCGCATCCTCTGGGTCCGAAGCAAGGCGTGTCGTTTTCGTCAGGGGTGCCCCCGCTCGGCTCGTTCACGCCCCCCCCACCTTCAGCCGGGTGGCAGGTGCGCTCCCAGGCTCCCTCGGACGGACAGACCGTACGGGTACCGGTCGTGGGGGAGGAGCGGTCCTTCACGGTGCTCCAACCCGACGGCACGTTTCGCACGCTCGCCGCCGAGGCCCGCCACGTGAGCCAACAGGCGGCCTTCTACGTGGAGGCCTCCCTCCCCGAACCCGCGATGGGAGACACTGCTTGGATCGCCCTCGGCCAGCTGTTCGACACAGCGGTCTGGGACGTGGTCACCACCGTGTTCGGGCAGCCTTCCGATCTGGACGAGAACGGACGCATCGCCGTGCTGCTCACGTCGACCGTGAACGGCTTCACCGGTCAGGGCGGGGAGGGGCGGGTGGGCGGATTCTTCTTCGGGGGGGACCTGGTCTCCGCCCAAGCCGGACCGGCCCAGGGGGAGGTGCTCTACACCATTGCGCCCGATCCTTCCGGGACGTTCGGGGACCCAGTCACCGTGGAGCAGGTTCTTCTGGGGCTTCCCGGTGTCCTCGCCCACGAGTTCACGCACCTGGTGCATTTCAACGAGCGAATGTTGCTTCTGGGGGCCTCCGCTCCGGAAGCCACTTGGCTCGCCGAGGCACTTGCGGTCATGGCGGAGGATCGGGTGGCTGCCTTTCTCGAAGCGGCGGGCAACAGTGGGGTGGGGGCGCAGATCGCCAAGGGCAACTTCGAGAGGGCGGTTGGCTTCCTGGGGGCGCCTTGGGACGTCAGCCTCATCATCCAGCTGGGGACTGGCACTCTGTCCGAGCGGGGCGCCGGCTGGCTCTTTCTGCGCTACCTGACAGACCGCTTTGGAGAACCCGTGCTCAAGGCCCTCACGCAATCGACGGCACTGGGGGTGAGCAATGTGGCGTCGGTCACCGGGTTGCCCTGGACGGCGTTGCTTCAGGACTGGGGGATCGCGCTGGCTGCGGAGCGCACGGGGCCGGGATTTCCACCGATCCTCGAGTTCTCGGACAGCACCTTCTGGAGTCGTGTGGGAGGGTCGGTGACACCGCTGGGATTCCTCGTGCCGGAGTGGGGTCAGGTCTCGGGCGAGCTCCGCCCATCCTCGGTGGCCCACCTCGTGCTCAGTGGTGACCACGTGGCGGACGTGGCCTTGGGGCTGTCCGCGGGGCGGGAAGGTTGGCAGGTCCCGGCTCCCACCGTGAGCCTAACGGCGATTCGACTCCGTTGAGCGACCGCGGGCTCGGAGAAACCCTGCAGATGAATCTTCAGCGCCCGGAAGGCGTATTGTCCATTCGGACCGGCCGATACGTCGCGACCAGAGCGAAGGCGAGCAATGCGCTGTACCACCTGCGGTGAACATATCGAGGCGGGGGTCACCCACTGCCCCACGTGCGGGGCCCCCACGCCGCGGATGCTGGGACGGACGAGCAACGTCCGCCGATGCACCCGCTGCGGGTACTGGGGACAGGGTGTGGCGTACTTCAGTCGGCCCGGTCACATCGCTGTGCTCGCGGGGCTTTCCATTCTGACCTACGGCATTGGCGGGATCACCTATTGGCTGGTCTGTAAGGGGCGGCGGATCTGCCCGAGCTGCGGTCTGGGGTGGGAGAGCTCGACCCGTCTCCTGAATCCGCCCTCGGGCGCCAACGGTGCAGTCCCCCAGTTGATTCCGCCGGAGCCCCCTCGGGCCCTGCCCGGGAGTGGCATCGGGCGGCGGGTGTTGGGCGTCATGGCCCTGCTGGTGGCCGCGCTCATGATTGTGGTCGGTGCCATTGAATTCGAGGCCGCCGCCATCGCCGTGGGCGGGGTGATGGGGGCGGGGGGCTCGCTGTCGTTCCTGTGGGGCTATTCGGCGCTGCAGAACCGACGCAAGGCGATTCTTAAAGGGATGGAGCGTCGCGTGCTGATGCTGGCGCAGCAGAAGGGGGGTCAACTCACGGTCACCGAGGTGTCCGCCGAGTTGGATCTCTCGTTGCAGGCAGCGGAGAAGGTCCTCATGGAGATGGACGACGGGTTTCGCGTCCGCTCCGAGGTGACCGACGACGGTTTGCTGCTCTATGAGTTTCCCGAACTCAAGTACCGGGTGGAAGATGAGGCCCCTCCACCCCGCCTGACCCCTCCGCCAGCCCCCGGTCGGCGCCCGCGTACCGATCCAAAGGCGGGGAAGCGCGCCGACTAGTCCTGCGCCCGCGGTGCCCGAGACATCTGCAGGGCAACCAGAATCACGGCCGCACCAAGCAGCTGTAGACCGGTCGGGCGCTCGTCGAGCCACATCCACGCCACTACCAGGGCCACCACCGGAATGGCGTTCCCGAAGATGGACGTACGGGCGCTTCCCAGCGTACGGACTCCCTGGTACCAGATGAGGTAGGCCAGCGCGATTCCGAGTGCGCCCGCGAACAACACCCGGGCCCAGAACCCCACCGGCGCGGCCGTCACGTCGAGCGCCAGGACACCGGGCAGGCCCACCACCAGGATGGGTAGGGTTCCGAACCAGAGCGCCCAGGCAGTGACGGGCAACGCGCCATACTCACGAACCAGTGGCCGCCCGCCCACCGTGTAGACGGCCCACACGATCGAGGCCGACACCATCAGCAATCCACCCAAGTAGGTGCCGCTCCCCGTGGCCACCACATCGGCGCCCCCCACCGTCACCATGGCCACTCCCGCCACGGTGCCGACCGCTGCCGCCCAGATCTTCCCGGTGATGGCCTCATGGCCCGCCCGAGCACTCAGGAGCGTCGTCCAAATGGGCGTCGTGGACAACAGGACGGCCGCGTTCCCCGCCAGCGTCACGTCCAGGCCGTAGACGAAGAACACCTGGTACGCGAAGTGCCCGATCATCGCCAGGGCGGCGATCCGTCGAAGGGCCGGGGCCGGGAGGACGATGGTGCCTCCCTGACGCCTCAGCAGGAGGAAGAGGACCACGCACGCCACCGGGAATCGGAGTGCGTTGAAGCCCATGGGTGAGATCCAATCGAACGCCGACTTGATGACCGAAAAGTTGACTCCCCAAATCAGGACCAACACGGCCAGCCACAGTTCGGCGGTCCGGACCCCCATGGGGCGTGCAGGCTGGCTCAAGGCTGACCGGACGCCGGCGGGGCGGGGGCTCGCGTCTCAACTTCGATGCGGGCGGGGGATGCGCCCAAGGGTCCTCCACGTCATGACTAGGGCAAGCGACAAGTCTCGCCGTGCCGGACGGCGCCTGGCAACGGGGGGGCCGGGAACCGGCTCGGCGCTGCCTGGTAGCATCGGTTTCGCCACCACACCACTCGCTCGGTGTCGACCCTACGGACGCGAGAGTCAATGAGAAGCTTCGAGGACGCGACGGGACAAGGTTGGACGGCAACCGTACAACGCCGTCCCGGGATCAACTACAAGGGTCGCTTCTTCCTGGTGCTGGAGTCGGGTGAGGAGCGACTGCCCCTCGATGACGTGCGCTGGAACAACCCTGCGACTGCAGAGCGCACGCTGGCCATGATGTCCGAGGTCGAGCTGCGGCGACGGCTTCGCTCGGCGCGAGGCCGAGCCGGGCAGTTGGTGCGACCCTAGGGTCGAGCCCTAACCGCCTCCGGGCCTGAGCTGCACCGCTCCGCCTTCGCGAGCTCGCCGGAGGCTCGCAATCCGTTCGCTCAACGCATCCTCGACCCGCTTGGCCGCCCGCCTGGACGGAACGTCGTTTTGGAGGATGCTGAAGAACACGGTTTCTCCTTCCAGCGTGCGCAACTCACCCGAGAGCGCGGAGACGCCGGTGAGCGTGCCGGTCTTGGCCCGCAGGTTTTCGGCGGCCGCGCCGCGGGTCATCCGCCCCAACTCCTCCGCCCCCGACTGAGGCAAAGAACCCAGCAGCTCCTCGCGGAACGGACTGGTCCGGATGAATCGGAGCGTGCGCACGAATACGTCGGCGCTGATCCGATTGGAGCGGGCCAATCCAGAACCATCCACCACCGCGACCTCGTCCGGGTTGGCGCCCACCACGTCTACCAAGAAGCGCTCCATGACACGACCACCCCCCTCGAAGGAGCCGTCCCCATCGACCGTCCGTCCCAGCGTCTTGAGGAGAAGCTCGGCATAGAGATTGTGACTCGTCTTGTTCATCACGTTCACCAACTCGGTGAGCGGAGGCGAACGATGCTCACTTACGATCCGTACCTGTGTGCTGTCCTGCGCGAGCGTCCACTCTCGTTGCCCGCTGACATACGAGGCCCCCGGGTCGGTGAGTCCGCGACTGCCCCCGGAGACGGTGACGCCACGCTCCTGAAGAGCTCGTCGGAGCGCCCCCGCCGCGAAGGCCTCGGGTTCCGCCACCGACACCAGCCGCCACCGGTCGGGACCGCGGGTGCCGATCTCGCCCTGTACGACGATGGGCCCGGTGCCATCGACCCGTCCGGCGTGCATGCGGCGGGAGCGCCCCGCCACCGTGACAGAGCGATTGCGGATTGGCACCTGGGCCGCCGTCGGGATGGTGTGCACCGTCGGCGGCTGACCCGCATCCTTGCCGCCAACCACCCGTAGGGTCACGACGTTTTCATTGAACGACAGGGCCGAGGCCGGGGCGGCGTACCAGTCGTCGAGGTCCGCTTTGTCCCAATCCGGATGGATGCCAGGGCCCCCGAAGAACGTGCCGTCTCCAATGACCTCGCCCCGGACCGACCGTATGCCGAGCTTGGCGACTACGCTGTCGGCCATGGCCTCCAGGAGTGCCGTCCGACTCTCCGAAAATCGCCATGAGAGCGCAGGATCTCCAGTGCCATACAGAATCAGGTCACCCTCCAACACCCCATCGATCACCGGACCCCGGGCCAACAGAAACGTTCGGTAGCGAAAGTCGGGTCCCAGGTGATGAAGTGCGGCGGCCGCGGTGAGTAGCTTCATGTTGGAAGCGGGGACAAGCGGCATATCGGCATTGAGCGCGAAGAGCGTGTCGCCGGCTTCGAGCGATACCGCCAAGATCCCCCAGGTGGCGCCTCGCCATCCGGTCCGTTCCAACAGAGCGGTCAGCTCGCTTTGAAGCGCTGGATCGGGGTCGGTGGCGGCTCCCACGGCGCCGAGCGTCATCCCTCCGGCGGCCAGCCCCAACAATAGGGCCAGCTGCGAGCGAGCACGGCCGCGCTCGCGTGGGTTCGGGGGTTGACGTCGCTTCATGGTGAGGTCCCTACACAAACGCGTCGCTACAGATCCAGATGGGACAGGCCCGCCAACGGATCCTGGCCCTCCCGCGGCAGAATGACGCCGGGGTTGAGCATGCCGGCTGGATCCAACTGCGTCTTGACCCTGCGGAACTGATCGATCCGGTCGGACCCCCAGATCCGTTCGAGAAACGGAGCGCGTACCCGACCGTCGCCGTGTTCTCCAGCGAGCGTTCCGCCCAGGTCCACCACCAGGGCGACGGTCCGGCGCAGGATGCGGTCGACGCGGGTCAGCCAGTCGGGTCGCCGCAGATCGATGAGCGGGTTCACGTGGATGTGCGCGTCGCCTGCGTGCCCGAACACCACCCCGTCTGTCTCCTCCGACTTCAAGATCTCATCGATGCCGGTCAGATAGGCGGGGAGCGCGTGGGGCGGCACCACCGAGTCTTCGATGAACTGAAGCGATCGCAGTCCCAGCTTGGCAGCTTCTTGGATCAGAGGACTGGCCCGATGGCGAAGGTCCCACAGTTCGGTCGCAGCCCGTCCGCTGGTGGCGACCTTGAACGTGGCTCGGCGGAGAGAGGCTTGGTGTTCCAACGCCCGCACGCCTTCTTGAACTCGACTCTCAGCGCCCTCGAACTCGATGAGCACCAGTGCCTCGGCGTGGCGTGCCAACGAGCCCAGCTCCGGGTCGGCGGCGAGTCCCATCAACTCTAGCAAGCGTTGTCCGAGGAGTTCGCAGGTGCTGGCCCCATGCGCACGCGCCCACTCGCACCACGCGGCGACGTCCGCCAGGTCTGCACAGCCTACCGCGGTGAGGGCGCTCGTCTCCGCGGCTTCGATCAGGCGCAGTGTAGCCGCGGTGATGAACCCCAGTGTCCCCTCACTCCCCACGAAGAGGTCGCGCAGTGCGCCGGACTCCTGATAGGTGTCGAGGGCGTACCCTGAAGAGTTCTTCCGCACCTCGGGCCAACCCTCGAGCGCCGCCGCCGCCGTGCGTATCCGCACCCCCGTAGTCGGGTCGGGTCCGAGTTCGACGACATCGCCGCTAGGGAGCACCACCTCCATGGACTCGACGTAGGCGGCCACGCTCCCGAACCGAAACGATCGGGGTCCGGCCGCGTTGCTGGCGAGCATGCCCCCAACCGTCGCCCAGCGAGCACTCGAGGGCAGCGGTGGGAATCTGAGCCCCGCCGCCCGAGCCGCAGCTTCCACATCGGCGGCCACCGCGGCTGCCCCCACGCGTATGCTACGGGACCCGACATCCACTTCATTCATCCAATCGAAGGCGTCCCCCAGGTGGACCACCACGTCTTCGCCCACATTGCCTCCCGGCATCCCGGTTGCGGCCGCCCGCGGCACCAGCGTGCGCCCTTGGGCCCGGCTCCACTCGACGAGGTGCACCAGGTCGTTCGGGTCGGCGGGGATGGCCACGTGCTGGGGCTCGAGACGGAACGGCCCCCGGGCACTGTTGTGGGCGAGCCGGGCCTCTGGCTCGGAGGAGAACGTGCCTTGAAACCGATTTGGCCCCGGCTCAGGCGCTGGCTTCACGTGTCGGCAGCCCCGTGCAGCTCTGGCAGTAGCCGCTCAGCTCGATGTGGGCCTCTACGATGTGAAATCCCAGCGGCGGCTGGATGGCGTCCCGGGCAGCATCGAGTGCCGACGGCCCCAAAACATCGACGATCGTGCCGCAGGCCAAACAGCGCGCATGATGGTGGGGGGAGACGTCGCCGTCGTAGCGAGCCGACCCCCCTCCGGCCGAGAGTTTGCGGGCCAGGCCACAGGCGACCAGCGTCTCGAGACTCTTGTAGACAGTCGCGAGCGAGATCCCGGGGAGGTCGCCTCGAACGCGCAAAAACACGTCTTCGGCCGTGGGGTGATCCTTGGTCGATACCAACAGGCCGTACACGGCCGCCCGCTGCTCGGTGTAGCGCCGACCCTGGGCCGACAACGCGGTTCTGAGCTGACGCTCCAGGTCGGGTGAGATCGTGGCAGCCATGACCCTGTAAGCTCCCGGCGCTGCGGTCCCCTGTCAACGTCGATTCCGGATAGGAGACTTGGAGACCACGGAGCGGCCAGGCCGATCTGAGCGCTTGCCGCGGGCCTCGCACGCTTGATACCGTAGCACCGGAATCGCTCGCGACGAGCTGGTGCGCGTTCGGCTTCCGCTGAATCAATCGACTTTAGGAGTTTGTGATGAGTGGCAAGGGTGACACCCTGGACGTCCTACTCACCGAGACCCGGAGATTCCCTCCACCGGAGGGCTTCCGGGCGCGTGCGGTGCTATCGGACCCTTCCGTCCGCGAGACCGCGGCCGCTGACCCCGAGGCGTACTGGGCGGGGTGGGCGGAGGAGCTGGAGTGGTTCGAGAAGTGGCACACGGTTTTGGAGTGGGATCCGCCCCGGGCCGGATGGTTCCTGGGTGGCAAACTGAATGTGGCCCACAACTGTTTGGACCGGCATGTCCGCGGTCCCAAACGGAATCAAGCGGCGCTCATCTGGGAGGGCGAGCCCCAAGACGAACGTCGCACCTATACTTACTGGGATCTGTACCGGGAGGTTTGCCAGTTCGGCAACGTCCTGAAGGGGCTGGGGGTCGAGAAGGGGGATCGGGTGGCCATCTATCTACCCATGATCCCCGAAGCCGCCATTGCCATGTTGGCGTGTGCGCGAATTGGCGCTCCCCACTCAGTCGTGTTCGGTGGGTTCAGTCCCGACTCGTTGGCGGACCGCATCAACGACGCCGATGCAAAGGTCCTCGTGACGGCCGACGGCGGTTACCGACGTGGGCAGGTGTTACCCCTCAAGGCCGCCGCGGACCGAGCTCTGGAGCAGTGTCCGGGCGTGACCTCGTGCGTGGTGGTGGGTCGCGGGTTCGGTCTCTCTCGTGTCTCTGGCGTGCATATGACGCAGGGGCGCGACTACTGGTATCACGAGCTGATGGACGACGCCTCCACCGACTGTCCGGCCGAGCCGATGGAGTCGGAGGAGATCCTCTACATCCTCTATACGTCGGGGACCACCGGGAAGCCGAAGGGCGTGGTCCATCACACCGGCGGGTATCTGACGCAGGCCTACGCCACCACCAAAACGGTCTTCGACCTCCAAGACGACGACGTGTACTGGTGCACCGCCGACGTGGGATGGGTGACGGGGCACAGCTACATCGTGTACGGTCCTTTGGCCGCCGGGGCCACTGTGATGATGTACGAGGGGGCACCCGATTGGCCGCATCGCGGGCGGTTCTGGGAGATTTGCGAGAAGCACGGCGTCAGCGTGTTGTACACCGCACCCACCGCCATCCGAGCCTTCATGCGATGGGGCGATGAGTGGCCCGCCAAGTACGACCTTTCCCGGTTGCGGCTCTTGGGGTCGGTGGGCGAGCCCATCAACCCCGAGGCCTGGATGTGGTACCATGAGGTGATCGGTGGCGGGCGCTGCCCGATCGTCGACACGTGGTGGCAGACGGAGACGGGCGGCATCATGATCACGCCACTCCCTGGGGTCACTGCAACCCGCCCCGGCAGCGCCACTCAACCGTTTCCCGGGATCAGCGCCACCATTCTCGACGGGGACGGCAACGAAGTGGATGCGGGTTACCTGGCGGTGACCAAACCGTGGCCGGGGATGATCCGGACGGTTTGGGGCGATGACCAGAGGTTTAGGGACACCTACTGGTCCAAGTGGGACGGCATCTACTTCCCCGGGGACGGGGCCAAGCGCGACGCCGACGGCTACCTCTGGGTGCTGGGGCGGGTCGATGACGTGCTGAACGTGGCGGGTCACCGCATCGGCACCATGGAGGTCGAGAGTGCCCTCGTGGACCATCCCTCGGTCGCGGAGTCGGCCGTCGTCGGTAAGGCGCACGACATCAAGGGTCAGGCGGTGGCCGCCTTCGTGACCCTCAAGGAAGGCATCGGGGGCGGCTCCGACATGGTCGACGAACTGAAAAAGCATGTCGCCAAGAAGATCGGGGCCATTGCGCGGCCCGAATCGATCATCTTTACGGCGGAGCTGCCCAAGACGAGATCCGGGAAGATCATGCGTAGGCTACTTCGCGACATTGCGGACGGGCGTGCGGTGGGCGATACGACCACGCTGGCGGATCCGGAGGTCATCCTCTCGCTGAAGACGAAATACGAGGAGGATCTCGAGTAGGCCCCCCAGAACGTCGTTTTGACGGATTGGGCCTTCGTTCGTCCTACGGTTGAGATGTCGATCAGCTAGGGGTGGCCGTGCAGAGCAGCGTGACTCGAGAGATGCCTACGTGGTTGACGCAGTACGGGCCCGAGCTTGAACGCCATTTGGAGCGTATCGTGGAGGATCCCGATGACGCGGCCGACTTGCTACAGAGCGTTTGGCTGCGGGCGCTCGAGCGACTGGACCCGGCGCCCGCAGGTCTCAACGTTCGGGCCTGGTTGTATCGTGTAGGAACCCATGCGGCCCTCGACCTGATCGCGCACCGCAAGCGCTGGCGGGGCCGCCTCGCACATTGGGGTGCGGACCCCGAGCGCCGCGTGGCCGACCCGCCGCCGGTCCCCCTGTCGGATCGGACCCGCAACCGCGTCTTGGCAGAGCTGAAAGAGCTGCCGCGCAAGCAACGCGATGCCGTATGGTTTCGCTGGGTCGACGGTCTGTCGTACGCAGAGATTGCTCGTAAGCTCGCTTGCAGCGCCGAGAGTGCGCGGAGCAACGTCTATCACGGCTTGAAGCGCCTCCGCCAAACCCTGGCGGACCTGTCTGAGGAGGTCTGATCGTGCGCGCCCAACAGTCCACGAACTGTGACTTGAGTAACGAGGATCTACAACGTTTTCTGGACGGAGAGGCCGACGATGAGCGTACCGTCGTGGTCGCCGCCCACCTCGCTTCGTGCCAGGATTGCCGCGCTCGCCTGGCGGTCGAGCGCAACGTTGTTTCGGCCCTGACCTCTTTGGACCGGGACGAGGTGGTGCGCTGGCATCGCTTCAAGAGCCCCCTCGGCGACATGTATGCGGCCAACACGAGGCGCGGCCTGTCGCGCATAACCTGGCAGAAGTCCGGGCCGAGAGACTTCGAACGCGATCTCGAGCGGCGCTATCCCAGGCTCCCCATGGTGCAGGATCGGGACGCGCTCCGGGACGTGGAACAGGAGATGACCGAGTTCTTCGAAGGGTACCGCCAACGATTCACCGTCCCCGTCGATCTCGACACGCTCAGTCGGTTCCAACGCTCCGTGCTGGCGGAGACCACCAGGATTCCCTTTGGCGAGGTCGTCCCCTATGCCGAGTTGGCCCGTCGCATTCAGCGCCCCAAAGCGGCTCGGGCCGTTGGGAACGCGTTGGGCGCGAACCCCGTGGCCATCGTGGTTCCGTGTCATAGGGTCGTCGCGAGCGACGGGTCGCTGGGTGGTTACACGGGGGGCGTCGAATGCAAGCGGAGGCTGCTGGCCGTGGAGGGGCACAGGGATCTGTTCGCGCCAGGGAGTCACGCGTGAGCGCCTCGGAAACCGAGCTGGCGATGTTGGAACGCGCGCTAGGTGAGGGTTTCGACGCCAAGGCCTGGCACGGCCCAACGTTGCGGGGATGCGTACGAGGGGTGCCGCTGGAAACGGCGGTATGGAAGCCTGCCGAGGATCGACACTCGATCTGGGGGCTCGTCCTTCACTGCGCCTATTGGAAGCATCGCGTCCGATGTCGAATCACTGGCGACGGGTCCCGGTTCGCAAAAGGGCCCTCGAACTTCCCGGCTGTCCCCGAGCGGCCCACCGTTGCGGACTGGAAGGACGATCTGAGGCTACTGGACGAAACACATCAAGCGCTGTTGGGCGCGGTACGAAGCCTGGAGGCGACGGAACTCGACGCCCCGGCGCCCCGGCGGACACGGCGAGAACAGATCCTGGGGATCGCCTTTCACGATGCCTATCACGCCGGGCAGATTCGTTTGCTGAAGAAGCTGGCGCCCTCTTAGCCGCTACTCGGTGGCGAGCGGAGCGGGGCCCTCCCGAGGCTTGGGTCTGCCGCCCTTGGGGCGCAGGGGTTTCGCGGGGACGCCGACGACCAGCGTGTCGGCCGGGACATCCTTCGTCACCAGCGCGCCAGCGCCCGCCATCGAATACTCGTGCATCGTCACTCCGGCCAGGACTGTGGAGTGATAGGCGATCCGCACACCCCGTTCGATGACCGTGCGGGGCAGATTCACGTCCTTGGGGTCGGCCAGCGAGTGAGAGTGACTGTAGATGTTCACGAAGTCGGAGACCGAGGCGTGGTCACCGAGCGAGATGCCGCCCCGGTCGTCCAGCAGGACCTCCCTGTGCACCACGACGCCATCGCCCACCTCCAGATTGTATCCGAAGCTCAGCTTCACCTGGTGGAAGGCCTTGAAGTTCTTGCCGCAGCTCTTGAAGATCCGCTTGGCGAGGAGGCGTCGGAGCTTCACCCCGAGATGCACGTTCTCCCCCAACGCGCTCTTGTCGAACATCTCCCAAAGCCAAATCAGGGGTTTGACCCGATCGTAGCGTTCGAGGTCGATCTCTCGGTAGTACTCGGGTTCAAGCGTGACATTGCGAGCGTCGAGCTGCAGGCGCAGCACCTCCGCCGCCGGTCCCTCTGACGGGCCGGCGCCGAGAAACGGCGCGTAGATTTCGCCCAACACGTCCCGGCACAGCGCGTAACGATCGCACGCCGGGTCCTCCAGCCGGCGTTCGATGGCGCCCAACCAACGGTCGTATGCCACGTCGGTCCCGTCGGGGATCGGCACCTGTCGGAGCGGTAGGGTACGCATGGCCTTTGGCTGGGGGCTTGGCATAGGACCCCAAGACTATCGCGGCGGCGCGTCCTCTCCAAGGGGGAGGGAGTGCGGGCGAACACGACTCCCTTGACCCCTGAGCGCCTTGGTCCGAGGCTTGGTCTGGCCGACCGGGCCAGGTAGAGGGCCAACGGCCCCCTGCCATGAGACACCCGAGGCCGGTTCACCCAAGGGAAAAGCCATGCACGATGTCCTTAGAACCCGGCTGCTGCGTAGCATCGAGAGCCTTCCGGAGGATCAGGTCTACCAGGTCCTCGATTACATCGAGTTCCTACAGTCGAAGTACGCGCCCGCCGAGGCCGCGGGAGCTACCGGACTTCAAGGGTTCGCCGAAAACCTAGAGGACAAGCTGCGCAAGAAGGCGCTCAGCCCCAATACCCTGCGAGAGGCGTTTCAGCTCATCTCTGCCGCCGACCGCGTGCTTTCGGGTGTATCCAACGCCGGCAAGAAGCTCCTCGGCGAGTTGAACGGCCTGACCGACGAGCAGGATGGCCCCGAGGAGGTCGAGGATGGAAAGGCACCCAAGGGGAGGCTCGAGCCAGAGTAAGCCCTGGACCGAGGGAAGCTCCCGGTACTTTCCTTGACACTCTTGGGCAGCGCCGTCTACCATCCTCCATGGGGAGACCAACGTTCCCGGTTAGTAAAAGGCCCGCCGATTGTCGTGCTAGGCACGGACGCTCGGCGGGCGCTTTGTATCCATCGTTCAGGACCAACGACCAAGGATCATGACCCTTCGCGGCTCCAAGAGTGCAGACGTCATCCGCATGCCCACCAAGCCCTCCCGGGCGGCTCACATCGTGGGCGAAGGACTGACGTTCGATGACGTCCTGCTGATCCCCGGCCACTCCACCGTGCATCCCAAGGATGCGGACCTGCAGTCCCTGCTGACCAAGACGATCCCTCTCAGGATCCCGCTGCTTTCAGCAGCGATGGACACGGTGACAGAGGCGCCGATGGCCATTGCCGTGGCCCGCGAGGGTGGCCTCGGCATCATCCACAAGAACATGCCCATCGACAACCAGGCCGCCCAGGTCGACCGGGTGAAGCGGTCTGAGAGCGGGATGATCTTGAACCCCATCACGCTGGCCCCGTCGGGGACGCTCCGGGATGCCCACGAGCTCATGGCCAAGTTCTCGATCAGTGGCGTGCCCATCGTTGAGAAGCGGGGTCAACTGGTCGGGATTATCACCAATCGTGACTTGCAGTTCGAGACCGACCTCAGTCGCGGGATCGAGTCCGTAATGACGTCCAAGGCATTGGTCACGGCTCCCGTGGGCACGACCCTCGAACAGGCCGAGCGGATCCTCCACGAGCACCGAATCGAGAAGCTGCCGGTAGTCGACCAGGAGGGGCGCCTGAAGGGCCTCATCACGGTGAAGGACATCTACAAGCGTCGCCAGTTCCCGGATGCCTGCAAGGACGACCACGGTCGACTGCGGGTGGGGGCTGCAGTGGGCGCCGGCGAGCGAGATCTCGATAGGGCCCGGGCGCTGGTCGATGCGGGCGCCGACGTGCTGGTGATCGACACGGCCCATGGGCACTCAGAAGGCGTGCTCCAGGCCCTGGAACGTACCCGCGCCGCGCTCCCGGATGCCCAGATCGTGGCAGGAAACGTGGGCACCGCTGAGGCCGCCATGGCCCTGGTAGAGCGGGGGGCCGACGCCATCAAGGTAGGGGTGGGGCCCGGCTCCATCTGCACGACCCGGGTGGTGACAGGGGTGGGGCTGCCCCAGCTCACGGCCATCATGGATGCCGTGGATGGCTGCGATGGGCGGGTCCCGATCATTGCCGACGGGGGGATTCGCTACTCGGGCGACATCGTCAAAGCACTGGCCGCCGGGGCCTCCTCCGTCATGATGGGCTCGATGTTTGCGGGGACGGAAGAATCTCCGGGAGAAGCGTTCCTCCTGGAGGGGCGTCGCTTCAAGATTGTACGTGGAATGGGCTCGCTCTCGGCCATGGAGGAAGGATCGGCGGACCGGTACTTCCAGGAAGGGGAGCAGAACGCTAAGAAGTTGGTACCAGAAGGGATCGAAGCGCGGGTCCCCTACAAGGGGCCTGTGGCGGACACGGTTTACCAGTTGGTCGGAGGGCTGCGCAGCGGGATGGGATACGTGGGTGCGGCCAATCTGGAGGAGCTTCGCGAGAGGTCTCGTTTCTTGAGGATCACCAGCGGCGGGCTCAGGGAGTCCCATCCGCATGACGTGACCATCACCAGGGAAGCTCCCAACTACCACCTGTAAGCCTGAGCACGAAGGCCCTCTTCAGCGAACTGGACAGGACACGTCGGATGCGACCTTCTGAAATCGAAACGCAGCTCCCGCTCGGCTTGGGCTCCTCGGTCTGATGGGTCGGGCTTCCCTCGTGCTTCTGGCGATGACTACCGCCTGCGCGCCGGTGGGTGTTGGCCGTGCACCGGCGACACCCGAGCCGGTGCCGGACGAGCGCACAACGCCTGATCCGCAGTTCATTCCTGAAACCGAGACACCCGGGGAGCTGCTTCCCGAGTTCGAGGCACCCACCGACTTGGATCTTCCCGACTCCATGATGGAGCCGGAGTACGTCGACCAGATCCTGAACTCACCACTCCGAGATCAACCCGAGATCCGAGATCGTATCGACTACTGGGTCGAGTTCTGGAGCACTCGGGGCAAGTCGAATTTCCAACGCTACCTGGACCGGATGGGTCGGCTAGAGCCCCTGGTCGATCGGGAGATCGAGGCGTTGGGGCTCCCGCGGTCCCTTCGGTATCTCCCGATCGTGGAGAGTGGGTACAACCCCACGGTCTTCTCTCGGGTGCGGGCGGCTGGCCTCTGGCAGTTCATGAGCGGAACGGCCCGATGGAAGGGTCTCCGTGTGGACGGCCTCGTCGATCAGCGGCTCGATCCGGTTGCGGCCACGCCCATCGCGCTTCAGTACCTCGCCGAGCTGCACGAGCAGTTCGGGTCCTGGTTCCTCGCGCTGGCGGCGTACAACTCTGGACCGGGGCGGGTCGCCGGTGTGATCCGTCGCAACGCTCCGGACGCGGTGCTGGATGACGCGCTGTTCTGGGAACTGTCCGATGAGCTCCCCAACGAGACGGCCCACTTCGTCCCACGCTTTTTCGCGGCGGCAACCTTGGCCCAGGACCCGGAGCGCTACGGGCTGCGTACGCCCACCGAGGTCGAGCCGTTGGCCTATGAAACGGTCGACGTGGACGGTGCGGCCTCGTTGGATGTGATTGCGGAAACGGTGGGCGTCGAAGAAGAGGTCATCCGCGAGCTGAATCCCCACCTGAGGCAGCGGGTGACGCCGCCCGGCCGGACCTACGCCGTCCGCGTCCCACCGGGTCGGGCCGAGGGGTTTGCGGAGCGGTTCGCCGAGGTGCCCGCCAACGAGCGGGTGACCTTCGTACAGCATCGCGTCGCGCGTGGCGAAACCCTGTCCCATATCGCGAGCCGATACGGGATTGGCACGTCGGCGCTCAGGGCGGCCAACCCGGGCGTCAGTCCCCGCCGGCTACAGATCGGCCAGAGCCTGATCATCCCCACGGGTGGGGTGGATCGGGCTCGCATCACGGCAGCCGCGGAGCCCCAGGCCGGCGCCACGGAGCAAACGTCCAGCGGGGAAGTCACAGCCACGGCTTCGGGTGGGCTCGGTGTAAGGGTCACACATGTGGTGCAGTCCGGTGAGAGCCCCTGGACGATCTCCCGCCGCTATGGTGTCTCGGTTTCTGACCTGCTCACTTGGAACGACCTGACCGAGGGGCAGACCATCTATCCGGGACTACGTCTCGAGGTCCGCGAGGCGCGCATCGCCATCTACCGTGTCCAGTCAGGAGACACCCTGTCCGGGATCGCCATGCGGCATGGCGTCTCGACGGCGGCGTTGGCGGCCGCGAATGGGCTCACGCTCAGGTCCGTCATCAAGCCGGGCGATGAGGTCACCATTCCGGGTTCGGAACGCTAGTCTTCGGCCGTCCAGGTTCCGCTTTTCCCCCCCTCCTTTCGCACGACCCGCACACCTTCGATCGACATCCCACGGTCGATCGCTTTTACCATGTCATAGATGGTGAGCAGGGCAACCGATGCGGCCGTGAGGGCCTCCATCTCCACCCCGGTGCGTCCAGCCACCCTGGCCGTCGCTCGCACGCGTAACGACGTGGTCTCCGACTCCGGTGTGACCCGGAGGTCGAACGAGGTTTCGGGGAGTGGATGGCAGAGTGGAATCAGCTCGGCGGTACGCTTGCCGGCCATGATACCAGCCACCCGCGCGACGCCCAGGACCTCACCCTTCTTCCCGTCCCCCTGGACCGCCGCCCGGAAGGCGTCTGCGGACATGCGGATACGTCCCTCCGCCACCGCCACCCGGTCGGTGACCGCCTTCTCGGTCACGTCGACCATTCGGGCCGCGCCATCGTCTGAGAGGTGGGTCAGCTCCGTGGGTGTCGGTTCTTTGCGTGTGGTCACCGGGGTACTCCTTGCGGCGTTACCGCGTGCGGTGAGGTCAGTACCTGCGCAGCACCGCCCGGACGCGGTCCATCATCTGAAAGAGAAGGAGCTGGGGGTTGTTGTTTCCCAACGCCAGGGCGCGAGCCTCATAGACGGCATCTACGGCCTCTGCGTACCGATCGGGAGGCGCGCCCACCGCGGAGGCGATTCGCTCGAAGAGCGCTCGCTGGTCGACGGAGGCCACTCCGTTGTCGATGCCCCCGGCCACGGCAGCCAGGTCGCGTAGGATCTCTGCCGCCTGGTCGAACAGTGGCGCCAACGCCCTGGCCCGCGTGGGCGATGCCCGCATGGCATAGGCGTAGGGCACCTCCGAGGCTGTGGTAAGTGTGCTCTTCACCAAGCTGAGCGCTTCCTGCCGGAGCTGCTCGAGCGGGGCCTGGCCGTCTTCGTCGGGGAGGAAGCCCAGGCCGCGCCCCAGAGAGCCTCGGCCCAGCCGCGCGGCGAGCTCGGCCTGCTCTTCGGGCACATCGAGCCAGGCCGTGAGGGCTCCCTTGATCTCCCCGTGTTCCAAAGGTGGGAGATGGAGGTGGGAGAGCCGGGAGCGAATGGTCGGGAGCAACGCGTAGGGCTCGGCCGATGTGAGGATGAACATCGCCGAGTCGGGGGGTTCTTCAAGCAGTTTGAGGAGCGCATTGGCGGCCTCGGGGCTCGACTCCTGCGGCACGAGCGACTCCGCCGATCCGATCACGAAGACCTGATGGCTGCCCGTGGCGGGGCGCTTCTGCGCACGCTTGCGGATTGCCCGTGCCGTGGCCACGAACAGGCCCACCGGCTCCGAGGAGTGGACCGCGTGGAGCGACTGCTCCCGCAGGGTCGCGATGGCCTCGTGCCGGGCGGTCTCCAAGGCCTCTTCCAGCTTCTCGGGGCTGCTGGCGCGCTTCGGCCGGGGCAGGGGAAAGTACCAGTGCAGGTCGGGGTGTTCCAACCGCAGCACCTGGTGACAGTTTCGACAGGCTCCACAGGGTCCCACCTCCTCCCCGGGGCTGTCGCAAAGGCGCAGTTGGGCGATCCAGAGCGCTAACCGCTGTTTCCCCACACCGGGGACCCCGTGCAGTAACATGGATGCGGGGAGCGTGTCTCTGGCGCGGGCCCGGGCCAGCGCTACCCGTCGATCTCGATGCCCCAGTACAGGGTGTAGCTCGGCCATCCCGATCAGCGCGGGCGGAGCCAGAGCATCGGGTCGGTCGCCTCGGGAGTGGTGCCTCCCGTTTGCAGCATGCGCACCTGAAACTCGAGGTGTGGGCCCTCGGGCGTGGCCGCGCCTCCCACCGTGCCCAGGACCTGACCCTCACCGATGGCTCGACCTTCGGACACGTCGATGCTATCCAGGTACAGGTAGAGCGTGTACACCCCGTCTCCGTGGCTGAGCACGACCGACGGCCCATACCCCCCGAATGGGGCCGCCACCACCACCAAACCCGCCCTCACGGCCCGCACCGGGGTGCCGACGGGCGCTTGGATTCCGATCCCGTTCCAGCGCAGCACCGTGCCGTTTGGGCGCTGTTGCCGCCCGAAGGGGTAGATCATGGGCCCCTCCACTGGCCAGTCCAGTGAGCCTACATCGCTGGTGGACAGGGTGGAGGGTTCGGGCGCGGGCCCCCCCGCCACGCGTGTACGCGTTTCTGCGGCACGACGACTCTCTTCCAGCGCCCCCACCGTGGAGGCCATCCGCGCCTCATCGGCTTGCAGCTCCCCCAGCCGACCTTCGGTGCTGGTGGCGCGAGCCCTGTAGGTACTCAGTGCGGCCTGGCGACGCTGCTGAACGCCGAGCAACGCGCGTTCCTCCTCGAGTCGCGCCTCCCTGAGTCTTCCCAACTCGGCGATTTGCCCTTCAAGCTCCCGGCCCTGACTCACCAGAGAGCTTTCCAGTAATGAAACCCGATCGACGAGACTTCGGTCGAGAGATGTCAACAGGAATAGATAGCGATACCGGTTGAGGAGGTCACCAAACGAATCCGCGCCGAGCAGCACCTTCACCGAGTTCAACGCTCCACGTTTGAACACCTCTCGGAGTCGGCTGCCCAGCACGCCCTTCTTGCGAGCGAGGTCCGCTCGGGTCGTTCGCAGCGACGTTGACAGCCGCGTCACTTCCGAGGACACGGCATCGAGTTGGAAGTCGACCTCTCGAACGACCGAACGAGAAGCCGACAATTGACGCTCGATATTCTGAAGCTCCCCCGACACATCCTGGACCTGCGACCGCAGGGAGTTGAGTTCCGCGTCCAGTTGGGCGCGCTCAGCCCTGATCTCCTCGAGCTTGCGCTGACTCTCCTGCAACTGGGCCCGGACGGTGGGGGGCTCCTGCGCCGCGAGAGGTCCTACGGCCACTGTCCCCCACACCGCTAGCCCCACCCAGCGAAGTCCCGATCGACCCATGTCAGACCTCCCTCAAGTAGCGCCGGAGTGCCAACGCGCTGGAGAAGACACCAAACAGCGTGCCCGCAACCAGCCCGATCACGATCCACCCGTTGGGAAGGAACCCCACATCGAACAGGAAGTCCCGGATGGTGCGGTGGGTCAGCCAGGTCAGCAACAGCGCCAGTAGCCCACCGATGAGACCCGTCACGGCGCCCTCGATGAGGAACGGTCGGGCCACGAACCCGTTGGTCGCCCCAACCAAGCGCATGATCGTGATCTCCTCCCGTCGGGCGAAGATCGCGATGCGAATGGCGGTTCCGATGATCAGTGCGGCCACCGACGCGAACGCCGCTCCCAGGAAGAGTGTCGTGAACCCGGCGATCCGCCTCAACAGGAACAGTCGCTCAACCCACTCCTGTCCGTACTGCACATCCTCTACGAACGGGTAGAGCGTGGCTTCGTGTGCCAACTCCTCAATGACCTCTTCATCCCGATACTGTTCCTTGAGCCGGATCTCGAGAGATGCGGGAAGCGGGTTCTCTTCCAGACCCAGAAACGCATCTCTGAACTCCGGGAGATCCTCTTGGGCCCGACGGAGCGCCTCATCTTTGGTGATGAGTCTCACCTCTGCGACTTCCTCGCGCCTGCGGAGCTGATCCTGACCGATGGTGACGTCGGTGGCTCGGGCGTCGTCCCGGAGGTAGGCCACGATCTCGACCCGCTCCTCGATCGTGGCGAGGGCCTCCTGGAGGTTATGCGCCACCAACGCGAAAATGCCCACCACGAAGAGCGCCAGACCCACCATGCCCGCCGACAGACCGGTGAGTACGGGAGCCCTGCGAAACGCGGCGATGGCCTCGCGCACCGCGTGCGGCATCAGCTCTTCTCCGAGTCGAAGACGAGTGCGCCCTGATCCAGCTCCATCATTCGGATACCCGAGTGCCTTTGGATGAGCTCGAGGTCGTGGGTCGCCATCAACACCGCCATGCCCATGGCGTTGATCTCCATGAACAGCTCCAGGATCCCTCTGGTCGCCCGCTCGTCCAGGTTGCCGGTAGGCTCGTCGGCGAGCAGGACCAAGGGATCGTTTGCGAGTGCGCGCGCAATGGCGACGCGTTGTCGCTCCCCCCCGGACAGCTCCTCGACCGCAGCGCCTGCCTTAGAGGCCAGTCCCACCTGGGCAAGCAGTCGCTGCACCTTGGGCCCGATGCGGGATGCTGGATTGCCCGTCACTTCCAACGCGAAGCCGACGTTTTCGGACGCGCTCCTTCCCGGCAGCAACCGGAAATCCTGAAAGACGTAACCTACCCGCCGCCGGATCTTCCAGAGTTCTCGTTCAGGTACCCTGAGCGAGGAAAACCCGCTCACCCGCACCTCGCCCTCCGTCGGCCGCTCCGCCATGTGGATCAGCCGCATGGTGGTGGATTTGCCCGAGCCCGAGTGGCCGGTCAGAAAGACGAACTCGCCCTTCCGGATATGAAAGGACACGTCGCTCAGGGCCGGACCGCGACGAGGGTACTCCTTCGTGACGTGGTTGAACTTGATCAAGGCGCTCCCTGGGTTGGAAAGACCCTCGGGTTCGGTCGGACCGGCCCCGACTGGACCGCCGCGCGCACTGGGAGCACCACCCGACCCAGGCAACGGCTGCCAAAATGCTAACGACTGTGCTGTTGAAGAAGTAGAGCAGACCCTGCTATCGGCCCGCCAACCTGCGAGCGAGCGAGATGGCCTCCACGAACGACGAAGGGTCAGCCCTTCCGGTGCCCACTAGATCAAAGGCCGTGCCGTGATCGGGCGAAGTACGCACGAAAGGTAGTCCTAGCGTAACGTTGACCCCCTGGCCGAAGGACGCGGTCTTGAACGCTGCCATGCCCACGTCGTGATAGGGAGCGACCACCGCATCGAACTCTCCCAGGAGTGCCCTGTGAAACACCGTGTCCGCAGGGATCGGACCCTGAATGTCTACGCCCTGGGACCGCAGCGCGGCTACGGCCGGGCGCATGACTCTATCCTCTTCGTCTCCGAAGAGCCCGCCGTCGGACGCATGGGGATTGAGTGCGCACAGTCCCAGCCGAGGCTGGTCGATTCCCCAGCGTCGGGTCAGTTCCCAGGCCGTGAGGCGGGCCGCCGCCTCCAGCACCTCTTGGTCCAACGCGCTGGGCACCGCCCGCAGCGGGATATGGGTGGTGGCCAGCAGGATACGCAGCGGACCGCCCAGACGGGTGCGCTCCGCCGCCATGAGCATCCCCACCCGAGGCGAGGCGGTCAACTGGCCGAGCAGCTCGGTTTGTCCAGGCGTCCGGAATCCGGCCGAGTGGAGGGCGCCCTTGTGCACCGGTCCGGTGACGATGGCGTCTGCATCGCCCGCCAGACAGAGCTGAACCGCTCGCTTGAGTGCCAGACCCGACACCCGACCCGCGGAGATCTCCGATCCGTCGAACTCGCCGACCGCCTCCACGCTGGTTCCCGGTAGGTCAGCCAGTCCCTCCGCACCAAGGATGTGCACCGAGCTGTCCTGTAGCTCGGCGTTCAGGAGGTCCAGAGAGCGAACCAGCAGTTCGGGGCCGACTCCCCGAGGGTCGCCTGTGGTGATGACGAGGCGTGCGGTCCCCTCCGACACGCGGTCGGGGCCTGGGCCCGCCGAACTCACATCCGGATCTCGACGTAGGATCGCTCGCGCAAGCCTCGCATCAGCTCCTCGAGCACCTTTTCCTGCGTGAGCCGCTGGCGAATCTGGCCCTCCAGGTCCTCGTAGGTGTAGTCGCCCTCCTGGCGGACCTCCACCACCTCGACGACCGCAAAGGCGGTGGCTGTCGGGGTCGGGATTCTTAGGGGGCCCAGAATGTCCCCGCTATCAGCTTCGCCCAGCGCTGCGGCAAAACCGAGGGGGAGGCTGCTAAGCTGGTCCTGGGTGGTGGTGAGTGAGTCGGGGAGTTCCGGACTTCCATATTGATCCGCCAACTCACGGACGCTCTCGCCTGCCTGCGCACGGGCAAGCAGGCTGTCCGCAAGCGCCGCGGCTCGCACATCATCTTCGGCGCCCATCTGAAAGCCGATCAGGATGTGCCGGGCCTTTCGTTCGGGTCCCCGAATCCGGTCCACCTTGATGAGGTGATAGCCGAACTGTGTGCGCACGGGCAAGCTCACGCCACCGCTCCGAAGCGAGAAAGCTGCGTCCTCGAAGTCGCGCACGAATCCCGAGCCGCGCCGGAACCAACCCAGATCTCCACCCAGCTGCTTGGAGCCGGGGTCGTCCGACCATCGCTCGGCCAGCTCAGGGAAGTCGGCTCCGTTCAGTACCTCGAAGTAGAGACTATCCGCAACCCGTAGCGCGGCCGAATCTGCGTCGGCCGTGGGTTGAGGTTCAACCACGACTTGCCGGAACGTGATGGTGGCGGGGCGCCTTCCGATCTGTGCACGATTCTCTTCATAGAACGTGCGGAGTTCACTCTCTTCGATTTCCGCCACACGCACGTTGCGCTGCTGTTTGGCCATGTACTGCTGGGAGAGCTGTTGACCACGGGCGTCGTTCTTCAACGTCTCCCGAAATGCCACGATCGTCAGGTCCTGCTCGGCCAGCGCGGCCTGAAACGCCTCCTCTCCCCCTGCTCGCTCGATGCGACCGTCGATGTCCTGACGGACGATCTCATCCAGTTGTTCCTCGTTGACCTGGATGGTGGTGTCAGCCAGCGCGGCCTGAATCACCAGTTGCTCGTTGACCATCTGGTCCAGGAGGTCCCTACGTACCTCGAGGAGCGCGTTGGGCTCGGTCGGCATGGGGAACCCAGCCAGTCCCATCTGCAGCTCGCGCTCCCGCAACTGCGACATCAGGATGACCGAATCCTGGGCTACGGCGATGATCCGATCCACCTCTTCGCGCTCGTCACCTATTTGAGCGGCCAGAGGGGTTCCTCCGGTCGGGAATCCCATCAGGGCGGCACCCAGGAGCACGCAGCCCAGTCGCGTACCAAGTCCGTTCATGCTGGAGTAGACACGGGGACCCTCCACGGTGTTCCTTCTCATTCGTTCCCCGAGGGAGGGCTGGAATCCGGCGGAGTCAGGGTCGGTGGTGCCACACCGGCTTCTCCGGTCGTGGCCGAGGCCGGGGCCCGCGACCTGCGCTCTTCGCGGAGCGCCTCCAGAGCCCGGTCCACACCTGCGTCGATGACCCGTGCCCCGGTCGGCTCCCTGAGCGTGAGCGACAGAGCGGACAGCTCCACGAACTCGCCCTCGCCCCTCACGATCCTCACCAGACTCGAATCCACCGCGGCCCCCACCACTGCTGGGGTGGCGGTGCTCCCGGCTGGGGCAAGGTTGCGGAGTCCCAACACGTTGGCTGCGTCAACCAACTGCACGCGAGCGTCCATGGTGAGGGTGTCGGTGCGACCGGCGGTGACTTCGATCCCGCGGGCTCGAGCCTCTTCCACCAGGAGCTTGCTGCGGGTGACCCGCGCCAAGAGGACGCTGATGGCCTCATCGGGAGCACTCGCGGTTTGCGCCCAGAGACCCCTGGGTTGGGTCAGGAAGAAGGCCTGCAAGTCGCCCAGCGAGAGCTCTCCCCCGTCGTAGCGGACCAGCACCTGGCGCGCCTCGCGGTCGCTCAAGGGGTCTGGGACCGCTTCCGTCAGCGTACGCACAGCCTCCAACGCTCCCTCCTGTTCTTCGAGAGAGGCGTCCTCTTCGAGTTTCGTCATGAACGCTTCGACCGCCTGTGCGACCCGACGGTTCTTGACCGCGTTGGCATAGGCGTCCTGAATCGAGTCGAAGGCCATCACCTGCCTGTCGGAGACGCGGATCAGATGAACTCCGAAGTCGGTGAGGACCGGCTCTGAAACGACGCCCGGCTCGAGCGAAAATGCTGCGTCGGCAAACGGGGCGACCATCGTCTCCCGGTCGAAGAACCCGAGGTCACCGCCGGTCGCGGCGGAGCCCTGGTCGGTGGAGTAGGTACGGGCCAGGTCCGCGAACCGCTCCCCGGCCTGCAGGCGTTGCTTGAGCGCCCTGGCGAGTGCGAGTGCGCTGTCCTGGGACTCCTGCCGCTGGCGATCGAACTGGAGGAGGATGTGGCTCGCTCGGACTCTCGCCCCAGGGAGCTCCTCATTGTACATCCGCATGAGCTCGTCTTCTGCGATCGCCGTGTCGACCTGAATGGCTTGAGCACTCAGCGTCTGCACCAGCTCCCGTTCGACCTGGGGCGTGACCACCGACGTGAGGTCGAGGGCGCCCAACGCGGAGTCACTGGCGGCGGTGGATGCCAGAAGGGAGTAGTCCACCCACAGCTCCGCCAGTTGCGCAAGGAAGTCGCGCTCGGCGGGGATCTGAGACTCGTCGACCAAGTAGGACACGATCTTCTCGACGGTGAGCACCTGGTCGCCGGCAACCGCCACCGCGTTCGGAGGTGCCGCGTCCGTGCACGCGGTGGTGCCCACCGCTGCGCAAGCCAGCAGCCAAAACGTCCGCTTCATGGATTCTCCGTGTCGGAGGTGTGGCAGTCGGCCTGCGTAGGGCCGACCCGTTCAACTACTCGTTCGCGGACAAGGCCGTCAGGAGGCGCATGACGGTCTCAGCCAAGTCGCCGGAGCCCTCCTCGGAAAGGGCGAGGGAAAGCGGTGACATTCGGCGTACCTCCAGCGAGACCTGCCGGTTCCCGAGCCGCTTGTCCAGGACCGAGAGGCGAGGTGCCACCCCCTCGCGGAAGTTGATCCGGCCTGCTGAGCCGCGCACGAAGATACGCGAGGCGCCCGCGGCCGTCCCCAGGATCCGCAAACGCTCGTGGTCCAGGAGCCGCAACGACGGTTCCGGGAGCGCTCCGAATCGATCTTCGAGCTCCTCGGCCATCTGGTCCACCTCGATGACCGCGCGGGTGCTCGCGAGGCGCCGATAGAAGTGGAGTTTTTGGCCGGCGTCGGCGATGTAGTCGTCGGGAAGAAGCGTGGGGCCACCCATGATGATCTCCGGCGCCTCCCGCTCCGGTCGCTGGTCCGGGCGCTGGATTCGCTCGATCGTTTCTCTCAACAGTCGCAGGTAGGTATCGAGGCCCACAGCGTTGGCGAACCCTGATTGGTCCGCACCCAATAGGTTACCGGCACCTCGGAACTCCAGGTCCTTCATCGCCACCGAGTAGCCGCTTCCCAGCTCCGTGTAATGCTCCAGCACCTGCAGTCGTTTCTCCGCCTCGTCGCTGATGCGCTCCGGCACGACCAGGTAGCAGAAGGCCCGCCGGTCCGAACGCCCCACCCGTCCGCGGATCTGATAGAGTTGGGAGAGCCCGAAGCGGTCGGCGCCGTCCACGATCAGCGTGTTCGCGTTGGGCACATCCAGTCCGTTTTCGATGATGGACGAGCACACCAGGATGTCCAGCGCGCCATCCACGAAGTCACGCATCACATGGTCGAGCTCGCCGGGGCGCATCTGTCCGTGCGCCACCCCCACCGAAGCATTCGGCGTGAGGGTGCGGATACGCTCCGCCGCCGTGTGGATGGTCTCGACGCGATTGTGGAGCACGTAGACCTGACCGCCCCGATCCAGTTCCCTCTGAATCGCATCGACCAGGATCGGATCCCTCCACGGAAGCACGGTGGTCAGGATGGGCATTCGGTCCCTCGGCGGGGTACGAATCAGAGACAGATCCCGTAGTCCCGAAAGCGAGAGATGGAGTGTACGAGGGATGGGGGTGGCGGTGAGCGTGAGCACGTCGATGGACTGCTTCAACTCCTTGAGGCGCTCCTTGTGTTTGACCCCGAATCGCTGTTCCTCGTCCACGACCAGCAGCCCCAGTGCCTGAAAGCGCACATCCTTCGACAGGAGACGGTGGGTTCCGATGATGATGTCGATCTGGCCAGCGGCCAATTGCTCGATGAGGCGACTCTGTTCGCGAGCGGGTCGAAATCGGCTGAGCGCGCCGATGCGGACCGGGTAGTCGGCCAGGCGTTCTTCGAACGTGTGTCGATGCTGCTCGACCAGAATGGTTGTGGGCGCCAACACTGCCACCTGCTTGCCGTCCTGCACGGCCTTGAACGCGGCTCGGATGGCAATCTCGGTCTTCCCGTAGCCGACGTCTCCGCAGACGAGGCGATCCATGGGGCGCGTCGACTCCATATCCGCCTTGACGTCGATCGAGACCTGGCGTTGATCCGGGGTATCTTCGTAGAGGAAGGAGGACTCCATCTCACGTTGCCAGGTGGTGTCCGCGGAGAAGGCGAACCCCTCGGCGGTGGCACGCGCCGCGTAAAGCTCCACGAGCTCCTGCGCCATCTTCTGAATGGCTGCCTCGGTACGGGACCGAAGGCCCTTCCACTTGCGGCCGCCGATTCGGTGCAGCTCCGGTCGCGCGCCGTCTCTGCCACCCCCCACCCAGCGCTCTAGGAGGTCGATTCGGTACACGGGGACCCGAAGGGTTTCGTTCCCGGCGTACTCGAGCAGGAGGACCTCGATGGACTCCCGTCCGACCTGGGTTGTCTCCAGGCCCCGGAAGCGTCCGATTCCGTGGTCCATGTGGACCACATGGTCGCCCGGCGACAGTTGGGCGAGTGACTCCAGCGCCACCGCCCCGCGGAAGCGGCGCCCGCGCCGGAGTCGACGAGAGCGGCGGAAGATCTCGTGGTCGGTGAGCACTCGCAGCCGTTCCCCGCAGTCGATCAGGTCGAACCCGTGGGCCAGGGCGCCGACGGCCACCGTGGTGCCGCTGGGGAGGGACTGTCTCCCACCCAGGATCTCTTCCAGGCGTTCCGCTTGACCTGCATTGTCGCAGAGTAGCAGCGTGGGGACGTCCGCCTCGGCGCCGGTGACCAGCAGCCGCTTCAGGCGCTTCATGTCGCGGTCGATCGAGGGGGCCGCGACCGCACCCAGGACGGCGTCCGCGCCTTCCAGGTGCCCGCGGATGCGTATTCGCCCGAGCCGGCTGGCCTGTCGCAGGAATTCGGAAGGCGGGAGCATGACGTCTTCGGCCGGACCTGCCTGCTCCCCCGCCTCGAGGGCTTCGGCACGCAGTCGGTTCACCTGCGCCCAGACCCGCTCGGCCTCCACTACCCAATCGTGGGTGGTGAGGTCGACGAGCAGGGTTCCCTCGGGAAGGAGGTCGAGGAGCGATCCCGGCTGACTCGCTTCCGGACCGGCACCGACGCGGGGTCGAAAGTCGACCGGCAGAATCCGGACCGTGTCGCGAAGCCCCGTGGTCCGCTGATCCAGTACATCGAAGGCGCGTAGCGACTCCACCTCGTCGCCCCAGAACTCGATCCGCACGGGTTCCTGGGCGCCGAACGAAAAGAGATCGATGATCCCACCGCGGACTGCGTACTGACCGACTTCTTCAACCAAGGGCACACGCTCGAAGCCCAGCTCGTCGAGGCGATCGGTGAGGCGCGCGAACCCGATCGCCTCTCCAACTCGAAGGTCGAGCGCCAGGTCGCCCAGTGCCGCCGGTAACTGCGAGCGTTCCTGCAGGCCGCGCGTCGTAGTGACCACCACCCGGGTGCGCCCGGCGAGGAGCGCCTCGACGGCCTCGATGCGTCGGCCGGCGACCTCCAGGTGGGGCTCGGATGACTCGTAGGGCAGGGACTCCCGCTGCGGGAAGATCTGAGATGCCTCCATCCCCACCAGGGTCTCCAAGTCGGCTTCCACGTCCACGGCCCCGGCCGGACTGTCGGCCACGACCAGAAACACGGGTGCCTGGGGCAGCAGGGCTGCCACCACTCCGGTCCGGGATGACCCCACGGCGCCGCCCAGCGTAAAGGCTTGCCCCGGGCCTGGGAGTCGGCCCTGGAGGGACTGCACCGAAGGGCAGGACGAGATGGCCGCCACGATGCGATGCAGACCTGCCGAGCTCACCTCGTGGCGTTGGTGGCGGGCGTGGGGGAACGTCGCTCCTGCCGGAGACCGCTGGCCGCGATCCAGCTCTCGAGGAGCAGGCACAGGAGGGCTCCCAGCACCAGCGGCCACCATACCTCGGGTCCTTGGCGCACGGAAAAGATGCCCTGTTCCCACCCGTCTCGGGGCACGACCTCGAACCCGGGGCCGTACAATCTCTGTAGGGATTGCACTTCGGCTCGTTCCAGCGGTGACTCAGCGGCGGGGATGTTGACGGCCACCCTGGCCACCACGGAGTCTCCGCTCAGCAGTGAGTGTAGACCCGCCCGGCGCGTATAGGCGCGACCCTCATCCAGTGGGACGACCCGGCCCTCCGGGTCCGTGACGGCCGTGACCGTGGGATCGAGCGGGAGCGGAGCGCCGACCGCCAGGTCCGTGCGGGCGCGATCCCCTCCCCCCGAGCTGGACCCGATCAGCCATTCCAGAAGCGGGACCAGCAGCGTTCCGGTCACAAGGTCGGTGGCGTCCGGTGTCAGGGCCGAGGCCCACAGTAGGGTCGGTCCCCGACCGCCCCCCGCCCGCACGATCCAGGGTGCTCCACCACTCAGGGCCAGTACGCCCCCCCGGCCCCCCGTGAGGGCGTAGCGGCGGAAGACCCCCACGTCGGTGAGATCGTGCGGGAGCAGCTCGGACTCTACCGTGAACTCGCCCGCAGTGGTTTCTCCGAACTGCCAGGGCACGTCCGCCGCCGACAGTCGGCGGTTGAGCGCTCCGATTCGGTTGGGATCTCCCGATGGGACGACCAGGAACGCCTGGGTAGGCTGGCGGCTCTCCAGTCCCTCGCCGTCCACCGACACCACCAACTCGGCCGGCCGATCCCGTCGGATCCGCCCGTCGTCGATGAGCACCTCCACAGCGCTCGCGAGAAACGGGGAGACCGACCCCCTCACCTCGACTCGAGGAGGGGCACCAGCCCGGAACACGAAGTGACGACGGTCGTCGGCGGCCAGCGCGTCAGGGTCGACCTCGACGTGGCCTTCCACCACCCCGGGTGCCAGCGGCGGGACCGGGAAGACCACCGTCGCTCCAATGGGCGCTACGGTGGCTCCGGCGACCTGACCGTCGAGGATCAGGCGTACCGGAACGGAGTCACCGAACGCTGACGCCGGTCCCGTAACCGCCGCGCTGATCTCGGTACGTTGACCCGTGACGGGAGGGAGTCCTCCGCCCACCAACACGTCGCCCACGGCCCGGTTGGTGGGGACGTCCCAGGCCGGGGCCAAGGCGCGCACGGGCACACCGAGCGCTGTGGCTTCCTCGGGAAACGCCGAGGCCTGGAGGTCGGAGATCAGGTGAATCTCCTTCACCTCCAGTTCCGAGCTCAGCACGAGCGCCTCCGCCGTGCGGAGTGCCTCGTCCAGGTTGGCCCCCGTCTCGGCTACGTCGGTGTCCGCGACACGTAACCTCCCCTCTTCGGGCGAGCTGCGCGGAGCGAAGTCGTCTGCCTCACCCGCTCGTATCACCCACACCTGGTCGCGGTCGGTGGCGTCGCGCAAGGATGCGAGCGCCGCACGTTTCAGATGATCAAGCACGCGCTCATCTTCCAGCACCAGTCCGCTACTTGCGGAGTTGTCCAGCACGATGGCGAGCGCGGTGGGCGGATGAGCCCGACTGGAACCCGTCAAGAAGGTGCGAGCCCCCGCACCCACCAACAGCAGCAAAGCCGCCACTCTGAGCAGCATCAGCAGGAGCTGGCGCAGCCGAATCCGACGGGCGTGGTCCTTTTCGGTTCGCTTCAGGTACCGTAGCGCAGGGAAGGCGACCCGCTCCGTCTCCTGTCGATGGAAGAGGTGCAGGAAGAGCGGGACGGCCACCGCCGCCAGCGCGAACAGAAATAGCGGATTGAGGAACCCCATGATGTCGGGCCGCTACCCCAGCCGCGCGCGCTTGCGCAGGTAGGCGCCCAACGCTCTTGAAAGCGGCTGATTCGTGTCTACCGTGACATAGTCGATGCCGTAGGGTCGCAGTTCGCGTTCCCATTCACGAAGCGCCTCCTCCACGGCGTCGCGGTAGTCGGACCGTAGGTCGGCCGCGTTGACCCGCATCTCTTCCTTGGTTTCGGGGTCGAAGAACCACGCGTCTCCGGCGGCCGGCAGCTCGCGCTCGCCGGGGTCGATCAGGTGCAGCACCAGCACCTCGTGGCCGCGGTGCCTGAGGAAGCGCAGCGCCGTGCGGGTTTGCTCCAGGTCGACGAGGAGGTCTGAGACCAGGACCACCAACCCACGGCGTCGCAGTCTGCGGGCTACGTCCGTGAGGGCTGTTGAGGCCTGGGTGAGCCCCGACGCCTCCAGCGTATCCATCTGATGCAGCAGCTCGTACCAGTGGTTCTTGCCTCCCTTGGGTTGTACCCGCATCGGTACCCCTTCATGGAAGGCGGTGAGGCCCACGGCGTCTCCTTGCCGCACCAGTAGGAGCGCCATGGCGGCCAGCAACTGCTTGGCGTAGTCCAGTTTGGGGGGAACTGCCGTGCTCGACTGCCAGTTCATGGATTCACTGATGTCGAGCAACAGGTACGACACCAGGTTGGTCTCTTCCTGGAACTGCTTGACGAAGTAGCGATCGGAGCGCCCGAACATGCGCCAATCGATATAGCGGACGTCATCGCCCGGCTGGTAGGCCTTGAGTTCGGCGAACTCTGCCGAGAAGCCCCGGTGGGGTGAGGCGTGCAGACCCAACAGGAAGCCCTCCACGACCTTGCGGGCAACGAACTCCAGACTGCCCAGGCGGGCGAGTTCGGTCGGATGAAGGAGGTCCGCGCGGCGGAGGCCTGCCTTGGGGCGAGTCTCTTGTTTCATTCCGAGCGGAAGCTATCGTCCCGCCGGCCCCCACTCAATCTCTGGCGGCCCCACTCACCCAGTCCTCCGAGGTCCCCGACAGGTGGCGTCCGGAGATTGATCCCCTCCCAAGTACTCATCGAACCCCGTCTCGGAGGTTACTTTCCACTTCTGGATGCGGCTCGCGGTGCCCCCGCTCGCCCGCAGACGTTCTGGCTGCCTACACCCTCCACGCACCGTTTCGCCGGGATCGCCGTGCAGATCGACCACATTCGAAACTTCTGCATCATCGCCCACATCGACCATGGGAAGTCGACCCTGGCCGATCGGTTGCTGGAACGCACGGGTACTCTCTCCGAGCGGGAGATGAAGGAGCAGGTGCTCGACTCCAACGAGCTCGAGCGCGAGCGGGGGATCACCATCAAGCTCCATGCAGTCCGGATGGACTATCGAGCTGAGGACGGAAGCCTCTACCAGCTAAACCTCATCGACACCCCGGGGCACGTCGACTTCACCTATGAGGTGTCTCGGTCTCTGGCGGCGTGTGAAGGAGCCATTCTGGTGGTGGATGCCAGCCAGGGGGTGCAGGCTCAAACGCTGTCGAATCTCTTCCTGGCGCTGGACGCCGACCTGGAGATCATTCCCGTTCTGAACAAGATCGACCTGCCGGGCGCCGAGCCCGAACGTCGGCGCACCGAGCTCAGTGAGCTCCTCGGCGTGGATCCCGATTCGATCCTGTTGGCCAGTGCCAAGGAAGGCACTGGGGCAGACGCCGTCTTGCAGGCGGTGGTGGACAGGATTCCGCCCCCCGAAGGGAACCGAGCGGCCGCAACCAGGGCGCTGATCTTCGACTCGATCTACGACAAGTACCTCGGTGCCGTGCCGTCGGTGCGCGTTGTGGACGGCCGCCTCGCGCAGGGGATGCGCATTACCTTCGGAGCGGTCGATGCCACGTACGAGGTCACCGAGGTCGGATACTACCGACTGGGTCGCTTCCCCGTACCGGCATTGGAGCCCGGCGAGGTCGGATACGTGGTAGCCGCTGTGAAGGATGTCGCCCACACCAGAGTGGGGGACACCATCCTGGATGCCGACAATCCAGCGCCTGAACTCCTGGCCGGCTACCAGGAAGTACGTCCGATGGTGTTTGCCGGGCTCTACCCCACCGACTCCGACCAGTACGAGGAACTCCGCGACGCGCTGGCCAGACTGAAGCTGAACGACGCCAGTCTGTTCTACGAGCCGGAGACCTCGACCGCCTTGGGATTCGGCTTCCGGTGCGGGTTCCTCGGGCTCCTCCACATGGAGATCATCCAGGAGCGGCTACACCGCGAGTTCGGCGTGGACCTGATCACCACCGTTCCCAACGTGGAGTATCGCCTCGAGCTGACCGACGGGGAGGAACTCCATATCGAGAATCCGACCCGCATGCCAGATCGGTCGCGGATTCAAACCATCTCGGAACCGATGGTCCGAGCTCGGATCGTCCTGCCGTCGGAGTTCATCGGAAACGTGCAGAAGCTCTGTCACGACAGGCGGGGCACCTTCTTGACCATGAGCTACCCCGACCCGCTCCGCGTAGAGTTGGATTACGAGCTGCCCCTGGCCGAGATTGTGCTCGACTTCTACGATCGGCTCAAGAGCGGAACCAAGGGCTACGCATCGCTCGACTACGAGTTCACGGAGTACCGAGCCGGCGACCTCGTGAAGTTGGACGTCTTGGTCAACACGGAGCCGGTGGATGCCTTTAGCGTCATCATTCACTCGGACAAAGCCGAGACCTACGGCCGGGACTTGATCAAGCGACTGCGCGAGCTGATTCCCAGGCAGCAGTTCGAGGTCGCGTTGCAGGCGGCCATTGGCACACGGATCATCGCGCGGGAGAACGTCAAGGCACTCCGTAAGAACGTCACCGCCAAGTGCTACGGTGGGGATATTACCCGCAAACGCAAGCTCCTCGAGAAGCAGAGGGAAGGGAAGCGTCGAATGAAGCAGGTCGGCTCGGTCGAGATTCCCCAGGAGGCGTTCCTTGCGGTGCTCTCGCTGGGAGATGGTTGAACTTGGCAGCCGACGCATCGTGGCTCTTGGGCGTCGATATCGGAGGTACCAATCTCGTGGTCGGTGCCGTGGCCGTGGAGACCGGTGAGGTGCACTCGCTCCAGCGGGCCCCAACCCACGCCCAGGAAGGCGCCGAGGCCGTTTTGGAGCGCACCATTGGGTTGGCGAACGATGCGATGCGGTCGCTGCGGACCGATCATCCCGATGCCGAGGTCCTTGGGGTAGGAATCGGGAGCCCTGGCCCCCTCGACCGCACCACTGGGGTCGTCCACAACACACCCAACTTGAGGTGGCAGAACCTCCCGGTTCGAGACTCGATCGCAGACGGTCTCGGGCTTCCCGCAACGCTCGACAACGACGGGAACTGCGCTACCTACGGAGAGTGGTGGTTGGGCGCGGGTCGGGGCGTGTCCAACCTCTTGGGCATGACCATCGGAACCGGAGTCGGCGGCGGGGTGGTCGTGAACGGCCGCATCATGCACGGCGCCTCCGACGGCGCCGGCGAGTTTGGGCACATGACCATCGATTTCCGCGGGCGCAGGTGCCGTTGCGGTTCCTATGGGTGCCTCGAGGCCTATGCGTCGGGACCTAACATCGCGGCGCGGGCGGTGGAAGGCATCGAAGCCGGCCTGGTCTCGAGCCTCTCCGATGCGGTGGGTGGTGACCTCTCACGCATTACGGCCGAGACCGTATACGAGGGGGCGTTGACCGGTGACGCGTTCGCCCTCGATGTGTTGACGGACACCGCCAAAATGTTGGGTGCAGGAATCGCGAGTCTAGTGAATGCCTTCAACCCCGAACGGGTCGTCATCTCGGGTGGCGTCATTCAAGCTGGGGACCTGCTGCTCGAGCCCTTGAGGGCAGCTGTGCGACAGCGTGCGTTCGAGTCGTCGGTGGACGCCTGCGAAATCCGCATCGGAGAGCTGGGTGAGCAGGCGGGTGTGATCGGAGCGGCTGCCGCCTTCAAGGCCGAGTACCTGGACGGGTGAGCGCTCGGCCCGAAGGGAAGCGGCTGGGGGTCGTGGGCACGATGGTGTGGGACACGATTCACCGAAAAGGACGTGCCGCGGTTGAGGAGTGGGGTGGGATCGCCTACGGACTGGGTGGGCTCTCTGCTGCGCTGACCGACGAGTGGCGGATCGTCCCGCTGCTCAAGGTCGGGGCGGACGTCCGCAAGCAGGCTGAGGACTTCTTCCGGAGCTTGCCGGCCTTCGATGGGGCCCGAGTCCGGTACGTAGACGAACCCAACAATCGGGTGGAGTTGGTCTACTACGACGACGCGCGGAGAACCGAGCGCTTGAGTGGTGGGGTGCCGCCCTGGACGCCCCAGGATCTGCTACCGCAGTTGGAGGGCCTGGACGCGCTCTACGTGAACTTCGTTTCGGGGTTCGAGCTGACGGTGGACACCGCAGAGTGGCTACGCGCATCCTTCTCCGGACCCATCTATACCGATCTGCATTCCCTGTTCCTGGCGGTGGCTCCAGGGGGCCTGCGCACCCCTCGTGTGCTCCCACAGCTGACCCGCTGGCTCCGTTGCTTCGACGCCGTACAGATGAACGAGTTCGAGTTCGAGCTGTTCGCGGAGGCATCGGGCGACCCCTGGCGTTTCGCGGCGGGTCTGGTCGGGGGTCCGCTGCGGCTCCTGCTTGTGACGCTCGGGGAGCGGGGCGCAGCCTATGTGGCCGCTCCCGACTTCGAGCCTGATCCCTTCTCTTGGAACGAGGCCCGAGGGGGGGTGTTGGTGGGCCGCCCTGCGGTCAGCGCGTTGATCGGCGCCGGTCCCCCCGTCGGCAACCCGGACCCTACGGGCTGCGGCGACGTTTGGGGCGCCACCTGTTTCGCGCGGTTGTTGGCCGGAGACGAACTGTCCGCGGCCATTCGGGAGGCGAACCGGTTGGGGGCGCTGAACGCCGGCCTGCGAGGGGCAACCGGCCTTCACCTTCACCTCAGGGGCCTACTGGCCTCGGGAGGAACCCTTGAGAATCGTTGAAGTGCCCAGTGCTCTGGACGCCAAGAGCGTGGATGAGCTATTGGCCAGGGTCACCGAACCCACGGATGCGAGTCGCACCCTCCTGGACGCACGCCACGTAAGATTCATCGACCCTAACGGGATGCTGGTGTTGCTCGCCGCGGGTAAGGTGTTGTCTGCTCAGGAAGGCGGGACCGTGCGCCTGCAGCTTCCGGAGTCGGCGGATGTGGCGGGCTATCTGGGCCGGATGGGGTTCTTCGCCGAAGGGGCCAAGGTGTTCGACCTTGCCGACTTGAAGCCGGCACGCCGCGCCTCCAAGGCGTCGGACGTCCTTCTGGAGATCACCCCGATCACAGAAAACCACGATGTGCACGCCATCGTGGATCGGGTCCAAGAGCGGGCGGGCGCCATACTGTCCCACACGCTGGGATATCCGAGCTCCGCCGTCATCCAGTTTGCGGTTATCCTCTCGGAAGTGTGCCAGAACATCATCGAGCACGCAGAGGCACCTGGCTGGGTTGCCGCTCAGGTCTATCGATGGACCAAGCGGCTGGGCAGGGAGGTTTTGGTGATTTCGGTCATGGACGTGGGACGTGGGTTTAGGGGGTCTCTGGCATCCGAACACTCAGCCCGGTTCGCCGATCGCTGGGGCGATGCAACGGCGCTGGAGGCGGCGTTCATCCATGGGCTCACTCGGTTTCCCGACTCCGGGCGAGGGCAGGGGATTCAGCAGATTCGTCGCCAGGTCCGAAAGTGGGACGGCATCATCTCGGTGCGGTCGGGCTCGGCACGGATTGCGGACGTTCCCAACTGGGACGATTCCCCGCCGCTCGAGCGAGACCTGCCCGACTTTCCGGGAGCACAGATCAGTATCGCGCTTCCAGCAGCCGAGGTGGGAAGCTAGGGTGGACCCGATTTCGATCGACGTGCATCGCCTGGTAGAGCGCAGCGTCACATCGCTCTACTCGCACCTGGTGACCCGGCCGACCGGACGGGCGGTGCGTCTGGCCATCGAGGCCCAGATGGGGGAGCAGTTGTCGGATCGGTCACAGCCGGTGCTGTCGGTCGTGGACCTCTCGCAGGTGTCCATCCTCGACTTCTCCTGTGCCGATGAGGTCGTTGCCAAGCTGCTGGGAAGGTACGGGGCGGAAGAGCGCCCGTTCAACGCGTTCTTCGTGTTCCGTTACGTGAACCCGCTTCATCGCGAGACGCTGCAGACCGTCCTGGCGCGCCAATCCCTGGCTGCCATCACGGAGGCCCCCAACGGCGAGTTCGACCTGACCGGCGCCCTCGATCCCGACGCACGAGCGCTCTGGCTCGAACTCGAATCGCTGGAGTCCGTCCGAGGGGAGGCGCTACGCGCCCTGCGGGGCCGCGCCGCCGCCGCGCTCGACACCCTGATCGACCGTCGGCTCGTGCTCTCCCTCGATCAAGGAAACGAACTGAGTACGTTGACCAGGATTGCCCGTCGGTTGCGTTGAGTGTGCGCCCGGTGGTGCCATTCGCTGGGACCGTGTTTGCCGGGAAGAGCGCGTCACCTACCTTCCGGACACGTTCCTCCTCCTCGACACCTCTCTATGGGATCCCATGAGTCATCGGTCTTCGCCGGGCGGACGCGCAACGCGTAGCGTTCACGCGGGTTCGCAGCCCCCCCAGGAGGGCGCCCCGGTCGTGCCTCCGCTCGTGCAGAGCGCCACATACTTCGGTGGCTGGCACGACGCGACCCTCGCACTGCGCTACACCCGCTACGGGAACAACCCCAATCAGGTTGAGGTGGGTGAGAAGGTGGCTGCCCTGGAGGGCACCGAGGCAGCGCTGGCACTGGGGAGCGGGATGGCTGCCACAGCCATGACCTTCCTCGCTTTGGCCCGCGCTGGGGACCATATCGTGTCGTCCCGACAGATCTACGGCGCGACCTTCGGGCTGATGCAAGGGGAGCTTACCCGAAGAGGGATCACGGTAGACTTCGTGGATCCAGCCAATCCCAGGAATTGGCGGACCGCACTCAAGGCGAATACCCGCCTCCTCTTCTTCGAGGCAGTGACCAACCCGACTCTCCGGGTGCACGATCCCCGACCGCTGGTGCGGTTGGCACAGGAGTGTGGGCTTCCCCTCGTCATGGACAGCACCTTCGCCTCGCCGGTCAACCTTCGTGGCGCGGAGCTCGGCGTGGACGTGATGATCCATAGTGCGACCAAGTACCTGGGAGGCCATTCGGATCTCATCGCCGGCGTAGTCTGCGGGAGCACCGACATCATCGATGAAGTACGCAGGATGGCCACGCTGTACGGCCCCGCCCTGGATCCGCACGCCGCCTGGCTGCTCGCGCGAGGGATCCGCACGCTACCGGTGCGAGTCGCCCAACACAACGCGAACGCGCTCGCGCTGGCCGAGTGGCTAGAGGCACAAGACGGCGTTCGTGCGGTGGTGTATCCTGGCCTACCCTCCCATCCCGATCACGAAGTCGCCGCCGAGATCATGGACGGGTTCGGGGGGATGTTGTCGATCGTGCTGGAGGGTGGAGGGCAAGCTGCGAACGCGTTTTGTCGCGCGTTGCGGGTGGCCCTCTATGCGCCGAGCCTGGGAGGCGTCGAGACGTTGGTGTCGCAACCCAGGTTCACGTCCCACGTCAACGCTACCGACCAGGAACGCGCCAGCCTTGGCATTCCCTTGGGCTTCGTACGGGTCTCCGTAGGCATCGAAGACGTCGCCGACCTTCAACGGGACTTCGCGCAGGCACTAGAGGCGGCTCGCGGTTGACCCCTTTCGGCCCTGTTTAGGCGCCCTACTCGGCCTCCATAAACGGATACCGGTAGTCCGTCGCCGGGACCAACGTCTCCTTCACGCTTCGGGGAGACAGCCATCGCAGCAGGTTCGCGGCGGAGCCGGCCTTGTCGTTCGTACCCGAGGCCCGGGCGCCTCCGAAGGGCTGTTGTCCCACCACCGCGCCTGTCGGTTTGTCGTTGATATAGAAGTTCCCGGCGCAGTCCCGCAGCGTGTCGTACGCCTGCTGTACAGCCCCGCGGTCGTCCGCGAAGACCGCGCCCGTGAGCGCGTAGGGAGAGGTGGTGTTGACCTTCTCCAGCGTTTCGGCCCATTGCCCGTCGGGGTACACGTGGATGGTAAGGAGCGGACCGAAGATCTCCTCGCACATCGATTCATACATGGGGTTGGTGGTCCGTACCGCGGTGGGTCGCACGAACCACCCTGTGGACTTGTCCACCTGTCCGCCCGCGATGACCTCGGCCTCGCTCGACGCTTTCGCTCGGTCGATGTAGCCCGAGATCTTGTCGAAGGAGCGCTCGTGGATCACCGCACTGACGAAATTCCGGAAGTCAGACGGGTCCCCCATGGCCAGCGACTCGGTCTCGTCGACGAATTCCGAGCCCATCTTGGCCCACACGCTCTCGGGTACATACGCCCGAGACGCGGCGCTGCACTTCTGGCCTTGGTACTCGTATGCACCTCGCACCATCGCAGTGCGTAGCGCCACCGGGTCCGCCGAGGCATGCGCCACAATGAAGTCCTTCCCGCCGGTTTCCCCCACGAGTCTTGGGTACGAGCGATAGGTGTCGAGGCGGCTGCCGACCTGTTGCCAAAGCGAGCGGAACACCTGAGTGGAGCCGGTGAAGTGAAGTCCCGCGAATTCGGGGTGGCTCAGCACGGTTTCCGTGACCGTCACGGGGTCGCCCGGTATGAAGTTGATGACGCCCGGGGGCAACCCGGCCGCCTCCATCAGCTTGTACACATAGTAGTTGCTGTAGACAGCCGAGTCCGAAGGCTTCCAAACGGACACGTTGCCAAGGAGCGCGGGTGCCCCACAGAGGTTGCCGCCGATCGACGTGAAGTTGAACGGGCTTACCGCATAGGTGAATCCCTCCAGCGGGCGGTACTGGGTCCAGTTCCACATGCCGGGGCCCGAGATGGGCTGTTCCCCCATGATCTGATAGGCGAAGTGAACGTTGAACCTGAAGAAGTCGATCAGCTCGCACGCGGCGTCGATCTCGGCCTGAAACGCGGTCTTGCTCTGCACCAGCATGGTGGTTGCGTTCAGGGTCTGACGCCACGGGCCCGCCAACAGCTCGGCTGCTCGCAGGAACACTCGCGCGCGCTCCTCCCACGGCCAGCGACTCCACTCCTCCCGCGCTCGCAGGTTGGACTCGATCGCGGCCTGTACTTCTTCGGGACCCGCGCGGTGCCACGTCGCCAGCACCTGTTGATGGTTGTGGGGCACCACGTTGGTAGCCGTGTCGCCGGTGCGAACCTCCTTCCCGTCGATGATCAGCGGGATCTCAACCTGCTGCCCTCCGAAGGTCCGTAGGGCCTCTTTGAGGTCCGCGCGTTCGGGCGTCCCCGGGGCGTACGTGAGGATGGGCTCGTTGACCGGGGGCGGGGGGAAGGCTCGGCTGCTCATGATGGGGTCGTAGCTTCCTTCTGGTAGTAGCGATAGATGTAGCGGAAGTAGTAGCTCTCTTCGGTGGTCGTGGCAGACACGTCGTTGAGCAGAACGCCCAGGATTCGGACGCCAACCCGCTCCAACTGGGTTCGGGCCCTCGCCGCGGCGCGCTGATCCGTGTTGCCGGAGCGGACCACCAACACCGTTCCGTCTGCGTGCCCGGCGAGCACCGCGGCGTCGGTGACGGCGAGGATGGGGGGGCAATCGATGACCACGTAGTTGTAACGCACGTCCAGGTCGCCCAGCAGGTCTTCCATGGCCCTGGATGTAAGCAGGTCCGAAGGCGAGTCCACGGCGGGGCCAGCGGCCAGCACATCGAGGTTGGGCAGCACGTCCACGTGGAGCGCCTCATCCAACGGCACTGAGCGGCCCAGCACGTCCGCCAGCCCCGGTTCCCTGGGGAGGTCGAAGGACAAATGCAGTGCGGGTCGGCGTAGGTCGGCGTCCACGAGCAGGACCCTTTCCCGCTGTCGCGCGATCAGAACGGCGAGGTTCGCCGCCGACGTCGACTTCCCCTCGTTGGGTCCCGGGCTCGTGACGGCCATCGTTCGTACGCCCGTGCGATCGCCCTGCGAAAACAGCAGGTTCAGGCGGAGTGCGCGGTACGCCTCGGCTGCGGGCTCTCCGGCATCCATGGTCACCAGCCGCGGACGCCCGTTCATTGCTCCCGTGCCCGTCGGGTGCGGCAGCTCCGGGACGACCCCCAGCACTGGAAGGTTGAGTGCGGCACGAACCTGGGCGCTGGTCCGCAGCGTCCGGTCGAGGTATTCGAAGAAGAAGGCACCCAAAACCCCCAGCAGAAGCCCCAGCAGTGAGCCGATCAGCAGCGCGCCTCCGGGGCGGGGGCCTGTGGCCAGGGGTGCCGACGCGGGGTCGAGGACCTCGACGTACGGGCTAGCTCCCGCCTCCGTGATGCGCGCCTGATAGAGCTGTGAGAGGAGGTACTCGTACGTGCCTTGATCCAGGTTCTGTTGCAGCTCCAGCGTCGCGAGTCGGTTCTCCAGGCCGGGGACCTGCCGCTGCCGGGCTCGAAGCGCGCTCCGTTCCTGGCTCAGGCCTTGGAGCCTGCCCTCCACGGCGCTCAAGTTGGTCCGAAGCGCCGAGACCATCTGCCGCTCCAGCTCGTCGACCTGTTGTTGCAGCCCCATCACCTCTGGGTGGTCTTCCGTCTTTGCCTCGGTGGTTCGGAGCCGTTCCAGTTCCTCCTTCCTGGACTGCAATCGACCCGCGATCTCACGGATCTGCGGGTTGATTTCTATGGGCAGTTCGGCGATGACGCGAACCTGATCGACGTCGTGCTCGCCCCGCTCGAGTTGCCGCAGTACCGTCGCTAGGGCACCTCGCTGAAGCTCCAGAGTTGCAATCCGACTAGCGTTGGTCTCGCTCTGCGTCACCAGGGTCTGTTCTTGCACGGTGAGGTCGGAGAACGCCTCAGTGACCTTGAACTGCCGGATGGCCTCGAGCGACTCTCCCAGTTGCGCGTATGCGCTGTCCAATCGTTGCTCGATGAACTGCACCTCTCGCGACGCCTGGGCCGCCACCCTACGTGCCCCGTACGTGCGAAGAGCGTCCGCGGCTGCGGCCAGCGTGTTCGGCACGAGGAACCGGTCGTCCCCGGTGAAGGTCACATCGATGATGTTCGTGTTGGTACGAGCACTTGCGGAAAGCCCGGCACGCACCCGCGCGACCGCATCGACCGTGGGGAGGACATACAGCTCGTACGTACGCGAGTCGTTCGGGTTGGGGACGGGCACGAACGAAATGACGTTCGCCACGAGGGGCACCCCCACCTGTCCCCGAGCGATCTCCGAGCCATCTGATCCCGCTAGCACCACGTTTTCGGCATCCACGTAGGACAGCGAAAGCGCCACGGTCTCGACACCGTCCGCGACACGGACATCCCGCACCAAGGCGCTAGCGCTCACGGCTCCGGCACTCACGAGTCGGAGTCCCAGTGAATCGACAACCGCCTGAGCAATCGGAGTCGACCCCAGGACCTCGATTTCAGACTGGATGGGATCGATATACCCGTCGAGAGTCGGAAAACCGGGAACGCCGGTCAGGGACCGAGAGCGCTGCCAGGGGTCGTTTACCTGGAGCGACAGCGAAGACCGGTACACGCTGGATTGCTGGCTCACGATCCAGAGCGCGAAGCCGGACATGAAGGCGGCGAGCAGCAGCACGATCCAGAGCCGGCGCTGAACCACTTCCCAGTAGTCGGCTAGGTGGGGCGCTCCCCTCGGCGACGGCTCATCATATGGGCGGATTGATTCAGGTTCCATCGGCGGCCGGCAAGCGACGAAGTCGCTGGGAATCTCTGGGTCAGGTATCTTCGCTCCGTCCCTCACTGGACGCAATGGAGCCAGCTACGTTGACGCGTGGTTGAGCATTCGGGTAGGTTTTAGGCCGAGGTGAATGACACCTCATTCAAGTCTTTTCAGACAGGCTCTTCATGGTGACGGTCGAGAACCAGATCGAGGACGTCCTGGCCGCGATCAGGCCGGCACTTCATCTGGATGGCGGCGACGTGGAGTTCTTGAACTTCCACGCGGAGGACGGGCTGGTGGAAGTCCGGCTCTTGGGTGCTTGTGAGTCCTGCCCCATCTCCATGCGCACCCTGAAAGACGGGATCGAGAAACGCTTACGCGCTACTCTGCCCGAGGTGAGGCGCGTCGACGCCATCTGATCGACGCCGGCCCACACCTGTCCCTCTTCTCGCTTTCGAGATCATGAACCCCAAAGAACTGAAGAACGCGATCTTCGCGGCCCTGGCCGGAGTACGGAATCCGAACACCGGACGGGACGTGTTGGAGGCTGGGCAGGTCCGCGACCTGGAGGTGTCGGAGAAGGGTGAGGCCCGCTTCGCGTTCGCGTTGGGCGCGAAGGACCCGGGCGCGCTCGTCAAGCAGGCCCGAGCCGCGGCAGAAGCGGTGCCCGGTGTCGAGTCCGTCAAGGTCAACGTCGAGCTTCCCCGAGCCGGCGGAGATCGACCTGCAGGGAAGGGCGGGCTGAAACCCGGGAGTGTGCCGGCGCCGACTCCGAAGCCTGGAACCCTGCCCGACGTGGCACACGTCATCGCGGTCAGTTCGGGGAAGGGGGGGGTCGGGAAGTCCATGGTTGCCACGAACCTCGCTGCTGCCTTCGCGATGTCGGGTCAAGCGGTGGGCCTGCTGGACGCAGACGTGTACGGGCCCAACATCCCCATCATGTTCGGAGAGAGCAGGCGTCCCGCAGTAACCGGCGCGAAGGGCGAAGAGCGGATCGAGCCACTCGAAGCACACGGTGTGCGGTTGATGAGCCTCGGCTTCCTCCTCGAGAAGGAGCAGCCCGCCATCATGCGAGGTCCGCTCATCGCAGGGGTGCTGAAGCAGTTCATCGAGCAGGTCGCCTGGGGCCCGCTCGACGTGCTGGTCGTCGACATGCCACCGGGGACGGGAGACGCCCAGCTATCGCTGGTTCAGACCATCGACCTAGACGGCGCCGTGCTGGTCTCGACACCGCAGGAGGTCAGTACGGGAGATGTTCGGCGGGCGGTGAAGATGTTCGAACGTGTGAACACGAAGGTGCTGGGAATCGTCGAGAACATGAGCGGGATGGTATGCCCCCACTGCTCGGAGACGATCGACGTGTTCGGGGCTGGGGGTGCCGAGGTCTTGGCGGAGGAAATGAAGCTGCCATTCCTGGGACGCGTGCCGCTCGATCCCATGGTCCGTGCCTCGGGGGATGCAGGGAAGCCAGCCGTGCTGGCCCATCCCGAGTCGGCGGCGTCCCAATCGCTATCGCAGGTCGCGGGCGCCCTTTGGCGGGGGCTTCGCTAGGGCCTGTTCAGCCCCAATCCGCACGGACCGGGTCATTTCACCGTCTGGCGGCGTTGTCTCTCGCTCCCGTAACGCTGCTACGCGTCGCTCGTTCCGCCTTGCCAGCCGAAGAAATGGCCTCGGCAGTGGGCATCTCCGTAGCGTGAACAGGCCCTAGTCCTCGAGCCAGCGTCGATCGGCGGCTGAGAGGGATCCCCCCCGGCTGCGGTCCATGATCTTCAGGACTACCCAACCCAAAAGCATGATGGGTGCGACCTTGAAGAGGAGGAATGTGGCCAGCCCGAAGGTGATGGAGAAGATGGTCCCCAACACCGCCAACACGACACCCGCCGCGATCAGCGTCGCAACACCGACTGCAAAGAATGTGAGCATGGTTCCGATCACGATACGCTCCTCCGGGGCTCCGAATCTGCCGCCCCGCCCTCACCTATATCCTACGGTGTCCTGCCGGGAAAGGGTTCAGCGAGCCGGGATGACTCGGATCTTCCCAAAGGCGGCGTCGATCTCTACGCGCACCTTTCGGGATGCACGTTCGAAGCCAGGGGTCAGGTAGCGCCCACCTCGGCGTTCCAGCCCTTTGGCGTCCAGGGCCGTGAGGAAGCTATCCTGCAGAATCTCGACGCCCACATCTTGTCCCGGCAGTCGAAGCTCCAGGGATCCCAACCCCATCTCCACCTGGAGGTCGGCGCTCTGGCGCCACTCACCACCCAGATCGATACGCACATCTCCTACGCCCGCGTGGATCTCGATTTCGCGTGCATTGAGATTGCCGAGGCCTTCCATGTCGAAGTCGGCTGCACCGACTTGAATGGACACCCGTTCGGCGTCGAGCGGGTTGGGGGCGGAAACCCGTAGCTGGGTCTCCGACGCTCCCGTTTGCAGCTCCAGACGTTCAATGCGGAGGCCTCCGAGCTCGATGTCCGAGCGCACAGCTCCCATCTCGAACGTCAGATCCAGGTCGGACTCGGTGGAGAGGGTCAGATCCAGCTTCCCCTCGTTGCGCCCGCGGAGCTCGATGTTTCCCCGGTCTCGAAGACCCTGGATCCCCACCTCGAGCGCACCGCGCTCATAGTCGAGGATCGGCTGAAACTTCTCAGCATCGTAGTGGAGTTGGGCGTGGAAGAGCTGGCCGTCGCGCGCGGGTCGGACGGACACCCTACCGGCGCCGTATCGCACCCGCACCTCAAGGTCCCGTTCCTCCAACCGCTGACGCGCTTGGGCAACGTCTCGCCAGTCCTGCGCCTGCAGAGGTCCGGCGAGTGCCGCCAGACACAGTCCCGACAGCCAACAGCGTGAGAACACGTTAGTCATTCTTCGTGGGATCGTCGCCGTCCAGAACATCGTCCACGATGTCCTCGACCACGTCGCTGACCTCGTCGACCACGTCTCCGACGGTCTCGCTCACCTCGTCGACGACATCGCCGAGGTTGTCCTTCATGTCTTTCAGATTCTCAGCGACGTCTTCCGCCAGGTCCTCGACCACCTCGGCCGCGCTGGAAGCCTCCAAATCCTCGAACGCTGCCTCCACGTCCGAGTCGGGCTCGGAGCGGTGGGTCGCGGTTCCTGACGCGCCGTACCAGCGGTCGCTACGCCATCCATGGCGCCACTCGTCGAACGAGAACCCCCCTTCGGCTATGTCGGGTCGGGCACCCGCGCGACTCAGCAGCACAGCGCCAAATCCGACGATCGTCATCGCCATGACAGCCAGACAACCGACCGCCGCCAACAACCCGTGCAAGAAGCCCAACAGTGAGCCGGCGACGTGCATGGCGTTCGCGGCCACGAAGACCAACGTGACGCCCAGCAAACCCGCCGCCATCCGATACAGTTGGTTGGGCTCCGATGCCCACTCGAACCCACGGATGCGATTCTCGCCCACCCACTGCCCGACGTTCATCGCCACCGCCAGCGCGCCCGCGATGGCCAACAACCCGGCAGCCAGAGGGAACAGCGGTGTCCAGGCGATCGCGACCGGGATTCCGATGATCGTGATGGCCAACGCTACGATCCCCAGAATCCAGGCCGGGAAGAAGAGGAACGCACCCGCCAAGCCCACGGCTGCCGAGCGAGCCGGGAAGTTGCGGGCGGTTGACGCGATGACTTCCATTCGTCCCCCGCCGAAGTGCAGCATGACGGCGCCGATGGCACAGAGAACCCCAAACGTCAGCAGATTCTCCAGGATTCCGCCTACGGCTGCGGCAATGTTGCGGAAGGGGCTCCAAAAGCCCCGTCTCGAACGGTGGGTCCGGTCCGCGCCCCGTTCGAGTTCCCGTTCGATGTCGGCACGAATCTGCTCCCGCAGCTCGGCGAGATCGAGTTCGCTCTCTTGCGCTCGCTCACGAATCCGTTGGATGCGACCCTGGATTTCGCCGTCGTTGTCGATGCGGGCATCGAGCAGTCTGACGTTCCCGTCGATCGTGGCTCGGGGGGCCACGGAGAGCTCCCCATCGATGAGGATGACATCCCCGTCGACCCGACCCTCCACATTGAGATCCGCACCGGCGACGAGGATGTCTCGAGTCACCGACTCCCCTACGGCGATGTCGAGGTCCTCGCCGACGCGGATCGTCAGGTCATCCAGCTCCAGGTCGTCGAGTAGGTCACCCAAGCTCCCCAACTGATCGGCGTACCGGAGTAGTGCCACCAAGTCCATGGCACCTGCGGTCTCTTGGTTGGGAGCCGCGGCCGAGGTGACGCTCAACGATACCCCCTCCAGCGCTTGGTCTACGCGCAGCGCGGCTTCGGCCTCACCGGCGGTGAGGTCTTCCGGGGGACTCCAAGCGTGCAGTCGCTCGACGAGCTCGTCACCGGTGAGCGGGATTGCGCTGGACAGGAGATCCCGCCAGGCCCGATCGAGTCCTTCGTTCTTCGCGAAGGTTCCCACCTCGACGCCGTCGACCAGTACCCGTCCGTCCTCCAACGCGATCACGAGTTGACCACCGTCGCCGAACTCCAGTTCCAACTGGGCGTCTTGCGCCGACACCATGACCTGACTGGACACCACGTTCGTGTCTTGGGCTTCCACGGGAAACGCAGTGAACGCGGCGAGAACGACCGCCGCCCACCAGAACCGACCCAGAGGACTTGATCCGAGCCTACGCATACGAACCACCTGACGTGCGTTGAGAGAAGAGATTCCGGTACAGGGTCCAGAACGAAAGTCCCGCCAAACTGGCGAGTAGGACGAAGCTCACCACCACTGTGAGCGGCGTGAAGAACGCGCTCAGCGTGTTGGTGTCGACAGCGGCGAGGCGCTCCACCAGAGGCGCACCCACGACTCCCGCCAAGCCGACGGCCTTCCACCACGCGTAGGACGCGAGGGCGGAGACGGAGACCATGGGGTTGGAGAACAAACTCCACACGATCATGACGGCGGCCGCGGCCGGCGCGGTTGCCACCCCGGCCAGGGCTGCCCAACCACGAGGTCGGACACGCGAAAGCGTTGCCCCGGTCCTGGCCGCCACCAGGCGCAGCTGCCCTCGCAGCGTACGCGGCTGCGCGGCAGGGACCCGAGCGAGGACCCGCTCCCGGAAACCGTCCGAGGGCGCGTGCAGGGGAAGGGCGGTGATGGCCGCGAACAGACCTTCCCAGCGCTTCACGTCCGCACTGCACGCGGTGCAGGCCTCCAGGTGTTGCCCAACACGGGCAGCGGCACTCGCCGGGGCCATCCCGTCCACGCGGTCGAGCAGTTCTTCCGGCGTGGGATGCCACCCACTGACCGGCCCCGGGACCTCGGCCGGTGAAACCAGCGGACGGGTCCCCCGAATGCCGGCTCGCACGCCCTCTTTGAGCGCAGGAGTCGGCGCCAGCGCCGGCAGCTCGGAGAGTGTGCCGAACAAGGATGTCCAGCGCGCGAGTTCCGTCCTGCAGCGCTCACAGCTCCCCAGATGCCCCTCCGCCACCAGCCGCTCCTCGCGGGAGAGCCTGGTGTCGAGCAAGGCCTGAATCGTGGTTGTGGAGAGGTGCTTGTTCATGGGTCCTTCCGGTTCGGACCGCTGGGCATACCAGCCGGCCCCCATGCCATTTCGATCCTCCCTACGGGATCACGGGGTCCCGAGTTTCGGCGACCACCACCCCTAAGTACGTGCCCTTCAACGCGTTGATGCGACATATCGCGTGGCAGGCGCCTCAACGGACCGACTCCAGCTCGTCCATCAGCTCGTGACGGGCGCGGTGCAGGTAGGTCTTCACGGTCCCGAGCGGGACCTCCATGATCTGGGAGATCTCCTCGTACGCGTATCCCTCGACGTGTCTAAGGAGCACCGCTGTTCGGTATTCGGGGCGGAGCTGTCCAATGGCCGCCTCGATCTGACTCGCTAGTTCGCGGTTCTCGACGTACTCCTGGGGGCTCTCACCGTCTGCCTGGATCTTGAGCCGCGTTTGGGACTGTTCCTCCGCGGTCCGCGCGTGCGGCGAGCCATCGATGGAGATGGTGTCGAGCTTCCGCTTCCTCAGATGATCGATCGTCAGATTGTTGGCGATCTTGAAGATCCAGCTCGAGAACTTGTAGCGAGGGTCGTAGCGACCGAGCGCGTTGAACGCCCTGATGAAGGTCTCCTGGGCGAGATCCTCGGCAAGTGAACGATCTCGGACCATGCGGAGGATCAGCGAGAAGATGGGCCGCTCGTACCGCTCCAGGAGTTCTCCGAATGCCCTTTCCCGCCCGCGTAGCGCCTGTGCGACCAGCTCGCGGTCGTCCAGGGGGACGGCCGGGGCGTCCGCGGGTGCAGGCGCACCGGCAGAGGGGACGACTTCGAGTTGTGGGGCTTCGGCCATTCTCTCACCCAATGGGTCGGGGCGGACCGACTCTAACTCGGCCTACGGTGGGGGTCGCCGCGAAGTTTCGGAACCCGCTGTTCCCCGGGGGGTTCCGGCTGGCTCGCCCCCAGTTCCACAACGGAGTGGCATGCCGACACCAGAAGAAGCGCGTCCTTCCCAAGGGGAGGAACGGGAGCGGCAGGTTCAGCGGATCTTCTCGGAGATTGCCCCCCGCTACGACCTGCTCAACCACGTCCTGAGCCTGAACGTTGACCGCCGCTGGCGGCGCGACGCCGTGAACCGCTTGGGCTGGGAGCAGGCACCCAGGGGCGTGTATCTGGACAACTGCGCGGGGACCTTTGACCTCTCACTGGAGCTGGCCTCCCGGCCGGGCTTCCGGGGTGAGGTGGTCGCGTCGGACTTCGCCCATGCCATGCTGGTCGAGGGCCTCCCCAAGCTCGGGTCCCGTGCGGTTCACCCCGTGTGCGGAGATGGGCTCCGCCTTCCTTTCCCCTCAGCCTTCTTCGATGGTGCAACGGTGGGCTTCGGGGTGCGGAACCTGGCCGATGTCGATGGCGGCCTGAGGGAGTTCGCCAGGGTGCTCAAGCCTGGCAGTCGCCTCGTGATACTGGAGTTCACGGTGCCTCCAAATCCCTTGATGCGTGCCGCTTACCTTTTCTACTTCAACCGAATTCTGCCGACGGTAGGGGGGGTGGTGTCCGGGCATCCCTGGGCCTACAAGTACCTGCCGGAGTCCGTGAAGGACTTCCCGCAACCTCCTGGCCTCGCACGCAAGATGCGCGACGCCGGGTTCTCTGAGACCTACTGGAGCTGGGTCACCGGTGGGATTGCTGCCATTCACGTGGGGACGAGGTAGGGGGTACCGGCGGTTCGGGCGGCACTCCGTCCGGCAGTAGCGTCACGGGGCCCCACCTCTCGAGCTCGGGGACCAACACCTCGGGGTCGCCCACCACCAGGAGCGTGATCTTGGCGGGATCGTACTCGTTCTGGATGACCCGAAGCACGTCGTCGGGCGAGACCTGCTGGATCTCCCGAATGTAGGTTTCCTGCCAGTCAGCTGGGATGTCTTGAGCCAGGTACGTCATGCGGCGTTGCACGATCTGGCCGGCACTCTGGATCGAGAACACCATGCCGTTGGTGATCTCCTCCCGGATGGCGCGTACCTCCGAACGGCTCGGCGCCTCCTCGCTCATCTCCTGGAGCACGGTCAGCATGAGACCCGCGGCGGGCACCGTCGTGGCCGTCCGGGAGTTGGTCACCATGGCCAGAATACCCTCGCTCCTCCTGGGGGCGGTCCAGGTCGAAGTGGCGCCATAGGCGAAACCCGCTTCTGTGCGCACCCGGCGCATGAGGCGGCTCGACATGCCACTGGACCCGAGAATGGCATTGGCGACCCGAGACGCGAAGTAGGTGTCGGCGTCCCCTTCGCGCACGGAGCTCGGCTGTCCCATGACCACGGTGGCCTGATCCACCTTGCGCGGGATCAGGAACATGCCGCCTTGGATGCGCACCGTCGCGGGCGGGGCCTCCGGGAGAGGTCGGGGACATTCGGGCCACTCAGCGAGTGCGGGCTCGAGCTTCTGTTGCACCTCGTCCCAGGTCAGAGCGCCCGATACGCCCACGAGCAGGTGGTCGCGACAGACGAGGGACTGGTGGACCTCTCTCAGGACATTCGCGTTCAGTCGATCGGGGGTGAGGTCCTCGGGCCCGAGATCCCATCCGATCGGATGGTCTCCGAACATCAGTCGATTGAAGGCCGAGTAGGCGACGCTCTGGGGCGAGTCTTCACTCCTGCGCGTGTAATCCAGTTCCTTGGAGCGCCAGACTTCGACCTCGGTGCTGTCGAAACGAGGCGACAGCAGGATCTCTTGCCATAGGGCGAGGGCATCGTCGACCTGATCGGTTAAGACGTTGAAGCCCGAGGCCATCGCCTCTCCCGTGGAACTGAACGAGCTTTCGACGGCCAGCATGTCGATCAACAAACTGACAGAGTCGGGGGAGAGATTCGCAGTGCCACCGTTTTGCAGGATCGAACTCAGCGCAGTGACCGCCGCATAGTCCGATCGGGGGAGGTGGGAGAAGCCGCGGTTGATCCGGAAGAAGAAGCTGGCCAACGGCAGGCTCTGATCCTCCAGGAACACCACTTCCACACCGCGAATGCGTCTTACCCGCGGCTTCTTCTCTTCGTACCTCAGCTCCTTCGGCTCGAATGCCAGCGCTGCCGATCGCCCGATCGGTCCGCCCCGGCCCTCTGGCCCCGCGGCTCGAAACGTGGTGGCCACAGAGACGTCCTCCGGTCCACGGTCGGGTGTCGCCGCAGGGTTGGCCTGCGGCAGGGGCGTGGGTGGAGCAGCCGCCACCACCGCGCCCCGCTCGTCCCCCTCGGGGCGCCGTAGCGAGGCCACGGTACGGTTCCAACTGCTGAGGTACTCCAAGGCCACCCGCTGGACGTCCTCGGGAGAGACGTCGAGCATGCGTTGGGTCCGGCGGAAGGCGTCGCGCCAGTCGCCCGTGCGGGCAACCGTGCCAGCCAGCTCGAACGCCAACGGGAGGTTCGAGCGCAACCTCCGCACGGCGCCGGCCCTGATTTGGTTGCGTACCCGCAGTAGTTCGATCTCGTCCGGTGGCGTCCTCCGGATGCGCTCAAGCTCCTCGTAGACCGCCTCCTCTATGTCTGTCACGGAGTGGTCCGCCGTGGGGAGACCCTCGATGACGAAGAGACGGGGGTAGCGACCTCCCGGCGCGGTCACGCTCACGATGGACGATGCGATCCGATCCCTGGTGATGAGTCTCTTGTGTAGCCGTGAGGAACGTCCGGCCGTCAGCACGGCCGCGAGCATTTCCAGCGCTGGCGCATCGGGATGCACACCATCGGGGATGTGCCACCCAATTCGGACCCTCGGTTCCGCCTCGAAGAGGACCTCGACCCGCCGCTCGCCATTCTGGGACGGCTCTGTAAAGGTGATCGGCTCTGGCACCTCGCCAGCAGGCAGCGCCGCGAAGTAGCGTTCCACCAGATCCAAGGTGCGCTCAGGGTCGACATCGCCCACGATGGCGATCGTCGTGTTTCGTGCTCCGTAGAAGCGGTCGAAGTACTCCTTCACGGTGGCGCGGTCGAGCCTCTCGAGGTCGGAGGCGGTCCCAACCACGGGTTGGCGATAGGGATGGTGCGAAAACGCCGCGGCCATATGCGTTTCATACAGCTTACCCGCCGGATCCGAGTCGACACGCAGGCTCCGCTCCTCGATGACCACGTTTCTTTCGGTGTGAAACTCCCGAAACACCGGGTTCAGCCGTCGGTCGGCCTCAAGGATCATCCAGAGCTCGAGTCGGTTCGCAGGCAGCTCGACGAAGTAGAGCGTCTCCTCCGCGGTCGTGGTGGCGTTGAGCCCGCGCGCGCCATGCTCGGAGTAGATTCGATCCAGTTCGTTCGGTTCGACGAACGTGCGTGCCTCCGTCTCGAGGGTTTCGAGTTCCTCCTTCAGCTCGGCGAGACGGGTCGGGTCGCCGCCACCGCGCTGGGCACGCTCCGCCACGATGGAGTCGAAGACGGCATCGATGCGGGGGAAGATCCTACGTTCGTCCACGTACGACCGAGTGCCAATGGTCGTGGTACCCTTGAAGAGCAGGTGCTCCAGTAGGTGGGCGATGCCCGTTTCGCCGGGCGTTTCGTTGACTCCCCCGACGCCGGTATGGACGGCGAAGGCTACGGTGGGGGAGGCGTCACGTCGGAGGATCGCCACCTGGAGACCATTCTCCAGCGTGGCCACAACGACCGGAAGGTCCGGGACACCGGGTTCCGGATCCCCACTGCGGGACTGCCCAGCGAGGGGCGTGGTCGACCCCAGTGCCCAAAGGACCAGGAGCCGCGACAGCATCACGTCGCGTGTTCGGCCGGATCGGGTTGGCAGTGTGGACACAGGAAAGAAGATCTTCCTCCGAAGACGAGGCGCTGGATCGGGGTCGCGCACCTCGGGCAGGCCGCCCCCTCCCTCCCATACGCTTGGAGGTTCCCAGCGTTTTCCCCCTCTTGACCGTCGATGTTCCGATAGTCCCTGAGGGTCGTGCCCCCAGCGCCGAGCGCCAGCCGCAGACTGGTTCGGAGCGCTTCGAGGAGCGCCCCCGCCTCCCCGCGCCCGAGGGAGTTCGCGGGACGCCTGGGGTGAATGCCCGCCGCGAACAGTGCTTCGACGGCGTAGATGTTCCCGATCCCGGCGATGTGTCGGGGGTCGAGTAGCCACGAGCGGACCGGAGCGCGAGAGGCGGCCAAGGCTCCTTGGAACAGTCGGTCGGTCAGGGCGGGATCCAGCGGCTCCGGGCCGAGGGCGCGCTCGCGTTCGTGCCACTCCGAGCGGCTGAGGACCTCCACCTTGCCGAAGCGACGTACGTCCGAGTAGACGAGCGTGCTTGCGTCGGAGAACTGCCAACTCACCGCCGTGTACCCCGTCCGAACTCGTCGGCCCCGCTCCTGGTAGAGCAGTTGCCCGGTCATTCCCAAATGCACGCGCAGTACGGCGTCGGCGTTGGTGTCGACCAGGATGTTCTTGGCACGTCTACGCACGCCGGTCAGGGTGGTGTTCTCGAGAGTGCGCCGGACCGCCGCCCCCGAGGGCCGTGCAACATCCGTCCGGCGCACGGTGACCCGTACGATCTGCTTGCCGGGCAACACCTCCGTCAGGCCATCGACCACCGCCTGGACTTCCGGAAGCTCCGGCATGCGACGTTCACACGCCCGAAAGCGCTACTGCGGTGCCGCTGGCGGTCACCATGAGCATTCCGTTGCCGGTGCCCAGGACCTCGTAGTCCAAGTCCACCCCGATCACTGCGTCGGCACCCCGTTCGCTGGCGATGGAGGACATCTCGCGCAGTGCCTCCTCCCGCGCACTTCGCAGAGCCTTCTCGTAGGCTGCGGAGCGGCCGCCCACGATGTCCCGCATGGTGGCCATCAGGTCCTTGAAGATGTTCGCACCAATGATGGCCTCGCCGGTCACGATGCCTAGGTATTCGGACACGGGTCGGCCGTCCACCGACGGCGTAGTGGTCATGATCATGAACCCTCCGGGCTCTAGTGTGGTGTCCCTGAAGTAGCGCGGACCTCCTCCCTCCATCCGATGTCCGAGCGGAACTGCTTGCCCTCGAACTCGATGGCCTCCGCGCCTTCGAGACTCTTGCTTTTCGCCGCCTGAAACGTGGCTCCCATTCCCGTCACCGCCAGCACTCTCCCGCCCGAAGTCACCAGGGCGTCCCCCTCTCTCGAGGAGCCGGCGTGGAACACGAGCAGCTCGGGGTCGTCGACCACGGAACCCGGGATCGAGATGGTCCGCCCGCGCGGGTACATTCCAGGGTACCCCTCCGACGCCAGGACCGTGGTGACCGCCGCCCCTTCGTGCCAAACCAACGGCCAGTCGTCGATACGGCCCCCCGTCGCGACGTGCTCGAGAAGAGGGAGGAGTGGGCTCTCCAGCATGGGAAGCACGGCCTGGGTTTCCGGATCCCCGAACCGACAGTTGAACTCCACCACCTTAGGCCCGTCTGAAGTCAGCATGAGTCCCGCGTAGAGCAGTCCCGCGAATGCGGAGTCGTCCTCGGCCAGAGCCGCGAGCGTGGGGCGTAGGACCTCGTCCTGCACACGTTCGATGAGGTCTGGCGTGGCGAGCCCGACGGGACAGTACGCGCCCATCCCTCCCGTGTTGGGTCCGGTGTCGCCCTCCGCGATGCGCTTATGGTCCTGAGCTGCGAGAAGCGGAAGGGCCTCCTCCCCATCTGCGATGGCGAACACGGAGAGCTCCTCCCCGTCCATGAACTCCTCGACGACGATCTCCCGTCCGGCTTCTCCGAACCGTAGGTCGCTCAGCATGGCGTCGACCACCTCGTGCGCATGTTCGAGCGTCTCGCACACCACCGCGCCTTTGCCGGCGGCCAACCCTGACGCTTTCACGACGATCGGGGCACCCCGCTCCTCCACGTAGGCCTTCGCATCGGAAACGTCCCGGAACGTGCGGTGATCGGCGGTGGGGACACCGGCGCGCACCATCAGGGCTTTCGCATATGCCTTGGAGGTCTCGATCCGGGCGGCGCGGGCCGTGGGTCCAAACGTAGGCACTCCACCCTTCTTGAAGCGGTCCACCAGCCCGTGGGCCAACGGCGCCTCCGGACCTACGATCGCCAGGTCGATGCCTCGCGCCGCGGCCCACCCACCCAGAGCCTCGACGTCGGTAGGCGGCAATGGGACGGGTTGCAGCCTAGGGTGACCGACCATGCCACCGTTGGGCTGGGTCACGAAGAACTCGGCGCCGGGTCGGTCCCGCGCCAGCTTCCAGAGGAGGGCGTGTTCACGACCTCCGTTGCCAACAATGAGGATGCGCATGCTGGAAGTAATGTGCGCGCTACCTTCTCAGGTTGTCCAGGAAGGACTCCCCCATCTTTCGCGCAGCATCCGCCACGTCATCGAGAAGTCCTTTGGCGCCAGTAGCATATGCGCTGGCTGCTTCTCTTAGGTCCCTCTTGTATTCTGGATTCGCGTCGCCTTGGCGGGCGTACTCTCCAGCCAGTACCTGGTCGTAGGCGCCCGATTCGATCCACGTCTGCAACTCAGCCACCCGAAGGACCGGGAAGGGATGCGTTTGTGCCAACAGGTTGAGGATCTTGAACACGGAGTCCGCCACGTCCTCGGAGGTCCGGTACTCTTCGGCTTGCTGAATGAACTCACCCAGGTTGGTTTCCTCCTCGGTGCCGGCCCCGGCCATGCGCATGAGTCCCGTCATTACTTGGTCCGGATCCTGGATGGCCAGGAGGCCGGCCCGGTCACACGACAGCTCACTCTTACGTGACCACTCCAGCAGGCCCACCAGGACCGCTCGAGCGGCGATGCCCACGACGGGGAAACCCAGCTGCGCGAGCTGCAAGAGCAACACGGTCATGGTCCGGTACAGGACGTGTCCACTCATGATGTGCCCGAGCTCGTGGCCCATCACGTACTGAAGCTGCCGATCGTCGGAGAACAGCTCCTTCATGCCGGAGTTCAGGATGATGAAGGGTTCGTCCATTCCGTAGGCCCCGGCGTTGACCTCCGGCGTTTGAGAAATGAACAGGTCGTACGGTTCTGCGACGTCCATGGTCTCGCACACCTCCAGGTAGAGGCGGTGTACGTCCGGGAACTGCCGGGGGGACACGCGCACCGCGTTAGCCTGGAACGAGAGCCGGATGGGCTTCTCTCCGAAGATCCCGAAGAGCTTCTTGAGGACCATGTCGAACATGGGAAGCCTGCGAAGCGCGGCAAGCGCCGCCCGATCCGCCGGGTGCTCCCAGGTGCGCGAGGAGATCTCGGTCAGGATGCGCCTGGCGTTGGCCTGCCCATTTCCGTCGATCGTTGCGTCCACCATCCGTTATCGCTCCTGAGGAGAAGTCATCACTTCTTCAACGGCCGTCTAGTGCCCGGGAAGTCTTCCGAGCCGTACGCCCCTGTTCGAAGGCCGGTTTCATGCGTGCTGAAGCGCCTGATCGAGGTCGGCCATCAAGTCGTCGCAGTCTTCGATCCCTACCGACAGACGCACCAGCGCGTCCGTGATGCCCATCTCGGCTCGGCGGTCGGGTGGCACCGAGGCGTGGGTCATTCTGGAGGGGACATTGACCATCGACTCCACGCCGCCGAGGCTCTCGGCCAACTTGAACAGATGGGTTTGGGTCACAAACCGACGGGTCGCGTCCCCGGACTCCAGCTCGATGGAGAGCATGCCGGAGTTTCCGCGCATCTGTCGACCGGCCAAGGCATGCTGGGGGTGTGACTCCAGTCCGGGGTAATGCACGGCGGTGACCTTGGCGTGGGACGCCAGGAACTCGGCGATGCGTTGGCCGTTTTCGTTGTGTCGTCGCATCCGGACCTCCAGCGTCTTCGCTCCGCGGAGGCAAAGCCAACAGTCCATGGGACCGGGGATCGCTCCCGTGGACTTGCGGATGAACGCCAGCTCCTCTCCCAGGTCGGCGTCGGCAACCACGAGCGCTCCACCCAACACGTCCGAGTGTCCGTTGAGGTACTTGGTGGTCGAATGCATGACCACGTCGGCCCCGAGCGTGAGGGGGTTCTGATTGAACGGGGAGGCGAACGTGCTGTCGACGCACAGGATGGCATCGCCCCCGTGAGCGATCTCCGCCAACGCCTCCAGGTCGCAGACCCGCATGAGAGGGTTGGTGGGGGTTTCGACGTGCACGAGGCGGGTGTTGGACTTCATGGCATCGGCGACCCGTTGCGGATCGCGCGAGTCGACGTAGGTGAACCCGATGCCCAGCCGGCTGAGCACGTGCATGAACATGCGCGTGGTTCCCCCGTAGGTGTTCTCCTCGGTCACGACGTGATCGCCGGCCGACAGGCGCTTCACCACCGCCTCCAACGCGGCCAAGCCACTGGCGAACGCGAGGCCCTGCGTGCCCCGCTCCAACAGGGCCAGGTTCCGCTCCCACGCCTCGCGGGTTGGGTTCTGGACACGGGCGTACTCGTAGCCCTTGTGCTCGCCCACGCCGTCCTGCACGTAGGTGGACGTTTGGAAGATCGGAGGCGTGATAGCGCCGGTGGCGGGCTCTGGGCTTTGCCCGCCGTGAATGGCGAGTGTTCCGAAGCGGTACGGGCCCTGTTCAGGCTTGGTCAAGGTCGATCACTCAGTGGATGCTATGAAGGAGGCCGAGGGTGGCCGCAGTAGGGCGAGTACGGAGTAGAAACAGCAATCTATTGGGTCGACCGGAGGCGTGGCTAGCTCCTTCGATCCCCCTTCCAGTACTGGCGAGGTTCTTGCACGGGAGGCGGTCCATGTGCTTGTCAAATATGTATTTCGCTTCACTCCCCCACCGCTGATGCCCATCCGGTTTCCCCCCGACCTGATGGTTTCCGTTTCGGGCTTCCGCGGGCGCGTCGGCGATCCGCTGACGCCTGAACTGGTCACCGCCCTCGCGGCCGGATTCGGCGCGTTCCTCATCGAGGAAGGATCCGGAGACAAGGTGCTCGTGGGGCGCGACTCGCGAACCTCGGGTCCCATGCTCTCCCAAGCCGCCCAGGCCGGGCTGGTATCGGTGGGGTGTCGGGTCGTGGACTTGGGCGTGGTTTCGACCCCATCGCTGATGCTAGCCGTGGAGGATTCGGACGCCGCGGGAGGGATCGGGATCACTGCGAGTCACAATCCCGCCGAATGGAACGCCATGAAGTTCGCCGCGGGCGAAGGCGTCTTCCTGGACGCGGACCGCATGGCGCGTTTCCAGGCGCTCCTGACGGAAAGGGACCCCGAACGGGCACCCTGGCACGCCCTTCAACCGGTCACCCAGGACCTCGATGCGTCGGCCCGGCATCTGGAGAAGCTCCTTCGGATCCCGCTCCTGGACGTCCAGGGTCTGAGGGCCCGTGGCTTCAAGGTGGCGCTCGACTGTGTGCGTGGGGCGGGTGCAACGATTGTCCCCGATCTGTTGCGTGCACTCGGCGTTGAGTTCGAGGCCATCCACCTCGAAGCGGACGGTCGGTTCCCTCGAGATCCGGAGCCCACCGCAGCCCATCTGGCCGAATTGGGAGCGTTGGTACGCGACGTAGGGGCAGACATCGGGTTGGCCGTCGACCCCGATGTCGACCGGCTCTCTCTCGTAGACGAAAAGGGCGCAGCGCTGGGCGAAGACCTCACCCTGGCCCTGGCGGCGGCTGCCGTGCTTCGGAGGGAACCCGGGGTGGTGGTGACCAACCTGTCCACCAGTCAGGTGCTCGAGGATGTCGCGTCGGCTCACGGCAGCACTTTGGTTCGCGCACCAGTGGGCGAAATCAATGTGGCCCGTCGCATGCAACTCGAGGGTGCCGTAGTGGGAGGAGAGGGCAACGGTGGGGTGATCTTGCCGCGGCTACACTTGACCCGCGACGCGCCGATGGGGATTGCGCTGGTGCTCCAGCACCTCGTGGACGAGGGCACTTCCGTCTCAGAGGCCGTCGCGCGCTGGCCGAGTTACGAGATCGTCAAAGAAAAGCTGACGTTCCCCAGGGAGGCAATGCACGAGGCCTACGAGGCTCTTTCCGAACACTTTCAGGGTAGTACGAGCGATCGTGCGGACGGCCTGCGGTTAGCGTGGCCCAAAGAGCGCGCCTGGCTGCACGTCAGGCCGTCCGGAACGGAACCCATCGTTCGTTTGATCGCCGAGGCAGGGACTAGTGAAGGGGCCCGGGAGTTGATCCGCGAAGCCCACGCCGTATTAGAGGGAGTCAACTAGGACTTATGTGTGGGATTGTAGGATACATTGGACCCAAGCAGGCGGGCCCCATTCTCTTGGAAGGGCTGCGTCGTCTCGAGTACCGGGGATACGACTCCGCGGGCGTCACCATCCTCACGGAAAACGAGGCACTGGCGACGATCAAGAAGCCGGGCAAGATCCGGGAACTCGAAAACGCCCTGGACGGGATCATGCCGCGGGGTTCTGCGGGGATCGCCCACACGCGTTGGGCGACCCACGGACCTCCAAATCAGGTCAACGCCCATCCGCACACCAGCAACGATGGTGAGATCGCTCTGGTGCACAACGGCATCATCGAGAACTCGGAGCTGCTCAAGCGGAAGCTACAGGAGTTGGGGTACGAGTTTCGGTCCGACACGGACACGGAAGTCGTCGTCCATCTGATCGACGAAGCCTTCAAGACCAACGACACCATCGAAGATGCGGTCGCGGCGGCGCTCCTGGAGATCGACGGCGCGTACGGGATTGCGGTGGTCAGCTCGCGAGATCCGGGCAAACTGGTCGCCGCCCGCAAGGGAAGTCCGCTGCTCTTGGGGATCGGTGATGAAGACGGCGAGTACTTCATCGGCTCCGATGTGGCCGCCATCCTCGAACACACACGGCAGGTCGTCTACTTGGACGAGGGGGACTGCGCCGTCGTCGGTAAGGATGGGTATCAGGTCTTCCACCTGGTCGAAGGCAACGTTCGCAGGTCGGTCCACGAAGTCGATTTCGATCTCTCCTCCATCGAGCGAGGTGGCTTCGAGCACTTCATGCTCAAGGAGATCTTCGAACAGCCCAACACCATCCGCGATGTGGTGCGGGGTCGTTTGTTAGAGGAAGAAGGGAGCGTGCGTCTGGGTGGATTGGAGGGCGGGGAGGACACGCTTAAGAACCTCGAGCGCATCGTCATCACTGCGTGCGGAACGAGTTGGCATGCGGGCCTGATCGGCGAGTACATGCTCGAGGAGATGACGGGCATCCCCGTCAAGGTGGAGTACGCGTCGGAGTTCCGATACAAGAACCCGGTAGTCGACTCCAAGACGCTGGTGTTGGCGATCTCTCAGTCCGGCGAGACTGCGGATACACTGGCTGCGCTGCGAGAGGCCAAGCGTCGTGGCGCCAAGACGATGGGAATCGTCAACGTGGTTGGCTCCTCGATCGCTCGCGAAACCGACTTCGGCATGTACCTCCACGCGGGCCCTGAAATCGGAGTGGCATCCACCAAGGCCTTCACCAGTCAGATCGTCGCCTTGGCGCTCTTCTCGCTACACCTTGGTCGACGTCGGTCGATGTCGATTCTGCAGGGACGTGAGTTCGTCCGCGAGTTGCGCGACTTGCCGGGTCGCATCGAGGAGGTGCTCGAACTAAACGAGGAGATCCGGCAGCTGGCGGAGTACTATGCCAACGCCAAGAACTTCCTGTATCTGGGGAGGGGGTACCAATTCCCGGTAGCGCTCGAGGGGGCACTCAAACTCAAAGAGGTGAGCTACATCCACGCGGAAGGGTATCCTGCTGCCGAGATGAAGCATGGTCCCATCGCGTTGATAGACGAGAACATGCCGGTCGTGGTGTTGGCCCCCAGCGACGCAGTATATGCGAAGGTGGTCTCCAACATTGAAGAGGTCAAAGCACGCAGCGGTCGTGTCATCGCGGTCGTAAGCAACGGGAATCAGGAGCTGGCGAGTAAGGTCGATCACCTCATACGAGTCCCGCAGGCCCATCCGTGTCTGCAGCCCGTGCTGACCACCATTCCGTTGCAGCTCCTCGCCTACTACGTGGCGATCCTGCGCGGATGTGACGTGGACCAACCCCGCAACCTCGCCAAGTCCGTCACGGTAGAGTGAGGGTCGTTCTCCAGAGGGTTTCCTCGGCATCCGTCACGGTCGCCGGAGAGGTGCTCGGAGAGATTGGGACCGGCCTCCTGCTGCTTGTTGGCTTCGGTGCCGAAGACGAACCCAGCGCGTTGCAGTGGATGGCCGACAAGATCGTGGGCCTGAGGGTCTTCCCCGACGAGCACGGCAAGATGAACCGCTCGCTGGAGGACGTCGCCGGCCAACTCCTGGTCGTTTCCCAGTTCACCTTGTACGGTGACGTGCGTAAGGGGCGCCGACCGTCCTTCGTGCATTCCGCTCATCCCGATCTCGCCGAGCCTCTCTACGAGGCGTTCGTGGGGGCGCTGCGTGTGCGAGCGCCGGACCGAGTAGACACGGGCCGTTTCGGTGCCGAGATGGAGGTGACGCTCGTCAACGACGGGCCAGTCACTTTGATCCTGGAACGATGAGTACCTATGGAGTCGCTTACAGTCGGTAGGCACAACGGGTCGCAAACTCGATAGTGCAACCGCTCTTGCTTGCTTCGGCGTCTCCGCGGCGCGCGGACATCCTCAGGATGCTGGGCATCCCCTTCGAGGTACGCAGCGCGGACGTCGAGGAGCGTCGCGGCTCGAACGAACGACCCGAGGCCTACGTGGAGCGGCTGGCCCTTGAGAAGGCCCAGGCGGTGCAGGAGGCCGGCCACTGGGTCGTTGCCGGCGACACCGTCGTCGTTCTTGACGGCGATGTGCTGGAGAAGCCCACCACCCCCTCCGAGGCTGAGCGGATGCTGCTCCGGCTGGCAGGGCGGTCCCACGAGGTGTTATCGGGATTGGCGCTCGCAGATCCTCAGGGGACACCCGTGAGCCTCGTGGCGCGGGCCTCCGTATGGTGCCGTCCCTTCGACGCGCAGACGGCTCGCCTCTACGTGCGCACCGGCGAGCCGATGGACAAGGCAGGAGCCTACGGCATTCAAAGCAGAGGTGCCGCCCTCATTGAACGGGTCGAGGGGGACTTCTTCACAGTGATGGGCATGTCGGTGGCGGGTCTCATGACGCTCTTCGAACGGGCGGGCCTGGACTACCGCTTCGGGATCGCCCATGCGTAAGAGGGTTCCGGTGGCCGTGACCTGGGGTGAGCAGCCCCGGTCGGTGCGGATCCTGGATCAAACACTGCTTCCCAGCGAGGAGCGGATGTTGGAGCTGACGTCCCTGGACGAAGTGGCCGAAGCCATCCGGCTGCTCCGCGTGCGGGGCGCGCCCGCCATTGGCATCGCCGCCGCGATGGGGGCTGTGGTGGCGTTGGAAGGCTACGTCACGGAACGACCCGAGGCCTCCCGCCTGGAACTCGAAGGCGAGTGGAATCGGATTCGGAGCGTGCTCGTCGGCACCCGACCGACCGGACGCAACCTGGCTCGAGCGTTGGCACGTCTGCACGAGCGGGTCGTCACCCAGCCTTGGGAGCACCCCAGGGACCTGATGCTGCGCTTAAGGGCGGAGGCGACCGCGGTTCTGGAGGAGGATCGAGAACAGTGTATCCGCATCGGCGAGACGGGTCAGTCCGTGCTGCCGCACACCGGGACCGTGGGCGTGCTGACCCACTGCAACACCGGAGCGCTGGCCACCGGAGGCATCGGTACCGCGCTTGCGGTGGTCTACACAGCCCATCGGGCGGGGCGGACGGTGCGGGTATTCGCCGACGAGACACGGCCGCTGCTACAGGGCGCGCGACTCACGGCGTGGGAGCTCACCCGGGCCGGTGTCGATGTGACCGTGCTTACCGACTCGATGGCGGGGGCCAAGTTGGCGTCTGGCGATGTGAACCTGGTCTTGGTGGGCGCGGATGCGATCGCGGCCAACGGAGATACCGCCAACAAGATCGGCACGTACGGTCTCGCCGCCCTCGCGCACCATCATGGCATCCCCTTCTATGTGGCGGCCCCCCACACCACGTTCGAGGCGAGCTACGGGAGCGGGTCTGACGTCCCCATCGAGGAGCGCGACCCCAACGAGGTGCGGCGACTCCCGAACGGAGGTTGCCTCCCCGACTCGATTGCGGTGTGGAATCCCGCGTTCGACGTGACGCCTGCGCATCTCATCACCGCCTTCATCACGGATCAAGGCGTGCTTCGACCGCCCTACCGTGCCACGTTGCGTTCCCTGAACGCGCGACACCGGTAACCCTGGGGGGGCGGACACTTGAGAGACGGCATCCTTGCCATCGACGAAGGAACCACCGGCGTCACCTGCCTGGTGCTCAGTGCAAACGGGGAAACCGTGGCCCGGACCTATTCCGAGTTCACTCAGTCGTTTCCCCGTCCAGGTTGGGTGGAGCACGATGCGGAGGAGATCTGGACGGTCACCCGCCGCTTGGCCAAACAGGCCTTGGAAGAAGCGCAGGCAGCCGGCGTCCGGGCCGTGGCTATCGGGATCACGAACCAGCGGGAGACGATCGTGGTTTGGGAGCGGGACACACTCCGCCCCGTGCACCCGGCCATCGTGTGGCAGGATCGGCGTACGACGGAGCTTTGCCAGGCGCTTAAGGAGGCGGGCCACGAGGAGGCTGTACGCGCCAAAACTGGCTTGGTGCTGGACCCCTACTTCTCGGGCTCCAAGCTGATGTGGCTGCTGCGCGAGTTCCCCGACCTACGCCGACGCGCGGAGCGTGGCGAGCTGGCCGTTGGGACCATCGATACGTGGCTCATCGCCCGCCTGACTGGGGGAGAGGTGCACGCCACCGACCCCACCAACGCATCCAGGACACTCCTGTTCGACCTGCATACCCGCACATGGGGACCTGCGCTCACCGATCTGTTCGAGGTGCCCATGGAGCTGCTGCCCGAGGTGCGCGCCTCCAGCGGACACTTCGGTGTCACTACCTCGGAGGCCGTTGGAGTGGAACTTCCGATCCAGGGAGTCGCAGGTGACCAGCAGGCGGCCCTGTTCGGGCAGGGGTGTTGGCAAGCGGGGCTGGCCAAGAACACCTATGGCACCGGGGCGTTCATGCTGCTGAATACTGGCGACGAGTTCGTGCCCTCGGCGTCGGGACTCCTGACCACCATCGCCTGCAACGAAACCGGCGGGGTAGCGTACGCGCTCGAAGGCTCGATCTTCATCGCTGGCGCTGCCATTCAGTGGTTGAGGGACGGCCTGGGCTTGATCGAGCGGGCCGAGGAGTCCGAGGCCCTGGCCGCGGAGCTTACCGATAACGAGGGTGTGTATCTGGTCCCGGCGTTCGTGGGTCTGGGCGCTCCCCACTGGGTTCCCGAAGCGCGGGGGATGTTGGTGGGGCTGACGCGTGGATCTGGGCGACGCCATCTGGTCCGGGCAGGCCTGGAAGCCATGGCTTTCGGGACGGCCGACGTGTTGGACGCGATGGTCGCCGATTCCGGCGTTGAGACCGTGGAACTCCGCGTGGACGGCGGAGCGGCGCGGAACGACTGGCTCATGCAATTCCAGGCCGACATGCTCGGCATCCCGGTCCGGAGGCCCGCCCAGGTGGAGACCACGGCCCTAGGAGCGGCGGGCCTGGCGGGGTTGGCGGCCGGCGTGTGGCCCTCGGCCGATGCCTTTCTGGCCGCCCAAACCGCGCCGGACCGTTTTAAGCCCGCGATGGACGGAGGGGCACGAAAACGGGCCCTTGGGGGTTGGAAGAGGGCGGTGGCTGCTGCCCGAGCCTGGGCGGAGTACCAAGACTGAAGGTTCCCGAGCGGCGGGCGCGTTTCCGTCGCGGCGGGCTCCGACCCGGTGTATATTTCGCTAGTTTGTAGGCTGCCCTCCCAGTGAATCAAACCCTGCCTCCAGGAGACAGGATGAAGAGAGATCGTAGGTTCTTGGCCGGCTTGGTCGGCGTGGCCGCGGTGGTCAGCTTCCTGGCCTGGACCGGCGTGCGCGATGCCAAGGTGTACTACCTCACCCCCGTGGAGCTGGTGGAGCGGGTGGAAGGGGACGCCTCGTATCACGAGATCGGCGTCAAGGTGAGCGGGAAGGTGGTCGAGGGGAGCTACCAAGGGGGCGGTGGGGAGCTCGAGCACCGGTTCGCGGTCGCCGATCTGGACGACCCCCGGGTACGCTTTCCGGTGGTCTATCGAGATCTGCTCCCGGACACGTTCGCCGAGGACGGTGAAGTCGTGGTGGAGGGACGCTTCCGCGCCGACGGCGTGTTCGAGGCTACCACAGTGCTCACCAAGTGTGGGAGTCGCTACGAGGCTGCACCGGAGGCGATGGCCGCGTGATCCAACTCGGGGAGCTCTCGCTCTGGATCTCCCTGCCGGTCGCCCTTTGGGGCATGGTGTTGGCGTTCGTGGGGGGGCGCCGCCGGCGCGGTGATCTGGTCGCCAGCGCCGAGCGCAGTGTCTACGTCGTCTTCTTTCTCATTGTTTTGGTTTCCATCGGCATCATCGCCGCGTTCGTAGGGAACCACTACGAGTTCCTCTACGTCTACGGCTATTCGAACCGCGAACTGGACCTGTACTTCAAGGTCTCCGGACTCTGGGCCGGGCAGCGTGGATCGCTGGTGTTCTGGGTGCTCTGGCTCACGTTCTTTTCGGCGGTCACGGTGTTCACCAACCGCACCAAGAACCGTGAGTTCATGCCCTACGTGGTGGGGACGTTGCTTACCATCACGTCCTTCTTCCTCGTCGTCCTTCTGTTCGCGGATGTGAATCCGTTCGAGCGACTGCCGTTCACACCGGCCAACGGAGCGGGCCTGAACCCGCAGTTGCAGAACTATTGGATGACCATCCATCCGCCCACGCTCTACCTGGGCTTCACCGCCTTTTCGGTGCCCTTTGCGTTTGGAGTGGCTGCGCTCCTGTCGGGACACCTGGATGCACGTTGGATCAAGGTCACCCGAAGGTGGACGCTGCTCTCGTGGTTCTTCCTGGCCAACGGCATCATCTTCGGAATGCGGTGGGCCTACGAGGAGTTGGGATGGGGGGGATACTGGTTCTGGGACCCAGTTGAGAACGCGTCCTTGCTGCCTTGGCTGACGGCGACGGCATTCCTGCACTCGATTCAGATTCAGGAGAATCGAGGCATGCTGAAAATCTGGAACATGTCATTGGTGTTCCTCACCTTCTTCCTGACGATCTTCGCCACGTTCTTGACGCGCTCCGGCCTGATCGAATCAGTCCATACCTTCGCGCAAGAGCTGCGGATCGCCTACATCTTCCTGAGCTTCCTGGGCGCGCTCCTGATCGTGGGTACGCTGCTGATCGTTTGGCGGCGCGACGAGCTTAGGAGCGACCATCAGTTGCAGTCGTTCTTCTCCCGCGAAGCAGCGTTCCTGTTCAACAATCTCTTGCTGCTGGGAGCGGCGTTCGCGGTGCTCTGGGGCACCATATTCCCGTTGGTGACCGAAGGGCTCACTGGGCAGAAGGCCAACGTAGGCCCGGCCTATTTCAACCGCGTCAACATCCCGATTGGCCTCATCCTCCTTGCGCTCACGGGGATCGGGCCGGTCATCGCCTGGCGGCGCGCCACCGCACGCAATCTGAAGCGTTCGTTCACCTACCCGTTGGTGGTGGCGGCCCTGGTCTTGGTTGTGTTCTTGGGGCTGGGAGTGCGCGATGGGTGGGCCCTGAGCACGTTCGGAATCTCGGCCTTCGTGCTGGCGATCATCGTGCTGGAGTTCTGGAAGGGCACCAAAGCGCGGGCCCGCATCGAGGGCGAGGGGTTCCTGCTGGCGTTCGTGCACCTGATCCAGCGCAATCGGAGGCGTTGGGGTGGGTACATCGTGCACGCGGCGATCGTCATCATCTTTACTGCCTTTGCCGCCGCCGCATTCGACACCGAGGTCACGCAGACCGTGATGCCCGGCGACGTGATCGAGATCGATTCCCCGTTTGGCCACACCTACACGCTTCGCTACGAAGGCATCTCCACCTCACGGGACGGCAGCCTCGGCACCTCCAACCCCAACGTCTTCAGGTGGGTCGCCACGTTCGACGTGCAGAAGGACGGCGAGCCGCTCGAGGTCATGACCGCGGAGCGCCGCTGGTATGTCGTCAACGAGCAGGCGGCCTCAGAGGTGGGGATTCGCTCCACGGCCTACGAGGACCTGTACGTCATCCTGGCCAGCGTCGAAGATCTCAACGCCACGTTGAGCGGTGAGACGGGGGTGGTGGAGCGCGCCGCGGTCGAGGTGCAGGTGAATCCGCTGGTGGGCTGGATCTGGTACGGGGGGATGCTGTTGGCCTTTGGGTCGTTGATCGGTCTTTGGCCCACCGAGGTGGTGCGGGTCAGGGCTGCCAAACAACCTGTCCCCACTTCCTCAGGCAGCCGCGTGACGTGACCGGGGCTCTCACAGCAGGAGCCGTTGTCTTCGCGTTGGCGATCGTGCTCTTCCTCCTGGAACCGATCTTCACCGGTAGGCACGCCATCATCGCGTCGTGGGATCGGGACGAGGAGACCGCCTTCCGAACCCACGCAGCCCTGCGGGCCCTTCGCGACGTAGAGTACGATTACGCTACCGGGAAGCTCGACGAGAAGGACTACCGAACGCTCAAACGGGAGCTCGTGGCCGAGGCCGCGGAGTTCCTCGAGGGGGCGGGTCTGAATGCCACACCCTCCGACGCCCTGGAGGAGGAGATCCAGGACATGCGGACACGGATCGCCGCCGGTGAGGTGTGCGGTGGCTGTGGAGCGGGACTGTCGTCGAGTGATCGCTTCTGTTCCGTGTGTGGCCGCCCCGTTCGGGAGGCGGTGTAGCCATGAGTGTCGGGCTGGTCGCCCGATCCCTTTCCCGGCGCTTCGGTGCCGTCCGCGCCTTGGACGAGCTGTCCGTCACCGTAGGTGAAGGCGAGTTCCTCACGGTGTTTGGTCCCAACGGCGCCGGAAAAACATCCTTGCTGAGGGTCTTGGCGGGTGGGCTGCGACCGGACGGTGGGGAGATGGAGTGGGAGGGGAGGCCTCTCGATCCGCAGGACGCGGCCTGGCGCAGCGTCATTGGCGTGCTGTCCCATCGGTCGTTCCTCTACGACGGACTCACCGTCACCGAGAACCTCCGCTTCTTCGGTAGCCTCTACGGGCTCTCCGACCTCGAGGACCGGATCCGCGAGCGGCTCGTCGGCTTTGGGCTGCAACCGCATGCCGACAAGCGTGCGGGCGCCCTGTCGCGTGGGCTCACCCAGCGGTTGGCGCTGGCCCGCACGCTCCTCCACGATCCGCGGGTAGTGTTCCTCGATGAGCCCTACACCGGATTGGATGCGCACGCCGCCGACGACCTGGGGGCGGTGCTCACAGAACTGCGGTCGGGGGGTCGGACGGTGATCATGGCCACCCACAACCTCCTGCAAGGGGCTCGCCTAGCGGACCGCATCGCCATCCAAACCTCGGGGAAGATCCGGCTCGACACGGCGGACTTTCCTTCCGATCCCGCCCGGCTGCAGGCGCTCTATCACGATGTCGTCGAGGCGGCTGCGTGAGCCTCTCCCGCGGCATCTGGCTCGTATGCCGGAAGGACCTGCTGCTGGAGTTGAGGACCGGCCGGCGTTTCGTGGTGATGGCCGCCTTCGCGGTGCTGCTTGCCGTGTTGTTCAACTTCTCGGTCGACCCGGGGCTGGTCCGCCCTCGCGATTTCGCCACTGCGCTCCTCTGGTTGACCATCGTGTTCGGTGGACTCCTGGGGTTGGGTCAGACCTTTCACATCGAAGACGAGAACGGGAGTCTGGAGGGCCTGCTGCTGACCCCGATTCCCAGAGAGGCACTCTTCCTGGGCAAGGTGCTTTCGAACTACGTGCTGGTCATGGGCCTCGTGTTGTTCGTGTTGCTTGCGTTCAGTCTCTTCTTCACGCTCGACCTCACCGGTCGCATCGTCCCGCTCCTCGGCCTACTGGCGCTCGGAGCGTTGGGCTTCGTTGCGGTGGGCACCCTGTTCGCGGCGGTGACGGCGCGTTCCTCGATGCGCGAGACACTCTTGCCTGTGCTGGTCTTTCCGGTTTTGGTTCCGGTCGTCATCTACGGCGCTGGAGCCACGACCCGGCTCCTCGCCGGGCTTACGGTTTCGGAGATCGGCGGGAACCTGCGACTGCTAGGAGCGTTTGCGTTGATGGTGCTTACTGCAGGTGCGCTCTTGTTTCGATACGTGGTGGAGGACGGGTAGATGGGTTCGCGCATAAAACTCGGCGCCGCGGTGCTGGGCGTGGTGGGTGTCGGACTCGTGCTGACGCTGCACTGGATGATCTTCTTCTGGGTGCCCACGGAGGCGAGCCAGGGGATCGTGCAGCGCATCTTCTACATCCACATCCCGACTGCGTGGGTGGGCGAGATGGCCTTCGTCCTGTGTGCGCTCTGCTCGGCAGTGTACTTATGGCTTCGCGATGAGCGCCTCGACATGGCCGCGGCCTCGCTTGCGGAAGCAGGGTTGGTGTTCTTCTCCATCACACTGATCGTCGCTCCGCTTTGGGCGCGCATCGCCTGGGGACGGTATTGGGAGTGGGAGCCACGACTCACGCTGTCGTTGCTGCTCTGGATGATCTTCTTCGCCTACTTCATGGTGCGGGGGTCGGCGCAGTCGGTGGAGAGCGGCAAGCGGTTGGGGGCCGTGGTCGCCATCATCGGAGCACTGGATATCCCGTTCATCCATATGAGCGTGATCTGGTTCCGATCGCTTCACCCGCAGGCGGTGGTCCTGAAGCCGGAGGGCCCCACCTTGGACGGCCAGATGCTGACCACCCTCATGACCGGCCTAATTGGATTCACCATTCTGTTTTTCTCCATTTTTCTGCTGCGCTACGGCCTGGAGTCTGCGCGCCGTACGATCGACGAGCTGGAGGGGGTACGATGAATTTTCGTTGGCTCTATAGGGCTGGGCTTCTGATTTTCGTTTGTGTCGTCTCTCTGGCTGCGGTGCAGGGTCCGGAGCCTCGGGTGGCTCTGGGCAGCCTGCGGGCGTACTGGCATGTCTTCATCGCGTATGCGGTGGGCTGGGTCCTGATTCTGGGATGGATCTTGAGCATCGGCCGGCGATTGGCGAAGGTGGAGACAAGGCTATCCGCACCGTCCCAGCAATGACAGAAATCTGGGGCGGTCTCCGCGCACCCAACGGGGAACCGATGTGTGCGTTTCGTTCGGGCGAAATGGGTGTGCGGGGCGCGGACGCCTCAGGCCCCACGTACTCTGTGAGGCCTGACTTTTCTCGGGTACCGTAGGTGAGTCAGAGCACTCTCGATCACTGGAACAGCACTTGCAACAGCGTTAAGTTCTTATTGGCCGGGAGGTTCGCCCCGAGCGGGGATCCGGCCCCACTTCGAATCGGAGGATAACAGATGAAGACCGCTCGGAGGATTCTCTCCGGGGCGTTGATGGTTGGGGCACTCATGACCTCAACGATCGATCTCGGGGCACAGAACACCAAGGTACCGAGCACCCTGCGATACGGTTCGGGGATGCTGGACGTTCCCGTGGCCAGCGTGCTCCCGCACATGGCCATCGTGGGTACGTACTCAGGGTTCAAGGTGGGGGTGGATCGGTTGATTCAGATCAACCGTTTCGGCGACATCGTGGGCCAGGGCAACACGGACGCGAAGGACTTCCTCTCCGATGCGTCGGTCACGATCGGTCTGTTCGACCGGGTCGAAGCGGGTGTCACCATCCAGAACTTCTCAGCTGCGGAAAGCGGCGGAACCATGGTGGGCGGATTCGGGCGTCTTGCACTCATTCGTCCTGAGGCTCAGGGCTTGGGTGTCGCGGTTGGTGCCCGGTTCGTCACGAGCCCTTCGTTCGATCCCAGCAACGCCAACTACCAGCCCGGGCGCCTGGCTTTCCCCGATCAGCGCTTGATCGAAAGCTACGCGCAAGGCTCTGGTAAGGACGACGTCAACACGTCGCTCACGCCCTATGTGGTCGGGACCGCGCAACTGCGTGGGTTCGACTCCGACATCTTCCCGCAGCATGACTTCACCTTCTCGCTCGGATATGGCCTGGGAATGTTCAAGGACGGCGATCAGCTGCCCTGGTACTCCTTCGCCGACTCCGAGGGCTGGTTCACCGGCGCGGCCCTGCACTTGGCCGTGGGTGACAATAGCCTACTGAATCTGATTGGTGAGTGGAACGGATTCGACATCAACACGGGCGCTCAGTTGGACCTGGGCGGCCTCCGCATTGGCGGGTTCCTGCTTGGCGCCAACTACGCCGAAAACATCACCATCTATCGGTCGAAGAAGTTCGGCCTGTTGGCCTCGATGGCGCTCTGTCCTGAGACCGGTGGCTTCTGCAAGCCCGGCCTCCTGGAGCGCCCGATGCCCGACACCATCGTGCTCCCGGCCCCGCCGCCGGACACGGTCGTTGTGGAGCGCACGGTTGCGCCGCCACTCCCCACGGGCACGTCCACGCCGATTTGCTTGGCGACTGGCGCCACCGAGACTGTGATGATCACGGCCCAGGGCGACACGCTGATTGGTCCGGCGCGAGTGTCGATTGACGACCTCCGCCCGGGCGTGGTGTTCGCGGGTAACTACGCTGAAGGCGCGGAGTGGTTTGAGAACGACGACTCCGTCACCTACGAGCGGCGCGGTTACCAGAAGTCCGGTGGTGAGGTTCGCCTTGGCTGCTCCGACATCATGCAGGTCGGCGAGTTCAACGGCGTGCCGCTCTTCGCGGATCGCGGTGCCTCCACTCCGTACCAGACGCTGTACGTGCCGGTGCGGCCTGGCGTGTGGCAGGCGTATCAGTCAGGATTGCGCCGCACGCGCGGATAAGCGCAAGCGGGCTTAGTAGGCAAAGGAGCCGTCCCCGACTTCGGTCGGGGGCGGCTCTTTTCTTGGGGTCTCTTCGGCGGGCGCGGGCATACCCAGGGGTGACTGGGGGCCGCTCGCCCAATATTGTGGGGCGTCGTTCGGGGGCTCGCTATGACGAGTCGACCGGGTTCGGTTGCCGGTGGGGCGGAGTTCGCGCCCCTGACGGGGGCATTGATGTGAGCACGATACTCGAACCAGCCGCGCTCCAGTCGCTGAAGCGTCGTATCTCGGACCTGGAGCCCGATACACCCCGACGCTGGGGGACCATGTCGGCGCGGGGCATGGTCTGCCATCTCACGGACACGTTCCTGGTCTGCCTCGGAGACCGACCCCACGATCATCGACCTGCGCTGCTGGAGCGCACCGTGATTCGCTTCCTGGCGCTCACGCTCCCGCTTAGATGGCCGAAAAGCGTGCCCACCCTGCCGGAGGTCGATCAGGAACGGGGAGGAACCCCGCCGGGGGAGTTTCGCGCTGATGTCGAGCGTCTGCTGGCCGCGATGGACGACTTCATCGAGCGCCTCGACGAGAAGTCGATGGAGCATCCTGCCTTCGGACGACTGTCCCGCGGGGAGTGGGGCCGCTGGGGCTTCCGGCACGTGGACCATCACTTACGGCAGTTCGGGGCCTAGGACCGTCTCGCCGCATTCCCGGAGGATCGGCGTGCGGCCCGCACTCCCCCGTTTGGCCGCCCCAGCCTCAAACCACGCTATGAGAGGGAAGCGGAGATCGCGCTCCACTCGCATAGGAGGTCAGGATGGGCATACGAGCCGCCTCGGTCCCTTGGCGCCAAGTGATCAGGTGCCTTTGGATGTTCGCTCTTGGGCTCGCTGGCGCCTGCGACTCGAACGACAAAGCACCCCTTACCGGTCCCGAACCTCCAGTCCCGGTGCGCCTAGCCGGATCTGGAACCGACGCGGTCGGGGATGCGCTCGCCGATACGGCCTTGGCCAAGTCGCCGGATCTGTTGACCGCCGAGCTCGTGAAAGAGAACGGGGAGGCAAGGCTCCAGGTTCGTTTCGCCGATCAGAGCTATGACTCGGCGAACACAGTGGTCGTCGTCCTCGTAGATGCCGATCTCAACGCGGCCACTGGGGTTTCCGGTTCCGGCACCGGTGACGACGAAGGGGCCCACGGGGCTGATTACGTCTTCTTTCTGGACCTCAGGACCCCCTTCAACTCATTCCTACTCTCGTGCGCTGGGCCCGTCGTGGACGATTGCACGGGGGTGGCGAGCACTGTCTCGCGCCTCGAGGCCACGGTGATGGGAACCAGCGGTCTGAACGCCACGGCTTCCGACGTCTTTGGCGCCAGGGATAGCCCTGTCCGGTTCAAGGTGGGTGTCTTCGCGTTAGAAGGGATCTCGGTCGGCGGGGACATCTTCCTGGATTACATGCCCGACGCAGGTGTCGACCCCATCCGCGTCGAGTAGCCGGCGTGAAGCCGGAGTGCCGCGCCGGTCCAGCTTGCCGGTCCCCCCGACTCCACATAGGCTCGAAAGGACGCAGGGGGGACAGGCGATGGCCGGTGAAACCCAGGGCCGTGCCCACACCACCGAGGTCACCTTGCTGCTCGGCGGGGTTCGCAATGGCGACGTCGATGCTCGTAAGCGGCTCTTTGAGCTACTCTACGGCGAGTTGAGGTTCCTCGCGGCGCGCGTCATGGGTGGGGAACGTCCGAACCACACTCTGCAACCCACCGCGCTGGTCCACGAGGCCTACCTGCGACTGTCCGACTCGCGGTTGGATGTGGCGGATCGGTCGCACTTTCTGGCCATTGCCGCGCGGGTGATGCGGCGTCTGCTGGTCGACCACGCCCGAGGCAAAGGTAGGGCGAAGCGGGGCGGAGATGTGCAACGGCTGACGCTCGACGAGGCCGTTGCGGGAGCCGCCCCCGTGGAATTCGACATCGTGCATTTCGACCGTGCAATGGATGCGCTCGAGACAAGGGATGGACGTGCCGCACGCTGGATCGAGCTCCGCCATCTAGCGGGACTCTCAACAGCGGAGATCGCGGCCCTGGACGAAGTGTCGGAACGCACGGTCCGCCGGAGTCTCCAGCTCTCCCGTGCCTGGCTGCGTCGCGAGTTGGAGGGGGCCTTTTGAGCGAGCACTGGCGAGAGGTTGAGCGGCTGTTCTTCGCCGCATTGGAGATACCCGCTGGTGCAGAGCGGGAGGCATTTCTGACGGCTGCCGACATACCCGCCGCGGTTCGGGACGAAGTCCGCGATCTGCTGCTTCATCATTCAGAGAAGGAAACGCTCGCAGGTATCGACACGCTGGCAGAACGACTCGCGGGGGGCCCGGTCGAGGAGCGCGACTTCCCGGACCGCGTGGGGCCGTATCGCATCGTGAGCGAGATTGGCCGAGGCGGGATGGGGCGTGTGTTCCTAGCCTTACGGGAAGACCTCCCCAAGAGGGTTGCCCTCAAGTTCGCGCGTGGAGTTCTGGGCGCCCCCGACCGTATTGCCCGGTTCGACGTCGAGCGCTCCATCCTGGCCAGGCTCGAACATCCCTCGATCGCGCAGTTGATGGACGCGGGCGTCACCGACGACGGGACTCCGTACTTCGCGATGGAGTATGTCGAAGGCACCGACCTCATGACGCACTGCGACGAGCGTCGGTTGTCGGTGCGGGAGCGACTGAGGCTCTTCGTGGAGACCTGCAGTGCCGTTGCGTACGCGCATGCGATGCTGGTCGTGCATCGGGACCTCAAGCCCTCCAACGTCCTCGTGACTCCAGATGGGCGCGTCAAGCTTCTCGACTTTGGCGTCGCGAAGTTGATTGAAGAGTCTGAGGCGACGCAGACGGGTCCGGTTCGCTTCACTCCCTCCTATGCGTCTCCCGAACAGTTGGCCGGCGATCGTGTCGCCGTCGCGAGCGACGTCTACCAGCTCGGCGTCCTCCTCTACGAACTGCTATGTGGAGAAACGCCCTTCGATTTTGCGGGGATGACGCCAGCGCAGGCCGGCCGGCTCTTGTCCACGCGCGATCCAACCGCGCCGTCGATCTCGGCGGGGAGTGCGGCTGCGCTCCGGGGCACTACGGCTGGCGGCCTGAGGCGGCAGTTGGCAGAGGTTGACGCCGTAGTCATGCGAGCTCTCGAGCCCGCGGTGTCCGATCGGTACGCGTCGGTGGAGGCGCTCCGGGCCGATGTGACGCGCTACTTGCAAGGGTATCCCGTAGAAGCGAGGAAGCACTCGAGGTGGGGCCGGGCACGTAAGTTCGTGAGTCGACACAAGGTGGGGAGCGCCGCTACGGCGGTGATCGCCATCTACGCGGCGTCGCTGACCGGAGCGATCTGGCAGACGGTGAAGCAGCGGAATGAGGCTCAACGACAGACGGCCCGCGCCGAGGCCACGAAGGGATTCCTGGTCGACCTCTTCCAACAGAGCAACCCGGTTGCTGGCGAGGTTGCTCCGGACTTGACCGCCGTGGATCTCGTGCGACGGGGTGCCGACGACGTAGAGCGGCTGCGCTCGACTCCAGACCTCTATGCGGACCTGTCGGTTACGTTGGGCTCTATCCTCTCCACGCTTGGGGCCCACGCGTACTCCGATTCGCTCCTTGCCAATACACTGGCGTTTGACGACTCCCTGCGGGTGCTGCACCCCGACCGCAGAGCCGAAGCGCACCTTATGCGAGCCGAGCTCCACTACCTAAAAGACGACACCGAGGAGTCTCTGGCGCTCTATCAAGAGGTCGTGGATGACCGGTCAGGTGCCGGGGATCGCGACGCCCTTCGCCTGCGGGCCCTGTCAGGGGTTGCCAGCGTCTTCCACCAGACCGGTCGCCGGGAGGCGGCCGACTCGATCAACTCCGAGCTGGAACGCCTCATCACCCAGGGGCCGATCGATCCCGATCCTCACCTCGCGAGCCTCCTTCTGAGGCAGGGGCAGGTCCGGATGTATTCCGGTGACCTCGATCGTGCTGAGCGCTCGCTCGAGGCGACGGTACAGATGAACCGACAACTCTACGACTTCCCGCACCCCAACATCGGGATTGCTCTCATGGCGCTCGGAACGCGCCACTCGCGTGCCGGCGAGTGGGGTCGAGGCGTGGAAGCCTTGGAGGAGTCCCTCTCCGTGCTTCGACGCGCGCATCCAAACGGGGATGCGTCGGCGGTCTCGACGCTTTCGGCGCTGGGAGTCGCCTACGACCGTGTGGGGCGGCCCGCAGAGGCAATCGCAACGTTGAACGAGGCTGAGCAGATGAGCCTGGTGGTGCACGGAGACGAGCACCCGATGTTGGCGCAGATCTGGCTCAGCAAAGCGCGCTACTATGAACGGAGCGGGGACTCCGAAACTGCACTCGAGCTCTTCCAGCGCTCCGAACAGTGGTGGCGGGATCAGTACGGTTCGGAGTACCTCGTCACGCTGGCAGGGAGCGTGAGCGTAGGGGGCCAGCTCCGCAGGATGGGTCGGTTAGACGAGGCGGAGGAGGTCCTCCTTCGGACTTTCGAAGCTTTCGAACGCACTCGCGGCCTGGATGACCCGCGGATTCAGTCGTGTGTGAGAGCCCTGGTGGCGCTGTACGACGACTGGGGACGCGGGGAGGAAGCGGACCGGTATCGCGCGCTGCTTGCGAGCCCGGAGTCGGGTTGAAGCCCCACGTCCTAGTTCAAGTACTTCTCTAGAATGCGATTGGTTGCGTCCAGGACAGCCAATGCCGCGCCGCGGGCGGCTTCCGGCTCGGCGGTCGCGTAGGACCCCAGCAGTCGATAGCTCTCGTCGCCCGAGCGGCCCCGGACCGAGACGATCACGATCCACTGGTCGAAGGCCCGAACAGCCTTGACACCGAGTAAGTCGAGTTGGACCTGCCCAGTCGTGGCCGCTTCCGCAGCCTGCACGGCGGCGTGGGCGCCGCAGCGGAGGCGACCCTCCAGCGTTTGCGTGCCCTGGCTAGAGCCCTGGTAAGTCTCCCCCAACAGTTCCAGCCTCACGCCGGCCTGGCAGTGGCCGTTCGCGAAGGTCTCGTATTGAAAGTCATCGAAGCGGAGACGTTCGCGGGATTCCATAGGGACCTCATCGGTGTTCAAGCCCCACGGGGGAGGCGGGTATTGCCCTTACGAGTGCAAGCATCGCGCCATCTGTTTCCCGGCCTTAGGCCAACAGGTCCGATGGGACGTCCGCTTCCTCGTCGACGTCGCGTAGGACCGGGAGTTCCACGACCCTCAGGCCGGCCTTCGTCGCGCGACTGCGGGTTTGCCGGGCCACCCGGTCGGTGCTCCAATCGATCTCGCTAAACAGACTCGGTTCGGGCCGATTGCAAGCAATGAGGTAATACCCGCCGTCCTGCGCAGGGCCCAGCACCAGCGTTCCTGGTTCGAGCCTGTTGAAGGCCTCCTCCACCACCCGTCGGGTGACGTCCGGCGCGTCGGTCCCGATGACCGCCAACTCTCGGGAGTATTGGAGTCCACGCTCGACCGCATGCCTCAGCCGGGTGCCCAGGTCTCCTCCCACCTGGGGCCAGAACTCCAGGTCGGGCATGTCGAGCCAGGCCGCCACGTCGGAGCGCCGGTCCGGTGGGTCATGACAAATGACCACATCGTAGTCGCCGCCAAGCACGCCTTTGATGACCCTCCGCGCCATCGTGGCGTAGATCTGGGCGGCACGCTCGGATCCCATCGTCTTGGCCAGCCGGGTCTTCACCCGTCCCGGCTCGGGAAGCTTCACGAACACCAGGAGTAGCCTGCGGCGGGTGTTCTGGGTCGGTTCAGGTGGATACCAGCGTGCCAAGCGCTCGGGGGACACTCCCAGTAGGTAGGCCGACACCATGGCCCCATTTCGAAGCGAGGTTCGGAGGACTCCCTGCCGACGGTAGCGCCGGGCGCTGGTCCTGAGCGATGCCTTCAGCTCTACGACCGTACCATGGCGTCGGAGGCGTCTCACCATGGCCACGTCCTCCATGATGTCCAACTCCGGGAACCCGCCCACTGCATCGAAAACCGAGCGCCGCACGAGCAGGCCCTGATCGCCGTACACCAACCCCGTCAAACGCGAGCGCAGCCGCTGTCCCACTTCGACTGCCTTGAGCAGGCCCGACCCGTCTCCCAATGCAAACGCGAAGTGGGCCGCCGCCACGGACGTGTTGGGCGCACCGTTCAGGAAGTCACTTAGCGTGTTTGCTGCGTCACCGTCCAAGCGGGAGTCGGCGTGGAGAAACAGCAGCCAGTCCCCGTTCGCCGACCGAGCCCCCGCGTTCATCTGGTGGGCCCGTCCCGGTGTCGTTTCGAGCACTTGGGCGCCGCCCTCTTGCGCCAGCGCGACGGTCGAGTCCCTGGAGCCACCATCGACGACGATTACTTGGGGGGCAGGTACGACCCTCGCGATGTCGGTCAGTAGATGGGGGACGTTCTCCGCCTCGTTGAGCACGGGAACGACAACGCTTAGGCGAACATCATCGCGCATCACGAGGCGCTCTCAGGACGACGTGTCGTTCAGCGTCCAATCGTATTCGAAGAACTCGATGCGTAGCTCGGGTGACGTAAGGAGCCGTGACGAGTCCGGGTCCGCGTAGCGACTGAAGAACTCCCCCAACGCCGACGTGCCTCCGAAATCCTCCGAATACCACTCGAGCACCTTGTTCAACCGGAGGACCGGTGGTTCACCGAACGTCAGCTCGAAGTGTCGGGGATCGGCCATGAACCCACGGATCGCTTCGTCCAGTTGCCCGTCCAGTCCCTTACCCTCGAACGCCGCGGGGAGGAGCGACGGACAGCTACGGGCCGCACAATTCACCACGAAGTGGATCCTGGGATCCCCCATGGGGCGGATCGTGGCATGCTCGATCTCGTCTTGCGAACGCGGTTTGCCAGCGATTTCGCAATGCTCCCCGGTAAACACGTCCTTGATTTGCCACACCGAGTTGGCCGGACGCTTGGCGATGCGGTTCTTGATCCGACTGAGGAACGAGCCGGCTTCGGACACCGGGTAGTGGTCCACGACACGTTTGAGCATACAGGCGTTGTACGCGTTGATCCAAAACGCCAACTGCTCCTGTTCGGGCTGCGCGGCCAACGCAGCGGGATCGGCCGCAGCGAGCGATTCCAGGTAGCCATCCAGCGCCGCCCGCTTCTGCACGAGCGTTTCGTAGTCGACCCGCGGCGTGTGCACCACCTCCGCGAGCAGTGCCGCAAAGGGTGCGTGACTCAAGACCTGGGCGGTCGCGCCCTGCGCTGTGCTCAATGCCAGGAGGCATAGGACCGCCGTGGCACGAGGTAGGCGCAGCTTCAGTTTCTTCATGATGGTGGGCACGAGGCTGAGGAGCACGAGGAGCAGGCCGGCCACGAACACTCGGATGTAAGCCTCTCTGGACGCCTCCTGCGATCCCTGAAGCAGGGCATCTGCGAAGTATGTGTACACGGCGGTCCCAGGGAGGATTCCGATAACGGTGGCGAGTGCGTAGGAGGACCAGCGCATCGAGGTGAGTCCGCTCGCGAAGTTGAGGGCGTTGAACGGAGCCACAGGGATCAGGCGCAGCGTGAGGAGCGTCTGGAACCCGTGGTTGGCCGTGACCTTGTCCAGCGCCTCGGCCCGTTTGCCCAGAATTCGCGTCAGGCCGTCTCTGCCGAGTGCGCGTGCCAACCAGAAGGCCAGGCTGGCTCCGATGTTGGCGCCGATGGAATTGTAGAGGGTGCCCAGCCCAAACCCGAAAACGGCCCCTCCCGCGAGCGTGAAGATCGTCCCCGGCAGCGCCAACGCGGTGGCGAGCGCATATCCAGCGATGAAGAACACCGGCCCCAATGGCGACCCGCGCACACTCTCGATGGCCCGAAGCAGCCCTTCTCGGGACAGCAGCGAGGCCAGCGGCGTGTAGCGAAAGACGAGGAATGCCCCGACCAGCAGCGCCAGCAGGATAACCAGCTTCCCCATGCCCCCTTGGGGCTTCGGATCGGTCATGGTGTCGGACTCACCTCTAGAAAAGCTTCTGGGGACCTTCGGTGCCAAACGCTCGCCGAGGGCGCCCGGTTCCCCGGTGGGGCTGATGCTCGCGACAGTTGGCTCCGATCACAATGGCTGCGTCCCAAAGCCGATCCTAGGCTTCCCAGGTCGAACTGGACGCCCGAGGGGCTTTCGCTTTATCTTCGGGTTCCGTAGTTTCAGCCGACCACGTGAGAGACACCATCCAGGGCCGCATTCCAGGAGCCGATGTTCATGCCAGCGACCGCACCCAAAGACAAGAAGATGAAGGCCCTCGACACCGCCTTGACCCAGATCGAACGGTCGCACGGGAAGGGGTCGATCATGCGGATGAGTGGAGATCTGGGTACCCAGGTCATCGGTTCGATTTCCACGGGGGCACTCAATCTTGATGCGGCGGTTGGGATCGGCGGCGTGCCTCGCGGCCGAATCAGCGAAATCTACGGTCCGGAGTCCAGCGGGAAGACGACACTCTGCTTGCAGGTCATCGCGAACGCACAGCGCGACGGGGGGGTGGCGGCCTTCATCGACGCCGAGCACGCCCTCGACGTACAGTACGCCCGCCGGCTCGGGGTGGACGTGGACAACCTGCTCGTGTCGCAGCCCGACACCGGCGAACAAGCGCTCGACATCGCCGAGGTCCTGATTCGGAGTAACGCCGTCGACGTGGTCGTCATCGATTCGGTGGCCGCGTTGGTACCCAAGGCCGAAATCGAAGGTGAGATGGGAGATTCGCATGTCGGCTTGCAGGCCCGGATGATGAGCCAGGCACTCCGCAAGATCACGGGTGCCGTGAATCGCTCGAACACCTCCGTCATCTTCACGAACCAGATCCGAGAGAAGATTGGGGTCATGTTCGGGAGCCCAGAAACCACGTCGGGCGGGCGGGCGCTCAAGTTCTACGCGTCGCTCCGGTTGGACATCCGACGCATTGGTGCCATCAAGGACGGCACCGACGTGACCGGGAATCGAACGCGGGTCAAGGTGGTCAAGAACAAATGCGCTCCGCCGTTCCGGCAGGCCGAGTTCGACATCATGTACAATGAGGGGGTGAGTCATCTGGCGCTCCTGATCGACCTCGGTGTCGAGCACAACATCGTCGACAAGTCGGGGTCGTGGTTCTCCTATGGGGACCTCCGGCTGGGCCAGGGGAAAGAGAACGCCCGGCAGTTCCTGAAGGAGAACCCTGATGTGGCCGCCGAGGTAGATCATCGGGTACGGACGGCGATCGGCTTGATCGAGCCGGTGCCGGAGCCGGAAGCGACCGCGGAGGTCGACATTCCGGCCGGGGTAGCCGCCAAGGCCTGAGTCGCTCGCTAAGACGGTATTCGGATCGGGGTGGGGCCTCTTGCTGGCCTCACCCCTTCCGCTTTCTGGTTTGGAAAGGCCTTGGGGCCGGTTATCTTAGCCGATTCCACCCCGGACTCCCGCACGGCGACTTCTAGGACATGACGGCAGCTGAAATCCGCACACGGTTTCTGGAGTACTTCCGCGCGCGCGGGCATGAGGTTCGTCCGAGCTCTTCGCTGGTACCTGCCAACGATCCCACGCTGTTGTTCACCAACGCGGGTATGGTGCAGTTCAAGGGGGTCTTCCTGGGGCAGGAAGCCACGGCTTACCGCCGGGCGGTTACGTCGCAGAAGTGTGTTAGGGCCGGTGGGAAGCACAATGATCTCGAACAGGTGGGGCGGACCGCGCGCCACCACACCTTCTTCGAGATGTTGGGCAATTTCTCGTTCGGTGATTACTTCAAGCAGGATGCGGTTGCCTATGCCTGGGAGTTGCTTACCCAGGAGTATGGGCTGGACGCTGAGCGGCTGTTCGCCACAGTCCATCACACGGACGATGAGGCTGAAGAGCTTTGGAGAGAGGTCGCCGGTCTACCGAGCGAGCGCATCTTCCGGCTGGGGGATAAGGACAACTTCTGGCAGATGGCGGACACCGGTCCCTGCGGTCCTTGTTCCGAACTGCACTACGATCTGCGCCCTGCTGCAGAGCGGCATCGAAGACTGGAAACCGCAGAGTTCGAGGAGCTGAACGAGAGCGGGGTCATTGTCGAGCTGTGGAACCTAGTGTTCATGCAGTTCGATCGGAGTGCCGAGGGCGAGCTCACGCCACTGCCGGCCCCATCGATTGACACCGGGGCTGGACTGGAGCGAATCGCGGCCGTGCTCCAGGGTGTCGATTCCAACTACCACACGGACCTGTTCACGCCGTTGCTCACCCGGGTTGGCGAGGTCGTGGGCCGCCCCTACTCGCCCGAGGGCTCAGCGGGCGTCAGTTATCGGGTGCTCGCCGATCACGCGCGGGCCGTGGCCTTCCTGTTGGCCGATGGCGTCATGCCTTCGAGCGACGGCAGGGGCTACGTCCTTCGTCGTATCCTCAGACGGGCGGTCCGACACGCCTGGCTGCTGCGAAGACGGGAGCCCTGCCTGGTGGATGTAGTCGAGCGGGTCATCCACACCATGAGTGACGCGTACCCGGAGCTGGGAGCCCAGTCGTCGGCCATCTTGCAGGCCACCCGCGCCGAGGAAGAGCGTTTCCTCGGCACCATCCAGGGGGGACTCGAGCGGTTCGATGAACTTGCCCCCGAGGGGAGGAGCGGGACGATCGCCGGGGCGGACGTCTTCAAGCTGTACGACACGTTCGGGTTCCCGGTAGACCTCACCCAGGTCATGGCGGAGGAACGCGGGTACGACGTGGACGTGGCTGGCTTCGAGGCCGCCCTGAACGAGCAGCGGACCCGCAGTCGCGAGGCTCGTACGCAGGTTGGGGTGACCTTTGGCCAGGAAGCGATGGCGAGTTTCGGGAAGCCGCTGTCCGAGGTGCCTCAGACTTGGGTCGGCTACGACGCACGGAGCGCCGAGACCAAGGTTAGGGCGCACACCGCCGTGGACGACGCCACGGTCGCCATGTTGCTCGATCCGAACCCGTTCTATGCCGAAGGCGGAGGACAGGTCTCCGACGTCGGGGTGGTCGAGGGGGACGGGTGGCGCCTGGTGGTGCAGAGTGTGCGCAGAATTGACGACAAAGTGGTCGTGTTGGGTCCCCTGGACGGGATCCTACCCGGGCAGGATGAGTTCCCCGGACGCGGTGCGGTCGATCGACGCGCTCGTCACGATACCGAACGCAACCACACGGCCACCCACCTGCTGCATGCGGCGCTGCGCGACGTGCTGGGCGATCACGTCCATCAGCGTGGATCGCTGGTGGCCCCGGATCGGTTGCGCTTCGACTTCTCGCACGACGCTCCGCTCACTGACGAGCAGTTGTCGCGCATCACGACCTGGGTGCAGAACGAGATCTGGAACGACCATCCGGTGACGTGGCGTGAGGTGGGATTCGATGAAGCGAAGGCGCAAGGTGCGATGGCGCTCTTTGGTGAGAAATACGGTGATGTCGTGCGCATGGTGGGCGTCCCCGACGTCAGCCTCGAGCTCTGCGGCGGTACGCACGTACGACACACTGGCGAGATTGGGCTCTTCCGGATCGTCTCGGAGAGCGGGGTGGCCTCGGGCGTCCGACGCATCGAGGCCCTCACGGGGCGTGCGGCACTCGCCGAGGTCAAGTCGTTCGAGGCCAGGCTGACAGAGGCCGCCACGCTCCTGAAGGCGAAGCCGGAAGCATTCGAGCAGCGTCTCCAGGGGCTGCTTCAGAACTATCAGGACCTCGAACAACACGTGAAGGAGCTGCGTGCGAGTGGCAGTGCCGGTGAGCAAACCGTGGGCGAAGCCATGGTCAGTACGGCCACCGGCGACGCCCGTGCGCTGGTCCTTCGCATGAAAGCCCGTGGGGTCGACGAGGTGAGGGAACTGGGAGACCGCCTTCGGGGGGATCAACCGGGCGTGGCGGTGGTGGGCGCCGAATACACGGACGGGAAGGTGGGACTTCTCGTTTCCGTCAGCGACGACTGGGTGGGGCGAGGGGTGCGCGCCGGGGACCTCGTGAAGGAGCTTTCCCGCGTGGGGGGTGGTTCAGGCGGCGGTCGTCCGCACATGGCCCAGGGTGGGGTCGACGGTGCCAAAGGGCTCGACGAAGCGCTGTCGGCCGCGTTGGAGCTGGTGAGTGGACATCTGACTCGAGCCGGCGCGCCATGACCGTTCCCTCGCGGCTTGCCCGCGACATGGAAGCCGCGGTACGCCAAGAGCAGAATCGCGACCCGGTCGCCGCCGCGCTGAAGCTGCTCCGCTTGGCCGAGGGTAGACCCGATCGGGCGGCTGCCTACCAGTTGCTCGCTGCCGATGGCCTGCTCACCCAGGCGTGTGCCGAAGCGGTGACTGCCCCCGATGCCGAAAGGGTCCTGGACGACGTGCTCGATCGCACCTTGGAGGCGCTGGGTTGAAGCCCACGCCTGGTCTCACCGATCTCCACAGCCATCTCTTCCCCGGTGTCGACGACGGTGCCCGCAATCTGGAGGACGCGAGAGAAGGCCTGCTGGCACTTCAGGGGGCCGGGGTGACCCGTCTCGTGACGACACCGCACTTTGCCGCCTCCATCATTGAGGATCCGGACAGGTGGGAGCGGGTCATGGACCGCATGGAGCTGGCCTGGGGCCTCCTGCGCGAGCTGGTGGAGGCCGAGTTTCCTGGCCTGGAGGTGGCGCGCGGCCATGAGGTTGCACTGGACAAGCCCGACATGTCCTTCGAGGACCCCCGACTCCGTCTCGGGGGCACCTCGTTCGCGCTCGTCGAATGGCCCCGCTTCAGCCCACCGCCGGCGGCTCCCTTGGCGCTTCGTCGCATCCGGGACGCGGGCGTGCGGCCGCTCATCGCCCACGTCGAGCGGTATCAGGGTACGTTGCACAACCTGGGACGGGTGATGGCATGGCGGGAGGCCGGAGCCTTCACCCAGGTCAACTATGCATCGCTCCTGGGGCACTACGGTCCCGAGCCACGGGCGGCGGGGCAGCGGCTGCTCGAGCGTGGCTGGGTCGACGTACTGGCGAGCGATCTCCACCCTGTGCCGGGCTTCGAGCTTCACATCAGCGACGTGGTCGATCTCATGGAGCGGGCCGGAGCGAGCGAACAAATGGACCTCATGAGTTCCGTGAACCCGGGACGGATCATGGACGACGAGGAGCCGCTTCCCACGGCCCCCTTGATTCTCTCCGAGGGGTTTTGGGAGCGGCTGCGCAACCTCTTTCGACGGCGCTGAGGCGATGATCGATCTGCAGGGCAAGACCGCGGTGGTCACGGGCGGCTCCCGGGGCGTGGGCCGGGCTACCGCCGAACTGTTTGCAAGGGCCGGGTGCTCCGTTGGAATCGGGTACCGATCGCGGCACGAGGAAGCCATCGCGGCGCTTGCGGCCCTCAGGGCCTTGGGTGTCGCAGCATGGGCGCAGGCGGGGGACCTGTCCAAGGAAGAAGATGTCGAGGGCCTCTTCCACAGGGCGGATGAAGCGTTCGAAGGGCTGGACTTCGTTGTCGCGAATGCCGCCATTTGGCCGTCGGCGGACGTGCCGGTAGAGGACATGAAGACCGAGCGCTGGAAGCGCACCGTAGCCGTGAACCTCGATTCCGTGTTCTACACGATTCGCTGTGCTGCCCGACGGCTGCGTGACGGCGGTCGCATCGTGGTGGTCAGCTCCACAGCCGGTCAGCGGGGCGAGGCCTTTCATGTGGAGTATGCAGCAACGAAAGGAGCGCTGATCTCGATGGTCAAGGGGCTCTGTGTGGAGCTGGCCCCGCGGGACATCACCGTGAATGCCGTCGCACCCGGCTGGATCCAGACGGACATGATCGATGAGGCACTGGAGGCGGGCGGGCGGGACCGCATCGAGCGCAGCATTCCACTGGGGCGCATCGCTACTCCAACGGACGTTGCCGGCCCCATCTTGTTCCTTTGCTCGGACCTCGCCCGCCACATCACTGGTGAGGTCCTGAACGTCAACGGCGGCGCCGTGCTGCCAGGGTAACGACATCCTAGCTGAACTCAGCGGGCTGAAGGCCCCCGACTCCGTGCGCAGGATCGTCGGCAAGTTGGAAGACGCCGGCTTCGCCACCTGGGCCGTGGGAGGGGCGGTACGCGATCGATTGTTCGGTCTGGGCGGAGGCGACTGGGACCTGGCCAGCGCTGCCCGCCCCAAGGATGTGCAACGCCTGTTTCGTCGAACCGTTCCAGTCGGTCTCGCGCACGGGACCGTGGGCGTCTTGCTCAGGGACAACACGATGATCGAGGTCACCACGTTCCGCCGGGATGTCGTGCCACTTGGGCGCAAGGCCATCGTCGCGTTTGCCGATACGATCGAAGAGGATCTGTCTCGACGGGACTTCACCATGAACGCCATCGCGTGGCATCCACTTCGAGAGGAAACACGAGACCCATTCACTGGGATGGCCGACATCAGAGAGCGGCTGCTCCGCTGCGTGGGAGAGGCCGCAGAGCGGTTTCGCGAGGACCACCTTCGCATTCTCAGGGGCATCCGGTTCGCGGGTCGCTTCGGTCTCGACATCCATGCCGACACATGGGATGCAATGGGGAGTGAAGCCCTCCATGTACGGGCGCTGTCCGGAGAGCGGGTGCACGAGGAACTATTCAAGGTGATGGCCCGCGACCCGGCGCCTTCTCGCAGTCTGGCATTGTACCGCGAGTCCGGTGTCTGGGGTGTTCTCCTACCTGAGCACGAAGCGGCGCTCCGAGAATTGGGGGGAGGGGCGTGGGAGACTGCGCTGACAGTTGCCGATCGGCTCTCGGTCGATGATCCGACGCTGCGATTTGCGCCTATCTTACTCCCGCTGCATACGTGGGGAGGCGCCGACGGCCTGGCCACCGTCCTCAAACGTCTCCGCTTTTCGAACGCCGAGATGGATCGGCTGGTACGGCTCACCTCCCTTCACGCAGAGGGGCTGCCGAAGGCCACAGGCTCCGCCCGGCGTCGGTGGCTTCACCGGGCCGCGGGGGACTGGCGTTCGGCGTTGGACCACTGGCGTGCCCGAGCGGATGCACTCTCGGGCGGGGACGGGTCGGCAGCGGAGATCGTGGCAGCGGTTGATGCGCTGAACACCGAGATGGACGCAGGTCCACCCCTGCAGTTGGGAGACCTGGCCGTCGACGGACGCGACCTCAAACAATTGGGTCTGAGACCCGGACCCCAGTTCGGGGAGATCCTAACGTCCCTACTCGAGGCCGTGCTCGACGACCCGAGCCTGAACGATCGGGACACTTTGCTGGCACGCGTTGCGAAGTGGGATGCAGGTCCATGAGTCAAGACGACCTCTTCGGCGGACCAGCGCCGATCCCCGACGCGGAAGGCCCCACCGACCCCGGAGCTCCCTTGGCCGCACGCATGCGACCACGCACACTGGAGGAGTTTCGTGGTCAGCGGGGGCTGCTGGGCCCTGAGGGCTACCTCAGGAAGCGACTGCAGAGCGGTCAGGTGTCCAGCATGATCTTCTGGGGTCCCCCCGGATGCGGGAAGACCACTTTGGCGCGTTTGATCGCAGGGTACGTGGATGCCTCGTTCGAGCAGATCAGCGCGGTCAGCAGCGGGGTGGCCGGGATACGCAAGGTGACGGCGCGGGCGGCCGACCGCAGAAAGATGGGGAGAAGCACGATCCTCTTCTGCGACGAAATCCATCGGTTCAACAAGGCCCAGCAGGATGCGTTTCTGCCCCATGTGGAAGCAGGCACGATCACGCTGATCGGAGCCACCACTGAGAATCCCTCGTTCGAAGTGGTGCGACCGCTGCTCTCGCGAGCTCCCGTCGTGGTGTTGGAGCCCCTCGACGAAGGCGATTTGGTTGCGGTATTGAGGGACGCGCTGAACGATCCGGATCGGGGCCTGGGTGCGTGGGAGGTAGAGGTCGACGACGAAGCGTTGCGGGCCCTGGCGAAGGCATCGGACGGCGACGCGCGCCGAGGCTTGGGTGTGTTGGAGGTAGCCGCTGAGCTGGCCCGCACCGATGGGGTCCCCCTTGACGTCGCGCTGGTAAGCACCGCGCTACAACATCGGCACGCCGTGTACGACAAAGATGGGGAAGAGCACTACAACCTCATCTCGGCACTGCATAAGTCGGTCCGGGGTGGCGACCCTGACGGAGCGCTCTACTGGCTAGCGCGTATGCTGGACGGTGGCGAGGAACCCCTCTACATCGCGAGGCGCATGGTCCGTATGGCGTCGGAGGACATCGGGCTGGCGGACCCACTGGCCCTTGGCGTCACGCTGGCAGCAGAACGCGCGTATCGGTTCCTGGGTTCACCCGAGGGGGAGCTGGCGCTGGCCGAGGCGGCGGTGTACTTGGCGGCGGCACCCAAGTCCAACGCGGCCTACCGGGCCTTCAAGGCGGCACGAGCCTTGGCCAGGGAGACGGGTGGACTGCCTGTGCCGCTCCATCTTCGCAACGCTCCCACCGAGCTGATGTCGGACCTAGGCTATGGGGCCGACTATCGCTACGACCCGGACGAGCCCGGAGGCGTTGCGGAGCAAAGCTATCTGCCACCCGAGATCGCATCTGAGCGGTTTTACTCTCCTCGACCTGAAACCGAGGCACCCATCGCGGAGCGGCTTCACCGTTGGCGGCTTCAGCGCCTCGGGGAAGCGACGACGGAATCCAGAGACGACCCTGGGGGTAGCAGTCCTGCTCCCACTGCCGAGGAGTAGTCATTCCCACCTCTCTGATCGAGAACCGCACTCCGGTCGACCGCGTGTTGCTGGTCGGTGCTCCCAAGCGCTCGGTGCCCCGGCGGGTGGTCGACGAGCACCTGGCGGAGCTCGAACGGCTCACGCATACGGCCGGTGGAGAAGTGGTGGGGGTGTTGGTCCAGCGCGTGGATCGCCCTACGCCATCGCACTTCTTGGGGCGGGGCAAGGTCGTCGAGCTCAAAGGCTTGGCGAGAGCGAGTGACGCCAACCTGGTGATCTTCGATGAAGAGCTGAGCCCGGTGCAGGGGATGAACCTGGAGCGTGCGCTCGACGTGCGCATCATGGATCGGTCGGAGCTGATCCTGGACATCTTTGCCACCAGGGCTCGAACGCGTGAAGCCAAGATGCAGGTCGAGGTGGCCCAACTCGAATACCTGCTGCCGAGGCTCACTCGGATGTGGCGTCACCTCTCGCGGATTCGAGGAGGGATCGGATTGCGAGGCCCCGGTGAGACCCAGCTGGAGGTCGATCGTCGTTTGGTGGGCCGGCGGATCGCCGACCTGAAGGCGAAATTGAAGGGGGTGGCCCGCGCACGGGAGACACGACGCAAGGGCCGCGAGGGAGAGTTCAGGGCCGCGCTGGTCGGGTACACGAACGCGGGGAAGTCGTCACTGCTTCGTGCCCTCTCCGACAGCGACCTGCTGGTGGAGGATCAGTTGTTCGCCACGCTGGATTCCGCCACTAGGACGGTCGATCTGGGGAGCGCCGGGCAGGGACTGGTCACCGATACCGTCGGGTTCATTCGAAAGCTGCCCCACCACTTGATCGCGTCCTTCCGTTCGACCCTCGAGGAAGCGCGTGAGGCGGATATCCTGCTGTTAGTCGTGGACGTTTCGCACCCCGATTGGGAGGAACAGCTTGCGGTGGTGCGCGACGTGCTTCGGGAACTCGATCTCGACGACCAGCCCCAGGCGTTGGTGTTGAACAAGGTCGACCGACTCACGCATAGCGAAGAAGACGTGCTCCGGGCGCGCTCCGAGGTGCTTGAGGATGTCCCAGTCGTGTTCAGCTCGGCCCTCGAGCCCGAGGGGCTGCAGCCGTTGCTGGACTTCCTCACGGCGGGACTCCGTGCTCGACGTCCCGAGGTGGTCGTGGAGCTTCCGGCAAAAGCCGGTAGCCTGTTGGCGGAGCTTCACAGGGAAGGCGAGGTTAAGGAACAGGCGGTCGACGGCAGCACGGTGCGTGTCACCGCCCGCCTCCCCGAGCCCCTGATTGCGCGCCTACGCGCAGCGGGCCACGTACGAGCGGCTGGAGCGTGAGCAGCGGTTCCACCATCCGCGTCGTCTTCGTCGGGCCGGGCCGGGCGGGTCTGGCCCTCGGCCGGGTGTTGATGGATGGGACCTGCGGCGTCGCCCTTCACTATGTGGGACGCAGGCAGCAAGCTCCGAGCGACCCTCTCTTCGAGCGGGCGGCGGTGAGGTACTCTTCGACGCTCGCGGCGGTCGAGGGGGAGCCCGGGGTGATGGTGCTTTCGGTGCCCGACGATGCGCTACCCGGCGCCGTCGCAGACGTGTTGGCCCATGGACCCGGCGAAGGGTGGGCCGTGCTGCACCTTTCGGGGATGCACGATACCTCGGTCTTGGCCCCCCTGAGGGAGAGGGGCTATCAGGTCGGCACGCTGCATCCGCTGCAGGCGCTTTCGCGCACGGAGACCGCGTTGGAGATGCTGCCCAGATCGTCGTTCGTCGTTTCGGGCGACGATGACGCCACGGCACGAGCGCGGGCCATCGTCTCCTGTTTGGGCGGGACCGCGCTCAGCATTCCGGACGAGGGTCGGCCCCTCTACCATGCGGCGGCCACCCTCATCGCCGAGGGGATCCCCGTGCTGGTCGATGCCGCCTCACGTTGGGTGGCACAGGCGGGCGGCGATCAGGAGGCAGCCCGCCAGGGGCTGCAAGGACTGTTGGAGGGCGTGGTGTTGAACATGCGAACGGAGGGGTTGGGCGCCGCCACCGGGCCCTTGGTGCGAGGCGATGTGCAGACCGTGGCGCGGCACCTGCAGACCCTGTCCGGGTCGGATCGCGCCCTCTACGCACAGATGTCTCGAGCGCTGCTGCGGGCGATGGCCGATGACCTGCCGGGAGCGCATATCTCCGCTTTTGACACCCTACTCAAGGAGTACGAGTGAGGCTCTACGTCAACATCGATCACGTTGCCACGATCCGGCAGGCGCGGCGCACCGACGAGCCCGACCCTGTCCGCGCAGCGGTGCTGGTGGAGCTGGCCGGCGCCGACGGCATTACCGTCCACCTCCGAGAGGACCGACGCCACATTCAGGATCGAGATGTGCGCCTGCTCGCCGAAACGGCGCGGACGCCCCTCAACCTCGAGATCGCCGCCACCGACGAGATGCTCGCCATCGCACTGGACCTGAAGCCTTTCCAGGTGACCCTCGTGCCCGAGAAGCGGGAGGAGATCACCACCGAAGGGGGCCTCGACATCCTCGATGGGCAGGCCCAGGCCCGGGTGCGTGCGGTCGTGGAGCCCCTAGCGTCCGCCGGCATTCGCACGTCGCTGTTCATCGACCCCGATGCGGAGGCGCTGAAGGCGAGTCGGGACCTGGGCGTCGATGCGGTGGAGCTGCACACGGGCGAGTACGTGCAGCACGGAGGCTCCGAACTGAACCGACTGCGGAGCGCTGCCGAGGAGGGTCGAGGGTTGGGGCTGGCCGTACACGCGGGGCACGGGCTCACCTACGAGAACGTCCGACCCGTGGCTGCTATTCAGGAAATCGAGGAACTGAACATTGGTCACAGTATCATCTCGCGGGCGGTGCTGATGGGGCTGGAACACGCCGTCCAGGAGATGCGTGGACTTCTCATGGAGGCTCAGCACCAGTGAAGCTCGACTGGAAGGCCGGGCTGGGCATTGCTGTCAGCATCGTCTTGCTCTGGTGGCTGTTCAAGGATCAGGATCTCGGACTCATCCTGGATCAGGTGAGAGGAGCCGATCCATGGCTGTTGCTCCTCGCCACAATCATCGTGGTCACCGCCTACGTGATTCGGGCATGGCGCTGGAAGTTGCTGCTCGAACCGATGGTGCCCGAAACCCGGTTCTATAGCCGGTGGGCGAGCACGCTGATCGGATTCATGGCCAACAACATCCTACCTGCTCGCATGGGGGAGTTCGTGCGAGCGTTGGCCATCTCGCGCGTGGAGCCGGTCCCGGTGTCCGGTGCGTTCGCGTCTCTCGTGGTTGCACGCTTCCTGGACGGGATTTCGGTGGTCGCGCTGCTGGTGGTGGCCGTCGCGTCGCCGAGCTTCCCGACCGGCGTGGAGATCTTCGGGCAGTCGCTGGCCGCGTTCGTGCGGGGCATCCTCCTGGCGTTGGTGGGCCTGTTGGTAGGGATCTCCGCGTTGGTCCTCTGGCCCAAGGCCGCCCAGTGGACCGTGGGGCATGTGGGGCGGGTGTTGCCCCACCCTTGGGGGGAACGGCTTGCCGGGATGACCGACCACTTCCTGGATGGTTTGGCCGTCCTGAGGGATCCGGGCCTCTTCGCGAAGTCGCTCCTGCTCTCGCTCGTGCACTGGACCTACTATGGCTTCTCGTTCTGGCTGGCCATGAAGGCGTTCGGGATCAAGCTGGGGTTTGGGGCGGCGCTGTTCACCCAGTCCATGGTGGCCTTCGGGGCGGCGATTCCGTCAGCTCCGGGCTTCTTCGGGACGTGGCACGCCGCCGCCCGGGTGGCCTTGGTCGACACGTACGGGGTCGCTGAACCGACCGCCCTGGCCTTCGCAACCAGCTATCACCTGATCGGCTTTCTCCCCATCACGTTGCTGGGGCTGTACTACGCGTGGCGCATGGGCATCTCGGTGACGAGTGCAGGTGAGGAGCCGGCTCCCGCGCCTGTCGCTCCGTGAGTCGTCCCATGCGTGCCTGGGCGCCAGCCAAGCTCAACCTGGAGCTACGGATCCTGGCTCGTGAGGTGAGCGGGTATCACCAGTTGGAGAGCCTCTTCCTCGGTATCTCTCTCGCAGACGAACTCACCGTACGTAGGCGCGAGGCGCCGGGCATCGAGCTCGAGGTGGTGGGGGACGCCGGGGGGGCCTTGGGTGAGGACAACCTCGTCTACCGGGCCGCGTCGTCGTTCCTCGATGCCTTTGGCCTCGGGAACGAGGGCATCTCCGTCGGGCTTTCCAAGCGGGTTCCGGTTGCGGCCGGGTTGGGAGGGGGGTCCTCCGACGCGGCGGCCGCGCTGCGGAGTCTGGATCGGTTGTTTCCTGGCCGAGCCCGTCGGGAAGAGCTCCTGGCGTTGGCCAGCGAGCTGGGATCCGACATCCCCTTCTTCATGGGCACCAAGCCATGTGCCTGGGCTTGGAGTCGGGGCGGCAGGTTTCTGGCCCTCGACCCTCCACCTGCCCGGCCCGCGCTCCTGGCGGTGCCCGAGCGGGGTGTGTCTACCCGGGAGGCCTACGCGCGCCTTGCCAACCGGCCGACCCCGCGCGCAGCCCAGCCCGGTGCCTTCGAGCTGGCAGGCTGGCGCGACTGGTCCGCGCTCGCGGGGAGCCGGGTCAACGACTTCGAACCGGTCCTGTACCTGGAGCGTCCCGATCTGGCCCAGTTGGGGGAGAGCATGGCCGCCACCCGGCCCATCCTATGTGGGATGACGGGGAGCGGGGCTGCGCACTTCGGCATCTACGCTGACCTGGACCACCGCGCGCGGGCGCAGGCCTCACTCGAGGAGGTCCCGGGGATTCGTCTGCTGGAAGCCGTCACGCTGGAGGCCTGGCCCTGAGTGGCCTGTCCCGCACCGGTTGAGGTGCCGGGGCGGAAGGGGTACGATTCACCGGAGTGGCCCGTCGTCTAATGGCAGGACACCGCTCTTTGGAAGCGGTAGTGGTGGTTCGAATCCACCCGGGCCAATCGGGTGTCGACCCTCCGGCGGGCCCACCGAGCGCCGGTATATCTCAGCTGCCCAGAGGCGTATAGGTTCGCATGCGATGCCTCACCATACTGGCCCTGCTGGTCCCATGGGGCCTCCCGACGGGGCAAGTCCATGCGCAGGTAACCCAAAGCGCCGATTCGTCGGACCTCCGCTCCCAGGCTCGTAGCGCCCAGGCGCGTTTCGAGAGGATCCGCGTCCGGCACCTGCCCCAGGAGTTCGTGGGGAGCGGCGGGTGCGATGAGATCATCGGCCGCATTTGCATGCGGCATGGGGGTGATGACGATTACGAGCCCCCACCGGAAGCGGACGAAATCGTCGAGGCGCGGAGCTCGCTCCTGGCGGAGCTGAGCGAGGTCGCGGCCCGCATCCCGGGGGACGGCTGGGTGCGGGGGCAGTTGGTCTGGTATTCCATCGAAGCCGGCGACGGCGAAGAGGCGTTGGAGTACGCCAGGGGGTGCCTCGGTGAGCGTTGGTGGTGCCGGGCGCTCGAAGGGCTGGCGCTCCATAGTCTGGAACGCTTCCCGGAGGCCCAGGCCGCGTTCGAGGAGGTGCGTCCCCATCTCCCGGAGAAGGAGCGGGAGAAGTGGGATCAGTCCATCAAGGACGCGCTCGACCGCGACCGCTGGCGTTGGATCGAGCAGCAGCCGGATTCCGCCATGGCCGTGGCTCAGTTCTGGGCCCTGGCGGATCCCTTCTTCATTCACCCTGGCAACGACCGCCAGACCGCCCACTGGGCGCGGATGGCTGCGTCGCGAATCCGGCAGCGGGCTCGCAACCCGTATGGGATGTCCTGGGGCTTCGATCTCGACGAGCTGTTGGTCCGCTACGGGTGGGAGGCCGCTTGGGCTCGCGATTTCAGAAGGCCGGGTCGGATGGAAGACCGCGTGGTCGGACACCATCCCCCAAAGAGCCGAGAGTTTCTCCCCCCGACCGATGTCCTCGAAGATCCGATGCGACTCGAGGAGGAGGGTTGGGTTCTCGAGAAGGACCGTCCTCATGCGGCCTACGCGCCCACCTACGCCAAGGAAGTGACGCCGTCGTGGTCGCAGTTCGCTGCGTTCCGTCGTCCCTCTGGCATGGTCCTGGTGGCCGCGTCGGACTCCACGGAACTGCCGGGGACGCGGGGGTTGGCGGCCTTGGACCTTGGGTCGGGTGAGTTACGTGGGGGCTCCGACACGGCTGCGGTCCACGTCCTCACCCTCCCGTACGGCCGCCACGTAGCGAGTGCGGAGTGGATCGCCGAAGACGGACTGCGCGGACGTCGGGACCGGGTGGGGGTGGCGCTGTCGGAGGTGCCTCGAGACGTCCCCACCCTCTCGGACGTACTGCTCGTACGACCCGCGGGTGGCCTTCCCGCCGACCTGAGCGAGGCGATCGGTCGTGCCCATCCCGGTCGGGTCTTGGCGCCGGGGCAGCCTGTGGTGCTGGCGTGGGAGCTATACCGCTTTGGCGATCGGGACGTGGACGTGCGTTACCGGGTGTTGCTCGAGCCTCGAGACAGGGGACTCCTACGCCGCCTGGGCGAGTGGGCCAGGGTGCTGGATGGGGAGAGGCCGGTGGTGCTGTCGTGGAGCGAACTCGACGAGGGCGGCGGGGCCCCCCGCTTCAGCGCCGTCGAACTGGGATTGCCGCCGGTCGAGCCCGGATCGTACTCCCTGACTCTGGAGGTGGAGCTACCCGGTAGGGAGACCCTGATCACATCCCAGATTGTGGAGATTCGGAGGAGCTTCGGGAGTTGACGCTAGTTGGGGCCGTTTCTAACATAAAAGGCTGTTGACGCTAAGCCTGGAACCTCGGCCGGCTACGGATGGACGACACCTTTCAACGCGGTCCCATGCTTCTCCTCTCGGGCCGAGCGAACCTCCCGCTCGCTGAAGAGATTGGAGGCCTGCTCGGAACATCCCCCGCAGCCGCTACCATTCGGGACTTCTCCGATGGTGAGATCTTCGTTCGCATCGACCGCAATGCGCGTGGACGAGACGTGTTCATCGTCCAACCCACGGTCCCGCCGGGGGACAACCTCATGGAGCTGCTGCTCCTGATCGACGCGGCGAAACGCGCATCGGCGGCACGCATCAATGCGGTCCTGCCGTACTACGGCTACGGGCGACAGGATCGCAAGGACCAGCCGCGGGTCGCCATCGGGGCCAAGCTGGTAGCGAACCTCATCGTGGCCGCCGGGGCCGACCGGGTGCTGGGCATCGATTTTCACCAACACCAGATCCAGGGCTTCTTCGATATTCCGGTGGACCACCTGTACGCGGCCCCCGTGCTGGTGAAGTACTTCCGCGAAAAGGAGCTGGAGAACGTGGTCGTGGTGGCGCCCGACGTTGGGTCTGCCAAGATGGCCCGCGGGTTCGCCAAGCGGCTCAACGCGGGCCTGGCCATCGTCGACAAGCGACGCCCTGCGCACAACGTGGCGGAGGTCGTCAACATCGTGGGTGAGGTCGAAGGCTGTGCCTGTATCCTGGCTGACGACATGATCGACACTGGTGGCACCATCGCTTCGGCGGTCCACGCCCTCAAAGAGCGAGGTGCCGCCACGGTGTACGCATGTGCGACCCACGCGCTGCTCTCAGGCAGCGCTCCTCAGCGGTTGGCGGACTCTCCCCTGGAGGAGCTGGTCGTCACGAACACCATCCACATCCCCGAGGAGCGTCGGATTCCTCAGCTCAGGATCCTGTCCGTGGCCGGTCTGATTTCGCGGGCGATCGAATTCATCCATAGAAACGAGTCGGTCAGTCAGTTGTTTGGCGTGGCCGAAATCAAATCTGCGTAGAGGCTGAACCATGTCGGATGTAGCGAAGCTGGATGCCAAGGTCCGCGAGAGTCGCGGGAAAGGAGCAGCGCGTAAAATGCGCGCAACGGGTCGAGTGCCTGCCGTGGTCTATGGCCCCGACGGGACCTCTCAGTCTCTGTCTGTGGATGCCCACGAGGCACTGAGTCTCTTCGGGACTATATCGGTCGAGAACACCATCGTGTCGCTCGACATCGAGGGCGAAGGGGGGGCGGTGGACACGCTGGTGCGAGAGGTGCAGATGCACCCGTTCAAACCCAATCTCCTGCACCTGGACTTCTACAAGGTGACCAAGGGTGTGGTCCTGCAGGTCCAGGTACCGCTCCACTTCGAGGGTACCCCGGCCGGCGTTCGCCTGAGCTCGGGTATTCTCGAGCAGCACGTCCACGATATCGAGGTCAGCTGCGTTCCGTCCAAGATCCCGGAGTACCTCGAAGTCGAGGTCACCGATCTGGAACTGGGTGATTCCCTACATGTTCGCGACGTCAGCGTGCCGGAGGGCGTCGAGGTGGTCACCGAGTTGGATCGGACGCTCTGTACGGTCGTGCTCCCCCGTGGCGCGGTGTCCGACGAAGCGGAGGCCGAGGAGCTCGAGGGCGACGAGGTGGAGGGCGCAGAGGGGGAGACACCTGCGGAGGCAACCGAGGAGGCATAGGCCATCGCAGTTCGTGTGATCCTGGCCCTCGGGAACCCGGGCGCCGACTACGACGCTACCCGCCACAACGTGGGTTGGTGGGTGGCCGACCGTCTCTCGTACGACTGGGATCTCGGTGGATTCAGCAGGCATGGGAAGTCGGCGATCGCGGAAGGACGGGTGGGCGACTTCCAGGTGCGAGTGGTGAAGCCGCTGACGTACATGAACCGCAGTGGAGCGGTGCTGCACCGGGTGTTTGAAGGAGACCCGGCCGAGGACCTGATGGTGGTGGTGGACGACGTGCACCTGGCCCCCGGGCGCCTCAGATTGCGGCCGCGTGGGAGCGCGGGCGGCCACAACGGACTCGAGTCCATTGAGGGTGTGCTGGGAAGCAGGGAGTATCCGCGTCTGCGGGTGGGGGTGGGTGAGCCACCCTCGGGCTGGGAGCTGGCGGATTGGGTGCTGTCGCCCCTGACCGGCGAGGACGAGGAGAGTGTCGTGGCCCGCTTGGGCGATGTCACTGACGGTTTGCGGGTCTGGCTGGACGAGGGACTCGACGCAGCGATGAATCGATTGAACGGTTGACCTGAGCGCCTGGTTGGCGCCGACCACTAGAAAGGAAAGAGATCCGAGGTATGCCTGACTTCGTGAGTTTGACCGGATGGGCGTGGGGTGCGGGCCTGGTGGGCCTGATCGTCGCGGCTGTCATTTACAACTACGTACGCAGCCAATCTCCCGGCACCGACGTCATGGTGGATCTGTCGGATCAGATTCATGACGGTGCGATGGCGTTCCTGAACCGGGAGTACCGGATGCTGGGGGTCTTCGTCCTCGTGGTCGCGGGCTTGCTGTTCGCGGCCATCGGTCAGGAAACAGCCATCGCGTACATCGCGGGTGCGCTGTGTTCCGTGATGGCGGGTTTCTTCGGCATGAAGGCGGCCACGCGCGCCAACGTGCGCACCTCGGCGGCAGCCGCCAACGAGGGCCCGGGCAAAGCCCTCCGCATTGCCTTCTTCGGCGGCGCGGTCATGGGGCTCTCGGTCGCGGCCTTGGGACTGCTGGGCATCGGAGGGTTCTACGCCTTCTACACGGCCGGTGGCGGCACGGAGTTCACGCACTTCGCCGAAGTCGTGTCCGGGTTCGCCATGGGCGCGAGCTCGATTGCGCTCTTCGCGCGTGTGGGCGGAGGCATCTACACCAAAGCCGCAGACGTCGGCGCGGACCTGGTGGGGAAGGTCGAGGCGGGTATTCCGGAGGACGACCCCCGGAACCCTGCGACCATCGCCGACAACGTCGGTGACAACGTGGGCGACGTGGCCGGCATGGGCGCAGACATCTTCGAGTCCTATGTCGGGTCGGTGGTGGCCACCATTGCCATCGGGGCTACGGCCGCCGCTGTCGGTAGCGTGGCGGGGGCGGTTGCACTGCCCATCGTCACCATCCTGGTGGGCCTCCTGTGTTCGCTCATCGGCATCGGGGCGCTCCGGCTTCTGGAGGGTTCGGACCCTGCGGCCGCGCTCCGCAACGCCCCCATGATCTCGGCCGTCCTGTTCCTGGTGCTGATGTTCTTCATCGTGCGTGCGATGGGGATCGAGCTGACCGGAGTCGCCGGTGAGTCCTACTCCGTGACGGGGCCGTTCTGGGCCATCTTGGCGGGGACCATCGTGGGTACCGTGATCGGGTTGGTGACCGAGTATTACACGTCGGCTGGCCCGATTCGGAAGATCGCCGACGCCAGCGAGACGGGGTCGGCTACCAACATCATCACCGGGCTGGCTGTGGGGATGGAGTCCACCGCCATCCCGCTGGTTCTGATCTGCTTGGCCATCTTCATCGCCCATTGGGCAGCAGGGCTCTACGGGATTGGCATCGCCGCTGTGGGGATGCTCGCAACTGTGGGTGTGACGATGTCCGTCGACGCGTATGGTCCCATCGCGGACAACGCGGGCGGCATCAGTGAAATGAGCGGTCTCGGGCCGGAGACGCGGAAGATCACCGACTCGTTGGACGCCATCGGAAACACCACGGCAGCCATCGGGAAGGGCTTTGCCATCGGGTCGGCGGCACTGACCGCCCTGGCGATGTTCAGCGCGTACACGGCGTCCGTAGGGTTGGCCGCAACGGGGATCTCCATCGTCGACCCCATCGTGGTGATCGGACTCCTTCTGGGCGGGATGCTGCCCTTCTTGGTCGCCGCCATGACCATGACCGCTGTGGGCCGCTCTGCTGCCGCGATGGTCGAAGAGGTCCGACGTCAGTTCCGGGAGATCCCGGGAATCATGGAGGGTACTGGTAAGCCCGATTCTGCGCGCTGCGTGGACATCTCCACTCGGGCCGCGCTGCGCGAGATGATTCTACCGGGTGTCACCGCGGTTGCCGCGCCCGTGCTGGTCGGGGCGTTCATCGGGGTGGAGGCGTTGGGCGGATTGCTGGCCGGCGCGACCGTCACTGGCGTGCTCATGGCGCTGTTCATGGCCAACGCCGGCGGCGCCTGGGACAATGCCAAGAAGTACATCGAGGGAGGCGCGCACGGCGGCAAGGGGTCCGATGCGCATAAGGCCGCAGTGGTCGGCGACACGGTAGGCGACCCATTCAAGGATACCTCTGGCCCCTCGCTGAACATCCTGATCAAACTGATGTCGGTCGTCTCGTTGGTGCTGGCGCCTTGGTTCGTGCGGTTGCACGGAGACGGCAACGGTGTCTCCTGGTTCACCGACCTGGTGGCGCGTTTCCTGGCGTAGCGTGTCCGAGCCGATGTTCGAGAACGCCCTGGCGTTTGCCCAGGACCTGATCCGCATCCCTTCGCTTCCGGGGAATGAAGGGGGTGTGGCGGAAAGGCTGCGTGCGGAGCTGGAGGCGCTCGACTTCGAGGACGTCAGGGTCGACGAGGTGGGAAACGTGATCGGTGTGGTGAAGGGTCGCGGCGAGGCGCCCGCGGTCATGCTTTCGTGCCACCTGGACATCGTGGCTCCGGGGGACCACGACACCTGGGAGCACCCGCCGTTCGACGGTATCGTGGCGGATGGCTTTCTCCACGGGCGGGGCGCCATGGACATCAAGGGCCCCCTCGCGCTCCAGACGTACGCGGCCGCGGCGGCACGGGGCACCACCGCCGGAGACGTCATCGTGGCGCACACGGTGCTGGAGGAGCGGGGTGGTTGGGGGATGGAGCACCTCATGAAGGGCGGGGCGGTGGAGCCTGGCGCTGTCATCATCGGTGAGTCCACCCAGGGGGACGTGACCATCGGGCACCGGGGGCGTGCCGAGCTAGAGGTCGTCCTACGCGGCGTGGCGGGACATGCCTCCGCGCCCGATCGGGCCCGCAACGCGCTCGACCTCGTTGGAGCCGCGCTGGAGGCCATCACGGCCGTCAACGACCCCGACACCGCGGATCCGGTGCTGGGGGCGGCCACTGCGGTCGCCACTGGCGTGGAGGTCCGCCCTGAGAGTCGCAACGTCATTCCCGACGAAGTCGTGGTGGTGGTGGATTGGCGGATCCTTCCTGGGTCCACGCCCGAGAGCCTTTGCGATGACCTACAGGGTGCCCTCTCTGAGGCGGTTGGCGATGTGCCCGACGGCCTAGCCTTCGAGGTGCGCACCGCCTACGAGGAGCAGTGCACCTACACTGGCAAAGTGCGGAGCCGCCGTATGTTCACGCCCGGATTCCTGGTGGAGGAGCAGCATCCCGTGGTCCGCGCCGCGGCCGCGGCGGTTGGACGGCGTGAGGGTCAGGGCCCCGCGCGTGTGCGTCCCTGGCAGTTCGCCACCGACGGCGGGTGGACCTGCGGTGTGCATGGTGTGCCAAGCGTCGGCTTTGCCCCGGGTGAGGAGCGGCACGCGCATACCAACACGGAGCGGCTGGACATCGAGGGGGCCCGCTGGGCGTTCGCGCGCTACCCAGACCTGATTCGGTCTGTACAGGGTGCGCTGGTAGGCCTGTAGAGTCCAGAGTATGTAGGGAGATTCCCTACGTCCGCTACCCGCTCTTCCCTCCCCTCGGTATGGGGCGTAGCCGCTTATGTCCTTCCCCCGCAGCGAGATATATTACATGCGAGGAAAGGCGACAGGCTCCCAGCCCGGTGCCTGGCGTTCTCCTGGGAAGCAAACGATCTCGGGTCGGAGGGTCGAAACATGTCTCGCGGATACGCTGCTCTTCGATGGCTTTGCCTCTTGCCGGTCTTTGTCGCATTCGCTGCATGCGATGAAAACGTCGTGTTCAGAGATCGCGAGTTGTTCGAGACGCCACCGGCAGAGGCACTCGGGTTCCTGGGATACTCCGATCTCGATAGCAAGCTGACCGCATGTGGGAACTGCCACGTCGGCGTCCAGGCGGAATGGGTCCAAACCGCACACTCGGAGGCGTGGGAGGGGCTACAGGCATCGGGCAGCGCGCAGTCGTTCTGTGAGGGTTGCCACACCGTAAGCGAACTCGGGAACCTGACGACACAGACGGCGGGCTTCAACGCGGCCCCTGAGGATCGTTACCACGACGTACAGTGCGAGAGCTGTCATGGTCCCGGCCTCGACCATGTCCAGAATCCTGACGCGTCACAGCCTTTGGCGTTCCTGGACGCGGACATCGATGCCACGGTGGGATGCACGGAATGCCATCAGGGGACGCATCATCCGTTCGCGGAGGAGTGGGAGGCCTCGAAGCACTCGGAGATCATTGGCTTCGCTGCGGATCGTCCGGAGTGTCAGAGCTGCCACACCGGCGAGGGTGCGCTCCGCGCGTGGGGTGTGGACGTCGACTACGTGGAGAAGGGTCAGCTGGGCCCCGGAAACCATCTGGCCATCACCTGCGCCGTCTGTCACGATCCCCACGGGTCGATCAACGAAGCCCAGCTGCGGTTTCCAGTCGATGTGCCAAGTGAGGAAGAGAACCTCTGCATGAAGTGCCACCACAAGCGTGGGGTGCCTGATCCGACCACTTTCCGAGGGCCGCATTCGCCGGAGGGACCGACGATCCTGGGCGTCGCGGGCTGGTGGCCGCCCGACTTGCAGTTCCCCGGTGGGGCGATTCGTGCGACCCACGGGTCCCAAGCCAATCCGAAACTCTGCGCCGGCTGTCACGTCACGTCCTTCGAAGTCACGGATCCAGAGAGTGGGAACCATGTCTTCAGTGCCACTGGTCATCTGTTCGAGGCGGTGCCCTGCCTAGACACTGACGGTGTGCCCGTTCCAGGCGGTGTCTGCGACGACACGGACCGGACGTTCCAGTCCTGCGCGGTCTCGGGATGCCACGGCGATGAAGCGGTTGCACGCGGGCTCAAGTTCACGGCCGAGACCCGAATCGATCAGCTTGCCACAGCACTCGAGGCGCTCATCGCTCAGATCCCTCCTTCGGAGTTCTCCACGACGGATGCCGCTTACACCGTGGGTGAAGGGGTGAAGTTCAACGCGGAGCTAGCCCGGGCCGGGGGTGCCGCCGTTCACAACCCCTTCCTGATCGAGGCCCTGCTCACCGCGTCGATCACCCAGGCGTCCACGACCTATGGTCTAGTTCCGCCCCAGATCGACCTACGCAACGTGCTGAGCGCCACCGAGTAGGCCCGGGTTCAACTAGCGGAGCCATAGGACCGCGGTTCATTTGCCGGAGGGTGAGTGGGCCGCGGTTGTGGCATCACTACGTGGGAGGAGAAGAGCTTGGGAGAACCGGCGCGAGGGTCGGGCGTGAAGACTGCCATGTGGGCAGGGGGGATTCTCGTCCCCCTTCTCGGCCTTCTGTTGCTCGTGGGCCTACCCGTCGGCGGATACTATGCGTACCGGACGTACGACTACGTTCAGCACGACAACGACTTCTGTATCTCGTGTCACCTGATGGAGGAGCCCTACGAGGCGTTCGCACGCAGCGAGCATCGGGGTCTGGGGTGTAAGGCCTGTCATCGACCCACGCTGGTCGGACGCTCACAGATGGCGCTCACGCAGGTCGTCGAGCAACCGGAGGCGCTGACCACCCACGCCGAAGTGCCCGACGCCGTCTGCACGGAGTGCCATGTGGAAGGCGACCCGGACAAGTGGAGGAGCATCGCAGCCTCGGCGGGTCACCGCGTCCACGCCGAGTCCTCCGACCCCGCGCTGGCTGAGGCGCGCTGCGTCACTTGCCACGCCACCTCCATTCACGAGTTCTCGTCGGCGGACGATACCTGCGGACAATCAGAGTGCCACGCCAATACCGACATCCAGTTGGGTGCCATGGGTGACTTCACCATCCATTGTGTGGCCTGCCACTCCTTCCGCTCACCCACGCAGGACCAGGATTTGGAGGTCGTCCGCGCCGCGCTACGCCCCTCCAACGACGAGTGCCTGTCCTGCCACGTCATGAGGGCCCTGGTCGAGATGCCGGAGGACGAGCCCCATGGCGGCGTGTGCTCGACGTGCCACGATCCCCATCAGCAGACAGAGGCCAGTCAGGCCGTCGAGACGTGTGCCGCTGCAGGGTGTCACGACGAAGCGCTCGACCTCACGCCTTTCCATCAGGGATTGGGCGATGCGGTATATGGCGACTGTTCGCAGTGCCACACTGCACACCAGTTTCTTGTGCGGGGAGGGGAGTGTGTGGCCTGTCATGCGGACGTGGGTGGTCTTGACCCCTCCGTGATTTCCGTTGCCTCCACAGGCAGCAGCGCACCGCATGCCGGAGACGTGGGGCAGCTCGCCGAAGACACGCTGTTCTTCCGCCACCAGAGCCATCTGGAGATCGAGTGCGTAGCCTGTCACAGCGTGGCCGACTCGCACGGAATAGCCACGACTCGGACCGTTGCTGACTGTCGGAGTTGTCACCACACTCAAGAGAGTGGGAGGGCCACTTGTTCGACATGTCACACGGACGACGACCCCTTCCATGTCGCGGCGCTCGAACAGTCGATGACCTTCGCGCTGTCGGTAGGAGAAGTCCGGGTGGGGCCTGCGGGGTTTTCGCACACCCTCCATGCGTCCACAACCTGTGAGACGTGCCACGTTGGAGCCCCCGACCTGGCAGTGGTCGAGGACACGTGCGCGTCCTGTCACACTGATCACCACGAGGCGTCGGTGGACTGCGCCTCCTGCCATACGGAGGCACCCGAAGGGGCTCATCTGGTCGAGGTACATGTGGGATGCTCGGGCGCGGGCTGTCACACGGACCCAGTGGTGGAGGGAGTGCCCCGAACCCGGCCGTTCTGTTTGACCTGCCACCAGGACCTACGAGACCATCGGCCGGAAGAGAATTGCATCACCTGTCATCCACTCCCGGATCCGCGGCCGAGCCCATGAGGACGATCTTGGGGATGGTGGTGGGAGCGGTCGCGCTGGGGGGCGTAGTACCAGTACCGAGTAGCGCCCAGTCCTTTCGCGGGTCTGCTACCTCTACGGTTCGCTACTTGTCCCTGCAGCCGCTGGTGCTCGACACCTTTGCGTTCACTGAGGCGGCTCTCGACCCTGATGGCTTTTATGCTGTCGACGGTCGTCGCGTCTATTGCCTTCGCGACGTGCAGTGTACGGCGTACCGACTGGGGGGATCCCATCACGCAGTTGCTGCCACCCAGGATCTGCGCCTAACCACGTGGGGCTTCGGCGTCGAGGGCCTCAGTGCGACGGCGTACCTGCGGGGGCGCCGCCAGCTAGACGGTGCCTACCCTTGGCCCCGCGCAGACAATGCCTTCGATGCCCTGCTCGCGTACGTTCAGTGGAACCGCCCGGGCCTACGGGTACGGGTCGGCCGCCAGGAAACGCTCTCCAGGTTGGGGTTCGCGAGCTTCGACGGCGCGAACCTGCGGGCTCAGGTCAGTGGGTGGCTACGGGTCGAGGCGCTCGCTGGTCGAAGCCTGGCTCGCGGGCTCCGGGAACCCAGGAACGAGGCCTTCCGGGGTGTGGAGGACTGGGTCCCACAAAACGAGGCTTACGTGGTCGGCGCCGCTGCGACGGCAAACCGGGCCTCGGGCGCGGCGGTTAGCCTGCGCTACCAGCGAGAGATGTGGTCGGACCGTTCAACGCTTCTATCTGAGCGGGCTTCGCTCGAGTTCAGGACTCGCCTTCCGACATCCGTCCGATGGTTGGCCACCACCGATTGGGACTTCTCAAGTAGAGAGTTGGGCAAAGCAACGATAAGCGCGCAGTCTCGACTCGCCCCCTGGCTCGATCTGGAGCTCCGTGCTCGTCGCTACGTGCCCTACTTCGATCTGTCCACGATTTGGGGGTTCTTCGAGCCCGTCGGCTACAGAGAAGGGCGTGCGCTCCTGGGCGTCGGCTTGCCGCGAGGAGGGTGGACGGGTTGGGTTTCAGCGGCGTGGCGTCAGTATGAGGAAGCCGGGACTCCGGTGGTGCTGAGTCCCCTCGAGGATGCGGCGTGGTCCGTAGACTCGGGCGCCCACTGGTCGCCGGGTCTTCGCTGGAGCCTGCGGGGAAGCTACCGACTCGAGTGGGGTGCCGGAGCGTACCTGCACTCGGGGGACGGCGCCTTGGCGTGGCGGGCCACAGATCGCGTCCGAGTCAGGGCCCATGCCTCGTACTATCAGCAGCTTGAGGAGTTCAGGCTCGGCGACCGCAGAATGGCCGGTGGCGGCTTCTCGGGCTCGCTGGCGTTGGGCAGGGCTACGATGCTCGACGGGGGATGGCTTCACTACGCCGCGCTAGGTGGCGATGGCGTAAACGCCTCTCTACTGGTTGGCCCGCAGACCCGCGGATGGGTGTCCGTCGTGATCCCACTGGGCGCTGACCCTGGAGTGCCATCGGGGGCAGGCAGATGATCGGCCGGCGTCTCGGCGTGGCCGCGATCCTGATGGTGGGCGCTCTCGGGGCGGGTGGGGTCCAGGGCCAGTCGCCCTCGGATCGCTTCCAACACGACAAACACGAGGGACTCTTCCCCCTATGCGCGGGGTGTCATGCGGGCGCTGATCCCGATGCCCTCAACGCCACGCTCTACCCGCCGCCGAGTGTGTGCCTGGGATGCCACGACGGTGTGACAGAAGAGCGCGTAGACTGGAATGGACCTGCCGCACGACCTTCCAACCTCCACTACGAGCACTCGACCCACGATACCAGCGTGCGTGCAAGCGGTGAGGGGACGTTAGTATGCGCCGGCTGTCATGCGCCCGACCTGGAGTCGAGGTGGTCCGTCACTGCAGCGAGCGCGGACAGCTGCTGGAGCTGCCACACCGCTCGCACCCATCTCGAGGGTGCTGAGTGCTCCACCTGTCACATACCTCTCGCAGAATCGGGTCTGACGTCCGAATCCGTCGCGGCGCTGCCATCGCCCCCGGACCACGAGGGGCGCCAGTTTCTTCTGCAGCTCCATGGCGAGGCTGCCCTGGCGGAGGGATTCGACGCTTGCACGACGTGCCACACGAGAGATCGGTGCCTGGCCTGCCATGTCGTCGAGACGGAGCTGCTGGGTCGGGTCCCTTCGGCGCCCCGACCCCTGATGCTGCATGCTCCCACCCCCGACTATCCTGCTCCGTCCAGCCACGAGGGCATCGAGTTCGCTAGCCAACACCGCCCCGGGGCAGAGACGGTGGAGGCGGAGTGCGGTACCTGCCACACGAGCAATGACTGCGTGTCCTGTCACCTCGGGCCGGCTCCTCCCGCGGTGACCGTGCTTCCGATGCGCGAGACGGCGCGTGCCCCCGGGACGCGGCTTGAACGCCTGGCGCCGATGAGCCACGAGAGTCCGTTCTTCGACGTGGGGCACGAAGCGTCGGCCTTGGACGGTCAGGCGGCCTGTCTTACCTGCCACCGGGACGAGTCCTGCACGGCCTGCCACTCCGGGCCCACCTCAGGGGGGTATCATCCAGCCGCGTTCGCGGCCCGCCACGCGGCTGAAGCGTTCGGCGCCACCATGGAGTGCTCGAGTTGCCACAGCACCGAGGTCTTCTGTCGGCAGTGTCACGTCTCCTCAGGGTTGGGGAGCACCGGCCGGCTCGGCTCCTCCTATCACGATGCGGAGCCGCTCTGGCTGCTCCGTCACGGCCAGGCGGCCCGGCAGACCATGGAGAGCTGTGCCGGGTGTCACCAACAGCGCGACTGCGTCCAATGTCACTCCAGCACTGGGTCTTTCCGAGTGAGTCCGCACGGTGCGGCGTTTGATGCCGAGCGGGCATGGCGGCGATCGTCTTCGACCTGCCGAGCGTGCCACCTGGGTGATCCGCGGGAGAGACGAGAATGACGGGGGGAACGATGAGAACTGTGCGACTGTTGTGCGTCATTACTGGTGTTGGGCTCGTCGCTTGTCGGCCTGCCGACCAACGGACGGACGGCGTGGATCCGACGAAGGCGCGGACACGACTCTCACCTTCGATGGCCGCTCAGCTGGATAGCGGAACAGCTGCGTTTCGGGCGCACGACTTCATCCGAGCTCGCACGCACTACCTTCGCGTGACGACAGAAGAGCCGGAGGAAGCGGCCGGGTGGTTCGGTGTGTATATGGCCGAGAAGGCGCTCGGCAACCTCGAATCGGCGGACTCCGCTCTCGCAGCCGTTCGGCGCGTCGCACCAGGAGCGACCCTGCTGCGCGATGACCCCAACGGCTCATGAGCTTTAGGGTTGGAGTGCTCCTGATCGGTGTCGTGTGGGCCGGTTGCAAGGGTCACGAGTTCGAACCTCGCGGCGACGGGGAGCGGCTTCAGGAAGCGGCCTCACGCTACTCCCCCGCCATGTTCGATACCATCACCTGGGCAGACAGTGCTCGGATGCTGATCGAGGGGGCGGCCACCTACGCCGCCGCCTGCCGAGACTGTCACGGGGCCACGGGCGCAGGCGCCACGGATTACGCCGCTTCTCGCGACCTGGCTGTGCCGTCGTTGCTGCGTGATGGATGGCCCTACGAAAGGCTGGAAGACCTCCGGCGCACCGTCTACACAGGTCACCCAAGGGGCATGCCGACGCATGGCATCGGAGGACTCGCGCCCCGGGAGATCGATGCGGTGGCCCGCTACGTGAACGACCAGCTGCGCCCGGAGTTGCGAGGGCGCTAGACTGGACGACCTTAGCTCATCGGCACCGTCTGGAGCAGCTTGCCTTCGATTCGCTCGAAGATCTCATCCAGCGACGCCCCTGTTATGGTGAGCCCGTGGTTCTTGAGCCCAATCACAGTGCGGGCTGGATCCGGCGCTTTGCGCACCAGATCGGCCACGGCCTGTCCCAGCTCCCGCGTGCCACACGGGTAGTTGAACTCGGTCGAGGGCACGCCCTCCATCCAGGCATGGACGTGAAGGATGGCCCCGACTGACGGATGTTCGCGGTAGATCATCCAGTGTTCGATGGCGTCCACCGACACACGGCGGGGCTCCACGTCGGGGGGGACGGACAGCACCATGGCGTTCCGATCCGGGTCGTAGTCCTTGACCATCAGGATGTCACGACCGATGTCCCGCAGGTTGGACTTGTCCACGCCACTCGCGCTCATCCAGAAACGCGTCTCGTCGTAGCGGGCACTCAGGTTCCCGTAGCTCAGGCCCCCGAGTCCGTAGAGTCGCTTCAGGTGCTTGACGTCCTTTTCGGAGAGCACCTGGTGCATGGGAAAGGGAGCGGGGAGCAGGTCCAGCTCGTCGAGGTGCCGGCCGGCCCGGTACAGCGACTCCGTGATCTCATCTCCTTTCCACAGAGCCTCGGGCAGATCGGGGTCGAACACATTGTCGATCACCAGACAACTGGAGGCCAGCGGCTCGATCCGCTTGTAGATCCCATCGAAGTACTGCGTGCGATCGCAGTTGCCTTCCACCACGTAATGGCCCTGCTCTGGCGTTACGAAGTGCACATCCGGGTCGTCCGCATCGTTCTGGACCAGCCCAATGAAGAGGTTGGAAAGCGATCGGATGAGGAGCGGATACCCCTCGGTCATATGGTTCTCGAACGAGCCCGGGACATCGGCCACCCCGGCGAGGAAGACCGCCTGACTTCGCCGCCGGAACGGCCGGGGCCGCTCTCCCGGGAAGAAGTTGATGACGAGGTTGGCCTCTTCCGGATCTTCGACGTATTGGTGGCCATTCTTCGTCATGACAGCCTGCAGACCCTCTGCAAACCAACGAAAACGGTTGTCTTCAGGTATCCCGGCGAACGAGTAGTCCATGAATCACTCGGGTTCGATGGAGGTCGATCGCTGCCTGTAGTACGACCGCGATCGGAGCGCGGAAAAGCTCTAGACTTCCAGGTACGGGCGCAACCCGCCGGCCGCGTTTTTCGTTGACCTAGAACCGCTAAGACTTTACAATCCTGGGCCTTAGCAAGACCTCCTACGCGCCACCGGCGCGTTCTTTTTTTGCCCCTGATTACGCACGCATGCTCAAAGTAGGCATTGTCGGCCTCCCCAACGTCGGGAAGTCCTCCCTATTCAACGCGCTCACTGCTGCGGGGATTCCTTCGGAGAACTTCCCGTTCTGTACGGTGGACCCCAATGTGGGCACGGTGGAGGTACCCGATCGCCGGCTTGCCCACATCCACGAACTGGTGGGTTCGAAGACTATTGTGCCCACGGTCATGCACTTCGTGGACATCGCTGGGTTGGTGTCGGGCGCGTCTCAGGGTGAAGGGCTTGGGAATCGCTTTCTCTCTCACATCCGCGAGGTGGACGCGATCGCGCACGTGCTTCGTTGCTTCGACGATGCCAACGTGACCCACGTCTCCGGCAGTGTGGACCCCGTCCGAGACCGCGACATCGTGGAAACGGAGTTGGTGCTCGCCGACCTGGATGTCCTAGAGAAGCGGCGGGACAAGCTCACCAAGACAGCGAGGTCCGGAGACAAGGAGGCGGTTCGGGAGCTTGCGCTGGTGGAGCGCGTCCTCGAGACCTTGGGCGATGGGCGACCCGTGCGGTCGATGGACATCGCGGCCGACGATCTCCCGCGGCTCAAGCAGTTCCAGTTGCTGACGGCGAAGCCGGTGCTCTACGTGCTCAACGTGGGGGAGGACGACATTGAGACCGGACAGAACGAGCTTACCGTGCAGCTCGAGGAGCGCATCCGCTCGGACGGGACCGAGCGCACGGCCTCGGTGTCCAGCAAGGTCGAGGCGGAGCTCGCCGAACTCGACCAGGCCGAGCGGGCTGATTTCCTGGAGGGACTCGGCATCGAAGAGCGGGGGCTGGACCGGCTGGTCCGCGAAGCGTACGCGCTGCTGAGCCTCATCACCTTCTTCACCTCCGGCGAGAACGAGTCGCGGGCTTGGACGGCGCGGCGAGGCTCCACGGCTCCCGAAGCCGCCGGGCTCATCCACTCCGATTTCGAGCGGGGCTTCATCCGGGCCGAGACCATCCACTACGATGAGTTCGTCCGCATGGGCTCCATGAGGCGGGCCCGTGAGGAGGGGAAGATCAGGTCGGAGGGGAAGGCGTACGTCGTGGCCGACGGGGACATCATCCTGTTTCGCTTCAACGTTTAGAAGGGTGAACGGAAAGGGGCCTTGTGGGCATGCTCCGGCCGGGGCGATACTACTGGGCTGAAGACCTGTCCCGCTCCATCCCATCCGACGATGGAGCCCGTTACCAATCTTTGCGGTCCAAGGGAGTCTGCGGATGCGGCGCTACGAAGTCGTGTACATCATCGATCCTTCCGTTGCCGAGGAAGGCATCACGGCCAAGCTTGACAAGTTCCACGAGGTGGCCACCGCTGCGAAGGGCGCCGAGGTCGTCTCGATCGACCCTTGGGGCTCCCGTCAGCTCCAGTATCCAGTGGGGAAGCACCGGACTGGCCAGTATGTAGTGGCCCACCTCCAAATGGATCCGTCCGACCTTCCCGAGTTCGAGCGCATCGTGGGTTTGGACCTCGAGGTGATTCGCTATCTGGTGGTCGTGAATGAGGGGGAGCCGACGGATGGCAGCTCGCTGTTCGCCGAACGTCCGGTGACGGCGACGCCCAGGGAGGATGAAGACGAGGACGAGGAAGAGGACGAGCCGGACGAGGAAGAAGACGAAGAAGACGAGAACCGCCGAGGCCCCGCCGAGTTTTCAGGAGGGCGCGGTCGGCGACGGCGCATCGAGGGTCCGTCGATTACGCTGCTCAACTACAAGGACGTCGACACGCTTTCGAAGTTCATGACTGAACAGGGGAAGATCCTCCCCAGGCGGACGACCAAGGTCACGGCGGCCTTCCAGCGCAAGCTGGGGCGAGCGGTGAAGCGGGCCCGTTTCCTGGCGTTGATTCCCTACGTTCGCAATCACGAAGCTTAGAAGGGTGCTCGGGAAGGGGAGCGGGGCGCGCATGGGGCCAGAGGCATCCGAGCCCCGTCGATGGGTACGGCCTGTCCTACTCCTGATGGTGCTGTGGGGGTTGTCGGTGGTCCCCAGTGGGCCCCTGGTCGCGCTGCCGCTGCTGGCGCTCCTGGTGTTTCTGCCTCGGCCGCAGTATCGGACCGCGCTGATCGCGGGGTTGGCGGCGGCGATGATCGGGTTCGGCGGCCTGGGAGACGGAATCTCCTTTCTGGTGCGGGGGTGGGCGGTCGTGGTGGGACTGAGCTTCGTGGCGGCCACGTGGGTAATGCCCGATCACTCCTTCGTGAACCGCGGCTTGGTTGCGCTCGTGGCGGCGGTTGGGCTCAGTGCGGCGATGTTCCTGTCGGGCTGGATCGATTGGGGTGTGGTGGACTGGATGATGGCCGAGCGCCTTCAGCAGGCCGGGGCGGTCCTCCTGGAGAGCATTCGCCAACTCAGCGAGGGTGGCTTGACGGCCGCTCCCACCATGATGGAAACGGTCGAGCGCGTGATACGGTGGCAGCAGTCGCTCTATCCGGGCACGTTGGCTGTGTCGACCCTGTGTGCACTCGCCGTGGCCTGGTGGTTGTACGTGCGCTGGGCACAGGGGAGCGACCGGGGGCTCGGACCCCTCCGCGATTTCAGGTTCAACGATCAGTTGGTTTGGATCGTGGTGGCGGGCGTGGCGTTGGTCCTCTGGAGCTCCGCGGACGGGTTGGGGCGGGCGGGTGCCAACGTCTTGGTCCTCATGGCGGCGTTGTACCTCCTCCGGGGAGCTGCCATCGTCGTCTTTCTCACCGGTGGTGTCTCGCTGGGCGGGGCGGCGCTGGCGCTGTTGGGGCTGGCCATGTTGCCCCAGGTGATGGTAGGTGGGGCGGTGACGTTGGGCCTGAGCGACACGTGGTTGGACATCCGCGGGCGGGCGCGCGCGGTCATAGAAAGCTGAACACACTCTTGAACGTGGAACGACCATGAAGATCATCTTGAGAGAAGCGGTCGAGCACCTGGGGGAGGCCGGAGCGGTGGTGACGGTGAAACCTGGATACGCCCGCAACTACCTGCTTCCGAGTGGCTTGGCGTATAAGGCCACCGGCCGCAACCTTCAGCGGCTGGAGGCCGAACAGAAGGAGCGTGAGGAGCGCACCCGTCGGGATTACCTGGAGGGCAAGCGCAGGGCCTCTCAACTCGAGGGCAAGGTGCTCGAGTTCCGAGCGAAGGCCGGCGAGGAGGGCAAGCTCTTCGGTTCGGTCACCACCACCGAGATCGCGGAACGCCTCAATGCCGAAGGAGGCCTCGACTTCGAGGTCGATCGGCGCAAGATCGAGTTGGATGAGCCGCTCAAGCAGCTGGGTGAATTCGACGTACCCGTTCGACTTCACACGGACGTGCGGGTCGAGGTGAAGGTGCACGTCTTACCCGAGGAGGGCTGACGTCCCTTGGGAGGTAAGGGGGACCGCCTAGGTTCCACGGCGCTGAAGGACAGAGCCGTTGACCTCGTCCTGGAGCGCAAGGCAGAGAACGTCCTGACGCTCGACCTCAAGGGCATTTCGTCAGCCACCGACTACTTCGTCATTGCCAGTGGTGGTTCCGACGTTCACGTTCGCGCAATCGCTGAGCACGTGGTCGAAGACATGAAGCGGGAGGGCGAGCGCCCGGGCCATGTCGAGGGGCTGTCGGGGGGGCAGTGGGTCCTGATCGACTACATCGACGTCGTGGTGCACGTCTTTCAGAGAGCGGCCCGGGAGTTCTACCAACTCGAGACGCTTTGGGGTGACGCGCCGAGCACCACGCATCAGGCGTCCGAGTGGCCGGTGGCCGACTCAGAGTGAGTGTCGTCGGGTCGGTTGGTCGTTGGGAACCGCGCTCGTTACCTTCCACCCTTAACTGATCGACCCTCTCCCAGAAGCGCCTTGACGACCCTCCCGGAATGGCAACCTCTGACCCCAGAGAGTACCTCGCTCAGGCTGGAGACCGACCGGATCCCGGCGGGCTTGTCCGGCCGAGTGGCCCTTGCCTACGTGCCCTGGGATGGTGGTGATGAATGGGTCGCCGGCTTCGCTGTCTCTCTGGCGCGTAACTGCTCGCAACGGGATCCTACCTGCCTGATTGACGGGAGCATAGACAGGGGTGTTCTGGACCCGATGGCGAGGGAGCTGGGGCGCACCGAGGGCGTCACGGACGTCGTGTTGTTCGGCGCCTCCCGGAATCGGGTCACGCACGACCTGGGTGGCGCGCTCACTTTCGTGCCGGCGGGAACCGCTGGTGCCGACGCAGGTGAGGTGCTGACATCCCCTTCTTGGCGCAGTCTCTGGGAGGGATCCGTGAGCGCGGGGCTCGGCATGGTGATTGTCCCCGTGCATCAGCCTGGTGCGGACGCGGTGCTGGAGCAGGCTCAGGCGGTCATTGTTGCCCAGACGAGCGGTGCCCTATTCACGTTCTCAGATAGCATAGCGGCCAAGACGGTGGCGGTCGTGGGTCCGCCGGGCGAGCCCCGGGAAGGGGAGAGCGTAGTCGCGGATCCAGTGGATCGGTCTGACGTGCCGTTGGTGACCGAGACCGAAGCGTCCCTCGAGGACTGGCCGGAGGTAGGCTGGGAGCGGGTAGGCACGCCGGAGCCTTCAGCGCCCGAGTCAGGAGGCGACCCCCTGGCGACAGCAGACGGCGAGGCAGACACTGGCTCCACGTTGTCGAGCGGTTGGAGCGAGCCCACCAAGGAGCTGTCGGCGGGCGGGGTTGGGTGGTCGGATCTCGCTGATTCGTTCTCGCTCAAAGAGGGGTTCGAAGAAACGCCAGGCGAGGCCAGTCCTTCCACACCCCCGGAGGCTCCAGAAGTCGAAGTGTCGCGCTTGCCCGGAACCGAGCCGGTGCCCACCGGCGAACCTTCCACCCATCTCGCTCGGGTGGATCCGGAGGCGTTCGTCGATGATGAGGATGAGGGCGTGGCGCCCCGGGATCCGGTGCTGAAGGAGCTTGCCGACCGGCTGGCCACGTCGGAGCCCGCGCCACGCCCCTTCCCCCTCCGAAAGGTCGCCTTTTGGATGCTTCTCCTGTTGGGTTTGTTTGCGGTTTGGATGGGTTGGATTCCGGTTCTCTTCACTCGCTCCTGATGGCTGGTTCATGAAGCTCCGTCGTCTCCGTCTTCAAGGGTTCAAGTCTTTCGCGGACGACACAGAGGTCGTGTTTCACGACGGCATGACCGCCGTGGTGGGTCCCAACGGCTGCGGGAAGTCGAATATCAGCGATGCGATTCGCTGGGTGCTCGGGGAACAGCGTCCCAGTGCCATCCGTGGCGGGAAAATGGAGGAGGCCATCTTCCAGGGCTCCGTCAGGAGACGTCCCGTGAACCGGGGCTCCGTGTCCATGACCGTGAGCAACGAGGATGGGTTGCTGCCGGTACCGTTCCAAGAAGTGGAGATCGGCCGGACCGTCTTCCGGGACGGGGGCAGCGAGTACTCCATCAACCGTTCCGAGTGCCGCCTGCGCGACGTCGTGGACCTTTGTCGGGACACCGGCCTGGGGGCCAACGCCTATTCGATCATCGAGGGGCGCATGGTCGACGCCATTCTATCCGATCGAGCCGACGAGCGACGGAGCTTGTTCGAAGAAGCGTCCGGGATCGGGAAGTACAAGGACCGCCGGAAGGTCGCGGTGCGTCGCCTCGAGCATGCCGAGTTCGATCTGCAGCGCCTCGAGGATGTGATTGCCGAGGTACAGACTAAGGTTCGGTCCCTGGCTCGCCAAAGAGGCAAGGCGCAGCGCTACTTGGAGGCACGCGAGCGACAGCTCTCCCTCGAAGTGCGGGTTACTCGCGATCGGCTCGCTACCCTTCGCACCCGAAGAATGCAGATCGAGAAGCAGCTCGAAGGCGACACGGAGGTTGGACCGGGGGTGGTTGCCGAACTCCGAACCGCTGAAGCGCGGGTCGAGTCGCTTCGCATCTCGAAGGTGGAGGCCGAGCGGGATCGGCACGCGGCCGCGGCCGCATTGGAGGAAGTGCGAAATCACCTGGTGCGATGGGAGCGAGACCTGGCGGTTGCCAACGAACGTCAGGCCTATGCGGACCGCCGTCTGGAACAGATCGACGCCGAGCGCGAACAGCTCGCCCAGGATCAAGCGCGGCTCAGCGGTGAGCGGGAAGAACTGGAACGGATCGCCGCCGACAAAGAGGGCGACGTGTCGGAAGCCGGTCGTGCCGTCGAGGGCGCGAGCGAAATCGCTGAGGCTGTGCGCGCACGCCTGATCGAGGCGCGCGAGGCACTGCAGCGGGTGACGGAGCGTGAACGAGAAATCGTCCACGCCGTTGCGCGTTTGGATGGGGACGCTGCCGCGGCCGAGACCCAACAGGCAGATCTAAGCGCCCGCATCCACCGACTGAGCGAAGAGCTCGACGGCACGACTGAGGCCGTCTCAGACCTGACTTCGCAGGGCGACCTGTTCGCCGGTCGCGAGGAGGACCTGCGCGCCGAGGTCACGCGTGCGACCAGCCAGATCGAGGTCGCCCGGGCCCAGTTGGACCAGGCCCGAGTCGATCTGGAGGCGCTTCGAGCCGAGGAGGTCAAGGAACTGGAGCGCGCCTCGGGCATCAAGGCCCGCATCGAGTCACTGGCCCAGTTGGAAAGGGACCAAGCCGGAACTGCGCCAGTGGTAGGGGCGCTCCTCGAGCAGGAGCGTCCCGGGGTCCGTGGTCAGCTAGCGGATGCCATCGGCGGAGATCGGCCCGCTATCGAGGCCGTCGAGGCCTACCTGGGACCACTCGCCCAGGCCGTCATCGTTTCCTCGACTCACGATGCTGCCGAGATAGAACGGTGGTTCATCGACGAGTGGGCGGACGGGGGGGGCCTGTTCGTCTTGCCCCTCGACGCGCTCCCAGAACCGGGCCCGGGGGGCACGCTCCTCGAGAGCGTGGACGTGAAAGGCCCGGGCGCGCCATGGGCGCGAGCCCTCCTCGCCGGCGTGGACTGGTCGGAGAATGTATCCGACTTCGGCGATGTGCGGGGTGGAGCGCGCGTAACCCGCGCGGGCAGCGTCCGAGATGCGTCTGGGGTCCTGCGGGTGGGGAGACCGCTGGGTGACAGTGGGGCGCTCCGACGTCGAGAGGAGCTGAAGGACCTACAGTCGGAGTCCGAAGCCGTGTCCGCGCGCGTCGCCCGCGCACGGCAACTGCGCGCTGGGGCCGAAGAGGCACAGCAGGCCGCTGAGGAGGGGGTGGAACAGGCCCGTCAGGCCTTGCAGGCTGCAGAGGCCGAGATGCATCGAGCCGCCGCCGAGAACGCCGCCTCCAGTGAACACATGAGCCGCCTGGATCGGCATCAAGGAGAGCTCTCTCGGCATCTCGAAGGGACTCGGGCGGCCCTGGTGCGGGCCGAGGAGCGCGGCCGTGTCGCTCGACGGGAGCGTGCGGAGCTCGTGCGCGAAGAGGAGCGCCAGGTCGAGGAGCGCCAGGCCGCCCAGTCGCAGGTGGAGGCGGTCACGGAGGAGTGGGAGGAGGCGCGCGCCGACGAGGCACAGCACACCGTCCAGTTCACGAGACTGGAGAGCGAACTGGTGCGCGTGCGAGACCAGGTGGCTCGACTCACGTCCGAGCACGCAGCGTTGGCGACCCGGAAGGAGGCCTTGGCATCCGAGGGGGCGTCTCTGTCCGAGGAACTCGCGGCCGTCGCGCAGTTGAGGCAGGAAGGGGAAGCGACTCTGGAGCGGTTGTTCACCGACCGCGACCGGGCCACCGACACGCTGAGAACTCGAGACGAAGCCCTCAGCAGGATCGCGGAGGAGGTGTCTGCAGCCGAGACCCACGCAAGGAGGGCACGGGCCCTGGAAAGGGAGGCGACCGAGCGGCGACACAAGCTCGAACTGGAAGCCCAGGAGGTGTCTGCCAGGATCCAGCGCGTGCACGATCGTCTGGAGACGGAGTGGGGTAAGAGCTTCGAGGAACTGGAGCGCGATGCGGAGCCGGCTGAGGGAGATGTGGACACACTGGAAGTCGAGCTCGATGAGCTGCGTGAACGCATCGCCCGCATGGGGCCGGTGAACATGCTGGCGGTAGAGGAACACGAGGAGGAAAGTCAGCGCTTGGCCTTCCTCGAAGAGCAGAGGGGCGACCTCGTCACTGCGCGGGACGACCTGCGGACCGCCATCAAACACATCAACGAAACCGCCACCGGCCTGTTCCAGGATACGTTCGAAAGCATTCGCACCCGCTTCAAGGAGACGTTCCAGCGCCTCTTCCAGGGTGGGGAAGCAGAGCTCTGGTTGTCCGATCCCGACGACCCGTTGGAGTCGGCCATCGAGATCCATGCGTCGCCTCGCGGAAAGAAGACTCAGAGAATCGACCTCTTGTCCGGCGGGGAGCGGGCCCTCACGGCGCTTTCGCTGCTGTTTGGAATCTACCTCGTGAAGCCGAGTCCCTTCTGCGTGCTCGATGAGGTGGATGCGCCCCTCGACGAGTCCAACATCGTTCGGTTCACTCGGCTTCTGCACGACTTCAAGGGCGAGACTCAGTTCGTCGTGATTACGCACAACCCCCGGACCATCGAGGCCGCGGACTGGATCTATGGGGTCACCATGGAGGAGCCGGGCGTTTCGAACATCGTGGGCGTGCGACTCGAGGAAGCTCTGGAGGTGAGCGGAGCCGCCTGAGCCCACGTACCTACCCGGCCCATCGGGAGGAGCCCGAGGCCCTCAATCCCATGGTCCGTCGAAGGGTCGTTGTTCAACTTTTGGCGTGACGACGATATCGCTGGGACGGAGCGGGGAAGAAGCGGCCAGGCACCACCTCGAGCAGCACGGCTGGACGGTGTTGGCCCAGAACTATCGCGCCGGAAGGGAGGAGATCGACCTCATAGCCCAACGGGCGGGGGTTCTGGCGTTCATCGAGGTGAAGACGCGCTCACGCCGACGTATGCTGGGCTCACCCCTGGATGCCATTCACGCACGCAAACGGGCCAGGATCAGGAGAGTGGCCGCAGCCTGGCTGCGGCGCCGGCCCTCCAGGGGTGTCACCGTGCGCTTCGACGCCATCGCCGTCTTTCGGGACAGGGACGGGACGTTCGTGCTGGAACACCTCATAGACGCGTGGCGCTGACGTCTTGACCCTGCGAACCCGCTTCGTCTAGCTTCGACGTGCCCCAGGTCCCCAGGGCGAGAGCTTGCGGGAACCCGTCAGGACCGAAAGGTAGCAGCGGATCGTTTGCGATGGTCGCTGGGATCGCCTGGGGCACTTCCGGTCCTCCCCTTCCTATCAGGCCCGCGGTCGCAACGTGTCTCACACCGCCCTTGCTCGCCGGTATCGGCCGAAGCGCTTCGCCGAGGTCGCGACGCAGGAGCACGTCTCGGAAACGCTACGCAAGTCGGTGGCCACCGACCGGGTAGGACACGCCTACCTCTTCTGCGGGCCAAGAGGCGTTGGGAAGACCACGCTGGCGCGTGTGCTGGCCATGTCGCTCAACTGTCCCAACCGCGGTTCCGATGGAGAGCCGTGCGGCACCTGCGACAGCTGCATGCGGATTTGGAGCGGAAACACCTCGCTGGATGTCGTGGAGATCGACGCGGCCTCCAACCGAGGTGTAGATGATGCGCGTAGTCTGCGTGAACGCGCGATGTACGCACCCTCGGAGGACGGGCGCTTCAAGGTCTACATCGTGGACGAAGCCCACATGCTCACGCGGGAGGCGTGGAACGCGTTGCTGAAAGTGCTGGAGGAGCCTCCCGCACGGGTGATTTTTGTCTTCGCGACGACGGAACCGCAGAAGATCCAGCAGAGTGCTGCCCCGATCCTCTCACGATGTCAGCGTTTCGATCTACGACGTATCGGCATTCAAGATATCGAGCGGCAACTCGGGTTCGTGTTGTCGTCCGAGGGGGCGAGTGCGCAGGCCGATGCGCTGCGGGCAATTGCGCGCAAGGCGGACGGCGGTATGCGCGACGCGCTGTCTCTCCTGGACCAGGTCATGGCGTTGGCTGGTGATGCGATCGACCTGGAATCCGTCCGTCGTGTCCTAGGGCTCGTCGAAGAGGAGCAGTATCTCACCCTCTTCGACATCCTGGCCCGTCGCGACCACGGTGAGGTGTTTGCCCTCGTCGAGCAGCTGGTTGCGGAGGGCTACGACCTGGTCGAGTTCTACCATGGGCTGATGGACGCCTTGCGCTCGGTTCTCCGTAGTGCCCTGGACCCCGACACGGACGACCCGGGCATCCCTGAGCACCTGCGGGCCGACTTCCACAAGACCGCTGAGCGGTTTCCGGTAGGGGACCTCGTACGCATGCTCTCGATGGCCGCTGACCTGGAAACCTCGGGCAGCCTGCGCCGGGCTCCGAACCCGAGGGTACTGATCGAGATGCTGTTGCTGCGCTTTAGCTTTTTGGACCGGACGGTACAACTGGAGGATCTTCTCAGGGGTGGAGGGAGTACCCCGACGTCCGCGGCGCCACCGACGCCATCGAAACGTCCCCGACCCTCCGGAAGAGCATCGACCAAACCGAAAGCGCCTGCTCGGCCCCCGGCCGCGAGGACCGAGGCTCCCAACGTCGCCCGCGACTCCGGTCCGCCACCTCCCGTCACGAAGACCGTCCCCCCGGACAAGGATATCAACAGTGCTTGGGAAACGATGTTGACGTCCGGGCGGGGGATTCCACCGGGACTGGGTCCTTTCCTGCGGACGGCGGTGCTCGAGCAGGTAGATGGGGATCGTGTCCTGATTCGCATGCCACCCGGGCCCGGCCTGGAAAAGCTCCAAGATGTGCGGGTGCGGGTGCAGCTGCAGGGCAGCCTGACAGAGATTCGTGGGTCGACCGTAGAGGTCTCGGTGCGCCCTCTCGGCGACGAGCGAGGATCGCCCGACCGAATGACGCTGGAGGGTGTTCGGGAGACCCGACTCGAGGAACTGCTGCAGCGGGAACCGCTCCTGAAGGAGGCGGTAGAAGAACTCGACTTGGAGCTACTGGACTGACCACCTCCGGTGAGTTGCCGCCATCCCCACCAGTATTTGAAGCTCCAACCATTTGTGACCACGGACGAGCATGGACAACCTTCAGCAGTTGATGGAGATGGGGCGCGAGCTCCAAGCGAAGATGGCCGAGGTCGAGGCCTCCTTGGACTCCATGGTGGTCGAAGCCTCGTCAGGGGGTGGGATGGTCACGGCGGTCGTGGACGGGAAGGGGAGGCTCAAGAAGGTCCGGTTGGACCCTCAGGTCGTTGACCCCGGCGATGTTGAGATGCTCGAGGACCTCATTGCGGCTGCGGTCTCGGAGGCCCAGAACAAGGCCCAAAGCGGTCAGGAGGAGCGGCTCAAGCAGATCACCGGCGGACTCCCGCTTCCGGGCGGTTTCCCAGGGTTGCTCTGAGGCACCAAGAGCCAGCGGATGTCCCTGATCGAGCGGGCCACGAAGGAGTTTGCCCGCCTACCCGGGATCGGCCAGAAGACGGCCCTCCGGCTGGTGTATAGCTTGCTCAAAGCCGGATCCCAGCGGTCCCACGAGCTTTCGGCCAGCCTCAAGGCCCTGTCCGAAGGCATCCGCGCCTGTGAGCTATGCGGGACGTTCTCGGAGGCGCCCAGGTGCGATATTTGCTCTAACCCTCGCAGGGACGCGGGATTGCTCTGTGTCGTGGAGGAGGCGTTCGATGTCGCTGCCGTGGAGCGGACCGGCGCCTTTCAGGGACGTTACCACGTGTTGGGCGGCCGATTGTCGCCCTTGGACGGGGTGGGCCCCGAGGAGCTGAACCTGCGGGCGTTGACCGCCCGCCTCCAAGACGGAGAGGGGAAGAACGAGGTGATCATTGCCACGAACGCCAGCATGGAGGGCGAAGCGACCGCCGTCTACCTGGAGGGCCAGCTCCGTCCGCTGGCGATGAAGATTACCCGCCTGGCGCGGGGTATTCCCATGGGAAGTGACCTCGAATACATCGACGGCACCACCCTTGCCCAGGCGTTGGCCGGGCGTCGAGAAATGCAGTAGGCGAAAGGTCACGAATAGAGGATCGACAGGACCATACCCATGAACCATCGTTGGCGAACAGTACTGATTGCCGCCTTGTCAGCCGGAGTCGCAGGGGTGGCTGTGGCCTATCTGGTGCGCAATCAGGTCAGCCGGCACCAGCGCGATCTGTTTAGTCCCAGACGCCTGCAGCGGCTCGCGGCCCTGGGGCATTTCGCCCAGCGCGACGCCTCCATCAACGATCTCAACGTCCTGCGCGACTATGTTGCGGGGGAGCCGGTGCATGCTCTCCGGAAGCGTGCAAGTGCCATCATCCAGCGAATGGAGCGGGATGTGGCAGGTCGGGTTCAGGACGAAGCCGGGTGAGGAGCGACCTCGCAGCTGAGCAGAGTCCGGTGGAGCGAGTCCGGGACCTGCTGAGATCCTATGTGGAAACCCGAGGGGCCCAGATGGCATTGGTCATCGATACGGCGGGGCGCGTCATCGCTGCGGCGGGGAATCCCGGAGCATTGGATCCAACCAGTTTCGCCTCGGTATGCGCAGCGCACTTCGAGGCCAATGTGCAGCTTGCCACCCTGGTCGGGGAGCCCGAGTTTAGGACGCTGCTTCACCAGGGCCAGGAAGCCTCGATCTACCTAGCGGGTGTGGGACCGAGCGCGGTGCTTGCGACCGTGTTCGAAGGGACTCGGCCCTTTGAAGAGGTTGGCCCGCAGGGCTTGGCACTAGCGAACGAACTCACCACTCCTATCGCACAGTTCTTGGGTGAGAGTGTGGGAGCAGCAGCAACGGGGGTCGGATCCGAATGGGTTCAGGCCGTCGAAGACGAGATTGAACGCGTTTTCATAGAAGGAATATAGGGTCCCATCGATGTCGATGATCAACTACGCCAGCCGCGAGATCAACTGTAAGATCGTGTACTACGGTACCGGGCTGGGTGGAAAAACCACGAACCTCGAATACGTCTACGAGAAGATCAATCCCGAGTCGAAAGGGAAGATGATCTCGTTGGCAACCGAGACCGATCGCACGCTTTTCTTCGACTTTCTCCCCATCGACTTGGGAGAAATCAGAGGCTTCAAGACGCGCTTCCACCTGTACACCGTGCCGGGTCAGGTCTACTACAACGCCAGTCGCAAGCTGATTCTGAAGGGCGTCGATGGCCTGGTATTCGTGGCGGACTCGCAAGCGGGTCGGAGTGAGGCGAACATCGAGGCGATGCACAACCTCTACGAGAACGTGGAGTCCTACGGTTACGACATGGAGAAGCTTCCGTTCGTGATTCAGTACAACAAGCGGGACCTGCCCGACATCCTGCCAGTGGAGGAGCTACGAGCTCAGCTCAACCCCAACCGCGTGCCAGATTTCGAGGCGATAGCAGTACAGGGCCAAGGCGTGTTCGAGACGCTGCAGGCCGTCAGCAAGTTGGTCGTCAAGTCACTGAGCTGACGATGAAGGCCGCCGAGGGACGGCTCAACCTCCCCAACCTCATCACGCTCTTTCGGATCGCCGCGTGTCCCGTGGTGTTCATGCTGGCACTCTCCATGGGCGTCACGGCCCGACTCGTGGCGTTCGCTCTCTTCGTGGTCGCGAGCGCCTCGGATCTATGGGACGGCTACCTCGCCAGAAAGCACGGGCAGATCACGGCACTGGGGAAACTCCTGGACCCATTGGCGGACAAACTGCTGTTGGCCTCCACGTTCATCCCCTTTTACATCATCTCGCACAGGGCTGGTGCCGGCTGGGAGCTGCCCTGGTGGGGGGCTCTCCCGGTGTGGGTTCTGGTGGTCATCTTCGGACGCGAACTGGGGATGACGGTCTTTCGCACCTGGGCCGCGAGACGTGGGGAGATCATCGCCGCGCAGCCGGCCGGTAAGTACAAAGCCTTTATTCAGAACCTGTTTTCGGGTGGCGTGCTGCTGTGGTATCCGCTGCTGGCCCTCGCCCAGGAGGGAGGCTGGGGGGGCACCTGGGATCTGTGGCGGGGCTTTCATGAGATCTGGATTGGCGTGATGCTCCTGGCGGCTCTGGTACTCACGGTCTACTCCATGTTCGACTACCTGTGGAGTTACCGCTCACTGTTCGGCGGCGCGACGAAGGCGACGAAGGGGTAGAAGGCTGCTGCAGAAGTAGAGCGGGCCTGGCGGAGGGGTCTTGCTCGGGTCAGGCGAGGAGAGAGGAGGAGGCGATGCGGAGCATCGGTGACGACGAGAGACGAAGGATGACTCCGCAACCCCCCTCCGCTCCTAGGAGTCGGGGCGGCGTGGGGCCATCTCCGGCGTTGGCTCTCCTCGCCGTAGCCCTGCTACGGCTCGTCAAGCCGCCTTGGGCCTCACCCCACGGCGCTCCCAACCAGGCCCGCTCTACTTCTTCAACAGCCTTCTAGTGCTCAAGCCGACGCTCCCAGCCGGGATCCTCGCGGTTGGGGATGAGCTTCTCTTCGGGGGAACCCACGACACCAACAGTCAGTGGCTGACCCGACACCTGGACGAGGCGGGAGCGACCGTCGTCCGCCGAGCGGTGGTGGGTGACGATCCCAACGAGATCGGAGCGGCCCTCCGCTGGTTGCGTGAGGAAGCCGCACTGGTGGTCGTCACCGGCGGCCTAGGGCCGACCCACGACGACGTCACCCGTGAGGCGGTCGCGGCCGAGTTGGGCGTTGAACTCGAAGCGAGTCCCGAGCTGCTAGAAGCATTGCGGGCCCGATTCCGCGCCCGTGGCATCGACCCCATGCCCGCAGGAAACGCGCGCCAGGCACTTGCGCCCCACGCCGACAGAGGGTCGGTGCTGCCCAACCCGCTGGGGTCGGCCCCCGGCCTCTGGTTCGATATGGGCGGTGTGGTGGTCTGTGTGCCTGGAGTACCCCGCGAGATGAAGGAGATCTTCGCCGGTTCGATCGTGCCCCGCATGCACGAGCGTTGGGCCGACACCCTCGCGGTGCCGGTCCACCGGTTCATTCGCACGTACGGTGTGGCCGAATCGATCCTGGCGCAGGAGGTCGCTCAAGCTCTGCCGGAGGGTGGTGGGCCGGTGTCGATCGCCTTCCTGCCCCATCTGGGCTCGGTAGACATTCGTCTGACGGTGACGGGGGAGACGCCAGCGCAGGCGAACCGGCTTCTGGAAGGCGTGACCTCCAGGCTGGAACCGGTCGCCTCCCGCCACCGCTTCGAATCCGAGCTCGGGGACCTGGCCCACGCAACGAGCCATCTACTCGACATCCGAGGCCTCACGCTGTCTGTCGCCGAGAGCTGTACCGCTGGGCGGATCTCGCATCGGATCACCACCCACTCGGGCGCTTCACGGGTGTTCCTGGGAGGCGTGATCGCGTACGACGACCGACTCAAGAGGGAGCTGTTGGCAGTGCCTGAGGACGTGCTTCGAGAGCAGGGCGCAGTGTCTGAAGCCGTGGCGTCGGCCATGGCCGAAGGCGTGCGCGGGTTGACCGGATCGGATTGTGGGATTGGCGTCACCGGTGTGGCGGGTCCCACCGGTGGGAGCCCGGAGAAGCCCGTGGGGCTCGTCTGGTACGCCGCCTGTGTGGGTGATCGGCTGCGGGTCGAGTCCAGGGACTTCCCCGGCAATCGAGACGGCGTCCGCGAGCGTGCCAGCCAAGCTGCGCTGGGGTTGCTCCACCGGATGTTGCTCGACCTCCCGCGGGCGTGAACGACGCGGAAGAGGGGACCCTCGAGGCGGCGGGAGGCCTCATCCTCCGCCGACGGCTCTGGTTGCCCGAGCATCCGGTGGCGACACTCCTGCTGGTGCATGGCCTAGGCGAGCACGGGGGCCGCTACCACGAGTTTGCGTGTAGCCTCGTGGACCGCGGGGTGGCGGTGTACGCCTACGATCAACGCGGTCATGGCCGCTCAGAGGGGCAACGCGGACACATCGACCGCTTTGATCATCTCCTGGCGGATATCGACAGCGCCTGCCATGACCTTGCGTCGATCCCCGCGCTGGCCTCACTCCCCCGTCTCGTGATGGGCCACTCGTTCGGTGGGCTGGTGGTCCTCGCCGCCTTGCACCGCGGGTTGGGGCCTTGGACGGCCGCTGTCCTATCCGCTCCCTGGCTCGCCACCAAGGCCCCGGTGCCTGCCTGGAAGCGTTTCGTGGCAACCCGGCTGGAACCCTTCTGGCCGAACGCGCCGTTTTCCGCCCCCGTGTCGCCTGAGAGCCTGACTGCCGATCGGAAGATGCAGGAGGCGCAGCGCGCCGACCCACTGAATCACAGCAAGGTGACGCCCCGCCTGTTCTTCGAGACAGAGCGGAAGCAGGCCGAGGTGCTCGCGAGCCAAGGGCTCCTCCCTGCCACCTTGGTGCTCGTGCCCGAAGCGGACCCTCTGGCCGACCCCGCCGTCACGGCGGACTGGGCCACCCGACGATCGGGGGCGGGGGTCGAGCTGCTCCGGCTGCCCGGGCTCCGACACGAGCCTTTGAACGAGATTGGACGGAGAGACGTATACAGGGCGATCGGGACCTGGTTGGATCGCTTCATCTCCCCGGATGCCCCCTCGACACGGTTGCCCCAGCTGTGAACCGTGGGTACCGGAGCGGGTATTGCCCTCCCCATCTATCTTCCTGGGTCCAACCCCACGAGGGGGCGGACGAACCTACCAACGACACCAGCAAAACCCATGACTGAACAGCGGGAAGAAGGCGAGATCTCCGTGGAGTCCGAAGGGTCCGAGTCGGGCGAGGGCGCCGTAGACGCCGAGCTGCCCCGCGCCAGCGCCGCGGACTCCGTCGCCGAGCAGGAGGACCCAGCGTCCAATCTAGACGCAGGCGAAGAGACGGCGGACCCCGACGAGACGCAGGCGCTCGCAGACCTCAGGGCCGAACACGAGCGGCTCACGGATCGCCACCTGCGGTTGGCCGCAGAGTTCGAGAACTACCGACGACGAACCGAGCAGGAGTTGACGGCGGCCTGGGGCCGAGCTCAGGCTGACTTCCTGTCAAAGCTGACGGACGCGTTGGACGACCTCCAGCGGGTGGGGACCTGGGAAGCGGAGACGACCACCGTCGAGGCCGTGATCGAGGGTGTCGACCTGGTTGAGCGAAAGGTGAAGCAGGCGTTGTCGGCCGCGGGCGTGGAGGTGCTGGAGCCCGTCGGTGAGGCCTTCAATCCCGCCGTCATGGAAGCCATGATGAAGGTGCCGACGGAGGACGAAGGCGCGGATGACCGAGTGGACAAGGTCTTCCAGCTCGGCTACCGCCTGAAGGGCAACCTGGTGCGTCCCGCACGAGTCAGTGTCTTCAAGAATGACTAAGACGGACTTCTATAAGGTCCTGGGGGTGTCGGAGAAGGCCGACGCCGAGGAGATCAAGAAGGCCTACCGCAAGTTGGCCAAGAAGCTCCATCCGGATGCCAATCCGGGGAACCCCAAGGCCGCCGAGCGCTTCAAGGAGGTCGGGGAGGCGTATGCAGTCCTCTCCGACAAGGAGAAGCGCAAGCAGTACGATCGGATGCGTAAGTTGGACGCATTCGGCATGGGCCGCGGACGCTCCGGCACGCGTGGCGGCTCCACGACTTCAGGCGACGGGTTCAACTTCGACGACATCTCCGGGCTCGGTGGCCTAGGGGACATCTTCGCATCGATCTTCGACCGTAGCCGCAAGGGCGAGGAGCGAAAGAGCGGTCCGGCCAAGGGAACCAACGTCGAATACGTCGTGGACATCTCCTTTCGGCAGTCGGTCGAAGGTGGGAAGGTCACGATCAATCTCCCCATTAGCGAAGAATGCGCGACGTGTGGCGGGAATGGTGCGGCCAAGGGATCCAAGATCGCGAGGTGCACGGAGTGCTCCGGCACCGGCACGGTCTCATTCGGGCAGGGTGGGTTCGCTGTGAAACGACCCTGTCCTGCGTGCCTCGGTCGGGGTCGAATCCCCGATCATCCCTGTCCGTCCTGCGCCGGTAGCGGGACTGTGCGGCAGACGAGAGCCATTCAGGTATCGATCCCCGAAGGCGTTGAAACGGGGTCGAAGGTTCGCTTGGCGGGGCAGGGCGAACGAGGCGCGCAAGGAGGCAAGCCCGGGGATCTGATCATCACCTTCAAGGTGAAGCCCGACCGCTTCTTCCGCCGCGAAGGGCTGGACGTGCACGTGGAGGTGCCGGTAAACGTGGCCCAGGCGGTTCTGGGCTCCAAGATTCGGGTGCGAACCATCAATGGGAAGCGCGTCACGCTCCGCATTCCCCCCGGGACCCAGTCGGGTACGAAGTTCCGCGTCCGTGGCCAGGGAATTACCCGCAACGGTAAGACGGGCGATCAGTACGTAGCCGTCAAGATCACCGTCCCCGAGAAGCTCTCGGACGAGGCCAAGTCAGAGTTTGCGGAGTTCGCCGACAAGGCGGGGTTGAAGCACTAGGCGTCACCAGCCTGCCGGCTCGCCTACCAACCCGGCGCCGCGGATCCGGCCACCCCCCAGAAGTTGGTCGGACCTGTACAAGGCGGCGGACTGGCCTGGCGTCACGGCCGCTTGGGGAACGTCGAGCCGCAGCGTCAGCCCTCGGTCATCGCGCTCCGCGACCGACGCCGCGACTGCGCGGGCCCGGTGGCGCATCTGCACCAGGACACCGCTTCCGGGGGCAACGGGTGAGGTCAGCCAATTCAGCTCTTCGACGCGAACCTCGTCGGAGAGCAACTCATCCCTGCGGCCGAGCACGACGGTCCTGGTCTGCGGAACGACCTCCAGCACGTAGCGCGGCTCTTCAAAACCGCCCGGGAGTCCCTTCCGCTGACCCACGGTGTAGCCGGCGTATCCCTGATGCGTGCCGAGCCGGTTCCCCGCACGATCCACAAACGGACCCTCCTGCAGTGCAGGGTGTCGGGCTCCGAGCCGTTTGCCGAGCAGGTCACGGTAGTTCCCCGTGGGGACGAAGCAGATCTCCTGTGACTCGGGCTTATCCGCAGTCACCAGTCCTAGGTCCCGGGCCCGCTGCCTGACCTCCGGCTTGGTAAGCCGTCCCAGGGGGAACCGAAGCTGGGGGACCAGAGCCGCGGGCAACCCCCATAAGAAGTAGGCCTGGTCCTTGTCGAGGTCGACGCCCCTGTGCAGCGTCACGTCCCCCCCGACCGCCACTTCGGTGCGCGCGTAGTGCCCGGTGGCGATGAGATCCGTGCCGAGCGCACGTCCGCGTTGCAAGAGATCGCGGAACTTCGTGTTGGAGTTGCAGCGAACGCAGGGGTTGGGTGTCCGTCCGTGCGCGTACTCCGAAACGAAGTCGTCGATCACGTCCCGGGTGAACTGTTCCTCCACGTCGAAGACGTAGTGGGGGATCTCCAGCGCGTCTGCGACCCGCTGTGCGTCCTGAATGCCGTCGAGTCCGCAACACGTCCGACTGTTGGCCGGCGTGTCCGAGTAGCAGAACGTCTTCATGGTGACCCCCACCACCTCGTGCCCCGCCTCGACCAGCAGAGCAGCAGCTACGGATGAGTCCACACCGCCCGACATGGCGACCAGTACTCGGCGGGAGTCCGTCATGCGATGCGTGCCGCCACGTCGCGCACCCCGGCGACCGCCGCCAACACGTCGGCACGATTGGTGTCGACGCCGAAGCTGAAGCGCAGCGCCGTACCCGACGCCGCCCCTTCCCCATACAGAGCGGCCAGTACGTGACTGTTCCCCGTGCTCCCACTGGCGCAGGCCGAGCCACCCGACACGGCGATCCCCTCGAGGTCGAGTCCGGCCAGCATACCGTCGGAGTCCTCTACTGGTACACGCACGTTGACGATGTGGGGAGCGCGTGGCGCCTTCTCGCAGTGCAGTACGGTTCCCGGAAGAGCCTCTCGTAGACCGGACAGCAGGGTAGAAGCCAAAGCGCTCCATCGCTTGCTGGCGTCGGGCTGTTCGGAGATGGCAAGCTCCAGAGCCACGGCCGTACCCGCCGCACTGACCACGTCCGAGGTCCCCGGTCGGAGCATGCGTTCGTGTCCGCCCCCGTGGAGGATCGGTGCCAGGGCGGTTCCATTCCTAACGAACAGAATCCCGGTGCCGCCCGGTCCCCCGAACTTGTGCGCGGAGGCGGAGAGGAGATCGACGGGGGTTGCGCTCAGGTCGACGGGAACCTTCCCGACGGCCTGCACGGCGTCCGTATGACACGCCACACTGTGCGCTCGGCAACGACGGGCAACCTCCAGGATGGGTAGCTGGAGGCCAGTTTCGTTGTTGACCCACATCGCCGAGACCACCTGGGGGCCATCCTTGAATAGCGCCTCCAGGCCGTCGAGGTCGACCGTGCCGTCGGGCTCGACCCGCAACAGCTCCAAACGGCCTCCCGCCGCCTGTACCGCCCGCCCGGCTTGCAGGACGGCGGGGTGTTCGATCGTCGTCGTCACGACCAGAGGGCGCGTCGCCGCCAGCGCTGCCCGGCCCAGGACCGCCAGGTTGTCCCCCTCGGTTCCTCCCCGCACGAATACGATCTCGCCTGCCTGGACACCCAGCGCGTCCGCGACACGTCCTCGCGCGTCTTCGAGGATCCGGCGAGCCCTGACGCCCGCCTGATGCCGGCTGGACGCGTTCCCGAGCGGAAGTCGCTGCACGTCGGCCATGGCCACGATCACCTCCTCCCGGAGGGGCGTGGTGGCGGCGTGATCGAGGTAGATCGACATGGTTCGCGGGACGGAGGATTGAGCGGCTAAGTTAATAGTGATGACCTGCCTGCCCACCTCAGGAATCTGTGACACGAACGCTGCCGCCGTTTCCAGCTGATCGACCGCGTCGGTTCCGGGTGACCGTTCACGGGACCCTGTTCGGCGATCGGGCTCGCCATTTGGACGCGCTCGAGCGGGGAGCCGAGCTTCAACTGTTTCCGGACCCGCCCGTGCAGGACGTGCCTCAGGTCTGGGTCATGGTTCCTACCGGGGAGCCCGTGGGACACCTCCCCGAGGAGGTGGGGCTCTGGCTGGCGCCTTGGCTTCAGAGCGGGGGGCACGCTACGGCTCGAACCCTACGAATTCACGGTGACGATGTTCCGTCGTTCCGCCGTTTGGTGATCGAGGTGGAGTGCGGAGCGCCGGGCTAGAACGTCGAGACCAGCGAATCGAAGGACACCGGCATTTCCAGGGTCTCACGGACCCAGAAGGGTTCACCGTAGGCGCGGCGGATCCTAGCTCCGTCTCGGGCCGCGTGGATGCGCACCTGGTCATAGAGTAGGCGGTCGCCCCCGCCGTGAACGCCGCCGAACCCGATGCGACCATCGAACTGGGACGGGTAACACCGCAGGGTTTCGATCTTGCGTTCCATCTGCGCGGTAATGTCTACCACGAAGGTCGGTAAGGGCGCATCGTCGTGGAACGTGAGCGCATGCACCACGCTGTGTGGACGGTGGGGGTCGCCCTCGGCCTGGAGGTTCTCGAGCCCGGCCATGAACGAAGCGTCTCGGGTCAATTCGGCTGCCGCGCGGTGGTCAGGGTGTCGGGCCACGGGCCAATGGGTGATCACGACGCGAGGGCGAAGGCGTCTCAGCCAACCGGCCACGACGACCCGGCTCTCGTCGTCGTTCGCGAGCCCAGCGTCGGGAAGCTCGGCACTTGCCCGATAGGCCAGCCCCATGGTCGCAGCAGCGCGCTCCGCCTCGGCGGCGCGAGAGTCTTCGTTGCCGGATGAGCCGAACTCACCTCGGGTCAGGTCCAGGACCGCGGTCCGCAGTCCCTCGTCGGCACAGCGGATCAGCGTGCCCCCACAGAGGAGCTCCGCGTCGTCCGGGTGCGCCATGACGGCCAGCACATCGATGGGGTCGTGCACCTCCGTCACTCGTACCGGAGCGCCACAACCGGATCCAGCTTGGCTGCCCGCACCGCCGGTACGAGCCCGAAGACCATGCCCGTAAACGCCGCCGCGGCCAGGGCGGCGACGATCGACCAAAGGGGGATCTCGGCCGGGACCGGGGTGAAGTGGGCCACCGCCCAGGAGCCCAAGCCCCCGATCAACAACCCCACCGCACAGCCTACCATGGTGAGCGCCGCCGCCTCAATGAGAAACTGCCACAGGATTTCCCGGCGATGGGCGCCGACCGCCTTGCGGACTCCGATTTCCCGGGTCCGCTCGGTCACCGAAATCAGCATGATGCCGATCACGCCCACGCCGCCCACCATGAGAGCCACCGAAGAAAGTGCCAGCATCACCGCGAAGAACATCCCGGTGAAGCGATTGAAAAGGTCGAGGATCTCGGTCGGTTGCATCAGCCAGAAGTTGTTCTCCTCCGCGGGGCGCAGGCCTCGTTCGGACCGAAGCGCCGAAATCACCTGATCCTCCGCCTCGGAGAGAGGCACGTCGTCGTGCGGTACCACCAGAATCTGCGCAAACGAGAACGGATTCTGCGCTTTCAGTCGTCGCAGCGACGTGGTGTAGGGGAAGATCGCCACATGGGGGGAGAGGTCCCCGAACACATTCTCCGCTTCTTTGTAGACCCCCACCACCGTGAATCGCTCGTTAACGCCCCTCCACCCCGACGACGCGCGCACGGTCTGACCGATGGGGTCGCGCGCCCCGAATAGCTCCGTGGCCAGCTTCTCGAACAACACCACCACGGGGCGTCCCTCGTCGACCTCCAGGGACACGAAGTTGCGTCCCGCGATGAACTCTCCGGCAGTGTAGTTTTCCCAGCCCGTCGAGAACCCCCGGGACTCCACGTTGTCCACCCTATCGTTCCCGTTCGAGAGGGCCACGTTGAAGTTGATTCCGGCGGTGGCCGAGCGAATTGCCGGGAGTGCGTCGACGCGCCGCACTTCCTTGTCTGTTATCTCCGGGTTCTTCCACCATGGGGGACCCGAGTTGTCATCGCTGATCCGGATTCCGGTGAGGTCGAAGGGCATCACCACGAAGTTCCGTGGGCCCGCCGCCTCGAAGGACTCGGCGATCCCCGACTTGATGCCGGTGATGACCGACGCCATCGCAACCACGACCGCGACACCGATGGCGATGCCCACGATGGTGAGGGCCGCGCGTATCTTGTTCGAAGCCAGCGCTTCACCGGCCACGCGAACGCCTTCTACGAGCGTGGTAAACGCTTTCACCGTACCTCCCTATTCGTAGCGAAGTGCATCGACGGGATCCAGGCGGGCGGCCCTGCGCGCCGGGTAGACGCCCGCGATGACACCGGTGGCTACCCCGAGCAGTACCGCCACTACCACCCACTTGACGGCAACCGCAGCCGGGAGCGGCGACACCGCACGCACCACCCAGGTGAGGGCCGCACCCACACTGACCCCAACGGCTGCGCCAAACAGTGACAGCGTGCTCGATTCGATCAACACCTGCGTGAGGATATCTCTTTGTCGGGCTCCGATCGCCTTGCGAACCCCGATCTCGCGGGTGCGCTCCATGACCGAGACCAACATGATGTTCATGATCACGATTCCTCCCACCACGAGGGAAATCGCGACCAGCATCGGGAAGGCGACGTAGAGGATGCGGGAGATACGCTCCCAGAACGAGAGCGACTCGGCCTGGGTCTCCACCGCGAAGCTGTTGTCGTCCGCCGGTCGTAGCCTGCGCTGTACCCTCAAGATTGCCTCGACCTCGTCTCGGGCAGCGGGGACCATCTCCGGCGTTCGCGTCTGGATGATGATCTCGTCCAGGTAGCCGCGAGGGCTCGCGACCCGCCCCATCGGTGAGGCGATGGGAGCCACCGCCTTATTGTCTCGGGACTGGCCGAAGAGGGAACCCATTTCCTCGAGCACGCCAACCACCCGGAACGCTTGGCCGTCGATCTTGATGCGCTCTCCCAGGCCGGTGGATCCCGGGAACAACGCTTCCACCACATCCCTACCGAGCACCACCACGGCCGAGCCCCGCTCCGCCTCCTGGGTGGTGAAGGCCCGGCCCTCCTCCACGACCCAGCCCCGGATGTCGAAGATGGGCGCGTCCGCGGCGATGATCTCCACGTTCTCCACTTCACGCCCGGTTGGGCCCGCAATGTTGGCACGGGAGTCCACCTGCGCGCTCACGAATCCAGGTGTCCGGAGACGTTCGCGGATCCGATCCGCGTCCCCGGTCAGCAGGGGCGGACGACGCCGGAGCGCCCGCCACTCCTCGTCGGTGAGATTGCCCACGACCGTCCCGATGCGATCCACGGTGACCGTGTTCACACCGAACAACTCGCGACTGAAGTCTTCGCGCATGTAGCGATCGATGCCCTCGACCACGCTCACCACGATGATCAGGAACATCACGCCGATGATCACGCCAAGGACACTGAAGAAGCTCTTCAGCTTCTGAGAGCGGATCTGGCCCAGCGCCAGTTTGACGCCTTCAAAGAGCTCCATGTCTAGGAGGCCACCCTAGCTACCCGCCCCACTCTGTGGCTCCGCCTCCCTGTCACTTTGCTCGCGGACCGGGTCGTCGTCTCTCAGCGTACGGACGGCCTGGTAGGGACCTGCCACGACCGTCTCACCCCCCGAGAGTCCCGAGATGATCTCGAAGTAGTCTTGTCCGGCGATCCCCACCTCCACCTCGACGAACTTGGCGACACCGTCCTCCACCACGAACACACCTTCCAACTGAGGCACCTCGTCACCTTCGGCGCGCTCCTCCCCGTCGTCGAGTTCTTCGTCGCGCACGGTGACCGCGATGATGGGGGCGGCCACTGCGTTCTCGCGGCTGTCGGTGATGATCTCCGCGGTCGACGAGAGGTCGGGCCTGAGGGTTTCGGACGGATCCTGCAAGGTGATGACGACCTCGAAGTCGATCGTCTGCGTCTGACCGCCGGTGTTCTGTGACGGGGGCCGGATGGCGCTGTTGCCGATTTCGGTGACATGTCCCACGAACGACTCGTCAGGGAAGGCGTCGAGCTCCACCATCGCAGAGTCACCGACGGCGATCTCGGGCACGTCGGTCTCGTCCACCTCCATGACGGCCTCGATGACCGAGAGGTCACTGATGGTGAGCAACAGGCTGCCCGCGTTGTTCATGGTTCCGATGATCGCGGTTTCACCCGCTTCAATGTTCAGGCGGGTAACCTTCCCCGACATCGGCGCTCGAATCACCGTCTTGGCCAGGTTTTCGCGCGACTCCCGTACGCTGGCGTTCGCCTGTTCGACACCGAACTGGGCGGACTCACCGAGTGTGCGCTGGACCTCCAGGTTGGTCTCCGCATCCTCGAGTTGCTGACGGCTTATCAGCGTCGAGTCCCGGGCCCAGAGCGACCGAGCGCGGTCGTATTCGCGTTGGGTTCGAATGAGGTTGGCTTCCTGTTGCTTCGCCTGCGCGAGCGCCTGGCTCTGGCTTGCCTGGGTACGGGCCAGAATGGCTTCCCATTGCGTGGGGTCGATTCGTAAGAGGATCTGGCCTTCGGTGACCTCGTCCCCTTCGTCGACGTTCAGTTGGACGACGCGCCCCGAGACGTCGGCCGAGATGTCGACCGATCGGCGGGCTCGGATGTAGCCGTTGGCAGTAACGGTGGCGACGAGATCGCGCTTGGCGATCTCCTCGAAGCGCACTTCGGCGCCCCGATCCTGTGAGTTGCGCACACTCAGGAAGCCGGCGAGCGCCAACACGGCGATCACGCCGAACCCGATGAGGACCTTTCTGCGAGCGGACATGCGGTCAGGGACTCCTGAGGGAGGTTCCAACGAGCGATTCGAGGCTCGCCAGGTTCTCGTGGTACTGGAAGATAGCGTTGATCAACGAGCGGTCGGCCTGCGCCTTCACGGTTTCGGCTTCGACGAGATCGATGAAGCTGATGGCACCCAGACGATACTGTTCTTGCGCAAGGCGGAGTTGTTCGCTGGCCCACTCCTGGTTGCGTTCTTCGATGCGGGCACCTTCGTACCCTGTGCGCACTGCGGCCAAGCCACCCGCGAGGTCGGTGCGGAGCTGGAGTTCCTGCTCCTGAATGCGGTAGCGTAGGTCGTCACGCTGCACCTCGGCCGCTTCGACGTTGCGCTGGCGTCCCAGGCCTTGGAACAGCGGGAGTGAGACCGACAGGGAGACCGTCGGCGAACTCCTGGTGAAGTCGAACGGAAAGACATTGTTGCGATCGTTGATCAGTTGGCGCGTAGACTCGTCGAACGCGAAGCGCGTACAGTCCTCGGTGGGAAGCGGGTTGGCCAGCCGACGGAACAGCTCGTTGAGCGCCTCGCACTGGTCGATCTGCGAGTCGGCGCTGGCCATTGCACTGGCGATCTGGTTGTCGGTGCTCGACGCCTGACGGGCAAAACCACCGAGGTTGGCACTCAGCGAGAGCGACGGCAGGTACTCCGAGCGCGCCATCTTCACCCCATACCCGGAGGCGCGTTCGTTGGCCCGCAGGGCCTCCAGCCCAGGGTTCTGTTCTACCGAAAGCGAATACAGGGACTCTTCGTCCCAGGTCGGCGCTGAGAGGGCGAACTCGCTTGTAAGAGTGAGCTCGTTCCCTAGCGGAAGCCCTACCCGCTGGGCGAGGCGCAGTCGGGCGGTGTGCAGTGCCGTCTCGGACTGGAGTAGGGTGACCTGGGCGCGTCCGGCCGCCACCTCGGCCTGTGCCACGTCGAGCTGCGAGGCGCTGCCCACATCTCGGCGTCCCTGCGCCAGTCGGAGGTTGAATTGCGCCCGCTCCAGTTCCTGACGGGCCAGGGCTTCGGCCTGCTCTTCTCGAAGCACCGCCAAATAGGCCTGCGTGATTCCGAAGTCCAATTGCGCTTCACTGGACCGGATGTCGGCGCTGCTGGCTGAGCGTCGCGCCTTGGCCTCGCCGGGTGCCAGCAGTGTGCGGCCGCTAAGGCCAAGACTGGCGTTGATCGAATAACTCGATGACAGGTAGGAGGGTTGGTTCGCCAAGCCCAACTGACCGGCGGTGATGCCCCCGAAGGATTGGTCGCCCACTCCTTGCCATCCCATGCTCGTGCCGATGCTGGCGCTGGGGATCCAGCTCCCGTAGGCGGAGCGCACGTCCCAGTCGGCAAGCCCAAGGTCGTTGCGGGCCTGCGCATAGACCGGACTCTCAGCGCGCGCCAGACTGAGCGCGTCCTCGAGTGAGAGTGGGGAAGGGAGCGTCTGCTGTCCCACCAACGGAGTGGCGAGGAGCAGGAAGGGGATGGCTAAGACCGTTCTTCGCATTGGAACCCTAGGGTGGCGGCCGGCTTCGGGGCCTGACCAAACTCCTTCGTGGACTCGTTCGAGCGTACGCACAGGGAAAAAGTCAGGTTTCAGGTAGGAAAGGAAGCCCCTTCCCCCCATGAACCCATCCTGCAGGAGGGTACGCACCTCCCCGAGAGAACCTTCACGGACGCAATTCTGGCGCCCAGGCGGGGGTGAGTGGGGTGACTTAGGGCAGCTCGGAGCGTACGGCCCGGAACGAGTCGCCGCGTTCCACCTGCAGAAGTCTCCCCTGGTCGTCGAACCACGCGGCCAGGGTTTCGCCTCCGGCGGTGACATCGATCCGTTGGGCATCGACCTGAACGCCGCCCACAGAAACGGCTTCAGCGCCACGTTCCGAGACGGTGGCCTCCTCGGTCGTCCCTTCCATGGGCACCAGTACCGAGACCCGGGCGGAGGCGCCGGCCAGGCGCTCACGGATGAGGAACAGGTGGTGGACGACGCCCTGGTCCAACACCGTCAGACCGTCGGGAGCCCGCATCTCGCGCGCCCGCTCACCTTCTTCCGTGCGCCGAACCATGCTCAGCCGGGACGGGCCATCCTCGGAATACCGGACATCCTGCGGAGAGGCCCCTCCCAACTTCACGGCGTAGAGGGCCAGGCGTCGATCCGCTCCTCTCATCTCGAGCGTGGTCTGCATATCCCTCGGCGAGGACCCCCCGACGATGTGAATACGGGCACCTGCCACCAAGCGGAGCTCGGCTCCCGCCCCCGACTCCCGGATGGAGAAGGTCTCGGTGCCAACTTCGCTCGACCCCTCGTAAATGGTGAAAGTCCCCTCGTCGAGGGTAACTTCCTGCGCGAAGAGGCCCGACGACCAGAGGCCGGCGGACAACAACGTCACACCCATTACCAGAGTAGATCGCATTTGGTTGGTCTCGCAGAACAGGACTGGGAGGTGGGACCCTCACCGGCCCCACCAGAACACCCGACCCCTCCTACCCGCACCGATGTGAGGGGTTCGGGCCAGGGGTTCCAGGGAGACGGTATTCCCGGCCCTGACGTATCGGAAGTCTCTGTAAAAAAAGCGTTTACGAAGCATCGTATCCCGCGGTCCGCTTGGGGGCCGCGGTGATCTTCTGGGCCGGGTGGGTGGCTCTGGGGGCCACAACGGCGTGGCTGCGTTGGCCGGTGGCTCCGTGGCTCTGGATCGTGGGGCTCGCACTTGCCTTGGGTCTCATCCGCAGAGGCCCACTCGGTGTCCGCCCGCGGCTGGCCCTCCTCCCTCTCTTGGTGGCGCTGGTGGTCGCGGCCGTCACCCAAGGGCGTCTCGATCGGGCCTCCGAGACCTGGTCCGCATTCTGGCAGGAGCAGGAGGAGCGCGCGGGGGTCGCCCTGAAGGAACAGATGGAGGCCCTCATCAGCTCGGCCGACGCCGGCGTGGAACGCGCTGCCCGAGCCCAGCCGTTGGAGAACGAGCTGGATGCCATTCGGCGAGGCGCCGGACTCTCGGCGCTGGCGCTCTACGACGCCCAAGGCCGACCCGAGGGGTGGGCCGGTGAACATTTCGGTCCGATCCCAGAGGCGGCGCGCGACCGACAGGACGGCTATGCCTACGCCGAGAGTCCGCTCTTCGGCTATGTCTACTTCGTTCGGCCCAGGGAGACGGGTGGTGGTGTGGTCCTGGGTGCGGTGTTGTTGCAATCGGATCTACCCGCCGCACTCGCCTCCTCCGATCGGCGTGACTTCGTGGCTCGTTTCCAGCGAGACACGGGCGAAGAGGTCCGCATCTCCCAGGTGGAGCGGGTTCAGGGGCCAGGGGTTTGGGACTTCCAGTGGGAGGCTGAGACCCTGTTCAGCATGCAGATCGTGCGACCGTCCCAGGCCGATCGGCGCCGAGCACTGCGGGCGGTGGGCTCGCGCTGGGTATTCGGGCTGGGTGCGCTGTCGTTTCTGCTCTTGCTGCGGGCACGGCCGCCCGGACGCCGCGCTGCCGGAGTGGCGATCGGAGTAACCACCGTGGCCGCGCTCCTGCCGTTTGAGCCGTTGCTGGGCCCTCTGTCGCTGTTCTCGCCTGCCGATTTTCTGTTGCCGGGGCCGCTGCCGCTTTCCTTGGGCAGAATCCTGGTGGTGGGGGCAGCGGCCCTGGTCCTCCTCGGGTTGAGGAGGTCTCCCAACCGAACGTGGGGCCCGCTGCCGGTCGTCGTGGCCGTGGCGTGCGGATTGCCTGCGCTGTACGCTTGGATCCGCAGCGGCAGCTCCGTCTCTATCCTCGCCGCGTCGGAAACGGGCTGGCTCATATACACGATGGCGTTGGCCCTGGCGGCCGCGGCTTTCCTGTTGGCCTGTCTCCGCTGGGGCCGGGTTCGGGGGGAGGCACCCTTCCGCCCGGTTTGGGTGGGTCTCTCGCTGGTGGCGGCCGGCGCTCTCGCGGTTTGGCTGTCCGGGCGGGTGCTTGCGGGGGAACCGATTCCACCCTTGCTGCTCGGGATCTGGGCGGTACCTGCGGCCTGCCTGGCCTGGGCCTTGGGCTCGGGACGGGGTAGACAGGAGGCCGGGTACCGAGTCGCGGGCGCCGCCCTCCTGGCCATTTCGGCGGTGGCGCCCGCCTCCTGGGGTCAGCGGACCCAAGCTCGGATGGAGGTGACCACGGCAGAGCTCCAACAGCTAGGGTCTCAGGCCGACCCCTACCTTGAGTTCCTCCTCGACCGACTAGGAGAGGAGCTACTGCGCGTCCAGTTGGAGGTCACGCGCCCCATCGAGCTCCTCTACGAAGCGTGGGAGAGTTCTGGGTTGGCTGAGGTCGGCGTACCCCTGTGGCTCACGCTCTGGACGCCCGCCAACGCGCAGCGGGAAAGACTCCCTATCGGGGTGGGGGAGGCGGCCCCCCGCTTGGAGCCTGCGTATCTGGACGGGGTCCGGGCGAGGGGCACCGCCAGTGTCATTCGAGTCGACGAACCGGATCAGCTCTACCTGGCGACCTACCCACTGCGGGACGGGTTTGTGGGGAGCGCCACGGTCCCTCCCCGTAGGGACGTCTCCAACACCTCCCCGTTGGGTCCGCTCTTCTCCTCCGTGGAGCGCGCGACGTCGAGTCCGCTTTCCCTGGTGCCCATTGACACACCCGGAGGGGGTGGGGACGGCAGCGTGCGGTGGTCGGCGGGAGTGAACGCCTTGAATGGAGAGCGGGATACGCGCTTTCCGGAGGGGTGGTATCGGGCCCGCTACCAGATTGCGCTACCTGGCCCCCTGTTGCTGGTCGCGCGCGGGTCCCTGCTGTTCGCGCTCGTCTCCGCCGTGGTGGGAGCCCTCTACCTGATCGGGCGATCCGCGCGGCCCACCGAATCGGGAGCGTCACCCCTGATGCACGGAGGGTTTCGCGAATCGTTTCGGGGACGTCTCACGATGGCGCTGCTCGGGTTCTTCCTGCTGTCCACGCTCGTGATCGCCACGCTCATGTTCCAGACGTTGGCGCGGTCGGCGGAGCGGACCGCCGAAGCACTTGCCGCGCGGGTGGCGCTGGAGGCTTCCGAGGCCTTTATCGCCCCGGAACGACTTGGTCCGTTGGCGCGGCAAATCGGCGCCGACCTGATCTACTACGAGGATGGGGCCCTCGCCCGCGGCGCGGTACACGAACTGGTCGAGTTGGGCATCTATCCCGCGTGGCTACCGATGAGCGTGCACGAAGCTCTGGAGGGCGGTCGCACGGTCACAGCCTCTGCGTCCGGAGTTCTGGGAAGCTGGCAGTTCGTCATGGCCTACCAGAGCGTTGGCGCGGGTCAGGTGCTGGCCAGCCCCGCGAGCTTGCAGGTCGGCGCCAATGCGGTGCGGAGAAGGGAAACGGTGGACCTGCTGGGCTTCACCATCCTGTTGGGGGGCGCCCTGTCGCTGGCTTTGGCGCTTTGGGTGGGAAGGACCCTAACCAGTCCGCTGGAGACCCTACAGGGCGCTTCCGGTCGTGTGGGGTCCGGAGACCTCGACACGCGGCTCCCCGACGACCGTCGAGACGAATTCGGTTCTGTCTTCGAGGCGTTCAACGAGATGGTGAGCGGGCTAGGCACGGCTCGCAGCGCGCTGGAACGCACCACCCGGCGCACGCAGGCCATCGTCGAGGAGGCAGCCACCGGGGTCATCGCCCTGGATCCGGACCGCAAGGTGGTCCTCGTGAACCCGCGCGCGGAAGCCATCCTCGAAACGGACCTCGTCCCCGGAGAGTCCCTCCCCGAAACGGGTGGAGACCGGGTGGTCGGATTCGGAGAGTGGGTGTCCCGCTTCTTTGCAGATGGCCTCCCTGAAGGCACCACCGAATTCAACTTTGGCGAGCGACGGGTTCGGGCCCGCGGTCGCCGCATCTCACGCGCCGAACCGCTGGGGGGCGCAGTATTCGCGCTCGCCGACGTTACGGACGAAATGCGCGCGGAGCGCGTACTCGCGTGGGGCGAGATGGCGCGGCAGATCGCTCACGAAGTGAAGAACCCGCTCACCCCGATCAAGCTGAGTGTGCAGCATATCCAGCGGGCCTGGGACGACGAGGTGGAGGACTACGGTACAGTGCTCGATCGTAACGTTGGGGCGATCCTCGGCGAGATCGATCGGCTGGCCCAGATCGCGGGGAGCTTTTCGCGACTGTCCGCGCCCGACGAAGAGGCCCGTTCCGATCCCTTGGAGCCCGTCGATCTGGCGTCACTGGTCGGAGAAGTGCTCGCGTTGTATGAGACCACGGACCGCGGAATCCAGTTCAGGTCCTCGGTCGGTCCCGGTCTCGAGGTTTGGTGCCGGGGCTCGGAGCTCAAGGAGGTGCTGCTCAACCTTCTGGAGAACGCACGGGACGCAGTTGCCGAGCGGGGCCTGGTGCGGATCGAGGCCACCGGCGGAGGCGATGGGGCAGAGCTGCGGGTTGTGGACGACGGTCGTGGGATTCCGCCCGCGGACCTGGCGCGGATCTTCGAGCCACACTTCTCCACACGCTCCAAGGGGACGGGCCTGGGGCTCGCCATCGTACGCCGGTTGGTGGAATCGTGGGGGGGTACGGTTTCGGCGCAGAGCGAGGTGGGGGTTGGCACCACCATGACCGTCTCACTCAGACGGGTCGGACCCAGCAGCGACACTGGCCAAGGAGGGCAGGAACAGCCAGGTTGATATGTGACCCGACGAACTCGCCCCAAGGGCCCCAGGGCTCATGAGAGGACCCCCACGTTAGAGCGGGAGCCGCACGGCCCCACCGGCCTGGATCGGAGCGATCTGGGAGGTTGGTTGGCCGATCACGCCGCCGTTCTGGCTGAGCGTTGGCTTGTGGCCGTGGACAGCAGGGCCGAGGGGCTCGACCCCGAGCCCAAGGCGTTGTTGGGAGAGTTCTACGAGGAGTTCATGGTCCTCCTCCCCGCGTGCCTGGGACCCTACCGGGCCCAGTTCGAGCCCCTGTGGCGCCAGTGTGCCGAGCTGTACGGATCGGTGGGTGCGATGAGGGGATTGGCCTCGGGCGAGATCATCGACGAGTTCCAGGTGATTCGGGAGGCAACCATCCGGTTGATGTTCGCCACGCCGCCTTCGGTGCGAGGAACGCCCATGCTGATGCGGGAGATTCTTCGGCTCAACCGGGTGATCGACCGAGGGGTGACCTTCGCCAACGTGGGTCACACCGACGCCCTCTTCTTTGCCCTGTTCAAGGGATCAGGTGCGCCCAAGAGCCTCACCGCCGAGCAGCTGGACGAGGTTCGGGATCAGTTGGACTCGATCCGGAAGGAGAGTCTCAGACTCCTGGCGCTACTCGCCCAGTAGGCTCCCCTCGCTCAGCGCAACGCGGCGAGCACCGAGTCCAGGGACGCCTTGGCGTCCCCGAATAGCATGCGGGTGTTCTCCTTGAAGAACAGCGGGTTCTGCACCCCGGCGTACCCGGTCGCCATCGATCGCTTCAGTACCACGGTAGTGCCGCCCTTCCAAACCTCTAGAACGGGCATGCCAGCGATGGGGCTGTCCGGCTCGTCCTGCGCGGACGGGTTCACGATGTCGTTGGCCCCGATCACAATGGAAACGTCGATGTCTGGGAAGTCTTCGTTGATCTCTTCCATCTCGAACACGACGTCGTAGGGTACGCGCGCTTCAGCCAGCAGCACGTTCATGTGACCGGGCATGCGGCCGGCTACCGGGTGGATGCCGAAGCGGACGTCGATGCCCCGATCCCGGAGCATCTTGGTGATTTCGTTGACCGTATGCTGCGCTTGTGCCACGGCCATCCCGTAACCCGGAATGATCATAACCCCTTTCGCATCCGCCAGCATACCCGCAACATCTTCTGGCTCGACGGCTGTTACGTCTCCCTGGTCGGCACCCGCTCCCGCGGGAGCCGTCGTTCCCTCACTGGTTCCGAAGCCTCCGGCGATCACTGAGATGAAGTGTCGGTTCATCGCCTTGCACATGATGTGACTCAGGATGGCTCCGCTGCTTCCGACCAATGCGCCCGTCACGATGAGCAGGTCGTTGCCGAGCATGAACCCTGTGGCGGAGGCGGCCCAGCCCGAATAGCTGTTGAGCATAGACACCACCACCGGCATGTCGGCGCCTCCGATGGCCATGACCATGTGGACGCCGAGCAGCAGCGCCAGCAGGGTCATGACGATCAGGGGTGACACACCCATCACCGTCTCCCCGCGCACGAACACCACGCCGAGCCAAATCGATACCAGTACCAGCGCCAGGTTGAGCCAATGGCGTGCGGGGAGCAGAAGTGGCTTGCCACTCATCTTGCCGCTGAGCTTGCCGAACGCGATCACGCTCCCCGAGAACGTCACGGCACCAATCAAGATGCCCAAGAAGATCTCGATGTTGTGAACCGTCAGTTCCGCCCCGACGAAGTGCTGTTCGGGGTCCCGGGCGCTCGCGAAACCCACCAGGACGGCAGCCAACCCCACCAGTGAGTGAAGGATGGCCACCAGTTCCGGCATCTGGGTCATGCGTACCTGGCGGGCCAACACGAGCCCAATGATGCCACCCACCACCAGCGCCCCGAACAGGATCCCGTAGTTGCCGGTGACCGTGCCGACCAGCGTGGCAATCAGCGCGATCGCCATCCCCAGCACGCCCATCAGGTTGCCGCGACGCGCGGACTCCTGGTTGCTGAGCCCTCCCAACGAGAGGACGAAGAGGATGGTCGCCGCGATATAGGCGGCCGATAGAACACCTGCGCTCATCAAGCCGCTCCTATTTCCTGAACATGTCGAGCATACGATGCGTGACCGCGAAGCCACCGAAGATGTTGATACTGGTCAAGAAGACCGTGATCACTGCCAGCGCGACGATGGTCGGGTTGTCCGAACTGATCTGTAACAGGGCGCCGATGATGATGATGCTGCTAATGGCGTTGGTGACACTCATCAGCGGCGTGTGTAGCGCCGGCTTCACGTTCCAAATGACCATGTAGCCCACAAAGCAGGCGAGTACGAACACCGTGAAGTGCGTCATGAAAGACGCGGGAGCCACCGCGCCGATTCCCAGGATGGCCAGGAGGCCGAGCGTCCCGGCCACGATCGGGCCCATGGCGCTACGAGGCGCAGCCGGCACCTCCGCGGGCACCGTGGGTTCGTGAGCTGCCACGGCAGCGGCGGGTGCCGCCGAGAGCTTAGGCGCCGGAGGTGGCCACGTGACTTCGCCGCCGCGAGTGACTGTGGCGCCACGCACGACTTCGTCCTCGAAGTCGATCACAAGGTTGCCGTCCTTTTCCGGCGTCATGTCCGTGATGAGATGGCGCAGGTTGGTGGCGTAGAGTTGGCTGGACTGCGCCGCAAGGCGACTGGGCAGGTCCGTGTAGCCGATGATGGTGACCCCGTGGGCCTCGATGACTTCGTTGGGGCGGGAAAGTCGGCAGTTGCCTCCCTGTTCCGCTGCCAGATCGACGATGACCGAGCCGGTCTTCATCGACTTCACCATATCCTCGGTGATCAACTCGGGTGCGCGCTTCCCTGGGATGAGCGCGGTAGTAATGATGATGTCGACCTCTTTGGCTTGCTCCGCGAACAACGCCATCTCGGCTTCGATGAACGCCGGGCTCATCACCTTGGCATATCCGCCCGCTCCCGATCCCTCCTCCTCGAAGTCCAGATCCAGGAACTCCGCGTCCAGGCTCTCCACCTGATCCTTGACCTCGGGACGGGTGTCGAACGCTCGAACAATGGCTCCCATCGCTCGTGCTGCCCCGATTGCGGATAGGCCGGCGACCCCCGCTCCGATGACGAGTACCTTGGCGGGGGGGACCCGACCGGCGGCAGTGATCTGCCCGGTGAAGAAGCGGCCGAAGTGCTGAGCGGCCTCCACGACTGCGCGGTACCCGGCGATGTTTGCCATGGAGCTGAGGGCGTCCATCTTCTGCGCTCGCGAGATCCGCGGCACGCACTCCATGGCGAGCGCGTTCACCTTCCTGTCGGCGAATCGCTCGAGCATGTCGGGGTTCTGAGCCGCTCCCAGGAACCCAATCAGGGTCTGGCCTTCTCTGGTCAGCTCCAGCTCATGCGTTCCCAGGGTGGGATGGTCCTCGGGGGCTCTGACCTTGAGGATGACGTCACTCGCGTCCCATACCTGTCGGGCGTCCGCCAGCTCCGCCCCTGCCTCGACGTAAGTTTCGTCTTCGTACGATGCGGACGTGCCGGCGCCCCGTTCCACCAGCACCGAGTAGCCGAGTTTCATCAGCCGTTCGACCACCTCCGGTGTGGTCGCGACGCGACGCTCACCCTCATGGACCTCCTTCACCACTCCAATCTTCATCGACGACTTCCTCGAGTCCTTCTGCTCCATGATCCGCGCTCGAGACTCCCCCTTGGAGCCAAAAGCGCCGGCAAAGTAGCGTGCCCCTGCCTGGCCGGACAGCGTCGAAGCGCCAGCGGCCCGATCGTCCCACCGAGGGGACGTTTCGAGGTCGGTGTGTTCGCGCTGGAGGACGCGATGCGATCCGTACCGTCGGGTGTCGAAGGGCCAGGGTTGGTGCGTTTGCTGGGCTTCCCTGGTCCTGGACCCGTTGGGTCGCATCGGCACGCCGGTTGCCCTCTCTCCCCTCTAAAACCATGCAGGTCTCGCAAGGAGCAGAGTGATGAAGCGGCATTGGGTTGTTGGGTTGGGAGGGGTACTCGCCGTGCTGTTGGTCGGCGTATCGGTCGCTCCCCTAGAGGGTCAGCGTCACCGCAGGGGTGACTACTTCGATTCCTACAGCCAACCTCGGGTGTTCCTGGACCTGGGTCTGCTGGTGGCCGATCCGGTCGGGGAGTTCGCAGACTTCGTCGACGACGGTGTGGGGCTGGGTGGAGGGGTGGCCTTCGCGGTGGATCCGGCCGGCATACTGCGGTTGCGACTCGATGGAGGGTTCCTCGTGTACGGTCACGAGAGTCACGAGGTCTGTGTGAGCGACCGCGTAGGCTGCCGCATCCTGGCTGATCTCACGACCACGAACCAGATCGCGCACGCCGACTTCGGGGCGGAGGTGGGCGTCAACGTGGGTCCGGTGCGACCCTACGTCGGGCTATCACGAGGCCTCTCGTACTTCGAGACATCGTCGTCGCTGGACGGTGTGGACGACTACGACCACGAGTCGTTCCTGAACACGACCAATTTCGATGACCTGGTCTGGGGTTGGAAGAGCCGCGCCGGGCTGCAATTCCGAGTCTCGCGGGGGCGTACGCCCGTGTATCTCGACGTCGGAGCGGTCTACCACGAGAACGGCGTGGCCGAGTATCTCACCGAGGGCGACATTCAGGACAACGCCGACGGATCGATCACGGTCTTCCCGGTGCTGAGTGAGGCGAACCTGGTGACCATGAAGGTCGGCGTGTCGATCGGGATCGGGGGACGCGACCACTACGACGACGACTACCGCGACTACGAACGGGACCGCCGGCGACGACGCAGGCACTAGCCGTCGAAGCACAGGCGCATTCTTCCCTGTAGCCGCCCGAAGCTCCCCGTGAGCTTCGGGCGTGCTTGCTCAAATCGATTCCGCTGCAGTGGTTGGCGTGGAAGCCCGGCCGGTGCAGGTCGAGGTGGATGTGTCCAAGGGGCTCCCCTGCTTCCAGGTCGTGGGGCTCCCCCACGGTGCCGTGCGCGAGGGACGTGATCGGGTCACCGCCGCCCTGCACCGCGTGGGGTTTCAGGTTCCGCCCCGCCGGATCGTGGTCAACCTGGCACCCGCCGATCTCCCGAAGGAGGGCAGTGCGTTCGACCTTCCCATCGCGCTTGGGCTCCTGGTTGCCGCGGGCCTGCTCACCGAGGCGAAGACCGCCGGCTGTGTATTCATCGGGGAGTTGGGTCTCGACGGGTCGGTGAGGTCCGTTCGCGGTGCGCTGGCCATCGCCATGGCCACGCGGCGACACGCTCGCCGCCGCCTCATCGTGCCGTCCGCCAACGCCGGCGAGGCGGCGGCCATCTCCGGGATCGACGTGTACGGCTTCGAGCACCTCGAAGACCTGCTCGCCTACCTGAACGGACACAGGGGGGCGCGGCCCTCCGCGCCCCCACCTCCTGACTTTGCCGAGGAGCGCTTTGGCGTACTCGCCGAGATCCGCGGGCAGGCCCAGGCTAAGCGTGCCCTCACCATCGCCGCAGCGGGCGGGCACAACCTGCTCATGCTCGGTCCGCCCGGGGCAGGGAAGACCATGCTCGCCAAGGCGCTCCCCGAGCTGCTCCCCAGGCTCGATCAGGAGGAGGCCATCGAGGCCACCGGGGTACACTCCGTCGCCGGACTGCTCCCGGCTGGGTCCGGCCTCCTGACCCGCCGACCGTTCCGGGCGCCCCATCATTCGATCAGCGGGGCGGGCCTGATCGGGGGTGGGCGTCCACCCCGCCCCGGAGAGGTGAGCTTGGCCCACCGCGGGGTCCTCTTCCTCGACGAGCTGCCCGAGTTCAATCGCGCGGCCGTCGAGGGCCTCCGACAACCTCTGGAAGAGGGGTCCGTGCTGATTCGGCGCGCCCAGGCGTCGGTGCGTTTCCCGGCGCGAGTGCAGATGGTGGCCGCAATGAACCCCTGCCCCTGCGGGTTCCACGGGAGCCGGGTGGGCCGCTGTATTTGCTCGGAGGAGGCCGTCCGCAGGTATCGCGGGCGCGTCTCAGGCCCCCTCCTCGACCGCATCGACCTCCACGTCTGGGTGCCCGAGGTGGACTTCGCCGAGCTGTCCAGCGCCAGGGAGTCCGCCGATCTGCTGGGCATCGGCACCGCGGTGCTGGACGCCCGGGGGGTCCAAAAGGCTCGCTTCGGCGCCAACGGTGTGAGGGTGAACGCCCAGATGGGGCCCAAGCAGCTGTCGGTGTTCGCTCGCCTGGACGACCGTGGGAGACACATGCTGGTGGAGGCCGGTGAACGGTTGGGGTTCTCGGCCCGCGGGTACCACCGGGTCCTCCGGGTCGCGCGCACCATCGCGGATCTCGATGGGGCGGAGCCCGTGCTCAGGCACCACCTGGCTGAAGCCATCCAGTTCCGGAGGTGACGCAGGTCAGCTCCCTTGCTTCTTTGTCGGGACTTCCTACCTTGCGCCCGAACTCGGAGGCGGCCCCACCGACATCCCCGGGCGTCGGGGCGAGGGCCCGCTATTCCTGACGGATTCAGCCCAGCTCGTTGCCGATGCGCCTCTTTGTCGCCATCAACTTTACGAAGACCGACCAGCGGCGAATCCATTCGGCGACCAAGGCCTTGCGAGCCAAGCCTTTTCCCTTCCGCTGGCTCGATCTCGAGACGTTTCACCTGACGCTGAAGTTCCTGGGGTCGGTGGATCAGGAGCGGGTACCTGAACTGGCCGACCGTCTGGACAAGGTCGCGGCGGGCAACAAGGAGTTCATGCTCGACTGGGGCGGCTTCGGAGCGTTTCCCACGGTCCGAAAACCCCGGACCCTGTGGGTGGGCGTGGACCCGTCCCCCGCGTTGCGCTGTCTCAAACAGGACCTCGAGTGGGGGCTGAACGAACTTGGGTACGCCCGGGAGACCCGGGCCTTCCAGCCCCATGTCACGGTGGCCCGCGCCGACGACGAGGGCGCCGGGGCCTTCCGAGGCTTCGACGAGATGGTGACCTTCGACAAGGCGCCCGCGCCCTTCCGGGTGCGCTCTCTGGACCTCATGCGGAGCCTTACCTCCAAGGGCTCGGTCCGCTACGAGACTCGGCACAAGAGCAGTCTGGCGTCGTTGGACTGACGAACCCCTCGTTCGTTTCTCAGGTAAGAGGATCGGCGTGGGCGGGGCTTCCCTGTAGCATCCCTCGGTACCTCCGGAGACGAGCACCGTGTTCAGATCCATCAAGAAGCTGATTGGCACCCTCTTCACCGGAGCCCTGCTGGTGTTGACGGCGTATGGCGGTTGGAGGTGGGGTGATCGAGTGTTCCCATCTCTGGAGCGGATGGTCGGGATTGAGCGGGCCGACCAGATGGACGGCCCCGACGCCCCGATGCCCACCGCGGAGATTGCGGATCGGGCGGTGGAGCGTGCGGAAGCCCTGAGGCGCAGCGGAGACGCAGGCGAAGTCTCGTTCGACGGCAACGAGCTCACCAGCCTGCTGCGCTATCAGATCGAGGGTCGCCTACCCAGCGCCATCGTCGAGCCGCGGGTGGTGCTGCAGGACGGACGGGTGGAACTGCGAGGGCGCATGGTCGTGGCTGAAGTGACCGACCTCCCCGACCTCGGGCCCGCGACGGAAGCGCTTCCCGACACGGTGGACGTGAGTGCCGCCGGGACGCTGGTGCCCTTCGATGGCCGAGGTTCGGCTTTCCTCGTGGAACGGGTCCGCGTGCAGGGATTCCCGCTCCCCAGAAACACCACCCCCCGGCTCATTGCCGCTTTGGACTCCGATCGTCCGCCGGGGCTTCCCGAACAGGCGGTCTACGTGCAACTCCCGAGCGGTCTGCGCTCGGCTTATGTCGAGGGTGATCGGTTGGTGGTTGTCGGTGGGGCGGGGGACTGATCCATGGCGCGCCTGCTGATCGTCGATGACGAGACCTCCATCCGCAGCGCCTTGGGGCAAGTCTTCGAGTACGAAGGCCATGAGGTCAGCACTGCGGCCTCCGGTAAGGAAGCGCTGGGGATGTACCCCGATGTCCGCCCGGACGTTTGCTTCCTCGATGTGAAGATGCCCGGCATGGACGGGCTGGAGCTACTGCGTAAGCTGCGGGAAGACGACCCGAACGGCGTGTTCATCATGATCAGTGGACACGGGACCATCGATACCGCCATCGAGGCCACCCGCCACGGCGCCTTCGACTTCTTGGAAAAGCCCCTCGACACGAACCGGTTGCTGGTGACGTTGCGAAATGGGCTGGATCACCGCGGACTTGCCGCCTCCATCGAACGTCTTCAAAGCGAGGTGGAGAGTCGGCATGAGCTCGTCGGGGCGTCGTTCGCGCTCCGCCAGGTGCTACAGGTGATCGAAAAGGTGGGCCCCACCGACGCCGACGTGTTGATCAGCGGAGAGAACGGTACGGGAAAGGAGCTGGTGGCCCGGGCCGTCCACCGACTCTCGGCCCGATCCACAGGACCGTTCGTGGAGGTCAACTGCGCGGCCATTCCGTCCGAGCTCATCGAGTCGGAGCTGTTCGGTCACATGAAGGGGTCGTTCACCGGGGCGACCCAGGATCGGGCAGGCAAGTTCGAGCAGGCCAACGGAGGCAGCCTCTTCCTCGATGAGATCGGGGATATGGCGCCGGCGGCCCAGGCCAAAGTGCTGCGGGCGTTGGCCGAGCGCGTGATCACCCGAGTGGGCGGCGCAAAAGCGATGCCCGTCGATGTGCGCGTCATCGCCGCGACCAACAAGAACCTGGAAGAGGAGATCAGTGAGGGCCGGTTTCGCGAGGACCTGTTCTATCGGCTGAACGTGGTGCCCATCCAGGTGCCGCCCCTGCGCGAACGACGGGACGATGTCCCGATGCTGGTACGCCACTTTGCCGAGGCCATGGAGGCTTCGGGTCGGGCGAAGGCACATACGTTCAGTGAAGAGGCATTGGCCCGCCTTTCGGAGCTCGATTGGCCTGGCAACGTTCGCGAACTCCGCAACACCGTGGAGCGCATGATGATTCTCGCCCCCAACGACGAAGTGGGCGTCGACGACGTGCGGCGTCTGGTGCAGGGACGCGAGTCCGCGGGTGGACTCGGCGGGGAACTACTTCAGTCCCCGACGTTCGGATCGTTCAAGGATGCCGCTGAACGTGCGTATATTCTGCACAAACTGCGGGAGCACGATTGGAATGTGTCGGAGACCGCGAGAATGATCGAAATGCCGCGCTCAAATCTCTACAAGAAGATCGAGCGCTACGACCTCAGCCGCGAAACCCTGGAGTAGCGACCCCGGCGTTGCGCCGACTCAGCGTACCAGTGCGCCGTTGGGGAGTCGGTAGAGCGCCTCCACCGTGGCGTAGTCCCGAGTGGTCAGCCGCATCGCCGTATTCTCGGGATACATGACGTCCTGGGTGTCGTCGCTGTGCCCCAACCCGAGGGCATGTCCCATTTCGTGCGCGGCCGCCAACTCTGCTACCTCGGGTTCCAGGGGCGTCCCCGGGCTGTAGGGCTGACGGGTGACGAGGGCCAAGTCCTTGATCCGAAACGTGGTGGCGCTCCCTCGGTGTCGCCACTCGTACCTGGTCAGCCCTAGCCGATAGCCTTCGAGCTGGGGCGTCCACCGCATCTCGATATCGACTTTCTCCCCGGGGTTGGCCCGGTGGGTGACCCGGATGCGCATCGGGGAGCCGTCCCAACGGAGCACCCCGCGAGTGGCTGCCCGTTGAAGTTGGGTGGCGTGGGCGGAGGCCTCGTCCGGAAGCGGAACCAGGACCACCAGCACCCGATCGGGGTCTGGCCAACGCAGGATACGAAACGAGTCCGGGTCGGCCGGGTCTGCGCAGAGGTATCCTGCCCCGGAGCAGACCTTGCTCCGAGCCAGCACGGTCACCGTGGGATCGGGAGCACCAGCCTCGGGAATCGTGCAGTCGACGCCTTCACAGACGGGCGTGAGGGAGGCAGCTTCGTTGGGGAGCGCGTCCAGCACCGCCCGGCCCCCCAGAAGCAGGGCCAGCAGGAACACGGCGGCTCCTAGGATACGGCTGGTCCAAACGGCTCTGCTTTCCATGTCCTCTGGGCTGATTCGAGCGGTCCCTTCGCGCCATGGCGATCCGAGCAGGAAGCCTGCCAGGGAGGGGCGCGCCACCACACCTGGCCGTATGGCCCACCCCGTCACGGCTTGTGGGGGCCCATCGGTGCCACGAAGTTCTCGACGCTGTCACCGATTCCCGCGTCACCACCCCGCAGCTCATGCCCAAAGACTTCCAGAACTTCATTGCCGGATCGTGGGTCGATCCTTCGACCGGCACCCACTTCGAGAACCGCAACCCCGCGAGGACGTCCGACCTCATAGGACGGTTTCCCCGTTCGGGAGCCGCCGACGTGGACCGGGCCGTGGCTTCAGCCCAGCGCGGTTTCGAGATCTGGCGCAGCACGCCCGCACCCGAGCGTGGAGACGTGATGAGGCGCGCCGGCGACATCATGACCGCCCGCAAGGAGGAACTGGCGCGGGCGGCGACCCGTGAAATGGGCAAGGTGCTCGCCGAGACACGGGGAGACGTGCAGGAGGGGATCGACACGGCGTACTACGCGGCTACGGAAGGGAGGCGACTGTTCGGGCATACCGTACCGTCAGAGCTACGTGACAAGTGGGCGATGAGCGTGCGCCGACCCATCGGGGTGTGCGGGATGATCACCCCGTTCAACTTCCCCATGGCGATTCCCACCTGGAAGATCTTCCCGGCGCTTGTCTGCGGGAACAGCGTGGTCTTCAAGCCGGCGGAGGACGTGCCTCACACCGGCGCGTTGTTCGTAGAGATCCTGCTGGAAGCGGGACTCCCCGCGGAAGTGATCCAGTTGGTGCACGGGTTCGGAGAAGAGGTTGGCGAGGCCATCGTGCAGCATCCCGATGTGCCCGTGATTTCGTTTACGGGCTCCACCCAGACGGGCCGGCGCATCGGCGAAGTGTGCGGACGCATGCATAAGCGCCTCTCGCTGGAGATGGGCGGCAAGAACGCCCAGATCGTCATGGCCGACGCCGACCTCGACCTGGCGTTGGACGGTGTGCTCTGGGGGGCCTTCGGCACCACCGGTCAGCGGTGCACGGCCACATCCAGGCTCATGCTGCACGAGGCCATCGAGCGCGAGTTCATGGACCTGCTCGTCTCCCGTGCGGGTGAGCTTCGTTTGGGCGACGGGCTGGAAGACGACGTGGACGTGGGGCCGCTCATCAACGAGGCTGCCGTGCGCAAGGTGGAGGAGTACGTGGGGGTCGCGTCGACCGAGGCGGAGCTGGTGCTGGGTGGGGCTCCCCCCACGCTGCCCGGGCTCGGGGAGGGATACTTCTTCAGTCCCACCATCGCCTCTGGCGTGAAGGCGGGCAGTCGGTTGGCCACCGAGGAGGTGTTTGGCCCGCTCCTGAGCGTGTTGACGTTCTCGGATTTCGACGAGGCGATCCGGGTCAACAACGAGGTGACCTACGGTCTTTCCAGCTCGGTATACACCACCGATGTGAGGACCGCGTTCCGGGCCCTGAATGAGCTGGACAATGGCATCACCTACGTCAACGCGCCCACCATCGGTGCGGAGGCTCATCTTCCGTTCGGCGGTGTAAAGCAAACGGGCAACGGTCACCGCGAAGGGGGGTGGGAGGTCTATGACTTCTACTCCGAGACCAAGGTGTGCTACGTGGACTACTCCGGGCGTCTGCAGCGGGCCCAGATCGACAACTACTGAGCGGTGGGGTGGTCGGGGGTCTGTAGAGACGCCACGACGCGGATTTGGGGTCGGGAAGTCGGGGAAGGTGGGAGGTCGGATTTGGAGTCGAGGTCGAAGCGGAAGGGGGGAGGGCGGTGGGGCTGGGGTGGCGTCTTCGTGGAGTGGCTGAAAACGGCCGCGCTCGTGTTCGTGGTGCTCCTGAGCACCCGCCTGTTCGTCATCGACGCCTTTTCGATTCCGACGTCCTCCATGGAGGGGACGCTCCTGGTGGGAGATTTCCTGCTGGTCAACAAGCTCCTGTATGGCTCGGAGGTCCCCGGCACCGAGATGCGGCTCCCGCCCATCCGGGAGCCGCGCGTCGGTGAGGTCGTGGTGTTCGCGGCACCGCACGAGCCCAACAAGAACTACGTGAAGCGCATGGTGGCCACCGCCGGCGATGTCATCGAGATGAGAAACAAGGTCCTGTTCCGCAACGGTGTCGCCCTGGAGGAGCCGTATGTGCGGCTGACCGATCCCGACCGGGATGCCGTCCACCCGGACATGCAGTGGCAGACCCCCTACTTGGCGCTCCCTCCCCGCGGTCAGTACAGACCGACCCGCGACAACTGGGGCCCGCTCCGGGTTCCCCAGGATCACCTGTTCGTCATGGGGGACAACCGGGACAACTCGGAGGACTCCCGGTACTGGGGCTTCGTGCCTCGGTCCTCTCTTTTGGGCAGCCCCTGGCGGGTCTACTACAGTCGCTCGATGGCCCGGGACGGGTGGCCTGAGGGGGTGCGGTGGGACCGGATTGGTGCGCGGGTGGAATAGGTCGGAAGGCACCGCTTTCCTGGTGCGGTTTACCGTTGACACCTATTTGGGGCTGAACTAGCTTAAAATGCTATATCATCTGAGCCCTTTCCCGCGCCGCAATGAAGACGTATACGCCCAAACAGGGTGACATTCAGAGGAGTTGGTGGCTGGTCGATGCCGCCGACAAACCGCTTGGGAGGCTGGCGACCGAGGTCGCCCGAGTCCTGCGCGGGAAGCACAAGCCTCAGTATACGCCCTTCCTGGACACCGGCGACAACGTGGTGGTCATCAACGCCGCCCAGGTCCGGCTTACCGGAAACAAGGCCCAGTCCAAGACCTACTTCAGGCACTCCGGCTACATGGGCCACGAGAAGCACATTCCGTTCAAGACCATGCTGGAACGGCACCCCGAGCGCGTGATCGAGCTCGCAGTGAAAGGGATGCTGCCCAAGAACGCTTTGGGGCGGGCCATGCGGAAGAAGCTGAGGGTCTACGCGAATAGCGAGCATCCGCATCAGGGGCAGGATCCCCAACCTCTGAAACTCCAAATCCGGGGCAGCTGAGTCGGGCATGGCAGCAAACGCAGATCTGATCCAGACCGTCGGTCGACGCAAAACGGCGACGGCACGTGTCCTCCTGAAGCCCGGATCGGGGCAGTGGTGGGTCAACGGTCGATCGCTGGAGGAGTACTTCCCGCGGGGCACCCACCAGAAGCGAGCCTCTGAACCGTTCGACGCCACCGAGACCTCCGGTCAGTTCGATGTACGAGTGCGGGTGCGCGGCGGCGGCCTGACCGGGCAAGCCGACGCGGTACGCATGGGACTGGCGCGTGCGCTGGTCGTTGCGGATGAGGAGCATCGTCCCACCCTCCGGACTCGCGGGCTGCTGACCCGTGACCCGCGTGCGGTGGAGCGCAAGAAGCCCGGGCGTCCAAAGGCCCGCAAACGGTTCCAGTTCAGCAAGCGCTAGTCGCGAAAGGTCGACTTGGTCGAGATGCAGCAAATCGGATTGAATGAGATGCTCGAGGCTGGTGTCCACTTCGGGCACCAGACGCGTCGTTGGAATCCCAAGATGCGCCCCTTCATCTTCACGGAGCGGCATGGGATCCACATCATCGACCTCCGGAAGACCCTGGATCGCCTACAGGCCGCTCAGGAGGCGGTGCGCCAGGTCACGCTGAAAGGGGAGAAGGTCCTCTTCGTCTGTACCAAGATGCAGTTGCGCGGAATCGTGGAGACGGAAGCCGCGCGTTCGGGGTCGTTTTGGGTCACCGAGCGCTGGTTGGGCGGCATGCTCACCAACTTCCAAACCATGCGAAAGCAGATTCGCCGGCTTCGTGAGTTGGAGCGTGGGCAGGAAGAGAACCGTTACGAGTTCTACACCAAGAAGGAACGTCTCCTCCTGGATCGCGAGCGCCTGAAGCTCGACAAGTATCTGTCGGGCGTGAAGGAGATGGGACGTGTTCCCGGTGCGATCTTCGTGGTGGACGCCAAGCGTGAGCTTATCGCCGTGCGGGAAGCGGCCCGGTTGGGCATCCCCGTCATCGCCATCGCCGATACCAACTCGGATCCGGACATGATCGACTTCCCGATCCCTGGGAATGACGATGCCATCCGCTCCGTGAGCCTGATTGCGAAGGCGATTGCCGACAGCATCGAGGCGACCCGTCGCGAAGTGCCCGAGGATGACCGGAGGGCGGACGAATTCGAGACCACGACCTACTCGACCGAGACCGGTGAGACGACGGACGTCGAGAAGCGTCCGCGGCGCAAGAAGGTACGGCGTCGGCGGCCCCGTCCCGACGTGATCGCACAGCACCTCAAGGGCGACGAGGAAGCGGCAACTGCGGAGAAGGCTGCCACCGCGAAGAAGGCGACTGCCAAGAAGGCCACGGCGAAGAAGGCCACTACGAAGAAGGCTGCAGCCAAGAAGACTACGGCGAAGAAGGCCGAGGAAGCTCCCGCGCCGGAGGAGACCGAGACCCCAGCGCCGCAGGAGGTGCCCGCAAGCACCGCCGCCGCGAGTGACCCGAAGCCGCCTGCGAACGCTTCGGAGTAAGTCCACCCGCGGTCTCGCAGGTCCATGAAGAGTGTCAGCGACAGGCGGCGGCCCCCGGATGGAGAGGCCACCGCCTTTCGCTTTGAGTGGCTTGAGATACCTGACGACCCCACAACACTGGAACGAAAAGAACGATGCAAATCTCCGCCAAAGACGTGAAGGCTCTCCGGGATCGGACCGGAGCGGGGATGATGGAATGCAAGCGGGCGCTCACCGAGACGGAAGGCGACCTGGAAGCCGCCATCGACCTGCTCCGCGCCAAGGGCGCTGCCAAGGCCGCCAAGCGTGCCGACAAGTCCACGAACGAGGGGACGATCGGGTCGTACATTCACTTCGATAACCGGACCGCAGTGATCGTCGAGGTGAACTGCGAGACAGACTTCGTGGCGAATACCGATGACTTCAAAGCGCTGGCGCGCGACCTGGCCACGCACATCGCGGCCTCGGCCCCGGTGGCCGTGAGTGCCGAGGACATCCCGGCCGACGTGATCGAGCGGGAGCGGCAGGTCTACATGGAACAGGTGAAGGAGCAGGGTAAGCCACCCCAGGTGCAGGAGAAAATCGTTGAAGGAAAGCTGCGCAAGTTCTTTGAGGAAAATGCGTTGCTAAATCAGCCCTTCGTGAAGGACACCGACAAGACCATCGATCAGCTCATCACCGATGTGGCCGCGAAGATCGGTGAGAAGATCGAAGTCGCGCGGTTCGCTCGCCTGAAAGTGGGCGAGGGCTGACCGTCCATGGCTGACGAGCTCAAGTACAGCCGCGTCCTACTCAAGCTCTCCGGTGAGGCGCTCGCTGGAGACAAGGGATTTGGGATCGACCCACCCGTGGTGGACCGGATCACCGAGGAGGTGGTGGCGCTCCACGAGATGGGGGTGGCGCTGTCGCTGGTGATCGGGGGGGGCAACATCGTGCGGGGGTCCCAGGCATCCCAGCGGGGGATGGACCGGGTCTCGGCCGACTACATGGGCATGCTCGCCACCATCATCAATGCCCTGGCTCTTCAGGATCTGCTGGAGCGGAAAGGTACGGATACGCGCGTCATGACCGCGATCCGGATGGATCAGCTCGCTGAGCCCTATATTCGGCGTAGGGCGCTCCGCCATCTGGAGAAGCGACGGATCGTGATTTTCGCTGGAGGGACCGGGAACCCGTACTTTTCAACCGATACCGCGGCGGTCCTGCGGGCCATCGAGATGGATGCAGACGTGGTCATCAAGGCCACCAAGGTACGTGGGGTCTTCAGCGCGGATCCGGAGACGGATCCCGAGGCTGAGTTCATCCCGGCGATCTCATTTCAGGAGGTGGTCGCCCGCGAGCTGGGAGTGATGGATGCCCCGGCGGTGTCGCTTTGCAAGGACAACGGTTTGCCCATCATTGTGTTGGACTTGGACGACCCCGGGTCCGTGGCCCGGGCGGTACGGGGCCAGCGCATCGGCACACTGGTGTCCTGACCGAGAACGAACGCACAACGAGGGTGAGACCGTGTCTACGTTGAAGGAAGCCGAAGAGCAGATGCAGTTGGCGCTCGACGCCGTGCGACGCGAGTTCAACACCGTCCGTACCGGGAAGGCAACGCCCTCGCTACTGGATACGGTTCGGGTGGAGGCCTACGGCGCCAAGATGCCCATCAATCAGGTGGCGAGTGTTTCGACACCCGATGCGAGCCTGCTGCTGGTGCAGCCGTTCGATGTATCGATCATCGGGGAGATCGAGCGCGCCGTGCAGTCGGCGGGCCTGGGTCTCAATCCCTCGAACGATGGACAGTTGATTCGCATCCCCATCCCTCCGCTCACCGAAGAGCGCCGCAAGGAGTTCGTGAAGGTGCTCCACAAGATGGCGGAGGACGGGCGCGTCTCGATTCGTCACGCGCGCCACAAGGCCAACGACGAGATCAAGGGGCAGCTCAAAGAACACGAGATCGGTGAGGACGAGGGACACCGCCTGTTGGATCAGGTACAGAAGCTCACCGACGAGTACGGGAAACTCATTGACGATCTCCTCGGCGGCAAAGAGAAGGAGGTCATGCAGGTCTAAGGACCGGGCGCCCCCGCGAGTCCTCAGCCGGGGGCTGAAACCAGGGTTCGACTTTCGATCTTCACACCATGTCCGAAGCGCTAGCCGAGATTCGACTGAACGGGGCCGTACCGCGACACGTGGCCATCATCATGGATGGCAACGGACGCTGGGCCGCGGGTCGTGGTCTACCCAGGCGCGAAGGGCATCGAGCCGGGATGCGAGCGGTCCGCGAAGTGATCGAGGGCGCGGTCGAGGCGGGGATCGAGACGCTAACGCTGTTCGCGTTTTCGACGGAGAACTGGCAGCGCCCGCCCACCGAGATCTCCGCCCTGATGGGGTTGCTCCGTCTCTACGCCCAGAAGGAGCAGCGAGAGCTCAAGCGGCAGGGTGTGCGGGTGCATGTGTTGGGCGAGGTCGACCGGGTAGATCCCACGACGCGCAAGGCGATCGATGGCATCGTGGCCGCCACCCGGAATGGTGACAAGCTGCGCCTGAACCTGATGATCTCCTATTCCGGTCGGGAGGAGCTGGTGCGTGCCGTGCGGAACATCAGTGCCAAGGTGGCGAGGGGTGAACTCGTCGCAGACGACATCGACGAACAGACGCTGGAGTCGCACCTGTTCACTGCTGGCCTACCCGACCCCGACTTGCTGATCCGGACGTCGGGCGAGATCCGGGTCAGCAACTTCATGTTGTGGCAGGTCGCTTATACCGAGCTTCACATTACCAACGTGTTGTGGCCCGACTTCGGTCGAGACAACCTCTTTGCTGCGGTGCTCGACTATCAGCGAAGGGACCGTAGGTTCGGGCGAGTGACCGCAAGCTAGTGGCCGCTCGCTAGTGGCAAGTGGGGAGTTGGCGCGCCGGTGGGCGGTGGCTGCCGTGGGGGTGCCGCTCGGGGTCTGGGTGATCATGGCCGGCGGGGTGCCCTTGGCGGTCGCCCTGGGTCTGATCGCGGCGGGCTCTGCTCACGAGTTCTATGGTCTGTCACGGGCCCGGGGTGCAGAGCCCTTGGCGAAACTGGGCATCCCGGTCGCGGGAGCCTTTGCGGCTTTGCCGTTGGTCCTGTCTCCCGAGTTTGCAACGGGTGAGCTGCTATGGCTCCTCGTCATGGCCCTGCTCATGTGCTCCGCGGTGGGCGCGGTGTTTTGGCGAGGTCCGGAGGGGCGGCCGCTCGAGGCGCTTTCGGTTACGGTCACCGGCGCGCTGTACACGGGCGGCGGTCTATCCTTCGCAGGCTTCCTTCGGGGCGCGCCGGCTTCGGAGGGGGCGGCCCTGGTCGTGTTCCCGCTGCTGGTCACCTGGGTAGGCGACACGTTCGCCTACTTCGGTGGGCGGTACTTCGGAAAGCACAAGCTCGCTCCCAAGGTGAGCCCCAAGAAGACGGTGGAGGGCGCACTGTCTGGACTGGTGGGGTCGGCGCTGTCGGGAGGCATCTTTGCGGCCCTGGTGTTGTCAAGGTCCGAAACGCTTCCCATCCCCGTCGGCGTGGCCTGTGTCATGGCGGTGCTGCTGGGGGCGGTGGGGCAGGTGGGCGACCTCGCTGAGTCCGTCCTCAAGCGGGAGGCCGGGGTCAAGGATTCGGGTACGCTGCTTCCTGGGCACGGCGGTCTCCTGGACCGCTTCGACGCCATCTTCTTCACGCTTCCCGCGGCCTATGTGTTGATGGGCCTCTGGGGCCTGACGTGAAGGCGGTCGCGCTTCTCGGATCCACCGGGTCCATTGGCCAGAGCACGCTGAGGGTCGTGGCCCGGCACCCCGATCGCTTCCGGGTCCTCGGTCTGGCGGCGTTTCGGTCGGCGGACCGGCTGAAGGCACAGGCGGAGCGCTTCCATCCGGAGTTCACGGTCCTGGTGGACGGTCCTGAGGGGGGCGAAGGCGACTGGGGACACGGCCCAAGCGCACTGCTCGACCTCTGCTCGCATCCCGATGTCGATGTCGTCGTGAACGCCGTCGTGGGCTTTGCAGGCTTGGAGCCCACGCTGCGCGCGCTACAGTCCGGAAAACGCCTGGCCCTGGCCAACAAGGAGTCCCTGGTGGCGGGTGGCCCGTTGGTCATCGATGCCATGCGGGCCGGGGGCGGGGAGATCATCCCCATCGACTCCGAACACTCCGCGATCCTGCAGTGCATCCGCGGGTACGACAGCCAAGATGTCGCCCGGCTGGTGTTGACAGCGTCGGGCGGGCCGTTTCGAGGCCGGACTGCGGCAGAGATGGTGGGGGTCACTCCCGAGGACGCACTTAGGCACCCCACGTGGAGCATGGGTGCCAAGATCTCGATCGATTCCGCGACGCTGGCCAACAAGGCGCTCGAGGTCATCGAGGCACATTACCTGTACGGGATCGATTATGAACACATCGACGTCGTGGTTCATCCCCAGTCCATCGTACATAGTTTCGTGGAGTTCAAAGATGGGTCCGTCCTCGCGCAGCTCGGCTTTCCGACCATGGAGCTCCCCATCCTGATGGCGTTGGCCCACCCCGACACCGTGCCGGATCAGGAGCTACGGACCTTCGACCCGGTAGAGATGTCCCGACTTACGTTCGAGGCCGTTGACCTGGACGCCTTCCCGCTCTTCGGCCTGGGGGTGGGGGCTGGCCGAGCGGGAGGGGCCGCTCCGGCCGTCTTCAACGCCGCGAACGAAGTGGCGGTGGAGGCCTTTCTGTCTGAGCGGATTGGCTTCGAAGACATGGCAATCGTGATTGACGACGCGCTCCAGGAGATCGGAAACGCCGAGATCGGCGGTCTCAAGGAATTGAAAGACATCGACGCGCGGGCCAGGCGGATCGCCCGCCAGAGAGCCGATGCGCTGGGAGGAGTTCGCACGTGACGATTCTGTCCACCCTGGTCCTGTTGGGTGTGCTCATCTTCATCCATGAGCTGGGCCACTTCCTGGCCGCCAAGGCGGTCGACATCCGGGTCGAGCGCTTCTCGATCGGGTTGGGTCCCAGGCTCGCAGGCTTCCAGCGCGGCGAAACCGAATACGTATTGAGTTGGATCCCGCTGGGCGGGTACGTGAAGATGGGCGGGATGGACGACGAGGTCATGGAAGCGGTCGAGGGCGGAGGCGACGGAGAGGTCCGTGAGCCCGGCCCCAGGGACTTCGACGCCAAGCCCATCTGGGCGAGGGTGTTCGTGATCTCCGCTGGGGTGATTCTGAACTTCCTGTTCGCGTTTGTCGTGTACGCTGCGATTGCCGGTGTGGTGGGGAACGCGCAGATCGACACCACACGTATGGGAGAGGTGGTGGCGGCCGAGCTGCCTGCGGGGGCCGAGGGGCTCGCACAGCTCCCCGACGGTGCCGAGCTGGTGGCCATCGGCGACACCCAGATCGAAGAGTGGGCGGACATCGCCCGGGCGTTCTCCGAGGCGGAGCCAGGCCCCACGGTGTTACGGACCGAAGACCCCGCCAGCTCAGTCACGATCGACCTGCCCGACACCCGTACGGAGCGCGTCATGGTGGCGGGTGCACTCACCGTGTGGATGCCCGCCCAGATAGGAGACGTGAGCGCCGGATCGCCCGCCGCCGCGGCCGGGCTGGAATACGGTGACCGCATCGTAAAGGTCGCGGGCGTCGAGGTCGACAGTTGGTCGGACTTCGTACGGGAAGTCCGAGCCCGCCCCGAGGTCGCGACCGACATCGAGTTGGAACGGGATGGTGGGCTGCTTGTCCGCACAGTCACGCCCGCCCGGGTCGAAGAGCCCAACCCCGCCGGAGGACCCGACCTGGTGATCGGGCAGGTGGGGGTCTTGCCACCCCAGGAGGAGATTCCTCTCCGATACGAGCGTCTGGGGATGGTAGACGCGGTCCGCTACGGCTGGGACGAGACCGTCGCCGTGACGTCCATGATCCTCGGGTTCCTCCGAGACCTGGTGACGGGCAACGCGCCCGCCAGCTCCGTTGGGAGCATCGGCGCCATCGCGGAAATGTCCGGAGCGGCCGCCCGTCAGGGACTTTCCGTCTTCCTGGACTGGATGGCCCTGTTCTCCATCAACCTCGCAGTCCTCAACCTGCTCCCGATTCCCATCCTGGATGGCGGCCACCTGATGTTCCTGCTGGTCGAGGCAGTGCGCGGGAAGGCACTCTCGGTGCAGCAGCGTATGCGCCTCAGTCAGGTGGGGCTGGTCATTGTGCTGGGGATCATGGTGTTCGCGTTGTCCAATGACGTGAGGCGGTTCTTCGGGATCTGAGGGGAGCTCCCTACCGGTACCCCTCCGCCTGAAGGTTGAACAACTCGGCATAGCGCCCCCTCGACCTCAGCAACTGCTCGTGGCTGCCGTCTTCGAGCACGCGACCACCGTCGAGCACGAGGATGCGATCGGCCATGCGAACGGTGGAGAATCGATGGCTAATCAGCACCGCCATCTTGCCGGCTGTGAGTTCACTGAATCTTTGGAATACCTCGTGTTCGGCGCGGGCATCGAGCGATGCGGTGGGTTCGTCGAGCACCAGCAACTGCGCGTCGCGCATGTAGGCCCGGGCAAGCGCCACCTTCTGCCATTCGCCGCCCGAGAGGTTCGCGCCTCCCTCGAACCGGCGTCCCAGCATGTGCTCGTACTGGCTCTCCAACCCTTCGATGACCTCCGCCGCCATGCTCTTCTCGGCCGACTCGACGATGCGTCGCGCGTCCCCGAGACGGTCGATCGACCCCACCGCAATGTTCTCTCCCGCGTTGAGGTCATAGCGGAAGAAGTCCTGAAAGATGACGCCCACCGCACGCCGGAGGGCCTGGATGTCGTACTGGGCCAGGTCCTGTCCATCGAGGAGGATGCGACCCTCGGTGGGCTCGTACAGCCGGGTCAGTAGTTTCACGATGGTCGTCTTTCCGGCTCCGTTTTCGCCCACCAGGGCGACGCGTTCTCCCGGACCGATCGTGAAGGACACGTGCCGAACCGCCCATGCATCGGCATCCGGATACCGAAAGCCGACGTTGTCGAAAACGAACCCCTCGCGAACGGGCTCAGGCATGGGGAGCGGATTCTCGACGTTGCGAATGGTGGGCCGCACCTCGAGAAAGTCGAACAGATCCTTGAGCTGAAGACCCTGCTCGTAGCCCTTGGCCACGGACATGAGTACGCTGCTGATCAGTCCACGACTCCGCTGGAAGGAGCCCATGAGGAAGGTGAGCGAGCCGATGGTGATGGCTCCGATGACGGTCTGGTACACGATGACCGCGACCGCTCCGTAGTACGCGATGGTCGAAAAGGACGTGAGGACCGCGCCCGTCGCTGCCCTGTGCGTTGCGACACGCCGGTTTTCCTTCACGTAGTCGTCCGCAAGCTCCGCATACTTGCCGATGAAGTGATCCGAAAGGCCGAAGAGCTTGATCTCCTTGGCCGGCGCGACCTCGGAAGCCACCCAGCGGTAGTAGTCGAGCTCCCTTCGTTGAGCGGTCCACTGAAACATGAACGAGTAAGCGATTCCCGCATACGCGGTTTCGCCCAGGAACGAAGGCAGGATTGCCACCGTGAGGATCAGGAGCAGCCACGGGTTGAACGCCACCAACGCCACCAACAGGGAAGACAGCGTGAGGAGCTGCTGGCCCATGGTGAGCGTCTGCGACATGAGCGCAATGCGGCCCATGGTCTGACGCCGGGCCCGCTGCATCTTGTCGAAGAAGTCGGGGTCCTCGAAGTGCTGTAGGTCCAGCGTCGCGGCGTGGCGCATGAGCCGGACCGACATCTCGTTCGAGAACAGATCCCCGAGGAGACCCTCCAGAAGTGCCGTGAGCCGGTTGAGCACGTCCGAAGCGAGCGCGAGCGCCAGCTCGACGCCAATGTACTGTGCGAGGAGCGTCCAATCGGGGGCGGGCGAGCCGATGTTCGCCACGACCGTGTCGATGATCAGCTTGCCGACCCACAGCATGGCCACTGGTAAGAAGGCGTTCACCACCCTGAGCAGCACGATGCCCGCTCCGTAGGACGGTTTGGTCGCCCAAACCATACGGAGGAAGGGCGGGATGAAGCGAAACGCCGCCAGACGCTCGCGCACCGGTGGAAGTGGCTCGCCCCTGCGATTGCGGGGCTGGTAGAAGATCTTCACGGGCGGAATCTAGCGATCGGGGCCGGCTTCCCGCAGTGGAGTCGGACGGGAGCTTCGACGCGCGGCTTGTGAGGCCCGACCAGCAAGTCCAACTTGGAACGGCTATGGCACCGAAAGTCGACCCATGATGAACCAGCCCGTGGTCACGACCCTGATCGTGCTCGGCGCATTGGTCGTGAGCGGAGAGGTTGGAGCCGGGCCCATCTACCTCCATGTCGGGGTGCCTCAGGTCGTCGACAGCGTCGTCGTCGAGCGTACCGGGGGATACTGGGAGCGCCAACGGGGTGATGGGATGGTTCACAACTACCGGGCAACGGTGACCACCGAAGGTGTGTTGCGGCTGGAACTGTGGCCCGGCACCGACTCCTCCGAAACCCTGATAGCGCAACTATCCGAAGGGCTCGCAGCAAAGATACTCGCACTGGCGGAGAGCTTGCCCCTGGAGGGCGTCCCAGAGCGGCTGGCAGGGGCAAGACCATTTTGTGGGGTGGTGGGGACCGATGCGCATTCCGTGACGGTCGGGGTCTTTGATGGTGGGCAGGGGACTCGGGTGTCTGACTACCACGGATGCCCGGTCCAGAACGATCGATCCACCGACGGCCTGCTTACGAAGCTGAGGGATTTCGAGGGGCTGATCGACGAAGCGATCTTGGGAGGAAACGTCGGGAGTTCGCTGTCCTCCTTGGTCTTGTGGAGGGATCCGATGCCCGGGTTGGTTCGCGCCAAGATCCCACGTCATCGTCCCAACGAGCAATGGACGGATTTCTGGCCTCACGATGGGTGTGGTCCGAGAGGCGGTGCTCCGGCGTCTTTCGACGACGGTTAGGGGCTACCTGCCGTCCCTGGCCGAAGTCGGCCGAGTTGTTTGACCTGGCGGGGGCTCCTTGGGCCTCACGCGAGGACACGGGGATCCCCGTAAGTACCTCATATATTTAAGGATAGATGATTCATACCCCCTCTATCCGGGAGGCCCCCATGCCGCACGTTCCATCCCCCGACGTCGTCGTTCCCAACGACTCCGACACCTCCGACGAGGACGTGTTCTCGCTCGGCGAACGCTGTGCGGAGGCGTTCCAACGAGCCGACGTGTTGAAGTACGAGGGCCTGGTGCTGCTCGCTGAGTTCGATGCCCGGAAGGGCTACGAGGAACCGGGGTTCAGCACCACCGCTGACTGGCTGACCTGGCGGACGGGCATCGAAGCCAACGCGGCCCGCGAACGAGTGCGGACCGCGCGAGCGTTGCAGCACCTTCCCAAGACGGCGGCCGCGATGCGGGACGGCGCGTTGTCGTTCACCAAGGTCCGAACGCTCACTCGCGTGGCCAATCTCGAGAACGAAGAGCAACTCCTGACGTTCGCGAGGGCGGGGTCGGCCGCCAACCTCCAGCGCCTCGTGAAGGGATGGAAGCAGCTCGACCGGCGTTCCGAGGTGAACGCGGAACAGCTCAGGTTCCGCAGCAGGACATTCAGTGCGTTTGTGGCGGACGACGGTATGGTGGTGCTGAAAGGACGGCTCGACCCGGAAGCTGGCGCGGTACTGATGCGGGCCATCGAAGCGGCGTCGGACGCGCTCTACCGCAAGGAGGACGAGGCCGACGAGCGCGAAGCCCAGCAGCGCCGAGCAGACGCACTCGGGCTCATGGCCGAGCGGGCGTTGGCCGCAGGGTTCGGCGAAGGCGCCCCGATCAGCGGCACGAGGGCAGAGCGCACGCAGGTCATGCTCCACGTGGATGCCGACACGTTGAGCGAGACTGGAGAGCCGGGGATGTCCGAGCTGGAAGACGGCACGCGCGTTTGTGCAAAAACAGCGAGGAGAATCGCGTGCGACACCGGCGTCGTGGAGGTCACGGTCGGTGACCGCGGTCACGTCTTGAGCGCAGGCCGCCGCAAGCGAACCGTGCCACCCGCCCTGCGTCGAGCCCTTGAGGTCAGAGACCGAGGCTGCCGCTACCCCGGCTGTGGCCTCCGCTTCACCGACGCGCATCACATCCAGCACTGGGCCGACGGCGGTGAGACGTCGCTACGGAACCTCGTTCTACTCTGCCGCCGCCATCATCGCGCCGTTCACGAGGGTCGCATGCGCGTGTGCATGGGCCGAAACCAGCAGGTCGTGTTCCTCACGCCCAAGGGGACGGCGATTGCGGACACTGCTCCGACGCTGCACCGGGACCGAATGTTGCCGCAGTCACGTCCGCTCGCTCAGGACGTCACCCCCCGCTACAAGCGAGACAGGGACATCCCCTGGTCGATCGAGGGCGATGCCTGGGACGCGTTGGACAGCGACTGACACGGGGAGTGCCCCTTAGCGATCACCCCTCAGAACAACGAATACTGATCCGGCCCGCTCCGTGTCCTCAACTCTGTCAGGTCCAGCAGCGTTGTCGGTTCATCCTGCCCGGCAACCTCGAGGAACCCGTGGTATCCGGCCCGCCCAAGCGCGTCTCCGACCACCTTGAGCGCAAGCTGCGGGTCGTTGCATTCGGCCGAGAGATGCGCAAGTAGGATACCTGCCAAGCCGTCATGGATCAGCTCACAGGCGAAGCGGGCGGCGGCGCGGTTGGATAGGTGCCCGTGACTGGAAGCGATTCGTGACTTCACCGACACGGGGTAGGGACCGGCATGCAGCATGCGCTCGTCGTGGTTGGCCTCGAGCACCAGGAAGTGGGCTCCCGACAGCGCGTGCCGAATCTGCGTAGTAGGGCGCCCCAGGTCGGTGGCGATCCCGACGCGCAGACCACTCACGGTGTCCTGTAAGGTCAGCCCCACAGGGTCGGCCGCGTCGTGGATGGTGGTGAACGGCTCGACCCGCATGCGCCCGATCCGGAAGGGGTGACCCGACCGGTAGTGGTGCACCTTCTCTTTGCCACGAAACCGTCTGAGGCTGGCGCGGTGGGTCCCCTCGGTCACGTAGACATCGAGGTCGTACTTGCGAACCAACGTCAAACCGCGCGTATGGTCCGTGTGGTCATGGGAGACCACCACACCACTGATCTGCTCGGGATGCATGCCGATCCTGGCCATCCGACGTTCGATCTGGCGGGCGCTGAACCCGACGTCGACCAGCACACAGGTATCCCCCGCCTGCACCAGCGTGGCGTTCCCGCGGCTCCCGGTCCCCAGCACGGAGAGCTTCACGTCGACGCCCGCAGTTGAGCACTGTCTTCCCAGGCTCGGGAAAGAACTGTGGCCATCGCCTCGTCCAGCTCTACCTTCCGGCGACTCATCACCACCTTCGCGACCTCAAGGCATTTGTCGATTCGGAAGTCGACCAGCTCGTCTCCGGCCCCCCACGAAAACGGGGGCACGTAGGTCGGTGGCATGCGTCCGCCGAACAGATTGCTCCCGGCGCCCACCACGGTGCCCGTGTTCAGCACCGTGCCGATGCCCGTCTTGACGTGATCGCCCAGGAAGCAGCCCACCTTGGTCAGTCCGGTATCGATCTGCCCCTCGGGGAGCCGAAGTCGAATAGGGCCGTAGTTGTTCTTTAGGTCACTGTTGGTCGTCATCGCCCCCAGGTTGACCCAGCGCCCCAGAACGGCGTGACCCAGGAAGCCGTCGTGGGCCTTGTTGCTGTAGCCCAAGACCACGGACGCCTCAATCTCGCCCCGCACCTTACACACCGGACCGATCGACGACGTCCCAATCGATCCGCCGAACAGCACACTCCCGCGACCCACGAACGCCGGGCCTTCCAGGCGCAGCGGGGCCTGCAGCGTGACGTCGTCCTCCACCTGGATGGGTCCACTGCTGGTATCGAACAGCACCCCTGGCTCCATGCGTACGTTCTCACCCAGGAGTAGCACACCGCCACCGACCTGGTGGACACCAGGCGGGAGCGTTCCCCTGGATGGCAGCCCGTCGAGGTCCGCAGCGACGCGCGTGGTGTTCGCTGACATCAGATTCCAGATGCTCTGCACCCAGGTACCCGGCAGCTCGAGCGTCGCGGCATCATCACCCAATGGATCCAATCGCAGCTCGTCCGCAGCCTCGAGGTCGGCATCGCGATCCAACACGTAGCCAGCCACATCGCCACCGACGAGCAGGCGCCCCACAAAACCCTCGGGCAGCCCTTCGTCCCCAGCGAGCACGACGCGACTGTTCAACAACACGCACGGTGCTTCGAGGTCGGACCACGCGACCGCCGCCGGAGCGCCGGGCTCGGAAAAGCCCACGAGGTCGGCCCCGGCCCAGCTACCTCCGCACAGCAGACCCAAAGCCCGCTCGGCGCGACCCCTCAGCGTCATGGTGCCAAAGAGCAGCTCGCCAATGGGCCGGGTCAGCGCAAACGGTCTAAACGCATACCCCCGTGCAGTGGCGTCGTCGTAGAGGTAGAGCTTCACTCCGCGCGGCCCCCGAGGGCCTGGGGGACCGTCTGCAAGAGCGTCTTCATATCCGCGCTCCGTTCCCGGGAGGTCACGAACGTCACGCCGTCGGTGCGGACCACCACCAGGTCTTCCACTCCGAACAGTACCACGTGTCCTCGCTCAGAGTAGACGATGTTGCGTGCGGCATCCATCAGATGGGTGTCGCCCACGACAACGTTGCCCTCCGCGTCGGCGGCCCGGGTGCGGGAGATGGCCTCCCAACTTCCAACGTCGTCCCACGCGAACGTTGCCCGCACCGTGGCCACGTTCTCACTCCGCTCCAACACGGCTTCGTCCACCGTGCAGTTGGGCACTTGTTCGAAGAAGCCGACGTCGTCTCCCTGCTCCAGCAGCGTTAGGCACTCGGATACTTCGGGGGCGCAAACCGCGACCTCCTCCAGGAACGTGCGGGCAGCCCACACGAAGATGCCGCTGTTCCAGAGAAACCCTCGACGGACGTAGTCCGTAGCGGTCTCGAGATCGGGCTTCTCCACGAAGCGCTTCACCCTGGCGGCCCGCGCCGACCCTCGCTCAGCCAACTCCTCTCCCAACTCCACGTATCCGTAGCCGGTCTCGGGTCGGGTCGGGGGCACAGAGGTCGTGAGCAGTAGCTTCTGCTCGGCCGCTACCGCGGCGCTCTCCGCAAGCAGCGTCCGAAACGCCGAGTCGGGCTCGATGACGTGATCGGCATGAATCGACGCCAACACGGCATCGGGCGACTCCTGGGAAATCTTCCACGCGGCCCACGCGAGGACCGGGCAGGTCCCCTTCGCGGCGGGCTCGACCAGGAAGCTCTCGGGCGGAAGGCCGGTGGCGGTGCGGATGGGCTCGACCAGGTGGGCGCCCGTCAGGACCCGGACGCGCTCAAACGTGACCAGGCCGTCGAGCCGCTCCACCGTGTCCCGGATCAGCGGCTGCTCGCTTCCCAGCGGGAGCAACTGCTTGGGGTGCGCCGGCGTACTGACCGGCCAGAACCGGGAGCCGACGCCCCCGGCCAGGATCAGCACCCAGAGATCAGGGCTGGAGGAGTTGGTCGATTCGGGCAAGGAGCTTCTTGGGGCTGAAAGGTTTGGTCACGAAGTCCGAGGCCCCGAGCGCGAAGGCCTGTTCCCGATCGGCGTCCTGGCCCTTGGCCGTCAGAATCACGACCGATGCTTCTCTCCGGTGGTCGAGCGTTCGGAGCTGCTCGAGGACCTCGAGCCCCGTGGCTCCCGGCATCATGATGTCCAGTAGGATGAGGTCGTAGGGGACCGACCCGGCCAGCAACTCGAGTGCTGCTAGACCGTCCGAGACAGCGTCCACCGTGAAGTTCGACGCCTCGAGGAGGGTCGTGAGGATGCGCCTGATGTGCGGTTCGTCGTCGGCGACGAGCAGTCGGGCGCGGGCAGGTTGGGACTCGGAAGGTTCCGGCATCGACCGGGGTCGGAGTGTGTCGGGAAACGCCGGGAAACCTAGGCCGAAATCGGTGTAAAGTCAATAAAACAAAGGGCATCTGGCCTTGAACGACCCCTCCTCGGAGGGTAGCTTTCCGAGTCCCCAAACCGGTATCCAGGCAATGCAACGACCCATGCGCGCAGTCGCCCTCCTGTTGGCCCTCACCGGCTTCGCCGGGCTGTCGGCCTGTGAGGAGCAGCCTTTCGGGTTCGTGGAGTGGACGCTGAGTCCCGATACCGCCCGCATCTTCTCGTTGGCCCGCCCTGAGCTGAACCTGCCCTCGGGCTTCGACTTCGTCGACCAGGTGCCGGTGAAGATCGAGGGCCAGGCCGCGATCGGCGGATGGGACATGGCGCTCGACACGCGCAACGGTGCCTTGGTGGCCGTTCCCGCCGTCGCGTTCGGTTTGGATTCCGAGGCGCGTATCGCGGACATGGGCCAACGCGCCTTCGACGACATCGATCGGGCCCCGACCGACACCCTTCGCTATACCGGTATGGAGCTGCCCCTACAGGTGGGTAACCTCTATGTGGTCCGGACCCGCATCACCAGCGGCTTCTTCGGTCAGAGTTGCTTTCTCTTTGCCAAGTTCTCGCCCCTTGCGCTCGACACTGGGGAAGGGACGTTGGATTTCCAGTTCGACGGCAACCCGAACTGCAACGACCGACGGCTGAAGCCAGACGCGTAAACACACGTCCCCAGATTCTCCGGGGAGCCCTTGGGGTGAAAGGAGCGCAAGAGCAAGCGTCCCTCGCCGCCATCCACCGTCCGAGAACGACTGTGATCGATCTACATCGAATTCGCGAAGCTCCTGAGGAAGCCGTCCGCGCCTTGGAGGTCCGCGGCGTAGCGAACGCCTCCGAGCAGGTGGACGAGCTGGTCACGCTGGACATCGAGTGGCGGAAAGCGCTGGGTGAGGTGAATGACCTCAAGGCGCGTCGGAACCAGATCTCCAAGGCCGTGGGGGAATTGAAGCGCGCAGGTGAGTCGGCCGATGACCTCCTCAAGGAGGGTGGCGAGGTCGGTGCACGCATCGGGGTCCTGGACCAATCGGTCGGCGACCTCGACGCGAAGATCCGCGAAGCCCTGTTGGGCCTCCCCAACTTCCCGCTTCCCGAGGTTCAGCCGGGCGACGAGGATGCAAACGAACTGCTTTGGAGCCATGGTGAGCCAAAGGCGTTCGACTTCGAGCCCCAGACCCACTGGGACCTGGGAGAGGCGCTCGGTATCCTCGATCTGGCCAGTGGCTCGAAGATCTCGGGCAGTGGCTTTCCCGTGCTCAGGGGCAGCGGAGCGCGGCTGCAGCGAGTGCTGATCGACTTCATGCTCGACACCCACACCGAGGAGCACGGATACCTCGAGCTGCGCGTACCCTACTTGGTCACATCGCAGACTATGACGGGTACGGGCCAACTCCCGAAGTTCACCGAGGAGTCCTATCAGACGAAACGAGACGGCCTCTGGTTGATCCCCACCGCGGAGGTGCCAGTCACCAACCTGCACGCTGATGAGATCCTGCCCGCCGACACGCTCCCGGTCAGGTACACAGCCTACACGCCGTGCTTCCGACGTGAGGCAGGCGCTGCAGGCAAGGACACGCGGGGGCTGCTCCGAGTTCACCAGTTCGACAAGGTGGAGCTGGTACGCTACGAGTCGGCGGAGCGGAGCCGCGAGGCACTCGACGAGCTGACGCGGGAAGCTTGCCGTGTTCTCGAGCTGCTGGGACTCACCTTCCGTGTGGTGCGCCTTGCGGGCGGGGACCTGGGGGCGGCTTCGCAACTCACGTTCGACATCGAGGTCTGGGCGCCCGGCGTCCAGCGTTGGTTGGAGGTGTCGAGCTGCAGCACGTTCGGCGACTATCAGGCGCGCCGGGCGAACCTGCGCTATCGGCCGAAACCTGGAGCCAAGCCCGAGTTCGTCCACACCCTGAACGGCTCGGCGCTCGCGCTACCGCGCCTCATGGTGGCCATCATGGAGACCTACCAGGATGGAGACGGCCAGGTGGCGATTCCCGAGGTTCTCCGCGAACGCTTTGGTGGTTCGCAACTGTGAACACGCGCCGACGGCGCCTTGACGCATGAGTCGGCGTTCCTGGACTCCGCTGCTGGCCATTCTCCTCATTGCCCAGTTGGCGTGGTATCTGTTTTACACGGATCAAATCGTCCAGTCACTCCATCGCAACGCCGAAACCATGACCCTGCAGTTTGCCGACGTACAGGCTGCACTCACCTCCCAGGATGAGGACGCCTTCGTGGAGGGGCTCTTCAGCTTGCAGCGTCGCATCATCGACGCCGGCGTGCCGCTGGTGGTGACCGACGAGGCTGGACGGGTGACGGCGCACGAGAACCTGCCTTTCGAAGCGGACGTGCGCACCGAGGCGGGACAGGAGCGCCTACGGAACTACCTGGCCACGCTGGATCCGGATCACCCGCCCGTCGAGGGGTTTTCCGGCAACCTGATTCACTATGGCGATGCGCCGGAGACCGCTCGACTCCAATGGATTCCCTGGTTGCAGGCGGGCGGGCTGGTGTTGACCATGATGCTGGGCCTGTCGTTGATTCGGACCCAGCGGCGTGCGGAGGCCGAACAAGCGTGGACCTCGATGGCGCGAGAGTTGGCGCATCAGCTGGGCACACCGTTGTCCTCGCTTCAAGGGTGGTTGGAGCTGTTGGCGCTGCCCCAGGACGCTCGGCCGGCCGGCATGAGCGGCCCCGAGATTGGGCGGGCGATCGGGGAGGACGTGGAGCGCCTCGAGCGCGTTAGTCGCAGGTTCGAACTGATCGGAAGGGAGTCGGCGCTCGAACCCATCGAGCTTCAGGAGCTCCTGGTGGAACTAGAGCGATACATCCGCGCGCGTTTGCCCAAGCTGGGTCCGGGTGTCGCGCTCGAGGTCGATGTGCCGCCTGACTTACCCAGCGTGGACGGCAACAGCGTGCTGTTGATCTGGGCGCTGGAGAACGTGGTCAAGAACTCGATGGATGCGTTGGCGGGCGGAGGCGGAGCCATCCGAATCTCGGCCCGCTCGGGTGAGGGGAAGTGGGTTGAAGTGCGGATCGCCGACGACGGCCCAGGAGTTCCGCTGGAGGTCCGGGATCGGATCTTCGATCCGGGCATTACCACAAAGTCGGGGGGGTGGGGTGTGGGCCTGGCCCTCTCCCGCCGGATTGTCGAGGGGGTGCACCACGGCAAGATCCAACTCGTGGATAACGTGGCCCGCGGAGCTACCTTCCTGGTACGCCTGCCTCGCTCCAGTACCGACACGTAGTCGTGCCACCAAGCGCTCCCTCGCTGTTCGATCATCAGGCCCGTCTCGACGCGCTGAATCCTGCTCAGCGGGCTGCGGCGGAACACCTCGAGGGGCCCATTCTCGTCCTGGCCGGTGCGGGGTCGGGCAAGACCCGTGTGCTGACGACCCGCATCGCCCACCTGGTCGCCCACCACGGTGTCCCGCCCGAGCGCATCTTGGCTGTGACGTTCACCAACAAGGCCGCGGGCGAGATGCGTGAACGTGTCACGCGGCTCCTGGGCGCTGAGCCGAGGGGGATGTGGGTCGGGACGTTTCATGCGTTGGGCGCCAGGTTGCTGCGGAGACACGCGCCGCGGCTGGGATGGAGTCGGACGTTTTCGATCTTCGATCAGGAACAGAGCCTGCGATCCTTGAAACGTGCGTTGGTCACGGCCGGCCTCGATCCCAAGCGCTGGAGTCCGAAAGCGGTGCGCAGCCAGATCAGCGGCGCGAAGAACCAACTGCTCACCGCCAAACAGTTCGCGTCCGACAACGAGGGCTCGTTCGATCTGTTCGCTCGGAGCGTCGCCAAGGTGTTCCCTGTCTACGAGGAATCTCTACGCGACCAGAATGCCCTCGACTTCGATGACCTTCTGGTCCATCCGGTTCGGCTGCTGGAGTCCGAGGGCGACCTGCTCCAGCGGTTTCAGGAGCGATTCCTATTCGTGTTAGTGGATGAGTATCAGGACACCAACCGTGCGCAGTTTCGGTTCCTCGAACTCATCTCCGGACAGCACCGCAACCTTATGGTGGTGGGCGACGACGATCAGAGCATCTACGGCTGGCGAGGCGCGGATATCCGCAACATCCTCGATTTCGAGAAGACCTTCCCAGGAGCGGAACTGGTTCGGCTCGAACAGAACTATCGCTCGACTGCGCGTATCCTGGCTGCGGCTAACGCCGCGATCTCCGAGAATCGGGATCGGAAGGGGAAGACCCTCTTCACCGAAAGAGAGGATGGGGACCTGCTCCGTGTGGTCAGTGCCGTCGACGAGACGGACGAGGCACGCACGGTGGTGTCGGACATCGAGGCACGCCAACTGGAACAACCGCAGCTCGCCAATCGGGACTTCGCGGTGCTGTACCGTACCAACGCGCAGTCGCGGGCGCTCGAGGAGGCGTTCCGTCGGCGGGGCCTTCCCTATCAAATTGTGGGCGGCGTGCGCTTCTACGAGCGTCGCGAGATCCAGGATGCGTTGGCGTACCTGCGGCTGATCGCGAACCCGCGAGATCGAGGTGCCTTCGAGCGCATCATCAACGTTCCGCGACGAGGGCTTGGGGGGAAGTCCATCGCACGACTTACCGTGTCCGCCGAGGCGTCGGCACGATCGCTCCTGGAGATGGCGCGAGATGCCGAGCATGTGCCGGGGCTCGGCAAGGCCGCGGTGCGGTCGTTCACTCAGTTCGCTGAACTCATCGATCACTTCGGAGGGCTGGCGGCCGAGGTTCCGGTTGGTGAGCTGGTACAGGCCCTCATCGAGCGGGTGGAATTGATCCCCCATCTGGAGCGCGAGGGACCGGAGGGGGAGGAACGCGTCGAAAACGTGCGCGAGTTGATCGCCGGCGCGCTCGATTTCGATGCGGAGCTGCTGGTGGACCTGGAGCTGGAGGAGCGCGAGGGCTTCTCGGACCTGGATCTGTACCTGCAGCGCGTAGCCCTGGTGGCGGACCTCGACTCGATGGATGGCGCCGCCGACGCCGTGACCCTCATGACGCTGCACAACGCCAAGGGGCTGGAGTACCCGACCGTGTATATCACGGGATTGGAAGACGGGCTGTTCCCGCTCTCCAGGTCCTACGACGACCCCTCCGCGATGGAGGAGGAGCGTCGGCTGTTCTACGTGGGTCTGACCCGGGCGGAAGACAGCCTGGTCCTGTGTCACGCGCGGCAGCGGCGGCGCGCCGGCGAACGCATGATCGGACGGCTGTCCCCCTTCGTCGATGCCATTCCCGATGAGCTGCTGGACCGAACCGTGACAGAGCGGGCCCGACGCGAGTACCCCGACGCCCCCAACCGGCGCCAACGACGCGAGCGCAGGGAACGGGCAGCCCCAGATGTGACGCCGACGCACGGGATCGACTACGAGGCGGAGTACGAATACGACCAGGATCGCCCTCGCCTCATCAAAGGCGAGCGCGTTCTGCACGCTACGTTCGGGTCCGGATCCGTGGTGGCCGTGTCCGGATTCGGGCGCGACCTGAAGGTGACCGTGGAGTTTGATTCCATCGGTCGCAAGAAGCTGTTGGCCAGGTACGCGGATCTGCAGAAGGACTTCTAGTGCAGCTCAGTCACGCCTGCTTGCGCCTACCCAGTCGTCCTCTCCGCGCGAGCCCACCCGGAGGCACGAAGGCCGGAGGAGCGACGGACAGCGGGAAGAAGGCATCGGCACTTCGAGCCAGCAGCTCGGGGTCGTCGATGGCGCCGTCGGCCAGCTCGCGGTGCCGAATCTGTTTGGCGAGCCGGAGATTGACTTCGCCAATCGGGTCGAGGGCCGCGGGTGCCGAGCGTGTGCGGTTGACCAGGTAGTCGACCACGGAGTCGAACGAAAGCTCCAGATAGCGTCGTACGAGTGCGTCCGGGAGGTCGAAGCGGGAGTTCCGCAGGACCGAATCAAAGACCTTTTGCCATCGTTCGTTGCCCTGAAAGCGGATCATCCCCCGGAAGATCCGACGATTGGTGTGAAAGCTGAACAGCGTGGCGCTCAACACCTTGTCGAACAGCTCATCCGCAGCGCGGTGGTCATGCTCGGTGACCAAACGCTTGGCTTCTGCGAGGTAGGGCTCTCCGGCATGCATGTCCATGCGGTGTTCCCAGTAGGTATGACCTAGCGCGGCCGACGTGTTGGTGAGCAACAGTTGCCTGGGCACGAACGTGTTATGCGCCACGGTGTCGGCGGCCAGGTGCGCAAGATATCCGAATGCTACCGCCCGCAGTGGGTCGGTCGGGGCCGCGTCCAGGATCTCCTCTCCCACGTGCCAGCTATGGCAGTGGCGCCCCGCCGCCGCGTACTTTTTCGCGAAAGAGATGTCCGCCGCGATGGAGCCGTAGAGGAACTCGATGGGATGACGCTCGAGGAGCGTGCGTAGCGTGGGGGGCAGGAGGTAGAGGGCGCTCAGCAGGCCCTCCCCCAAGGCCACATGGGTGGCTGGCCCCCAGGCCGACAGAGGCGTGGCATCGATACACGCCACGCACATGAAGGCGACGAGCCACCCGCCAACTGCCCAGACCTGCTTCAGATCGGGTCCCTCTCTTCAATGGCGTCCACCAGCGGCTCGAAAGCGTCGTCCGCAGACGGGTCCGGGGGACCCTCGATCTCCAAGGGCTCACCCTCAGGCCTCGGCTGGCGAACGCCATCTTTGCTCGTGAGCGCGACGGTGCCGCTCTTGATGCCTCGCACGGTGGCAGCGGTTCCCAGGAACAGGTCCTCGGCCTCCGCCTGTACCACTTCCATCAGGGCGTTGAAGTCCTCGATGCGCTCTTCCATCCGCTCGGATGCCTGATCGAGGCGTTCGGACAGCGCGCCGACCGATCCGGTGACGGCCCCCACGTCGTTTCGAACGGAGAGGGTGATGGCCTCCACGTTCTCGGAGACCGCGCGTGCCCTTTCGAGCACCGCATGCGATCCGGGCTCCAGGCGCGTGACGGACTCCTGGAGTCCACTGATCCCGCGCCTGATCTGCAGAAGGGCGACCAACAGGGCGATCATCACCACCACCAGCACCACGGCCACCCCGATCAGGGCCACGTCGGCCGCGATCTCCAACCCGCTCGGCGGCGGCATCTGGATCGTGGGGGGAGATTGGGAAGGCATCATGGACGAACCTATCTTGGTTTCTCGCGCCCTTCCAGGGACAGGGCGTAGCCCGGGCCCGGATTCGCTGGTAGACTTGGCCGTCTACTCCCCAACCACCCCAACGCACCCACGCATGCCGAGCTTCGTCGTCGAGGGGGGGCATCGGCTTTCGGGTCGGATTCGCCCCGCAGGAAACAAGAACGCGGCGCTGCCACTATTGGCCGCCACCCTCCTCACCGAGGAAACCGTGGTGCTCGAAAACGTCCCGAGAATCCGGGATGTGGAGACCCTGCTCGAGATCATCGCTGCGCTGGGGGCCGAGATCTCCTGGACCGACGCCAATGAGGTGACCATTTCCGGTTCGGGCGTTGAGCCTCGCTCGCTCGACCCACGGTTGGCCGAGCGCATCCGCGCCTCGGTCCTGTTGGCGGGTCCCCTACTGGCGCGATTCGGCGAGGCACGTCTGGCTCCGCCCGGAGGCGACGTCATCGGGCGACGCCGGTTGGACACGCATTTCATGGCGTTCGAGACGCTGGGCGCCCATGTGGACCTGGCCACCGGCTTTCACGTGCGCGCAGACCGGCTGGAGGGCGCAGAGATGTTTCTGGATGAGCCCTCCGTGACCGGCACGGAGAACGCCATCATGGCCGCGGTGCTCGCGGAGGGCGCCACTCAGATCCGTAACGCCGCGTCCGAGCCGCACGTCCAGGACCTCTGCAACATGCTCTGCGACATGGGTGCACGGATCGAGGGGATCGGAACCAACACGCTCTCGATTCACGGTGTGGAGCGTCTCAAGGGCACACGCTTCAAGGTGGGAGCAGACCACATCGAGGCGGGCTCCTTCATCGGCCTCGCGGCCGTGACCGGCAGCGAACTCACCATCGAAGATCTCGACACTGTGCATATGCGTTCCTCGCTACTCGGCTTTCAACGGCTGGGCGTTGAGGTCACCGTCAACGACCGGGAGCTGGTCGTCCATGGCGATCGTCCCCTGGAGGTCAGATCGGACGCCTTCGGTCATGTGCCCAAGATCGATGACGGGCCCTGGCCCGCCTTTCCAGCCGACCTGACGTCGATCGCCGTCGTCACTGCGACGCAGTGCAAAGGCACCATCCTGATTCACGAGAAGATGTTCGAGTCCCGCATGTTCTTCACCGACAAGCTGGTGGCCATGGGAGCTCAGATCATCCTCTGCGATCCCCACCGGGCAGTGGTGGTGGGGCCGGCGCCGCTGCGAGGGGGACACGTGGAGAGCCCGGACATTCGGGCCGGCATGGCGCTGCTGTTGGCGGCGCTCGCGGCCCAGGGCGAGAGTCGCATCGGCAACATTGGTCAGATCGAGCGCGGCTACGAGCGGGTTGATGAGCGCCTGCAGAGGCTGGGGGCTCGCATCGAGCGGGTGGAGGACTAGGACCCCAACCGCATGATGGTCAACAGCGCCTCCCCGACCGGGTCCGCATCGAAACAGTAGATCAACCCACCAGGTAACGCGCCAACCCCTCGCGACGGACAGGGCTCGAGTTCCTGTGTCGGGCCCGCGGCGATATCGGTCGGGTCGTACTGAGCGATGATAGTCCTCGCAACATCGGCGCGCCTCACCTCTCCCTCCGCCAACGCGCGGGCGGGATTCGTTACTTCCGGGAGCGGATCCACCAGGGTGTTCAACACGATCCAGAGGTCACCGGATGGAGCCTCCGTCACACCGGACATCGCCGACTGGGTGTCCAGGTAGTCCTGCCAAAGGTCCGCGTTTGCAGGCCGACGTCCGAGGTAGTCGGTCGGGTACTCCAGAGACGCGTGGACCTCCAGTGCTGCGTCGAGCCGGAGCAGCCTTGGGTCCCTGAAGTGCCCGACCCAAACCCCTCCGTTGGCCGCCGACGTGACAGGTCGGATGAAATCCGGGAAGCCGGCCGGCGGCCCCTCCTCGCGGAGGACGGGCTGCGGGTCCCCGTCATTGACGCCCATGCCGAGCGCTGTGCCTTCGCCGACGACTTCGAACTGCCCCTGGACCAGAAGCAGCGACTCCGACGCCCAGGCCATCTCCAACGTCCACCCAGGGAGGCGGATCTCTCGAGCGAGACTCAACTCGTTGGGCGTGAGGACGGAGACACGGACGTTTCCGCGATCCAGAACCCACAACGAGTCCGATCTAGGGTGAAAAGCGAGTGCTGCGATGTCGCGGAATTCGCCGGGGCCCTGGCCTGGGCGCACAGTCTGGTGAACCAACTGGCCGGTGCCGTCGAACAAGAAGATCTCGCCTTGGTCCCGGTGGGCCACAGCGATGGTACTCAGGTCGCTACTCACGGCGACCGGAGCCGCCGGCGACGGTGTGGGTAGGCCGCGGAACGACACCGTGACGACCGTGTCTACCACGCCCGCCGTCGTTGGCATCGGCGGAGCGGAGTCACCGCAGGCGGCCCCAACTACCAGGCCTAGTGGAAAGGCGAAAGCCCACCACCTGCGCGTATCTTCCTTCACGACGATACCTCCCTCCCTGTACCCCGAGCCCGTGCCTGCCTCAAAATTGACCCGGAACGGCACCAGCGCGCGAGTGACCGCCGATAAGGAGCGACAACTGTGACGGTCGCCACCACAGGGTTCCGACGTCGAGTACGCCGCATCAAATGGTGGCCCCTGCTCGGGTCCGGCGTGCTGGCGTGCTCCGGAGATTCGATGACGGCCCAATCGGACCCGGTCATCATGACTTCGGGGGACACTACGGTGTTCTGGGGTGGGGATTACCCCGCGGTCCCACAAGGCACGTTGGTTCCCCACCTCGTGCTGGGCAGTGTCGATGGTGGCGAGGCGGAGACGTTCGGTCGCGTCAGGTCCGCCACACAGGACGAGCTTGGCCGCCTCTATGTTCTGGACGCTCAGACCCAGCGGGTCTCCGTGTTCGACTCCACCGGTGCCTTTGTCACAGCCTTCGGCGGCCGGGGCGGTGGCCCTGGTGAGTTCAGTGCCGCGGACGTGGTCGTTGCGGCGCCTGATGGGGCCATCCTGGTGGGGGAGGGCAGCCGCGGTGCGATTCATCGGTTCACCTCCGAATGGCGCTATGCGGAGTCGGTTCGGCTGGGGGCCCCGATCGAGCCGGTTCTGCACCACGACACGACCGGTGGGCTTTACGTTCGGTTCACGGGAGCGGTCCCCCTGAGGTCGCGGGGGGCGTCCTTCTGGGTTGCGGCCGTCGACAGTGTCGTCGACGCTGCGGGTACGGTCCGCCTGCGTCTCGACCACACCGTCCGGGACACGCTGCCCCCGCCGCCGGTCGCGAGCCTCGACTCCTACCTGGAGTCGGGCGGTCGTTCTCGCCTCTACGTCGGCCACGCGTTCTCACCATACGCGTGGTGGTCCTGGACCCGTGCTGGCGAGTTCATCACCGGGCGAAGCGACCGGTACGCGTTGGATATTCGCGTTGGAGCGGGACCTGACGGGGCTGACGCCACTCGATACCGCAGTCTGCGCCGTGGGCTCAGCCCTCGCGACCTCCCTGCCCCCGTCGCGACCGCGATTCAGGAGCACCGACGGCTCCTATCCCGGGAGGGCGGCGGTGCATCGTGGGTCGAGCGAAACCCCACCCCTGAGCGGGTGCCGTTCTACCGGCGGGTGCACATCGGCGAGGCCGGACGAATCTGGCTGCGCACCGACTTCCCCGACTCTCCAGCGCCATCCGACCTCGCCCTCGAACTCAAATGGACACCCACCGAGGCGGCGGCGTACGACGTCTGGGACCCTTCGGGGCCGTTCCTCGGCTCCGTCCGGGGTCCTCCGCAACTGGAAATCACCTGGGCCCGCGCCGACACTGTCGTGGCTCTCACGCGGGGGCCATCCGAGATCGGGACCGTGACCCGCTTCGTGATCGAGTGGCAGTGACGGTGAGTTGAAGCCACGGCCTCTTCCCCTTATAATCCCTTGTTGGAAGGCACGGTCGCCCTTGGGTCGGGCGACCGTTTAGTTGAAGTGGGGGAGAGGTCCTTCCCCGCTTTTTTTCTTCTGGTGGTTCGAAGCGAGCCCTGGAGGAGTGCTGAAGCGGCTTCGCGAGCGGGTTGAGCCAGAGCTCTTCGGGCGCATCGAAGAGTTGGGGTTCGAGCTGGTGGAACTCGAGTGGGCGGGGAAGTCCAACCGGCCGATTCTGCGCTTGCGGGTGGATCGGCCCGGCGCGGAGCCCGGGAGTGGGATCTCGGTGGACGACTGCGCGGTCGTCTCCCGAGCACTGGAAGCGTGGTTGGACGAGCTGCTCCCCGAGCGCTACGTGCTCGAGGTGTCCTCGCCCGGATTGGAGAGGCCGCTGGTACGGCCCAGCGATTGGATACGCTTTGCGGGACAACGGGTTCTTCTCCATGGGACTCGGGTGCTCGGGGAGCAGGGGAAGCGGGTGGAGGGGGAGATCCTGCCCGCCGCCTCGGAGCGGGAGCGCGATGCGCTCATCTCCGGGGAAGGGAGTGTGCAGATTCGGCAGGACGATGGAACGGAGATCGAAGTCGCGTTGGCTGAGGTCGAGCGCGCGCGGCTCGTGTACGAGTGGACCTGAAGGCTGCTAGCGGGCCGCGGCCCACCTGCAGGATCGAGGGGGAAATAGATGGACGCCGGTCAAATTGTTGCTGCGCTGCGAGACATCGCGAGCACGAAAAACCTGTCGGAAGAGGCCCTCAGTGACCTCATGCGCGACGGTATCATGGCCGGTTTGGTGCGGATCTACGGCGCCAATGTCGAGGCTGAGATCAAGATCGACGATGGCGCTGGGACGATCGACATCATCGTGCTCAAGCGAGTCGTCGAGACGGTAGAGGACCCTTCGTCCGAGATCGAGCTAAGCGAGGCCCGCTGGGACGACGAGACCTACGAGATCGGTGACGTGATGGAGATCCCGGTGGACATGTCGCAGTTTGGGCGCAACGCCGTAATGGCGACCAAACAGCGCATCGTGCAACGAGTACGGGAAGGGGAACGCCAGCGGATCCGAGACGAGTACTCGGGCAAGGTGGGCGAGCTGCTCTCCGGCGAGGTTCAACAGATCGAGCGCGGCAAGATCGTGGTGATGCTGAACCGCTCCCGCGAGGCCGAGGCCATCATTCCGTGGCGCGAGCAAAACCCCCGCGAGCGGTTTCGTCAGGGGGACCCGATCCGCGCAGTCTTGAAGAAGGTGGACGAGACTCCAAAGGGTCCGCGGATGATCCTGTCCAGGGCCGACCCGCTGTTCGTGGCCGCCCTATTCCACCTCGAGGTGCCCGAGATCTACCAGGGCATCGTGGAGATTCGGGGGATGGCTCGCGAGGTTGGGGGCCGCAGCAAGCTCGCCGTGTACAGCAAAGACGAATCGATCGACCCCGTCGGGGCCTGCGTAGGTCTGAAGGGCTCTCGGGTTCAGGCCGTGGTATCGGAGCTGGGAGGCGAGCGGATCGACATCGTTCCGTGGCATCCCGATCCCGAGATCTATTCCCGCCGCGCACTGGCGCCCGCAAGGGTTTCCAAGGTGGTGAGCGACCCCGAGCGACAGGTCATCACCGCCATCGTCGATGAGGATCAGTTGTCGCTGGCGATTGGACGGAACGGGCAGAACGTGCGGCTCGCGTCTCAACTGATCGGGTGGCAGATCGACCTGTACGGCTCCAGAGAGTGGCTGGAACGGGGCTCCGGCATGTCCCTATTCGCCGACGAACCGTCGGCCGACTATGAGATGGCCGACTTCCCGCTCAGTGAGCTGGATATCCCCGCAAGCGCTCTAGCGGCCCTAGAAGGCGCTGGATATAGTAGCTTTCTGGACATTATCGACCTCGAAGAGCCGGACTTCTTGAAGGTTCCCGGGCTCTCTGAGGCCGACGCCAAACGGTTGGTGGAACTGATCGACGAGCTGACGGTGGTCGAGCCCGGCCCGGTTCCAGAGGGCGAGGCGGAGGCGAGTCCCGAGGCCGAGGCGGCCGACGTCGAGGTATCGGGGGAGCCCGTGGCTACCGAGGAAGCGGATGAGGGCTCTGCGGAGGAGGCCCCCGCTGACGAGCCTGACGAGCCCGCCGAAACGAAACAGGGCGAGGCGAGCTGAGCGCATTCCAGCTCCTTGGATTGGCCCGTCGCGCCGGCCATGTCGTTGTGGGTACCGCGCGGGTTCGGGAGACGGTGCTGAAGGGCAAGGCGAAGTTGTTGGTGGTTGCTGAAGACGCTTCTGTGACCCAGACAGCGAAGGTGGTACGCCCCGCCCAGCGGCGAGGAGTGTCAGTGCATCTGTTTGGCACCCGCGCGTCGTTGGGAGAGGCACTCGGTACGGGTCCGACCACGGTGGTTGCCGTGACGGAGGACTCGCTGGCCGAGGCAGTTACGAGTCGCCTGTTGGAGTTGGGGGCGACCGCGGAATGAGTGGAGCGTGAATGCGGGTTGTTGAACTGGCACAGACTCTTAACGTCGGCACCGATGAGCTCGTCGTGTTGTTACGGCAGCTTGGCATTCGGGTCACCGGGCCGCGTAGCGCGATCTCGGAAGCCGATGTCGCACGGACCATCGCGCGCGTCGAGCGTGAGCGGAGGTCCGGTAAGAGCGGGGCAGGGGAGGCGCTCAAGGCCGCCATTAAGGACTCCACCAAGCCCCCGAGCAGCAGACGCCGTCGGCGACGGAAGGCCCCGCCTCCACCGCCCGAGCCCGAGCCCGAAGTAGCGGAAGAGGCGACCGAGGAGCCCGCCGAGGTCGCGACGCCCGTGGCGGAGGAGTCGACCCCGGTCGAGGCCGCCACCGAACCCGAGACGCCCGAAGTTGTCGCTGAGGCCACCCCCGTCGAAGAGGTTGAGCCGACGCCGGAGCCCAGTCCGGAGGAAATCCCGGCCGAGGCCGAGGTCGTCTCCGAACCGGAGGCCGAGTCCGCCAAGCCTGCCGCCGCAGGGCCGGCGCCGCAGCCTGTCCGCAGGGGCGCGCCCAAGGGGCCCGCGCGGGTCATCCGTCGCCCGGCTCCCGGGCGGACCGGCGGCGCCAAGGACACGGGATCCGGACCACGTGTGCGGGTTCAGGCGCAAGGATACACGCCCGACGGTCGCCGTCAGTCCCGCGACCGCAAGAAGGGCAAGCGCCAAGGCGTAGACCAGAACGCCGTCCAGTCCAATATCCAACGCGTGATGGCGGAGCTGAAGGGCGGTGGGAAGAAGAAGCGAAAGGGTCAGCGCGTACAGGAGCAGCGTGAGCGCCGCGAGGCCGAGCAGGCGCAGGTCGAGGAGGCCAAGAAGCGTGAGGCCACGACCGTTCGGGTCAACGAGTTCCTCACGGTGGCCGAGCTGGCCGAGCTGATGGACGTCAGCTCCACGGAAATCGTGGGGGCTGCGTTCAAGAATCTCGGCCTGATGGTCACCGTCAATCAGCGGCTGGACTTCGACCAGATCGAGCTGCTGCTCGATGAGTTCGGGTTCAAGGCGGTCCGCGAAGAGGAGTACGGCGCGGGCGAAGAGACCGTGGAGGATGTGGATCCGCCCGAGTCCCTCAAGCCGCGTCCACCGGTTGTGACCGTCATGGGGCACGTGGACCACGGGAAGACGCGCCTCCTTGATGCCGTGCGCAACACCAACGTGGTGGCGGGCGAGGCCGGAGGCATCACGCAGCACGTGGGCGCGTATCACGTGGAGCTCGATGGGGATCGCTCCATGACGTTCTTGGATACCCCTGGTCACGCGGCTTTTACGGCGATGCGTGCTCGGGGTGCGGACGTCACCGACGTGGTCATCTTGGTTGTCGCGGCGGATGACTCCGTGATGCCTCAAACCATCGAGGCGATCAGCCACGCCAAGAACGCCGGGGTGCCGCTCGTGGTGGCGGTGAACAAGGTTGATTTGGAAGCTGCCAATCCCAGCAGGGTGAAGCAGGAGCTGTTGCAGCATAACGTGACCGTCGAGGAGTTCGGTGGGGACGTGTTGGCTTCCGAGATCAGCGCCAAACAAGGGACCGGCATCGACGACCTGCTGGAAAAGGTGCTGCTCCAGTCCGAGCTGTTGGACCTCAAAGCCAACCCGGATCGGGAGGCCCAGGGCACCGTGATCGAGGCCAAGCTCGATCCCGGAAAGGGGCCTGTCGCCACGATCCTGATCCAAAAGGGAACGCTGCGTGTGGGGGACTCGTTCGTGTGCGGCCTATACGACGGGCGTATCCGAGCCCTGCTGGACGAGCGCGGGAAGCCCGTGGAGGTCGTGACTCCCGGTCTGCCGGTGCAGATTCTCGGCTGTTCCGGCGTGCCTCAGGCAGGTGATTCGCTCCAGGTGATGGAGGCGGATCGCGCAATGGAGATCGCCCAGAACCGGCAGCGTCTGGAACGGGAGAAGCAGCTCCGGATTCGCGAGCGCGGATTCAAGTTGGGCGACTTCTCGCAGTTGCGCGCAGAGGGGAAGGGGGGCCGACTGGCCCTGGTCATCAAGGCCGACGTGGATGGCTCGGTGCAGGCGGTGGCCGACTCTCTGGAGCAGTTGGGGACCAGCGAGGTCGCGGTGGACATCGTGCACCGGGGCGTCGGTGCCATCAACGAGTCCGACATCCTGCTGGCCTCCACCACGGAGGCGGTCATCATCGGTTTCCGCGTCCGCCCGGACTCGAAGTCCAGACAGTTGGCAGAGCGTGAAGGTGTCGACCTGCACACCTACGATGTCATCTACGAGGCCGTCAATGACGTTCGGGATGCCCTCGAAGGGCTGCTCTCGCCGGAGGAGAAGGAGAGCATCCTGGGTGTGGCCGAGGTCCGCGAGGTGTTCAAGGTCACGAAGGTGGGCACCATCGCGGGTTGCTATGTCACGGAGGGCGTGATTCGACGTACGGGTAGCCTGCGCTTGATTCGCGACTCGATCATGATCTATGACGGATCGGTCGCTTCCTTGAAGCGCTTCAAAGATGACGTGAAGGAGGTTCGGGAGTCCTTCGAGTGCGGCATCGGGATCACCAACTTCAACGACATCAAGGTCGGAGACGTCATCGAGTGCTACAAGGTCGAGGAAGTGGCCCGCACGCTGGCCGACTCGGCGCGCGACTCGTCGTAGTGTGGTATTCAAAGAGTATCGCGGCCATTCGAGCGCCGATGCATCCGACCCTGCTTCGTTGCTCGTCCTCGCGATAGCCCTGCGGTTACTGGTCTTCCCGCCTCCCAGGAACCGGCTCCTCGACACGCTCGGTGGCTCGCGAACCCTTGGAACACCACACTAGTCGCGGTGCGCTCGAGAGGGCGGCGGTTCGATGATCGTCCGGTGGGTGACCTTTTCCCTCCGGCTACCGGAAGCGAGGAGCCTCAAGGCCAAGAGGATGGTGGTGCGATCGCTCAAGGAGCGCATGCGCTCCCGGTTCAACGTCTCGGTGGCGGAATCCGATCATCAGGACGTGTGGGATCGGGCCGAACTCAGCGTCGTCTACCTGGCTCCTCACAATGCCTTCGCAGACTCGGTGCAGGAGCGGTTGGATCAACTGGTCGTAGACGACGGTCGGTGCGTCGTGACGCGAGTACATCGGGAATCATTGTGAGGCCGGCGGACCGGAATGCCCGCTTGCGAGCAGTATAGGGACGGTTGCGATGTCCAGAAGACGAGAGAGATTGAACGAGCAGTTCAAGCGCGAGGTCTCCGAGATTCTCACGCGTAAGGTGCGGGACCCGCGGGTGACGAATGTCCGGGTTACCGACGCGCGCGTGTCCACCGACCTTTGGATGGCACGCATTTTCGTCAGGATTCCCACCACGGACGTCGCCCGCAAGGAAGCGTTGGCCGGATTGACCGCGGCGACGCCTTTCGTGCGCCGAACGTTGGGACAGTCGCTTCATCTCCGACGCGTGCCCGAGTTGCGTTTCGAGGAGGACCGCACCGAGGACGAGGCCCTTCGCATCGAGAAGTTGCTGGACGAGGTGGTCAAGCCCGCCCCAGAGGAGTCCGAGTCGGAGCTGCCGTGATGGATCCGGGGTTGCTGCCCGTAGACAAACCCATCGGCCCGACCTCACATGATGTCGTGGCAATGGCCAGGCGGGCCTTCTCGCTCAAGCGGATCGGACACACGGGTACACTTGATCCGTTCGCATCGGGACTGCTGATTCTCTGCTTGGGCCCGGCGACCCGGCTCGCGGAGTTCTGGAGTGGCGCGGACAAGTCCTACGAGGCGGAGGTCACGCTGGGACGGTCCACCAACACGCTGGATCTGCAGGGTGAAGACGTGGCGCGAGACGAGGCCTGGCGGCGGTTGACTGCGCCCCAGGTGACGGAGGCCGCGCATTCACTGAAGGGCACGCAGCAGCAGCGGCCACCCGCCTTCTCAGCCAAGAAGGTCGCGGGCGTGCGTGCCTACCAGAAGGCGCGCGCCGGAGAGCAGGTGGTCCTCGAGCCGGTGAAGATCGTCGTACACGACATCGCGGTGACGGAGGTCGCGCTCCCCGTGGTGCGATTCGAGGTCCGGTGCTCGTCGGGCACATACGTGCGCGCGCTTGCCAGAGACCTCGGCGTTCGGCTGGGCACGGGCGCCCACCTCAGCGCGCTCCGACGAACCAAGGTGGCTGAAGTGCACGTGGACGCCGCTGTTCCTCCGGGGGAGTTCGACGACCCTGAGCGGGTGCGAGGAGCGCTCATCGCTCCGCGTCAAGCCGTCCCCGACCTCCCGACGGTGGAACTCGGGGCTGCAGATGCAGAAAGGGCCCGCACCGGCCAGGCGTTGACCGCACCGGCCAACCTGAGCGAGGGGAGGGTGGCGTTGGTGCAGGGAGCCACGCTGGTGGCGGTGGCGGACGCGAGCGGAGGCAAGATTCACCCCAAGAAGGTCTTCCATTGGTAGACGCTTTCGCGATCCGTCCTGAGCTGGCCAAGCCGTTGCCGGACGATGGCCGCGGCTCGGTGGTGACGGTGGGTACCTTCGACGGCGTCCACCGGGGTCACCTGGCGGTGTTCGACGAGATCTGTCGGCGGGCTCGCGAAGGGGGGCGGCGCAGTGTGTTGGTCACCTTCGACCCCCACCCCCTGCGGATCGTGCGCCCCGAGCACGCGCCGGCGTTGTTGACTACTCCCGAAGAGAAGACGGAGATCCTGGCCGAAACCCCGCTGGACTACCTGGTGTTCGTGCCGTTCACCAAAACGCTGTCGCTGTATCCCCCCGAACGGTTCGTCCACGAGATCCTGGTTGGGCGGTTGGGGGTGTCCGAGCTCGTGATCGGTTACGACCACGGCTTCGGTAAGGGGCGGTCGGGCGATGTGGATACCCTGCGGACCCTCGGGGGCCAGCTCGGGTTCTCGGTGGATGTGGTGCCGCCCGTCATGGGGGGCGATGACGCCGTGTCATCCACGCGGATTCGGCGCGCCGTGGCCGGCGCCGACCTCGAGGGCGCTCGACGCGGCCTGGGGCGTCCCTACTCGGCTCGCGGTGTCGTAGTACGGGGCGACGGCCGCGGTCGCACGCTCGGTTTTCCTACCGCGAACCTCTCGATTCCCTCTGCGGACAAGCTCCTCCCTCCACCCGGGATCTACGCCGTATGGGTGCAGGTGAGAACCGGCACCTTCAGTGCTGCCCTGCACATGGGCCCCCGGCCCACGTTTCCCGGGGCCGGACCCGCCATCGAGGCCCATCTACTCGACTTCGACGGCAACCTCTACGGCGAGAACCTCAGGATCGATTTCATGGCGAAGCTGAGGGATGTGGCGCCGTTTGGATCGGTCGCGGATCTCATCGCGCAGATGAGGAAGGACACGGACGAGGCCCGCCGCGTCCTCGAGCATCCCTGAGAAGCACCCCTGCGACTCGTTGCCCTCGGTCCCCGCCCTGATTACGATTACAGGCTGATTATTGGCCAAACCTGGCTTCCCGTGCAGCACTGACTCTCGCGGAGGCGACCCGAAAATGGGCATCGACAAGTCTGCAACCATCAAGAAGTACCAGCTCCACGAGAACGATCGTGGCAGCGCCCCCGTCCAGATCGCGCTCCTGACGGAGCGCATCAACTATCTGCAAGGGCACTTCAACTCCCACAAGAAAGACCATCACAGCAGACAGGGTCTGCTCAGGATGGTGGGTCAGCGTCGCCGACTCCTAGAGTACCTGAAGGCGACCGACCTGGAGGCGTATCGAAGTCTCATTGCAGACCTTGGGCTCCGAAGGTAGGCCGTTTCAATCGTGAAGCCGACCGGCTTCGCTCATCACGCTCTCGGCGGGGGTGACCCGCCCTAAGCGCAGTCTGCGCATGAGCGTCACATTCCGTCCCTAGATTCCGCGCGCACGACGAGCGTCCGGGCGGCCCGGGGACAGCGAAAGAAGAGACAAGAAAGAATGCACAGAATGGAGAAGGAGTTCGCAGGACGAACTCTTGTCCTCGAAACCGGCCGGATGGCCAAGCTCGCCCAGGGTTCGTGCCTCGTGAAGTTTGGAGAGACCGTGGTGCTTTGCACCGCGACCGTCCAGAACAAGCCGACGCACCTCCCCTTCTTCCCGCTCACCGTCGAGTACCGTGAGAAGAGTTACGCCGCGGGTAAGATCCCGGGCGGCTTCTTCAAGAGGGAAGGTCGTCCTGGCGAGAAAGAAATCCTCTCGGCCCGTTCCATCGATCGACCACTCCGTCCGCTGTTTCCGGACGGGTTCATGTACGAGACCCAACTGGCCTGTTTCATCCTGAGTGCCGACCAGAAGAACGACGCCGACGTACTCGCCCTACTCGGTGCCTCGGTGGCGCTCAACCTCTCGCCCATTCCGTTCCGAACCCCGGTGGCGTCGGTACGAGTGGGGCGGATCCAAGGCACGTGGGTGTTGAACCCGACCTTCGAGCAGCTCGAGTACTCCGACCTCGACGTTGTGGTGGCCGGCACCGAGTCCGCCATCACCATGGTGGAAGGTGGGGCAGTCGAAGTGCCCGAGTCGGAGATCTTGGAAGGACTCCAGGTTGCCCATGCCGGCATCAAAGAGCTCGTTGCCTTCCAGAGGAGTTTCCTGGAGGGGCATCAGGTGCCCGTCATGGAGTGGGTGGGTAAGACGCCGCCCGCAGACCTGGAAGAGCGGGTCTCGACCATGGCCTATGCGCAGGTGGCCGAAGCCATGAACCTGCGTGACAAGCAGGAGCGCAGCCAGGCGATGGCCGCCATCAAGGAGTCGGTCCTCGCCAAGTTTGCCGAGGAGAGTGAAGAGGACTCCGCGGACGACATCAAGGACATCCTGTATGGCATCGAAAAGAAGACGATGCGCACGCAGATTCTCGAGCGCGGCGAGCGAGCTGACGGTCGTGGCTTGGACGACATCCGTCCCATCTCCTGTGAGATCGGAGTCCTGCCGCGACCCCACGGGTCGGCCCTGTTCACACGCGGACAGACCCAAGCGTTGGGAGTCGTCACGCTAGGAACGTCGCGGGACGAGCAACGGATCGACTCCATCGACTCCGCCGAGGACATCTTCAAGTCGTTCATGCTGCACTACAACTTCCCTCCGTTCTCGGTGGGTGAGGCCCGGCCGTTCCGCGGGACGTCGCGGCGTGAGATCGGCCACGGAAACCTCGCGGAGCGAGCCATCCAGCCGCTGCTTCCCAAGTACGAGGACTTCCCCTACACCATCCGTGTGGTCTCGGATGTGTTGGAATCCAACGGTTCCAGCTCCATGGCCACGGTGTGTTCCGCGTCGCTGGGACTGATGTCCGCTGGCGTGCCGATCCGTTCGGCGTGCGCCGGTGTGGCGATGGGACTCATCATGGAGGGAGACAAGGTCGCCATCCTCACCGACATCCTCGGGCTCGAGGACGCGTTGGGAGACATGGACTTCAAGGTTGCGGGCACGGAGAAGGGTGTGACCGCCATCCAAATGGACATCAAGGTCGATGGCCTCACGGTAGAGATCTTGAAGGAGGCGCTGGAGCGTGCCAATCGGGGCCGCATGCACATCCTCGGCGTCATGAACGACACGATTTCGGAAGCTGTGGATGAGCTGTCGGAATGGGCGCCGCGCATCGTGAGCATCGAGATCAACCCGGAGAAGATTGGCGAGATCATCGGGCCCAAGGGCAAGACGATCCGGGCCATTCAGGAGGAGACCGGAGCCACCATCGACATCGACGACTCCGGCTTGGTCAAGATCGCGGCGGTGTCCGGAGAGGCCGGCCTCAGGGCGCGGGAGATGATCGAGGCCATTGTCCAGGAGCCAGAGGTCGGGCGGATCTACGAAGGCCCGGTCAAGAACACCACCACCTTCGGTGCGTTCATTGAGATCCTGCCGGGAACGGAGGGGCTCTGCCATATCTCCGAGCTGGAGGAAGGCCGGGTAGAGAAAACCGAAGATGTCGTGAACAAGGGCGACATCATCCGCGTGAAACTGCTTTCCATCGACGAAAAGGGTCGCCTGCGCCTATCCCGCAAGGCGGCGATGGCCGAGGATGCAGCCGCGGCGGGGGGAGATGGCTCCTAGACGCCCAGCCTCAATCGCCCGGGGAGAAGGTTGCGCATTAACTCCGTGTGACGGTTGAGCGGGGGCTCATGAAGTCCTCGGTTCTGGAAAACGGGGTTCAGGTCTTGAGCGAACAGATCCCCAACGTCCGTTCGGTGGCGTTGGGGATCTGGGTGCGCCACGGTGCAGCGCACGACCCCGAACAGCATCTGGGAGCCAGTCACCTACTGGAGCACCTGGTGTTCAAGGGCACATCCGCCAGGACGGGACGTGAGTTGGTGCTCGCCCTTGAGGGAGTGGGCGGATCCATCGACGCCTACACCGGGCGGGAGCATACCGGCTACCAAGCCAAGGTGATGGACGCACACGCCGAACTCGCCGTCGATGTGCTGGCTGATCTGGTGATGGCTCCCCTGCTTCGCCAGGAGGATCTGGAGCTGGAGCGGCAGGTGGTGCTCGAAGAGATCGCCCAGGTCGATGACACTCCGGACGATCTCGTCTTCGAAAAACAGGGTGAGTTCCTCTGGAACGGACACCCCTACGGGCGACCCATCCTTGGGACACGGGCAACCGTCGACGCGATCAGCGCCGAGGGACTCCGGTGCCTGCACCGGACCCGCTATTGCGGCACCAACCTGGTCGTGGCCGGAGCCGGCCGAATCGACCACGAGGCTCTGGTGGGTTGGACGGAGGGGAGGTTGGGTTCGCTGGAGGCGGGCGAGGCTGTCCCAGCACTCCCGGATCCGAGCCCCCTCGTGGGCCGCCAGACGTTCGTGCCTCACGACGGCGTCCAGTCTCACATCGTGATCGGAAGTCCGACACCGGGCCACAGCGATGCCCGCCGTCACGCGCTCGTCCTATTGGCGGCTGCATTTGGCGGGGGCATGAGTTCCCGCCTCTTTCAGCGGCTCCGGGAGGACCTGGCCCTAGGCTACTCCGTGTACTCCTATCAGTCCTTCAACCGAGACGCTGGGGTGACCGGGATGTACCTTGGCACCCGTCCCGGCTGGGAGGGGCGGGCCCTGGAGGCGATTCGGTCCGAGTACGCCGCCCTGGCCGAACATGGCCTGCCTGAGGACGAGTTGGCACGAACCAAGCAACAGGTCACCGGTCAGCTCATGCTTTCCCTGGAGTCGACATCGTCTCGCCTCTACCGGGTTGCCGGCCCCGCCCTGTATGGGGAGTCGTTCCGGTCGGTGGACGACGTCCTGAAAGACATCAACGCGATCGACGCGGAGCAGGTCCGCGGGGTCGCCGCTGAGTTCTTTGCGCCCTGGGTGCAGACGGCGTTGGTGCTGGGCCCAGAGGGGCAGGGTGGCGGGATAGAGGGTCCCATGGCCGAAGCATGGCCGGAGCTCAGGAATTGAACGGGATACACGACAGTTAGGAGGGTGCGCGATGCGAATCGGAGTCCCCACAGAGATCAAGACCAACGAGAACCGCGTAGCCCTGGTGCCCGCGGGTGCTGAGACGCTGGTGGACCAGGGACACGATGTCGTGATCGAGTCCGGTGCGGGCGTCGGCAGCGGCTTCAGCGACGACCTCTATGCATCGGTGGGCGCCACCATCGCGGCCTCAGTCGACGATGTGTGGGCGAACGCCGACATGATTCTGAAGGTGAAGGAGCCCATCGAGCCGGAGTGGCCGCGGATTCGGCCAGGGCAGGTGTTGTTCACGTACTTCCATTTCGCGGCCTCAGAGCCCCTCACCCAGGCGCTCCGCGACTCGAAGTCGGTGGCGATCGCCTACGAGACGGTTCAGTTGCCCACTGGAGAGCTGCCGCTGCTGACGCCCATGAGCGAGGTGGCCGGACGGATGGCCGTGCAGGAGGGCGCCAAGTACCTGGAGAAGTACTTCGGCGGGAGCGGGATTCTTCTAGGGGGCGTCCCGGGTGTGTTGCCGGCCGAGGTGGTCATCCTCGGCGGTGGGATCGTAGGCACGAATGCGGCTAAGATGGCAGCAGGTCTGGGAGCGCACGTCACCATCCTGGACGTCTCGCTGGAACGGCTGCGGTACCTGTCGGACGTCATGCCGGCCAACACGGATCTGCTCTATTCCAACCGCTACAACGTTCGCGCCTGCCTGGAGAGGGCCGATCTGGTGGTAGGGGCCGTGCTCCTCCCTGGGAAGAAGGCCCCGAGTCTCGTGACGCGGGCGGACCTGTCCGACATGCGGCCGGGCTCGGTGGTCGTGGACGTAGCGGTGGACCAAGGAGGGTGTGTCGAAACCATCAAGCCCACCACCCACGAGGATCCGATCTACACGGTTGACGGAGTCATTCACTACGGCGTGGCCAACATGCCGGGCGCTGTACCGCGCACGAGCACGTTGGCGCTCACCAATGCTACGTTCCCGTACGCGCTGCGGCTCGCCAACCAGGGGTGGAAGGCCGCCTGCCGAGCGGATCCCGCGCTGGGACTGGGCGTGAACATCGTCGACGGACACGTCACCTATCCCGGCGTGGCCGAAGCGTTTGGTTTGCCGGTGCATCCACTGAGCGCCTTCCTGAGCCAGGATCACCTGGCCTGATGGAGCGAAGCTCGACGTTCGCGGTCCGCTTTCATCGCCTGCCGCACAACCCCGACCTACCGCTTCCACGCCGGGCTACGGAACGCGCGGCCGGATACGACGTGCGTTCCTGCGAAGAGGCCTTCGACCTGGACCCGGGCGAGATCCGCGCCGTTCGGACCGGGTTGGCGATGGCGTTGCCGGACGGTGTGGAGTGCCAAGTGCGCCCCCGCTCCGGATTGGCGTTGCGCCATGGAATCACCATGCCGAATGCGCCAGGTACGATCGACCCCGACTACCGGGGTGAGCTCATGGTGCCCCTTCAGAACCTGGGCACCGAGAGTCTCCGCATCGATCGAGGAGAACGAATCGGACAGTTGATCTTCGCCCGGTTCGAGACGCCCACCCTCATCGAGGTCGAGTCGCTGGAGGAAACCGATCGGGGGCAGGGTGGCTTCGGGAGCACCGGTACACGATGACCGCGAGCGTAACCCATGATATCCCAGGGAATTCCCGGGTATCGTTCTTGCAAACCCTGGGTCGCTCGGGTAGCTTCGGGCACCTTTTGACGGGTTGGGTCCGCAGGCGTTCAATCGCGAGCCAAGGCTCGCTGCTAGTGCGGTGTTTCAGGCGCTCGAGTGGCCGTGAGGCCTTAGCACATCCACACTAGACCAGCTGGAGAACGATCACTTTTGGCTCGCTGGTTCGCTCCGGGGCGGCTGTTCCCGGGAAATGACATCGCGTGCGACTTGGGCACGGCCAACACACTCGTCTACGTCAAAGGCGAGGGCATCGTACTGAACGAGCCCTCGGTGGTGGCGGTCGACAAGAGTACAGGCCGCATCAAGGGCATCGGCCTGGAGGCCAAGCGCATGCTTGGCCGCACTCCGGAAGGTATCGAGGCGGTGCGTCCACTCAAGGACGGGGTGATCGCCGACGTCGACGTGACCGAAATGATGCTCAGGCACTTCCTGACGCAGGTCACCCGTCGGCGCATGCTGCGGCTCAAGCCCAAGGTGGTGGTGGGCGTACCCTCCGGGATCACCGAGCTGGAGCGCCGAGCGGTGCGCTCGTCGGCGCTGACAGCGGGTGCCAAGGCCGTGTACATGATCGATGAGCCCATGGCCGCAGCGATCGGTGTCGGGCTCCCCATCGAGACACCTACCGGAAACATGGTCATCGACATCGGGGGCGGAACCACCGAGATCGCGGTGATCGCGCTGTCGGGCATCGTGTCCAACACGTCCATTCGCGTCGGCGGTGATGAGCTGGACGCGGCCATCGTGACGTTCCTCCGGAAGAACTACAACCTCCTCATCGGCGAACCGACCGCGGAAGCCATCAAGATTCAGATCGGCTCGGCGTTCGACTTCGGAGAAGAGCGGGAGATGGAAGTGAAGGGTAGGGACCTGGTGAGCGGTATTCCCAAGACGGTCACGGTACACAGCCAAGAGATTCGCGAGTGTATCCAGGAACCCATTCAGACCATCGTGGAGGCCGTGAAGCGCGCCCTCGAGATCACGCCGCCGGAGTTGTCGTCCGACATCGTCGACCGGGGCATCGTGATGACCGGTGGAGGTGCCATGATCCGCGGACTGGATCGTCTGCTCCAGCACGAGACCCATCTGCCGATCCATGTCGACGAGGAGCCCCTCACCTGCGTCGTCCGGGGTGCCGGGCGTGTGCTGGACGACTTCGAGAAGTACCGGAACGTCCTGACTGCCTAGAGGAGTCGGGACGGTGGCGGCCGCGACGCGGCTCTTTCCCGCACCCCGGTAGGGAACGCCGGACATGCCTCCATACACCGAACCTCCGGAACAGCAGGGACGGCGCGAGATTGTGCAGGCCCTCGGGGTCGTGCTGTTCGCTTACTTTCTGAGCGTGCTGCCGCCCCCCGCCCAGGGCGCGGTGAGCCGCAGTCTTCGGGCGACCGTGCTTGCGCCTTTTCTGTGGGTAAACCAGTCGATGGCACGCGCGCGGATCCAGGCCACCGAGTCGACCACCCTGCAACAGGAGGTGGACTCCCTAACCGCCATCCTGAGTGGCAACAGGAATCTGGCCGAGGAGAATCGACGCCTCCGTGCGCTCTTGGGGTTGGCGGCCCGTCCCGGATTGGACGTTCGGGCCGCGTCCGTACTGAGACCGGGCACGCCCGGATCGGAAGGAACGTTCATGCTCGACGTGGGCCTCGAGGATGGCGTACGGCCAGGCGCCCCCGTGCTCGTGGCGGAAGGCCTGGTCGGCGTGGTTCGGGAGGTGGCCGACCGGGCTGCAATCGCAATGGACTGGACCAACCCTGACTTCCGTGTGAGCTCCATGACCATGGACGGCACCCAGTATGGGATCATCGAGCCGCGCCGAGGCGTGGTGGGGGAACTGGACCGACTTCTCTGGACCGGCGCTCCCTACTTCGTGGAGTTGGAAGCAGGAGCAGAGGTCGTGACGAGCGGCCGTGGGCGCCTGTATCCCCGAGGCATCCCCATCGGCATCATCGACGGCCTGGCCGAGGTCGAGGAAGGATGGCGTCGTAGCTACTGGGTTCGCCCCCACGTCGAGCCGGGGAGTGTGACCCACGTGCTGGTCGCGCTTTGGGGCGGTGGGGAGGGGAGAGGAGGCAATCTCGAGGACTGGTGGGGCAGCTCGCATTTGGACGAAGGGGCCTTTACGAGTCCACAGCTTCCCGACCTGCCTGCGGTGGATACAGTCAGCAGGCCTCCAGCGTGAACCCCGACGGCGGACGGGTCGCCTTTGTGGCAGTGTTGCTCATCTTGGCGCACCTGACCCTTCATGTGGCGCTCGGGTTGGGTAGGGCCGCGCCCGATCTCTTCACGGTGGCAGTGCTGCTCTCTGGCCGGGCCATGGGCGCACGGGGAGCGGCCCTATTGGGCACGGGACTGGGCTTGTTGGAAGACGCGTTCTCGGTCCTGGCGTTCGGGGCGGGGGCGGTCGCCTTGGCGATCGTTGGGCTACTGGCCGGCAGCACAAAGGATCTGTTCGTAGGAGATTCCACTGTCTTCATGGTGTCCTACATTTTCGGGGGAGTCTGGTTGAAGACCGTGCTGTATTGGGCGATGTCCGGTGACGCGAGCCGGCTGCCCATGCAGCAGGTGTGGCTGATGGATGCGCCGTTGACAGCCTTGTACGCCACGCTCATTGGCATGGTGGCGTTTGGTCTCGCGGGCATCGGGGGAGAAGTCGAACAGTGAACCACGACCATCCGCATGAACGCCGGCGCCGTGCAGGGATTGCCAGCGGCGTCGTCGCACTCTTCATCGGTTTCCTGGGCTTCGCGTCCTTCCAGCTCCAGGTGTTGGGGTCGGACGAGTGGGTCCTGCAGTCGGAGTCCAATCGGCTTCGACCCATGCCCTTGGCGGCTCCGCGCGGTACCATCTTCGACCGCAACGGGCGGGTGGTCGCTGAGAGTGTGCCCGGGTACGAAGTCACCATTCTACCAGCGCCCGCGGATACGATGCGTACCGTGCTTGAGAGGATCCAGCCGTACCTGGGTCTGTCTGATCGTCGTGTCGAATCCCTGATGGAGACGGTAGGACGCTATCCTGGCCAACCACTGCTGGTGGAGGGCGACGCCGATTTCGATGCAGTCGCTGCTCTCGAAGAGCGACGCTCCTTCTTCCCCAGCGTGTTCATCGACATGCGTCCCAAGCGAAACTATCCCTCCGGGACCGCACTCGCGCATGTCATGGGATACGTCGGGGAGATCAGCCCCTCCGAGCTGGAGGACCCGGAGTACGAGGGGTATGAACCCCGCATGATCGTCGGCAAGGAAGGCATCGAGCGAACCTACGAGCAACACCTGCAAGGAACGACGGGCATCCGCTATGTGGAGGTGGATGCGCGTGGGCGCATCGTCGGCTCCTTCCAGGGGCACCAGGAAGCACCTGCGGTTCCGGGTCAAGACTTGCGCCTAAGCCTCGATCTGGAGTTGATGGAGTGGATCCACCGAGTCTTTCCCGACTCCATGCGTGGCGCGGTCGTGGCCCTGGACGTCGCCGACGGCGGCGTGGTCGCCCTCTACTCGGCACCCTCGTACGACGCCAACCTACTGGTGGGGAGTGTGGATCCGGTCGACTGGAACATGCTCAACTCCGATCCGAATCTGCCGCTCTACAACCGCGCCGTTCAGGGGCTCTACGCACCCGCCTCTACGTTCAAGCTGGCCACGGCAGCTGTGGGCCTGGAGCTGGGTGTCGTCACGCCAGACCAGTACATGGTAGAGCCCTGTAGGGGAGCGTTTCGCTACGGTCGCGGGGTCTTCCGATGCCACGACCGCGGCGGACATGGATACCTAGACATGGCCGGAGCCCTCGCGGAGTCCTGCGATATCTACTTCTACCAACTAGGCCTGCTGATCGGGCTGCAGCGCTTCATGGACGATGTTGGCAAACTGGGCTTCCGGTCCCAGTGCGGCATCGACCTGCCGAGGGAAGCCGAGGGTAGCTTTCCCGCAGAGTTGGCGTGGTGGGAGCGGCACTTCGGGTATCGTCCCGGGGAGGGTGAGGTGATCTCCCTGTCGATCGGGCAGGGTCCCAACAGTCAAACGCCGCTGAAGATGGCACAGTTCTACCTCGCGGTGGCTCGGGGAGGGGCGGCGCCGGCACCGCGGTTGGCACAGGGCGAGACCCCTCCCGTCGGGTTGGTCCTGGACATTGAAGAAGCCACGATCCGCGCGCTCTGGAGCGGTCTCCAGTCCGTGATGGAGCCCGGGGGCACCGGGCATCTGTCGTCGCTCGAGGCCTGGGACCTTTGGGGAAAAAGCGGTACCGGGGAGAACGAGACCGGAATCGACCACGCATGGTTTGCGGGCTTCGGTGGGCCCATCGGGGGTGATCCCGAGATCGTGGTCGTGGCCCTGGTGGAACAGGGTGAGAGCGGATCCGGCACGGCGGCCCCGGTCATGGCCAAGACGATCGACTACTACTTGCGCCGTAAGTACGACATGCCTGTCGACACCATTCAGACGCTCAGGGAACACTACCGCGTGGGTCGGCCAGCGCCGTGGGCGAATCGCCGACGCGCGGATCCGCCTCGGAGTGCGTCAGACGCTCCGGCAGGGGTGAGGTGAAAGAGGCACTCCAAAGGTGGATGGGCGATCCGGCGCTCTTCCTGACCCTGGCGCTGATCTCGGTGTTCGGGATCGCGATGATCTACTCGGCGGGGGTGCTCAACGTCCCCAGCCCGGTCGTCCAGGGCGCCTGGCTTCGACAGCTGATCTGGTTCCTCATTGCGCTGCTGGGGTTCACGTTCGTACGACAGGTTCCGGTGCGCTGGTTGGAGTGGTTCGCCGTTCCCGGATACGTGTTCGGTGTACTGCTGTTGGCTGCCACGCTGATCATCGGCACCGGTGCCGGTACTGCGGCCGGGGTGAAGAGCTTCATCCAACTGGGGCCGGTCCGCTTTCAGCCCGCCGAGGTCGCCAAGATCACCACCATCCTGGCGCTGGCCCGGCTGCTGGGCTCGCGCGAAGCCGCGCCCCGGTTCCTGCGAGAGCTGGTACCCGCAGGCCTGCTGGTGGCACTGCCCCTGGGGTTGGTGGTGCTTCAGCCCGACCTGGGGACCGCGCTTGCGTTCATTGGCATCCTGCTCGCGACACTGTTCTGGGCGGGCACACCAGCGTGGATGCTCGTGCTCGCTGCCAGTCCGGGGCTCGGCCTGATCCTCACTTTCGACACGCGGCTGTGGTCGATCTACTTCGTGGCCATCGTGGTCTTCCTGTACCTGCTCCGCTACCGGGTGTACCTGGTTGAGTCGTTGGCCGTGGTGTTGGGGAATCTGGCCGCGGGCACCGTTGCGTTACCCCTGTGGAACTCTCTGGCGGAGTACCAGCGCAACCGCTTGCTCGTCTTCCTGGACCCCAGCGTGGACCCGCGGGGTGCGGGATACCACCTGATCCAGTCCAAGGTCGCGATCGGTTCGGGTGGGTTCACGGGCAAGGGGTTCACGCTGGGCACCCAGAAGCAGTTGAACTTTCTTCCGGAGCAACACACCGACTTCATCTTCAGCGTGATTGGTGAGGAGCTGGGGTTCGTGGGGACCACCCTCGTGCTCCTGGCGTTCGCCTTTGTGTTATTGAGACTGGTTCGGCTGGCGGATGAGGTGGCCCCCGACGCGTTTGCCGGACTGGTCATCTTCGGTATCTTCGGCGCCTGGCTGGTCCATATCTTCGTCAACGTGGGAATGACGGTGGGGGTTGTACCGGTCACTGGAATCCCGCTGCCGTTCGTGAGCTACGGGGGCTCTTTCCTACTGATGTCATGGCTGGCGGCCGGGATCGCGCTCAAGGCCATAGAGGAGGACTGAGGCGTTGGCTGCTTGGTTTCGACGCCCGAAGTCGGGGCTCACGAAGAAGGAAAAGCGCGATGTCCCCGATGACGTCTTCGACAAGTGCCCGGGTTGCAACGAGATACTCTACTCCGAGAAGCTCGCGCAGAACCTGGGCGTGTGCCCCAGTTGTGCACACCACACCCGAATCCCGGCCGATCGCTACCTCGAAATCCTCCTGGACGCGGGCTCGTTCGAGGAGTGGGATGCCTCGCTTCGCAGCGCCGATCCCCTGGAGTTCCGCGACCTCAAGGCCTACGCCGATCGCGTCCGGGTAGCCGAACAGAAGGTGGGGCGGGGAGACGCGGTCATCACTGGGCGGGGACGACTCGACGGCCGCGACCTGGTCATCGCCGTGATGGACTTCCGGTTCATTGGTGGGTCGATGGGATCGGTGGTCGGTGAGAAGATTGCACGGGCGGGGCGGGGAGCGCTGCGGGACTCGGTCCCCTTCATGGTGGTTTCCGCTTCAGGCGGTGCCCGCATGATGGAGGGGATCTTCTCGCTCATGCAGATGGCCAAGACCTCCGCGGTGCTGGCTCGGCTCCACGAGGCGGGATTGCCGTTCATTTCCGTGTTGACCGACCCTACCACCGGCGGCGTCACCGCCTCGTTCGCGATGCTGGGAGACCTCATTCTCGCAGAGCCCGGTGCCCTGGTGGGATTCGCGGGGCCAAGGGTCATCGAAGAGACCATTCGCCAGGAGCTGCCCGAGGGATTTCAGCGCTCGGAGTTCCTTCTCGAACACGGGATGGTGGACCGGGTCGTCGATCGACGGAAACTCAAGAGTACGCTTGGTCTGGCGCTATCTCACATGGTAGGTGAACCGCAGGTGGCCGCTGACGCCAACACTGTCGACCTGGCGTCTCGGCGCGCCTCAGAGGCGTAGAAGGCAGCTTCTCGGTCGTGCCTCACACCTCTCAGGTCAATCCCGACCCTGCCCGGCCGGGACCCATCGACTCGGCCGCCCTGACGCTCCTGCACGAGCTGTTTCCCGGTCGCCTGGCACCGTCGGACCGATGGGGCCTGGGCAAGGTGAGGGCGTTGTTAGCGACTGCCGGGCATCCCGAGCAGAGCTTCCCTGCGATCCACGTCGGGGGGACCAACGGGAAGGGATCCGTGTCCGCGATGGTGGATTCGGTCCTTCGTACCGCTGGGCTCGAGGTGGGGCTCTACACCTCCCCCCACTTGGTCCGCTTCAACGAACGCATTCGCGTGTCGGGTGTGCCGGTGACGGATGACGTGCTGGCCAGGACTGCCCGGGGCCTGGCGTCGGCGGTGGACGAGGTGAACCCCGCCTTCTTCGAGCTGGCGACCGCCGTGGCCCTGAGTGCTTTTCGCGACGCGCACGTCGACGTAGCCGTGATGGAGGTCGGGTTGGGTGGCCGGTTGGATGCCACCAACGTGGTGCAGCCGCTGGTGACGGCAGTGACCAACATAGGGCTCGACCACTCGGATCTGCTGGGAGAGACCTACGCGAGCGTCGCTCGCGAAAAGGCGGGGATTGCCAAGCCAGACGTCCCCTTCCTGACCACCGAAGCCGACCCCGAGGTACGACGCGTTCTCTGTGAGCGGGCGGAAGCCTTGGGTGGGTTGCACAAGACATTCCAGCGCGACCAGATCCGGTGGGTGGAGCAGGACGGAGCGTTCCCGCAGGTGGAGATTCCCGACACCCGGTGGGGACCGCTGCGGTTTCGAGCGCCCCTGAGGGGCGGCCATCAGGCACTGAACGTCCTGTTGGCGACCCGAATGCTCGAGTGTGCCCCGGAGGCGTGGGGCCTGAGTGGGCAGATCGTGCAGGAGGGGTTCGCCTGTGCGTCCTGGCCGGGACGCCTCGACTTTCGGACCGCGCGGGACCGGACCTGGCTCTTCGACATCGCCCACAATCCTGAGGGCACCCAGAGCCTGCTCGACGCGCTTCCCATCCTCGCCGTCGACCCCCCACTCACGCTCCTGTTCGGGGTCCTGGCAGACAAGAACTGGCGCTCGATGTTGCGCGTCTTGGCGCCCGTGCTCGGGCGCGTGGTCCTGTGCGAGCCGCCTTCGGTTCCCCCGTCACGGCGTTGGAATCCGGCGGAAGCCCTCGCGTGGCTCGAGGACCGTGGCATCGACGCGGTCTGGGACCCCGACTTCGCGGGCGCGGTCGACCGGGTGGCGGGGGGGGAGGGGCCCCTACTCGTGACGGGGTCCGTGCACACCGTTGGGGATGCCTTCGTGGAACTGGGGATCGAGCCGTTCCCCTAATGGCGTCGGCATTGTCCTTTGCCACTGGTTCTTTAGATTCGCGGCGATGACGGACAAGCGCAGTATCGGACGCCTGCCCGGGTTTCGGGATTTCGATCCCGGAGCCATGCAGACACGAAATCGGATCTTCGAGGCGTGGCGCGGGGTCTCCCGGCGCTACGGCTTTCTGGAATACGACGGCCCCCCGCTGGAGCCGGTCGATCTGTACGTGCGCAAGAGTGGCCCCGAGATCGTGGAGCAGCTCTACCACTTCACGGACAAGGGCGGCAGGGAAGTGGCTCTGCGGCCAGAGATGACGCCGTCGTTGGCACGCATTCTCGCCGAACGGAGCAAAGCCCTCCCCAAGCCCATCCGCTGGTTCTCGGTGCCCCAGCTGTTTCGCTATGAGCGTCAGCAGCGCGGCCGCCTCCGAGAGCACTTCCAGTGGAATGCGGATGTGGTGGGGTCGCCCGACGTGGGCGCCGATGCCGAAGTGGTTTCCCTGGCGATCGACGGTCTTCGCGAACTGGGCTTGACCGCCGAGGACTTCGTGGCGCGTGTCTCGGATCGGCGGCTCCTGACGGCCGTGCTCGACGATCTGGGCATTCCCGACGAGAAGGTCTCCGCGGTCATGGCGGTGGTGGACCGGATGGAGCGCGAAGGTCGCGAGAAGTCCGAACGGCGCCTCGTCGACGAGGTCGGCCTGTCGACCGCCATGTCCGGACGGGTGCTGGGTCTTTTCGACGAACCCGGCCTCGACACGGTGCACGCGGTGCACGGGTCGAATCCAGCGGTCCGGGCCCGACTGGAGGATCTCGGGCAGTATCGGCGGAACCTGGAGGCCCGCGGGCTGGGGGATTTCCTGCGCTTCGACCTGCGCATCGTGCGCGGTCTGGCGTACTACACTGGGATCGTGTTCGAGCTTTTCGATCGTAAGGGAGAACTGAGGGCCATCTGCGGGGGCGGACGCTATGACCGTCTGCTCGAGTTGGTGGGTGGCGAGCCGCTGCCGGCCGTGGGCTTCGGCATGGGTGACGTCGTGTTGGGCGAGCTGCTGAAGGACCGGGGGCTTGTTGGGGAAGCCTCGACCGCACCCGATCTGTTCATCGTGTACGTCTCGGAGGCCGAGCGGAGTCTCGCCCTCGAGATTGCCGCCGCGCAGCGAAGAGCCGGTCGGTCGGTCATGTACGCGCTCGGAAATGACTCGGTCAAACGCCAGTTCAAGACGGCGGGTGCCCTGGGGGCAGGGCGGGTCTTGGTGTTGGGTCCGGAGGAGATCCAGCGCGGAGCTGCTAAGCTGCGCGACATGGGGGTGGGCGAAGAACGCGAGGTACCGCTGGATACGCTCCGTTGAGCGGCTCGGAGCGGGGTCCCGGAGGCTTTCGTGACACCCGCCGAAACATTGGACGGGCGGTTTGGCGGATGGGCGCGCTCGAGACGCTGCTCCTGGGCCTGATCATGGCGGTCGCTTTTGCGGGTGGCGCGGTGGTCGCAGCCCTGTTCAGTGACAGGTTAGGGTGGTCGTTCCGGCAGACGTGGTTCGCCACGGCGCTGTTACTCTTTTTGGTTCCGGCAGCCGCCCATTTGATTCGTGAGCGCCGTCCGCTTCCCAAGCACTCCGATCCTGACATCACGAGGGAATAGATCGATGGCCGACAACAAGAAGCTCACGGCCCGGGCCGAGGACTTCAGCGCCTGGTACAACGAGGTGGTTCTCCGCGCCGAGCTGGCCGACTACTCCCCCGTGCGTGGCAGCATGGTGATCCGACCCTGGGGCTACGGCATCTGGGAACGCATGCAGGGGGCTTTGGACGACCGTTTCAAAGAGTCCGGTCATGAAAACGCGTACTTTCCGCTCCTGATTCCGCTGTCATTCATCGAGCGGGAAAAGGAGCACATCGAGGGCTTCAAACCCGAGCTCGCCATCGTCACCCACGCGGGCGGGAAGGAGCTTGAGGAGCCGTTGGTCGTGCGGCCCACCTCGGAAACCATCATCTACGAGATGTACGCGAAGTGGGTACAGAGCTACCGGGATCTGCCGGTGCTTCTGAACCAGTGGGGCAATGTGATGCGGTGGGAGCTGCGTACCCGTCTATTCCTGCGCACCGCAGAGTTTCTGTGGCAAGAGGGGCATACCGCCCACGCCACGGAAGCCGAGGCCCAGGAGGAGACGCTTCGGATCCTGGAGATCTACCGCTCGTTCATGGAGGAGTGGATCGCGCTTGCGCCCATTACGGGCCTGAAGAGTGAGTCCGAGAAGTTCGCGGGAGCGGTGAGGACCTACGGACTGGAAGCCCTCATGCAGGACAACAAGGCGCTGCAGGCTGGAACGTCCCACATGTTGGGGCAGAACTTCGCCAAGCAGTTCGACCTGACCTTCCAAAGTGTCGAGGGGAAGGAAGAGTACGCCTGGAACACCTCCTGGGGTGTGTCCACCCGGATGGTGGGGGGCATGGTGATGACCCACGGAGACGACTACGGCGTGGTGGTACCGCCCAAGCTGGCCCCAGTCCAGGTCATCGTGTTGCCGATTTTTCGGAACGATGATCAACGAGCCGCGGTGATGGATCGGGCGGACGCGGTTGCGTCTAGTCTGCGTGCAGCCGGGGTGCGGGTGAAGGTGGATGGTAGGGAGCATCTGTCTCCGGGCGCCCGCTTCTACGAGTGGGAGCGCAAGGGGGTACCGTTCCGTGTGGAGATTGGCCCCAAGGATCTGGAGAAGGACCAGTTGGTGGTCGTCCGGCGTGTCACCGGAGAAGGGCGAGAAAGGAAGCTGTTCCTCCCCACTGCCGAGGCATTGGCGCGGGTCCCCGACTTGTTGCACCAGCTGCAGGCGGAGCTGTTACAAACAGCCAAGGAGCGGCGGGAGGCCGGCTCGGTGCGCGAGGGCGTCAATTCGATCGAGGCGCTGGGAGAGGCATTCGACGGTGGGGCCGGGTTCGTCTACACTGGTTGGAGCGGGGATCCCGAGGTGGAGGCACGCGTCAAGGAGCAGACCAAGGCCACCCTTCGCGTGATTCCCGACGAGGAGTTCCGTTCCGACGTCGCACCGTCTCGGTGCGTGGGCGGTGGGGAGGCCAAGATGGAAGTGGTGTGGGCGCGGGCGTATTGAATCCGCCGTTCCCCCGTCGCAACCGAAGTCTCCATGCGGGTAATCTACCTCTAGAGGACATCGCGGCCCGCTTTGGCACCCCGCTCTATGTGTACGATGCGGCGGTGATCCGCGAGCGGTACGAACGGCTGTCGTCGGCGTTCGCCGCGGCCGACCCTTTGATTGCCTACTCCGTAAAGGCCAACGGAACGCTGGGCGTGCTGCGGCTGTTGGCGTCGCTGGGCGCTGGGGCCGACATCGTGAGCGGAGGCGAGCTGTATCGCGCGCAACGTGCCGGGGTGCCTCCCGAGAAGATCGTGTTTGCCGGCGTGGGGAAGACCGATGAAGAGATCCTTTGGGCGCTCGAAGCCGGCATCCTGTTGTTCAACGTGGAGAGCGATGGTGAGCTGGATCGGATCGAGGCCTTGGCGCGAGCCTCGGGTCGCACGGCGCCAGTGGCGGTCCGGGTCAATCCGGACGTGCATAGTACCGCTCCCCACGAGTACATCCGCACCGGACACGCCGACACGAAGTTCGGCGTATCGCTCGACCGGACCGTGGCCCTCTACCGGCGCATCCACGCGAGCGACGCGCTGAGGGCGCGAGGCATCGACGTGCACATCGGCTCCCAGATCTCCAGCCCCCGCCCCCACCTGGAGGCCCTGGCCCAGTCGCTGTCGATTGTCAGGGCGTTGGAGGCGGAAGGCATCCCTCTGGAGTACCTGGATCTGGGCGGGGGCTTTGGCGTGTCCTATGAGAGCCAGGAAGAGATGCCGGTGGCGGATCTGGCCGATGCGGTTGTCGACGCACTCGAAGGCTGCGAACTCAAGTTGATCCTGGAACCGGGCCGGTTCCTGGTGGCCGATGCTGGCGTATTGATCACCCGGGTCCTCGGCATCAAGCAGGGGTTACGGAAGCGCTTCGTGATCACCGACGGGGGCATGACGGATCTACTCCGACCCAGTCTGTACGAAGGATATCACGCAATCGAGCCCGTTGTGGACCGCGAAGGGGTCGAGATGGCGACCGTCGATGTGGTGGGACCCGTCTGTGAGTCCGGGGATTTCTTCGCCAAGGGACGTTCCCTTCCCGTCACGGAAGTGGGAGACCTCTTGGCGATTCGGACCGTGGGGGCCTACGGGTTCGCCATGGCGTCGAACTACAACGCTCGCTGCCGACCGGCCGAGGTGATGGTGGACGGCGACGAGGCGCTGCTTGTTCGCGAGCGAGAAACCTTCGAAGATCTGATTCGCGGAGAGCACATGCCAAGTTGGTGATTCCCGCCGCACCTCCGACCACTCCAACCCGACCCTGAGCCAGGACAGCACGTGCACGACCGCATCCTCATCATCGACTACGGTTCTCAGTTCACCCAGCTCATCGCCCGCGTCGTGCGCGAGGAGCACGTGTACTGTGAGATCCACCCACCCACTCGATCCGTGGAGTGGATGCGAGAGTGGGGTCCCAAAGGCATCATCCTGGCCGGGGGACCCTCTTCCGTGTACGGGGACGAGGTGCCCACGCTCGATCCTTCGCTGCTCCGAGATGGCATCCCCATTCTCGGGATCTGCTACGGCATGCAGTTGCTCGTGCACCTTGAGGGTGGGGCGGTCATCAGCGGGAAAAGGGAGTACGGTCGTGCGGACCTCCGTCTCGTCGAAGAGTCAGCCCTCTTCGCAGGGTTTCCTATGGGGGAGTCGCTGCAGGTCTGGTGCTCGCACGGTGACCACGTAGACACGCCACCCCCCGGGTACCGGACACTCGCTTCCACCGAGACCCTTCCGGTGGCTGCCATCGGCGCCGAGGACCGCGACATCTATGGCGTGCTGTTCCATCCCGAAGTGGCCCACACACCCGAAGGTGGTCGGATCCTCGCCAACTTTCTCTTCGATGTCTGTGGGTGTGAGGCGACTTGGACGGCCGGGACCTTTATCGACGACACCGTAGCCTCGGTGGCGGACAGGGTGGGGGACCGGCAGGTCATCTGCGGTCTGTCGGGTGGGGTCGATTCCTCCGTCGCTGCGGCCTTGGTCCATCGCGCCATCGGCGACCAACTGACCTGCATCTTCGTCGACAACGGACTCCTGCGGAAAAGCGAGCGCGAGACGGTGGAAGCGACGTTTCGCCAACACATGGGCATGCGGCTGATCGTCGAAGAGGCGGGCGATCAGTTCCTGGCTGCGCTGAAGGGCGTGACGGAGCCGGAGGAGAAGCGGCGTCGGATCGGTGAGACGTTCATCCGCGTCTTCGAGCAGGTGACGTCGCGCGACGTCGGGGTGGCTGACTTCCTGGTGCAGGGGACGCTGTACCCGGACGTCATCGAGTCGCTCTCGGTCAAAGGCCCGTCGGCCACCATCAAGACCCACCACAACGTGGGTGGGCTACCCGAAGACATGGCGTTCGAGCTCATCGAGCCGCTCCGTGAGCTGTTCAAGGACGAGGTGCGGTCGGTCGGTCGGGAGCTGGCGTTGCCCGAGATGTTCGTGGGTCGCCATCCCTTCCCGGGGCCCGGACTCGCGATTCGAGTGTTGGGCGAAGTCAGTGAAGAGCGCCTGCGAGTCCTGCGGGAGGCGGACGCCATCTACCTCGACGAGATCCGAAGTGCCGGCCTCTATAACAATATATGGCAGGCATTTGCGGTCCTGCTTCCTGTTCACTCAGTCGGCGTTATGGGGGACTACCGGACCTACGAGAACGTGGTGGCGCTTCGAGCGGTGACGTCGCGCGATGGGATGACGGCGGACTGGTTCCCATTCCCGCACGACGTGCTGGCGAGGATCTCGACGCGCATCATCAACGAGGTGAGCGGCGTGAACCGGGTGTGCTACGACATCAGCTCCAAGCCGCCCGCCACCATCGAGTGGGAATAGCGAGCAGCCCTAGTCCACCACGGCGTCCGCTTCCACCTCTATCAGCATCTCGGGCTCCATGAGCCCGGCGACCTCGACCATGGTGGTGCAGGGAGGGTGGTCGCCGAATCGCTCGCCGTGCGCACGTCCAATGTCCTCCCAGCGGGAGATGTCGGTCACGTAGAGCTTGGTGCGCACCACATGACGTAGCGTGGCGCCGAGCTCCCCGAGGGCCCCCTCGATGATGTCCAAGCAGCGCGTGGTCTGGGCATAGGCGTCATCGATGCCGACGAGTTGGCCGGAGGCGTCGATGGCCACGGTGCCGGTCACGAAGACCTGATTCCCGGTCCGGAGGGCGCGGCAGTACCCCACCTTCTCCTCCCACGGGGCTCCGGTGAAGACACGCCTGCGGGGGTCGGCCTTCGGGTGGGTCATGATAGATCGGCTCCTGGCATTGGCGGGGATCTTGCTCCCTACCGCGGGTTGTTTCGGATGTTCGGTGGCGCGAGCGTGCAGGCCACACTACGAGGGAGGGCACATGCGGGCGAGACTACTCTGGGGAGCGGTGATCCTGGGGATAGCGGGAGTGTCTCATTTGGAGGCCCAAGTGGGTTGGGACAGTCCAATGTTGGTGGCGCCCGGTTCGCCAGGCGGACTGCAGGTGCTGCTGATCGATCCCCACGCCAGCGACGGGGTGGGGGTTCTCGGAATTTGGCGGCAGCGGAGCGCTCCCGGTGGGCTGGGATTCCGGGTGGGCGTGACCGAGGATCATCGCGACGATGCGGTGGTGTTCGGCGGAGTCGACTTCAGTGGCACGCTCACCAGCGCCTCGTCCGAGTTTCCTCTCGATGTGATCTGGGTGTCGGGCATCGGCGCTTCGCTACCCGACGACCTGCTGGTCAGCGTGCCGGTGGGGTTGAGCATGGGGAAGGCGATTCAATCACCCGACGTGACCCTCCTTCCCTACGGAGGCCCGCGGGTCGTGATCGATGCGTTCCTGGGTGACGACGAGCGTCGGGACGACATCGGAATCGACGTCGTGGTGGACCTGGGGCTGGACCTCGCCTTCGACGCGGGTTGGGCGATACGGTTCGGTGCAACCGTGGGCGACCGTCAGGCGGTGGCCATCGGAGCGAGCTTCGGGTCGGGGATCGGCTGACCCGCTACCCCGTAGAGTCCCCCGCGGAGAACGCCTCGTCCTGACGGCGCCGGAACCGCACCTCAACGCTGTCCCACACGACAGCGATGTACGGCACGTTGGTACCGTGGACCTCCACGAACTCCAAGAGATCGTCCATGCTGACCCCGTGCTCCGCCAGGATCCGTTCCCGATCGGCCGGATCGATCCCGACGCTGGGGTTGCCGGGATCGCGCGAGAGTCCGGCCACCCTCAGGTCGACGTACGTGTCCACGAAGGTGTCTTCTGAGACCGTCGCCTCGGCGGGGGCCGACGGTGCATCTCGGCACCCCACGGCGAGGGCCAGACAGCCCACTAACGCCCAGACCCTCTTCATCGCGCCTCCATGTCGCGGTTGGCCGCTCGCCACAGGCTCCAGCAGAGCGTGGCGAAGATCACCGTACCGATGATCGCCGACGACCCTGGCAGGAACTCCGACCATTCGTGGCCGATCACCCAGCGGTCGGCCACCGAGGGGTCGCCGGTGATCCGGGTCACAGCATAGATCGCTCCACCAATCGCGACCCCCACCAGGGCGGCTCCAGCGATGAGCCCGGACGCGAACAGCACGCCCTGCTCACGCTTCTCCGCGAGGACCTCGACCCCGTCCGCGCCGGTTCCGGCATCCTGGTACTTGCGGGAAATCCCCAACCGGAGCAGTCCACCCACCAGGATTGGGCTCATCAGCGAGATCGGCAGGTAGACACCCACCGCGAACGCCAGCGACGGCAGCTTGAAGACCAGCTCGACCACCAGCGCGATCACCACGCCGACCATCACGAAGCCCCAGGGCAGCGATGCGTTGAGCACCCCGTCGATGACCAGGCTCATGAGCGTGGCCTGGGGCGCAGGGAGTCCGTCCTGGGTGCCGATCCCATAGGACTCGTTCAGGACCACCAGCACGCCACCCATCACCGCCGCGGACGTCAGCACGCCGACCAGCTCACCCATCTGTTGGCGGCGGGGGGTGGCACCCACCAAGAAGCCGGTCTTGAGGTCCTGGGAGGTGTCGCCCGCCACGGCGGCGGAGATGCACACCACCGCACCGACCGCCAGCACGGCCGCCTTGGTGGCGGCGGTTCCGTCGTTCAGCCCCAAGCCCACGAAGATCAAGGCCGTGAGCAATAAAGCCGCAATCGTCATCCCCGACACGGGGTTGGACGACGACCCGATCAGGCCGACAATGCGACTGGACACCGTGACGAAGAAGAAGCTGAACACAGCGATCAGTACTGCACCAAGAAGGTCGACGGGCACGCCGGGCCAGAGCCAGATGGCAACCGTGGTGAGGAGCGCCAGTCCCAGGGTCAGCGGCAGCGGTACGTCCTGCTGAGTACGCGGTAGGTCTGGCGTGCCTCGTCCGCCCGCGGCCTTCATGCTGAGTCGGAAGCTCTCCACAATGGTGGGGAGGCTCTTGATCAGGGTGAGAATCCCGGCGGCGCCCACGGCCCCCGCACCCACGTAGCGGATGTAGCTGTTCCAGATGTCGCCCGACGCCAGCTCGGACATCGGCACGTCCGCCGGGTAGATGATGCGGTCACCGCCCCAGATGTTGATCACGGGGATCAGGAGCAGCCACGCCAACGCACTTCCTCCGAACATGATCGCGGCGATCCTGGGCCCGATGATGAAACCAACGCCGAGGAGTTCCGGGGTGAAGCTGCCTCCGATCTCGGCCTTCATGGGCAGCCGGGCGGAGGGCTCCTCGTTCCACAACGAGAGCCCCTTGCCGTTGGCCAGAAGCTGATATACTGCACCCAGCCCCAGTCCCTGGAATAGGAGCCCCGCCTTGGTGCCTCCGAGTTCGCCCGCAACCTGGACCTCGGCGCAGGCGGTCCCCTCGGGGTAGGGGAGCTTCCCGTGCTCGCGGGAGATGAGGTAGGAGCGCAGCGGAATCATGAACAACACGCCCAACACGCCCCCCAGCGCCGCGATGGCGGAGATCTGTACCAGGTCCACCACCACGGCCGGATCCGTGCGCTGCCAGATGAACAGCGCCGGGAGCGTGAAGATGACCCCCGCAGCCACCGACTCCCCCGCCGAACCGATCGTCTGGACCATGTTGGCCTCGAGGATCGATCCGCTCTTCATCGCCCTGAACAGCGCCACCGCCATCACCGCGGCGGGGATAGAGGCGCTCACCGTGAGCCCAACGCGCAGGCCCAGGTAGGCGTTGGCCGCCCCGAAGATGACGCCCAGAACCATGCCCAGGACGATGGCCCGCATGGTGAACTCGGGCAGAGACTCGCTGGCGGCTACGTAAGGCGGATACTGATCTCCAGGGATTTCCTCGTAGGCTTCGGGCGGAAGGCCCTTGCGGGCTGGGGCGTCGACCTTGGCCATGCATCGTCCCTGTTTTCGGGGAACTCGCGCGCTGTTGAAGCAGTAGGGCGAAGCTGATCCCGGCACCAAACCCCGTCAAGCGCGACGGCTTGGTCTGTGCAGGGCTTCATCCATATACTTCCTGAGCCCTCGGTGCTGGAAGCCGAGGGCCCTGGGGCCGAGCCTCCCCCCCAAAGGCCGGCATGCGTCGGACTTCCGCCCAAGGTGACCCAAGTGAACCGTCGAACCTTTCCAGCCGAAAGGCTGGTCTTCCTGCTCCTTATCTCGTCGCTAACCGCCTGCGCGGTGAACCCCGCGACCGGGAAGCGAGAGCTGTCCTTCATCTCGGAGTCGCAGGAAATCCAGATGGGGACGGAGTACGACAAGCAGATTGTCGCCACCCTGGGGCTCTACCCGGACTCGGCGGTGCAGCGCTACGTGCGTGAACTGGGGATGCCGATGGCGCTTGCGTCGGAACGGCCCAACCTCCCCTGGACGTTTCGGGTTATCGACGACCCGGTCGTCAACGCTTTCGCCACACCCGGCGGCTTCGTCTACATCACGCGCGGAATCATGTCGCATCTGACCTCCGAAGCGGAGCTGATGGGGGTGTTGGGACACGAGATCGCCCATGTTACGGCGAAGCATTCCGTGAATCAGATGAGTCGCCAGCAGCTCTATACGCTGGGGCTCGGAGTGGGCATGGTGTTCTCAGAAACCGTCCGCGCGTTCGGTAACGCGGCGATGCAGGGCCTCCAGGCGTTGTTCCTGAAGTACGGCCGCGACGACGAGACCGAGTCGGATGAGTTGGGCTTCAAGTACATGACCGCCCAGGGGTATGACCCGCGGGAGATGAGCCGCGTGTTCGCCATGCTGAATCAGGTGAGCGCCCAGTCGGGGCAACGCATCCCCGAGTGGCTCTCGACGCACCCCGATCCGGGCCGACGCGCCGAGAAGATCCTGGCAATGGCGGAGGCCACCGGAGAGGACTACTCGTCGGCGACCGTCAATCGGCCCAGGTACATGGGGACGATCGACGACATCGTGTTCGGTCCCAACCCCCGCGAAGGCTACTTCGAGCAGAACGGTGACTTCTTCCATCCCGACCTCAGGTTCGGACTCTCCTTCCCTCAGGGGTGGCAGACTCTGAATCAGAAGCAGGGGGTGCAGGGGGTCAGTCCACAACAGGATGCCATGGTTCAGTTGACCCTGGCCCAGCAGAGTTCCGCGTCAGCAGCCCGTGACGCACTCCTGAGCTCGGAGGGGATCACCGAGGTGGGTCGTTCTGAGCCACGCATCAACGGGCTCCGCGGCTCGGCGGGCGAGTTCACTGCGGCTACTCAGGACGGGACCGAGCTGCATGGTCTGGCCGTGTTCGTCGAGTACGGTGGGAACGTATATCAAATGCTGGGCTATACGGCTTCCGCCAATTGGCAGGCCCGGTCGTCGGACATCGCGGACTTCGTCCGCTCCTTCCGGGCCGTCAACGACCCCGCGGTGCTCAACGTACAGCCCGACCGCCTCAACGTGGTCCAGGTTCCGCGGAGCATGGATACCGCCGAGTTCATGCGGCGCTACCCCAGCTCGGTGCCGGAACCCACCGTGTCACTGATCAACCAGTTCTTCTCCATCAGCACGTTGAGCCGCGGGAGTCTGGCCAAGCAGGTGGTGGAGTCCCGCTGAGGCGGAGTCGTCCGGGAAACATCATCGCGTTGTGGCGCTGTTCTTGAACATCTAGGGGGCGTAACACGCGTCGGTCGGGTTCGACATGCGGATCTGACCGACGCGCACGCCACGGAGGCGGATGGCCCTGCCAACCTGACACTTTCAGGGGACGCGGTGGTCGTCTGCGTCGAGGAACCCGGAGTTCAGGATGATCGATTTCAACCGACTGACCGTGAAGGCCACCGAGGCCCTGCGGGTTGCCGCGGGCCAGGCGAGGTCGCGCGGGAACCCCGAGGTCGATACTGCCCACCTGCTGGCCGCGCTACTCGAACAGGATGAAGGAATCGTCCTTCCCGTGCTTCAGAAGATCGGAGTGTCGATTCCCGATGTGACGTCCCGTCTTCAGGAGAAGCTCGACCGGCTCTCCAAGGTGAGCGGCGGTGCCGATGCCGGGTTGTCCCGCGACCTGCGTGATGCCCTGGCCGTCGCCGACCGCACGGCTCGCGACCTGAAGGACGAGTACGTCTCCACGGAGCACTTCTTGGTCGGGCTCGCCGGGTCTGCGGGAGACGCGAAGACGGTCCTGGAAGCGGCGGGCGTCGACAGCGACGCAATCGTCGAGGCCCTCGAGGCGGTGCGTGGCCCCCATCGCGTGACGGATCAGAACCCGGAGGACAAGTACCAGGCGCTAGCCCGGTTCAGCCGCGACCTCACCGAGATCGCTCGGCAGGGGAAGTTGGATCCCGTCATCGGCCGCGACGAAGAGATCCGGCGCGTGGTCAAGGTTCTGGCCCGTCGCACCAAGAACAATCCGGTCCTCATCGGAGAGCCGGGTGTGGGGAAAACCGCCATTGTGGAGGGCCTCGCCCAGCGCATCGTGAGTGGCGATGTGCCCAACAGTCTTGCGGATAAGAAGCTGGTGGCCCTCGATATCTCGGCCATGCTCGCCGGCGCGAAGTTCCGAGGAGAGTTCGAGGAACGCATGAAAGCGGTAATGAAGGAGATCGTCGACGCGGAAGGGCGCTTCATCGTCTTCATCGATGAGCTCCATACCATCGTCGGTGCAGGAGCGGCCGAGGGTGCCGTCGATGCGGGTAATATGCTCAAGCCAGCGTTGGCCCGCGGTGAGCTTCAGTTGGTCGGCGCCACGACGCTGGACGAACACCGCAAGTACATCGAAAAGGACTCTGCACTTGAAAGACGATTCATGCCGGTGTATGTGGCCCCACCGTCAGTGGAGGATGCCATTGCCATCCTCCGCGGACTCAAGGAGCGGTACGAGGTGCACCACGGCGTGCGCATCACGGATGCCGCGATCGTCGCAGCGGCCAAGCTGTCCGACCGCTACATCGGTGGACGCTTTCTCCCGGACAAGGCTATCGACTTGATCGACGAGGCGGCGAGTAGGCTGCGCATCGAGATCGACTCCATGCCCCAGGAGATCGACGAGGTCGAACGGCGCATGACGCAGCTCGAGATCGAGAAGGCCGCGCTCGTGGATGAACGCGAGGCGCAGGCGTTGGCCAGAAAGGAGGGGTTGGAAGCCGAGCTGGCCGAGCTGCGTGAGCAGGCGTCCTCGATGAAGGCACGTTGGCAGGCCGAGAAGGCGGCGATCGTCCGGATTCAATCGCTCAAGGAGAAGGTGGATGAGCTGCGCCTGGAAGCCGATCGCGCGACTCGCTCCGGCGATCTGGAGCGGGCGGCCGAGGTACAGTACGGCGAGATCCCCCGCACTCACGCGGAGCTAGAGGGCGCGGAGGAGCGCCTCAAGGTGCTGCAACAGGAGGGGAAGTTCCTCCGTGAAGAAGTCGAAGAGCAGGATGTTGCCACCGTCGTGGGCGAGTGGACCGGGATTCCGGTCACGCGACTGCTGGAGTCCGAGCGTGAGCGCCTCACGCATTTGGAAGGCCTTCTGACCGAAAGAGTGGTGGGACAGCCCGAAGCGGTCCACGTGGTCGCCAACGCGGTGCGCCGCTCACGGGCAGGGCTCCAGGATCCGGACCGCCCTATCGGCTCGTTCCTCTTCCTCGGACCCACCGGCGTAGGGAAGACCGAGACGGCCCGCGCGCTGGCCGAGTTCCTCTTCGACGACGAGCGGGCCATGGTCCGCCTGGACATGACCGAGTACATGGAGAAGCACGCGGTCGCCCGAATGATCGGCGCTCCCCCAGGATACGTCGGCCACGAGGAGGGAGGTCAGCTCACCGAAGCGGTGCGTCGGCGCCCCCACGCTGTGGTGTTGTTCGACGAGGTGGAGAAAGCGCACCCGGACGTCTTCAACCTGCTGCTACAGATCCTGGACGACGGGCGGCTCACGGATTCCCAGGGGCGGACCGTCGATTTCCGCAACACCGTCCTCATCATGACGTCGAACCTGGGGAGTCAGTTCATTCTGGAAGAGTCAGGTCGCCTGCCTTGGAGTGCGGTCGAGGAGGGAGTGCTGCGGGAGCTTCGCGGTCACTTCCGTCCCGAGTTCTTGAACCGGATCGACGATGCCGTCGTCTTCAAGCCGCTGGGTCGCGAGGAACTGGGGGTTATTGTGCAGCTCCAATTGGCCCGCCTGCAGCGATTGGCGGACGAGTTGGACGTGGTACTGGATGTTACGCCAGCGGCTCGGACGCGGATCACCGAGGTCGGGTACGACCCGGTGTTCGGGGCACGACCGTTGAAGAGGGCGATCCAACGATTGGTCCAGGATCCCCTTGCCATGTACCTCTTGGACCATGACATCGTGGGTGGGGCCAAGATCCGCATCGATGTGGGCGAAGACGGCGAAAGCCTTACCTTTGAACCCATTGGCGCTAGCCCGCCCCCGGTCGAGGTGGCCGCTGGTACGGGATCTGCAGCGTAGCCGTCGGGTCGAGGTATTCCGCCACCGGGGGTCTTGAGGGAGATTCCGGGGTGAGCGCGGGGCCTCGTCCAAGGGGAGAACGACACGTGAGATCCACGATTGCTCTTTTGGCTCTACTGGCAACCACCGCCTGTGCCACCCAACGAATTCGACCCTCGGGCGCCATGGAAGTGGCACCGGCCCTGTCGGTAGAGACTTTCTTGCAGGCGGCCAACCGGAGCGATTTCGAGACGATGGCTCAGATCTTCGGGACGGCGGATGGCCCCATCGGAGACACGGGAAGCACGCTGGGCTGTGGGTTCAAGCGGGTGGGCTCTTGGATCGGCCTGGGCGATCGCTGCATCTCCTGGCTCGAGGTCGAGCTGCGGATGAGCATGATCGCCGATGTGCTCAAGAACGAGGACTACCGCCTCCTTTCCGACGAGCGGGTCCCGGGTCGGAACCACCCCACCACGCGGGTGGCAGTGACCCTCCAGAAGAACGGCAGCTCGCTGGCGGGCATCCCGTTCGTCGTGGTGCAGGGGAAGGACGGAGCCTGGTTCGTCGAGGAGATCGGGCTGGACGTGGTGACGGCGGCCAGGCGGTAACGCTCGGCTTCGCTTAGTCGCCCGCGGGCGACTGCACCAGCTCCGTCAGCACTCCCTCTGTGGAGCGTGGGTGGAGGAACGCCACCCGATGTCCGCCGGCACCCGCCCGGGGGACTTCGTCGATCAGCTCGAACCCCTCCTCGGACAAGCGCGCCAACTCCGCCTCGATGTCGTCTACCGCGAAAGCCAGATGATGGAGGCCCTGCCCCCGCCGCCCGAGAAAGCGCGCAACCGTGCTTTCCGGATCGGTGGGTTCCAGCAGCTCTAGTACCCCCACGAAAGCGACTCTGACCCGTTGGCTAGGGACCTCCTCGATCGAGGAACATTTGGCGCCGGTCATGAGTTCGAAGACCGGCGACGCCTGCTCGATGGAGGGCACGGCGATGCCGATGTGATGAAGACTGCGGACCGGGTGGGTGCTCGAGGATGCCTGCGTGCTCACGAAACCTCGTCGGTCGAAAGGTATGTTAGATTGAGCGCTGAATCCCTCAGGTGGGGGCGAGCGCATGAACCTAGTGTGGAGAACAGGATGGCCGACAATCCCAATGTGGTGACCGTCACCGACGACAGCTTCGCTGACCAGATCGAAGCGTCCTCTGGACTCACCGTAATCGACTTCTGGGCCACATGGTGCGCTCCCTGCAAACTGATCGCTCCCATCATTGACGACCTGGCGACCGAGTACAAGGATCAACTGAGCGTCGGCCGCTCGCTTCGGTGTGCGATCGATTCCCAGTGTGCTGTTCGGAAGCTGGACGTGGACCACAACCCCAACGTCGCCGCTCGCTTCGGTGTGCGATCGATTCCCAGTGTGCTGTTCTTCAAGGGGAAGCACATCGACACCATCGTGGGCGCGGTGCCCAAGCCGGTACTCGAGCAGAAGGTGCGGGAGCACCTCTAGAGCCGGCCTCGATCATGACGGACCGTGGCGCGGTCGGGTCCCCCGAACAGGGGGCGTCCGACGGCGCCACGCTGTTTTTGGTCAGCACCCCGATCGGTAACCTCGGGGACCTCACCCATCGGGCAGTCGAAATCCTGGGTGCCGTCGAGGTCGTGTTTGCCGAGGATACGCGTCGCAGTCGGGTCCTCCTCGAACGCTATGGCATCCATACCCGGCTCGTGGCACTCCACCAACACAACGAGGCCGGCAGGGCGCTGGCGGTCCTGAGACACCTGTCGAGGGGGGAGGACGTCGCGTTGGTGAGCGACGCGGGCACACCGTTGATCTCCGACCCCGGTGAACGCCTTGTCCAGCAGGTAGTGTCCGCGGGGCACACCGTCATTCCCGTGCCTGGCCCGTCGTCCGCCATCGCGGCTCTCGTGGCTTCCGGGCTACCGTCTGCAACGTTCACGTTCCTCGGCTTCCCACCCAGGAAGGGAAAGGCCCGTTCCGGTTGGCTGGAAAGGGTGGCAGACTCCGAGGAGACCTGCGTGTTGTTCGAGGCACCAGGGCGATTGGAGCGATTGCTGGCGGACCTGGCGAGGGCCTGCGGGGATGACCGCCCCGCCACCGTGGCCCGGGAGATGACGAAACTCCACGAGGAACACTGGAGAGGCACGCTGGCGTCCCTGCACGTGCGGGCGCGGGTCCAGCCTCCCAAGGGCGAGGTGACCGTGGTGGTGGCTCCTGGCTCACAGGTTGGGGTATCGGAAGTCCAGGTACGCGAGGAGGCGCAGGAATTGCTGGCTGAAGGGCTCAGTGCCAGCCGGGCGGCCAAGGCGCTGAGCGATCGCCTTGGCATCCCCCGGAACCGCGCCTATCGTGTCGTGCAGTCGGTGACCATCTCAGAGAAGACATGATTCTGGTTTTCGCGCTCGCAGGTACGCTGTTGGGAGGGCCGACACCCGCCGCCTCGGACACGCTCCTCACCATCGCACGTCTCCAGTACGATGGGGGTGGCGACTGGTACGCCAACCCGTCGTCCCTGCCCAACCTGCTGACCACCGTGCGTGAACGCACTGGGATCCCTACCGCCACCAGGGAAGTCACGGTGCAGCTCACAGATCCATCGTTGAGCGACTACCCCTACCTCTACCTGACCGGCCACGGGAACGTGCAGTTCTCCATCGAAGAGCGGGTGAAGCTGAGAGAGTACCTGCTCGCCGGCGGATTCCTGCACGCGGATGACAACTACGGGCTCGACGAGTCGTTTCGTCGTGAGATGGAGGCGGTGTTTCCCGACCGAGAGCTGGTCGAGCTCCCCGGAGACCATCCGGTCTTCAACACCGTGTTCGATCTCTCAGAGGGACTCCCCAAGATCCATGAACACGATGGTGCGCCGCCTCAGGCGTTCGGCATCTTCGATGAGGGACGACTGGTGGTGTTCTATACCTTCGAGGCCGACCTCGGCGACGGTTGGGAGGACCCCGATGTGCACAATGACCCTCAAGAGGTTCGCGACCTCGCCCTGCAGATGGGCGTCAACCTCTTCGTGTACGTGCTGGGGCAGTACGTATCGTGAGTCCTGATCCGAGTTCGGTAGGCCGCACGCTCGCCAGTGTGCGTGCATACCTGCGCAAGCGGCTACGGGGTACGGCGCTGGTATGGGGTGGGGCCTGTGTGGCGGTTATGCTATTTGCGGCTTGGGCGCTGGTGGGTTCGGGATGGCGCGTAGGTTCGTTGGTGCCCCTGTTGCTGGATGCGCTGTTGGTGGCGTCCCTTGGCGGGGTCATCCTGTGGGTGAGGGGCTTGGGCCGAGAGACGCTACAGGACCAACCGCTCGCAGTCGCCATGGAGGATTCCGCCCAGTTGCGACGGGGGACCGTGCTCGGCTCCATCGAGTTGGAGCGGACCCTGCCACCGGGGACGTCCGAGGAGCTGGCCCGCGAGGCCGCCCGAGAAGCGGCGAGTGGTTTGGTGGGACACGAGGCCAGTGCCCTGTCGGGTTCGCTCGGAACTCGCTTCCAACGGGCATCGCGCCGAGGGTTGGCGGCCCTCGGAGTATTGATCCCGCTCCTGGTGTTGGTCACGGCGTTCAGTCCCGAGCGGGCGGCCCGGGCGTGGCGCGGACTGGTACGCCCGCTCAATGCATACACCGGCGGTGACTACTCCCCGTTGGAGGTACGTCCGGGGTCGGTGGAGGTCCTCCGTGGCAGTCCGGTGCTGGTACAGATCTCCGCACCCGGACGGGAGCAGGTGACGCTCCGGTGGGTAGCACCCGGCGCGATTCCCCAGCAGGTGGTGTTGGACCTCGAGGATGGTGAGACCGCGTACCCATTTGAACGGATCGACGCGGACGTGGAGTATTGGGCCGAGACCCCGGACGGTGCCCGCAGCGACCGTTTCGTGCTCTCCCCCATCAACCCCCTGCTCGTCACCGATCTAACGCTTCAGTTCACCTATCCCACGCATACCAGTCTCCCGCCCGAAGAGCGTCGCGAGCCCTTCGCGCCGGCCTTCGTTCCCGTGGGAACGCGTGTGCGGATCGTGGGTCGGGCCAGCCGGCCGCTCCAGGAGGCGGCGCTCGTGTTGGAGGGTGCGGCCGAGCCCGCCGTGGAGATGACACCGGTTGGGTCCGCGTTCGAGGGGGAGTGGGTGCCTACCCGCAGTGGCACCTACAGCTGGCGGTTCGTGGACCCGGAGGGAGAGGTTCCGGAGTCGATGCCGACTTCGCTCCCCCTGACGCTGGTGCGTGACTCGCTCCCCTCGTTGGAGGTGCTCTTCCCTGGCGTCGATACGGTCATGCCCATCTCACACAAGCAGCCGTTGGTGGTAGAGGCCCGAGACGACTACGGGCTGAGTTACGTGTCGGTCCATGCGGTACAGAGCGGGGTGGACCTGGCGGCGCGCAGCACCACCCAGGACCTGGCGCTGGACGGTTCCCGCGATGTGGTGGCCCGCCCCCTCCTGGACCTTTCCGGCTGGGCGCTCCTCCCCGGAGACAGCGTGCTCTACTCGGTGCGGGCCGTCGACAACGCGCCGGTGGGTCAGGTCGTAGAGTCTCGACGCTTCGTGCTGCGCGTGCCGGAGCTGGCCGAACTCCGGAGGACGGCGGGGGCCGAACTCGACTCGTTGGCAGCGCGGTTGGCTCAGATCGCCGAGCGGGCCGACGAGCAGGGCGAGGATACCCGCAACCTGGACCAGGCCTCCCAGCAGCGGGAGGACGTCGGCGGCCGCATGGGCTTCGACGAGCGCGAGCAGATGCAGCAGGCGGTCGAGGAGCAGCGTGGACTCGACGGCCAACTCGAGACCATGCAGAACGAACTGCAGCAGCTGAACGACGAGCTTCGCGAAGCCGGGTTGGCAGACCCGGAGCTGCGCAAGGACATGGAAGAGCTGGAGGCCCTATTGGAGTCCCTCCTGACCGATGAGATGAAGGAGCAGCTGGAAGAGCTGTCCCAGTCGGTGGACGAGGCGCAGGCGGCGGAGGCCCGAGAGCAGCTCTCAGACCTGGCCGAGGCCCAAGAGGAAATGCGTGAGCGTCTGGAAGAGGCGCTGGAGCGCTTCCGACGCGCCGCCGTCGAACAGGACTTTCGCGCCACCACCGAGGAAGCGCGGGAGCTGGCCGAGGAGGAGCGCGCGCTGGCCGACGCGCTGCGCGAGGGGGACGACCCTGAACTGAGGGCGGAGCAGCAGCAGGAACTGTCGGATCAGTCCGAGGCGCTCCAGGAGCGCATGGACGCACTACGCGAACGCCTGGAACAGCTTGGGGAAGAGCGAGCCAGCGAGAGGGTCGACGCCGCCACCGAACAGATGGAGCGGGCGCGTCAGCAGATGCAGCAGGCTGCCCAGCAAGCGAGACAGAACCCGCAGGAGGCCGGCGAGCGGGCCGACGAAGCAGCGGAGGCGCTGGAAGAGGGCATGCAGGAGCTTCAGGAGGCCCAGGCACAGATGGCCGCCGAGATCATGGAGCGCATCATGGAGGCCCTCGAGCGTGCCGCGGACAATGCGCTCGAATTGGCGCAACAACAGTCCGAACTGCGGCGACAGATGCGGGGCGCGTCCGATGAGGAGCGCCAGGAACTACTCGGGGAGCAGACCGGCGTTGTGGAGGGCGCCCGCAACCTGGCCCGGTCGCTCAACGAAGCGCTGCAGATCAACCCCGCCGAGGGCAACCCGTTGAGTGAACGGGCGCAGGAAGCCCGACAGCGAGCACAGATGACGGCCGACGCGCTGGCCCAGGGCCAGGGCGCCCAGCCCTCCGCGGCGGCCTCGGCCGAAGGGGCAGTGGACGCGCTCAACCGACTGGCCCTGGCCGCCATGGCCACGACCGACCAGATGGGCCAAAGTGGCGAGCAACAGATGTCGGGCGATCAGGTCATGGAGCAACTGGAGCAGCTCGCACAGCAGCAGTCGGAGATGCTCAATCAGTCCGAGCAGATGATGCCGATGCAGTTGGGTGAGCAGGCCATGCAGAGTCAGATGCAGCAGATGTCCGAGGGCCAGGACGCCATCTCCAGTGAGTTGGGCGAGCTGTCGGACGAACCGGGCGCCGAGGAGCAAGCGCTCGGAGATCTCGAAGCGCTCGCCGAAGAGGCCGCTGAGATCGCGGAGATGCTGAGAGGCGGAAGGCTCGACCGCGAGATCATGGAGCGGCAGCAGGAGCTCTTCCACAAGCTGCTGGACGCGGGCAGGAGCCTGGAGCAGGAGGAAGAGGAGGAGGAAGACGAACGGGAGTCCACCACGGCAGGCACCTACGAGCGGCGGGATGCACCGCCGGTTTCGGAGGCGCAGCTCAATGCCGTCCGCTTTCCGATGCCATCGGCCGAAGCGCTGGCGCGGCTCTCCCCTGCGGAACGGCAGTTGGTGCGCAGGTACTTCGAGCGCCTGAACCGTCAGACTCCTCCCCCGGGGCGTGGCCGATGAGGGGTGCGCTGCTGAGGCTCGGCCTCGTGTGTGGGCTGTGTGCCCTCGGGACCGCTCCACTACAGGGTCAAGCCAGCATGGACGAAGCCTACGGGCTGTTGTCCGAGGGCCGGACCTCCGAGGGTCGGACCGCGCTGATGGAGGCGACGGCAACCTTGGCGCCCTCGGCCGCCGTGCCCCACCTCAAGGCTGCGCGGCTCTTGGGCCGTCTCACCACGCCGCTCCAACCTCGGGCGGCCCGAGCCATTGCGGCCTCCTATCGCGGTGCCCCCGACGGCTTCACCACGCTACGAGGCCTGGTGGATGAGGCGGGGCCCGACGATGCGCCGCCCCTGCTGGCCTACGTGGCCCTGATGGCCGACCAGGCCGATCCCGATGAGGCCGAGCGCCTTCGTGTACGGCTGATTCAAGGGTATCCCGAGGCCCTCGAGTGGAGTGACGCCGTCATCGAAGTCGCGGCACATCGCCTGGATCGAGGGCGGGATACCGAGGAAGCTCGGGCCTGGCTCGAGACGTTGATCACCAACGAACCCGAGGGAGCGCTGGCGCCCAGTGCGCGGCGCATCCTCGCGCAGTTGAACGAGGCAGGAGCATGAGACTCTGTGGTTGGCTCTTCCTGTGTGTCTTCGCGGGGGCGGTCTCGGGGCAGTCGCTGCTCGCGCAGCGCACGCTGGTGCCGATGGACCGGGAACAGGCGAACCACCTGCGCGCGTATGGTCTGACGTACTGGGCGCTCGATGAGGGGCTCAAGGCTGAGTGGCTGCTCAACTACCGTGGGGGGTCGTTTCTCCTGCCTGACGCAGAGGTGGTCCGGCGTAAGGCGGCCCTCCTGGGTGTGTCGGTGGAGCAGATCTCGGCCGGAGCCGAGGCGACCATCCGGGGCACCATCGCGCAGTCCAACATGGAAACGGTGCCGCTGGAAAAGGCCCCGAAGGTCGCCATCTACACCCCTCCCAACTCGACCCCCTGGGACGACGCGGTCACCATGGCCCTCGAGTACGCCGAGATTCCGTACGAGACCGTCTGGGACGCCGACGTTATGCGAGGACGCCTGGTGGACTACGAGTGGCTCCATCTCCACCACGAAGACTTCACGGGGCAGTACTCGAAGTTCTACATTACCTATGCTGGTGCGCCTTGGCTGCAGGATGAGGTGGCGCGCAATCAGGAGGTCGCGCACGAGCTGGGGTACCCGTCCGTACCCGAGTTGAAGAAGGGGGTGGCACGAGCCATCCGTGACTATGTGGACCAGGGCGGTTTTCTGTTCGCCATGTGTTCCGCTACGGAGACGATCGAGCTCGCCTTGGCGGCCGAGAACGTCGACATCTCCGCGGCCTTTTCCGACGGGACTCCTGTCGACCCGCGGGCGTCGGAACGGATGGACTGGGGACTCACCATGGCGTTCGAGAATTCGCAGGTGCAGACGGCGCCCTCGGTCAACTCGTTCAGCGACATCGACGGTCATCAGGTGAACACCCCCTGGCGCAGTGAGTTGGGCTACTTCACGCTGTTCGACTTCTCGGCGAAGTTCGACCCGGTCCCTGCTATGTTGACCCAGAACCACGAGCCGGTGGTGCAGGATTTCTACGGCCTCACGACGTCGTTCTCGCGCAACCGTATCAAGTCCGGCACCACGGTTCTCGGTGAGGAGGGCGAGTGGGCCAAGTACATCCACGGGAACTTCGGCGAGGGCACCTGGACGTACTACGGCGGGCATGACCCCGAAGACCCCGAGCATCAGATCGGGGACGCGGCCACTGACCTCTCCCTCCACCCGAATTCACCGGGATACCGTCTCATCCTCAACAACGTCCTCTTCCCCGCAGCGAAGAAGAAGAAACTCAAGACGTGAATGGGGAGCTGCGCCTATCCCCAGAGGCCGCGACTCGAATCCACGACGAGATTCATCGGGCCGGGGGGCGCGAGGTTTGCTTCATTGCGCGGGTCGACGCGCTGAGGGTTGTCCATGAGCCGCGGGCGGTCGCGCGTGGCAACTACGAAGCTGTACTCGTGGCGGCCAAAGAGGCTCAGGTCGGCGACGTGATGATCCACAATCATCCGAGCGGGACCCTCGAGCCCTCCGAAGCCGACTTCTCGGTAGCCGCCCAGCTGTACGACATGGGGTTGGGAAGCGCGATTACCGACAACCGAGCGTCGAGGCTGTACGTCGTAGTGGAACCACCGACCCCCAAGGTTCGGGTGGCGCTCGACGCCGAGAAGCTGGAGGCGCTGCTCCTGCCGGGCGGAGCCCTCGCCGAGCGGCATCCCAACTTCGAGGATCGGCCGGGCCAGCGCATGGTGCTTAGGACGTTGGTAGAGGCGTTCAACGAGGGCCGTATTGCGCTGGTGGAGGCCGGCACCGGGACCGGGAAGTCGCTCGCCTACCTCGTTCCCGCCGCGGTGTGGGCGGCGGAGAACGAGGAGCGCACGGTGGTGTCGACCAACACCATCAACCTGCAGGAGCAGTTGGTGGAGAAGGACCTTCCCCTGGTCTCGGCCGTCCTGGGCCGCGAGGTCCGTTGGGCACTGGTGAAGGGGCGGGGCAACTACATCTCCATCCGGCGAGCGCGCCTGGCGGCCGAAAGCGTGGCCTCTCTGTTCGACGATGACCGCAGTGACGAGATGGATGAGTTGCTCAAGTGGATCGAGACCACACAGGACGGCAGCCGTTCCGACCTGCCGATGACTCCCACCACCGAGTTGTGGGAAGAGGTGCAGAGCGACGCCGATGTGTGTCTACGGGCGAAGTGCCCTCACTTTCAGGAGTGCTTCTTCCAACGCTCACGGCGTAGAGCGGCGTCGGCTGAGCTGTTGGTGGTCAACCATCACCTGCTGTTCTCCGATCTCAGCGTTCGACGCGCTACGGACAACTTCTCCCAGGCCGCGGTCCTGCCACCCTACCGACACGTGGTGCTGGACGAGGCACACAACGTAGAGGATTCGGCCACGGGACATCTGGGCGTCCACGCGAGCCGCATCGGCACAACCCGGCTGTTCGGACGGCTCGACAGCCGCGGACGAGGGCTGCTGAGGGCGACGGGGGACGAGGCCGGTGGCTCCGAGGATGCGGACCAGCTGCGCGAGGTGCTGGAGGACCGTGTCCGACCTGCGTTGGCGACCGCGCGTTCCTGGTTCTCTCGGCTCGTCGAAGCGGTCGACGCCCGGCTACCGTCAAACCAGGGAACCGTCCGCCTGGATCCCCGTAGCGATGATGACATCGTGCACGATCCGCTGGTCAAGGACACGCTGGACGGGGTGCTCATCGGGCTCGCGGAGCTCGGGCGCTTCCTGCTACGTGCCAGGGGCCTCATCGACGCCAGCGACGAGCTGACGGAACGGCTTACGGGCAGACTCCTGGACCTCCAAAGCGTGGAGCGACGCCTGGAGTCGGTCGCCGCCGCGCTCAGGTTGGTGTTGGATCCGCCGCCCGGGGACCGGGTGCACGTCCGCTGGGCCGAACGGCGTGGACGGATGCCTCGCGGCAATCTGGTACTTGCGGCGGCGCCACTGGATGCGGGACCCCTGCTGAGAGCGTCCCTGTTCGAGAAGGTGGACTCGGCGAGCCTCCTGTCGGCGACACTCACGACCGATCGAGGGTTCCAGTTCATCCGTTCGCGGTTGGGCTTGGAGTCGCAGGGCGAGAACGACCCACTCACCGTGGTCGAGACCGTGGCGCCATCGCCGTTCAATTTTGGGCGGCAGAGCCTGCTCGTGGTCCCCGCCGACATGCCGCCCGAGACGGGGTCCCTGGACTACCAGTTGGCGACGGCCGAGTGGGTTCGTCGTCTGGCCGAGTGCTCGGACGGGGGCGTCTTGGCGCTGTTCACGTCCCATCGCTCCCTCCGCAAAGTGGCCGAGGTGCTGCGAGCCGAAGGCATCGAGGCCCGCTGGCCGCTCTTCGTCCAAGGGGAAGCCGACCGCAGCCGCTTGCTGGCCGGGTTCGAGCGAGCGGGGGACGCCATTCTGCTGGGGACGTCCTCGTTCTGGGAGGGCGTCGACGTCCCCGGTCAGCCGCTGCGCGCCCTGCTCCTGGAAAAGCTACCCTTCCGGGTGCCGACCGAGCCCGTCACCGCGGCGAGATTGGAAGCGATCGAAGCCGAGGGACGGAACAGTTTTCGAGAGTACATGCTGCCGCACGCGGCCCTGCGACTGAAGCAGGGATTCGGCCGCCTGATCCGAAGTCGAAGAGATCGGGGCGCAGTGGTGCTCCTGGATTCGCGGCTGTTCACCAAACGCTATGGACGGGCACTCCGGGCGGCGCTTCCGCCCGCACCGGCCACCAAGGGCCTGGGATGGGAGCTGGAGCGGATGCTGCGGAGCTTCTACGAACCGCGCTCCAGTGGTCAACCGCTCCCGACGTCACTAGACTTTGGGGACCCACGTTGAGCGTGTCCCGTGGGCGCTTCACACGTGGGTCGGTCTTGCCCGGTCCACCCTGCTGGAGATTGAGCTCGGTATGAAAGGGATCGTAGGATTCATCGTCGGGGCCGTGTGGCTACTGTTCGCGTTTCAGGCGTTCCGCTACTCCTCCGGGGGCGGCAACGCTGGTCACGACGATCTTCAGTTCTGGTGGGCCGTTGTCGGCTCGCTGCTGGCCATCGCCGCGTTGGGTGCCATCGTGGGGGGCTTCATTCACGGACGGGCGCAGCGAACCTGATCTGTGATCCAACCGTCCAAGATCCTATGTGTGGGCCGTAACTACGTTGCGCACGCCAAGGAGCTGGGGGGCGAAGTCCCCGATGAGCCGTTGGTCTTCATGAAGCCTCCTTCGGCCCTCATCCCCTCTGGTGCACCAATCCGCTTGCCGCCAGGTGTGGGTCGCGTGGACTACGAGGGGGAGATCGCGTTCCGGGTAGGGAAGACGGCGCGTCATATCGATGCATCCGAGTGGCGGTCCTACGTATCGGCCGTCTTACCGGCCAATGACGTGACCGCTCGGGACATTCAACGCAGAGACGACCAGTGGACCCGGGCCAAAGGGTTCGACACGTTCTGCGTATTGGGCCCCGAGGTGGGCGTGTCCGATGTGGAGCTCGATGATCTCACGGTCGTGACGCGCGTGAATGGCGAGGAGCGTCAGCGTGGGCACGTTTCGGAGATGGCGTTCCCGCCCGGTGAAATCCTCGCCTACATTTCTGGCGTCATGACGCTGGTTCCTGGAGACCTCGTGCTTACGGGGACCCCCGAGGGCGTGGGCCCTCTCCACGCGGGTGACCGGGTCGAGGTCGAGATCCCCGGGGTAGGCCTCGCTGAGAGCCCGGTGGTCGACGAATCGCCTTGAGGTTCAGGGAAGCGTACCGGGCCCTTCCCCCGTACCCCTTTGCTGGAATCTCCGAGCGCCGACGCGCTCTGGAGGCGCGGGGTGTCGACGTGATCGACCTGGGAGCGGGCGACGCTGACCTTCCACCCCCACCCTCCGCCGTTGCCCGCCTGCGAGAGGCGGCCTCCGATCCGTCGCTGGGCCGGTATGGGTTCCAGATGGGGTTACCGGCGTTCCGTCACGAGATCGCAGGGTGGATGAAGACCCGCTTCGGCGTCGAGTTCGACCCCCACGGAGAGCTCTTGCCGCTGATTGGCTCCAAAGAGGGGATCGCCCATTTGCCCCTGGCGTTCTTGGACCCCGGAGACGTTGGCATCGTCCCCGACCCGGGGTATCAGGCCTATCAGGGTGGGGTGCTGCTGGCAGGTGGAGTCGTGCACAAGGTGGCGCTTCGCCCGGAGCACGACTTCCTGGTCCCGCTTTCCGGGCTACCCGCCGACGTGGTGGGCCGCGCTCGCCTGCTGTACCTCAACTACCCCAACAACCCCACTGCCGCGTGCGCTCACGTGTCCTACTTCGCTGAAGCGGTGGCGTTCTGTCGTGAGCACGACATCGTCCTGGTGCATGACCATGCCTACAGCGAGGTCGCCTATGACGGGTACCGTCCCCCAAGTGTGTTCGAGGTGCCGGGCGCCCGCGAGGTGGCCGTGGAGTTCCATTCGATGTCGAAGACCTACAACATGACGGGCTGGCGCCTGGGCTGGGTGGTGGGGGCGGCGCGTCTCATCGAGGCGCTGCGGCGGGTGAAGACCTTCATGGACACCGGCCCCTTCATGGCGCTGCAGTCGGCCGCCATCGCGGCGCTCCAGAACTACGACACCTGGGTTCCCGGCAACGTGTCGGTCTTCCAGCGCCGGCGGGATCGGGTGGTCGAGGACCTACGGGCCAAGGGCTTCGCGGTGCAGCCTCCGCGGGCCACCATGTATGTTTGGGTGCCCGTCCCGGACGGGGTGTCCGACGCCGAGTTCTGCCGGCGAGCCCTCGAGGAGGAGGGGGTCATCGTGCTCTCGGGGTCCGCGCTGGGCAACGGAGGTGAGGGGTTCTTCAGAGTTGCCCTCACGGTAGGGGAGGCTCGACTGTCGGAAGCAACGGAGCGGCTGGCGCGACTGCTCTGAAGGGGTGCCCCTCCCGCCAGGGAGCTGCGGATCCCGGAGGACCCCCCCAAAACGGGTGGTGTTAGACAGCGATGACCGAGCGCAGAGCGGGGCCCCAGGGGGCGCGAGACGGCAGTATGAAGTCCCGGAGCATCCGGGACCGGCGCGTGCTGTGGACTTCGCTCGCTGTGTCCGCGGCCCTCCACCTGCTGGTCGTCCTCCTCTACTCGCTCATGGGGAGGCCCGATGTGGGCCCGATCGTGCTGCCCGGTGTGGCCGAACCCGAAGGGCGTGCCCAGGGGACGCCGCTCGTCGCCATCAACATCGTGCCCGACTCGGAGCTCGAGGATCCTGATGCTCCCGAGACCATCGAGGAGCCGGATCAGCCCGACGCGCCTTCGTTCGAGGGGGACCCGCTTCGGGAAGGGGAACCGGGCCCGGGTCTGGTCGAGCCCGGTCGGAACGGTAGAACGGCGGCGGAGCTTCTGCGCCCGCAGGAGGGCGATTCACTGATCTGGCGACAAGTGGACCCGGCGCTCACCGAGCTGACGGACCACGAGCTGGCCGAGCTGCGCATGCAGTGGAGCATGACCGAGTGGAACGAGGCGATGGCGGCCGAACAGGCCGCAGCCGAGGAGGCGCTGGACTGGACCCACACCGATTCCGACGGTAACAAGTGGGGTGTTTCGCCTGGAAAGCTGCACTTGGGCAGCCTCACGCTTCCCCTCCCTATCAGTTTCGACGGGGCTCGCGGCCGGAGCGACGAGGTCGATCGACGGCTCCAAGAGTACTATGCGGCCGAGCGTCAGGCGGGCCGAGCCCGGGTCTGGGAGACTTGGGAGGCGAGGGCCAAGGAAATCCGGAAGCGGAAGGACCGCGAACGGGAAGCCGCGCGGGGCGAGAAGCCAGATACCGTTCGCCGTCGGCGATAGCGCCCGCGGGTCGCCCTGACCCTTTTGGAACGGCACGCTAGATTGCTCGTTCCACCACACGTGACCCACGAGACGAACCGGAGCCTACCCGTGTCGGAGGACCTGCCCAAACGCTTCGATCCCAAGTCGATCGAGGACTCGCTGTATGCCGCCTGGGAGGAGGCTGGCCACTTCACCGTCTCGCCCGAGGCGGTGAAGGAGAGTGGCAAGAGGCCCTACGTCATCGTCATCCCCCCACCCAACGTGACGGCTGTGCTGCACATGGGGCATGGGCTGAACAACACCATCCAGGACGTTCTCATTCGCTGGCAGCGCATGACGGGGCGCCCCACGCTTTGGGTGCCCGGGACCGATCACGCGGGGATTGCGACCCAGAACGTGGTCGAGCGCCAGCTCAAGGCCGAAGGGAAGACCCGCGACGACCTGGGCCGGGAGGCGTTCGTTGCGCGGGTGTGGGAGTTCGTGGACACCACCGGTGGGCAGATCCTGGACCAGCTGCGTGCCATCGGGGCGAGCTGCGACTGGAGCCGCACCCGGTTCACCCTCGACGAAGGGCTGTCCACCGCGGTCCGCACCGTGTTCGTCGAGCTGTACCAGAGGGGTCTGGTCTATCGCGGCGAGTACATCATCAACTGGTGTCCTCGGTGCCTCACTGCGCTCTCGAACGAAGAGGCAGAGGGAGAGGAGGAGCAGGGCACCCTGCACCATCTGCGCTACCCGTTCTCTCCTGCGTTCGCCGAGGCTGCAGCACGGGCGCACGAGGCGGGGGCTGAGGCGTTGGGGCGCCTGCCGGATGGCCGCTGGTACCTAACCGTGTCCACGACTCGTCCCGAGACCATGCTGGGCGACACCGCCGTGGCCGTGTACCCCTCCGACGAACGCTACACCGGGCTGGTGAATGCCACGGTTGAGCTGCCTCTGGCGGGGAGGACGATCCCCATCGTGGCGGACGCGGCCGTCGATCCAGAGTTCGGTACCGGAATGGTGAAGCTGACGCCCGCTCACGACCTGAACGACTTCGAGATTGCGCAACGGACCGGCGTCGAGCTCCTGAACGTGATGACGCCCGGTGCGCTGATGAATGAAGCGGTCCCAGTGGCCTTTCAGGGGCTCGACCGCTTCGAGGCGCGCAAACGTGTCGTGGCTGCCTTCGAGGAGTTGGGTCTCTACGCCGGCTCCGATGCCCACACCCACACGGTGCCCCACTGCTACCGGTGTCACACCGTCGTGGAGCCGCGGCTGAGTGAGCAGTGGTTCGTGCGCATGAAGCCGCTCGCCGAACCGGCCCTGGCAGCGTCGCGCGACGGCACCGTCACCTTCGCGCCTGAGCATTGGAAAAAGGTATACGAGCATTGGATGGAGAACATCCGCGACTGGGTGATCTCCCGGCAGCTCTGGTGGGGGCACCGCATCCCGGTGTGGTATTGCGACGGCTGCGAGGGCATGACCGTCGCCGTGGACGAGCCCTCCGCTTGCGAGCACTGTGGTAGCGCCGACCTACGCCAGGATCCCGATGTGTTGGATACCTGGTTCAGCTCCTGGCTCTGGCCCTTCTCCACATTGGGGTGGCCGGAGGACACTGAGGACCTGGCGGCGTTCTATCCCGGAAGCACGTTGGTGACAGGACCGGACATCCTGTTCTTCTGGGTCGCCCGCATGATCATGTCGGGATACGCGTTCCGAGGTGAGACGCCTTTTACGTCGGTCTACCTGACGGGGATGGTGCGGGACAAGCAGGGTCGCAAGATGTCTAAGTCGCTGGGCAACGGGATCGACCCGCTAGAAGTGGTGCAGGCCTTCGGAGCGGATGCGCTGCGTTTCACGTTGCTGAGCTCGGCGGCGGTCGGCGCCGACATCTACCTGGACCACGAGGATGTGGAGGGTAGCTTCGCCCCCGGGCGCAACTTTGCGAATAAGGTGTGGAATGCCGGTCGCTTCGCGCTGATGAACCTCGGAGATGCGCCGGTGCAGACTCCCGCCGCGCTCACTGACGCGCTAGAGGGTGCAGATCGCTGGATCCTGTCCCGACTGCAGAGTGCGGCCGCCGATATGACGACCGAGCTGGAGCGCTTCCGCATCAAGGAGGCCACGGACCGGGCCTACCACTTCTTCTGGGGGGATCTGGCGGACTGGTATCTCGAGATCATCAAGCCCCGGCTGAGAGAGGGAGCCGACCCTCAGAGTGGCGCGGCGGCACGCGCGACCCTGGTGCACGTCCTGGACGGCGCCCTTCGCTTGCTTCATCCCATCGTTCCCTTCGTCACCGCGGCGCTCTGGGAGAAGATCCCCCAACCTGTGGGGAGTGAGCGGCCGGACGGCCTCATCGTGGCGCCGTGGCCGGTGCCCGATCCCCAATGGCAGGACCCCGAAGCCGAGACCCGCTTCCGAGAGTTACAGGACCTGGTGACGACCGCGCGTAGTCTGCGTAAGGAGTACGGTGTCGGGGAGGGCAAACCGGTTCCGGTCTACGTGCGAGGAACGAGAGCGGAGGCGATGATCGAGGCTGCCGACAGGGAAGGCGCGGCGCTCGCCCGATTAGGGGGTATCGCGTCCCTTTCGGCGCCGCCAGCGGAGACTGGCGTCGGAGCGAGCTCGGTGTTGAACAACGGAGTCGAGGTGTTTGTGCCGTTGGCGGGCCTGATCGACATCGACCGCGAAAGGGAGCGCCTGGGAAGCGAGATTGAACGACTCCAGAGACAGTTGACGGATACTGAGAAGAAGCTGGCCAATGCCAACTTCGTGGAGCGCGCGCCAGCAGAGGTCGTGCAGAAGGAGCGCGACAAGCAGCGGAGTTTCCGAGAGAAGGCGGAGGCGCTGGTGGCCAAACGGGACGCGCTGGGGGTGGCGTGAGGCGAAGTGTCTTACTGCTGTTGCTGGTAGGCTGGGCCTGCGCCCGACAGGGGGCCATCCCTGGCGGACCCCCCGATCGGGTCGCGCCTATCGTAGTCGAAACCGTCCCCGAGCCCATGGCCATGTTGGAGGAATGGGACGACCCCGTGCTCATCCGTTTCAACGAACGCATCAGCGAGCGCGCCACGGGAGGGACGCTCGAAGATGTCGTGTTGGTTTCGCCTGCCGTGGAGGACGTGGAAGTCAAGCACCGGCGTGATGGCCTGGAGATCTCCGCACCCGGTGGATTCCCTGCAGGACGGGTGTATCGCTTCACGGTACAGACGATGATCTCCGACCTCTTCGGAAACACACTGCGCGAGCCCTTCGAGCTCGTGTTCTCGACCGGCCCCGAGCCGATTCCCACCGTGGTGGCCGGGAGTGTGACCGACCGGCTAACGGGACAGCCGCAGGCCCTCAGGGTCGACGCGGTATCGGAGGAAGACGAGGAGGTGTACCCGTCGCGCAGCGACAGTGAGGGGATCTTCGCACTCCGGTTTCTGCCCGCAGGACGCTACGTGCTCCGTGCGTTCGAGGATCGCAATCGCAACGCCGAACCCGATTTCGGGGAGCCGCAGGCGCAGACGACCGCCCTGCTGGGCGCAGCCGGGGACACCGCCATCTATGAACTGGAGACGCTGGCCGGCGACTCGACGGCCGCGCGCCTGTTGTCTGTGACCGTGACCGATTCGGTGACGCTCGAGGTGACGTTCGACGATTACATGGACCCAGACGTCCCGTTGAACACCGTGAACGTGACGCTGGCCGTGGGGACCGACAGCACAGACGTCGCTACACCAGTCCAGGTGCCGCTTCCCACCGAGTTCCAGGTGCTTCACCCGTTCCAGCGGGAAGCGCTCCTGCGGGATCGAGCCGCGGCGGCCGATACCTCGAGCAACGTGCCGCAGGGCCGCGTGCCCGTGTCGCCGTTGGCCGGCCCCGGGGGGGCCGGAGGTAGCCAGGACCCTCTGCCACAACAGTCGCTCTTCGTTGTGGCTGCCACACCGCTTCCACCGGGTGTGCCCCTGGAGCTCGAGCTCACCGGCGTCCTCAACATCCACCGCATCCCGCTCGGCGGTGGGTCGGCCAGCCTAATGCGCGAGGTGGTGGTGGACACCACCAGCGTGCCCGACACGCTGACGCCGGCCGACAGCACGAACGCGTCGAACCTCCTGGTTCCACCCGACACGGTGGGACCCCCCGACACCCTCACCCCGCCCGACACCGTCCGTATGGGTGGGGGGCGCAGGTGACGGAGCAGGACCCCCGTCGATCCCTCCCCGGTGTGGATCGAGTTCTGGCGAGCCCACCGTTCCAGGACCTATTGAAGCGGGTACCCAGGGCGCGCGTGGTGGCGGTGCTACGCCGTGCGCTCGCCGAGGCACGCCGCGCGCCCGAGGGTGCACCCGCCACCGTGGAGACATGGCTCACGCGTGTGACCGCCCTCCTAGACCAAGAGGGAGAGGGGCGACTCGTGCCCGTCATCAATGCCACGGGCGTGGTGCTGCACACCAATCTGGGTCGGGCCATCCTGTCGGAGGCCGCTCGCGACAGGCTGGCCGGTTTGGGTGCCTCATACAGCAACCTGGAGTTCGACCTCGTCTCGGGCGGCCGAGGGTCCCGCGCAGCGCACGTGGAGCGACTCCTCTGTCGGCTCACGGGTGCGGAGGCTGCGCTGGTGGTGAACAATGCCGCCGGAGCCTTGGTGTTGGCGTTGGCGGCGGTGGCGCGCGGCGCGCCGGTGGTGGTGTCCCGTGGCGAGCTGGTAGAAATCGGAGGAGGCTTCCGCATCCCCGAGGTGGTCGAAGCGGCAGGCCCCCGTTTGAGGGAGGTGGGGACGACCAATCGAACCCGCCTGAAGGACTATGAACGTGCCCTTCGGAGGGGTAGGGTGGGTGCGTTGCTCAAGGTCCATCAGTCGAACTTCCGCATCACCGGGTTTACCGAGGAGGTCGGGCTGCGGGAACTGGTCGACCTGGGGAGACGCTTCGGTGTGCCGGTCGTGTACGACCTCGGGACCGGCGCCATGGTCGACCTCGAGATGGCGGGCCTTCCCAGTGAACCCACCGCGCCCACGAGCGTAGCGCACGGCCCGGCCCTGGTGGTCTTCTCCGGGGATAAGCTGTTGGGGGGGCCGCAGGCTGGGGTCTTGGTGGGGTGGCGGGAGGCGCTGGGTGCGGCGGCTCGGCATCCGCTGGCCAGGGCCCTGCGGGCCGACAAGCTGACCCTCGGAGCGCTGACGGCCACGTTGGCGGCGTACGAGCGGGGGACCGCGTGGGAGGAGCTGCCGGTGCTACGGATGCTCCGCGCCGATCCTGATCGTCTGCGCCAGCGCTCGGTCACCCTGGCGGAAAGCCTGAGGCATCTGGGACACGACACGCGGGTCGCCGAGACGGTGAGCGTGGTGGGCGGAGGGTCGCTTCCCGGCGCAGAGCTCGACAGCTGGGGGGTTCAGCTGGAGGGCGGTACCCCCTTGGCCCAGCGGCTTCGCAACGGTCATCCGGCCGTCATCGCCCGCATCGAGAGCGAGCGGGTCATCCTGGATCTCAGGACGGTCCCCGAGGCGCACGACGAGACGCTGCAGGGCGCGATTCATGCAGCCTTGAGCGGGCTTACGGCGTCCGGGTAGCTCCCGAACCGACCAGGGCGAACTCCTGCGCCTGGATCGGGGTATGGGGCCCCGAGCCCATGGACAACGTGTGTCGGGTGGGCAGAGGAGGACAGGATGAACATCAATCTGACCAGCACCGCGCTGGAGACCGTCGAGAAGTTTCTCGACGACCACGGTGGCGATAGCACAGCCGGCCTTCGAGTCGCCGTGCTTCCGGGTGGGTGCTCCGGTTTTCAATATGGCCTGAACATCGAAGACGGCCCCGAAGAGGATGACGAGATCTATGATCGCTCCGGCGTGCGGGTCTTCGTGGATCCCTTCAGCGCCCAGTATCTCGACGGAGTCGAAATCGACTACGTGACGGGGATGATGGGATCCGGCTTCACGTTCAAGAACCCCAACGCCGCGGGTGGTTGCGGTTGCGGGAGCTCGTTCACCGTTTGAGTTTTCAACAGTCGTCGGTAGGTTGGCGGTCCGTGGGGTGCGACCCGCGGACCGTTCTTCGTTGCGCCTGAGGAAGCGTTGCCAACAGTGGAAGTTCTGACCTTCGAGGGCGGTCCCTTCGCTGAGAACACCTACCTGCTGGTGTCGGGAGGTGCGGCCACGCTGGTCGATCCGGGCTACGCCACGACCGAGGCCATCTCTGTCATGGTGGGCCGCGGCCTCGAGCTCCACTCGGTGCTGCTCACCCACGCCCATATCGATCACGTCGAGGGCCTGCCCGCGGTGCGGGAACGGTGGGATGTTCCCATCCGACTCCACCCCGACGATCGTCCCCTCTACGCGCGGGCCGGCCAGCAAGCCGCGGCATTCGGTCTCGAGTTGGGATCCCTGCCCGACGTGACGTATGACCTCGCTCATGGCCTGGAGATCGAGGTGCCCGGTGCGGTCCTACAGACCCGCTTCGCGCCGGGACATTCGCCCGGGCACGTGCTCTTTTACTGCGAGGAGCAGGGGTGGGCCCTGGGAGGTGACCTGGTGTTTCGGGGCTCGATCGGCCGGACCGACCTGCCAGGGGGCAACTTCCAGACCCTCGTGGCGTCCATCCGGCGTGAGGTGCTGTCGCTTCCCGATGAAACGGTCCTCTACGTGGGGCATGGTCCGGCGACGACGGTCAAGATGGAACGGGTGGGCAACCCCTTCCTGATTCCCCACTACGGGGGAGACCTGGCGTGAGCCACCGCTTCACCGAGGGTGACGGTTGATCGACGTCGCAGTGTTCGCCTCGGGGAACGGAACCACGTTTCAAGCCCTGCTGGACCACAGACCGAGCCCGAGGAGCTGGCAGGTGGTAGTCCTCGTCACCGACAACCCTGAGGCGGGTGCGCTCGAGCGCGCCCATGCCGCGGGTGTGGCCACCGAGGTGATCACCGACCGGGAACGCCCCCGAGAGGTCGTGGTGGCCGAGACACTGCACGCCCTCCGACGCCATGATGTCGACTGCGTGGCCTTGGCGGGATACCTGCGGCTGGTGCCTCCCAAGGTCGTTGCGGCCTACGACGGTCGCATGCTCAACGTGCACCCGGCGCTGCTGCCAGCCTTTGGCGGAAAGGGCATGTACGGAGACCACGTTCACCGGGCGGTGCTCGATGCAGGGGTTGCCCTGACCGGTCCCACCGTACACCTGGTCACGGCGGAATACGATCGGGGGCAACCACTCGCCCAGTGGCCCGTACCCGTACTCCCCCGGGACACGGTGGAGTCCTTGCGCGGCCGGGTCCAGGAGGCGGAGCGGGCGCTCTACCCCCTGGTGCTCGACAGCGTATCGCGGGCGCTGGCGAAAGGGAAGTCGGCCGACCGGCTCCAGTGGAAGGGGAGCCGGCTCGGCCTATTCGATGAAGAAGCCGACGGTCTGACACAACGAATGAAGAGCAGTCTCCGATGAAGTCACCAGTACAGATGCCCACGGAATAGACCCCATGAATGATCGCGGAAAGAAGCGTGCGCTTCTGAGTGTCTCCGACAAGCGTGGAGTGGAAGACTTCGCGCGTGGGCTGCATGAACGCGGGTGGGAGATCCTCTCTACCGGGGGAACCGCCGAGGCGATTAGGAGTGCCGACGTCCCCGTCGTATCCGTCGACGCGGTAACCGGCCATCCCGAGATGATGAGCGGGCGAGTGAAGACGCTTCATCCCGCCGTGCACGCCGGCCTGCTGGCCCGCCGCGATCATCCGGGCGACCTCGAGGACCTAAGGACTCAGGGCTACGGATTGATCGATCTGGTCGCCGTCAATCTCTATCCGTTCCGCGAGACGGTAGCCCGACCTGGCGTGACTGTCGCCGAGGCCATGGCGAAGGTCGACATCGGCGGTCCGACAATGCTGCGGGCGGCCGCCAAGAACCATACCCACGTATGGGTGGTGGTCGACCCGGACGACTACGCGAGTGTGCTGTCGGCACTCGACGGCTCCGGCGATGGGGAAGCGTCGCGCAGGGCCTTGGCTGCTAAGGTGTTTGCTCACACCAGCTCCTACGACAGTGCCATCACCCGCTTCTTGGTAGAGTCCGCGGACGCACTTACGCTTGACCTGGTGAAAGACCGCACCCTGCGTTATGGCGAGAACCCCGACCAGCCGGCTGCGCTGTACACGGTGGCCGGAGCCGAACCCACCGGGCTTCCCGCGCTGACGCAGCATCACGGCAAGGAGCTCTCCTACAACAACTATCTCGACTTGGAGGGTGCCCTCTTGGCCTTGGCACCTTTCGCGGAGTGCGACCGAGCGGCCGTGGCGATCGTGAAGCATACAACGCCCTGCGGTTTGGCTGTGGCCGATACGGTGGCTTCCGCCTACGAGGGAGCCCTGCGAACCGACCCTTCGAGTGCCTTCGGTTCGGTGATCGCCTGCAATCGTCCCGTCGACGGAGTCGCGGCAGAACGGATGAGTGCATTGTTCATCGAGTGCTTGGTGGCGCCGGGCTTCGAGGTCGACGCCCTCGAGCTGCTCAGCAAGAAGAAGAACGTCCGCTTGCTCACGCTCCCTGACGGTCCGGGAGATCGGACTGCGAGCTTCCTGGCAGGCATGAGCAGCTCCGACACCTGGCGGAGCATCTATGGAGCCGTCCTGTCGCAACGCGCTCCCCGACCTCCTGCGTTTACAGGCGCCCTCGACTGGAAGGTCGTATCTGCGCGGAACCCGTTCCCCTCGGAGGAGCGGGACCTACGGTTTGCCTGGTCCGCGATCTTCGCCGTGAAGTCGAACGCCATTCTCTTCGCCAAGGACGGCGCCACGCTGGGGATCGGCGCGGGGCAGATGAGTCGGGTGGATGCCTCGAAGCTGGCGGTCCGCAAGGCCGCCGATGCGGGCCTGGACCTACAGGGGTCAGCGCTGGCCTCGGACGCTTTCTTCCCGTTCCGGGACGGCGTCGACGCGGCCGCTGGGGCCGGAGTTACGGCGATTGTGCAGCCCGGAGGCTCCCGCAGGGATGAGGAGGTCATCGCCGCGGCGAACGAACATGGCCTTGCAATGGTATTCACCGGGAGGAGACTGTTCCGGCACTAGGTTTGGTGGACGAAGTAGAGGGGAGCGGTGTCCGAATTGGCTAAGGAACCGGTCTTGAAAACCGGCGGGCGCAAGCCTATGTGGGTTCGAGTCCCACCCGCTCCGTAGGGGCTGTTCGGAGTTTGTCGTTGCTTCGCAAACGAGGGAGAACATGAAGGATTGGAAGACAAGTCAACGAGTCGGGGTCGGTACCATTTGGGCGGTCGCCCTGACCGTGTTGGTGGGGATGACCACCGTGGAGCAGGGTGTTCCCCAAGTGGGCATCGACAGCGCCGCGGCCGCGGAGGTCAGCTTCGAGAACGACGTGCTACCCATCTTGCAGCAGTGGTGCGTGGAGTGTCACGGTGGGTTGGACGACGCTGGTGAGAAGGTCTTGGAAGAGGGACTCGACGTCTCGACCTATGAGGGCCTGATGGCCGGTTCAACCTGGGGTACGGTCGTTGAGGCCGGCGATGCCGAGGCCAGTATGGTCGTCGAGATGATGGTGAACGGCGACATGCCCAAGGATGCCGAAGAGGCCATGCCCGCCGAAGAGATCGAAGTGATCAGTCAGTGGATCGCCGAGGGCGCGAACAACAACTAAAGAGCTGGTGCGGACGACAGTGCGTCAGGGGGAGGTGGACCTGGTCCTTCCCCCTGACGCCTCGTTCGTCGGTCCTACTCCGTCTCTTCGGGCGGATCGCGAAAACCGATCTCCTTGTGGGTGCCGTCACAGAACGGCTTGTTGTTGGAGGCGCCGCACCGGCACAGGAAGGCCGCCTTCCCCTCCCGAAGCGGGAGGGCATCACCGTCGGTACCAGCAAGAGACTCCAGGCCCTCGACCTTCAGTGGCCCGTGCTCGACAACCGTGATCTTCAAATCGCCCATGGGTGGTGCTCCCCGTGAAATGTCGGTAAGGAGCCGGCAAGCTAGGGAGCCCCGGCACACCTGGCTAGATTCCCGGCATCAACCAACCCGTAAGGAGGACCTTCAGCGGTGAGCGCCTGGACACGGAGAACGACGGTACCGGTCGACGTGGGAGGTGTGCGCGTGGGAGGCGACGCGCCGGTGGTGGTGCAGTCGATGACCAACACCGATACCGCCGACGCGGAGAGCACGGCCGCTCAGGTCGCTGAACTGGCTGCAGCCGGGAGTGAGCTGGTGCGGGTCACGGTCAACAACCGGGACTCGGCCAGGGCACTGCCGGAGATCGTCGAGCGTCTCGACGACCTAGGTGTGTCCGTGCCTATCGTCGGAGATTTCCACTACAACGGGCACATCCTCCTGTCGGAGTTTCCGGGATGCGCCCGAGCACTCGCCAAGTACCGCATCAACCCGGGCAACGTGGGGACCACCCGGCGGGACGAGAACTTCCAGTCGATCGTGCGGTTGGCGGTCGAACACGGGAAGCCCGTCCGCATCGGCGTCAACTGGGGGTCCCTCGATCAACGCCTGCTCACCGAGCTCATGGATGCAAACGCCTCGGCCGAGGAGCCCAAGGATGCGAGCGAGGTTCTTATCGACGCGATTGTCGAGAGTGCCATCCGCTCTGCAGTACTGGCCGAGGAGACCGGGCTGGGTCACGACCGCATTGTGCTCTCCGCCAAAGTCTCGGCGGTGCCCGACCTGGTACGTGCCTACCGACAGTTGGCGCCCCGTTCGGATTATCCGCTGCATCTGGGCCTTACCGAAGCCGGGTTGGGCACCAAGGGAGTGGTGGCCACCACCGCCGGCTTGGCAGTGCTCATGGCCGAAGGGATTGGAGACACCATACGGGTCTCGCTGACGCCCAGGCCGGGTGGAGACCGGGCGGAAGAGGTCCGCGTGGCCCAGCAGATCCTTCAGTCCCTGCATATCCGCAGTTTTGTACCACAGGTGACGTCCTGCCCCGGCTGCGGCCGCACCACGTCCACCTTTTTTCAAGAGATGGCGCAAGAGATCACCGACTACATCAACGGGCGGATGCCGGACTGGAGGGTGCGCTATCCTGGCGTCGAGGAGATGGACGTCGCTGTGATGGGCTGCGTGGTGAATGGGCCTGGCGAGTCCAAGCAGGCCAACCTGGGAATCTCACTCCCAGGGACGTTTGAGGAGCCCAAGGCCCCGGTGTACGTGGACGGCGCCCATTACGCCACACTCAAAGGCGACGGGCTCGTGGAGGAATTCAAGGGGATTCTGGAACGGTACGTCGAGCAGAACTACTCGCGCTGAGGAGCGGGACGGTGCGGGCGGGGCACCGTCCCTGGAAACGCCCTCAGGCTGCTGGATTCGGATCCAGTAACCAGCGTAGTGAGAGACCGTAGCAGCCACACGCTGTTGCCAGCGCGACCGCCCCTGCCACGTCCATCCCAAACAACATCGTGTAGGTGTATCCGCACACGATGAAGGCGACACTCGCCGCCACTGCTGCTGCCTGTCCGCTCAATCGCTCTGGCTGCGCCACGCCTGCCTCCAGCCGGGACAACATCCCGAGCGGCGGCTCGATTTCCTCAGTGGCCAGCGTCTGGAGGGCGCGAATCAGCTCCTCATCCGATTGTTCGTCGGGCAAAGCAAATCCCTGCTGCATGTTTGTTCCTCCGTGGGGGGAGGGACAAGTGAAACCGTCATGGTGAGGCCATGGGGCCCCTCACCTGAAGCGAAGATCGTGCCGATCCCCCATGGTCTTTCTCAGTCGAGAAAGAGCCCGATGTAGGGACGCCTTTACAGTGCCCTCGGCTCGATCCAGGATCTGAGCTACTTCTGATGTGCTGCGTTCATCCACCACTCGTAGCAGTAGCACCTCCCTTTGTAGGGCCGGCAGGTCCGCAATGGCCTGCCACATTCTCAGCTTGGACTGTTCCACCTCCAACGACGGGGAGCGGGTGTCGTCACGTTCTCGATTCCACCACCCGAAGACGCCGGACAGGATCGCCTCCCGCCGCTTCTGTTTCCGACGAAGGGACCGTCCTTCGTTGAGCGTGATCTTGTAGAGCCACGCGCCCATGGGCGCGTCGGGGGGGCGCATCGTCAGGTTCTTGCTCACGTCGATCCACACGTTCTGTAGGATGTCTTCCGCCTCCGTTTCCTCGTCAGCAAACGCCAACGCCACGGGCAGTAGCCGAGGCGTGTACTCGCGCATCAGCTCACGCAGCTCGCGGGAGATTTTGACACTCATCGAAGGGGGTGGGTCATCTCGTTCTGTCTAATTGCGCTCCTAGGATTCCAATGTACGGGACATGCCTCTCGCCGCGCGCCATCCCAGCGCCGCCAGGAGGCCGAACGCGATGTGGGGGATCAGGAGGGTTGCGATCGTTCCCCCCTCGAAGAGCGCGCTGAACTTGTTCACCTCCGTCCACATGTCCAAGACGGTCCACGCAAGAGGGATCACCGTCCAGGCAACCAGCAACTGGGCGAACCTCGCGTCGACCGTGCCGACGAAGCGCACTTTCGCCTGCATCCAAGACGAGATGCCTATCGCCAGCCCGATCAGGATGAAGGGGGCCAGCAACGCCAGCAGCCGGCGACCCGCTTCGGCGAGTAGGACCCGGGGGTGACCAAAGTCGTAGCGGTCCGACGCCTGTCGCGCCTCCTGGAGCCGGCCTTCCGCCACCAGATCCATCAGCACCCGGACGGATCCTGCTCCGTTTACAATGGTCTCTTCGCTGGCACTCATCGCCTGGTCCGCGGCGACCTCCGGGGGGGCCATCGGGGTGGGATGTAGGGCCGGCCCAAGCCCTGACTCCAGAACCAACATCAGCACCGGTACCACCAGGGCCATGCGGGCGCCGTCGCGCAGGGCGTGCTGGTTGAACAGTGAAGCGCCGGCCGCGAGACCTGCCGCAACCGGGATCACGCTGAACAGGAAACGGGGGAGCGTGCTGAAGGTGGTCGCCAAGCCACCGGCTCCCCCCACCATCGAGCGGCCGACCAGATAGAGTCCAATGGCGAGCGCGACCAGGAACCCGAAATGGGTCCACATCTGCCGTGCCCCCAAAGGGGTGGTGCTGCCGGCCTCAGCTGTGGGCAACGTTCCTCTCATCTGCATTCGGTCCGCGTTATGGGGGTTGGGATCCACGCGTCGGGCCCAGTGAAGGGGAAACGCCGATCCCCCCACATGGAATACAACGTCTCCAACCTTCGAAATCGTTTACACAGGGTCGTTTCCAACGAAGCATCCAGGAAGTTGGATTGGCGGTAAACCGATTTGGGGACTGGTGTCGTTATAGGGATGAACATGGGGCGGCCGTTCGGTCACTTCGGTGATTCAAGGCGGCGAGCGATTGAGTGAGCGATGGGGGGCGCGCACGAGATCGTCTCACGTTGGAGCGGTCGTCCTCATGTTCACCCCACGACACCACCCCAACCAGATCTACTGGCCAGGAGCTTTGTTATGAGGAAGGTTCTCGGGTTCGTGCGCAAGCATTGGATCCTGTCGTCATTCGTGCTCGTCAACTTCGGCATCGCCGCACCTGCGGCGGCCGGGTACGACAACGACACCTGTGTAGACCGGGGCGCACAAGAGATCTTTGCGTGTTGCTCGTCATGCACGTGGTTTTGTCACTGCTCGGTCTAGCGGTGTAGTCCCCAGGTGGCACCGGATATGAGCGCCAACGCCAAGGGCTCGTCCAGCGGTCGTAAGACGGCCCTGATCGTAGGGATTCTTGCGTTCCTGACGGGGGCGCATTGGTTCGTTCAAGAACGTATGGCGGGCGGGCGGGCCCTTTACGTGTCCACCGTCGATCCTGGTGAGCGGATCGCCGGTCTCGCCTCGCTTGAAGTGCTCGACTTCGCCAGCGGCGATGTCGCGACACTCCTGGGGGACGGGGCCTGTGAGCTCGTCGTGTTCTATGCGTCGACCTGTCCCTTCTGTCACGAAGCGGCGTTGAAGGAAGCTCGAAGGGAATCGGGGCCGACCGTACCCACCATCTGGGTAACCGACACGGATGACGATGCGGCTAAGAAGTTCATGGACTTCGTGCATGAGGATAGCCGTGTCGCCTTCCGTAAGGGCATCAAGAAGACCTTGGGCATCCAAGCGGTCCCCGCGGCCATTCTGGTCAGGAACGGGGAGGAAGTCCTCGACACCTGGCCCTATCGCGGAAATGAGTCGCCGGAACGGTTCGAAGCGCTGTGCGAAGGGCGCTCGGAGGTCTGATGCGTAGAGGCCTACTGCGAATCGGGGTCGGAAGTGCGCTCTTGGTGGCGGCCTGTACATCCAGTCCCTCCCGGGACCTAGATCGGGCGGTGATGTTGGATGGACGTCGTCAGGTGACGGACGCCACGCCCGCCATGGATCTCAACTGGCAAGACCTGCGGGCGGACTTTCCTGGGCGCGACACCATGATGCTGATCCCCAACTCGGCATGTTTCCTGGGCTCGGAGTTGCTCGTATCCGACGGAGGTGTAGAGCGGATCGACTGGTTCGACGCGGACGGAGACCACGTCAGGTCGATTGGTCGGGACGGGGAAGGACCAGGTGAGTTCCGACGCCTCGAGGTGGTCCGGTGTAAGCACGACGGGTCGGGCTTCATGGCCGTGGATGCCGAGGAATGGCGCATCCAATTCTTTGATGCCCACGGGGACTACGTGGAGGCCATCGAGGCACCGCCTATCCCGCAGGCGATCCCTTACGTCGGTGAGTTCGCTTTGGCGTCCGACGGGCGGTTCGCAGATTCCTGGATGAGCGCGGCCCTGGGACCGTACCTCAAAGATCCCGAAGCTTGGAGGGATGTGGGGCTCGTGCGCGTCTGGGATTCAGATGGCACTCCTGAGGCGCAGTACGGAGAGCCGGTGGCGTATGAGGACCCTGTGCTCAGGCGCGTGTTCAACCATGTCAGTGCCGAGTTCGTTGGAGACACACTGTGGACGCTGACGCAAGCCGATGCCACGCTCCGCGGGTATGATCCGCAGGGCCGCCTGGTGTCGCCGCCGGTGCCGCTTCCGGTGTATCACCGGGGTGTGGATCCGATCGTGAAGGTGGGGCGTCCCATCCTCCACGGATACCGCCAGAACAAGGCAGTGTATCAGCCGAACGTGAAGGGCTTGGCTTCGCTCTCCGACGGCCGGTTCGCCGTGCTGCGTTTTCGTGATTGGACGGAGGTTGAGCGGGGTAGCGGTGAGCAGGCCTACAAGGATTTCTGGCCGAGTTCCTTCCTGGATGTCGTCGATCGTAGGGGGCGTGTCGAGGCCAGCTACTCGCTCCCGGGACGGGCGACGGAAGTGACCTCGGACCAGGGCGCGCGAGTGGCGGTCATTACCGAAGACCTCGACACCGGCGTGCGCACGGTCCTGTCGGCTTCGCTGCCGGGCCTGGCGCCCAGAGTGCAGGACCGCCCGTTGATTCTGGCCATGGCCCCGGAGGCGGGTGCGGACCTTCAGGGCCGAGCGTCGACGGGTACTGCCGTGCCCGGCCCAATCGTCCTCGCGGGCGGACTCCAGCAGTAGGCTTCCCGCCGACCGGGTCCGTCGGCCTCTCCAACAAGACTCAACCCCGCATTGACCCCGTCCGGAGACTGCGGGTACCCTTCATCAGCCCTATTGAAGGGGGGTGCGGCAACTGCGGCGGGGCCGACCGCGTCTCATCTCTGACCCTTTCCGGAAGGCATGATGTCGTTCTCGAAGCAGACTCTGGGTGGCGCCACCGTCATCCTCATCATCGGGATTCTGGGAACGGCGGTGCTCTGGCGTCTGCGGGCAATGAGTGGGGATGACGCCGGAAACGGGCCGGATGCCGTCGCGGTCGCCGACGACGGCGTCGCTACTTCGGCCTCCGATCAATTCTCCACGCAGGGGGCGGTTCCGGTCGTGGCCGCCGAGGTAGCGCTCGACACGTTGCGGATCTCTGTGGTGGCGGATGGACAGGCGGCTGCAGTTCGAGAAGCCAAGGTGTCCGCGTTGGTGCGGGGCACAGTCCGGTCCGTACGGGTTCGGGAGAGTGACCCGGTGGGGACGGGGGCCACGCTCATCACCATCGACTCCACCGAATACGCCCTGGCAGTGGCGCGTGCTCAAAGCGAGCTGTTGTCGGCCGAAGCCCGATACCGAGAGATCATCCTTTTCGACGAGGAGATTCCCGACCCGGAGGTGAGGGCCGATCGCGAACGGTTCGCGAGGTCCGTGAGCGGCTTCGACCAGGCGAAGGTGGCGCTCGCCGAGGCTGAGTTGGCGCTCGATCGTACGCGGATTCGCGCACCCTTCGGAGCCCAGGTTGCCGATGTGCAGGTGGTCCCGGGACAGTTCGTGAGTGAGGGCACGGAGCTGTTGACCGTGATCGACCTGAACCCCATCACAGTGGAGGCCCAGGTCCTTCAGCGCGATCTCTCGCTCCTGGCCCGAGGTCGACGAGCCAAGGTCTTCTTCCCCGCACTTCCAGACGACGAGTTCGACGCCCGTGTGGAGTCGATCAACCCTGTGGTCGACCCCGAGACCGGGAGTGCCCGGGTAACGCTGCAGCTCAGCAACCCGCAGGGCAGGATCAAACCCGGCATGCACGCGCGGGTGTCTCTGGAGGCTCAGTTCTTCCCGGATCGTATTCTGGTGCCGCGGACGGCCATCCTGGAGCGGGATCGGCGGACCATGCTGTTCGTAGCCCGTCCGGATGGGGAGGCGCTGCGCTCGGAGTGGCGCTACGTGACCACCGGGCGGGAGAACGAGACGCTGGTCGAGATCGTGGAGAACTCCGAAACCAAGATGGTGGAACCGGGAGAGTTGGTGTTGGTGGGAGGGCACACTTACCTGATCCACGATGCATCCATCCGTCTGGAAGAGTCGCTGGCCCCCGGGGAAGGCCGGCCGGGTCGATGAGGAACGCGGTATGTGCGGTAGCGCTGCTCGCGGGTGTGTTCCCGACTGCCACCGCCGCCCAGGTGACCGAAGCACTGACCGCGGAGCGCGCGTTCGAGCTGGCACGGGAAGGGAACCCCCAATACCGTTCGGCGCTCAACAGCCTCGACCTGGCCGGACCTCAAGCCCGGCAGGCCTGGGGGGCCTTCCTGCCCAGCCTGTCGATCGGCGCGAATACGCGGGGTGGCTTCGTCCGCCAGTTGGTCGGGACCGATGACTTTGGGAATCCCATCCCGAACCCCAACGCCCAGACGCGCTACAACTCCGGTTCGGGGCAAAACCTCTCCGTAACGATTCCAATCTTCGAGGGCGGGAGACGATTTCATGAGCTGGGGGGGACGCGTGCCCGCTCAGAAGCCCTCCGCTGGGCGGCGGAGGCGGAGCTGCTCCGGGCCATTTCGGCCGTGGAGCGAGACTTCTTCGAGGCCCAACGTCAACAGGAACTGGTGACGCTCGAAGAGGAGCTGTTGGCGGAGGTACGCAGGGACCTGGATGCCACCCAACGCCTCTTTCGGCTGGCGGCTCGCGGGCGAAGCGACGTGCTGGGTGGGGAATTGGCCGTACAACAGCAGGAACTCTCCGTGCGGAACGCGGAGGCCGAACGGTCGAAGGCCCTCCTGGGACTGCGTGCCACGCTCGGGGCTTCGGCCCAGCGCTTCGAATCGGTGGCGCCCGTCCCGCTGGGTATCTTCGACCCCGAGAGCCTGGACGTCGAAACGTTGGTGGCTGATGCGGTGCGCACGAACGCGTCGGTGCGGGGTGCCGAAGCCAACGAGGCAGCCGCAGTCGCTGCAAGCAAAGGCGCCCGGGCCCGTCGGTGGCCTTCGGTGACCATGAGTGGCGGACTGTCGCGTGCCGCGTTCGGGCCCGACGGGACGTCGCTCTTCGACCTCTCGCCTAGCGACCAGTCCAGCGGTTCTCTGTCGGTCGGCATCTCGCTGCCGCTCTTCCAGCAGTTCCAGACTTCGTTTCAGATTGCCCAAGCGGACGTCGATCGTCGTAATGCGGCCGAAACCACCCGCCAGCGGCGCCTGGAAACCGAACGGGACGTGAGGAGTGCCTGGATCGACTTGGTCAGCGCCCGCAGTCAGGTTGAAAGCACCGCGAACGCCCTCGACATCGCCGACGAACGGCTCCGACTGGTGCGGGAAGAGTACCGCTTGGCCGGGAAGTCCTTCGAGGATCTCCAGGCCGCCCTGCGGGCCGCGGCCCAAGCGCGGCGCGACGGGGTCAACGCCCGCTACGGCTTCGTGAACGCACGCATTGCCCTAGAGGAGGCGGTGGGGTCCCGCGTGGTGGCGAGCGCCACGGAGCCCGGGTAGCATGTCGCTGCCTCGAGGCTCGACGCGAAGGCCGGTAGCGGTGGCCATGCTGTTTCTGGGTGTGGTGCTGCTAGGTCTGATCTCCTTCTTCCGGCTCCCCATCGATCTCCTTCCCGATGTGAGCTACCCGCGGCTCGTGGTGTTTACGTCCTATCCAGACGTGGCCCCGGCCGAGGTGGAGCGCCTGGTCACCGAGGTGGTGGAGGCCCAGGCCGCGGCGGTGCCCGGCGTGGACCGGGTAACCTCCGTCTCCCGCGAGGGCGTCAGCCTGGTGACGCTCCGTTTCGTGTGGGGCACCGACATGGACTTCGCGACGCTCGACCTGCGTGAGCGTCTGGACAATGTGCGGGACGCACTCCCGGAGAGCGCCGCCAGTACTCGGCCCCGCATCCTCCGCGTGGATCCCGAGTCCGAGGCCATCATGGCGGTTTCGCTGTCTGGCGGGAACGACCTTTGGCAGACCAAGGAGCTGGCAGAGACGGTCTTTCGGCGGCGCCTGGAACAGTTGGAAGGAGTGGCCGAAGCGACTGTAACCGGCGGGTTGGACCGTGAGATCCACGTCGAGGTGGATCCCCAGCTCCTCGAGGTCTACAACGTCACGTTGGACCAGATCGAACAGGCGCTGGCCGGCTCCAACTACAGCGCACCCGGCGGCACCATCCTCCGGGGTCGCTACCGGTACCCGCTCCGCACCCTGGGCGAGTTTCAGACGGTGGCCGAGATCGAGAATGTGGTCGTGGCGCGGCAACCGCTTTTCGGGGATGAGACCCAGCAGGAAGTCGTGGGTCAGCGGCTGGCGCGGCTGCGAGATGTCGCCAGGGTCGTCGACGGTTTCAAGGACCGTGAGTCGATTGCGCGCTATGCGGGCCAGGAGGCCGTGGGGTTGTTGGTGTTCAAAGAGGCCGGAGCCAACACGGTCTCGGTGGCGGAGGAGGTGGAGCGCACACTGACGCAGCTCCGGCAGGAATACCCCAACGTCGCGCTGGACGTGGCCTCCACCCAGGCACGGTTCATTTCAGAGTCGATTACCAACGTTGTCCAGGCGTTGGTGCTGGGTGGTCTGCTGGCCTTCCTGGTCCTCTTCTTCTTCCTCCGGGACCCTCGGTATCCCGTGGGGGTGGCTCTGGCGATCCCCATTTCGGTCATTGGGACCTTCGCCCTCATGGAGGCCTTCGACGTCTCGCTCAACATCATGAGCCTGGGCGGCCTGGCCTTGGGTGTGGGCATGCTGGTCGACAACTCGATCGTGGTCTTGGAGAACATCTTTCGACATCGCCAGGAGGGCCTGACCTCCGCTGACGCCGCGGCGAGGGGGGCGGAGGAGGTCCAGGGCGCCATCACCGCATCGACGCTCACGACCATCGCCGTGTTCGGTCCAATCATTTACGTGGAGGGGGTGGCGGGTGAGCTGTTCACCGACCTGTCGCTTACGGTTGCGTTTTCGCTGCTGATGAGCCTCCTGGTGGCCCTGACGTTGCTTCCGGCCGTGGCCGCCCGTTTTGGCTCCGACGATCAGGGGCCGAGGGAACGGCCTGTGATTCCCCCTTGGGTCCGCTCGGACCGAGGTCTGGTGTTGCGAGTGCTGTCCCTCCCGCTGCGGGTGCTGATCTGGCTGTTCCGGTTCGGGATGTGGGTGGTTTTGGATTTCTTGGTTCCGCTGGCGATGGCGCTGCTGACCTTTTGGGCGGAACTGATCAGGCCTTTCGCCGGGCCAGCGTTCAAGGTCTTCGACCGTGGCTACGACCGCTTCGAACGCCGCTATCATGGAACGTTGGACGCGGCCCTCGACCGGAAGACCGTGGTGGTGGGGGCTGCCGTCAGCGCGCTGCTGGTCGCGGGCCTCGCCAGTCTGCTCATGAATCGGGACCTGCTCCCCGAGGTGGATCAAGGCGCGTTCGACGTGCACCTCACCCTGCCCGAAGGTACCAGCCTGGAGTCCACTGCCGAGACAGCCGGCTCCATCGAGACTGCCCTCCTGGAAGACGATGGGGTTGCGACCGTGTTCAGCCAGATCGGACGGGACGTGCGCGCCTACGCGGAGAGCGATGAGGCCACCGGGCTTCACACGGCGTCCTTTCAAGTCCGGGTGGCCGATGGCGTCCCCACGCACGAGGTGGCTTCCCGAGTACGCTCGCTTGCTGAAGGACTGCCCGAGGGTGCGCTGGCCGTCCAGGAAGGCGAGGCCACCGCGCTCGGACGCCTGATCGGCGGAACCGAGGCAGATGTGGCCGTTAGGATCCGTGGTGAAGACCTGGATGGTGCGTATGCTGTGGCCCAGGAGGTAGAGCGGAAGCTGATGGCCCTACCGGCGCTCGGAAACGTCCACATTGGACAAGCGCGTGGGCGTCCTCAGGTCCAGTTGGAGATCCTTCGGGAACAGGCGGCCCGCTACGGCATCGAGCCCCGCGAGGTCGCCGAGACGGTGGAGCGCGCCATGCGGGGTGCCCGTGCCACCGAGTTCGTGGACTTCGACCGCAAGATCGACGTTGTGGTGCGGCTGCCTGACGACCAACGCTTCGCGGTGGAGTCGCTCGACCTCCTGAGGGTTCGGGGGGTCCCGCTCCGGGAGCTCGTGCGGGTCCAGGACGCCATCGCGCCTTCCGAGGTAAGAAGGGAAGATCAGGGGCGGGTCACTACGGTCCTGGCGGACGTGGTGGAGGGTGGGCTGGATGGCGCCATCGCCGCCATCCAGGGTGAACTGACGACGCTGACGCTCCCACGGGGCCTGCGCCTGGATGTGGGGGGTGAAAACGAGGAGATGAGGAGGTCGTTCCGGGACCTGGCCTTCGCGTTTGGATTGGCGCTGTTGCTGGTCTACATGATTCTAGCGGCTCAATTCGAGTCGTTTGCGCACCCCTTTACCATCCTGACCGCGGTGCCACTGGCGCTGGTGGGGGCCGTACTGGCGCTGCTCCTGACCGGACAGGGCTTGAACACCATGAGCCTGATCGGTGTGGTCATTCTGGTGGGAATCGTGGTCAACGACTCCATCATCAAGGTGGACTTCATCCGCCAGGCCCGGGCCCGGGGTGCGCCTCTGCGGGAGGCCATCCTGGAAGCCGGACGGGTACGCCTGCGCCCCATCCTCATGACCACGGTGACCACGGTGCTGGGCCTCTTGCCCATGGCGCTGGGGATCGGGCGAGGGGCTGACCTACGGGCGCCGATGGCCATCGCGGTGATCGGGGGCTTGCTGGTGGCAACTCTGTTGACCCTGATCGTGGTGCCCGTCGTCTACGCCCTGGTCGAGACGGTCGCCGGCGCCGAGACGCGCAAGCGGTCCGAGACCGACGGGGCCCTGCCGACCGCAGCATTGGGAGCGCGTCCATGATCCGCCTCAGCATCCGGCGGCCGGTCGCCGTGGCCATGCTCTACGCGAGTGTGGCGCTGTTGGGCGTGGCGGCCTGGCAGAACATTCCCATCGAGCTCCTGCCCGACACGCGGTTGCCTCGGCTGACCATCCAGGCCCAGTGGCGGGGAGCCTCACCCGAAACGGTCGAGGCGTTCCTGACGTCGCCGCTGGAAGCCACCGTGCAGCAGATTCGTGGCGTGGAGAAGGTCACCTCCACTTCCCGTGAGGGGTCCGCGAGCATCGACGTCGAGTTCGACCGCAGTGTCGACATGGACTTCACGCGGCTCGAGCTGGCGGAGCGCGTGTCCACGCTGGAGGAAGAGCTTCCGCCCGGTGTGGGTGATATCGCCGTCCAGCCCTATGTGCCGGAGCAGTTTTCCAATCAGGACCAACGCTTCCTCGCGTACACCTTCTCTGGTCCCCACACATTGGGGGCTCTACGCCGCTACCTGGAGGACGAGGTCGCACCCTTGGTCACACAGGTGGAGGGTGTCGGGTTCGTGCGCGTGGGGGGAGGCCTCGATCGCCTCATCGAGATCGAGCTCGATCCCGAGGCCATCAACGCGTTGGACCTGACGCCGGCAGAGGTGCGTCGCCGCGTCACGGACCTGGATTTGGTCCGTGAGGCAGGCGCCCACCGGCGGGGCGACCAACAGTGGAGCGTGACCATCCGCAACCGACCGGGCTCGGTTGCCGACTTCCGCTCGGCCATCCTGAGGGCCGAGGGCGGTCGCCTGATCCGCGTCTCTGACGTGGCGCGGATTCGTGACACGTTCGAGGACCCCACTGGTCATTTTCGTATCAATGCCCAGCCTGCCGTACGCTTCGAGGTGGTCAAGGAGATCGGATCAAACTCCGTGCGGGTGGCCGAGGCGACGCGCTCCGTGATCGACCGGCTCGAAGGGGCGGGTCCGGTCGGCTCGGCGTTTGAGATCGAGTACGACGAGAGCGTCGAGATCGAGCGCCAACTCACCGACTTGCGCCTCCGAGCGCTGCTTTCCGCGCTGGTCATCCTCGTGGTGCTGCTGGTGTTTCTGCGGTCGCTGCGTTCTACGATCGTCATCTTCTCGACCATCGCGTTTTCCGTCCTGATCGCGCTCAACCTGGTCTATTTCGGGGGCTACGCCCTCAATCTGCTGACACTCATGGGATTGGCCATGGGGTTCGGGCTGATCGTGGACAACTCGATCGTGGTGCTCGAGAACGTGTACCGCGTATGGCAGCGGGGGGCGAGCCCCGGGGAGGCCGCCGGGGAAGGGGCCAGTGAGGTCATCCTGCCCATTTTCGCCTCGACGGCCACCACGCTGATCGTGTTTCTCCCGTTCGTTTACCTCCAGGGCGAGCTACGGGTGTTTTATGTCCCGTTGGCCATTGTCGTGGCTCTTACGCTCCTGGCGTCCCTGGTCGTTTCGTTTTCCTTCATCCCCGCGCTGTCCTCGCGATTGCTCAGCCGGGGAGGGGGGCCTTTGATCGAGGAAGGGCAGCCGAGAGCGACCGCCCGCCCCTGGTACGAGCAGGGCTACGCTGCCCTGCTGGCGTTCATCACGGCGCACCCGTTCGTGATGCTGTTCATCACCGCCAGCGCGTTCGCGGGCTCGGCCTACATCTTCGATAAGCACGTCACCCGGGGTGTGGTGTGGAGCCGGTACGGGTTTGGGGACGACACCTACCTCCGGGTCGTCTATGAACTCCCTCGCGGGTCCGATCTGGACCGCATGGATGAGCTGGTCCAGTACTTCGAGGGGCGGCTACGTCGGATGCCCGAGGTTCGGGAGTTCACGACGCGGGTGTCACCACAGTACGCCGTGAGCCAGGTGTACTTCCCGGATTCCCTCGAGAACACGTCGGTGCCGATCCGTATCAAGGAGCAGCTCACCAGCTTCGGGCTGGGTTTCTCCGGGGCTGAGGTGAAGGTCTACGGGTTCGGACCGTCGTTCTACGGTGGGGGTGGTAGCCCCCCCAACTACTCCATCCAGGTGTTGGGCTACAACTACGAGATGGTCCGCGACATCGCCGAGGATTTGGGGAGCCGCTTGACCCGCCAGCCCCGGGTGCAGGAGGTGGACACCAACGCCACCGGCTCCTGGTTCTCCCGCGAGAAGGCCTCCGAGTTCGTGATGGAGGTGGATCGGAGCGGCCTGGCCCGCTACGGGCTGACCGTGCAGCAGTTCGTGGGACGCGTGCAGGCAGCCATTGCGTCCACAACCGGGCGCGACTTCGTCAAGGTCGGGGGCGAGGAGATCCGCTTCGAAGTGCGTATCGCGGGCAACCGGGAACTGGATGTCCGCGCGCTGAAGGAGGTGTTGATCGAAGCGCCTGACGGTACGGGCATCCGTTTGGGCGACGTCACAGAGATCCGCGAGCGCGACGTTCTGTCCGAGATCCGCCGCGAGGACCAACAGTATCAGCGGACGGTGGCCTACGAGTTCAGAGGTCCTACCAAGCTCGGAGATATCATCCACGGGCAGGTCATCGCGGCCACCGAGGTCCCCCCCGGCTACACCGTGAAGGCCCGGGACCGCTATTCCTGGAGCGACGAGGAGCGGTCGCAGATCTATCTGGTGCTCCTGGTTTCGATCGGGCTCATCTATATGGTGACCGCGGCCCTGTTCGAGTCGCTTCTGCAACCCTTCTGTGTCTTGCTGACGGTGCCGATGGCGCTCATCGGGGTGTTTCTGATGTTCTTCTTCCGCGATATCACCTTTACCCGGGAAGCCTATGTGGGGGTGATCATGATGGGGGGCATCGTGGTGAACAACGCGATCCTGCTCGTCGACCGCATCAACCGTCTCCGACGGCAGGGCGGTGTGACTCTGGAACAGGCCATCGTGGACGGGACACTGGAACGGGTGCGGCCCATCTTTATGACCACCGCCACGACGGTACTGGGTCTCATGCCCCTGGTACTGCGGTCCGCATCGGTCGACTCCAACATATGGAACGCGTTGGCCTACGCGCTGATTGGGGGGCTGCTTTCCTCGACACTGTTCGTGCTTACCACGACTCCCGCGCTGTATCTGTTGTTCGAGCGACCTCGAAAGGTATGGTACCGGGCGGAGCGGCCAGTAACGGTGCCCGCTTTACAGCCGGCCGACTGACTCCTCTATTCCGACGCGCATCCGCGCGCTCGTCTCCAGCACCCATCGGTGTACCCGCCCATGTCCATGCGTCTTCGTTTCGCTCCCTCGCCCACAGGGTTCCTTCACGTAGGTGGTGCGCGCACTGCCCTGTTCAATTGGCTGCTGGCCCGTGGGAACGACGGCACGCTCGTCCTCCGCGTCGAAGACACGGATCGAGCACGCTCGACCGACGAGGCGACCGAGGCCATCCTGTCCGGACTAGCGTGGCTCGGTATCGACTTCGATGAGGGCCCCTTCTTTCAGAGTAGGGGACTGGAGCGCCATCGCGCCGATGCTCTTACACTGTTGAACTCCGGACTGGCGTACCGCGACTTCTCCACCGCTGAAGAAATCGCCAACGATCGGGAGGCCCTGAAACGTGGCGAGCGTCGACCGTACCGCGCCCGAGCCGAGGCCCGGGCGCCAGGCGATGAGGCGCGGTGGGTGGAGCAGGGCCTGCCCTTTGCGGTACGCTTTCGCATCCCGGACGGAGAGACGGTTTGGGAGGACCTGATCCACGGGGAATCCCGCTTTCAGAACGCCGACCTCGAGGACCTGGTGATCCTGCGCGCCGATGGGTCGCCGACCTACAACCACGCGGTGGTGTCGGACGACATCGAGATGCGAATCACCCACGTACTCAGAGGAGACGACCACCTCTCCAATACACCCAAGCAGATCCTCATCTACGAGGCTCTGGGCCGCACCGTTCCGCGGTTTGCGCACGTTCCGCTCATCCTGGGTACGGACGGCCGGCGGCTCTCTAAGAGGCACGGTGCCACCGCGGTGGGGGAGTACGAGAACGCGGGCATCCTGCCCGAGGCGATGATGAACTTCCTGGCGCTGTTGGGATGGAATCCCGGCGATGACCGAGAGGTCATGGACGCGGCCGAACTCACCGGTCGGTTTTCGCTGGATCGGGTCCTCAAGAAGAGCGCGGTTTTCGACCCCGACAAGCTCGCGTGGCTGAACGGACAGTACCTGGCGAAGCGGCCTCCGGAGAGTTTGTTGCGACTGGTGCGTGAGGAGGCGGAGCGACGGGGTGAGGAGGACGTCGTACAGGCCTGCGGCGAAGATGATCTGCACGCACTCGTCGATTTGATGAAGGTGCGAGCGCGCACTGTGGGGGAGTTGTTCGACCGCATGCGACCGCTGTTGTCGTCGGACGTGGAATACGAGGTCAAGCCGCTGCGCAAGCACTGGAAGAACCCCGACGAGGTTGCGGAGCGCTTGGGTGTACTGCTGTCCCGATTCGACTCCGTGGAGTGGACCAAGGAGGCGCTGGAGGAGACGCTGCGCTCCGTGGCCGGCGAGTACGATGTGAGCGCAGCGAAGTTGATTCATCCGCTCCGACTCGCACTCACTGGTCAGGGTGCTAGTGCGGGTATTTTCGACTTGCTCTTGTGGTTGGGGAGGGAGCAAACGGAACTCCGTGTGGCGCGCGCGACGAAGTCGGTTCCGAGTCTGTTGGCCGCGATGTGAAGCAGTGTGTCACGCCGCTGTGGAACTTCGGGTATCAGAGTGCAAAATTCTCTTGACACGATGATGACGGACGGATAGCCTAAGCGCCCGCCATCCCCCCCGAAGCACGAGTCGAAGGAACCGCATTTGGGAATGCCAGCCGCGACCCCCTCGTCGCTCAACGAAATCGAGCAGAAGATCCTCGAGTACATGGTGTCGTACTTGAGGGCCAACACCTACCAACCTTCCATCCGCGAGATCGGCCAGGAGTTCGGCATCCGGAGCACCAAGACGGTCTCCGAACACCTCCAGTCGCTCGCAGAAAAGGGACACCTCGAACGCGATGCTTCTCGGTCGCGCGGCGTGAAGATCCTCGGAGTCGACCTCAACGGTGACGCGGTTTCGGTTCCGTGCTTGCGTCGGTTACCGACGTCCGATGAGGTCTCTGTCGAGAGCAGCATGCAGATGGACCGCAAGGTGACACCGGCGGGCTGTTTTGGTGTGCGCGCCCGCGGGGATGAACTGGCGGCGCTGGGAGTCGAGGCGGGGGATCTCGTGTTTGTGCAGCCAGTCGACCTGCACTCCGTACCGGACGGCTCGGCGGTGGCCTTCGAAAGGGAAGGGCGGGCGGCCTACGCACGCATTCGCAGGGTCCCGTCCGGCTTCGAGCTCCACTCGACGCGGAGCGCCCAGGGGGAGGCCGAGGCCGTCGGCCCGGAGGAGATCCAGTTGTCCGGGCGCATCGTGGCCTTCCTTCGGCAGGTCCCCGAACCTCCGCTCGGTGGTGTGCTCACGGCACATTGACGCCGCGGGACACCATGTGGATGGCGCGGGCGCTCGAGTTGGCCCGCTCTGCCGGCCTGGCCGGGGAGGTCCCGGTGGGTGCGCTCCTGGTCAGAGACGACGTGCTGGTGGCCGAGGGGCACAACCTCACGATGTCCCACTGTGACCCCACCGCCCATGCGGAACGGCTGGTGCTCCAGCGAGCAGGCGCCCGGTTGGGCGACTGGCGGCTTCTGGGGTGCACCCTCTACACCACGCTGGAGCCGTGCGCCATGTGTGCGGGTGCCACCGTGCTGTCTCGCGTCCCCCGGCTGGTGTTTGCAGCTCCCGACCCCAAAGCGGGCATGGCGGGGTCGCTGGATGACCTGCTTCGCGACCCCCGCTTGAACCACGCCGTCCAAGTGGACTCCGGTGTGTTGGCACAGGCCAGCGCCGAACTACTGCGGAGCTTCTTTCGGAATCGCCGCGTCAAGCCGTGTTCCGAACACGAACAGAACGGTGGTGAGCACCGCGGCGCCGGCCGGTAGGGCGATCCAAACCGGCAGTCCGTACGCCGTAGCGACATCACCCAACACCAGCCCCACCCCCCCCACGAGCAACGCATAGGGCAACTGAGTACGCACGTGATCCACGTGGTCACACCCTGAAGCCATCGAGCTCAGCACCGTGGTGTCGGAAATGGGCGAGCAGTGGTCTCCCCAGATGGCGCCCGCCAGTACCGAGGCGATGGCGCTCAGCAACACGGACTGGTGGGTGCCGCCATCGAAGGTGGCTCCACCCCCCAGCGCGACCGTCAGCGGAATCACCAGCGGCAGCATGACGGCCATGGTGGCCCAAGACGTACCGGTCGCGAACGCCATCGCACCCGACACCAGGAACACCGTGGCCGGGATGAGCGCTAGGGGAAGGGCGCCTTCCAACAGGTTGGCCAGGAAGGACGCCGTCCCCAGATCCTCGGTGACCGCGCCCAGCGACCACGCCAGCACCAGGATGATCATGGCCGTCAACATGGAGCGCATGCCCGACACCCAGGCCTCGACGGTGTCCTTGACCGAGAGGATGCGCTGACCCACCGACAGTAGCACCGCAACCAACACCCCCGAAAGCGATCCCCAGAGCAGCGTGGCAAAGGGATCGGCCGCCGAGAAGATCTCCCGTAGCCCCGCCCCGGGACCGGCCGCGGAGCGACCGCTTTGGTAGAGGCCGATCAGCACCACGAACACCACCGTAAGCACGGGGATGGCTGCGTTCCACCACCGGAGGGGAGTGCCCTCTTCGGGCTCGAGTAGCCCCTCCTCGCTTGCAGCGGCGAGCATGGCGTCCTTCCTGTAGAGTCCGTCGCCTCGGGCCGCCCGTGCCTCGGCGGCCGCCATGGCCCCCAGATCCCGATTGGAGAGGGAGGTCAACAGCACGAAGAACAGCGCCAGAATCGGATAGAACAGATAGGGAATCGTGTTCAGGAAGACACCGAACGGACTGGCGGCGCTAAGACTGGCCGCCAGGGCGGGGTCGGTACCGATGGTCTGCTGGGCAGCGATCCCCAGGCCGTCCCCGATCAAACCGATTTCGTAGCCCACCCACGTGGAGATGGGGACGATGGCAGCCACCGGAGCGGCCGTGGAGTCCACCAGATAGGCCAGCTTCTCACGTGAAATCCGCAGTCTGTCGGTGATGGGACGCATGGTGTTCCCGACCAACAACGTGTTGGCGTAGTCGTCGAAGAAGATGGCGAGCCCCGCGAGCCAGGTCGCGATCTTCCCCCTCCGTGCGGAGGTCGCCAGTGTCTCCAGCGATTCCACGATGCCCCGGGTGCCCCCGTTCTTGGCGATGATGCCCACCATACCACCCAGCATCAGGGAAAACACCACGATGGTGGTCTTGCCGTCGTCCACCGCTCCGAGTTGGGGGACGGCGTACTCTTCGATCACGCGCCACGTGGCCGTGATGGGGTTGAACCCGACCAACGCCAGCGCCCCGATCCAGATACCGGCGAAGAGGGCGGAGACGACCTCCCGGAGGAGCAGGGCGAGCAGGATGGCCACCAGCGGGGGGACCAACGAGAACCAACCGGGGATGTAGTGGGCGCCGACGGAGGTCGCGGTACCGCCCACGCGCACCGTGAGGGGCAACTGATCTCCGTTGCCAATGCGGAGCGGGGGTGTCGTAGCGGATGCTCCCGCGCCAACGGTGCCACTTCCCAACAGGAGCCCGCCGCGGTCCCGGACCTCGTAGAACTCTGAAGCTTCGGGTCCGCCCTCCACTTCGAGCGTGAAGGGGACGCCGCCCAGGATGGCGTCGGGAGCCTGCACGCGGTCCTGTGCGGCCAGCGCTTCCGCTCCGACGAGCGCGAGCAGAAGTGCACAGGCGCAGACCACCGTGCGCACGACTGCACGCGGGGGGCCCGCAAAGACAGGACGACCGACCATTCCTCGACTCCGGTTTTTTGGATGGCACCCATGATGGCTCGCCACGCCGAAGCGTGCCAGCCTCCGCATCGAGCCACCCGGTCGATCCGTTGACGCCGTCAGGGCTGCTGGACAACTTTCCCGGAGCAAGCTTCACCCTCCTCACCGACCACCGAGTTCACGCTGCCCAACGGCCAACGAGACAACCCGCCGTTCGCCTCCGCGCCATGAGCGGTACGTCGAGCGTTTTGGGGAAGGACCTGCTTGGATTGGAGGGCCTGACGGGCAGTCAGTTGAGCAGTGTGCTCGACACCGCGGAACCGTTCCGGATCGCTGCCGAGGAGGGCGCTCGCAGATCCCGCTGCTGTCGGGCACGACGGTCGCGAACCTGTTCTTCGAGGCCTCCACTCGCACCCGCATCTCGTTCGAGTTCGCTGAGAAGAGGCTGGGGGCCGACACGGTGAGCGTCGGCTCGGCCGGCTCCTCCTTGGTCAAGGGGGAAACGTTGGTCGACACGGCCCGGAACGTGGAGGCGATGGGGATCGAGGTCGTGGTGATGCGCCATGCGTCCTCGGGCGCCAGTGCCTTCCTCGCAGAGCGGATTCCGTCCAGCGTCGTCAATGCTGGCGATGGCGCACACGAGCATCCCACCCAGGCGCTGCTCGACCTGCTCACGCTTCGACAGCACTTCGGGCCCGTCGAGGGGCTCAAGGTGTGCCTGGTGGGCGATGTTCTGCACTCGAGGGTGGCACGCAGCAACGTGTTCGGTCTCCTGGCGCTGGGAGCCGAGGTGGCGGTCTGTGGCCCACCCACCCTGGTGCCTGCGCAGTTCGAGGCGCTGGGCGCCCGACGCTTCGTCGATCTCGAGCAGGCGATCGGGTGGGCGGATGCGCTCAACGTGCTCCGCCTGCAGCAGGAACGGATGACGGCGGGGTACGTGCCTTCACTTCGAGAGTACCACCGGATCTTCGGGATCACGGAGGCCCGCTTGGAGGCCGCGCGCAAAGAGCTGCTCATCATGCACCCGGGTCCCATGAACCGCGGCGTGGAGATCGATTCGGCGGTGGCTGACGGTCCCCACTCCGTCATTCTCAGACAAGTCACCAACGGCGTCGCGGTACGGATGGCCGTCCTCTACCTGCTCCGGGGAGGGGACGCCGAGCGTGCTGCGGCGGCCGTCGAAGAGGCCAGATCGGAATGAGCGTTCGACCGCTACTGCTCAGGGGAGGGCGGGTCGTCGATCCCTCTCAGTCACTCGATGGGCTCGCCGACGTGCTCCTCCAGGAGGGGAGGGTCGTCGCGGTCGAGCGGGGGCTCGAGGTCGGGGACGACGTGCTCGTGCGGGATGTGAACGGAAAGGTCGTAACTCCAGGATTGATCGATGTTCACGTGCACTTGCGGGAGCCAGGCGGAGAGCACAAGGAGACCATCGCCACCGGACTACGAGCTGCCGCCGCGGGTGGCTTCACGGCGGTGTGCGCTATGCCCAACACGGATCCGCCGCTCGACGACGCCGCATCGATTCGCTACGTGCTCGAGCAGGGCGCTCGGGCGGGGGGCTGCCGGGTCTACCCGCTGGGGTGCCTTTCGCGGGGACGGGCCGGCGAGCGTCTCACCGACGTGGGTGAGCTGGTCGACGCGGGAGCCGTGGGCATCACCGACGACGGAGATCCCATCATGGACTCGGGCCTCATGCGGTTGGCGCTCGAGTACTCGCAGACGTTCGGGATTCCGGTGGCGGACCACGCCGAGGACTTTGGCTTGGCGGAGGGTGGCCACATGAACGATGGCCCCACCGCCATGCGCTTGGGGCTCAAAGGCAAGCCGGCGGCTGCGGAGGAGGTGCACATCTACCGGGACCTGTTGGTTGCCGAGCTGACCGGCGGGCACATTCATCTGCAACACGTTTCCTCCGCGCTGGGCGTCGCCGCTATTCGAGCCGCCAAGGCAAGAGGGGTGAGGGCCACGGCGGAGGCCTCGCCCCATCACCTCACCCTAACCGAGGAAGCGGTCGGGGACTACGATACCAACGCGAAGATGAACCCACCCCTCCGGCTGGCCCGGGACGTTGAAGCGGTGCGTGAGGGCCTTCGGGACGGCACCCTCGATACCTTGGCCACCGACCATGCCCCCCACCATCGGGACGAAAAGGGCCAGACCTTCGATGCCGCGCCCAACGGGATCGTAGGTCTGGAGACCGCCGTGGGGTTGGTGCTCACCCACTGCGTGGCCGGCGGCCTGATCGACCTCGCCACGTTCGTGGAGCGCCAGAGTTGCCAGCCCGCTCGGGCGTTTCACCTCCCGGGAGGGACCCTGTCGCCGGGGTCACCCGCCGACGTCACCGTCTTGGATCTGGCGCGGGAGTGGACCGTCGATCCGACCCGGTTCGAGTCCAAGAGCCGCAATACACCGTTTGGCGGGTGGGCTTTGAAGGGTGCCCCCGTGGCGACGATCGTCGGTGGGGAGGTGATTTGGGCCGCGGAGTGACGCCGCAGCCCGGAAGCGAAGCCGCGTCTACTTCAGCGAAGCCACGTGGCGGGCCAAGCGACTCTTGTAGCGAGACGCTGTATTCGGATGCAGCAGGCGTCGGGTGGCTGCCCGGTCCAGCAAAGCGACCGCGGCTCGAAGCTTCGGGGTCGCGTCGTCGCCGCTGGTGGAATCCAGAACGGCCTTCATGGCCGTACGCAGCCTGGACTTGTTGGCGCGATTGCGGGCCTGTGCGGCCTCGCTGGTCCGGACCCGCTGTTTGGCGCTCTTGATATTCGGCATGTTGGATCGGTGCGGGCGAGGCCCGAAGACACGTTCATGCTCAGGGCACTGAGCCACAAAGGCTAATTGCACGTGACACAAGGGTCAACCGCTCCGTTTCCCGCCTGCCGCCAGGCGGGAGCCGGCACCCACCTGGCCGAGGCCGCATGGTAGGTGTGCTCGTCGTGGCGGTCCTGATCGGATCGGTGGTGGCCCACGAGTTGGCTCACGCATGGGTGGCCGACCGGGAGGGCGACGACACCGCGCGGAAGCTCGGTCGCATCACCCTCAACCCCATCGCTCACCTGGACCTGGTTGGCTCGGTGATTCTTCCGCTCCTGCTGTTCACGAGCACCGGGGGGAGCGCCGTGTTCGGCTGGGCCAAGCCGGTCCCGGTGGTTCCGGCCCGGTTCCGAGACCCGATTTGGAGTGACATCAAGGTCTCCCTGGCGGGGGTGGCCGTGAACTTCCTGCTGGTGATCCCTTCGGCCTTGCTGGTCATTCTGGCCTACCACGCTGAGGCGTGGACCGGCCCGGGCGTCGCCAACTGGCTAGGACTCGCGGGCACGCTCGGGATCCAGATCAACCTGACTCTGGCGATCTTCAACCTGATTCCCATCCCGCCTCTCGACGGATCTCACGTGGTGTATCACCTTCTTCCGGGAGGTCTCAAGCCGCGCTATCGAGCGCTGGACCGGTTCGGTCTCCTGGTGCTGATGGCGCTCCTCTTCCTCGTCCCTGGTTTCCTGAATTTGGTATTCTGGCCCGTCGAGCAGCTTTCTGATCTGACGAACGCGTTCATCCGCCTGTGGATCTGATCCCATGGAGCTGACCACCGCGCCCGCGGCACCGGGCCTCTCCGAGCTCCTGGTCGTCGATCTCGACCGTTTCCAGGGGCCGCTCGATCTGCTGCTGCACCTGATTCGTCAGCAGGATATCGACATCTTCGATATCCCCATTGCCGCCATTACTCGGCAGTTCCTCGCCACCATCCAGCAGGTGGACGCCACCCAACTGGAGAATGCGGGTGAGTTCCTGGAAATGGCGGCCACCCTGGTGCGCATCAAGGCGCAAATGCTCCTACCGCGCCACGGTGAGGACGAGGACGAGGACCCTCGCGCGGAGCTGGTGCGCCGGCTCTTGGAGTATGAACAGGTCCTCGAGATTTCGAGGCGACTGCTAGTGGCCGAGGCCGATCGCGGGCGTTTGAGAGGGAAGGGTTACATCGCGGTCCGCCCCCCCCGCCGGGTGATGGAGACGAAGCTGCGCACCACCTGGGCCGACGTCCACAAGGCTGCGCTCCGCGTCACGCTGCCCGAGCCCCTGCCCCGGGATCATCGCGTCACCCTGAGACCGATCGCCATCGAAGAGAAGGTGGATCTCATCATGGACGCGTTGCGCACCCAGGCCCGCGTTCGTTTCAGCGGCCTGGTGGGTCCCTGGCGGGAACGCATGCACGGGGTGATGACCATCCTGGCGGGGCTCGAGCTCTCCAAGCGGCGGCTGGTGGCGCTACGGCAGCTCCGGCCCTTTACCGAGCTGTGGATCTTTCGGCAGTCCGATGAGGATCCGATCCCACGGGATGTTGCGCTGGACGAAGACAAGACGGAGGCGGCGTGAACCCCAGTCAGATTGTCGAGGCAGTCCTCTTCGCGAGCGATGCCCCGCTGAGTGTCGAAGACCTCGCCCGCGCCGATGCGGACCTGAACGAGGATATTGTCGAAGCGGCCATTCAAGACCTGAAGAGCTCCTACGACGAGACGGGGCGCGCCTTCCAGGTGCTCGAGATTGCCGAGGGCTACCAGATCCTGACCCGGCCCGAGTTCGCGCCCTATCTGGAACGTTTCGACAGCGTGCCTCGGCCCAACCGCCTCTCTGGCCCCGCCCTGGAAGCGTTAGCCATCATCGCGTATCGCCAGCCGATCGGCCGTATCGAGATGGAGTACATTCGGGGCGTCAACTCCTCCGGCGTCATCCGGACCCTTCAGGAGCGTGGCCTGGTGGACGTGGTGGCGCGTGGGGAGGGTGTGGGACGGCCACTGCTGTATGGAACGACCCAGCGGTTTCTGGACCACTTCGGATTTGCGACCCTGGAGGACCTTCCCAGGCCTGAGGAGTTGCCGGTGGTGCTCCGAGATCGCATCCCGCTCGGGATCGAAGACGTAGAGGATCCCGAGGGTCCGGCCGACATCGCCCCCCCGGAGGCTCCCGAGGGCGATCGGAAGCAGGTGCTGGCTGCCCCCGAGAGTTCGTCCTGATTCTGATATGGAGTCGGGGAAGCCGTTGAGGCTACAGAAGTTCCTCTCCCGGTCCGGTGTGGCATCCCGTCGCGCTTCCGAGCGCCTGATCCTGGCCGGACGGGTGGCCGTGAACGGGGTGGTTGTGGACATCCTGGGCGCGAAGGTCGACCCCGAACACGATGCCGTGGCCGTGGATGGCCGGGCCGTGCAGCTCGCGGAGCCGCGCTGGGTGGTGCTCCACAAGCCTCGGGGCTTCGTCACCACGGCGTCGGATCCTCAGGGCCGACCCACCGTGTTCGACCTCCTGCCCTCGGATTGGCGTTCGCTTCGGCATGTGGGACGCTTGGATCTGGACACCGAGGGACTGCTCATCCTCACCAACCAGGGGGATGTCGCAGAGCGACTCCTGCATCCCCGCTTTCAGGTGGAGCGGGAGTACCGGATCTGGGTGGCGTCGGAGCCCGGTGCAGCCGTGCTCGAACGACTGATGAGCGGGGTGCGTCTGGACGACGGTCCGGCGAGAGCCAAGCTGGTGGCCCTAGCGGGCCCCTCGGACACGGAAGGCGTCCCCCTGACACTGGTCCTCACGGAGGGTCGCAAACGTGAGGTGCGCCGAATGATGGAGGCGGTCGGTAACCCTGTTCGGCGCCTTCGGCGTGTGCGGTTCGGGCCGGTGCGGCTGGGCGACCTCGGCTCGGGTGCGTGGAGGGAGATGGAGCCCGCAGAGGTCCAGGCCCTGCGGCACTTCTGCGAGGAGGCATCGGTTGAGCCCGTTGGCGGATGACCGGGGGCGGCTCGGGTCCATCCACCCGAACCTGACCGTGAGTCGACACCCGTTGGTGCAGCACAAGCTCGGCCTGCTCCGCAGTCGCCATTGCGAGGTGACGGCCTTCGCCAAGTTGGTAGAGGAGTTGGCCCTGCTCATGGCGTACGAAGCCACCGCCGACCTGCCCGTGACGGACTCGGAGGTAGAGACACCACTCGAGGTCATGCTAGGTAAAGAGCTTTCTGGGAAGGGTTTGGTGCTCGTTCCGATCCTTCGCGCCGGGCTCGGTATGGTGGGCGGCTTTCGGCGGGTGCTTCCAAGTGCCCGGGTCGGCCACATTGGACTGGTTCGTGACGAGGACACGCTGCTTCCGTCAGAATACTACCTCAAGCTGCCCCCTGAGCTACCGGAGTGCGACGTGTTCGTGTTGGACCCCATGCTGGCGACAGGTGGCTCCGCCTGCGTGGCCTTGGGCGTCCTCAAAGAATGGGGTGCCCGTCGCGTGCGTTTCGTCTGTCTGGTCGCTGCGCCCGAAGGGGTCGTGCTCATGGGGAACGCCCATCCCGACGTGCCAATCTATACGGCCGCTCTGGATCGGGGGCTCAACGATGTGGGGTACATCGTTCCGGGCCTGGGCGATGCCGGGGACCGTCTGTTCGGGACGGACTGAGGCTGCTCTGACCGCGATCAGCGCGTCGAGCGCCGCCACATGTCAGGGTGAAACAGCAGGATGACGGTGTAGAGCTCCAGGCGACCCACCAGCATCAAGCCGGCCAGTAGGCTCATCTCGCCTCCGCCCATCCAACCGTAGTTGTCCACCGCGCCCACCTCTCCCACGCCCGGGCCGACGTTGCCCAGGCAGGAAAGGACGGCGCCGATGGACGAGTAGGCATCCACGCCCAGAATCGAGAGCACCACGATTCCGGCGACCAGGAACCCCGCATAGAGCAGGGCGAAGCCCAGCACGTCTTCGACGATCTCCTGTTTGACCTTCCGATCACCCACCGATGAGACGAAGACCCCGCGGGGGTGAAGGTGCCGGCGAATCTGAATGCCCATGTGTTTCAGCATGAGCAGGATGCGAATGGACTTCACGCCACCGGCGGTGGATCCCGCCATCCCACCGGTCAGCATCAGTGCCAGGATGATGGCGACAGCGCCTGGGGCCCACAGCTCATAGTCCGCCGACACGTACCCCGTGGTGGTGATGATGGAGACCACCTGAAACAGGGAGTGACGGAACCCCGCCTCGGCTTCACCCCACGCGTAGGAACCCGCCGAGAAGTTGATCAGCGCCACCAGGACGGTCGCAAGCACGATGAGCCCGGTATAGAACCGCCACTCGGGTTCCTTGTGGTAGATCGGCTTCCCGGTCGCCGCCCGAAAGTGGAGGGCGAAGTTCACCCCTGCCAAGAACATGAAAACGATGGTGACATAGTGGATGTACGCGGAGTCGAACGCGGCCAACGACGCGTTTCGGGTGGAGAAGCCACCTGTCGCCAACGTCGTGAGCGCGTGGTTCACCGCCTCGAACGGCGTCATCCCTCCCAGCAACAACAGTAGGCCCTGGGTCACGGTCAGGCCCAGGTAGACGAACCATAGGAGCTTGGCCGACTGCGTGATGCGGGGTCGGAGGCGCTCGGTGGTGGGGCCGGGTACTTCGGCTCGGAACAGCTGCATGCCGCCCACACCCAGGTAGGGGAGCACCGCAATCACGAGCACGATGATCCCCATCCCACCCAGCCACTGCGTCAGTGACCGCCACAGCAACAGCCCACGGGGGAGCGCTTCGATGTCCGAAAACACAGTGGCGCCCGTGGTGGTGAATCCGGAGATCGACTCGAAAACCCCTGCGGGGACGCTGTCGACCGCTCCGGTCAGTAGGTAGGGGAGCGCCCCGAACACACCGATGGTGGTCCAGGCGAAGGCCACAATGGCGTAGCCTTCTTTTGGGCCGATCTCGTCCCGGAAGCGGGTGAGCCGGTTGGCGATGGCCCCGACGCCGCCGGTGATGAACGCGGCGAGCCCGAGCCCCATGGCGTCCCCGTCGCCGTAGTATGCGGCCACGCCACAGGCGACGAGCATCGCGACAGCCACAACCACCAGCAGCAGCCCCACCACGTTGACCACGTGACGCAGTGACAAGCCGGGCCTCTACGTGAAGAAGCGCTCGGCAGACGCGAGCGCTTGGGGCAGGCCGAAGACGATCACGTCGTCTCCTGGCAGCAAGCGGTCGGTGCCGCGAGGGTTGAGGAGCTCACGACCTCGCAGCACCACTCCCACCAGGACGCCTTTGGGAAGGTGCAGCTCCTGGATGGTCTTGCCAGCGGCCTTCGATGACCCGGTCAGCTTGAACTCGATGGCTTCGGCGTCCGTCCCGGTCAGCGACGCCACGGTCAACACCTGGCCCTTGCGGACATAGCGCAGAATCGCATTGACCGTCGACAGTCGGGGCGACACCGCAGCGTCGATCCCCACGCGAGGCACCAGCGGCAGATACTCGAACCGCTGGATCAGTGCGATCACTTTTCCGTCGCCCGCACCCTTGGCCAGCAGGGAGGAGAGCAGGTTGGTCTCGTCGTCGCCCGTTGCGGCTACGAACCCATCCACGCCTGCGATCCCTTCCATCTCCAACAGCTCGAGGTCGGTGGCGTCTCCATGGAGCACCAGAGCCTTGGGTAGCGCCTCGGCCAACTCCAGGCACCTCCGTCGGTTGCGGTCCAGGATGGTACACTCGACCCCGAGGTTGAGAAGGGCCTCGGCCAGGTACTGCCCCTCCAGGCTTCCGCCCGCGATCATGACCCGCCGAAGCCGCTTCGAGTCGTAGCCCGCCAGCCGCGGAATCCTCTCGACCTCATCGAGGGGCGATAGCAGATAGATCTGATCGCCGGGCTCCATCGAGGAGCTTCCATCCGGGACGATCGTCTCTCCGTCGCGAACGATGGCCACGGTGACGTAGTGAGACCCCTCCAGTTCCTCGGAGAGCTGGGCGAGCGGTTTCCCAGCGATGGGCGCGCCCTCCCGGACCCGCATGCCCAGGAGCTGTACCCGCCCATCGGCGAAGGGGACCACGTCGGTGGCCGCCGGGCTGCGTAGCAGTTGGAGCGCTTCCTTGGCTGCTTCGCGCTCAGGGTTGATCAGTCGATCGATCCCCAGGTCCTCGGCCGAGAGCACCGCGGAAGCCGCGTAGTACTCGGGGTTAGACACGCGCGCCATGGAAAAGGGCACCCCGAGCCGGGTGGCCGCCAGACAGGCGATCAGATTCACTTCGTCCCGACTGGTCACCGAGAGGAGCATCTGGGCCCCCCGCACACCGGCCTTGTCCAGCACCGGAACCGACGCGCCGTTGCCCTGGATTGCGAGGATGTCCAGTTGCTCAGCGACGTACTCGACCCGATCTGGGTCGGCGTCGATGAGGACTACGTCCTGGCTTTCTTCGGAAAGGCGTCGGGCGAGGTGGTAACCGACCTGGCCCCCCCCGACGATCAGTAACCGCATTCCGGGCGCTCCCGAGGAGCATAGTGGGTCGGGTAACGAGCCAAGCTAACCGTGGGCGCAGGGGTGTCAAAGAGTCCCCCGACTGATAGTTTTCGCGCGTTCCGGGCCCGTAGCTCAGTTGGTTAGAGCACCGGACTCATAATCCGAGGGTCGCAGGTTCGAGTCCTGCCGGGCCCACTCTACTTCCTCAGCAGACGCCTAGTCGTCTACCTTGGGCGGGCGTCGACCTTCCTTGAGTTTGCTGCGACGTGCCTTGTCGGAGCGCCTCCTCTCTTTGGCCTTCTTCGGCACCCGCGTGCGGATACGCGGTCGGGTCGGCTCCGCGGCCTCCGTAAGTCTCCTGCGAAGCCGATCCAGCGCCGCCTGCAGGTTCCGTCGTTGGCTGCGATGTCGCCGGGACGACACCCTGAGACCGCTGGGGCGGTGCACGAGACGCACGCCCGACTGAGTGCGGTTTTGGTGTTGGCCACCCTTGCCCCCCGACGTGAACGTGTCCACCCGGCACTCTGCGAGCAGCGCCTCGTCCTCCTCAGGAGGCGGGCGCGGATCTTTCGGTTGGTCGTCTGGGGGTTGGGGCCTGTTCAGGGTGTGCCTCGCAAGGCGTAACGGATCGTTCCGACGGCTGAAAGGTATTGCAACCACACCGATCTTGAAGGGTGGATCGTGGCGGTTGGAGGATGTCGATGAGCGAAAACAAGGGGTCCGGCATCGGTTGGCTGGCGGATCACCCGGGCGCCCGCGCGCTCCTCGTCGGCGCCTGCCTGGTGGTGGTGGTCGGCGGGCTCAGGGTCGCGGCCCCCATCCTGGTGCCCTTTGCGGTCGCCGCGTTCCTGACCGTGCTCTCACTCCCCATCCTCGTGACGCTGCGTCGGCACCGGGTGCCGGGCGTACTGGCGGTCTTCGTGACCGTACTGGTCAACGCCGCCGTGTTCGGGCTGATGGTGTTGCTCGCCGTTCAGTCCGTGGGTGAGGTGCAGGACCGTTACCCGCGTTACGCCAGTCGTTTTCGAGGCCTATGGGCCACCTGGGTCGGGAACCTGGAGGACCGGGGCGTTGTGGTACCGGACCTGCTCGCTCCCGATCCCGCGGCCATATTCGGCTTGGTGACGTCGGCGGTCCAGGGAGCCGCGTCGGTCGCCTCAAGCACCTTCCTCGTCCTCATCATCCTGGTCTTCCTGCTCAGCGAAGCCACAGTCTTCCCGGAGAAGTTCAGGGCCATCCTACAGGGGTCGGGGACGCCCGGTCAGGGGCGGCTGCAGAAGACAGTACGTGAGATCCAGGAGTACCTGGGGATCAAGACCTTGGTGAGTCTTGCCACCGGCCTCTTGATTGGCCTCTGGGCCTGGTGGATCGACCTCGATTTTCCGGTCCTGTTGGGACTCCTCGGGTTCCTGTTGAACTATGTGCCCACGGTAGGGTCGGTGATCGCGAGCATCCCAGCGGTTTTTCTGGGACTCATCCAGTACTCTGCGGGACACGCGGCCCTGGCCGCCACGGGCTACCTCGTCATCAACCTCGTGCTGGGGAACTTCATCGAGCCCACGCTCCTTGGGCGGCGACTTGGTTTGTCGGCGCTGGTCGTGGTCCTGTCGTTGCTCTTCTGGGGGTGGGTCTGGGGCCCGCTCGGAATGCTGCTCGCGGTGCCGTTGACCATGATTGTGAAGATCATGCTGGAGAACACCGAGGACTTCCGCTGGGCTGCGATCCTCTTGGACAAGGCCCCGCCGCCCAACCCGGTGGCGGTCCAGATGCCAAGAGCCAAGAGCGCGCCGGCAACCATCCACCCTGCTGAAACGAGCAACGATGCCGCTTGAGCGTTGGGACACACTCCCCGAGGATGCCAGGATCTGGGTGTTCGGCACCGGGAGAGCACTGACGCCCCATGAGGAGACACGGTTCCTCGCGACCGTCGACGGGTTTCTGGACACGTGGAACGCGCATGGACAACCGCTGCGGGCGGGGCGTTCGTGGCGCGAAGGACGCTTCCTGTTGGTGGGCGTGGATGAGAGCAGTGCGCCGCCCTCCGGTTGTTCGATCGACGCGCTGATCCGCTCGCTGAGCGAGCTGGAACGAGAGCTCGCTGTAGAGCTGGTGGGGCACGGCCAGGTCTTCTACCGGGACAGTGAGGGACAGATTCGACGAGGGTCGAGGTCGGAGGTGCGTGCGAGCGTGGACAGGGGCCAGGTGGACGCCTCGACCCCGGTGTTCGATCTGACGGTGACGCGACGGTCTCAGGTGAAGGAGGGCGCTTGGGAGCGGCCCGCCGCGGACACTTGGGTGGGGAAGGCGTTTAAGCTAGCAGGTTGAAAGCCAAGTGCCCTCGGGGTTCTCGAACCCCGAAGGCACCGGATTGGTTAGGGGGTGGCACCGCGCCGGCGGAGGCGCGAGCCGGAGACTAGTCGCCCAGCCGACTGACGTTCTCGGCCGCTGGACCCTTGGGGCCCTCGACCATGTCGAACTCGACTTTGTCCCCTTCGGCGAGACTCTTGAAGCCCTCGCCTTGGATTGCTGAGTAGTGCACGAAGCAGTCGCGATCGGCTGCCCCTTCGGGGGCAATGAAGCCAAATCCTTTGCTATCGTTGAACCACTTCACAGTACCCGTGGTCCTCATTCGTACCGCTCCTTCTCTGGTGCAGCTCATCCGGGGGAAAAACTGCAGATGGTCCCGGGGGTGGGAATGGACCGGGCTGTCTTGACCCCTGTCAGGGCAGAAGCCTTTCACCTCAACTAAACGGTGGGGAGGGTGCGGGTGGCTGTCAACCCGACAATTGGACTCCATTTCCGCCGCCTTCCGCGCCCAGCGCCGCCGCTAAGAACGTCGCCAGCGCTCGCTCGCCCCACCAGCGGGCCTTGAACGGCGAGCCCCCCAGGAAGCCCAGGTGGCCGCCCTTCAGAGTAATCATCGGGAACAGGGCCGCATTCCCCGCGATCTCCGAGGCAGGGATGGCTGGTGCGGGCAAGAAGGGATCGTCCAACGCCTGGACGATCAGCGTCGGCACCGCGACCGAGCCCAGGAAGTCTCTGGAGCTACAGCGCGCATAGTAGTCCTGTGCGTCTTGGAATCCATGCAGAGGGGCCGTAATCACGTCGTCGAACTGGGCGAGCGTGCGGGAGGCGAGCGCATCCCGGACCGTATCCGTTCCCAACAGAGCGGACTTCGCCTGGACCTTTGCTTTGAGGGACCGGAGGAAGTACTGGGCGTAGATCCGTTGGATCCCTGGGCCGGAAATCGTCTCCTCGGCCAGGCTTAGGTCGAACGGAACCGAGACCACCGCGGCTGCGGCGAACTGGGAGGCGGCTCCCCGCTCCCCCAGGTACTTCAGGAGGACGTTTCCTCCCAGCGAAAACCCTGCGGCCCCGACCGAACGCCCCGGCCAGCGCTTCCTGAGAGTCGCCGCCACCCACCCGGCCTCCCCGGAATCCCCCGAGTGGTACGCGCGGGGTAGCCGATTCGCTTCGCCGCTGCATCCGCGGAAATTCACAGCCACGCTCTCCACGCCCAAGCGGAGCAGGTCGGCCATCAGGACCCGCATGTAGCTGCGACTCGCCGACCCCTCGAGTCCATGGAACAGAGCCGCGATCGGGCGCCCGGTGGATGAGAGGTCCGAGGTGAGGTCCACGTCCACGAAGTCACCGTCCGGGGTTTCCCAGCGTTCCCGGACGGTGTCCAGCGGCGGCGACGGCCGAATCAGCCGACCCACCATGGTCTGGAGGTGTGGCCCGGCAAGGAAACGCGAGGGCCGAAACGGCGGCAGGGCGGACGGGACGGGTTGCACCTCGGATGCTCGACCCCAAGTCGCGGGAGGTCAAGCGGAGTCCCTTGTGGCCGGGATCGCGCGTCGTGACCTTGGCCCGTCGAGCATGGATGTCCCAGAGCGACGGAGGAGCCTGATCCGATGCGCAAGTTGAGGGTGGAAAAGACCTGCATTGGGTGGGCATTGGTGTCCCTGGGGGCCTGTGGTGGTGCTGAGCTGACAGAGAACCCGCGCTGGGTAGAGCCCGGCGTGAGCGACGCCTTGGCAGCGCTGCGCGTCGAGACGCTATCGGACGTTCGCTACCACTATGCGCTGACCATTCCGGCCGACCGCGAAGCGCCGATCGATGGAAGGGCGGAGATCTCGTTCGAATGGTCGGGGAGCGACGCACACCCGGTCGTGCTCGACTTCCTGCAGCCCCGGGAGCGGGTTCGACGCGTTTGGGTCGACCGCGTCGAGGTGGAGCCCGAGTACGCCAACGACCACATCCGGCTACCCGGTGCGGTGTTAGGGCGGGCAGGAGCCCACACCATCGCTCTGGAGTTCAGGGCCGGCGACGGGTCCCTGAATCGAAACGAGGACTACCTCTACACGCTATTCGTGCCCGATCGAGCCAGGTTCGCGCTTCCCGTGTTCGATCAGCCCAACCTCAAGGGCCGGTTCTCTCTCGAGCTGGATTTGCCCAGTGGGTGGGAGGCCGTCGCCAACGGCAGCGAGCGTTCCCGACAGGTCGACGGTGATCGCGTGCGAGTGGCCTTCAACGAGTCCGCCCCGATCTCGACCTACCTGTTCGCATTCGCCGCGGGGCGCTTCCAGGTCGAAACCTCGGTCCGCTCGGGCCGCACTTTCCGCATGTTCCACCGCGAGACCGACCGGGACAAGGTCGAACGGAACGCCCCGGAGGTTTTCGACCTTCATGCGAGCGCGTTGGCCTGGCTCGAGGAGTATACCCGCATTCCGTACCCCTTCGAGAAGTTCGACGTCGTGCTGCTCCCCGCGTTCCAGTACGGTGGAATGGAGCATCCCGGAGCCGTGTTCTATCGTTCCGATGGGCTCCTGCTGGAAGAGAGTCCCACGCAGGGTCAGCTCCTGGGGCGAGCGAGCGTCATCAGCCATGAGACCGCGCACATGTGGTTTGGTGACCTGGTCACGATGGCGTGGTTCGAAGACGTGTGGCTGAAGGAGGTCTTCGCAAACTTCATGGCGGCGAAGATCGTGGAGCCCTCGTTCGAGGACGTGAATCATGCGCTCCGGTTTTCATTGGCCCACCTGCCTTCCGCGTACGGAGTCGATCGGACCCCCGGTGCAAATCCCATCCTCCAGCCCCTCGAGAACCTGCGGGAAGCGGGGACGCTCTACGGCGCCATCATCTACCAGAAGGCCCCTGTGGTGATGAAGCACCTCGAGCGCCGGATGGGAGCGGACGAGTTCCGGGAGGGTCTGGCCCTCTATTTGGACCGTTTCCAGTTCGGGAATGCCCGGTGGTCGGATCTCATCGAGATACTGGACGAGCGAAGCGAGGAGGACCTTCGTGCTTGGAGTCGCGTGTGGGTGGAAGAACCAGGTCGGCCCCACGTCCGAACCACCATCGAAGGAAACCGGGTGATGTTCGAGCAGCGGGATCCGGCTGGAGAGGGCAGGCTGTGGCCTCAGTTCCTCGACGTGTGGCTCAGATATGAGGACGGGGAGGAGCGGCGTACCGTTTCGCTGGACGGACCGTCCGCGGAGCTGTCGCTGTCGGGCACGCCCTCGGTTGCGCTCCCGGTTGCGAGTGGGACTCCCTATGGCCTGTTCGAACTGGACGCCGCGGAGCTCAATGAGCTCGCCCGCCTCTTCCCGACCCTCGACGACCCCGTGTTGAAGGGTGCCAGTTGGCTCACCCTCTGGGACGCCACCCTCGAGGGCTGGCTGCCCAGAGAACGCGCAATGGAGCTGCTCGTGGGGGGTCTGGCCTCGGAGCCCAATGAACTCATCTTCGGTCGCATGGCGTCTGACCTGGGGACGGCCTACTGGCGCTTCCTTCCGGAAGTGGATCGACGGCGCTGGGCGCCCCGAGTTGAGGAAGCCCTCTGGTCGCGGCTGAGCTCTGCCGACGCGGTGACACTCCGTTCCGCTGCATTACGAAGCTACATCGGGGTGGTGACCTCTCAGACCGGGATCGACCGACTGCGGGAGCTGTGGGACGGTACACGAACGGTCCCCGGCGTCCCCCTGTCCGAGAACGACCGGATCCGGATGGCCTTGGAACTCGCGGTGCGGGAGGTCCCCGGTTGGGAGCAGGTGCTCGATGCGCAGCATGAGCGCATCGCCAATCCGGACCGCAAGGCACGCTTCGAGTTCGTACGGGACGCGCTGTCCGCCGACGCCGAAGTGCGGGACGCTTTCTTCGGATCCCTGGCAGATCCCACGCGCAGGGAACAGGAGCCCTGGGTGTTGGAGGGGCTCCGCTACCTGAACCATCCCCTCCGGCAGCAGCGCGCGACGGGCTACATCCGGCCCTCACTGGATCTCCTGGAGGAGGTCCAGAGCACCGGCGACATCTTCTTCCCGGGGGGCTGGGTGTCTGCGGTCCTGGGGGGGCACAACTCACCTGAGGCCGTCGCCCAGGTACGAGCGTTCCTTTCCGAACACCCGGACTACCCTCCCCGACTCTTGAACAAGATTCACCAGGCGCTCGACCCGCTCGCTCGGGCCGCCAACCTGGCGTTCCCCGAGGTGCCCCGCACACCGGTCGCCGAGGGCGACGAATGACCAAGCGCTTGGCAAGGACGGCAACGTGTCTGCTCCTGGTGACTGTGGGGTGCGGGGGAGAGGCGACACGTCCCAGTGGCTCGGAAGACCTTACGAGCAACCCGAGCCTCCAAGCCGTGGTGGCACAAACGCTGGCGCGCGACGGAGCGGCCCTGCTTTCGACGCTGGCGGAGGGGAATGCCGCCGAGCGCCGACGCGCCGTGATGGGCTTGGCCGCGGTGGCCGATCCGGCAAACGCACCCGCACTATTGGGCGCGCTCCAAGACGTGGACGTCGGGGTCCGCGCCGCGGCCGCGTTTGCCCTGGGACGCCTGCGTCAGCCGGCGCTGGCTGGTCCCCTGTTGAGCGCCCTTGTAAGCGAGCGAAACCAAGACACGCGGCACCGCATCATTGAAGCGCTGGGCAAGAGTGGCGGTGAAGCTGCGCTAGAAGGGTTGGTGGCTGTCCCGGCGGACACCGATGACGAGGCTGCGATCGCCTTGGCGCTCGGTCGGATGGCGCTGGAGAACAATGGGACCTCTGCCAGCTTCGACCGACTGGTTAGGGGGCTCACCCATGCGGATGCCATTGTTCGTCAGCGGGCCGCTTGGTACTTCGGAAGGGTGGCCCTCTCCAGCCCCTGGGCCGCCTTCGCCGACCCGGTGCGCGAAGCCGTGGACGGATACGATCCCGACGATCCGGCCGCGATCTCGTTGGTCGCCGCAGTGTCTCGACTGGGCGACGGTGAGGATACGCCTCGTCTCCTGTTTTGGCTGACCGAGGGGGGGGATTGGCGCGTGCGGCATGCCGCGGCCACGGCACTCACGACGAGGGTGGACGATCCGCGGGTGACCGATGCGCTCTTCGGCGCCATCGACGATGCGTCACCCCACGTGGGGGTGGCTGCCGCAACGGCCGTCTCCACATTGGCGCGACCCACGCCGGAACAGTTGACCCGCATGCGGACGTGGGTCGAAGCCAACCCCAGCGACCGTCACCGCGTGTTTCCGCTTCTGGCTGCGTTCACCACCCGGGATGACCCCTCGCTTGCGCGGGCCTGGTTGGCTGGCCTACCCGCCGAGGATGAAGCGGCCCGCGCCAGAGGTTGGGCGGCGCTGGCCATGCAGCCCGGTCTGACCGGACTGGAAGCGGCCATGGAAGCGGTCGCGCTGGGAGGGCTCCCCTCGCTGAGGGCCCTCGAGAGCATCGAGCAGCGTTGGGCGGGGGACCGCTCGGATCCAGCGGCAGTTTCATTGGTGTTCGAGGGCCTGACCAAGGCGTTGCGGTCCGGCGCACCTGCCGAGGTGTTCACCGCGGCCCGCATCCTCTCCGATCCGGCCTTCCAGCCTCTGGGGTCGGTCGAGCTCCTGAGGGAGGTCGCCGCACCGTTGGATCCGGTCGCTTCGGCAATCCAGCTCTCTGGGCTTCGGGGAGTTCTCGAGCTGCTGGGCGGTGAGGTCGGTGATCTTCCCGAACCGGAGCTCCCTCGCCGAGGGCCGGTCGACTGGGATGCCCTGGCCAGATGGGGGCCCTCTCCGACGCTTACCTTGGCGACTGAGGTGGGAAGGGTAGTGGTCCGCCTCGACCCCTCCCAGGCGCCGCAGACGGTGGCGACGCTGCTGGAGTTGGCGGATTCCGGACGCCTCGACGGCACCCCCTTCCACCGGGTGGTTCCCGGCTTCGTGGCCCAAGGCGGGGACGTAAGCGGTGCCATGGGGCTCGGGGGCCCAGGGTACCAGATTCGAACCGAGCCCACACTCATCCCCTTCGAAAGGGGCGTGATCGGAATGGCATCGGCGGGCCCCGACACCGAGGGGTCTCAGTTCTTCATCATGCAGGGCTTCGCCCCGCATCTCGACGGGGACTACACGGCGTTCGGGAGGGTGACCGAGGGGCTCGACGTCGTCGACCTGATTCAGGAGGGAGCGCTGCTGCAGGGGGCTGGAGCCGCGCGTTGAAACCCCTATCTGCCGCGCCACGTAAGTAACTCCCGTTCACCCCGCGGGTCCCCTGTACGGAATGTATCTATTGAAGAGTGATCTTCTCTAGTTTACATTGTTAACATGACCACTCCTCAAAGACGCAAGATCCTGACTTGCGCGTGCGACCTCTACCTACAGCATGGCCTGGGCGCGTTCTCCATGCGGAAGCTGGCCAAGGCCGTAGGGGTCACCCCGCCGGCGCTCTATCGCCACTTCCGTAGTCGGGAAGGCGTGTTGATGGCGATGATCGGGGAGGCACACCGCATGCAGGCCCAGTACCTCTACCGAGCCTTGCAAGGGAAGACACCACGGGAACGCTTCGAACGAGCCGCGCAGGAGTACATGGCCTTCGCCATCGAGCATCCTGAGATGTACGAGATGCTGTATGTGTCTCCCCATCATCTGGGCCTTTCCGAGCTTCCCGAGGAAGTGATGGAGGTCGCCGCGGCCACGGGGCGCTTCTGGCAGGACCGCGTGCGAGGTGCCATGGAAGCAGGGCTGCTGGCAGAGGGCGATCCCGACGAAATCGGCCTCACGCTTTGGGCGCACGCGCACGGCTTCGTCACAATTCACCTAAGGGGAATCTGTCCGCAGGTCGCCAGTGGCGACCTGGTCGGTCGGTTCATGGAGTCGTGCAAGCGCCTGCTGCTGGGGTTGGGGGGGGACGCGTACCGGGCGGAGAATGAGGCCGGTGAGCCGGATTCAGAGCAGCTAACGGTCGAGAGCATCCCCTGATGGGGACTCCCGCAAGTGAATCCCGTAAACATCCCCCGAAACCCCGGCGAGATAAGGGACGTAGGGCAATGAGCGAATACCGAGAAGGGCCACGAAGCGAACACCAGTAACCACTGCGACAACGAAACGAGAACGTGGAGACTCCACGCATGAATAGATCCGACCTTCGCAGCCGTCGGGGAGTCGAGTGCCGACCCCGCGGCCTTACACTCCTTGCCGCGGCTCTGTTGGTCGCAGGCGCCACCGATCTGGCTGCGCAGTCCACCCCCGACGGCAACGTCCTCGGCATTCGAAGCGTCGTCGATCTGGCGCTCAGCCAGAACCGGGACTTGAGGGCTGCCGACTACGGCCTCGAGGTCGCCGAGGAGCAGGTATCGGAAGCTTGGTCGAATGTGTATCCGCAACTGAGCGCCAGCGCGGACTATACGCGCAATCTTAAGCCCGCCGTATCGTTCTTGCCGGCTGTGATCTTCGATCCTACGGCCGGTCCGGACGACTACCTTCAGGTTCAATTCGGCGCCGATAACTCCTGGTCCGCAGCGCTCACGGTGGATCAGCCCATTTTCCGGGCCGGTGTGTTCGTTGGTGTCGGGGCGGCCGGTCGCTTCCGCGCCCTCCAGGGGGAAGTGGTCCGTGGCCAACGACAGAGCGTCGTGACCCGCGTTCGCTCGGCCTACTACGGCCTGCTCCTCTCGCAGGAGCAACTCAGGTTGCTCGGCGAATCGGTGCGTCGCGTGCGGCAGTCGCTCAAAGAGACCGAAGCGCTCAACCGCGCCGGCCTCGCATCCGAGTATGATGTCCTTCGGTTGCGCGTCGAGCTGGCGAACCTCGAGCCCAACCTTCTGCGGGCGGAGAACCAGGTCAGCGCCGACAGACGCAACCTCGGCATCGAACTGGCGCTCGAGGATGTCGAATCCGTCACGGTCGCGGGTTCCCTCGCCCAGATGGACCTCGATGCCTTCGAGGCCAACTCGGCAGAGAACCAGGAGGTCCTCGCGTTCAGCGGAGTGGGGGATCAGGAGGTGGCTGCACTGGTGAGTCGGTCGGCGCCGATCACACTGGAGGGACGCTCCGACGTCCGACAACTCGAGCTGACCGAGACGCTGCGCCGCACTGAGATGAGGCTCGAGCAGGCTCAATACCTCCCCGAGGTTTCGGTCTTCGGGTCCTACGCAGTGAACGCGCAACAAAACGGAAGCCCCGACTTTTTCGGCACGGGCCTGAACGATAGAGCGACGTCCTCATTTGCCGGCGTAAGGGTCTCCCTGCCGCTCTTCACCGGCTTTCGGCGTGACGCCCGCATCGATCAGAAGCGGGCCGCTCTCCGACAGGCGGAGTTGCAGACCCAACTCGCCACCGAACAGGCGCGCAGCCAGCTGTTGTTGCTCGCCGAGCAGGTGCACGAGGCCAAGCAGCGTGCGCAGGCACAGCATCTGGCGGTGACCGAAGCGGGCCGCGGGTTCCAGATCGCCACCGCGCAGTTCCGCGAAGGGCTGAGCGGACAGCTCGAGTTGACGGACTCGGAGGTCGCGCTCCGTCAGAGTGAGTTCAACTACGCGCAGGCCGTCTACGACTACTTGGTAGCGCGCGCCCGCCTCGACGAGGCGATGGGTCGTGTCCCGATGGTGGACACGGAAGAGATGGCAGCATCATGACGACCACCGAGACCAACGATCGGAGTTTCTCGATGAGGATAGAAGGGAGGAGGGTTGGCGCCTGGTTGGCACTGCCCATGGTGCTCACCCTGGCGGCGTGCGGAGCCAACGCAGAAGCCGGGGCCGTCGCCGAGGACGGCGAGGCCGAAGCGGGATTCCAGCGCATCATCAACGTCGAGGTCGAGGAAACCCGACCTGAGGCGTTCGACGAGCAGATCCGGGTGACCGGTCGAGTGGAGGCCAACCGCGACGTGATGGTCGCGGCCGAGGAGAGTGGTGTCATCCGTTCCGTGACGGTCGAGAAGGGACAACGCGTGGGGGCCGGGCGAGCGATTGCGAAAATCGACGACGCCATTCTGCTCGCCCAGGTGGAACAGGCGCGGGCACAGGCGGCTCTGGCCACCGAGACCTGGGAGCGTCGCAAGCGGCTCTACGAGGATGATCAGGTGGGGTCGGAGTTGGCGTACCTGGAGTCGAAATACGCGGCCGAGCAGGCCACGGCCGGACTGCGTGCGCTCGAGGCGCGCCTGGAGCGCACCACAATTCGAGCTCCGATTCGGGGGGTCTTGGACGACCGCAGCATCGAATTGGGATCGATGGTGGCGCCTGGTCAGGCCGTCGCACGCATCGTGCAGCTCGATCCGCTCAAGGTTTCGGCCGGTGTCCCTGAGCGCTACGCCTTGGACGTCAAGCGGGGGGACCCCGTGACCGTCACCTTCGATGCCTTGGGAGACGAGACCTTCTCCGGCAGTATCAGCTACGTTGGCTCGGCGGTGGATCCGAGAAACCGCACCTTCCCGGTCGAGTTCACCATGGCGAACCCCGGTGAACGCATCAAACCTGAAATGGTGGCGAGCGTGTCCATCCAGAGTGGCGTCCTTCAGGACGCGCTGGTGGTGCCCCAGGAGGCCCTGGTGAGGGTGGAGGACGGCTACGTGGCGTTCGTTGCTGTGGAGGAAGGTGGGGAGTGGGTGGCCCGGCGACGCATCGTGACGTTGGGGCCGTCGCAGCGGAATCGTGTTGCGATCGCATCGGGGATCGAGGCGGGGGACCGCCTGATCGTGGTGGGACAGACGCAGGTCGCCGACGGCGATCGGATCCGGCTGGTGGAAGGAGTTGAGCGCTGAGTGCCGTGGCACCCGCTCCCAATACAATGTGCACTCCGCGCTTCAGCGCGGCCTACTGAATAGAGAGTGATGAGCGAGAACGGAAACCGAGAGCAACAAGAGGAGCGCCGGTTCAAGGAGTTCGGCCTCACCAGCTACGCTGTGGAACACCGGACGAGCGTCCTCATGCTGTTCCTCATCATCGCTGTGGCCGGTGCGCTCTCGTATCGGGTAATCCCGAAGGAGTCGTTCCCCGAGATCGAGATTCCGATGATCGCGGTGAACACGATTTATCCGGGCGTGTCGCCGGCGGACATCGAGACCCTGGTGACCCGGCCTCTCGAAGAGGAGCTCAACACAATATCCGACATCGAGGAGCTCACGTCGACGTCGGTCGAGGGCTACTCAAGCATCGTGGCCGAGTTCGGTACCCAGGTCAACCTGGACGAGGCGCTCGCCAAGGTGCGCGAGAAGGTGGACCTGGCCAAGCCGGAGCTCCCCGCCGATGTGGAGGAGCCCTCCATCATCGAGTTCAACTTTTCCGAAGTTCCGGTCATGCAGGTCAACCTCTCCGGTGAGTACGGGCTGGTGCGGCTCAAGGAGATCGCAGAAGACGTTCAGGACGAGCTGGAGCAGCTCGGCCAGGTCTTGAGGGCCGACCTCCGAGGTGGGTTGGAGCGTGAGGTCAAAGTGGAGGTCGACCTCGCCAAGCTCCAGCACTACAACCTCACGTTCAACGACGTGGTGGATGCCATCCGTTGGGAGAACGTCAACATCCCGGGCGGCGCCATCGACGTGGGCGACCGGAAGTACCTGGTTCGCGTCGATGGGGAGTTCGATGACCCCGCTCAGATCGAAGACCTGGTGGTCACCAGCATCGGTGGCCGGGCCATCTATGTGCGGGACGTGGCCTCGGTGGACTTTGGGTTCGCCGAGCGCGAGTCGTTCGCCCGGCTGGACGGCAATCCGGTGGTCACGCTGGATGTGATCAAGCGATCCGGAGAGAACATCATCGAGACGTCTGAGGCGGTGGTTGCGGCCGTGGCGAGGCTGGAGTCCACGTTCCCTCCGACCACGGTGGTGAAGTACACCTCCGACATGTCCGAGGACATTCACGAGATGGTGAGCAGTCTCGAGAACAACATCATCTCGGGTCTGCTACTGATCGTGGCTGTTTTGCTCTTCTTCCTGGGACTCCGCACCTCCTTGTTCGTCGCCGTTTCGATTCCCACGTCGATGCTTCTCTCGTTCTTGGTGCTCCGGCTCCTCGACGTGTCGATGAACATGGTGGTGCTGTTTTCACTGATTCTGGCCCTCGGAATGCTCGTCGACAACGCCATCGTCGTGGTAGAGAACATCTACCGCTACGTCACGGACGGCTGGGACCGGAAGGAAGCCGCCAAGAAGGCCACGGGCGAAGTGGCTCTTCCCGTGATCGCGTCCACATTCACGACGCTTGGGGCGTTTGCACCGTTGATGTTCTGGCCCGGAATGACCGGTGAGTTCATGAAGTACCTGCCGCTCACGCTCATCGTCACGCTCAGTAGCTCGCTCTTCGTGGCGTTGGTCATCGTGCCCACATTGTGTTCTGCCTACCTGAGACTGGACGACGAGCCACGTCGGCCGCTCACCCGCCAGGCGCGCTACACCATCGTGGCGCTCATGCTGTTGACTGGGTTGGTCATTGCCGCGGTCAACCCGTTGACGGCAGCGCTGCTGACGGCTACTGGGGGTGTTCTCTACTTCCTACACACGCGGCTGCTGACCCGTCTCGCGACGGTGTTCCAGGAACGACTTCTGCCGGATTGGACCGTTCGTTACGAGCGGGCGCTGCGGTGGGCGTTGGGCCATCGGCTCCGCGTCTTGGGTGCGGCAGCGCTGGTACTCGTCTCGTCCTTCGTTCTGTTCGGCGGGTTTAACGCAGGGGTCGAGTTCTTCCCGGAGAACATCCCGCCGGCACAGGCCTTCGTAGATATCGAAACGCCGGTGGGGACCAGCGCGGAGTTCACCGATGCGCTGACCCGACGCATCGAGACCGAGCTCGAGTCCATCGAGGGGATCACTGCCGATGTGAAGTCGGTGGTGGCCACCACCGGTGGGGGTGGCGGGGGCGGCGATCCGATGTCTGGGGGGGCCAGCGGCCCCAACGCGGCCCGGGTGACGCTCAGCTTTGTGGACTACGAGGAGCGCCAGTTCGATGGGTTCGAAACCATGGCTCAGATGCAAAGCGAGCTAGGGAGCGAGCTGGCTGGAGCCGAGTTCTCCGTGGACAAGCCGGCAGAGGGTGCTCCCACTGGCCCGCCTGTGAACATCGAGCTGGTCGGCGAGGACCCGGCAGTGCTCCGGCGGTTGTCCGATGAGGCGTTGCGGGTGCTGCAGACCTCGGAGGTGTTCCCCAAGCTGGTGCGTTTGGAGAGTGACCTCGATCAGGCCCGGCCCGAGCTGTCACTGGTGGTCGACCGCGAGAAGGCCGGGCTGTATGGACTGACCACGTTCGATGTTGCGAACGCGGTGCGAGGCGCGGTGCAGGGGGTGGAGGCGGCGAAGTACCGGACCGGCAACGACGAGTACGACATCGTGGTGCGGCTCGCGCCTGAACACCGCGACCAACTGAACTCGCTGGATGACCTCACCGTCATGGCTGAGGGTCAACAGATCCCCATCACCTCGGTGGCCGACTGGACGGTGGGCGAGGGTTTCGGCTCGATTCGCCGGAAGGATATGGACCGCATGGCCACCATCTCTTCGGAAGTGGCGTCGGGCCTCAACTCCAATGCCGTGTTGGCCGAAGTTCAGGCCACCATGACGGAGTTCGAAGCGGGCATGCCGCCGGGGTACACGGTGCGTTACACCGGGGAGAGCGAGGACCAAGCCGAGGCGCAGGCCTTCCTGTCCACTGCATTCGGAATGGCTCTGGCCCTGATCGCGTTCATTCTGATCTCCCAGTTCAACTCGGTGGTGAAGCCGGTCATCATCCTCACCTCGGTGGTCATGTCCACGGCCGGCGTGCTGTTCGGGCTGCTGCTCTTCCGCATGCCGTTCGGGATCATCATGACAGGTGTGGGGGTCATCTCGCTCGCCGGAATTGTGGTCAACAACGCGATCGTCCTGATCGACTACGTGGACATCCTTCGGGACCGCGATGGCATGGATCGAAGGGAGGCGTTGGTCCAGGGCGGGAAGACCCGTTTCCGGCCTGTGCTGCTGACTGCGATCACCACGGCGTTGGGCCTGGCCCCGCTCGCCTTGGGCCTGAACTTCGACTTCCTGGGGTTGTACTCTGCGCTCCAGCCGGAGCTGTACTGGGGCGGAGAGCAGGCGGCGTGGTGGGGGCCGATGGCGATTGCGGTGATCGCCGGGATTCTCTTCGCGACCGTCCTGACGCTGATTCTGGTGCCGGTGATGTACTCCTTGATCGACGACGTCAGTGGCTTCTTCCGCAGGCAGTACGTGTCGAGCGACGAGGAGCCGGTCGAGGAGGGAGAGATCGTCGAGCGTGAGGCACTACCGGTGGTGGAACAGCCCGAGCCCGTGGGTGCGTTCCGGACACGACTCCGCCCCGGGCCCGCCTGATGACGACCTCAGGCCCATGAACTTCGAGGCCGGGCGTTGACGCGTCCGGCCTCGTTGATTTGCGGCTTCTCGCGCTAACATTGGGCATGCGGATCGGGATCGACATCCGGACGTTGAACGCCGCGGGGAGCGGGCAGCAACGCTATTTATGGCGACTTGCGCATTGGCTGTCCACAAAGGGCGAGAACGTCCATATCTTCTCGACCAAGACCCCCTGGCCCGCCTCCGCGGGTCCGGCCGGTCTCAGCGTGCACTCATTGGTGGGATCTTCTCGAGCGGAGATCCGGGAGCAGGTGCGTTCGGCGGCGCTGGATGCATTCATGGTCAACCCGGAACGGGCCAGCCCCTATGCGGGCCTGCCGGCGCATGTGCTCCGACCGGGCTATGGGACCCGGCAAGGCGTGCAGAACCTGCAGTCGATCCGCAGTGCTGGGCTGCGCGCGGGGTATTCGGCCACACGCTGGCTGCCATGGGAACGGGCAGCACTCAGGGACGAGGAGGGTTGGTACCGGAGTGAAGCGGTCAGGCCGCACGTCATCGCCCTGTCGAACCTCATGCGCGAGGCGATCGTGCGGGACTATGGTGTGCCCAGCGAGCGCATCCACCTGATTCCCAACGGAGTGGATGTCGAGGAGTTTTCAGCCGAGACCCTGCGGTCCACCAAGGAGGTTGAACGCAAGCGCTTTGGAATTCCCGGCGATGCGTTCTGCCTCCTGTTCGTGGGACACAACTTTCGGCGCAAGGGCCTCCCCGAAACCTTGCGGGCGCTTCGAGGAAACGACCACCTCTTGGTCGCAGGCCGAGGAACGGGGCGGCTCCAGCGGCACCACGCTCGGCGCCTGGTGGAGCGCTGGGGGTTACGGGGTCGCGTGCACTTCGCCGGCAACGTTGTGCCGATCACAGACGCCTATGCAGCAGCCGATGCCCTGGTGTTTCCCTCCTGGCATGACGCGTTCGGTTTCGTTGTCCTGGAGGCCATGGCAGCCGGCCTGCCGGTGGTGACGACCCGCCTGGCAGGGGCCCATGAGGTGGTGCGTCCGGGTGTCGACGGTTTCGTGCTGGAGACGCCCGCATCGAGGGAGGCGCTTCAGGAGGCGCTGGTGTCTCTCTCCGATCCAGTCCGTCGGGAGGAGATGGGCGCGAGCGCCGCGGAAAGGGCTTCTGAGTTCTCTGAGGCGTCGAACTTCGAGGCGGTATACGCCGTCATACGAACGGCGGCAGAGGGTCGCTAACGCCGCCCGTAGACGAACACGCCGCCGCTCAGTCCGCCGGTGACGAGCTCGTCGATCCCGTCGCCGTCCAAGTCGCCCAAAGTGGGGGTGCTGAACGGTGTGAACTGCAGCTCGAAGGAGGGATCCTCTTCGAATCGTTCACCGCCGGCGTTCAGGAACGCGCGCACTGACCCGTCCTCGGCGCCCAGCAGCAGGTCCTCCCGACCGTCGTTGTCGACATCGTAGAAGTGAGGAAAGCTCCGACGCCCCACATCGATGTCCTGGAACTTGTCCGTGACCAGCTCGAACGCTGGAGCCGTGGGCGAGCCCACGTTCCTGTAGTAGTTCAGCTCGCCCGAGGACTCCCCCACCATGAGGTCCAGGTCCCCATCGCCGTCGGTGTCGGCCAACGCCGGGATGGCGTTGCTGCCCCGGGTCAGGACCACCATCGCGGTGTCCGGTGCCACGTACTCTGGCGCTTCGCGGGTGCCGTGGTTTCGGTAGAGTCGCAGACCGTCCCGCCAGGTGCCGGCCAAGAAGTCCAGGTCCCCGTCCGCGTCCATGTCGGCGAACGCGGGATAGATGTGGTAGAACTCTCCGAAGTCGAGCGTGTCAGTCAGGGCGAACGCCGGTGCCCCTTCGGTGCTCACGTTCTCGAACCGGTACAGCTTGGAACGGTCGCTGGCGGACACGTCCAGCTTGTTGCCGACCCATAGGTCGAGGTCCCCGTCGCCATCGTCGTCGACCAGTTGGGTGGCACTCTCGCTGCCCACATCGATTTGCGTCAGGAAGCGTTCGGTCCGGAGCGCCAAACCCTGGGGGCCCGACTCGTAGTAGTACAGGTTCGCCGCGGCGGTGCGACTGGGGTTGAACGCGCCGCCCAGCACCCCGACCATCAGGTCCAGGTCGCCGTCAGCATCCAGGTCCACTGGAACCGGTGCGTTATATCCAGACGTCGAGATGGTGTCGAGCGCCGGTAGCGGGATCGGCTCGGAGCGCAGCACCGGATTCTCGCAAGTGCCGGTGTTCTCGATCAGCAGGAGTCCCGGCTCGAAGAAGTCGCCCCAAATCAGGTCCAGGTCCCCATCATCGTCCATGTCGGCGAACGCCATACTGTTGGCGCCGTGCCTGGATCCAATCTGGGCAACGATCTCGATATCCTCGAACCGCTCGGCGACGGTGCGGAACACCAGGGGTTCCGAGTCGACCAGCTCCAGGCGCCGAACCGTGCCGTCGACCTTGCCCAGGAACAGGTCCAGTGCGCCGTCGCAGTCGATGTCCGTCAGACTGGGAATGTTCTGGCGATCGGAGAAGACGGGTGCGCCGTCGGGAGAACGCAGGGAATCCGTATGGGCAATGAAGCGCGGTTCCTGCGGCGTCCCCTCGTTGGTGTACTCACGCAGGTAACTGAACTTCAGTTCGGTGAGTAGATCCAGGTCACCATCCTGGTCGAAGTCGGAGAAGCGTGTCCACTCGCCGACCGAGATGTCCTGGTACCGATCGGTGCGCCACTCGAAGTCCCACTCCGTGGCGGACCCCACGTTCTCGAAGAACATCAGCTCGTCGGTCCGCTCCTGCAGGAACAGGTCGAGGTCACCGTCGCCATCGATGTCGGCGAACTGGGGGCGGGGCACGTCGAAGCCGCCGAGGAAGGGGTGCTCGAAGGCGACGCCCCGTGCATCCATCACCTGGAAGGGCGCGACCAGGCGTTGCCAGTCGGCCGGATTGCCAGACAGCGTGGGAGACAGGGGCGACGCGACCGTACCAACGGAGGCCGAACCGCTACACCCCCCCGCCAAAACCACGAGCCCGGCGCCTAGAGCCCAGGCCGCCCGTCGCACCATGAAGCCCCGCTCAGCCGGACCGTTGCTCAACGGGCGTTGCGGATCCCGACCCCGGTGGGGTTCACGCCCACTTCAAGCGCCTCGACAACCTGGTTCGTACGGGTGTCGATGATGACCGCCGTACCCGCCGGTTCTCCCTTGGACGACCGGGTCGTCGACGCGTACGCACCCTTGGTGTTGTTGTTGGTCACCACCAGGTAGCGTCCGTCCGAAGAGAGCGCGGCCCCGTGAGGCTCCGAGATCGCGGGGTGCTCGATGACGGACGTCACGCGGTTACTCGCCACGTCCACCACGGATACCGCGTTCGCGTCCTTGCGGGGCACGTAGAGCGTGCGGCCGTCGCTGGAGAAGACGGGCAGCCACGGTCGGTTACCCACCGCCACTTGCCGATCGAGCTTGGGTAGGCCGTCTCCAGCCAGGTCGAAGAAGAGCACCAGCCCCGTCATTTCGGTCGCGGCGGCCAAGGTGTTCCCGTCGGGCGAAAGATCGAAGTGGGCAATCATGTGTCCATGCTCGCCGTGTCCGCCCTCAACGTCGGTCAGCTCCAGGTCACCACTCGCCACATCCAGGGTGGCCAGCTGGTTCTCCGCCAAGCTGGCGGTATAGATGCGCTGTCCGTCGGGGGACAGCGACAGTGCGTGGGGGCGGGGGAAGAACACATCCAGCTCGTCGGATACGAGGGTGCCGGCATCGAACTCACCAATCCGGCTCGGTGGGTTCACCGCACTCATGGAACGCCCCGCGTAGACGCGTCCAGCAGATGCGTCCAGGGCGAGCATGCCGGGCACCTCGAACGTGACCCGTTCGACGACCTGGTTGTTGCGGTCGAACTTCACCACCTGGTTTTCACCAATCAGGGACAGGTACCAGTGCGAGCCGTCCGGGTCCACGACCACGTGGTGAGGCTTGGCGTTGGGAGAGAACCCCAGGGCCACGAGGTTCACCTCGTCGACGATGGTGCGCGTGTCCAGGTCGATGACGCTGACCGTGGCTTCACCCTGATTGCAGACGTAGGCGAGGTCACCGGCTGCCTGCATGGAGCCGGACCCCGGGGTGCTCGCGCACGCGGCCAGGGCAAGTCCCAGCACCACAGGAATCGAGGTCGGTCTGAATCGGAAGTTGATCATTCGCCTAGGGCATCCAAGTAGCTGGCTCGGTGAGCTTGAACAGCGTGGGGGACCGAGCAACCGTGCTCGGCCCCCCTAATGTTACGTCTACATCGGCCGCTTAGAAGACCGTACGGCCACGGGGGCGCACCAGGAACAGCCCTTCGGAGCCACTGGTCACGGCGACCACACCGTTCTTGAAGTAGGGATAGTTGCTCCAGGAGCCACCGAAGCCAGGTCCGTTGGTGCCGTAGGGGACCGTGTCGAAGTACCCGATCTCGACTGGGTTCTCCGGGTCGCTGATGTCCAACACCCTGAGGCCACTCTGGTAGTTGGACTGGTACATCCGATCGCCCACGATGTACAGGTTGTGGTCGCTCGACTCCTGGGTCCCAAAATGCTCCTTGACCATCTGCGGGTCATCCAGATCGGTGAGATCCCACACGATCGTGCGCGTGTTGCTTGCCAACCCCTGGAGCTCGTCCAACTCATCGTTCATGAAGAAGTACCGGTGGTCCTCGGTGAGCCACCCTTGGTGGGAGTACCCTACGTTGGGGTAGCTGGCGCGCGAGATCGCGACCGGGTTGGACTTGTCCGTGACGTCCGCAATCGAGAGCGCGGTCTCGTTGGCTCCCAGGCAGATCTCGCGGCCTTCGTAGTCTGCATCCGGACCCCGATACACCACGCACTGGGCGTCGTGAGAGTAGCCCGTGCTGGCTCGCCCGGTCTGCGGGTCCGCGAAGCACCCGGCGAACGTGGGGTTCTTGGGTTCGCGGACATCGATCATGTGGAGGCCGCCCCCGCAGGTCTCACCACCCATGCTGCTCCCCACACTGTAGGCGAAGCCGGTCTCCTCGTTGATGACGATGTTGTGGGAGCTGGCGATCTGGTCGTAGTGCGCGTCGGCGTCGAAGATCTCGGGCGTCCCGTCGAAATCACGAAGGCGCGTCAGGTCGAAGACCTGCATGCCGTGGTTCCCGGCGCCGTCGGAGACCACAAACATGTGGTCGGCGTACACCTTCATGTCACGCCAAGCCGCGGGGTTGGCACCGTCGGTCAGCGGAAGATCGCCTAGGTAGACCGGGTTGAACGGGTCCGTCACGTCCACGAAAGAGGTCCCGTCCATGCGTCCTACCAGCGCGTACTCGCGGTCGTTCTCGGAGTCGGTCCATCCCCAGATGTCGTTCAGGCGGACACCGCGGTTTCCGCCCAACTCACTCACCGGCAAGAAGGAGAGGAGATCCACCTCGGTGCAGGCGAAGGCAGATGCGGTCCCTTCCTCACCGCAGTCGACCTGCCCACCGGCGACCGCCTCGAAGCCTTCCACCTCGCCCACGAGCGTCTGGGTCTCCCAGTCGCCCATCCCGTTGCGTTCGTACACGACGACGCGTCCCAAGCCGAAATCCGCCGCCGGCATGGAGATCGCAGCCAGCCCGTCCGTCACGGCCAGATTGCCACCGAATTGGTTGCTGCCTTCCTCCCCTGGGCGGACCACCGAGACCTCATCGAACTGACCCGAATCCCCCCGGCGGTACACATAGGCGGCGCCCTGCCGTCCCGCGGAGCCGGGTGCTCCGACCCAGATCTCATCGCCGAGGTAGGCTACCGAGGCCCCGAACCCTTCGCGCTGGCCGGCTAGGAACGGAAGCAGGGTGCCCGCGAGCGCCCAACCCTGATCCTCGGGCAGCTCCACGAAGGCGTAGACGGCGCCCACCTGGTTGGCGGCGCGCTGCGCGCCCACCAGCAGTCGGCCCTCTCCGGCGGAAAGCGCGGTCCCGAACCCGCTACCGCGGCTCAACCCGTCCACGGGGAGCGGATCCCCCTCGGCCCATGCATCCCCCTGGAACCGGAAGCGGTAGACCGCTCCGGTTTGCTGATCACGGGCGGGAGCAGAGATGAAGGCCTCGCTCCCATGTATGGCAATCTGACCACCAAAGGCGTCTGCGGCCTTGGCGTCCGCGGGAGTCAGCTTGCCCGCGGGTGCGAACATCCCGTCCGCCCCGCGACGGAATGCGTAGACGGCACCCCGCCGGCCGTTCTGAAGAGGTGCGCCCACCAGGAGATGTTCTCCAGCCAGCGCCACCGACGCGCCGAATCGATCACCTTCGGCCGCGTCCTCGGACGTGAGCCGTTGCCCCTGAGTCCAGTTGCCGTTCATGTCCCGCTCGAAGAGGTAGACCGCGCCGCCTCCACCTACGCGTGTGACGGCCAACGACCCCTCGTGCTCGGCCAGGGCGGCGCCGAACCCGTCTGTCGCCTCGGCGTCGTCCGCCATGATACGGCCGGCCTCGGCCCACTCGGATCCGTCCTTGCGATAGATGTACACGAGTCCCGAGCGGACTTGATTCTGGGCCTCGCCAACCAGGACGTCCCCATCCGAGATGGCCACCGCCGCACCGAACCCAGCCTGTTGGGCGCTGGCGCCGTCGGGTGTGCTCTGAGCGGTAGCGCCCGAGGGGGAAGCCAGCATCAGGGCCGTGGACAAACAGAGTGCAAAACGAAGGTCGGTCATTCGGATCTCTCGGTTGAGCAGTGAAGCATCGGCACTCGGCAACTGTCGCCGCATTGGGTACAGATCCCGTAGGGATGGGTTCCCACGGACTTGAAGCCCACGACCCACGCGGGCAGGTTGCCGGGCCTGTCCCAGCACTGCGTGCAATGCGCCCGCTCCCACCTCACGGCCCTCTATGAACGCCACCTATCTCCTGCATGGCTTCACTCAGTCGAGCGCGAGCTGGGGGGTGCTCGAGGGGCGGCTGCGTGGGGCCGCGTCCCTGGACCTCCCCGGGCATGGGACGGCCCGCGCGGAGCGGCCCGGATTCGATGATGGGGTCGCTTCCCTAGTTGCTCGAGGGGGGCCGGGCCTCTGGATCGGCTACTCGATGGGGGGGCGCTACGCCCTGCACGTGGCGCTCGAACACCCCGCCCTCGTGGAGCGCCTGGTGCTGGTGGGCGCACATCCCGGCATCAAGGACCCGGTGGCCCGGGCGGACCGAGTCCGGGCGGATCGCGAACTTGCTCACCGCGTCGAGCAGGTGGGCGTCGAACGGTTCGTGGAGGAATGGCTGGCGCAGCCCCTGTTTCGGGAACTCCCCATCCGCGCGCGGGGGCGTGAGGCCCGCCTCACCAACACCGCGGCCGGCTTGGCTGCGTCCCTGCGGCTCGCCTCCACGGGCGTGCAGGCTCCGCTCTGGGAGCGGTTGGTGGAGCTCGACATGCCAGTGCTCTATGTCGCCGGCGAGCGGGACCCCAAGTACCGGGCGGTGGGTGAGGAGTTGGTGCGGCGGGTCGGCGAGCGGGGGCGCCTGGCCATTGTAGCGGGCGTCGGGCACGCGGTGCCGTTTGAGGACCCCGACGCGTTTGTGGACTGTCTTGCTGCGTGGGATCCGGGGGCTGTGGCCGGTGGTGTCCCGCAGTGAGTGAACGTTGGCTGGGGATGGCGCGTAGTGGGGAGTAGCACCCCGCAGGGGTCCGGGGTGGCGAGGGGACAAGACCGGGAGATCGATGTGGTCATGCGAATGTGCGCGGTAGTGGCATTGGGGATCGGTGCTCTGGGCTCGAGTGCGTCCGAGCTTTCAGGGCAGGGGGCCGTGGAGGGAGACTGGAAGGGCGTCTTGGACGTCGGCGTCGCTCAGCTTCGGATCGTCTTCCACATCACGAGTGGGGAGGATGGGTTGACCGCGACCATGGATAGCCCCGACCAGGGAGCAAGCGGCATCCCGGTCCCGGAGGTCACGGTGGATCCGCCCAGCGTGGTGCTGGGACTCCCCGCGATTCAGGGGCGCTACGAGGGGGAGCTCGATGCCTCTGGGGACACCATTCACGGAACCTGGAGCCAGGGACCCCAGTCCTTTGCGCTCGACCTGACCCGGGGCACCGTCGAAGCACCGCCGCGACCTCAGGAGCCCACCGAGCCGCTGCCCTACAGCGTCTTGGACGTCACCTTCGCCAGCGTGGCCGAGGGGGTGACCCTGGCGGGCACCCTGACCACGCCCAGGGGGCAGGGACCGTGGCCGGCGGCGGTGCTGGTCAGCGGGTCGGGCCCCCAGGACCGCAACGAGACCCTGCTGGGACATCGCCCTTTCCTAGTCCTGGCGGACCACCTGACCCGTCAGGGGATCGCGGTCCTGCGTTACGATGATCGCGGCGTGGCCGAATCGGGGGGCGACTTCGCCACTGCCACCTCGGCCGACTTCGCGCTGGATGCCGAAGGAGCCGTGCGCTACCTGCAGGGAAGGAGTGAGGTCGACCCCGCCCGCGTTGGCGTGATCGGACACAGTGAAGGCGGCCTGATCGCGCCGATGGTGGCGACCTCGATGGGGACAGACCTGGGGTACATCGTGCTCCTGGCCGGTCCGGGCATCAGCGGCGAGGAGATCCTCGCGTTACAGCAGACGCTGATCCTGGAGGCAGATGGCGCCGATCCCCGGATCGTGGAGTTGGCGGCGGACCATCAGCGGCGCATCATCGACGTGGTTCGAGAGGAGCAGGGCAGTTCCAACCTCGACGAACGGCTGCGGGCCCGCTTCACCGAGATCGCCGCCGAGCTGTCTCCCGCCGATCGGCAGGCGCTGCAGTACAACGACGAGTCCATCGACCAACAAGTGGCGCAGTTGGGCAGCCCTTGGTTCGCCTACTTCCTCTTTCACGATCCGGCGCCGGTGTTGGAGCGGGTACGGGTGCCGGTGTTGGCCATCAACGGTGCCAAGGACCTTCAGGTCCCGGCCGAGATCAATCTGACCGCGATCGAGCGAGCGCTACGGGCGGGCGGCAACCCCGACGCGGAGACGCGTTCGCTGGAAGGGCTCAACCACCTCTTTCAGACTGCCGGCACCGGCGCCCCCTCGGAGTACGCGAGCATCGAGGAGACATTCTCGCCGGTGGCTTTGGAGGCCGTGTCAGCGTGGATCCGGGAGCGGTTCGGCTCGCCCGCGAGTTAGCCGCATCTAGAAGGTCCGTCCCAGGAAGAGGTACCAGGCTTCGCGACCCCGGTCGGCGCGTCCGTACCCGAACCAGACCGGGCCCAGGAGCGTCTCCAGGCCCATCATCAGGGAGCCTCCAACTCTGATTCCGTCCAGGTTGACCGACTGGACGTCGGGCCAGGCGTTCCCGGCCTCGGCGGACAGGCCCAGGAAGAGACGCCCGCCCGCGAGGGTCGTGGGGAGTGTCGCCACCGGCCGGTAGTAGGTCAGGCCCAGTTGCGCCATCTCGCTGCCCGTGAGTTCTCGGGGTCGCAGGCCGGACACGTCGAGGAAGCCGCCCACCTCGAAGGCGTCCCACTCCGGGAGTCCGCCGTCCAAGGAGGTGCCAATCCGGCCGTGGGTCAACAGGGTGCCCCCCCGCCACGATACGGCGCTCAGCCCCTCGAACTCGAGCCGGGAGTAGGCCACGTTGCCTCCCAACCCGCGGGTGGGTCTGAAGAGACCGATGCTGTAGGCCTGTCCCCGGGTGGGGAAGCCACGGTCGTCCAGGCGGTCCACCGCGAATCGGGCGTTGAGGGCCGTGAGTCGGGGAGTGGTCTCGAGCGAATCGAGAGAACCCAGGCGGCGTCGGATCCAGAGCCGTTCGGCGCTCAGACCCACTCGTACCTCACCCCAGGTGCCCAGGGCCGAGCCCCCGTCCAGGGCCGCGCCCACGCGAGTGCGCTTGAGCTCGCCGATCCGCTCTCCGCCCGTGAACACCTCGGCCAAATCGCGCGACCACTCGACCCGGGGCGCAACAAACACGCGGTTTGCGGCGCCGATGGGCTGGTACAGCTCGCTCATGAGACGCCGATGTCCGCCCACCTGCAGTTCGTTTCTGACCTCCCCTCCCCAACGGTTCACCTGGGTGGCGGTATAGCTGAACAGGAGATCGAACGTCGAGTTTCCACTGAGGTCGTCGGCGAAGCCGAGGCCCATGCGCACGTAGTTGGGTCCCCAGGGCTCGGGGACCACCTCCACGGCCAGCCCGGTCAGGTCGTCCTCGCGTTCGAGCCGGAACCGGACGGACTCGAACCACCCCAACCCAAACAGTCGGTCGATGCCCTCGGTCAACGTGGTGAGGTCCAAGGGACGGCGCGCCTGGACACCCAATGTTCGACGGAGCGTGGCCTCGTCCAACGTGCTTCGATTGTCGAGGCGCACGAAGTCGAGGACGATCGGCTGATAGGCAGGGGCGAGCCGTGCCTCGCGCCAGGCTCGGTACTCGGGTTCGCTCACCGCGTAGCGCTCAAGCTGCGCTCGCGCGTCGAGGACCGCAGCCCGACCTGCATCGATGGCTCGGGCCGTGCCCGCGAAGTCGGCAAAGCTGACCGAGTCGATTTGTGGGCGCAGAAGAACGTCCCTGCGGGGATCGAGACGCTCGATCTGTTCGCGCGTCATTCCCTGGATCGGGAACCGCATCGCCTGCTGGGAGATGGCGAGCGCGCTCCCCAGGCGTTCCCGCGTCATGGGTGGGGTCGCCACGTCCACGGCAATGACCGCCTGTGCCCCCGCCTGCTGGGCCACATCGATGGGCAAGTTGTTGCGCAGGCCGCCGTCGACCAACAGGCGTCCGTCGATCTCGAGCGGCACGAACATACCGGGCACGGCCATGCTGGCTCGAATGGCGTCCACGAGGTCTCCGCCCTCCAGGGTCACGGCCTCGCCCGTCCCGATGTCCACGGCTACGGCTCGGAACGGAATGGGAAGCGAGTCGAACGATGCGAGCGTGCCGAGCGGTAAGGTGAGGCCCGACATCAGCGTGGTGAGATTCTGCCCCGTGACCAGCCCGCGAGGAAGCCGGAAGGACCCCTCTCGGAAACCGAACTCCAGTTGGACCGGGAAGCGGATGTCGTCCTGCTTTCTGCGGAAGTTCAGGTCGTCGCGTGGGGGGCTGCCTCGAAATACCTGTGACCAATTGATGCCGAGCGCCGACCGTTCGATGACGTTCGGGGTGAGACCTGCCGAGTAGAGTCCCCCGATCACCGCCCCCATGCTGGTACCGACCACGAGGTCGACCGGGACGCGAAGCTCCTCGAGGGCCTGCAGGACACCGATGTGGGCAGCCCCTCGGGCACCCCCACCGCCCAAGACCAACGCCAGTCCCTCGCGGGGTGGAGCCTGCCCGGAGACAGCAACCGGCGTTAGGGCCGCGCCGAGCAGGAGGAGGGCAAGCGCAGCCCCAAGCCTCTTCCCCCGCCTTCTCCCCGCCGTCATCGCCACCCCCACCCTGATCGTCCCAGCATCACGATGCTACTCACGACCCCTATCAAGGTGCCTTCCCTTGCGCCCAGGGGGCTGGCGGCATTCCATGCCCATGAGTGAGGGCAGGCTAACCTGAATCCGGCGGGGTTCCCGGTGCTTGCGCCGACCACGTTAGGGGAAGACATGCGGATAAAGCGGTGGGCGATGGCATTGGCGGCGGCCGGACCCTTGCTGGCCTGCTCGAGTGAAGGGCCGTCCGGCGGCGACCCAGATCTCATTGAGCCTCCCGCCGAGCTGGCCGCCGCCGTTGCCGATGTCCGGGCATTCATCGAGGCCGAGATGGTGGCCAAGGGCCTTCCCGCCCTGTCGATCATCATCGTGGACGATCAGGAGCCCGTCTGGGCGGAGGGGTTCGGGTGGGAGCGTCCGGCTGATTCCGTCCCGGCTACCGCGACGACCGTGTACCGCGTCGGGTCAGTGTCGAAGCTGTTCACGGATATCGCCGTCATGCAGCGAGTCGAGGCCGGACGGATGTCCCTGGACGCTCCCGTTACCGACGTCCTTCCCGGGTTCGCTCCCAACAACCCCAGTGGCGCCGACATCACCCTTCGGCAGCTCATGTCTCACAGGGCAGGTCTGGTGCGCGAACCCCCGGTAGGGCACTACTTCGACGACACCTCCCCCACACTCACCGAGACCGTTCAGAGCCTGAACGCCACCGAGTTGGTCTACCCTCCTACGGAGAGAACCAAGTACTCGAACGCGGGCATCGCGGTGGTGGGCTATGCGCTCGAAGAACAGGACGACGAGGACTTCGCGGGTATTCTGCAGCGCGACGTGCTCGCGCCGCTGGGGATGCTTGCAAGTGGGTTCGAATCAACGGACGCGCTCAGGAGCAGACTGGCCACGCCCTACATGTGGACCTTGGACGGTCGCGAGTTCGAGGCACCCGCGTTCGCGCTGGGGATGGCACCGGCCGGCAGCATGTATTCCACCGTCGTGGACCTGGGCCGCTTCATGAGTGCGCTGTTTGCCGGTGGTCGCGGTCCGGGAGGGTCCGTGATCGAGGAGGCGACGTTGGAGCAGATGTGGACGCCCCAGTTCCAACCGGCTGGAACCACCGAAGGCGCTGGGCTCGGGTTCTTCGTGGGAGCTCTGGACGGTGCCCGTATCGTGCGCCACGGCGGCGCAATCTATGGTTTCGCAACCGAGTTGATCGCCATGCCGGACGAGCAGCTTGGTGTGGTGGCCGTGACGTCCATGGACTTCTCGAACGCGGTGGTGGGGAGAATCGCTGAAGTGGCCCTACGGCGGGTACGCGCGGCCCGCGGGGGCGTTACGCTCCCGCCGCTGGTCAGCACCCAACCCCTATCGCCCGAGCGAGCGGAGCGGCTTGAAGGTCGTTACGTCGACGAGACCGACGCGCCCGCCTTCGACCTGCTGGAACGGGGGGGACGCCTGTTCTACGAGTCGTTACAGGGTGGGATGCGCGCTGAGCTACGCGCGCTGGGCGACACGCTGGTTCTCGACGATCGACTGGGGTTCGGCGCCAGGTGGATCCCCGCTGATGGGGGGCTGACGCGGCTGGGCGGGCGGTCCTACACGCGGGGCGAGTTCCCTGAGCCGGCTCCGATTCCCGAGCGGTGGGAGGGTCTGGTCGGTGAGTATGGTTGGGACTTCGACGTACTCTACGTGCTCGAGAAGGACGGGCAGCTCGAAGCCCTCATCGAGTGGTTCGCCCGTTACCCCCTCACGGAGGAGGGCCCCGACCAGTTCCGTTTCCCGCCTGGGGGCCTCTACGACAACGAGACGCTCGTGTTCGAGCGGGACGAAAGCGGTCGGGCGGTCCGGGCCGTGTTGGCGGGTGCGGTGGTATTCGAGCGGCGAGCCCTCTCGGGGGAAGGCGGTTCCACCTTCAAGATCCTGCCGGTCCGGCCGGTAGAGGAGCTGCGTGCCGAAGCGCTCGAGGCCTCGCCCCCGGAGGAAGTCGGCGACTTCCGCGAGCCGGAGCTGGTCGACGTGGGTGCCCTGGACCCCACCATTCTGCTCGACGTGCGGTACGCGTCGGACAACAACTTCATGGACGCCACGTTCTACGACGAGCCGCGCGTCTTCCTGCAGCGTCCCGCAGCCGAGGCGCTGCTGCGCGCGCATCGGACCGTCTGGGAGCACGGGTTCGGGCTACTCCTCCACGATGGCTACCGCCCCTGGTACGTGACCAAGATGTTCTGGGACGCGACGCCCGAGTCGCAGAAGCTCTTCGTGGCCGATCCGGCGTCGGGGTCCAGGCACAACCGCGGTGCCGCCATCGATCTCAGCTTGTACGACCGCCGCACCGGTCAGCCGGTGCGGATGGTGAGCGGGTATGACGAGTTCTCCGATCGGGCCTTTCCGGACTACCCTGGGGGCACCGATCGGGAGCGTTGGCTGCGGGAACTGCTCCGCGAGGCCATGGAGGACGAGGGGTTCGACGTCTATGAGTGGGAGTGGTGGCACTTCGACTACGGGGAATGGCGCGAGTACCCCATCCTCAACCTCACATTCGACCAGATCCCGGAGCTGAGCCCGGTGCCCGCGGGTTGACCCTGCGCTAGCGGCCGCGCTTCCCATCCCGAAGGAACCAGCTCAGGACCACAGAGGCCACCGAGATGACCACGGCACCCAGGAGGGCCGGTACCCATCCCTCCACGACCAGGTAGGGCGTGAGCACCGAGGTCAGCCAAAGCATCGCTCCGTTGATGACGATCGTGAACAACCCCAGGCTGAACAGGATGACGGGGAAGGAGAGGAACTTGATCACCGGACGGATGAACGCGTTGACCAATCCGAACACCAAGGCGACCATGAGCGCCTGAATGGGATCGCTGGTGAGGGCGACCCCGTCGACGAAATGACTGGCGGCCCAAAGGGCCAGCGCATTGATGACGAGATGCAAGGCGAGGTTGCGCATGTTCACTCCAGGGTCACGGGGCACACACCCCTTACGGACGGGGTCCAGCCCAGGTGTCGCAGCGTCGGTCCAGGGCCCTCGTCGGGTCCCAACCCTAACCAGGTGATACACCTTTGCCGAGGAAGCGCAGCAGACGCATGGCGCTAGTCGGGCTCGCACTTCTCCTCGGCGTGGGGGTCGTCTTGTGGTTGTCGGTCTCTCCACCCCTGGTCGGCGACTGGGCGGAGGACCACGCCGAGCTCCCCCACATCGAGTTCTCGGGCAGCCGGGCAACGATCAGCGGCTATCGCAACTTCGACTACCTCGCCACCTCGGAGGCGCAGCCCAGGTACGAGACCCGCACGGTCGATCTGGATGAACTGGAGAGCGTCTGGTACGTCCTGGTGCCGTTCTCGACCGACTGGCGAGGGCCGGCCCACTCCTTCTTGAGCTTCGGCTTCGCCGACTCGACCTACGTGTCGATTTCGGTTGAAGCACGAAGGGAACGGGGCGAGGAATACTCGATGCTCGGCGGACTGCTCCACCGGTTCGAGGTGATCTACGTCATTGGGGAGGAGCGGGATCTGCTCGGAGTGCGCGCAGTGCACCGAGACGATGACGTGTACCTCTATCCCATACGCGCCACCAAGGAGGCCATCCAAACTGTTTTCCGCGAGATGCTGGAGGCGGCCAACGGGCTCCGGGAAGAGCCCGAGTTCTACAACACCCTGTTCAACAACTGCACGACGAAGATTCTGGATCATGTGAATCGAGTCAGTCCCAAGCCGATTCGCTTCGGTCCCCGCATCCTTCTCCCGGGGTATTCTGATCGGGTGGCGTTCAAACACGGGCTGATCGATACGGACCTCAACCTGGAAGAGGCTCGGGCTCGCTTCCGGGTCACCGACCTTGCCAAGGCGCACTGGGAGGACCCCGACTTCTCCCGCCTGATCCGGCCGGTCTCATGACCCTCTACGTCGGCACCAGCGGCTTCTCCTACAAGGAGTGGAGGGGCTCCTTCTATCCCGAGAAGCACAAGAACGCGGATATGTTGTCCTACTACGCCGAGCGTTTGGGCAGTGTGGAAATCAACAACACGTTCTACAGGATGCCCAAGCCGGAGCTTCTGCAGAAGTGGATGGGCCAGACACCTGCATCCTTCCGCTTCGTGCTTAAGGCCTCGCAGCGGCTGACGCACCATAAGCGCCTCAAGGATGCCGCCGAACCGTTGGCATACTGGGTGGAGACGGCCGCGGTGCTCGGTGACCGGTTAGGCCCCACGCTGTTTCAATTGCCGCCCAACTTCAATAAGGACCTGGCTCGGCTGGAGGGGTTCCTGGCCCTCTTCCCGCAGGGGTTTCGTGCCGCTTTCGAGTTTCGCCACGCGTCGTGGGTTTCCGATGACGTGATCGCGACGCTGCGGGATGCCGGGGCCGCCTGGGTGATCGCCGACTCGGGCAAAGATGAGCTGCTGCGAATCGAACGCACGGCGCCCTTCGTGTACGCGCGCCTGCGGCGGGAGGACTACGATGAGTCCGCCGTGACCGAGTGGGCGCAGCGACTGGGCGAGATGGATGCCGACGAGACCTTCGTGTTCTTCAAACACGAGGATGCCGGCACGGGACCAAGGCTGGCGCTGCGATTCGCCGAGCGGTTCGCAGGCTGACCCATGACCGGGGACACTGTCCGGGTCCACGTCGACGACGCCATCGGGCGGGTCTCGGTGATTCGCCTCGTGCCAGCCGACGCGGACTGGCTCTACGTCTTCGCGCACGGTGCCGGGGCAGGGATGGAGCACGAGTTCATGGAGGACATGGCCCAACGGTTCTTCACCAAGGGCGTGGCGACCGCGCGGTACCAGTTCCCCTACATGGAACACGGTCGACGGCCGCCCAACCGTTCCCCAGTCCTGCTCGCTACGATACGCGCCGTGACGGCTTGGGCCCGCGACGAATGGCAGGGGCGGATGGTGGCCGGTGGGAAGTCGATGGGGGGACGAATGACCTCGATGGCACAGGCGGAGTCTCCGCTGGCGGGGGTCGAAGGAATCGCGTTCCTAGGTTTTCCCCTACACCCGGCCAAACGTCCCTCTGTCAAGCGCGCCGGGCATCTGGCATCAGTGCGGATCCCTACGCTCTTCTTGCAGGGCTCACGGGATGCGTTGGCGGGTTTGTCGCTCCTACAGCCCGTCGTCAACGAGCGTGGACCCGCGGCCCGCCTGCACGTCCTGGAGGGCGCCGACCATGGGTGGATGACACGGAAGAAGGACGGCCGCACCTCGGACGAAGTGCGTTCGGAGGCTGTGGGAGTGTTCTTGGAGTGGTTGGAGACACTCTGAGCCAAGCGCCCCGGTCCCTTGCGCGACCTCGAGGCCCTGTCGGATGTTGCCGGCGGCTATCCCATTACACCCACCCCACAGTCCTTTGTCCGACCCCATCGCTCGCCTGAACGAGGCTCTCGCGGGCCGTTACCATGTCGTGGAGGAAGTCGGCAAGGGCGGGATGGCCACGGTCTACCTGGCCGACGATCTCCGACACGAACGGAAGGTCGCCTTAAAGGTCCTCAAGCCCGAGTTAGCCGCCGTGATCGGTGGAGACCGATTCCTGGCAGAGATCAAGACCACGGCGAATCTTCACCACCCTCATATCCTTCCGCTCTTCGATTCCGGTGAAGCAGGAACGATCCTCTTCTATGTCATGCCTTACGTGGAAGGGGAAAGCTTGCGGAGGAGGCTGGACCGCGAGGTACAGCTGCCGGTGCCCGAGGCGATTCAAATCGCCAAAGACGTAGCTGACGCCCTCGACTACGCGCACAAGCGGGGCGTCATCCATAGAGACATCAAGCCGGCCAACGTGCTGTTGCAACACGGGACGCCGGTGGTTGCTGACTTCGGGATCGCGTTGGCAGTAGATGTGGGCGGAGGAACCCGTATCACCAAGACGGGCCAAAGCCTTGGGACTCCGACGTATATGAGTCCGGAGCAGGCGACCGGGGCTGAACGCCTTGGAGCGGGAACGGATATATACGCCCTGGGCTGTGTCTTGTACGAGATGCTCACCGGCCACCCACCCTTCGACGGCAGCAATGCACAGGCGATCATCGGCAAGATCATCACGGGCCAGCACCGTCCGCCGAGCGCTCTCCGTCCGTCCGTCCCGCCCAACGTCGACGCCGCGATCGCGAAGGCTCTCGAGGTTCTTCCGGCAGATCGGTTTAGAACTGCTGGAGAAATGCTAGCCGCCGTTGAGAACCCGTCTTTCGGGCAGGGGGAATCCGAGGCGCTCGCGGACCGTGGGGAATCCACCACCGTCTGGAAACGGCTGAGCCTGGCTCTGGCGGTTCTTGCCGGGATCATGACCATGGTCGCCCTGTGGCCACGCGAGCCTCCCGCCTCATCTCCCCTCACGCGGACGCCGGTCGCGACTCCTGAGGGCGAGACACCACACGGAATCCTGGACATCTCCGCCGATGGGACACTCCTGGCCTATGAGGGGCCACCCGACCCGGGAGCGCCTTTCCTGTTAAGACGTCGCGACGCTTTGTCGTCCACGCCTCTACCCGGAACCGAGGGTGGGACCGCGCTCGCGCTGCCCCCTGACGGGCGTTCGGTTGCGTTCGTCCTCGAGGAATCCATCCGGGTCGTCCCGACCGCGGGCGGCACCGTTCGGACGCTCCACTCTGCTCCCGGTGCCTGCTGCCTCCGCTGGAATCGGGCGGGCACCCAAGTCTACTTTACGGACGCGGAAGGAGCTCTTTCACGGATCGCAGCAACGGGTGCCGGAAGCGCCCAAATCGTCGTCCCCGTCGAGGAGTCCAGCGGTGCGGTCCAGGGTTGGCTCGAATCACTTCCCGGCGATAGTCGGGCCGTCTACCAATCGTCGGACGGCCTGGACTTCAACTCACGCATCGTTGCGCTGGACCTCGAGTCGGGGTCAACCCGAGAAATCGTCGCAGGGCGATTCCCACGCTTCGCGGATGGGTTCCTCGTCTACGCCAGTCAGAATGGGGATGTCCTCATGGGGATGCCCTTCGACGCGGAACGTCTGAGGCCCACAGGTCCGCCGCAGCCAGTAGCGGAAGACGTGGCCTTTGGTGGAGGGGCCATCCCACGTCGACTGAACCCCGTACCGTACGCCGTGTCCCGGGACGGCACTCTCGTGTACACCGCTGGGCGGAGCGAAACAGTCCGGACGCCCGCATGGGTGTCCCGAGACGGATCATACACGTTCATCGATTCGACCTGGACCGGGGCGATCTACGGGCTCTCGCTGTCCCCGAGCGGGCAGCAGCTGGCGGCGTCGCAAGATGGGGTTGGCGTACTCGTCAAGGACCTATCTGGCGGAGGGATCACTCACCTTCGCACTGAAGGCGCTTCGCTTTCCTACCGTCCTTCTTGGAATCCAACCGGAGACTCCGTGGTCTTTAGCTCCAACCTGGGCTCCTCCAATCCATTGGACGTGGGCGCCTTCATCTCGCCGGCAGACGGAAGCTCGATGCCATTGCCCTTGGCATTGCGCCATCCTCATGTCGTCATCTCTCCGGGCAATGATTGGATCGCCTACCGGGCGTCGGCGTTCACGGAGGGAGGTGAAGACATCCTCGCGGTGCGCCGGGACGGCAGCGGCGAGGCCGTGGCCATTGCCAGCTCGGACTACGTGGAAACGCAACCGGCCTTCTCGCCCGACGGCCGTTTCTTGGCCTATACCTCGAACCAGTCGGGCAGCCATGAGGTGTATGTGCGTCCGTTTCCCGTCCCAGGGGCCTGGAGGGTACAGGTCTCAGTCGAAGGGGGTCACTCCCCTATCTGGGCCCATAGCGGGACGGAAATGTTCTTCCGCACGCCGTCAAACGAACTCGCGGTGGCCGTGCTCGACACCTCGGCCGGACTCCGTGTTGAATCTAGGAGAGTGCTTTTCGATGCCGCTGGGTTCGGAGCCGATGACATCACGTCCACGCACTACGACATCGATGAGGCAGACGAGCGCTTTGTCATGCTTCGCGTGCTCAACCCAGGGCTAACCACGGGTCCGCGTCAGATGGTCGTCGTGGACAACCTGAGGGCATTGGTCAACGGGCGGTGATTCCCTCCGGAGACACGCCGTGAAGGTGCCCGGGAGCCCATTGGCGGACATGGTCTCCGAGCTTGAGCCCGAGGCGTGGGCCGAGGTGTTCGCCGAGCAACAGGAGCTGTTGATCTACAAGCATCCTCCGGCCTGTTGGGCAGGGGTGCGGGCCGCCCGAGAGCTGACGGCGCTCCTGGAGGAAGATCCCATGTTGCCCCTGTGGTGGGTCGATGTCGTGGGCGAGCGGGCACTTTCGAACCAGTTGGCCGCGATGTTCCGTCTGCGACATGAATCACCGCAGGCGCTGTTGCTGAGGCGGGGTGAGTTGGTATGGTCCGGGTCACACGGGAGTGTGAGCCAAGAGCGGATTGCACGAGCGCGCCGTGAAGTCAATCGAGAAGGGGTGGACGGATGATGAAACGCAGGGCACTGGGTTCCGTAGGAGCGACTGTGGCCATGTTGCTGTCCTTTTCGCCGACGTCGGGGGTTGCCCAGACATCGCAGGAGGACGAGGAGGCCATCAAGGCCACGCTCACGGCGATGTGGGCCGCCATCGAGGCTGAGGATTTGGATCGCTATGCGAGCTATCTCCACCCCGATTTCACTGCCTTCGGCGAGACGGACCCGTACCTGGCCGAAGGCAAGGACCGTGAGCTCCGAAGCTACGCGGACTACCTGAAGCGGGCCGACGGTGTGCACACGGAGATGGGGCAACCCGACGTGACTGTAAACGGAGAGACGGCTTGGATCACCTACTACTGGACGGACTGGGGCAGGATCAACGGTGAGCGGTTCTCGAGTCGTGGAAAATCTACCCGCATCTTCGTGCGGGAAGACGGTCGCTGGCTGTGCATCCACGGGCACTACACGTTGATTCCTTGAACACGCCGTCGCTGTCCGAGGCTCACACGGGAAAGGTGGTCACCCGTGAGGACGTGCCGCTGTATGCCGCCACGCGCGGAGTCTTGATCCGTGACTTCCTGATTTTCGAAATGAAGCTGTTCCTCGATGGCGCCATGGACCTCATCCTGGGCCCGATCGGCGCTCTGTTGTTTCTCATCGACATGCTCCTCGGTGGGCCCAGACTCGGGAAGCGCTACTACCGACTCCTCCGGTTCGGGGAACGGTGGGACCGCTGGCTCAGCCTGTATCGGCCCTCGAGGACCCCCGACCTCGAGGGGAAAGGGCTCTTCCAGGCCGGGAGCTACGGTGCCGACTCACTCATTGGAAAAGTCGAGCAGCTTCTGAGTGATCAGCGCCTGCCGGAATCGTATCGCCGGCGGCTCAAGGAATGGAGCGAGGGGCTAGGAAAGGTCGACACCCCCAACGAAGGAGATTCCCCATGACCGGCAGGCTCGAGCGCATCTGGGTCAAGCGCAGCAAGCGAGGCGTCATGGACGAGCGGAAGGATGCTCGTCTGGTTGCCGGTCAGGGGTTGGAGGGCAACGCCAACCAGGGGGGACGTCGCCAGGTGACGCTGCTCGACGTCGGGGCCTGGGGTGAAGCCTTGGAAGAGCTGAGCGCCGAACTCGACCCGGTCCACCGTCGGGCCAATCTCCTGGTCTCAGGCCTGTCCCTAGCAGACTCGCGGGGCCAGGTGCTCCGCATTGGCGGGGTGCGAATCCGGATCAACGGCGAGACCCGACCGTGCGAACGCATGGATGAAGCCCTGGGGGGGCTGCGCGAGGCACTCCAACCAGGGTGGCGGGCAGGGGCCTTCGGCGAAGTGCTGGATTCGGGGGTGGTCCGGGTGGGGGATGCTGCCGGGTGGCTTTCGGATTCCGGAGAGGGGAATCCCTCGTCTTGAGGCCGGGCGCCTACTCCTAGCGGTTAAGGCCCGCTACTTGTAGCGGTACGTCACGCGTCCGCGAGTCAGATCGTAAGGCGACATCTCCACCTTGACCCGGTCACCCTCGAGGACCCGAATGTAGAACTTCCTCATCTTTCCAGAGAGGTAGGCGAGGATCTGGTGTCCGTTTTCCAGTTCCACACGAAAGTTAGCGTTGGGAAGGACCTCGGTAACGGTTCCTTCCATCTCGATTGCGTCGTTGGCCATTCACTCCTGCCTGAAACGTTGATCAATTAGCGTTGAAAACTACCCCTCGCGTACACTCGGAGCAATGAAAAGAGCCGTGTTCGAGGCGTTTAGGCCGGCGCTCCGGGGTGCCGCGACCGGCTCGAAAACCACCGTCGGAGCCCAACCATGACCGCGAAACGCCACTTCACCCCTAAGCTCTTCCGGTTCCTCGAAGAGCTGACCGTCAACAACAAGAGGCCATGGTTTGAGGCCAACCGAGACCGATACGAAGGGGACCTTCGTGCGCCGGCCCTTCGATTCATTGAGGCCTTCGGGCCGCACCTCAGGCGGGTAAGTCCGCACTTTCGGGCTGACCCCCGACCAGTGGGTGGTTCGCTCTTTCGGATCCATCGGGACGTGCGCTTCTCCAAGGACAAGAGCCCCTACAAGACCCATCTGGGCATCCATTTTCGACACGAGCTGGGCAAGGGCGCCCATGCACCGGGGTTCTACCTGCACATCGACCCCACCGGCTCGTTCCTGGGTGTGGGCATCTGGCGGCCGGAGAAGGACGCGCTCTCCAAGATCCGTGACGCGATCGTCGGCAACCCGACCGCGTGGAAGCGGGCCCGGGATGCCAAGCGTTTCAAGGAGGCGTTCACGCTCGAGGGAGATGCGCTCAAGCGCCCACCGCGCGGCTACCCACCTGAGCACCGTTTCGTTGAGGACCTGAAACGCAAGGACTTCATTGCGTTGCGGGAGATCCCCAAGTCTCACGTGACGTCCAAGGACTTCGCGGAAAACCTGGAATCTGCCTGTAAGGACGGTAAGCCTTTCGTGCGCTTTCTGTGTGGAGCTCTCGAGGTACCGTTCTAGGGTCGCTCCCCGCCGTCTTTGGGAACCTGGAGGTGTCCCAGCCATTAGTACTTTGGTATGGTGACACGTGTAGGACTTCTCATGTGGTTGCTTGCCACTGCGCCCTCGGCGCTCGTCGCGCAGATCAGCGGTAGGGTGGTGGGCAGCGACGACCGCCCGCTGGCCGACGTGCGCGTGGAAGCGTGGAGTGGCACCGATCGGTTGGCCGTCACCAACACCGACGGGGATGGTCGCTTCGTGTTCTCCGGTCCGATCGCGGAGCTCACCAGAAGCCTCTACCTGTACCGCTACGGGTACGTGGCTCTGCGCCCCGACGTGAGGCCAGCGGTGGACACCTACACGTTCCAAATGGCCGAGGACCCGGTGGTCCTCGATGGGATCTTGGTGGATGTAGCGAAGCCAGTGTGTGCGCCTCGGGAGGAGCGCGAGGCACGCCAACTGTGGAACGCAGTCACCCGGCGCTATGATCCGAAGGTCGCCGAGCTGGGAATCGCCACCTACTACGCATCTGCCATCGTGACGCTCCCCGTGTCCGAGTTGGGACCGGTGGATGTACAGCGGCCGGGGGTGGAGCAGCGGGGGTCCGCACCCCTGTTTCGGTCCAGCTGGCAGCGACGCGTCGGTAGGAGCGGGTATGCTCGCAGACTGTCAGCGGCGAGTCCCGACGGCATGTTCGTCGCGTGGGGCTACCCTCCACTGGAGGCGGATTTTGCCACCCATTTCGTGGATGAATTCTTTGGCCGGCTGCACCGCTTCACCATCGAAGAACAGACCGGCGAGGGGTGGACGCTGCGTTTCTGCCCCAAGAACGACAACAAGCCTTCGATCCGAGGCATCTTGAAGGTCGCGGCCGACACCACCCTTCAGTATGCGGAATGGCTGTTCGACACGCCCGAGCCGCACGAAGGGGCGGGGGGGCGGGTGCACTACTCCCGCGCCGCCACCGAAGGGCTGCGCCTGCCGCTCGCCACCGAGGGGATCTTCTGGCGGCAGGACGACGACTCCGGACGGTACCGCGAGCGCTATCAAAGTTACGAGGGATGGATCGTTTCGCCGGGCGACTCGGTGCCGTTTCTGCCCGTGCGGGAGTCGGTAAGCGCCTCCGAGCCGAGGTAGTCCTGTACCACTTCCGGGAAGCGTGTCGCTTGCCGGTCTCACCCTAGTCACGTAAGACGTGTGCATGAAGCGTCTCATCCTCCTCCGACACGCCAAGTCCAGTTGGGACCATCCCGGCTTGGATGACGCCGAGCGTCCTCTGGCGCCCCGCGGGCGCAGGGCGGCCCCGGTGGTGGCCCGCTACCTCGAAGACCAGATCGGCCTACCTGACCAGGTACTGTGTTCGCCGGCGGTGCGGGCGCGTCAGACCTGGGAGCTGGTCGCGGCCGAGTGGAAGCAAGACGTCCCGACCGAAACGGAGCGTGCAATCTATATGGCGGCCCCGTCCTCTCTGTTGCGCCTGGCGCAGCAGCGCTTCGACAGCGAGGCGAGCATCATGTTGGTGGGGCATAACCCGGGCATGGAGGAGTTGGCGGGACGGCTGACCCAGCCAGGAGACTCGGACGCCCATCGACGGCTCCGCGAGAAGTATCCCACCGCGGGCCTGGCGGTCATCGAATTTGATGTCGCCCAGTGGTCCGATCTCGAGTGGGGTACGGGGCGCCTCGTCGATTTCGTGAGACCAAAGGACCTTATGTGAGGCTGTCTGCGCGCTGGCTGAGCGCGTATTACCTGCTCGGCACCATCGGGTTCTGGATTCTGGACGCGTTTCTGCACGCTCCGGTGCGGGTAGCTCTGGGGACCGCTCAACAGCGCGCGCTCTACTACGTGGCGCTCCTGGGGCTAGGTTGGCTGAGCCGGGCGAAGCCCCGAGTTGCGCCCGTGGTGGGGATCGTCGAGAGCGCGGTCAACTTGGTGCTGATCTTCATCGGTCTCTGGCTGCCCATTCTCTCCATCTCCGACTCTCTGGCTCAGGACGGCGCCGCGGGTCCCCCCCTCAGTCCCTTCCGTGTCATCAATGCTGCTTTGGCCGTGGGCGTGCTCACCTTTGCGCTGCGCCGCAACGAGGCTCAACTCCAGTCTGCCGGCTTGAGGGGCAAATCCAGATGAACCATTCGTCCGACTGGTCTCGCCGGGAGTTCCTCGTCGGGGCGGCGGCCCTGTCCGCGTTACCGCCAGGATGGCTGTCACGTCCCCCCCGAGCCCCCCTGCGCGTGAACGCGGACAGGCTGCTCGAGACCCTGCACGGTCTCAAGCGCTTCGGCGCCACGGCCGAGGGCGGCATCAGCCGTGTGGCCTTCAGTCAGGCGGACCTCGACGGGCGGGCCTACATGCAGGCTGCTATGCTACGGGCCGGCCTCGAGGTCCACGTGGACCCGGCGGGTAACCTGGTTGGCGTCCGGTCCGGGAGCGATCCGTCGCTCCCGCCCATTGCGATGGGGTCCCACCTCGACTCCGTGCCTGAGGGTGGGAACTACGACGGGCAGGTAGGCGTCGTGGCGGCGGTGGAGGCCGCCCACGCGTTGACGGATCACGGAGTCAGGCTCCGGCACCCACTTGAGGTGTTCGTGTTCCCCAACGAAGAGGGGGGCAAGACGGGCAGCCGTGCGTTGGCGGGCGAAGTTGGAGCGGAGGAACTGGACCTGGTGACGGCCAGCGGTTTCACGATCGGGGAGGGCCTTCGCCGTCTCGGCGGTGACCCCGACGGACTCGATGCGGCTCGTCGGGCCCCAGACAGTCTACACGCCTTTCTCGAGCTTCATATCGAACAGGGCGGGGTTCTCGAGCGGGAGGGCTTTCCGATCGGGGTGGTCGAGGGCATCGTCGGCATTCGACGTTGGACGGTGACCGTAGAGGGTCACCAGAACCATGCGGGCACCACACCCATGGCCGACCGCCGGGATGCGTTGGTGGCGGCGGCCGAGCTGATCATCGAGATCCATCACATCATGAACGATACCCCCGGCACCCACGTGGGCACGGTCGGCCGTCTGTCGGCCGAGCCGGGGGCGCCCAACGTGATTCCCGGTCGGGTCGTCCACACCCTCGAGATTCGCGACCTGACCATGGAGAAGATCGACCAGTTGTTTGCGACCGTGGAGGGGGCCGCGGCCCGCCTATCGAGGGAGCATCAGGTCGAGATTGGGTTCGAGCCGTTCTACGTGAGCTACGCGGCACCGACGGCAGAACCGTTGCGGCTCGAGATCGAAGCGGCCACGGAGGCCCTCGGGCTCTCCAGTATGCGCATGCCAAGCGGCGCGGGTCACGATGCTCAGAGCATGGCCAAGCTCGGACCCATCGGAATGATCTTCGTGCCGAGTCGGGAGGGGATTAGCCACGCGCCCGCGGAGTTCACTGCGGATGAGCACGTGGTGCAGGGCGCCGAAGTACTGCTGAACACGGTCCTAGGTGTCGATGCCCTCTAATGCACTCAGAAGTCGAATCGCAGCGACTCGGGCCAACCACGGAGGTTGAGGATCATCGTCCCTGATGTGCTTCGGTAGTTGACGGCGAACTCGTCCACCAGGGGCTGCAGGCCGAACGACAGGCTCGAGCGCAGGAGCCCGTCGCAGGGGTCGCCTCCGTCGTGGTGCAGGACGCGCAGGCCCTTCTGAACAGGATTGGACTCCAGGAAGCCCATGCCGGCCGCGAGCTGGAAGCGGTGTTCTGCGCAGCCTCCGCTGTACTCGACGTCCAACACGAGTACCAGTCCGGACAAACGAGCGTCCACAATGCGCGGGGCCGGGGACAGAGTATTGAACGAGTCCACGTACACGACGTCCCCGGTCAACGGACCTGCGGCGGGTTCGCCCACCGGTGGGGACGTACACGCAGACAAACCGATGAAGCACAGTGCCGCAACTGCCATCAGCTGGTAGTGTTTCACGACCGCTCCTTCCAGTGGTTCGCTGGAGGAACGATCTGCCCACCGGCGCTGTGACAGCTCGCGTCCTTCACGAGCCGAAACGGCCCGCGAGTTTGGCCAAGGCACTCACCAGGTCGGGGCGGGCTTCCAACAAGCCCTCGAGGGGGTCTTGCGTCTGTTGCGCCACCCGAGAGGGCACGGTGGTGATGGTGTGGTCGTCAATGCGTAGCGACGCGTTCACTTCGCTCCAGCGCAGGGGCACAGAGACCGGTGCCCCCGGACGCGGGCGCACGCAGTACGGTGAGACCAGTAGCTGGCCCGGCCTGTTCTGGAGGTAGTCCACGTAGACCTTCCCCTCACGCTTGCGGGGGTTGCGTGTAATCGTGGCTTGCTCGGGCAGCGCCTCTACCACCACCCGGGCCAACAGCTCTGCTAACGTCCTGGATTGGTCGTAGGTGCAGCGGCCACCCAGGGGGATCAAAACGTGTAGGCCGGTCGATCCGGACGTTTTCACGAACGTGGGCAGCCCAATGTCTTCTGCCACCTCGTGGATGACCTCGGCACATGCCACGACGTCAGAAAACGGGGCTTCCTTCGGATCCAGGTCCAGGATCGACCAGTCCGGATGCTGTAGCGAGTCGACTCGGCTCGACCACACGTGCAACGGGATGGCCGCGGAGTTCGCGACGTAGAGCAGCGACTCGACGTCGTCGCAGACGAAGTAGGAAAGCTCTTTCTCGGACCCCTCGCTCCAGACGGCCTCGGTGCGGACCCAGTCCGGTGCAAAGCTGGGGGCATTCTTCTGGTAGAACGACTTCCCCTCGATGCCATCCGGAAAGCGGGTCAACACCAGGGGACGGTCTTTCAGGTACGGTAAGATGTTAGGCGCAATCGTCCGATAGTACTCGATGAGGTCACCTTTCGTGTACCCTTGGTCGGGCCAGAAGACCTTATCGAGGTTGGAGAAGTGCACCACTTTTTCAACCGCATCGTCCTGTACCTCCGGCGGGTCTTCCAGCGGCGTGGTGACGCCGTCCGCCCTGCAATCGGTAGCAGGCTTGTCGGGGCGGAGCCCCACAAACGACGGGTGCCGGAGCATGCGGTCGTTCGTCACCTCCTTGTACCGTACCTCCGCGACCAAGGCAGGCTGCACCCAGTGATGCTTCGCTCCCTGCGGCCCATTCAGGGGAGCGGTGCCTTCGGGGAGGGCGTCCAGCTCGGCCCGTACTTCGTCCATGGTCTCCTGGCTGAAGCCGGTGCCCACCCGCCCTGCGTAAATCAGGTCTTCACCCTCGTACAGCCCGAGATGAAGCGCGCCAAACGCGTGCCCCCCGCTGTTGGAGTCGGAGTATCCGGCCACCACGAAATCGTCTGTTTTGACCGCGCGCACCTTGAGCCATTTATTGGAGCGGCCAGCCACGTAGGTCGATTCTGCATCCTTGCCCACGACGCCCTCCAACTTCATGGCCGTCGCGTGCTCGAACATGGCCTCGCCTTCGGCCTCGATGTGGTCGGAGTACCGAATGGGCCCCACCGAAGGCAGCACCAAGCGAAGGATGTCTTTTCGGGCCCTCAGCGGGAGGGGGCGCAGGTCGAAGCCCTCCACGGCCAGAAGGTCGAACGCGTAGAGCGTCACGGGTCGCTCGATCGACGCTCGTATGATGTCGGTTCGCCGCTCCAGGCGCCCGCGCTGCTGCAGCCGTTGGAAGCTGGGCAGGCCGTGCTCGTCGTGGACGACCGCCTCACCGTCCAGCACCAACCCCCTCCAGGGGAGTCCTCGGAGCGCCCGCTCCAGTTCGGGAAACGTGGCCGTCAGGTCATTTCCGTTGCGTGAGATCAGGCAGCCCCGGTCGTCCTGTTTGCCTCCCAATAGGCGGTAGCCGTCGTACTTGATCTCGAAGATCCATCCGTCCCGGCGGAACGGTTCGTCATGAGCCTCCGCGAGCATGGTCTTCGCGGAGGAGAGCTCGACGCTCCCCGCTGGGGCACCGATCTGCTCGAGTTGATCGCGGAGGTCTGGGACCGGACTCTCGCCGGCCTTCACCTCGGCACACGTTCGTCCCGAGAAGACGGAGTCCTGCGGATAACCCTCTGTTCCCGTGTCCCGCACCCATCCGTCGCGCTCCTTGATCATCAACCAGTCGGTCTTGGTGCGGACCAGGGTCCACTTCCCCCGAAGCTTGTAGCCCTTGAGGTTGAACAGCAGCTTACCCTTTTCGAGTCCCTCCTCGGGGTCCTCCAGCGGAATCCAGGTCCCGATGTCCCACACGATGACGCCGCCGGCGCCGTAGTTCCCTTCCGGAATGACGCCCTCGAAGTCGTAGTACTCGAGAGGATGATCCTCCGTTTGGACGGCTAGTCGCTTGTCGGCAGGGTTGGGGGAAGGGCCCTTGGGCACCGCCCACGACCACAGTACCCCGTTCCTCTCCAACCGGAAGTCGTAGTGGAGGCGCGAGGCCGCATGCATCTGGACCACGAAACGGTTGCCGCCCGGAAGTACCCGGCCACCAAACGGTTCCGGTGTCGCGGATGCCGATCGCTTTGCGCGATATGACTTTAGGGGGTCTGGGTTGCTTGCCGGCATAGCGCCGAGACTATAGCTTTTCACGCATGAGCGCACGCCCCATCGCCACCACCACGATATCGTTTGGCCTGGTGTCGATACCGGCCAAGCTCTACTCCACCGCTGAGTCCAAATCGCGCATCTCGTTCAACTGGCTGAACAAAGCCACCGGGAAGCGAGTGAAACAGCAGTACATCGACCCGTCCAATCAGGCCGTGGTCGCTCGCTCGGAGATGATCAAGGGCTACGAGTTCGCCAAGGACCAATACGTCACCTTCGAGCCGGATGAGCTGAAGGCCATCGAAGCCCAGTCCACCAACCTCATCGAGATCACCGAGTTCGTACCGGCGGAACAGGTCGACCGCATGTACTACGATCGCGGCTACTTCCTGGGCCCTGACAAGGGCGGCGGGAAGGCCTACCGCCTGCTGTCGGCGGCCCTTCGTGACACAGGGCGCGTGGCGATCGGAAAGTACGCGGCCCGGGGTCGCACCCGCCTGGTCATGATTCGTCCGTTCGAGGACGGTCTGCTGCTGGAACAGCTTTATTATCCCGCTGAACTGCGGTCGTTTTCCGAAGTCGGGTTGGAGGAGGGCGAGGTTGAGGACTCGGAGTTGGAGTTGGCCAGACAACTCATCAAGCTCAAGGCGGTCGAGGAGTTCGATGCCGGCCAGTACATCGACGAGGTCCGGGAGCAGGTTCAGGAACTCATCCAGAAGAAGATCGACGGTGAGCAGATCACCGTGAGTGCCGAGGTGGAGCCGGAGACCAAGATCATCGACCTCATGGAGGCGCTCAAAGCCAGCTTGGCTGGGGGGGGCGAAGATGCCGACCGCAAGCCTCCGGCCCGTGCCGAAAAGAAGGGCGACGAAAAGAAGAAGAGGAAGTCGGTGGCCGGATGATGGCTTTATCCTTCTAGGAGGAATCGCACATGGCCGTGGTGGTGTACAGCGAGTCCAATGGGTACGGGACCAGCGAGGTCGCCGAGGCCATGGGCATGTCGCCCCACCAGGTACGTAGTTTCGTCTACGCTGGTCTACTGCAGCCGGTGCGGGGTCCCCGCAAAGAGTACCTGTTCTCGTTCCAGGACCTCGTGTTGCTGCGCTTGGGTGCCCAGCTCAAGAAGGCCAGCGTCCCGCTGAATGCGGTCAGGAAGGCGCTCCATGAGTTGCGCGAACAGCTCGCGGAGGACCTACCGCTGAGTGCTGTGAAGGTTGACGCGCTGGGTGAGACCGTGCTGGCGCGGGACCGCGAGGGGGTCTGGGCTCCCGAGACCGGGCAGAGGTACTTCCCGTTTACCTTGCCGGAGCCCGACCACTCAGCCACCGAGTCCCTGGGTGCCCATGCCGACCCCGTCCTGGCTGAACCCACCGCGGTGGAGTGGTTCGATCGCGCGATCGACCTCGAGAGTACCTCTCACTCTTTGGCCAAGGACGCGTACCGGAAGGTGCTGGAGTTGGACTCGGAGTTTGCCGATGCCCACGCCAACCTGGGGCGCCTGTACCATGCGGAGGGGAGGGTCGATCGGGCCGTCCAACACTTCAGCCGGGCGGCCGAACTGGACCCGGAGAGTGGTACCCCTCAGTTCAACCTCGGTGTGGCGTTGGAGGACCTTAACCGCACCGACGAGGCCATCGTCGCGTACCAACGGGCGCTGGAGCGGGACCCGCGCAGGGCGGACGCCCATTTCAACCTGTCCAGACTCTTCGAGGACCGCGGTGACGAGGTCGCGGCGCTGCGGCACCTCAAGGAGTACCGCCGCCTGCAGCGCGGCGGCGCACCCGAGCCTAGCGGGACCGGGGGTGGACGGGTAGGCTAGAAGGCGCGGGGACCCGAACGGTTCGGAGGTGGGGGATCCCCGACCTCGAAGTTTGTGTGGTGTCCATGCAGAGCCTCAACCGGAGTGGGATTACCCTTATCGAGCTGCTGGTCGCGCTCGCGGTGATCGCGATCCTGGCGGCCGCCGCCATGCCCCGGCTGGATCGGGCTCGCGCGCGAGCGATGGGCGTGGCCTTGGCCGCGGACCTCCATCGCCTGGAGTTCCTTCAGGAGCAGCATCGCTCCAATGGTCACCCGAGCTACACCAGGGACTTCTCGCAACTGGGGTATGTGGCCGGAGAAGGCGTCTCGCTCACCATCACCGAGGCGACGCCGGAAGGGTGGTCCGCGGTTGCGACCCATCAGAACGATCCCGAGGTGCGGTGTGCCGTCTTTCTGGGCGGAACCAGTAGCGCTTCGAACTTCCCTGCTCAGCAAGCCGGTCGTGTCGCATGTGCGCAGGGCTCCCGACTGTTCGGCATCCCACCCGGCCAGGGCGGGGGCGGAAAGACGATTATCCGCTAGAGGGTCGCCCTCATAGCCCCAGCGTCTCTCTGAACACGGGTTCGGTTCGCTGCGATGTGGCCTGCTCGAATGCATAGGCTAACCGCAGCAACACCGGCTCGCTCCACGCCCTCCCGAAGAACGACAAGCCTACAGGGAGACCGCTCACCTCTCCCGCCGGTACCGTGATGTTCGGGTACCCTGCGATGGCGGCTGGGGATGAGCTGCCTCCTCCGAAATGATCTCCATTGACCAAGTCGGTGACCCAGGCCGGCCCTCCGGTCGGAGCCACAATGGCATCGAGCCCCCGCTCATCCATGACCTTGTCGATGCCTTCTTGGCGAGACAGCCGATGCATGGTCTCCAACGCCGTGCGGTATTCGGGGGAGCTGAGCGGTCCCTTTGCGTTGGCGGCGACGAAGAGCTCCTGACCGAACCATGGCATTTCGAGCGCGCTGTTGGTCTCGTTGAAGTCGATGAGCTCGGTCAGTGACGCCACCGGCGAGCCAGGGCCCAGCCCTCGGAGGTACGCGTTCAGGTCGGCCTTGAACTCGTAGTGCAGTACGTCGCTGGACGGCGCGTTCATGGTCGCTGCCGTGGGGATGTCGGCGGGGTCAACGAGTGTTGCGCCTCCCTCCCGGAGTGCGCTCAGTGCGGTCTCGATGACGCGATCCACTTCCGTGTGGAACCCGAAGTACTGCCGCGCCACCCCGATACGGGCGCCTCTCAGACCGCCTGCCTCCAGGAACTGGGTGTAGTCGGTCTCGCCCTGATCCGCGTAGGCCGCGGTGATGGCGTCTGTTGGGTCAACCCCGCCCATCGCGCCCAGAAGGTACGCGGCGTCCCGAACAGTGCGACACATGGGTCCGGCCGTGTCCTGCGAGTGGGCGATGGGGATGATGCCGGTGCGGCTTACCAGGCCGAGCGTGGGTTTGATGCCCACGACGCCGTTGGCGTGCGCGGGGCAGACCACGGAGCCGTTCGTCTCAGTGCCGACGGCCAATGCACAGAGGTTGGCCGAGACCGCCGCCCCCGAGCCCGAACTCGAGCCGCAGGGATTGCGATCGAGTACATAGGGATTCTTGCATTGGCCACCTCGTCCGCTCCAGCCGCTGGACGAACGGGTCGAGCGGAAGTTCGCCCATTCGCTGAGGTTGGCTTTTCCGAGGATGATCGCGCCCGCCTCCCGCAGCCTTTGCGCGACGAACGCGTCTTGGCTGGGGATCGCGCCGATCAGGGCATGCGACCCCGCTGTGGTGTTCATGCGGTCCGCCGTCCCGATGTTGTCTTTGATCAGGATGGGGATGCCGTGAAGCGGGCCCCGGACCTGACCCTGTCGCCGCTCCTCGTCCAGTTGCTCGGCGATGACGACCGCGTCGGGGTTGGTTTCGATGACGGAACGGAGCGTGGGCCCGCCCCGATCGAGGGCCTCGATGCGGGCCAGGTACATCTGCGTGAGTTCGCCTGCGCTCCAGCGTCCCGCCTCCATGCCCTCCTGCAGTTCCTCCACTCCCAGCTCAGACAACTCGAAGGCCGCGTTGGCGGCGGGTTGAGGATCTGGCTGCGGGGGCGTCTCCGCCGTGGGGGAAGGGGCGGTGTCCGAGGGTGTGCACGCCCCTGTCAGGGCGAGCGCTCCACTCAGGGCACCAAGACCCATAAACGCTCTACGGCTCAGGTCGGGGGGGCCTGAATCGGGGTGAGCCACAATGGACTCCTTGCATCAAAGTCAGGGGTGGCGCGGGCACAGCTCGGGCCGGGGATGTAACAAGGGGTAGGGCTGGAAAAGTGTGGGCGCAAGGCATTGCGCACCCACTGGCCCGAAGTCTAGCCTACGCCAACCCGGGAGGCGCTATGGATGAGTGGACGGACGAAGAGCTGGATCGATACATCCTCGCACGACTCGAGGACGTGGGTGTGGACCTGAGCGTATTGCCCGAGGATGACCGCGACGCCCCCGCGGACCAGAGGCGCATCCTCAACTCGGCACGACGGTTTCTACGGTCGACACCGGCGACGATTCGGGCCTTCGCCATGGACACCCAGGAAGTACCTCCGGTCATGTATCCCGCGACCGACTTCGGGCAGACCCGGGGGAGGGGGCCGTGAGCGACCGCGACCTTCCCCAGGACTCCGGGTTGGATCGACGCGCCTTCCTGGGGCGGATGACGGCACTGACCGGCGCCGTGGGCATGGGAGGCTTGGCCAGCGAACCACTCGCGGCCGTCCCTGTGGCTCCTCTTGGCGGCAGGGCGGGCGCGAGCCCACCTGGACCCGGATCCCCTGTTCAGCTTCCCGACCTGGTGTTGCGACAGGCGCGGTCCCGTTTTCAAGTGGTCGACGAACTCGCTGAACTCAGCCTGAGCGAGGCCGCAGCCCTCATTCGCTCCGGTGAACTCGATCCGGCGGCCCTGTTGCAAAGCTACCTTACACGCATCGAGCGGCATGAAGCGACGTTGGACGCGTTCAACCTGGTACGCGACGCGGATGCTCGAAGGGAAATCGTAGCACTCGCGCGTGGGCCCTATTCGGGAGCCCTACACGGGATCCCGCTCGCCATCAAGGACAACTACTACACGGCCGGCATCCCTACCACAGCCAACTCGCACATTTTCGCCGACTTCGTGCCGGAGTATGACGCCACGACCGTGGCCCGGCTCAAGGCTGCAGGTGCGGTTGTGTTGGGAAAGACGCAGATGGGGCCCCTTGCGACCACGGCGGCCACCACCCCCGACGGAGACCGGACGACCGCGAACGCGTGGGCCCCAAGCGACTCCGACGTGAGCCCCGGCGGGTCGTCGAGCGGATCGGCGACGGCGGTGGCGGCGCGCCTCGCGGCCTCCAGCACGGGCACCCAAACGGGCGGCTCGATTACCGGCCCTTCGGGGGCGCAGGGCCTGACCGGTCTCAAACCCACCATGGGGAGGGTGTCGCTTTACGGCATCATCCCGCTGACCTATACCCGTGACCACCCGGGGCCCATTGCCCGGGATGCCATGGACGCGGCGGTGATGCTGCAGACGATGGCCGGCCCCGACCAGAACGACCCCAGGACGTTGGGGCTCCCACCCGTAGCGGACTACGTACGGGCGGCCACGCCGGTGTCCGTTCTGGGTCGCCCGCGGCTGAGGTGGCAGACCACCGTGGGGGTGATTCCGGACTACACGGTACCGGACACGGGCTCAGGCTTCGTGCCTGACGATGAGACCGACCAACAGCGGGAACGCCGGGAGGCACGGGCTGCCCAGCGGAGGCAACGCGCCGAGGCCACCGCTCGTGCGCGACAGGCCATGCTGGACGAGCTCAGTGGGTTGGGCGCCCGGGTGGTGGACATCGAAATGCCGGAGCATTGGGAGGAGCTCACCAAGAGCGCGTTCAACAACGTGCGGTTGCCCGAACGCACCGAGCCCTTCCTGGAGTACCTACAGCGCGATGTGCGGCTCTTCGGGGTTTCACTCTCGCCTTGGATCAACGGGCTGTTGATGCCGGGCGTGGAATACCTCCGTGGCCAACGCGCCAAGCTCATGCTGTTGGAGCAAGTGCTGGAAGGCGTCTTCGATCAGTGCGACGTGGTGGTGCAGACCAGACCGTTTCCCTTCGACATGATCGGCCTGCCGCTGGTCGCCTTCCCGATTGGGTTCGAGGCCTCCACAGGGCAGGACACTCCGGTCGGTGGGATGCTGGGCGCGGGGCCTTTCGGGGAGGAGCGACTCCTGTCCGTCGCCGCGGCCTACCAGCAGGTGACGGATTGGCATCAGCGCAAGCCCGCCGATCCGCCGGCCGGAGCCGGGCGCGGCGACAGAGGGCGCCTCGACGTCGAGGACGTCATGAGGGAGGGCCAGTAGGAGTCCCGCCCTGAAGATCCTACTGCTTACGAGAGACTACCCGCCACAGGATGGCGGGATCGCGCAGGTGGCATCCGGCCTCGCCCGGGCGTTCGCGGGTGGGGGTCACGAGGTTACAGTGCACGCGCGCTGCGGTTCGGCCGTTCCCGAGGTGGTAGAGCCCGTGGGTATCGCCCTCCGCTGTGTACGGGGCGGCGGGGAAGAGAAGCGGGCCTTTACGGAGCACCTCGACGCCGCGGGTCGACCGGATCTCATCGTGGCGGTGCATTGGAAGGCGTTTCGTGGCGTCGCGAGGTTGGCGGCCAAGTTGGGCATCCACTCCGTGCTCGTCCTTCACGCCAAAGAGGTCACCGGCAGGCGCCCCGTGCATCAGCGGCACCGCTTGCAGCGTGCGCTCGACCGAGCGGGCCGGCTGGTCTGTGTGAGTCGGTTCACGGCCGAACAACTGCGGAGCCGCTACCGCGTCGACGCGTCGGTGGTCCACGTCGTTCCCCCCGGCGTCGATACGGAGCGTTTCCGGCCGGGCGTCGTGGATGCCGGGACCCGGGCACGCCTCGGGGTGGGGGCGGGGCCCACCCTGTTGACCGTCGCGCGCCTCGTGCGGAGGAAGGGTCACGACCAGGTCCTCCGCACCTTGCCTCGTCTCGTGGCATCGTTCCCACGCCTCCGATACGTGATTTGCGGAACAGGAGACGATGGGTACCAGCAGGAGCTCGCCGGGCTGGCCGCCGAACTCGGTGTCACGGATGCCGTGCACTTCACCGGGCTCGTCTCCGACGATGACGTCGTCTCACTCTACCGGGCCTCAGACGCGGTCGTGATGCCCAGTCGCTCCATGCCCCGTACGGGCGACACCGAGGGGTTCGGCATCACGTTCTTAGAAGCGAACGCGTGCGAGAAGCCAGTGGTGGCAGGGGCCGAGGGGGGGGTGATCGACGCGGTCGAGCATGAGGTCACCGGTCTCCTGGTCGACCCTCGGTCGATTGACGCGCTTGGGGAGGCCCTGGCTCACCTGCTGACCGATCCCGACGAGCGAGCGCGCATGGGCCGCGCGGGCCGGACCCGCGTGGAGCAGGGATTCTCTTGGTCCGCCGTGGCTGAGCGTTACCTACGCCTGGCGGGAGTGGCGGGGTAGGGCGGCCTTCCGCTCGCGCGTTCCCGCCTCTGCCGGGTATCTTCGAACACCTGACGCTCGAACAACCTGTGGGGACCCATGAAGCGTATTCCTGTGCTTGGCCTGCTCCTCTCCGTGCTGCTGCCTCTGGCCGTGAGCGCCCAGGAGGAGTCGTACGACTACTGGAGCCACAATCGAGAGATGATCCAGCGAGGCGTGCACGCCATTCTGATGTGCAACGGGCTCTTCACGTCGGAGCGGTCCGTGGAGCAGGTGTTCGATCAGGAGCTCAAGTACACGCGTTATGGTGAAGGCGCAGCCCGTGAGGGTGAGTACGAGGTGGATTGGGATCGCAAGGCCGTCGCGATCGGCTTGCCAGGTGAGGTGCCGTCCATGCGCGCGGCGTTCCGTGAGGGGATCGGGTGCGTGAGTATGGCGCCCGACCAGACCTTTGCCGACATCGACGAACTGCCGGTGATCGACATGCCGCCGGTACCAGGAGATGCGGCCACCATCCCGTGGCCCATGGGGGACCTGGTCGAGGTGGGTGGCGTACCCGCCGGCGTGGACGCGACGGCGCTGCAGGCGGCATCGGACTGGGCGTTCGATCGGCCCACGCCGCAACAGGTCACGCTCAGCATGATGGTCGTCCACAAGGGAAAGATCCTGCATGAGCGTTATGCGCCCGGCGTGGAAATCGGCACGCGGACCCGCACCTGGTCGACCGCCAAGAGCATCGCGGTGAGCCTGATCGGGATGTTGGCCGACGAGGGTCGGATGTCTTTGGATGCGCCGCTGGGTTTCGAGTGGTTCCCACGCGCTCGCTCACCCGAAACGGATCCCCGTAACAAGATCACGCTCCGGCACGTGCTCAACATGTCGAGTGGGCTGGAGCCGGTCGACAATGGACTCGAGTATGCGACCGGCTCGGGGCTGGCGTACTGGGCCGGAGCCAGCTCCGTGAATGGCGCCCGGCATCGGGCTGTGATCCGCGAACCGGGGACGTATTGGGATTACGAGAACTACGACACGCTCCTGGGCGTCTACGCCATGAAGCGGGTCCTGGGCGAGGACTACCTGACGTTCCCCAGGAAGGCGCTACTCGACAAGATCGGCATGCGCAATACCCTGCTCAGCGTAGACCGTTTCGGGGATTTCATCCTGAGCAGCCAGGTGTACACCAACGCCCGTGACCTCGCCCGCTTCGGCATGCTCTACGAGCAGGAGGGGATGTGGGAAGGCGAGCGGCTGATCTCGGAGGAGTGGATCGATTTCGTGCGCACACCCGCGCCGGCCACCGCCGAGAACGGGAACTTCTATGGCGGCCAGTTCTGGCTGGTTCCGGACGACCGCACTGACGTCCCTAGGGACGCCTACTCCACAGCGGGGAATCGCGGCCAGTACGTCGTGGTGGTGCCTTCGCACGATCTGGTGATCGTTCGGCGTGGGTTGGACTACGGCCGGCAGGGCTTCAACCGCTGGGACATGACGCGCGAAGTCCTGAAGGCGTTCGGTTCAACAGCCGATAGCTCAGAGAGGTAGTGCAGGGACTGATCTACAGCGAGTTCGTAAGGTTCTATCGCCTGCTGGATCCGCTGGAGGATCATGCCGCCGAGGGCGAGGTGTATGCGGCCCTCCTCAAGGCGGCGGTACCGGATGCCCGTTCCCTGTTGGAACTGGGGTCCGGGGCCGGGAACGGCGCCTTCTACATGAAGTCGCACTTCGATGCATGCACGCTGAGCGATCTCTCGCCCGAAATGCTCGGCCTGAGCAGGGACATCAACCCCGAATGCACCCACGTCGAGGGTGACATGCGGATCCTGCGTCTGGGGCAGACGTTCGACTGTGTGTGGGCTCATGACGCTATCGTCTACATGCTCACGCCGGATGACCTACTGCGGGCGGCCACCACCGCGTTTGTTCACACCCGGCCCGGAGGCGCCGCGCTGTTCGTTCCCGACTGTGTCCAGGAGTCGTTCAAGGAGTTTCACGAGGACCACGCCGGTGACGACGGCGATCTGGGCCTGCGCGCCATCGCATGGTCGTGGGATCCCGACCCTACGGACACGACCCACGTGTACGACTTCGCTTTCCTGCTCCGGGAGGGCAACGAGGTCCGCGCCGTGCACGATCGGCACGTGGCAGGGCTGTTCGGCACCGAAACCTGGTTGGATGTGCTGACGAAGGCAGGTTTTGAGGTCGACATCGCCAAGCGGCCTCTGCCCCCGGAGTACCAGGACGGTCCTTTCACCGACCAGATGTTCGTTGGGCGGCGTCCGGTGTAGCGCGCTGCCTCCGCGGGGCCCCATGTCCATCTGAGATCCAATCCGTCGCCTCGTCCATGTAGAGGGGTGGACTCCTTCCTGCGATGAACCTCGAGGACTGGGGCAGGGGCGAAGGCATGCAGAGCGACACGTGGAAACGGCTCGAATCGGTGTTCTTCGGAGCACTGGAACTACCCCCTGAAGATCGCGCCGCCTTCGTTGCGACCGAATGCGCGGGAGATGACGACCTCCGACGAGAGGTAGAGGCGGTCTTGGCTGCCCATGATGACTCGGGGGGTACCGGGGCCCTGTTCTCCGATTCCGATCGGCTGGCAAGGGGCGTCGACCCGGGAGCCTCCGGTCGGATCGGCGTCTACGAGGTCGAAGGCCTCCTTGGGCGGGGAGGCATGGGCGACGTGTACCGCGCCCGCCGGGCCGACGCCCACTACGAACAGCAGGTTGCCATCAAGCTCGTCCGATCAGGGCGGGACAGCGCGTTCCTGGTGGATCGCTTCAACACGGAGCGCCAGATCCTCGCGCGCTTGGAGCACCCGAACATCGCCACCTTGCTCGATGGTGGTGTCACCGACGACGCCCAGCCCTACCTGGTCATGCAGTACATCGATGGCCAGCCCGTCACAACCTACGCCGAGAAGCGGGCGCTTCCGCTCGACGACCGGTTGCAGCTCTTTCTAACGATCTGCGGAGCCGTGCAGTTCGCTCACGCCAATCTCGTTGTTCATCGAGACCTCAAGCCCAGCAACATCTTGGTCACGGACGGGGGTGAGGTGAAGCTCCTCGATTTCGGGGTGGCCAAGGTCCTGGACGTCGAGGGTTGGGCCGGCGCTCCCACGTCCGATCTGCTCCTGCTCACCCCTGAACATGCCGCGCCCGAACAGTTCCTGGGCGAGCCGGTCACGACCGCAACCGACGTGTACGCCCTGGGTGTTCTGCTCTACGAGCTGCTCACCGGTTCGCGACCCTTCCAGGCCCTCACCCCCATCGAGCTTCCCCGAGCGGTTTGCGAACAAGAGCCCAAGCTCCCCAGCACGGTGGTCGCTCTCGAGAAAAGTGAGTCGGACCTAGATCAGATCGCGGTCCAACGCCTCAGGGGCGATTTGGATGCGATCGTCCTCAAGGCAATCAGCAAAGAGCCTGAGCGACGCTATGCGACGGTCGGGGACTTTGGGGAGGACGTCCGGCGATTCATAAACGGATTTCCTGTCGAGGCGCGGCCGGTCACCTGGCGATACGTAGCCGCGCGTTTCGTACGGCGTCATCGGGCTGGTGTGTCTGCAGTTGCAGCGTTGGTGCTGACACTCGCGGCCTTGGCAGTCGTGTCGATCCAGTACGCGGTGACGACCCAAACCCAGGCGCGCACGATTGCAAAGGAGCGAGATGTTGCGGTGGGCGTGTCCACGTTCCTCGAGGAGCTGTTCGAAGCTCCCGATCCGTTCGCGAGGGTCACGGACCGCAGGGACACACTCCGCGTCGGCGCCTTTCTCGACGAAGGAGCAGCCAAGGTCCGGGCCGACCTGGGTGCGCAGCCGGCTGTGCAAGCGCGCCTCATGACCGTACTCGCGAAGGTATATCGTTCACTGGGGCAAACTGCTATGGCCCGGTCCCTGCTCGAGGACGCGTTGATAATTCTCGAAGACCAACCGGACGCCGAGCCCGTCGAGACGGCGTACGCGCAAACCTCGATGGGCATGGTACTCCTGGAGGAGGGGGACCCCGTCGAGGCGGAGGCCCTCTTCAGGTCCGCCGAGTCGATGCTGGTCCGCGACTCCGCCGCGATGGGAGACGAGCTTACCCAGACGGTTGGGTCCCTCGGGAACTCCCTGATGCACCAGGGCCGTTTCGCGGAGGCGGAAGTGACGTTCCAACGGGCCATGGCGCTTGGGGTGACGACGTACGGTCCTGACGCAGCAGAGCTCGCCAGCTACGAGTCCGGTCTAGCGGCGGCCCTACACCGCCAGTCCAAGCTGGCCGAGGCGGAACGACATCTGCTGAATGCCGCGGACATCCAGCGGAGTGCCTACGGTCCCGACCACCTGCGCGTTGCCGGCGCCGTCAACAACCTGGGAACGTTGTATCTGGACATGGCAGCCCCAGAAGAAGCCACCGAGGCCTTCGAGGAGGCGCTCCGGATTATTGGGGACCGACTTCCGCGGGCTCACCCGCGAACAGCGACCACGCTTGCCAACCTGGCTGTTGCTAAGCTGCGAACGGGTGACTTGGAGGAGGCGGAGGCGCTCCTCCGTGAGGTGTTGGCGACCAGGCGCACGCTTCTCGGTCCCGACCATCCCGCCGTCGCCATGACGATGTCCAACCTTGCGGCCGTGGTGGCCAGGTTGGGACGGGAGGAAGAGGGTTTCGACCTGAATCGGCAAGCTCTGAAGGGGTACATCGCTGCCTTGGGTCCCGAGCACCCCAACGTGGCCACCGGGTATCAAAACCTGGGTGTGAGCCAATACCTCCTGGACCGGCCCCAAGAGGCGGCGGAGTCCTTTGCCGCCGCCTTGGCCATTCGTAGAACCAAGCTTCCCGCCGATCATCCCCTCACTGCAAGCGTGCTGGAGAAGCTGGGCCTGTGCTTCCTCGACCTCGGCCGCTTAGACGAGGCTGAACCCCTACTGCGGGAATCGTACGAGATCTATACGCAGTGGCAGGCCGAAGAACCGGCCCAATGGGATCACGTGCTCGGTCTGATGATTCGGCTACTCACCGAAACCGGTCGCGAGGCGGAAGCGGCCGAGTTCGAGGCGCTGCGAACCGAGAGCTAGCATCCTCGTACGGCCGTAGGAAACGCCACCCCTCCCGGCGGTGTAGCCAACCTGTCCCACGAATCTGAGCCGATCCCAAGGAGCCATCGATGAAGGTCCTTCCAAGCGTCGCCCTGCTGTCACTTCTCACGGTCGGATCCACACTGGGAGTGGAGGCGCAGGAAGAGCACATGGAAGGGTCCATGCATGCCGAGCATCACGCCTCGGCCGAGGATCATGCCGCCGTGATGGCCACCGTGGAACAGCTATTCGATGGCATGCGCGCCAACGATTCGGAGATGGTGCTCGATGCGTTTCATCCCGATGCCGTGCTGATCTCTACGGAGCGCGGGCGCACCGGCGAAGCCGCGCCGTCGCTCTCCTCGATCGGTGGCTTTGCGGAAGCGGTCGGCAACTCCGACCAGGCCTGGGACGAGCCCATCTGGGACGAAATCGTTCACGTTCAGGACCACCTCGCCAGCGTGTGGGTGAAGTACGCGTTCTACCTGGGCGGTACCGAGTTCTCCCACTGCGGCGTGGACGCCTTCATTCTGGCGCGCGACGAGGAAGGCGCCTGGAAGATCCTGGCGCTTGCGGACTCCCGACAGTTCGAGGACTGCGAGATGCCGCCGGGACGCGGGTAGGCTACTCGACGACGCGGGCGATCGCGATCCCGTCGTAGCCCTTGGCGCCAACGATCTGAAGGCCCACCGACGTGAGGCGGGGGTTGGCGGCCAGGTCTCGTAGGAAGCCGCGAACCCCCTCTAGCACTGGATTCGACTGGGCTGGATCGAACACGGCTCCGTCCCTGACGACGTTGTCGGCCACGATCAACGTGCCCGGCCGTGACAGGGGCAGGGCGCCGGCCAGGTACTCGGGGTAGCCTTCCTTGTCCGCATCCAGGAACACGAAATCGAATGGCTCCGCCTCCTCGGTGGCGAGGTCACGGAGGCTGTCGGCGGCCGGGCCCACCCGAATGGTGACCCGGTCTGCCAGGCCCGCCTGGGCCACGTTGTGGCGGGCCACCTCGGCGTGCTTGTCCAGCAATTCCAGGCTGACCAAGGAGCCTCCGGGGGGTAGGCTGCGCGCCAGCCAGATGGTGCTGTAGCCGCCCAGCGTCCCGATCTCGAGCACCCGCGTAGCCCCCGACACCCGCACCAGCAGGGCGAGGAACTTCCCCAGGTTGGGCGAAACCGCGATCTCCGGTAGGCCGGCCTCGGTGCTCGAAGCCAGCGCGCCATCCAACGCCGGGTCCGGCGCCACGAACAGATCCGCGAGGGCTTCGTCGACAGCCAACCAGCGTTCAGTCGTCATTCCGGCCGGCCGTTACGGCACCAGATTCCTTCGGGCCATGTCCTTCACCAGGAACAGCCCATCCCCGGTGCCGGTGACCGCGATGATGCCGCTCTTGAAGAACGGGTAGTTGCTCCAGGATGCACCCCCCTCGTAGGGCGACGTATCGAAAAACCCAATCTCGACTGGGTCCGCCGGGTTGGAGACATCGAGCACCCGAAAGCCGGCCGAGTAATTCGACTGGTACATGCGGTCGCCCTTCACGTACAGGTTGTGGTCGGTGGCGGTGGTCTCCGAGATGTGTTCCTTGACCAATAGCGGGTCGTCGAGGTCGCGTACGTCCCACACCAGAGTACGGGTGCCCTCCACCAGGCCCTGCGGCTCGTCACCCTCGTCGTTCATGTAGAAGAAGGTGTGATCCTCGGTCAGCCAGCCCTGGTGCGCGTAGGCCACGCTCGGATACGACGCGGTGGCGATGCTCACCGGGGCTGACTTGTCCGTTACGTCGGCGATGTTGAGTGCGGTCTCGTTCGAGCCGAAGCACACCTCGCGGCCCTGGTAGTCCTGGTCGGGGCCCCGATAGACGACACATTGGGCATCGTGCGAGTAGCCGGTGCCGCGGCGTCCGGTGTCTCGTTCCGAAAAGCACCCCGCGAAGGTCGGCTGGGCCGGCGTACGTAGATCGATCATGTGAAGCCCGCCCCCGCACGTCTCACCGCCTCCGCTATTGCCCACGGCATACCCGAACCCGGTCTCCTCGTTGATCACGATGTTATGCGCGGAATGGATACCGTCGTAGAGGAACGTTTCCTCGTACGTCGTGGGGGTCCCGTCGAAGTCGCGCAGCTGCGTGAGATCGAAGACTTGCACCCCATGTTCGCCGGCCGCGTCGGCCACGATGTAGACGTGGTCCTTGTAGACCTTCATGTCCCGCCAGATCGTGGTGCGGGTGCCCTCGGTCTTGGGGAGATCCCCGATGTAGACCGGGTGGAACGGATCGCTGATGTCGACGAACGAGGTACCGTTGGTGCGGCCCACGATGACGTACTCGATGCCGGTCTCCGAGTCCGTCCACCCCCACACATCGTTCACGCGGGTTCCGCGGGAGCCTCCCAGGTCACTGATGGGCAGGAAAGCCGTGATGTTGACGTCCTGGCACTCGAACAGCGCAGCTTGCCCTTCGACGCAGTAGACCTCTTCGCCCATGATGGGGTCGAACCCGCGTGGGTCATTGATCAGTCTTTGCGTCTGAGTCCAGGTCCCGTCAGAGCCTTCGCGCATCACGAGTGCCGCCCCCTGACCCTCGTCCACACCCAGAGCCCCGGTCACCGCCACGCCCCCAAGCGCGGCCACGGAGCCACCGACTCCCAGGCGGGCGCCGGGGCCGGCCACGTCGGAGGTGACGACCGTGGATGTTCTCCACGCGGCCCCGGCATCCCGCGTGATCAGATAGAGAGCGCCGTTCCCAGTGGTCCCAGGGGCGCCGACCGCCGCCCGCTCGCCGTCGAAACCGACGCTGGCGCCGAATTGTGCGTTCGAGTGCGCCACCATGGGGCCCATGGCCGGAAGGGCGACCCACTTCTCGCCCATCCAGCGCTCGAAGACGAATACCCGCCCGACTCCCTGCGCCGCTCCCGGAGCGCCCACCACTGCCACCCCGTTCTTGAGCGCGATGGCCGAGCCGTAGCGACTGCGCTCGCCGAGTTCGTCCCCATCCAACGTTCCCGCCGAAACCCACCGTCCGTTGGATCCTAGCGCGTAGCTGAAGACCGTCGCCGCCTCACCGCGCTCGCCCGCGGAGGCGACCAGGAGCAGGTCCCCGTCGAGCGCGAGCTTGGTGCCGAAGCCCTGAACACCCGAGGCCCCAGGGGTGAGACGGAGTGTTTGGGTCCAGCTTCCGTCCTCCCGGCGCTCGAACCCGAGCACGGCCCCCGCGCCGTCGTCGGCGGCAGGAGCACCCACCATCGCCAGGTCTCCCTGGGCGGCGACCGCGCTGCCCAGTCGCGCCGGACCGGGGGTCATGGCCGCCTTCAGACGGGCCAGCTCCGCCCATACCCCCGCGGCGTTTCGCTCGAATACGACCGCCCCGCCCGCGGCTTCGTCTAGGAGGGGGGCGCCCACCACCAGGAGGTCGCCGTCCAAGGAGAGTGCCTGACCGAACCCGTCCGGCGCCCGTAGCTCATCCGTGAGGCGAAGCTCCGCCGAAGGAGCCCAGGTGCCATCCCGCTCCTCGTAGACGTACACGATGCCCGAAAGCGTCTGATTCCGGGCCTCGCTCACGACCAGGGCGTCGGGGCCCAGCGCCAACGCTCCGCCGAACTGCTGGGCGCCCACGGGCAGGGTGGTGAGAAGGGCCAGAGTGACGGGAAGGGCTGTAACTCGTAGCATGGGGTCTACCTGGGCTTGAGTGGTCACCTCTGCAAAATGCCGGGGACTCCTCGGAAGGGAAACCCGCACCGCTTTCCATCCGTCGGGGCGGGCGGGTAGGATGGGGCGTTTCCCGTTGCCTCTTCTCGGATCCAGGATCGCTATGCCCACCAAGTACACACTCAAAGACATCGAGCCTCGGGAGTTGATGCCCGGCTACCGAGCCCGTTTCGTACACACGGATCACACTACCCACGCGTATTGGGAGATCGAGCCCGATCGTCCACTCCCTGAGCACAGTCACCCTCACGAGCAAATCGTGAACGTGCTGGAGGGCACCATCGAGCTGACGGTCGAGGGAACGCCGCACGTACTGCACGCGGGGGACGTCCTGCACATCGGGGGAGGGGTACCGCACTCGGCGGTCGCCCACACGTTCTGCCGTGTGCTGGACGTGTTCAGCCCCGTAAGGGAAGAGTACCGATAAGGGCGTGCGTCCTACGCGCACCACTGCCGCAACGGAGACAGAGATGAAGTCGAGCGCGATCAACTGTGTTGTCGCCGGGCTGGCCCTGGCGGCAGGAACGCTCGGGCCGAGCCGCCTCGAGGCGCAGTCCAGCCTGGAAGCCTTCGTGGACTCCATTGCCCACGATCATGTGGGCGGTGGCCGCTTGGCCGGCATCAGTGTCGGCGTGGTGCAAGGGTCCGACACCTTGCTTCTGAAAGGGTATGGATTCGCGGACCTGGAATGGGACGTCCCGATGCCACCGGACGCGATCCACGAGATCGGTTCGGTCACCAAGCAGTTTACCAGCGCGGCCGTCCTGCAGTTGTGGTCCGACGGGAAACTGGACCTCGACGCGGACTTCACCGAATACCTACCAGACTATGACACGCAGGGACGCACCATTCCCGTGCGCCGCCTGCTAGATCACACCTCCGGGATCAAAGGATATACGGAGATTGCCGAGTTCGGCCGCCTGATGCCTCAGGCGCTCCCGAAGGACTCGCTGGTGGCCATGTTCGAGGCGGTGCCTCTTGAGTTCGAGCCGGGGACCGCGGTGATCTACAACAACTCCGCGTATTTCCTGTTGGGCCTGATCATCGAAGAGGTGACCGGTCAGGACTATGCTGATTACTTGGAGGAGCACGTCTTCCCAAGGGCGGACATGGATGACACCTCCTACTGTACGAATGACGAGGTGTGGAAGCGGCGCGCGCGCGGGTATGCACCCTCGGAGGACGGCCTGGACCGGGCAGCCTACCTCGATCATCGGTGGCCCTACGCCGCCGGGTCGCTCTGCTCCAACGTCGGAGACCTGATCTCGTGGAACCGTGCGCTGCACGGTGGAGAGGTGCTCTCGCCCGAGGCTTATCAGATGTTGATCACTCCGGCGCCCCTCGTGGACGGCACGCCCATTCGCTATGCCATGGGGATCACACAGTATCAGTCGCCGAGTGGCCGGGTGATCGAACACGGCGGCGGGATCCCCGGCTTCCTATCGTCATCCCGGTACTATCCCGACGAGGATGCCATCGTGGTGGTGCTGCTGAACACGGCGGGACCCCCCGGGCCGGACCACATTGTAGACGCCATCGGCGAGCGCCTGTTTGGAGACGACCATCTTCCGGAGGCGCGCGCCTACGAGGGTGACCTGCAGTCCTTCGTTGGGAGGTACAAGGGCCCCGCGCGGGGGGCGTCCCTCACGCTCACGGTCACCGTCGAGGACGAAACTCTCATGGTAGCCGAACCAGGGGGTGAGCCCGAAGCGCTCGACTACCTGGAGGGCACCACGTTCTTCGACGGCACCAGTCGGGTGACCTTCGAGCTGGAGGGGGACGCGGCCCACACTGTGAGACTCGACCAGGTCGGTGGGCACTACGTGCTCACGCGGGCGGCGGCGGAGGCGGCCGCGATGGGCGTCGAGGTACCCCTTGAGTTGTTAGAGAGCTACGTGGGCACGTATCAACTCACGCCTGAGTTCCGGATCGAAGTCACTGTGGCCGACGGCCAGCTCCAGGCGCAGGCCACCGGTCAGCCCCGGTTCCCGCTCGTCGCCGACTCTGACACGGAGTTCCACCTGGAGGTGGTCGACGCGTCGGTGGAGTTCGTGCGCGGGGAGAGCGGCGAGGTGAACGCGCTGATTTTGCACCAGGGGGGGGCGAGCCAGCGGGCTGGGCGAGTGGTGGTGGTGCCGAGATAGCCCGGTTGGGTCGAGTGGAGTCGGGGGGATCGAGTCCCGAGGGGAAGCCCAACGTCAATTCAGATCCGTCCACCGTAGCGGGCCAGCTCCAATATGCCCTTTTGCCCTTGCACGGTGTATCCCGCATAAGCTGATTCGCCTTCGAGAGGAAGGGGGGCCGAGCTCTCGACGCCACTGCGGCGAGACCAGTCCATGAGGGCTCGGCCTCCCGACCCTCAGCTGCCCCCGTGATGGTGCTGGCGGGTTCCGATCACCGCACGATGTCAAGGACGCTCACGAACTCCTGATCCAACGAGTCGCGGTGTAGCACCGCCAGCCGGTCGTGGGACATGTCCAGGACCTGCCACCCGGATGGCATCGTGGTCGAGCCGTCGAGACTCCCGTCCGCTGAGAGGAAGAGCCACACGTCTTCGGCGCCTGGGGCCGTCAGTCCGAACGCGACGCGTCCGTCGGGGCCCATGGCGACCCCGGTAAGGTCGGGGTAGGTCTCGTAGATGGGGATGACCGTATACGCGTTTCGCAGCGCTGGGGGAGCACTCTCCAAACGCTCCTTCAGATCATCCCGCCACGCATCGATTGAGTCAGCCGGGACGGCCAAGGAGCGGCCAGGTGCGGTGATACGCATCACAAGTCCGTTCTCATCGAAGACATGCAGGTCTAGCGAGTCCGTGCTGCCGATCACGGCTCTTCGGTCGCGGCCCGCGAACACGAGCCCTCGCCCGAAGCCGACCGCGAGCCGTGTGATGCGCCCGTCCTGGGGTTGGTAATACCACTCGGTGCCGCCCCACGACCCCAGCGTATCCACATGTTCTCCCGATAGCTGGACGCGCAGCAGCGGAATCGCGTCGCGTACCGCACCGCCGGTCGGGCTGTAGACGCGCCTCGCCCCGTATGTGGCGTACACGCTTCCGTCTGTCGGCATCCCGAGCGGCCAAACGTCCAGCGCCCCGCCTCCTGACATGAGTGTCTTTGCGCCTACGAGCCCGCCGCTCGAGTCGAAATGTGTCAAACGCCCAATCCGGGTGTCGTACGCTTGCACGCCCCCGGCATCCGCCCCCAAGATCGCCGTCAACCCCTCGAACTCGCCGGGGCCCTGCCCCTTGCCACCCGTGGCCCGGACGAAGGCTCCGGAGGTGTCGAACCAGAGGAGCTCATGGCTTCCGGAGTTCCCCAGGACCAGAGCGCCATCCGGCATGACGTGCGCGTCGGTGACGCGAAAGAGCGGGCGCTCGGATCCGATCCGGTACCGCTCCTTGAGGCGCAACGATCCGTCGGACCGATCCCAGTCGCCGCCGAAGTGGACGTGAGTGACACCATCCGAGTCCGTTTCGACGGATACCTTGACCGGACCACCTGCTTCCTCTGCGCACCCGGAGAGCCCCAACAAGAACACCACTGGGAAGATCCCGAGCACCTGCCAAAGCGAGCGCCGGTGGATCTCTTGGAAGAACTGGTTGAGGCGAGTCACTATAGTGTCCTAGGCGGGCCAGTGCGCAGCGTACTCGGCGGGTGTCCACGAGGTTACGCGCCCTTCACCGCTACGTCGCACTGGATCGCGATGTGGGGCTTTCAGGAGCGGAAGTATGGCCCTCCATAGAGCGCCGGATCCCGGGTGGGTCAAGTCTGTACTATCAAAACCTTTCGGTTTTCGGGGGGAGCCGAATCGACATCAGCGAGCCGCAGCGGCTTCGAGCGCGACGCCCCGACCTCCGGCTCTCCACCATCATGCCGCGCACGCAAGTTCGCGCTTCCAGTGGAGCCAGGGGGGATCGAACCCCCGACCTCCGGCTTGCAAAGCCGGCGCTCTCCCAGCTGAGCTATGGCCCCATATCGGAGGGTAAGGTAATCCGAGCGGGGGCGGTTGGGGTACCCAGCGCTGTAAGAAATCAGGCGCGCAGCCCGAACGTTCTACCACACGGCCACACGAGCGGGAAGGTGTAGGTGTCGAAGGAAACTAGGGGTTGGCGGACTGGTGTAGTGGCGGTGCTGGTCCTGGCAGGTGGCTGCGTTCAGGAGCCCCCTGCAGACGAGCCCCCCCGCGCACTGACCGACGACGGCGTCGAGGTCTTCGGGACCGCCTACTTCGGCGACCTCACTCCCGAAGCGCCGCTCGTGCTGCTGTTCCACCAGGGAGGCTCGGATGGGAGGGGAGAGTACGAGCCCCTGGTTCCTTGGCTGAACGCATCCGGATTCCGGGCCATCGCCTGGGACCTCCGGGCGGGAGGCGATGTGCACGGGGGTGTGAACCGGACCGCCGCATCACTGCCGGTGGACGTGCCCGACGATTTCTGCAGTGCCTACGCCGATATGAAGGCAGCCCTCGCCTACGTGCGGGAGCGGGGTCTAGCCGAGGAGGTCGTCGTGTGGGGCAGCTCCTATTCCGCAGCGCTGGTGTTTCGTTTGGCGGCCGAGCACCCCGGTGACATCTCGGGCGTCGTGGCATTCTCGCCCGCCTCCGGAGGGCCCATGGCTTCCTGCCGTGCGCGGGAATGGGTCGACCGCGTCACCGCTCCCATGCTGGTGCTTCGGCCCCGGGCCGAGATGGACAATCCATCTGCGCTGGAGCAGCGGGACCTGCTCATCCAGGCCGGGGTCCGGTTCGGGGTGATCGAGGCAGGAGTCCACGGTTCCTCGATGTTGGTGGATGGCCGTACCGGCGCAGATATGAGTGCGGCCCGGGAACTCGTGCGTGGTTGGCTGGCGGAGGGGGCTTTGCATTGACTGCTCACACCCCTTCCCCAACCGGGTGACAATCCCTAGGGTTGATGTATGAACGCGAGGCACCGGAACCGGATCATCGCGGGAGCGCTCTCCGCGCTTCTGCTCCAGGTCTCAGTGCTCCATGCGGCCATCGCGCCGTCATGCTTGGGTCATCTTGGACCCATGGGACCCGGGCTTCATGGGTCCTCTCACGAGGCGGATGGGTCGGCGCCGTTGGACTCAGCCCATGGTGACCACCATGCGGGTCCCGAGGGGTTCGGCGCCGAGTCCCTGCACGCGGGAGCGCAGGCCCCTCCGGACGCGCCCGACTGTGGTTGCTCGGGCCTCTGCCAGTGCGAGCTGTCTCCCGCGGCAGCTGTGGTCATGGATGTCGCGGGGACTGCACTCCATCCCCCCGTCTTACAGGTCGCCCGGGCGGTGGCACCTCGTCTGTTCATCACCCATCCCACGGCACACCTGACGCCGCTCCCAAACCCCCCACCAGTCTTCTTCGGCTAGTCGTGTCCAACGAGTAGAAGGCGGCACGAGACAGGGGTCACCCTCTGCCTCCCGGTACGCCTGCTACGTCCATGGTGTGTGCCTGCTGTGCGCACTGTGGTCCATCGAACCGAACCCGAGGAAGACATCTCATGCGATCTGTTCTACCTACTCTCGCCGTGGGTCTTGTGTTGGGCACCGTTGTGGTCGCCTGCGAAGATGATCCGAACGAACCCCAGGGCCCGATAGACGTAGCCGTGCAGTTTGCGGCTCAGGTCAACGGCGCCGCTTTCGCCTGCGGCACGACCTATCAGGGTGTCGGTACTGCCAACACCGACATCGACATTTCCGACTTCCGCTTCTACGCCCATGACTTCCGCCTTGTCGACAACGGCGGGGCCGAGGTTCCGCTGGAACTGACGCAGGACGGCCTGTGGCAGCTGGACAACCTCGCCCTCCTGGACTTCGAGAACGGCACGGCCTCCTGCGGAAACGGAACCGCGGCGACCAACACTGTGGTGAGGGGGACCGCACCTGCAGGCGACTACGTAGGCCTGCGCTTCCGTCTGGGCGTTCCCTTCGCCATGAATCACCAGGACCAGACCACCGCAGCGGCTCCCTTGGATCTCAGCGGACTGTTCTGGGTGTGGAACGCTGGCTACAAGTTCGCGCGCATTGACCACACGTCGGCGGCGAGCCCCGGCGGCTGGAACGTTCACCTCGGTAGCACGGGTTGTACGCCGACCGGTGACCCGACGGCGCCAGCAACGGCCTGCGCCAACGAACACCGTCCCGAAATCTCCTTTGCTGCGTTTGACGCGTCGAGCGACGTCGTGGTGGCCGACTACGGGAGGCTGCTCGCAGGGAGCGACCTCACGGTCAACGCACCCCAAACGGCGAAGGGATGTCAGGCGTTCCCGGGCGACGCGGACTGCCCGCCGGTCATGAACCGCTTCGGCCTCGATTACGAAGGGTCGACCTCCAGTGGCCAGACCTTCTTTTCGGTCAATTAGCGAGCGTTTTCCGGAGGGTGGGGGAGGCGCCTCCCGCCCTCCGGGAGCAGCCTGAGCAACAGGAGTCTGAGATGGACGTGGGTAGCCAAGAGCCGATGGGCTCAGGGCGAAGGTCGAGCGCAGGATGGCCGGGTGTGGCGTGGGTCTCGTGGATCGTCGGGTTCGCGGCCGTGGCGGGCTGCGGAGGTGACGAGGCGTTGGGCCCGTCGTTCGAGGTTGGGGCGGGAGAGGGGACGTTCGATTGGGGTCTTCCTCCCGGGTTCCCCGCGCCACGCGTTCCCGAGGAGAATCCCATGAGTGCGGCCAAGGTGGAGTTGGGCCGCCATCTCTTCTACGACACGAGGCTCTCCGAGAATCAGACACAGAGCTGTGCGTCCTGTCACGATCAGGCGCACGGTTTCTCCGATCCTCGCCCCCGTGCGATTGGCTCCACGGGCGAGGTTCATCCCCGCAACAGTATGACCCTCACCAACATCGGTTATCAGCCGGTCCTGACCTGGGCGAACCCCAACCTCTTCAGACTGGCCCAGCAGGCCTTGCTGCCGATGTTCGGCGAGGACCCGGTGGAGCTCGGGCTCGCGGGGCAGGAGGGGGAGTTGGTGGCTCGGATCGAAGCCGAGACTCGCTATCGCCAACTCTTCCAGGAGGCCTACCCTGAGGATCCGGCGGTGAGCGTGCAGAGCATCACCCGAGCGATTGCATCCTTTCAGCGCACTCTGATTTCGGGAGACAGTCCGGTCGATCGTGCCAGGAACGGGGATGCCACGGCGTTGAGCGAAGAGGCGCGCCTCGGCCAGGCGCTGTTCTTCAGTGAACGGTTGGAGTGCTTCCACTGCCACGGAGGGCTCATGTTCACCGGCACCAGTGACTTCGCGGGGAAGAGCGCGCCCGAAATCGAGTTTCACAACAACGGGCTCTACAACCTCGATGGGGACGGGCTCTACCCCGATCCCAACTTCGGGCTCTTCACGTTTACCAACCGGCCCGAGGACATGGGCCGCTTCAAGGCGCCTACGCTCCGCAACATCGCCCTGACTGCGCCATACATGCACGATGGGAGCATCGCCACCCTAGAAGAGGTGATCGATCACTACGCCGCAGGGGGGCGCGTGCTCACAAGCGGACCGCGGGCCGGCGACGGTCGCGCCAACCCCAACAAGAGTGGGTTCGTGAAGGGGTTCACCCTCACTCCGGTGGAGCGCGAAGGGCTGCTGGCCTTTCTGCATGCGCTCACCGACGAGGACTTCATCATGAACCCGAAGTTCAGCAACCCCTGGGTCACCGGGAGCGGCTCATGAGCGGGCGAGAGGCGTTACGCGAAGCTGGACGATGGACGTTGCTGATGGGCTGCGCGGCGATTCTTGGAGTTGGGGCCCTCGCGTCCCAGGTCGTTCCGGACACAGCCCAGTCCGACACGATCACCTACCTGCTCGAACCCCTGGTGGTGACGGGTGAGCGAGAGCGCTCCGCGCCTCCGCCGGTGGTGGCGCTCGTCCTGAACCCCACCGCGATTCGACGTAGCCAGGAGAGCGACCCCTACCGGATCCTGCGGCAAACCGCGGGTGTGGAGGTGCACGATCAAGGGCAGGGTCCCGGGTTCGCTTCCAACGTCGTCATGCGTGGCTTCACGTCCGACCACTCCTCGGACGTTCTGCTGGTGATCGATGGGGTGCCCGTGAATCTCCCGGCCCACGGGCATGTGGAGGGCTACGCCGATTGGAACGTACTGATGCCGCTCACCGTGAGCTCGATGCGGGTGATCCATGGCAGTGCCAGCCCGTTGTACGGCGACTTCGCGCTCGGAGGTGTCGTGGAGGTGTTCACCCGGGCCGATGCCGAACGCTTCGAGGGCAGCCTAGGGATCACCTCGTTCGGCGACGTTGAGGCGGAGATCGGTGGAGGCCGTCGGTCTGACGGCTCGGGCTTCTTCGTGGGGGGCGGCTACCGGCGGGTCGAAGGCTGGCGTGACAACGCCCAGCACTGGGTGGCGAACGGTCTGGTGCGCGGGTGGCGGAGCGTGGGTGAGGGTCGTCTGGAGGGAGGCGTGTCGCTATATGGGACCGAGTGGAGTTCACCCGGCTTCATCTCCGTGCCCCGTTTCAACGTTCCTGATCTAAATCGGGCCACCGACGTGACGGACGGGGGCGACTCGTACCGGGGCGTCCTCCATGGACGCTACTCGGTCCCCCTGTCAACCTCCGCGTATCTACAAATGACCGCATGGGGGATGGCTTCCGACTATGCGATCTTCCTCAACATCCCCGGTCACAACCACGGCGGAGCCGACGGGGTCATCATCCAGTCGGGGGAGTGGGACGAACGCGTGGGGGCTGGAGGTCGGGTGGAAGTCGGGTTTACGCAGGCCGATGGGGACCTCGTTGTCGGGCTCAGCGGGCGGGGCGACGGTGTCGACTACCGCCACGCGGCGACGTTCGAGCGGACGGTCCTGAATCCCGAGCTCGCTCTGGATGCCGGGCACCGAGCCGGAGCCCTCTACAGTCGGTGGCGCCGCGAGTTCAACGACCGTCTGGGCGCCGATCTGGGTGCGCGCCTCGACATCCTGCACCACCGCAGCTTGTCGCGGCTGGTTGCCGGAGCGGTGGAGGAGACGTCTACGCGCAGTGTATTGAGCCCCAAGCTGGGCCTCCGGTATGCGTTGGCCCCTCGTCTCTCCCTGCGGGCTTCCTCCGCACGGGGCTTCCGGAGCCCGGTCGGCATTATCGGGGACCCGACCCGCGAGCTGTTCCTCTCCTGGTCGCACGAGGTCGGCCTCGACCTCGACCGGGATCGTTGGACCGGGTCGCTCTCGCTCTTCCGAGTGACCGTGGACAACGAGCGCATTCAGGACCCCATCACGTTCCAGATCTCCAGCGCCGGCAGTAGCGCCAGGCAGGGCGTCTCATTGCTGGGCGCCCTCGACGTGAACGAAAACACGCGGGTCGAGGTGCGCGGCACCTACGACCACGCCAGGCTGAGTGCGCCCTACGCCAACGCGCACGATGATCATCCGCACACCGTGTTCGGTTCGGGAGAGAGCACCACGACGACCGGTGACGTGGCCGACGATCTGCTTGAGGTACCGGGCGTTGCCAAGTACCAGGGCTACATCAGGGCTCAGACCGAACTTCGGGACGACCTCACGACCTGGGTGTCTTGGAGGGGAGTGGGTTCCCACGTGCCCATTGGGGAGCCTACGGTGCGCACGCAGCCATACTCGGTTGCCGACCTGGGCGTGAGCTACGACCTGGGGGAGGGGCGCGAGTTCAACATCGAACTCCTCAATCTCACAGATCAGCGGTACGTTGAACTACGCTCGGCGGGCTACGTGACACCGGGAGCACCCCGCAGCCTACGGGCGCAGGTGCGCTGGTCGGGGTTGGAGCGCTAGGGCGTCCCGGCCTCGGTAGGCTCCCACGCCGGCCCACGCAACACCCGGCCCGCCCGGACGTCGTGGAACCCCTCATCGTCGAAGACCACCTGACCGTTGACCACCACGAGCGGGATGCCCTCCGGGTATTGGTGGGGGTCTTCGAAGGTAGCTCGGTCGATGACCCGCTCGGGGTCGATCAACACCAGATCGGCGTAGGCACCCTCCCGTACGACACCCCGTTCGGCCAGGCCCATCCGAGCGGCCGGCAGGCCCGTCATCTTGTGGATCGCCTGCTCGAGCGTGAGGACGCCCTTCTCGCGGACGAACACGCCCAACACGCGGGGGAAGGTACCGTACCAGCGGGGGTGGGGGTGGCCGGACCCGGGTTCGGTGAGCCGACCGTCGGACGCGATCATGGTTTGGGGGTGGGCCATGATGCGCTCCACATCCTCCTCGGCCATGGCGTGGAAGATGGCGGAGGCCCCCCCGCGGCGGACCGCTTCCACCACCAACGACGCGCCCACGGCGGGCGTGGCCGGCAACCCATCGCGGGCGGCCCAATCGGCCAAGGTCTTGCCTTCGAGGCTGCGGTCCCACCCGACCAACGCCAGTTGCACACGGTTCAAGTCATTGCCACCACGGTCATTGACAATGTTGAACTCGATTCCACTTAAGATCGAATCGGCGAGTCGCGGATCGTGCATGCGGGCCAGGAAGGCGTCGCTGCCGCCCTCGAGAGCCCACGGTGGCACCAGGATGGTGATGCCCGTATAGGAGGCGGTGTAGGGGTACTGATCGATCATGGCGTCGATCCCCACAGCCCGTGCCGAATCCACCATGGACAAGGTGGTCGTGGACGATCCCCACATCGGGGCGCCGACCACCTTGTGATGGGTCAGAACAATGGGGATGTTGGCCCGCCGCCCGATCTCCAGGGCCTCGCTCACGCCCTCCAGCAACCCGAGCCCTTCCTCGCGCAGGTGCGAGGTGTAGAACCCTCGCCGAGAGGCGGCTTCTTCCGAGAGTGCCACGACCTCATCGACGTCGGAAAACGCTCCCGGCAGGTACCGGAGGCCCGTGGAGATCCCCCACGCCCCCTCGGTCATGGACTGGGCCACCATCTCCCGCATCCGGGTCAGCTCGGCCTCTGTCGGAGCCCGGTTCTCCAAGCCCATCACGTTCCGCCGAATGCTGTTGTGTCCGGCCAGGTAGCCCACGTTGATCCCCACCTTGGTGGCCTCGATCTCCGCCAGTGCCGGTCCGAAGGGCCAAGGCCCCCCACCGTCGGGCCCTCCCAGCGCGGTGGTCACGCCCTGGCGGGCTGCGGACTCGGCTTCGGGCAGACGGAGGATGGGGTCCAAATGCGCGTGCATGTCGATGAAGCCCGGGGTCAGCACGAGGCCGTCGGCGTCGACCACACGGGCGGCGTTGCCGCCAGGTAGTCCCTCCCGGTTGATGGACGCGATGCGATCACCGCGTAGGCCCACGTCCGCCCGGTACCGCTCTTCACCCGTTCCGTCGATGACTTGAGCGCCTCGAATCACCAGATCGAACGGCTCGGCTGGGGCGGACTCGGGTCCACAGGCGCCTGCCACCAAGGCGGCAAGCAGAAGCAGGGGGGACAACCCGCACTTCCGCCCCCGCGTCCGACCACACGTGGACCAAGGGCACGAACCGTTGGATGGGGTGTTCATTCAGGCGCTCCTGAGTGGGACCAGTCACCCGCAAAGGGTGCCGCGAGCTCCGAGGAGGCAACCCCTGTGTCTTACGGTCGGGAACGTCGGTGGAAGGGTTGGGTGGTGGTGGCCGCGCTTCCCGGCGTGGCCGGCTGCACCGTGCAGTGGGCCACGGATACGGCGTCGTTCGGATTCACGATCGGGCTGCTCACGTTGGTTGTGGCCAACCTGCTGTACCTCTTCTGGCGCTGGGAGGACAACCCCGGGGAACTGCGTCGAGCCGTCGCGTTCTTCGCCGGACTCCCGTTCACCTTCCTCACGTTCCTGCTCGTCGAACCCAACGACACAGCGTCTCTCCGGAGAGCGCTGTTGGAGGAGACCAAGGACGACCCGCTGCAGGTGGAGGCCGATTTCCAACGGGAACTCATGAGGGTGCGACGCTTCCGTCGGCCAGCCGCCGCCGACCCCGCACTTGAAGGTTCTCTCGACGAGCCCCGTACCAGCACATACGAGTGATCCCTCAAACCGGGGCTCCATGAATTGGCGTAGCGTTGGGGTCTTGCTGTGCGTGGCCGCCCTCGGGCTACTGCTCTGGATGGCCCCGCAGCTTCCTGATCCGATGGCTTCGAAGTTCTCGCTCGACGGCACGGCCACGCGCTGGTCGAGTCGGGCGGTGTTTCTGATCACGGTTGTCGCAGTTACCGGGCTGCTGAACGTGCTCTTCCTGGGCGGCATCCCCCGGCTCTTGAGGAACGCCCCGACCCCACGCTTCAGCGTTCCCAATCGACGCTACTGGCTCGCCACTCCCGAGCGACGCCGGGACGCACTCGGCAGGCTCGACCGCTACTTGTGCAAGTCCTCGGTATTTGCCAACGCGCTCATCCTGCTGTCGCTCCATTTGGTTGCCCAAGGGAACGATGTCCCCGTGTTGTTCGAGATCCCGCCCGATGTCATCGGCCCGCTCCTAGTGGGAACGGTGTTGGGGGGGGTGCTGGTGCTGGCGCTCTGGGCGCAGTCGGACTTCGCCATCCCGGCAGGCGCACAAGCCCCGTCGGGCGACGCTCAGTCCGCGTGACCTGCTAAGGCAGCGGCAAAGTCACGCACCAGGTCCCCTGCGGGTTCGATGCTCCGCACCGAAGCCACGCTCTTGCCCGCCTGCCAGAAGTCCTTGGCCTCGTCCTTGAGCGACCGCTTGAGCTTCCACAACGACGTCAGCGCGTAGAACGTCCGCATCCAGTGTTTCGTACGCCTTCCCTTCAGAAGGCGTTTGGCCACCGGGCCGGCTCTGAGCCCCATACGCTGGATGTAGGGCGTATTGATCACCGCCACGGGGACGCCTGTGATGCGTTCCGAGAGTACGATGTCGTCTTCGTCCGCGTCGATGATGGCGCGCTTATACGCATTGCTGGCGGTACACTCGGTCGTGGCGATGAACCGGGTGCCTAGTTGGGCCCCCTGGTACCCCATCGCCAGCGCCTGGGTAAACTGCTCAGGGGCGCCGATCCCGCCTGCACAAACCACGGGGAGTCCCAGATCCCCGACCTCATCCAGCAGCTCTTGAACGCCCCGCTCCCCCGCGTGCCCACCCGCTCGGCGGTTCACGGCGATCAGACCATCCACGCCGCTCTCGACTGCTTTGAGGGCCCACTTGCGTTCGGTGACATCGTGGTAGACTACGCCCCGGTGTGGGCGCACCCGGTCCACCACCCACCTGGGTTTCCCTAGTGACGTTATGAAGAAGCGCACGCCCTCCTCGAGCGCCACGTCGATCCACTTCTCCATGCGCTCACGGTACGTTTTGGAGTTCCCTTCGATGAGGGCGTTCATCCCGATCGGCTTGTCGGTCAGCGACCGGATCTTGCGAATCCCCTCCCGGAACTCGTAGCCGTGCACATACGTCAGTGAGACCGGTTGAAGAACTCCGATTCCTCCGGCTTCGGAGACGGCCGCTACCAGCTCCGGATTGGAGCAGGGGTACATAGGTCCACAGATCAGCGGGATCTCGATTCCGACAGCGGCGCTGAACGGAGTTCCGATGCCGCTCATTCGCGCGGTGCCAGTCGCCAGTGTACCCGCACGGTGGAGACCCGGTCTCCGGATGTGTCCACCAGCTCCGCCGATACCACGTGGTCCACAGGTGCGTCGATGGGGTCGGGGAGCGCTACGTCGCTGGATGCGATGATGGCTCCGCGGGCCTTCTTCTCGTAGTCCACCTCGATGCGCGTCACGATGCCCCGGACGCCCGTCGGTAGGGCTGCGGTCATGGCGAGCCCCGACGTGAGCTCACCTAGGTTGGCGAGCGCAATGGCGTGGACGGAGCGCAAGTGGTTCCGGACTCGCCTGCGGTCGCGGATGAGGATCCGCGCCCGGCCGGGCTCCAGCTCGAGCACCTGCGGACGCACCGTACCCGAGTAGGGGACGGCTCGACCCAGGGCGGTGTTGAAGAGACGTTTCCCCAGTGGAAGTCGTGAGAGGCGGTGCCACAGGGCCAACAGCTTCGCCTCTGGAGCGGCACTCACGGAGTGGGGGCTTCCGAAAAGAACACCAGCACGCTCAGGTCCTCCGTGATGTCATGGAAGTGATGCTCCACATGGGCGCCCACGAAGATCACGTCCCCTGGCGCCACATCCTGCGGTTCTCCGCCAATCGAAATCGTGGCCTTCCCCGAAATGACGTAGTAGACCTCGTCGTCATCGTGAGGCTCCTGTCCGTCCACACTTCCGGCCGCCAGCTCATAGAGCCCCGTGCGCAACGTGGGGGTGTTGAGGAAGGGAAGGTAGGGGCGTTCCGACATGGCCCGTTCGGCCTTCAGGTCTGCGATCCTGAAAGAGGCTGCCTTCATGTCTTCGACTCCGATTCCTTGAGCTTGGGCGGACGTCGCGGCGCACGCGACGAGGAATGCCAGAGTGAAAGCTACACGGCCGAGAGCGTTTGTGGTGGACATCGGGTGCTCCTGGGTAAGAAAGAGGACGACGCTACGGCCCAATCGAACCCAACCCCCATCCCGGTGCCAGCCCTGCGCGAGCGCCGAGTTACGGTTGGCCCGCTTCTCCCTCGGTCATCCAGGGGAAGTCCATGGAGCGCATTTCCCCGGTGCGAGCCGAATCGATCATCATGAGGCAGCCCATCGTGGCCCGGGCGCCGTCGATGACGGATACGTCGGGCGTACGCCCCGCGCGGATCGCGTCAAAAAAGCGCGCGAGTTGCTCGCGGTAGCCCTTCTTGGCCCACACGGCCGACTTCTTGTTCGTGTTGGATCGGTGGATACGGAGCTTCTTGAAGTCTTCCGTGACCCCGCCGACACCCTGTGAATAGATCTCCACGCGTTCGCCTCCCGAGGTGGCGCTGCCCACTGTCGAGTAGTTGAGCGTGCCGATCGAGCCGTCTGCGAACTTGAAGGTCGCCACCATGTTGTTGAAGCCGATGGGGTCGGTCAGTTCGAGCGGTAGGCTGTATCCGAACACCGACTCGATCTCGGAGTCCAACAGCCAGGCCATGAGATCCACGAAGTGGCAGGCCTCCCCGAGGATGGCGCCCCCGATGGCCGGGTCGGCCATCCAGAAGTTGCCGGAAATCCCCGGCGAGTTGATGCGGCAGGAAACCACGGCGGGGCTCGTCCGTTTGGCGAGCTGTTCGTGCAGCGGCGTGTAGAACGGCGAGAACCGTCGGTTGAATCCCACCGTCAACTGACATCCGGTCTCGGCCACGGCGTCGATCAGCTCGCGGCACTCGTCCTCGGTCAGCGCCATGGGCTTCTCGACGAATACGTGCTTACCCGCCCTCAGGGCCGCAAGCGCCTGTGGTGCGTGCTGCTGGTTGCGCGAGGCCAGGATCAGGGCGTCCACGGTCGGGTCGGCCAGCACCTCTTCCAGGTCGGTCGTACAGTACTGGGCTCCGAACCGCAGTGCGTAGGCCTTGCCACGTACGCCGCTGCTGGAGTAGACCGCTCGGAGGTCTGCCAGTTCCTTCACAACTGGAACGTGCTCCCATTTGGCGATGTTACCCGCACCGATCAACGCTACGCCCAGCTTGTCCTTCTTGATGGGCACGCCCGGTACGTTGACGCGACGCACCGGCGGTCGGACTGCGACGTCTTCGGTTGTCGTGGCTGCCGGGTACTCAAGGACCACGGCCAGGCTGCGATCGCCCGGGGCCATGATGGTCTTGTAGGCTTCAGGGGCGTCATCGAGCTTCATGCGGTGGGAAATCAACGGTAAGACGTCGACTGACCCGAGGTCCAGAAGCTCCAGGAACTCCTCCATGTTGCGGTTCTCGGTCCAGCGGACATACGCGAAGGGATAGTCCTGCCCCGCACGTTCGTAGGTCGGGTCGTAGCTCCCCGGACCATAGGCGCGGGCCATGCGGAGCTGAATCTCCTTCATGTACATCTGGTCCCACGGGAAGGACATCTCCACTGCGCCCACCACCACGATGCGCCCACGGTCTCGGCAGATCTCAAGCGCGGAGCGTGCTGGCGCCGACGACTTCTTGGCCGCAGCCGCAACGATCACCACGTCCGCGCCTTTGCCGTCGGTCAGCGCCCCAACCGCCTCCTGCAGCGAGTCGTTTGCCACCAGTCCATGATGCGCACCGGTAGCCCGCGCGGCGTCCACCCGCTCGTCCATGAGGTCGATGGCGATCACCCGCCCACCCTGTACACGCGCCAACTGGGCGCAGAGTTGACCTACCAGACCCAACCCCACAATGGCGACGCGGTCACCGATTCCGATTTCCCCGATCCTGACCGCGTTGAGCGCAATGCTCCCCAGCGTCGCGAAGCTCGCCTGGTCGAAGGGGACGCCGTCGGGCACACGGGCAATCAGTTGACGCCCGGTGACGATGGTCTCGGCGTGGCCCGTACCCTCTCCTCCATAGGCGACCCGGTCGCCCACCTGCAGGTCGGTGACCGTCGGGTGCTTCTCGGCGAGGACGCCCGCGCCCGAGTATCCGAGTACTGCATAGTCGGAGAACTTCGCGGTGATTTCCTTCGCAGTGCGGATCGGTCCCATCCGGGAAGCGACGTCCAGCACGGTGGCGATGTGCGACGGGTTGTGCCGCACCTCTTTGAGGACTCCGTCGGCGTGGATATCCGCGGTTTCGGTTCCGCTGGAGATCAGGGAGAAGTGGGGGCGGATCAGCGCGTGGTGGGGTGGAGCTTTGGGCTCGGGCACCTCATCGACGATCATCTCGCCGATACCGCGCCGTATGACCTGTTTCATCTCTGGGAGACGTCTCTGTCTTGGGGTGACTTCAAATCCGGTCCTGAATCAGCAAGATCCGAACCGGCGACAGCCAGGAAAGCTAACGCCCCTGAGGCAGCGCCAGGGCCACGAACTCGGCGGGCTGGCGGGGTGCGCCCACGGCCATGAGCACGTACTGCCGTCCCTGGTGCACGTAGCTCATGGGCGTCCCCGTCTGGCGAGCTGGTAGCTCGATCTCGGCGACGATGGCCCCTGTCGCCTTGTCATGCGCCCGGAGCTTGGTGCCTCCCGATCCGAATCCGGCGTACATGCCACCGCCCTCGCCGGCAAACAGCAGGGTGGGAGTGACCAGGAGTCCCCCCCGGTCGGGTCGGCCCCAGTACCCGATCTCCACGCCCTCCAGGGCAGGGTGGTCGCGCACGTAGTCGGGCGCCTCCCCATTGGCCATCATCCAAGCATGATCACCGGTGTTGAGATCGATGGCAGTGATGCGTCCCCACGGCGGTTTGATGAGCGGAAGCCCCTGTGGCCCACCCCCCTGGGGGAGTCGGAGTCCGCGGACGGCCACGTACCGCATCTCGGAGCGCTCCGAGGTCCCGAGCGCGATCACGGAGGGGCTGGTCGCGGACGCTATGTACAGCATCCCCGTCTCGACGTCCAGCGCACCCCCGGGCCAGTTGGCACCGCCCAGGCTCCCCGGAAGGACCAACGTGCCCTGCGTCCCTCCCTCGACTCTCAGGGTGGGCGGCGTAAAGAGCGGGCCCAGCACCACCTGCGATGCGATCTCTTCCGCCTCGGCTCGGAGTGCTGGCGTGAAGTCGATCAGATCGTCCGCGGTCACCCCCTGTCGATCAAACGGGGCGGGTCGGGTCGGGAACGGTTGGGTGGGTGCCGTGACCTCACCGGGGACATAGCTCTGCGGGACCGGGCGCTCCTCGATGGGCCAGACCGGCTCTCCGGTGACGCGATCCAGCACGAACGTGAACCCCTGCTTGGTCAGAAGCACGACCGCCTGGACCGACTCTCCGTCCACCTGTAGGTCCGCCAGGATGGGCGGCGCGGGGGGATCGTAGTCCCAGATGCCGTGGTGCACCGTCTGGTAGTGCCACACCCGTTCGCCGGTACGCGCGTCGAGGCACACGATACTCTGCGAGAACAGGTTGTCACCCAGGCGGTGGCCGCCGTAGTAGTCGCCCGTTGGGGCCTCGACCGGCAGGTACACGTAGCCCAGCTCCAGGTCCGCCGAAAGCGGCGTCCACACCGCGGTGTTCCCGGTGGTCTCCGCGCTCCCACCCTCCCAGGTGTCGTACCCGAATTCTCCCTTCCGGGGGATGGTGTGGAAGATCCAGAGGCGCTCACCCGTGCGGACGTCGTACCCACGCACGGGGCCAGGCGCCGGACTCGCCGTGGGGGGTGCCCCGCCGCCCGGATGCGCCGACCCGATCACTGCCACATCTCCCACGATCATGGGGGGCGAGCTCGAGCCGATGCGTTCCGTTTCGATGTCGATTTCGGCGTCGAGTTCCAGTCGCAGGTCCACGACCCCGTCGGTTCCGAACTCGCTGACACGTTCCCCGGTCCTTGCGTCCAGGGCGACCAGGAAGAACGCCGGAGTGATCAGGAGAATGCGGGCGTCGTCGCCGTCGGCCCAGTAGGCGACCCCCCTTCCGGAATTCCTGCGTGGAGCGCTTCCCGCGCGCTCACCTTCGTCATGCGTGTAGCGCCAGCGCTCCTCACCCGTGCCCGCGTCCAAAGCCACGACCGTGCGGGTCCACCCAGCGGTCGCGTACACCACTCCGTCCACCATGAGCGGAGTGACTCGGTTGTTGGCTTCGGCCTCTCCTCCGAGCGCGCCAGAGGACCAACGCCAAGCCACCTCCAGGTCCCCCACGTTGCTGGCGTCGATCTGGGCGTGCGGGGCGTACTTGGTGGAACCGGCGTCTCCGGCGTAGGCCTTCCAGCCGTCCGCGGCAGCGCCCTGCTGGGCTTTGGCTCCCTGCGGAACCGCCCAGGCCAGGCCCGCCACGACTATCACAACCGATTTCAGCATGCTGGCTCCGTACCGAGTACCATGGGGCGCCCGACCTCTGGCGCTATCGTACCGTCCATCAAAAGGAGCCGAAAGATAGACTCAGTGAGACCTTCGCGCGCCGAGCTCGAGGAGATGGTTCGGCTCGCCGCCCCTGTGGTCGTGGTCCAAGTGGGCCTGATGTCCATGGGCGTGGTGGACACCCTCATGGTGGGGAGGGTCTCGCCAGCGGACCTGGCGGCGGTGGCACTCGGCAACCTGTACTTCTTCTCCGCGGTGGTCATCGGCATGGGGACCTTGATGTCCTTGGACCCGTTGGTGTCCCAGGCCATTGGGGCCAAGGACGACGAGGGGGTGGCCCGGGCGGTTCAGCGGGGTCTTGTCCTGGCGCTCGGGTTTGCCCTGCTCGCATGTCTGATCATGTCGACGGCGGGGCCCGTGTTCCGGCTGCTGGGGCAGCCCCCCGAGGTGATTCCGGTGGCGGTCGGGTACTGTTGGGCCGCGATGGGGGGCGCCGTGGCGATGCTCGGTTTCGTGGTGTTTCGCCAAACGCTTCAGGCCATGGGTGTGCTCAAGCCCATCGTCGTGGCCGTCATTGCTGCCAACCTCCTCAATGTGCTCCTGAACTGGATGTTGGTGTTCGGCAACCTGGGGGCGCCGGCCCTGGGGGCCGTGGGGACCGGGTGGGCCTCGACCCTCAGTCGACTCACCATCCTGGGGCTCGTTCTCTGGTGGGCCTGGCCGTCCCTTTCTCCCTACGTCGCCCACCGGCGTCCGGGCGTGCTTGCTCGCGCGCCGCTACTTCGGATGTTGAAGTTGGGTGCGCCCATTGGCCTTCACATGGGCTTCGAGTACGGTGCGTTCGCCATCACCGGCCTGCTCATGGGGGGCTTGGGCACGCTCGCCATCGCCTCTCATCAAATCGCGCTCAACATGGCGGCCTTGACGTTCATGGTTCCCCTGGGCGTATCGCAGGCGACGGCCGTGCTGGTCGGCAGGGCAGTGGGGCGGGGAGACCCCGACGGTGCGCGGCGCGCGGCCACTTCCGGTCTGTTGGCCAGCACCGCGTTCATGGCCATGTCGGCGCTTTTGTTCTTGTTGGTCCCGGAGTTACTGGCGCGCGCCTACACGAACGACGTCCGAGTATTGGCCGTTGCGGTAACCCTGATTCCGATTGCCGGGGTCTTTCAGATTGTCGACGGCCTGCAGGTGGTCGCGTCCGGGGCCCTCCGAGGCATCGGCGATACGCGCGTGCCCATGGTGGTGGGGGCGATGGGGTTCTATGCCGTCGGATTGCCCGTAGGAATCGCGCTCTCCAGGTGGGAGGGCACCCAAGGGCCGGCGGGATTGTGGTGGGGACTGGCGGCCGGACTGGGGGCAGTGGCCGTCTTTCTGATCTGGCGGGTGGGCCACCGGTTTCGGGGGACCCTCGAGCGCATCGTCATCGACGAAGGCATTGGGAGCAGCGATGCGGGCGCTTACCTTGGCGGTTCGTCCCACGTCACGGATACCCGTTGAAGCGACTGCCCCTCTTTCCACTGCCTGTGGTCCTCTTCCCAGAGGCCGAGGCCCCCTCTACTCCGTCAGCAACCTTCTAGTGGAGTACACAGCGCTAACCATCCCTGATGTGCTCCTGATCAGCCTTCGGCGTCACGGCGACGCGCGCGGGTTCTTCATGGAGACCTATCGAGAGTCCCACTTCGATGAGGTGGGGGTGTCGCTGCGCTTCGTCCAGGATAATCATGCGCGCTCCTCAAGGGGGGTGCTCCGTGGATTGCACTATCAGCTTCCGCCAGCCGCGCAGGGGAAGCTGGTACGGGTCACCCGCGGGCGCGTGTTCGATGTGGCAGTGGACCTCAGGCGCGACTCGTCGCACTTCGGAAAATGGGTGGGGATGGAGCTGGACGGGGATCGACCGCAGATGCTCTACATCCCTCCAGGGTTCGCCCATGGATACTGCGTGCTTTCCGAGACGGCTGATTTCACGTACAAGGTCACGGCAGAATACGCGCCCGAGTGGGAGCGTGGGTTGCGATGGAACGACCCGACCGTGGGGATCGAGTGGCCGCTCTCCGAGCCGCTTCTCTCCGATCGGGATCTGCGCCTACCCGGCCTCGCGGACGCGGCCGTCTTCGACGGGCTTCCATGAGTGCGCCCGGTGGCGCCAGTGGTGGGGGACCCGAGGCGACGCACCTCGAGGTCACTCGTACCGCCCGCGTGTGGATGTGGGGGCCCGTCAAGGCCTCCGACGTCTGGGTAGTGCTTCATGGCTACCGGCAGCTCGCGGGTCGCTTCCTGCGGCGCTTCGAGCCGTTGGTCTCCGAGGGCGTCCGGGTGCTGGCTCCCGAAGGGCTGTCGCGGTTCTACCTGGACGAGGGTGGGGGCTCCCATGGTCCAGACGCCCGGATCGGCGCCACATGGATGACGCGCGAGGACCGGGAGGTGGAGATCGTCGACTACGTCCGTTACCTGGACCGTGTGCACCAGGCCTACTGCCGGACGGGCCCCGCGCCCCGTATCACCGCGCTTGGGTTTTCACAGGGTGTACACACCCTGGCTCGTTGGCTCAGCTTCGGGGACGCCACGATCCATCGAGCTGTGTTCTGGGGCGCTCGCCTCCCGTCCGACCTGGACCTCGCCAGCGTCGCGCATCGGTGGTCTGAACCCGAAGTGATTCTCGTACACGGCGAGGCCGATCCGTACGATTCGGCAGCGGGCCGGGAACAAGACGACCGCATGCTCGCTGCAGCCGGCATCGCGGCCCGACGATGCGTGCACGGGGAAGGGCATCGCATCGAATCGGGGCTGCTCAGAACTCTCCGATGAATCGGATCTCGGGAGTCAGCTCGTAGCCCAGCTCGCTCCTGACCGTCTCCTGAGCCAAAGTGATCAGCCTGCGGACGTCCACCGCGGTCGCGCCCCCCAGGTTCACGATGATGTTGGCATGCTTGTGGAAGATGCCGGCGCCCCCGTGCGTCTTCCCTTTGAGCCCACACTCATCGATCAACCGACCCGCGCCGATGCCCTCGATCTTCTGGAAGATCGAACCCGCGCAGGGGTATAGCCAAAGGTCGGGATGGCGCTCGTCTCGCCACGCGAGATTCTCGCGCATGACGCGTCTCAGCTCCTCGACGGGTGTCTGTGTCAGAGCAAAGGTCGCGGTCAACACGATGTCGTCCCGATGGTGGAGCACCGAGTCGTCGTAGCCGAACTCGAAGTAGTCCACGTCCACCGTGCGGCGCTGCCCTGCTTCATCGAGGAGGTCCGCTGACTCGAGCACCTCTTCGATGAACACCGTGCGATCCCGCTCGGGCGCTGGAGACAGGAAGTGCAGGTTCTGCCAGAGTGCTCCGCCCACGGAGCTGGGGATGCCTACGAAGTGGTGAAGTCCTCCCAATCCCCGTGCGACCGTGGCGTCGATCAGGTCCGGGAAGGTGTCGACTCCCGCGCCGGCCCGTACGCGATCGCCTGAGAGAAACTCGATGCCGCGGACACGATTGTGGATCACCAGCCCGCGAAAACCGCGATCTCCGACCAGAATGTTGGCGCCCCGCCCGAGCACGAAGTAGGGGATCGCAAGCTCTCGGGCCGCGTCGACGGCGATCGCCAACTCGTCCGCGGTGCGGGCCTCGTAGAAGAGGTCTGCCGCCCCGCCGATCCGAAACGTGGTGAGGGGGGCCAAACTGCGCGCCGTCTCGACTCGATGCGCGCCGAGCCGCTTCTGGAGCTGCGCCAAAGGGTAGTTCGACATGGCCTCAAAGTAATCGCCAGCCCGTCGGGGGGGTGAAGGGCGCAGGGTTCCGAGGGGTCTAGCTACGCCTTCGGTAGTGCCCGTCGAACGCCACCGTCCAGGTGGTGCCCCCATCCGTGGAGGACTCCCAGAGCTGTCGCACGTGGTCGGGGTCCCCGTCTACCTGCCTCCAGGTGATGCGCTGCAGCACCTCGCCCCCGTCAGGCCCTCGCGTCGTGCCCTGGAGCTGCATCGCCCCCTCGGTGAACTGTCCATCCAGTTGCAGCAGCGAACCGGCGTTGTCGACCCACGTCTGATGCCACTGACCGGTGGTGCGGTCATAGGTGTTGAAGCTCTCGCCCACGTTGCCACTGGCGCCCGTCCAATGTTCGTGGAGCACGCACCCCCCTAGCTTCGCCTCGATGACGTTGCTTCCCGCCTCGTTCCCATTGGAAGTCACGTCCCAGGTCCCGATCCAGAAATCGAACTGGCGAAACTCGGGAGCCGAGCAGGGCGAGGGGTTCTGCGCGGTCAGGGGAGGCGTAGAAAGGGCAACCAGGCCCAACCAGGTGGCGAGGCAGCGTCTGAGGTAGGTCATGGCGTTCAGCGGCAGTAGTCATCCAGTACGGCATGTGTACGAGGGGCCAACGCCGTTCTTACCCCGGCCCCGCCGGCCAGGCGCAACCGTTCGCGCCAACCCGTTGTCGTAGCAGGTGGCGGACAGAACCCCAGACGGAACGAGGGAGAGGACCCTGGACGAGGCATTCCTGATCGAGCGGGCCAGATCCGGCGATCAAAGCGCGTTCCGCGCCCTGTACGATGCGCACGTCGACCGGGTGTACCGCCTCGCCTATCGCATCAGTGGAGACGATCACATGGCTCAGGAGTTCACCCAAGACGCGTTCGTGCGGGCGTTCCAGAAGCTGGATCAGTTCAGGGGGCAGTCTCGGTTCTCCACGTGGTTGCACTCCATCACGGTGTCGGTGGCGATCAATGGCTCCAAGAAGGTGAGGCGCCTTCACACCAGACATGTGGCCCTGGAGCCCAATCTCACCGGTGAGGCGGAGGCACCCCCCGATCCGGGCCTGCGGGCTCGGATCGGGCAGGCCATCGATGCCCTGCCGGACATCTACCGGACGGTGTTCCTGATGCATGACCTGGAGGGGTACCCCCACAAGGACATCGCGGGAACGCTGGGCATTCCGGTGGGCACCTCGAAAGCGCGCCTGTCGCGAGCCCGCGCGAGCCTGCGTGGCCTGCTGGGAGAAGCAGCGAAGGAGTATGTGACATGAACGACCACGATCCGAAGCTCGACGAGGACCTGCAGCACCTCATCGATACGGCCAAGGCCCACTACAACGACCCCCCGGCTCCCCCCGCAGCTTCGATGTGGGAGGCGTTGGAACCCCGCTTGGCGTCCTCGCCGCGTCGCTGGGCAGTGGCACCTTGGGCCGCGGTGGCTGCAGGATTGGTCCTGGCGCTGGGTGGGATCGGACTGGGACGTTGGATTGCCGCGCCCGCTCCGGAGCAGATCGCTGAGGGCACCCCTAACGCCTCCGACCCCGAGTCGCTTCCGCTCATTCCCGCCGAAGAGGGCGCTCCGGTGCTCCGTTTCGCGGCGTACCAGCACTTGGTGCAAACTGCCGGCTTCCTAGAGCGCTTCGATACCGTGGGTGCGCCTGAAGTGGCCCACTGGGGGAAACGGCTACTCACCGATACCCGCCTGTTGCTGGACACATCTGTGTCAGACGACGCCGAGCTTCGCCGCCTACTGGAAGATCTGGAGCTGATTCTGGCCCAGGTCGTCCAACTGGCAGGGGATCGGGGGAGACCGCAGGAGCAGCTCGAGTTAGAACAGCTAAATCGCGGATTGGAGGACCAGGCGGTCCTTCCCCGGATTCGCGAGATCGTACCGCCCGTGCTCAGCACGGACGAACTATGAGGATGACGAGGATGATGAGGCAGATGACGAATACAGGGAGAACCAAGAGAATGCGTACCCCGCTCCGAGGGTTGCTCAGAGGGGCATGCGTCGCTAGCGGAGTGCTCGTGGCAGCGTTGGATGCCTCCGCACAACTGCCTCCGGTCGCCCCGGTGGTTGGCCAGGGGGCGGCACCGGTGGGCCCCATCGCACCTCTGGAGGTCCGGTTTCCAGAGTACGGGTGGTCGCAGGAGGTCGAGGGCGAAGAGCTTTATCGCCAAGGGCGCAACGCGCTGAATCAGAGAGACTACCGCGAGGCTGCGGCACGCTTCCGGCAACTGCGGGAACGCTATCCGAACTCTCCCTTCGGCCCGGATTCGTACTACTACCAAGCCTTCGCCGAATACCGGGTCGGGCAAGATGCGGACGGGGCGTCAGCCCGGTCTGCGTACAGAAGGGCTTTGGAGCTCCTCGAGCGACAGGCCGCCGACTTCAAGGACGCTGAAACCGAGTCCGACGCGCGCGCCCTCCGAGGGCGGGTGCAGGCCGAACTCGCCCGGCTGGGCGACGCGGAGTCTCGGGCCGCTGTCAACCGCAACGCTCAGGTCGCCTGCGACAGTGAAGACGCAGAGCTGAGAGCGTCCGCGCTTTCCGCGCTCCTCAACATGGATGCGGATCGGGCGCGGCCCATCCTCGAAGAAGTACTGGCGAGTCGGGATGCCTGCAGCGCGGAGCTTCGTGCCCAAGCGATCTTCATCCTCGCCCAAAACGCGGACGACGAGACCGTCGATCTTCTGCTGGACCTCGCCTACCGCAATCCGGATCCCGACCCCGAAGTGAGAGGGCAGGCCGTGTTCTGGCTGGGACAGGTCGACAGTCCCGAGGCCGTGGACGCCCTGGTGGGGATGCTCGAGGAGTCCACCGACCCCGAAGTGGTGGAGCACGCCATCTTCGCGCTCTCCCAACACAATGATCCGAGGACGGCGAGAATCCTCATGGACTACGCGCGCCGCCCCGACGCATCTGCGGACCTGCGGGGTCATGCCATCTTCTGGCTTGGCCAGCACGGCGGGAGCGAGTCGGTCGGGTTCCTGACCGACATCTTCGCGGACGTGGACGACGCGGAAGTGAAGGAGTCCATCCTGTTCGCCATCTCCCAATCCGACGATGCCGAAGCCGATCGTTTCGTGCTGGATGTGGCCCTCGACGAGAGCCAGGACAGTGAGCTCCGCAAGACGGCCCTCTTCTGGGCAGGCCAGTCTGGCGTTCCCGCGGGCACGCTGATGGAGGTGTATCGGTCGTCGAACGACCGCGAGGTACAAGAGGCCGTCATTTTCGGCTTGAGTCAGCAGGGCGGCACCGGAGCCGTGGACGCGCTCATGGAAATCGCGCGCTCATCCGACGACTCCGAGGTGCGCGGGCAGGCCGTCTTCTGGCTTGGGCAGATGGATGACGAGCGGATCCCAGCGTTCCTCCTCGAGATCATTCGTCGATGAGGGGGCGAGGTGTTGTGGGCGCCGCTCTGGGAGTACTCCTCGGGACTGCGGTCATGACCACCCCTGCACTGGGACAGGACTTGGCGCGGCGAGTGGCTGCGGTCGAAGGCGGTGTGCTCTTCCAATTCGCCACCAGGCCCGGGATCTATCGTTGCGGGAACGGTTCCCAGGGCTGGAGCTACACGGACAATGAGGACTGGCGCATGCGGCCCGGCTGCGTGGGTGGTCCGGCTTGGGTATGGATGGAGGTGGAGGACGGGGAGCCCATGCGCCTAAGGGCCCAGGTCGGGGGCTTCGAGGGCAGGCGTAGCGGGGAGGACCTTGGAGACGTCCCCCCCTCCGAGGCCGCCGACTTCCTCATGGGCTTGGCGGAGGGGGCCGACCCGCGCCTGGCGGAGCGAGCGTTGGGCGCCGCCGTGATGGCTCGCGACGTGGAGCTGGGAGACCGGCTGCTCGGGCTTGCACGGGACACGGCTCGGCCCCAGAAAGTGCGCACCAGTGCGGTGTTCTGGCTGGGTCAGGCGGCCACCGACCGGGCACTCGAGGGGCTCCGCGGGCTCGTGGCAGACGATCCCGACCTGGAGGTGCGGGAGGCCGCGGTCTTTGCCATTTCCCAGAGAGAAGGGGATGAGGCGTTCCCGATATTGCGGGATATCGCCCTGTCGGATGCGCACCCAGAGGTCAGATCCTCCGCGTTCTTCTGGCTGGCTCAGATGGACGATCCCAGGGTTTTGGACCTCTTCGAGGAGATCCTGAGGCGCTAGTCTCGGGAGTGGCGCTGGACTTGCTCATCAGGTTAGTCTGAGTTGGGTCGGGTCACGCGCCAGAAGGACGTCGAAGTCGGCGGAGGCGAGGGGTTTCCGACCTTTCGAGCGAAGGTCTACTCAAGCCTCCCCTGAACACGACTTTGAACGACGGGCATTGGCTACTCCGGGTCGTTCGGCGAGAAAGACTCGCCGGCACGGAGGCCTTGGATATCGCGCCCTCGGTCCCCGCGCCCGAGGCTTGGCGCGTGGTCACCCGACAGTTGGGGCTCTCCGACGACGAGCTGGCCGGGCATGTGGCGGAGTACTTCCGACTCGAGACCGCGGACCTCCACAGTGCCGAGCCCCACGCATCCAGTCTGGTGCCGGAGCCGCTCATTCGCCGGCACCTGGTGCTCCCACTGCAGGAGACCGATCGGCATCTCATGGTCGCAACGGCCGACCCCACCGACGTGGAGGCGGAGAGGCTGCTCGGGTTCAGATCGGGGCGGACGCCTGTCTTCCGCATCGCCCCTCCTGCGGACATCCAGGATGCCATCGACCAGCGCTATTCTCCCAACCAAGCGGTCGAAGGGATTCTGGGCACGATCGACGACGAGAGCGTAGACGCGGTCCGCGTGCTCGAGGACGCCGGCCCGGAGTTGATCTCGGAGGAGGACGCGGCGGCCACGCCGGTGGTGAAGCTGGCCAACCTCATCCTACGCGACGGCATCGTGGCCGGCGCCAGCGACATCCACATCGAGCCTGGAAGGAAGATCGGTGCGGTGCGGTATCGGGTGGATGGCGTGTTGAGGAAGCACATGGACCTTCCGATGGCCCCGCTGAACCGGGTCATCTCCCGTATCAAGATCCTCTCGAAACTCGACATTGCGGATCGCCTGCGTCCCCAGGACGGCAAAGCACGTGTCCAGATTCAGAATCAGGTCTATGACCTACGCGTCTCGACGCTGCCCGCCGGTGGCGCCGAGAAGTGTGTGCTCCGGATCCTGGACTCGAACAAGCTCTTCACGCTCGAGGATCTCGAACTTCCCGAACAGGAGTTGCTGCGTCTGCGGGGGCTGATGAACCTCCGGGACGGGATCGTCGTGGTGACCGGACCGACCGGTTCGGGCAAGACCACGACGCTGTACGGGGTGCTGCGGGAACTGGCCCAGGGTACCGTGAACATCATGACGGTGGAGGACCCGATCGAATACGAGCTGGGTGCCATCACCCAGACGCAGGTCGAGGTGAAACAGGGCGTGACGTTTGCGGGTGCTCTGCGCGCGATCCTACGCCAGGACCCTGACATCATTCTGGTGGGTGAAATCCGGGACCGTGAAACTGCCGAAGTGGCCGCCCAGGCCGCCCTGACCGGCCACCTGGTGTTGGCCACGGTCCACGCCAACGACGCGGTCGGCGCCATCACTCGGCTGGCCGACCTGGGGCTCGACTACTCCACCATTGGAAGCTCAGTGCGAGGGTGTGTTGCGCAGCGCCTCCTGCGGAAGGTGTGTGACTCGTGCGCGCTGGAGCTGACGCCAGAGAATCTGACCGAGGAGGACCGCATCCTCGCCACGCGTTTCGGCGTTGGTGGGAAGGTGCGGGCGGTGGGGTGCTCCCACTGTGGAAACACCGGCTATCGGGGCCGCATCCCGGTCCTCGAGGTGATGAGCGTCGGACACCGCGCCCAGGAGGCCATCGAGCTCCGGAAGGGACAGGCGACGCTGACCCACCTCGCCGTGCAGAGCGGTATGCGGCCCATGCGTACCGTGGCGCTCGACTGGGTAGAGGCCGGGATCACCACCCTCGAGGAAGTCGAGCGCGTGCTCGGACAGCTCCAGGAGGAGGCTGGGGAGGAGGAAGAGGTCCCACCCCGGGTCCTGTTGGTGGATGACGAGGAGTCGGATCGCACGATGATGCGAGCCCTCCTGGAGGGGATCGGAGCGGAGATCACCGAGGCCGAGGACGGACAACAGGCCTTGGATACTCTCAAGGCGGATCCCAATTACTCGCTGGTGGTGCTCGATCTTACCATGCCCCGGCTCGAAGGCAGGGAAGCGCTGGAGCGCATCCGCGGCTCCAAGGACACCCGGCACATCCCGGTCCTGATTCGGACCGGAGAGGGCGACGAGGGGCTCGAAGCGGAGCTGCTGGAGGCCGGGGCGGACGACTATGTCCACAAAACCGCGGATGCCGGCCGCTTCCTGGCCCGCGTGAAGGCCGTGCTCCGTCGGGCCGCGCTCTAACCCCAGGTCCCTTGCGTTGACACGGCTAGGCCCCGCCCGCGACTTTTGACGGCTCTGGCCAGGGGACCTTCCGTCCCAGGTCGGGTTTGAACCTCCTGACCGTCAACTCACTGCGAATCTCGTCGCGGCTCCGTTCCAGGGCGGACCGCGCCAGGCGGGGACTTCATGTTCAGTTCGCTACAAGGACGCATTTTGGTGATCGCGGCGGCGTTGGCCATCGCGATTGGTTACCTGTACTCCCGGGGCCTCAAGCTTGGCTTGGATCTGCAGGGAGGCATGCACCTGGCCCTGGAGGTGGATGATCCCAACGGCACGCTTTCCAGTGAGGCCAAGGCGGACCTGATCGAGCGGGCGGAGCGCATCATCCGCACCCGTATCGACGAGTTCGGCGTCGAGGAGCCGCTGATTCAGCGAGTGGGTCAGGAACGCCTCGTGGTGGAGCTGGCGGGCATCACCGACGAGAATCGAGCCAAGGAGTTGATCCAGCAGTCGGCTTTCCTTGAGTGGAAGCTGGTGTTGCCTACCAACGAAATGGAGTCGGCGCTCCCGCGGATCGACAGGGTCATCGTTGCCAACCTGGGCGAGGAGCGCCTGCGTGAGATGGGTCGGGCAGTGGAGGACCAGCCGTCGAGCATTGAGCAGTTGATCTTCGGTGGTGACTCCACGGATGCCGAGGCCACCGACACGACTGCGGTCGCGGAAGAGGAGGTGGCCGAAGAGGAACAGGCGCCCAACCTCCGTCCGTTCACGTCACTCCTGGCGCGCGGAGACCAGCCGGGTACCTACTTGGTCGAGGGCGCCGACATGGAGGTGGCGCGTGAGTTCTTGGCCTTGGAACAGGTGCAACGCGCCCTTCCCCGCAACGTCTCTCTGCAGTGGGGATGGCAACCGATCGCGGTGGGCACGCAGACGTACTACGAGCTCTACGTTCTCGAGAACGACGCGTTCTTGACCGGAGACATGCTCGACGACGCCGTCGCCAACCGTGATCCGCAATACTCCCGTCCCATCGTGATATTCGACCTCAATCGCCGAGGTGGTCGCTCCTTTGCCCGAGTGACCGGCGAACATATCGGCGACCGGATCGCCATCGTGTTGGACGGCGAGGTAGTATCGGCGCCCACGGTGAACGATCGCATTGGTCAGCGCGGTCAGATCGACTTGGCGGGTGCGCCTATGGAGGAGGCTCGCGACCTGGCCTTGGTGCTCCGGGCAGGCGCGTTGCCCGCGCCTCTCAAGGTGATCGAAGAGCGCCGCGTCGGTCCCTCTCTCGGCGAGGATTCCGTCGCCCAAGGGAAGCTGGCGGGCATTGCCGGTGTGATCCTGGTCATCCTGATGGTGGTGGGGTACTACCGACTCGCGGGTATCCTGGCCATCATGGCGCTGGGCGTGTACGTGACGCTCGTTCTGGGAGGCTTGGCTGGGTTCGGCGCCACGCTGACCCTGCCTGGGATCGCGGGGATGATTCTCTCGGTCGGGATGGCGGTGGACGCCAACGTCCTGATCTTCGAACGGATTCGAGAGGAGCTGGATGCCGGACGAAGTTCGCGTCTAGCCGTGGACGAAGGCTTCGCCCACGCGCTGTCTGCCATCGTCGACGCCAACGTCACCACGATGATTACCGCGTTGATTCTGTTCCAGTTCGGAACCGGGCCGGTGCGCGGATTTGCGGTTACACTCTCCATCGGGATCTTGGCATCGTTCTTCTCCGCCATCTATGTCACTCGCACATTCTTCCTGCTCTATATGCGCGGGAAGTCAGGTGCGGCCACCGTCAGCATCTGAGGACGCGATCCAACGATGAGATTCTTCAAGAACGCGCATTTCAAATTCATCCAGGCGCGACGGAAGGCCTATGTGTTTTCCGCGATCATCATCGGGATCGGTGTCGCCGCGATGATTGGGAACATCGTCTCGCTCGGCTCGTGGCAGAACTACGGCGTCGATTTCACGGGCGGCACGTTGGTGGAGGTCCGCTTCAGTGAACCGACGGATGCGGCGGCATTGCGGGCTGCGTTGGGGAATGCGCAGGCGACCATCACCCGCTTCGGAAGCGACAGCGACTTCGTGATTCGCGTTCCGCTTCCAGAGGACGGGGATATCGAGGACGTGGAAGCCTCGTTGCGCACGTCTTTGGATCCGGTCTACGCGGGCACCGGCTACGAGGTGGTCCGTACCGAAGCGGTCGGTCCCAAGATCGGGGCTGAGCTTCAGCAGAAGGCGCTGTTCGCCATTCTGTTCTCCTTCCTGCTCACGTTGATCTACCTGGCGTTCCGGTTCGAGTGGCGTTTCGGGGTGGCGGCCGTCATCGCCACAGCGCACGACATCATGTTCACGCTGGGCGTGTTGGCGCTCTTCCGGGTCGAGATCGCGTTGCCCACGGTGGCAGCGTTGCTGACCATCGTCGGGTACTCCCTCAACGACACCATCGTGGTGTTCGACCGCATCCGGGAGAACCGCAACAAGAAGGGCGCTCGCAAGGCGGATCAGGTCGAGCTCATCAACCGCTCGATCAATGAGACGCTCCCGCGCACCGTCATGACCTCCCTGACCACTTTGGGCGTGCTGATGGCGCTGCTGGTCCTCGGTGGGCCGGTGATTAGCGGATTCACCCTCGTACTCATCCTGGGTGTAATGATCGGGACGTATTCCTCGATCTTCGTGGCCTCCCCCGCACTCGTGGAGATTCAGGAGCGATGGGGCGACGGTGGAGACCGGGACAAGCGGCGTCGGGCCCGGGAGCGCGACCGCAAGAAGGCCCGTCAGGGCGCGGTGCCCGCGGGAGTATAGTCTGCTGTACCCGTGCTGACGGACAGCCACTGCCATCTGACCGCCGAGGGCCTCATCGAGGACGTGGAGGCGGTCCTCGAGCGGGCTCGCGCCGCGGGCGTCCGTCGGGTGGTGAGCATCGCTTCGTCGGTGGCCGACGGAGCGCGAGCCCAGGCGCTCGCGGAGACGACCCCAGACGTGTGGGCCACGGCGGGCATCCATCCCCACGAAGTCGGGGCGGCGGACCTGGAAGGAGACGTCCCTCGCCTCCGAGTACAGATCGGGTCGGGGGCTCCGGTCGTGGCGGTGGGGGAGACGGGCCTCGACTACCACTACGACCACGCCCCACGCCGACTCCAACGACGCTGGTTCGAGTTGCACGTGGACTTGGCCGAAGCGCACGGCCTCCCGCTGGTCGTGCATTCCCGCGAAGCTGACGATCATACCGGAGAGGTTGTGTCCGACGCAGCAAAGCGAGGAGTGCTCGGGGTGCTCCACTGCTTCACCGGTGGGGCGCGCCTTTTGGACCTCGCGCTCGAGGCAGGGTGGTACATCGGGTACGGAGGCATCGCCACGTTCAAGAACTTCGACGCCCAGGCCCTACTGCAACGGGTGCCTACCGACCGGCTCCTGCTGGAGACTGATGCGCCTTACCTGGCGCCCGTGCCCATGCGTGGGCGGAGGAACGAGCCGGCTTTCATGGTTCACTCGCAGAAGCGGATCGCTGCGCTGGTGGGCATGGACGCCGACACCCTGGCTGTGACGACCTCGGAGAACGCAGCTCGGCTCTTTGGCCTCCCTGCGACTGGGGCGACGGCCTAGTGTCACGGACTGCTTCCCCTTCGCCCCAAATCCGGGTCTTGGCCGACGCCGTTGCGAGTCAGATTGCAGCGGGTGAGGTCGTCGAGCGCCCAGCGTCGGTAGTGAAAGAGTTGGTAGAAAACGCGCTCGACGCAGACGCCCGCAAGATCAGAATCGAGCTCGCCGGCGGTGGAAAGCAGCGGATCCGCGTGAGCGACGACGGCTGGGGTATGAATCGGGAGGACGCGCTGCTGTCCCTGGATCGGCACGCGACCAGCAAGATCGTTCAGGCCAGTGACCTCGTCGCTGTGAGGACCTTCGGATTCCGGGGCGAAGCGTTGCCCTCGATCCTGTCGGTGGCGGATATGGTCCTGGAGACATCGGACTCTGCCGACGCGGTGGGGACCCGCATTGTGGGTCGCGGCGGTCGCATCATCGATGTCTCGGACGTGGCCAGGCAGCGCGGCACCACGGTCGAGGTCCGGCGCCTGTTCTTCAATGCACCGGCTCGCGCCAAGTTTCTCAAGTCCGCCTCGGCTGAGACGCGTGCAGTGACGGACGCGTTGACGCCGCTGGTGCTGGTGAACACCGCCGTCGAGATCGAGGTCGTCTCCGGCGACCGGTCCCTGATCCATGCGCCGGCTAGCGCCCAGCTCCCACAGCGACTCGCGGCACTCTGGGGCGGCGACGTTGCCTCGGGCCTCCTACCGATCCAAGGAACGGACGGTGGCTATGAGGTAAAGGGCCTGATCCAACGTCCAGACCTGGCCAGGCCCGGCTTTCGCCGGGTCCACCTCTTCGTGAACGGGAGGCCCATCCGCGATCGAGCGCTGACACGAGCGGCGGACAGGGGGTTCCGCACCACCATCGCCCAAGGCGTCCGGCCTTGGCTCTTCCTCTTCCTGGAGATGCCGGGCGGGCAGGTCGACGTCAACGTACATCCCTCCAAGCTGGAAGTGCGCTTCCGAGACGCCGCGAAAGTGGAAGCGCTCGTGGAGGAAGCAGTGCGGTCGGGGCTCGCTACGCACGCGAGTGCCGCCGTGATTGGGGATGCGATTGCTCCCGAGGGGGTGGCGTCTCCTGAGCGCGTGCCTGAAGCGACGGGATCCGCCTACCCGACAGCGGACGAGAAGCCCGGAACCGCGCCCCGTCAGGTGCGAGAACAAATCGGCCTCTTCGTCTCCGAAGGCTCGCCGGAGGCTGCCGACACCGATCGCGCGGGGCCCTCGGCTCCGCCCCCGGTGCCCGGTCGGTCAGCGCACGTCTGGCAGGCCCTCAATACGTACATATTCCTGGAGATGCGCGACGAGGTCCTGATCATCGATCAGCACTCGGCGCACGAGCGGGTGCTCTTCCAGCGCATCATGGATGCATTCGCCGGGACGGGGGAGGTGTCACAGAAGCTCCTGTTCCCACTCACCCTTCGCCTTACGCCGTTGGAGGCCGAGCAGGTGCAGTCACTGGCTGGCCTACTGGCGAAGGCCGGCTTCGAGGTGGAGGGGTTCGGCGGCGACACCGTCATCGTTCACTCGGTGCCGAACCCGCACCCCTATTTCGATGCCGAGCGCTGCCTGCGCGAAATGATCCGGGAACTGACGGAAGGTTCCGAGTTGGTCAGGGCCGCACACAACCAGCACGAACGGATTGCGATGACGTTCGCGTGCAAGGGGGCCATCAAGGCCGGCCAAGCGCTCGAGGTCCGGGAGATGCGTGAGTTGATCGACCAACTCTTCGCCACCGAGCTGCCACACCACGACGTGCATGGACGGCCCACCGTCGTGCGTCTGTCGTCGGCCGAGTTGGGTCGACGTTTCGGTCGGACGTGACCCGCAACGGGGAAGCGGACGGCACTTCGCCCCGGGTGCTGGTCATCGTGGGGGCCACCACTACGGGCAAGACCTCACTGTCGGTGGCGGTCGCCAAGGCGCTGGACGGCGAGGTCATCTCCATGGATTCCAGGCAGGTGTACCGGGGCCTGGACATCGGGACCGACAAGGTGGGGCTCTCCGAACGGGCCGCCGTCCCGCACCATGGCCTGGACCTGGTGAATCCCGACGAGCGCTACAGCGCAGGTCGCTTCGGTCGTGAAGCCAAGGTCTGGATTCAGCAAGTGGTCGCTCGCGGCCGCCTCCCCATCTTGGCCGGGGGGACCGGCTTCTTCCTGAAGGCGCTGCTTTCCCCGATCTTCGACGAGCCCTCCATGGATGAGGGGCGGCGGGAGAGGTTGCGGGTTTGGCTGAACGGCCTCGATGGGGCGGAACTGTCGCGTTGGGTGCAACGGCTGGATGCCGAGCGGGCGCCGGTGGCCATTGCGGGGGGGAGGCAGCGGGTCCAGCGGGCCATCGAAGTCCCACTCCTGACGGGTCGCCCCCTCAGCGAGTGGCACCGGGTGGCTGCGGTTCCGGAACCGTCGCTGCGCGTGACGACGGTGTTGCTGGACGTCGCACGCGAAGAGCTGGATCGCCGCATCCACCAACGGGTGGACGGCATGATGGCGCGGGGGTTTCTAGACGAGGTGCGGGGTTTGCAAGAGGCTGGGTACAAGCGGGAGGACCCGGGCCTGTCGGGCACCGGATATCGAGAGATGTGGGACGTGTTGTTCGAAGACCGCGAGCTCGAGGATGCGCTGGCGGCCATGAAGGCACAGACGCGTCAGTATGCACGCAGGCAGTTGACCTGGTTCCGACATCAGCTAGACCCTGATCCGGTCCAGGTGGACGCCACGCTTCCACTCCCCGAACAGGTATCGCGAGTGGTAGGCGCCATCACGAAGGAGCGGGCTTCTTGAAGGTTGGAATCAGTTGCTACCCCACGTATGGAGGCTCGGGCGCGCTCGCGACGGAGTTGGGCATCAAGTTGGCCGATCGCGGTCACGAGGTGCACATCATCTCGTATGCGCTTCCGTTTCGACTCAGCGCCTTTCATGAGCGACTGTTCTTCCACGAAGTGGAGATCGCGGATTATCCGCTGTTCGAGTATCCTCCGTACTCACTGGCGCTGGCGGTTTCGCTGCAGGATATCGCCACGCGGTTCGAACTGGACCTGATCCACTCTCACTACGCGATTCCCCACGCCAGCTCTGCTTGGTTGGCGCGGCAAATGATGGGGGAATCCGGGCCACGCATCCTCACCACGCTCCATGGTACCGACATCACACTTGTCGGGATGCAACCCGCTTACAATCGGATCACCCAGTTCTCGATCACGCATTCCGACGGCCTCACCGCCGTGTCCGAGTTCCTTCGTTCCGAGACGGTGACTCACTTCGGTGTCCCCATGGACCAGATCCGGGTCATCCCCAACTTCATCGATCCGGACATCTTCCACCCCGACCACCAGCCCTGTCATCGGGCGAGCCTGGCCCCCGGGGGAGAGGCCATCCTGATGCATGTGTCGAACTTCCGGCCGGTGAAGCGCGTGCATGACGTGATCGACGTATTCGCGCGCGTGAGCGCGCAGCGACCGGCACGGCTGGTGATGGTCGGGGACGGTCCGGAGCGACAGAGGGCCGAGCTACGCGCTACGGAGATCGGTGTCGGTGATCACGTGGTGTTCTTGGGGAAACATGCGTCGATCCACGAGCTGTTGTCGTGCTCGGACGTGTTCTTGCTTCCCAGCGAAACGGAATCGTTCGGACTGGCCGCGCTGGAGGCCATGGCGAGCGGCGCGCCGGTCGTGGCCACCCGAGTAGGAGGCCTGCCGGAGCTGATCGACGAGGGGGAGACCGGGCACCTGTTGGCGCTGGGCGATGTGGAGGGCATGGCGGACGCGACCCTGTCCCTTCTCTCCGACGCGGAGAGACGCTCCCGCATGCGCCAGGCCGGCATCGACGTGGCGCGGACGCGCTACTCCAGCGAGCGGGTCGTTCCCCAGTATGAGCGGCTGTACGAAGAACTCGTAGGATCGACGTGAGCGTATGGGAGGCATTGATCCTGGGGATCGTCCAGGGTGCGACAGAGTTCCTGCCGGTCTCGAGTTCGGGGCACCTGGTGGTGGGCCAGGAGTTGCTGGGGATCAACGCGCCGGGCGTCGGCTTCGAGATTGCCGTTCATGTCGCCACCCTGTTGTCCGTGGTCGTCGTCTACCGGGAGCGACTGCTACGCCTCTTAGGGGACGCCCTCAAGGGAGTCCGTTCGGCATGGGCCTACGTGGGGATGCTGGTCATCGCGACGATCCCCGCCGCAGTGGTTGGGCTGGGGTTCGAGGACCGCATCAGTGCGCTCTTCGACGCGCCTTGGACCGTGGCCGTCGCCTTCGCAGTGACGGGCGGCCTCTTGTGGAGCACCCGACGGGCGCTGGCGCGCGACCCGTCCGACGCACCCACGTTTCAGACCGCCACCGCGATGGGACTCGCCCAGGCCTTCGCTCTGATCCCCGGGATTTCCCGCTCGGGGACCACGGTGGTCACCGGCCTCTGGTCGAAAGTCGACCCCAAGGAGGCGGCGGCGTTCTCGTTCCTGATGTCGATTCCGGCGATCTCGGGCGCAGCGATTCTCAAGGCGCCGGAGATCCTGGAGTCAGGGGATCTCGCGCTGCAGCCGTTGATCGTGGGCGGCATCGCGGCGGCCGTGACCGGCGTGCTGGCCATCCGGAGCTTCGTAGCGCTACTGGACAAACGCTCCTTTTATCAGTTCGCGTTCTACCTGTGGCCGGTGGCCGCTCTGTTCCTGATCTACCTGAGGTTGCGAGGATGATGCGGTGAGTGTCCGACACCTTGTGGAACTGGCACTACTGGAGGACGTGGGGGAGGGCGACTTCACGACCCTCTGGACCGTGCCTGCTGAGCACGAAGGCCGGGCTCACATCGTTGCGAAGCAACCCCTGGTGGTGTCCGGTACCGGGGTGGCGGCGTTGGCATTTACGACGCTCGATCCGGCCATCCGTTGTGAGGCGCGGGCGGAGGACGGCCAACGTGTCCCCGTAGGCGAGGTGGTCATGGAGGTCGCGGGCCCGGCCCGTGGGCTGCTCACCGGTGAGCGCACCGCGCTGAACTTTCTGGGCCGCCTGTCGGGGATCGCCACCATGGCCAACAGCTTCTCCGCGGCGGTTGCGGGTACCGAAGCGCGGATCTTGGACACCCGCAAGACGACCCCCGCGTTCCGTACGCTCGAGAAGCAGGCGGTGGCGGATGGCGGCGGCCACAACCATCGCCACGGGCTCTACGACATGGTGATGGTCAAGGACAATCACATCAAAGCAGCCGGCGGTATCGAGGCGGCCGTTGCGAGAGTGAAGCACGCCAACTCGGCGGGCCTGCCGGTGGAGGTCGAGGTGACGTCGGTCGCCGAGCTGATCCGAGTGCTGCCGCTCGGGGTGGACCGGGTACTCCTCGACAACATGACCGTGGAGACGCTGCGCGAGTGTGTTCGGAGGGTCCGCGCCAACCCCGGCCCTCGCATCGAAACCGAGGCCTCTGGAAACGTGAGCTTGGCCACCGTCAGAGCGATTGCCGAGACGGGTGTGGACTACGTCAGCGTGGGGGCACTGACGCATTCGGCGCCCGTGGCCGACCTTTCGATGCGCATGGTGGACCTATGACGTCCATCGAGGTGTGGGACGGCGAATCGGTGGCGGAACTAACCACCCGTTGGGACGTCCCCTCGGTGCGAGCCTACGCCGAAACGACATCCACCAACGAGGTCGCCCGGACCTGGGTGGAGAATGGAGCCCCGGCCTGGGCTGTGGTGTTGGCAGACCACCAGACAACCGGGCGGGGAAGGAGCGGTCGTTCCTGGGAGGCCGCGCCCGCGAGCAGCGTCCTCATGTCGGTGGTGGCACCGGCGCTGCCTATCGAAGACGGGCTGCCGCTCCGCGTCGGTCTGGCAGTGGCCATGGGGGTGGAACGCGCTTTGCCGACCCTGTCGTGTGGGTTGAAGTGGCCCAACGATGTGTGGTTGGGAATGCGCAAGGTGGGAGGCGTGCTGTGCGAGGGCGTGGGCACAGAGCGGGTGGTGTTGGGAATCGGCCTCAACGTCTCGCAGGCCACCGACGACTTCCCCCTATCTCTTCGTGACTCCGCCACCTCGCTGGCGCTGACGGTGGGGGAACCCGAACGAGTACCCGCTCGGGCGACAGTCGCGGGTTACATACTGGCCCAGCTTCGATCGTGGTGGACTGCGGATAGGCCCGCATGGCAGTCCGAGTGGCGTGCGCGGGATGCCCTGTTGAACCAGTGGGTCGTCTGCAGCGGTGGGACTGCCGGGGTCGCCAGGGGCATTGACGCGCGCGGGGCACTGCTGGTGGGGCAAGAAGGACGCACCACCGTGACTGTGGCCTCGGGAAGCGTACGGCTTCGGGAAGCGGCCTTTCCCGGCTTGGGGGGGCGCTAACGGATGCACCTGGTCATCGACGTGGGGAACACGGACAGCGTGGTCGGCTTGATGCGGGTCGGCCAACGGAAGCTCCTGGCCCAGTGGCGCATCAGTACCGCGCTGCCCCGTACGCCTGACGAGTTCAGGATGCTGCTACGCGAGTTGCTGGACGAGGCTGGCTACGGTCCCCACACCATTCAGCGGGCCACGGTCGGGTCGGTAGTGCCGGCGGTGACCTCCGTGCTGGTACCGGCGCTCGAGACGCTCGCGCCGGGAACCGTGCAAGTGGTCGACGCGAGCTCGCCCCTCTCGGTCACGGTCGACGTGGATGAGCCCCTCTCCGTGGGTGCCGACCGAATCGTGAACACTTTGGCCGCGGCACGTCTCTACAAACGGGACACCGTCGTGGTGGACCTGGGTACGGCGACCACGTTCGACTGCATCACGGCCGACGCGACGTTCGTAGGCGGCGTCATTGCACCCGGGGTCACGGTGGGACTCGAGTGGTTTTCGCAGCGTACGGCCAAGCTCCCTCGGATCGACCTGTCCCTCCCGGCTCGGGTGATGGGGCGCCGTACGGAAGAGTGCATGCGAAGTGGCGTGTTCTTCATGGCCGTGGACGGTGTCGACGGGATAGTCCGGCGCATCAAGGAGGAGTGGGGGCGCCCGGACGCGTTCGTCGTGGCCACGGGTGGCCTTGCCAACGTGGTTGCGCCCCACTGTGCGGAAGTGGAGACCATCGAGCCTTACCTGACGCTGATAGGGCTGGCGATTGCGGGCGAGGAGCTCGCCGAGGGAGGGTAACGCTACCTCCGCTGTCGTTCGTACTCGTTTCGGACCCATCGGTTGGACCACGCCCTCAGGCGGGCGTCCCGGACGATACGCAGCACCTCGGGTCGCTCCATCTTGACCTCTGTGTGGAAGACGTCGGGGTTGGCCCGGCTCAGCGCCAGGGTGCGGACCGCGAAAAACAGAGGGAGCGCGCAGAACACGCGGACTCCGAGGGCACGTCGGGGGAGGAGGGTCGTGTACTCCAGCGCGTCGGCCAGGTGACGATCCGCCTTGGTGACAAGCTGGTTCAGGACGTCGGTGGCCTGAGCGCCAGCATCGGCATCGAACAGCTCACGCCCCCGCACCCCTGCCTGGTCCAGGAACGTCTTGGGAATGAACAGCCATCCACGCGTGTGGTCCTCATGGAGGCCTCGAACCACGTTGACGGTCTGCAGGCCCAGTCCGAACGAGCGTCCCAGCTCGAGCAGGCGGTCCCTCTTGGAGCCCAATCCCGAGTAGCGGTCCAGGAAGAGGTCGGTAAGGAGCCAACCCACCCGACCGGCCACCTCGTGCATATAGTCGTCCAGGTCCGACTCGGTCTGAAAATCCGCCCCCCGCTCCGCCCAGTGGGCCATCCCCCGCGTGGTGTCGGCCACGTGTCGGGTGACGATGGCGCGGTGTTTGGGGGGCAGGTCGTGAAGGCCCCTCAGTACGAGGGGCGCTTCGGCGGCCACCTGGGCGTCGGGGGTGTCCTCGTGGAGCGGCCCCAGATCGTCTATCAGGCTCTGGACCGGCGCGGCGCCATCCAAGACCCCCGCCCAATGGTGGAGGAGCGCCACCTTCCGGGCCGTCGGGAGGGTCTCGCTGTCCTCCAGGTAGTCGGAGACCCGGAGCAGCAGGTAGGCGGTCTCGACCGCCTCGTGGAGCCCTCCGGGGAGCCGCTCGATGCCCACTGCGAACGTGCGGCTGGCGATTCGCAGCAGCTCAGCTCGGCGCGCCTTTTCGGATGGTTCGGATGGATCCATACCCTACCACTCTAGCAGGTCACCACCCTATTGACCTCTCCCGTCTCTCGCATAGCTTTTAGCACTCAACTCGATCGAGTGCTAACGACGCCGATTCGGTCCGTCGGGGGGCGCTCGGACTCAACCTGGTTTCATCCAACCGGAGGAGCCATCCATGGCAAAAACCAAAGCGGCGACCAAGATCACGCCCCTGGCAGATCGCGTGGTCGTCAAGCCTCTAGAAGAGACCGAAGAAATGCGCGGCGGTCTCTACATCCCGGACACGGCCAAAGAGAAGCCGCAGCAGGGCGAGGTCGTAGCAATCGGACCCGGTAAGCTCTCTGACGAGGGCAAGCGTCTGGCCCCGGACGTCGCCGAGGGTGACAAGGTCCTCTACGGGAAGTACTCCGGGACCGAAGTCACGGTGGAAGGTGAGCAGTGGCTGATTCTTCGCGAGTCGGACATCCTCGCGATCATCAAGTAACGACACGCTAAAGAAGACACTCAATCACTGCCGGGCCCCCCTGGGGTCCGGAGTTCATCAGGAGACAACGAGACAATGGCTTCGAAAGAGCTAGGATTCGACGTCGAGGCCCGCGCGCGGTTGAAGGCGGGTGTAGACAAACTGGCCCGAGCGGTCAGTGTGACCCTCGGCCCCAAAGGCCGAAACGTCGTGTTGGACCGCAAGTTCGGCTCGCCGACCGTCACCAAGGATGGTGTCTCGGTCGCCAAGGAGATCGAGCTGGAAGATCCGGTCGAGAACATGGGCGCCCAGATGGTCAAGGAAGTGGCCACCAAGACATCCGACGTGGCCGGGGACGGCACCACCACCGCGACCGTGCTGGCGCAGGCGATCTTCGGCGAGGGCCTGAAGAACGTCACCGCCGGTTCCAACCCCATGGGCATCCGTCGTGGCATCGACAAGGGTGTGGACGCCATCGTGGGCGAGTTGCAGAAGCTCTCCACGGCGACCAAGGGCAAGAAGGAGATCGCCCAGGTCGGCGCTATCTCCGCCAACAACAACTCCGAGATTGGCGAGCTCATCGCCGAAGCGATGGACAAGGTCGGGAAAGACGGCGTCATCACGGTCGAGGAGGCGCGTGGCCTCGAGACCGAACTCGACACCGTCGAGGGAATGCAGTTCGATCGTGGGTACCTCTCCCCCTACTTCGTGACCGATCCGGAGCGGATGGAAGCAGTGCTCGAGGATCCCATGATCCTCATTCACGACAAGAAGGTCTCCTCCATGAAGGATCTCCTCCCGATCCTCGAGAAGGTTGCCCAGATGGGCAAGCCACTCCTGATCATTGCGGAGGACGTGGAGGGTGAGGCGCTCGCTACGCTCGTAGTCAACAAGCTCCGCGGCACGCTGAAGGTCTGTGCCGTGAAGGCGCCCGGCTTCGGTGACCGTCGCAAGGCCATGCTGCAGGACATCGCAGTGTTGACCGGCGGGCAGGTGATCTCCGAGGAAGTGGGCTTCAAGCTCGAGAACGCCGTCGCCAACGACATGGGTGGCGCGAAGCGCATCGTGATCGACAAGGACAACACCACCGTCATCGACGGCGCCGGTGAGGCCGGGAAGATCAAGGGTCGCATCGACGAGATCCGCGTCGCTATCGACAAGTCCACGTCGGACTACGACCGCGAGAAGCTGCAGGAGCGACTGGCCAAGCTGGCCGGTGGTGTGGCGGTCATCAACGTGGGTGCGGCCACCGAGACCGAGATGAAGGAGAAGAAGGCCTTGGTCGAGGACGCCCTCCACGCCACACGTGCGGCGGTCGAGGAAGGCATCGTGCCCGGTGGCGGCGTAGCGCTGCTCCGTGCGCAGAAGGCGCTCGACAAGGTGGACGTGAGCCATCCGGACGAGACGATCGGGATCGACATCCTGCGTCGCGCCCTGGAGTCACCCATTCGGCAGATCGCCGAGAACGCCGGGGCCGAAGGGTCCATCGTGGTCGAGCGGGTGCGTACGGCCAAGAAGGCCGCGAGTGGCTACAACGCGTTGACCGACGAGTACGAGGACCTGGTCGAGGCCGGAGTGATCGACCCGACCAAGGTCGTTCGGTCGGCGCTGCAGAACGCCAGCTCGATCGCTGGGCTGTTGCTGACCACCGAAGCCGTCGTCGTAGAGAAGCCCGAGGAAGAGGCACCTGCGATGCCCGGCGGTGGCGGCATGGGCGGCATGGGCGGCATGTACTAGAGCGAAGCGCCTCGGGCTTCCCGGCCCAGGCGGAGGAACGGAGGCCCCGGGCACCTCGGTGTCCGGGGCCTTTACGTGGGCATCAGGGCCCCCAGTGGTTGCAGGGTTTCCCAGGGTTTTGGTAGGTTTCGGGTTCACACCTGATCGCCTGAAGGAGGCCGCATGCGTCGTCGCAACCTTGTGCTGTTCCTCGCCGCTGTTCTCTGGCCGGTTGCCTCATTGAGTGCCCAGGGCACCGCGACCTGGACTCCGATGAAACCCGGCTCCGACAACTTCGAGGTGATCGGGCATCGTCCGCTGGGTCCGCAGCTCAGTGTGGCCGATATGGAGCTCGAGCAGGAAGTGGATCGACCCTACGCCTACGTGGCCCGCATGCAGTACGGCACCGAAGGCGGCAAGGGGATGGACATCGTCGACCTGTCTGATCCGGCCGACCCCCAGGTGATCTACGAGTGGCGCATCGAGAATCAGGACCTCCACCTGCGCACGGGCGGGATGGACGTGAAGTACTTCAAGTCGGACGGCCGCTACTACGTGGTGCAGTCCCTCCAGTTTGGGCAGGGAGGGCCCAACTCAGATCTCGGTGCCGTGGTGCTCGACGTGACCGGATTGCCGGACGCGTCACAGGTCCGCGAGGTCGCGCGGATTCGTGAGCCCGAGATGGAAGGTGGTTTCCACAACATCTTCATCTACAAGCATTCGAGCGGGAAGCCGCTGCTGCTGACCACGATTGGGGGTCCGTTCGCTCAGGTGTACGACCTGGAACGGGTGGTGGCTGGAGACGTGGACAACCAGCTCGCGGGCCAGATTCCAGTACCCGAAAGTCCGGTGTCGCGCGGCGGCCGCGGCTACCACGACTTCTATGCCGGGTACCACCCCGAGACGGGAACCGATCGGTTCTACGGGGGCGGTACGGGTGGGTACTACGTCTACGACTTCACGGACATCAGCAATCCGGAACTGATGGTCACGCTGACCAACGTGCAGGGCGTCCAGTACGGGCACACGTTCACGCCGAGCCCGGACGGTCGCTACGTCATTGCGGAGACGGAATACCAGTACGCACCCCTGCGTATCTTCGACCTGCAGCCCGCACTCGATCACTACCAGGAGACGGGTCAGGTCCAGAACGTGAACCGCCCCATTTCCGCCTGGACGGCGAGCTGGGACAACCTCGTCCACAACCATGAGGTGCGCTGGCCCTACGTGTTCGTGTCGGGCTACCTGGACGGTGTGCAGGTCTTCAGCCTCATGGACCCCAAGAACCCCGTGACGGTGGGGTACTACGACACCTTCATTGGGCCGCCTAACGATCCTGACTTCAGGTATCCCATGTTCCAGGGCACGTTCGGCGTCGACGTCCGAAACGAGGATGGACTCATCGTGGTGAGTGATATGTCCACCGGGATTTGGACGTTCAAAATGGACGGCTTCAGCGGTTGGAACGGGGAGTGGTGGGGCATGCCCAACATCTCGAGCGTGCAGGATTGGGATCGAGGTCCCAGCCGCCCGGTGAGCTAATACGCCCAGGAAGCCATGAGCGCATTTCGCAGTCGCACAGGTCGGGGCGTCGGCACCGTGTTGGTCGGGGCCGGCGCGGTCGCCCTCCTTACCTTGGCACCCGAGACGGCCCCGGCAGCGTCTATGCTGCAGTGCTTGGCCCCCGCAGGGCCCGAATACTACCAGATGGATCTGGTACCGACGCGGAGTGTGCCGGGTGCGGCGCGCTCGCGGGGCGCCGTCGAGCTCACCTTCGATCCTTCGCCCTTCGGGCTGATTCTGGGGGTGGACGGAAGCTATCGCTACCGCCTCCACGTCAGCGCTGACCGGCTTCCACCGGCGCGTGGGGGTGACTTCGTGGTGTGGGTGTCCACGCCTCAACTCGACGATGTGCGGCGGCTCGGTGTGATCGGCGAGGCGGGAGAGGTTTCGGGAAGCGTGACCTGGAACAAGTTCCTGGTCTTCATCACCCTCGAGCCCGCGGGCGCGAGCACCGAGTCATGGGAGGGCCCCGTGGTGATGCGTGGGATCTCGCGTTCAGGGTTGATGCACACCATGGCGGGCCACGGTCCCTTCGAAGAGGAGAACTGTGCGGCGTACGGGTATTAACCGCACCATGAGGCACCTGGTGCCCTTGGTAGCGACGGCCGCACTGGCCTGGGCTGCGCCCGCCTCGGCCCAACACGAGCACCACAACATGAACATGGGCGGGGATCCCGGGGCGTGGCGCATGCCGCCCATGGACCCCAACATGCCCATGTTGCCTGGCTTGGAAAGCGCACTGCCGCCCCTGGACCCCTACATCGTGGGCCTGGGCTTGGACCCCATGGACTACCCAGAGGCGCGGCCCTCGGAGATGGTGCAGGTCGAAGAAGGCGACACGGTCGACATCGATGTCGGGCTGGTACGTCGGACGATCGCGGGCAACACCTACCTGATGTTCGGATACGAGGGTCAGTATCCCGGACCGCTCCTCCGAGCGGCACAGGGGACCAAGGTGGTGGTTCGGCTCACCAACCGCATCGACCTTCCCACCACCGTGCATTGGCACGGCATCCGAATCGACAATCCGTACGATGGCGTGCCAGGCCTCACCCAGGACCCCATCGCGCCGGGCGAGAGCTTCATCTACGAAGTGAAGGTGCGTGATGCGGGCATCTACTGGTATCACCCCCACATCATGGAGTACGTCCAGCAGGACATGGGGCTGTACGGCAACGTGCTCGTAGACTCTCCGGACCCGGACTACTACGGACCGGCCCATCGCGAAGAGATGTTGGTGCTCGACGATGTCTTGATCGACGAACAGGGACTCATCCCGTACGGGCAGGAGCTACCGACCCACTCCCTCATGGGGCGCTTCGGGACGGTGATGTTGGTCAACGGTGTGGACGATTATCGCATCCAGGTGGAGAAGGGCGAGGTCGTGCGGTTTTTCCTCACCAACGTGGCGAACACGCGGACCTTCAACACCGTGTTCGGCGGCGCCCGCATCAAGGTTGTGGCCTCGGACGTGGGAAGGTTCGAGCGCGAGCAGTGGGTGGAGAGCGTCGTCATCGCGCCGGCGGAACGGTACGTGGTCGATGTTCAGTTCGCGGAAGCAGGCCCGGTAGCCATCACCAATACCATCCAAGCGGTCGACCACTTCCGCGGTGAGTTCTATCCACACGTGGACACACTGGGCTTCGTGGACGTGTCTGCGACCGACGTGACCGAGGATTTTTCGGACAGTTTCTCAACGCTTCGAGAGCACCTGGATGTGCAGGAGGACATCGCTGCGTTTACGGAGCACTTCGACCGCGCGCCCGACCATCGCTTGAACCTCACGATCCGTGTGAAGGACCTTCCTATGGCCATCATGCAGTCCATGGCCATCGACACACTGTACGTGCCGCCGGTGGAGTGGAACGACGCCATGCCCATGATGAACTGGCTCTCCACTGCCAACCAGGTCACCTGGATCCTGGACGACCCGGATTCTGGGCTCGAAAACATGAACATCGACTGGAGGTTCAAGGTCGGTGACGTCGTGAAGATCCGTCTGTTCAACGACCCGAAGTCGTTCCATCCCATGCACCACCCGTTTCACATGCACGGCCAGCGTTTCCTGGTCCTTGACAGGGATGGCGTGCGGAACGACAACCTGGTCTGGAAGGACACGGCGATCATCCCCGTGGGGTCGACCGTCGACCTGCTGCTCGAGTTGACCAATCCTGGGGATTGGATGATGCACTGCCATATCTCGGAGCACCTCGAGTCGGGCATGATGGGGTCGTTCCGGGTAGACCCGAACTGACCTGGAACCGGTGAAGGCACGGAGCCTGCGGGGGCCCCGTCCATGATCTTCAAGGGCATCGAGGTGGTCTGCCCGGCGTGTGCAGGCACGCTGGCGGCGCGGAGTCTGGAGTGGTGGGAGTGCGCGGGCTGCGGCCGGGAGTTCCCCTTCGTGGCCGGCGTCCCCGACCTCAGGCTGTTTCCGGATCCCTATATCGGTCCCGAAGATGATCGTACCAAGGGACTCAGCATCGACGCTGCCTCGGAAGGCGTAGGCTTCGAGGAACTGATCGATCACTACTACGGAATGACCGAAGTCGTGCCCGAGAAGGACGCACGCATGTACAAGCGGGGGCTTCTGGCGGCCGGTGCCCGCGCTCGCACGTCCCTGGAGAGATGGGAGGTCGAAGGACCCGGCGATCCCAATGCGGGTCCGTTGCTCGACGTGGGATGCGGCACGGGGCCCCTGTTGGTCGCCGCGCACGCTGTATATCCGCAGGTCGTCGGGGTGGACGTGGCGTTTCGTTGGCTGGTGATGGGAAAGAAGCGCTTGGAAGAAGAGGGAATCGATGCACCTCTCATCTGCGCGAATGCCGAGGCGCTCCCGTTTCGGGAAGGTGTCTTCTCGGTGGTGACGATGGATTCGGTCCTGGAGCACTGCCGGGACCAGCCCGCGGTGGCGGCCCAGACACGTCGGGTCCTACAGGATGGTGGTCGCTGGTTCGTGTCCACACCCAATCGCTTCTCGCTAGGACCCGATCCGCACACCGGATTGCCGCTTGGGAGCATGCTCCCGGAGTCTTGGACTGCCCGCTACGCCCGCGCCAAGGGCGCGATTCCTCCGGTGCGTACCCTGCTCACGGCCTCTGCCCTCAAACGGTTGATGAAGGGAAGTGGGTTCACGAGCGTGCGGACGTTCCTTCCGGGCTTCTCCAAGGCGCAGCGCGCTCACTTCTCGGGGCTGGCGGGCGTTGCCATCGGGATGTACGAGCGAGTCCGCCGCACGCCCGGCCTCCGAGCGCTCCTGTTCGCGGTGGGACCGCTGGTCAGCGCGGTGGGGCGGGTGGGGGAGAAGCCCGCATGACCGAGAAGCAAGGTTGGCGTTGGGTAGCGGGACTCACCGTGCTGGGGTTCGTGCTTCGAGCCATCAACCTGGACGGTGGGCTCTGGGTGGACGAGATGTACTCGTTGGTAGAGTCGTTTCGAATCCCGTTCGGTGATGCGCTCACCAGTTTCCCAGGCGACACCCATCATCCCTTTTACGCGGTGCTTGCGAACCTCGGCATCGACGTGCTGGGCGATGCCAACTGGGTAATTCGCCTTCCGGCCATGCTGGCAGGCGTGCTCACGATTCCGCTGGTGCACCGGTTGGGCGTACGATTCGTCTCGCCCAGTGAGGCGCTGATAGCCGCGCTGCTGCTCACCTGTTCGTACCACCACGTGTGGTTTTCGCAGAACGCTCGGGGCTACACCATCATTGCCATGCTCACCGTGTGGACGACGGACCTGTTCCTCCGGATCATGGAGAAGGGACGGCCGGGCATGGTGCTCGCCTACGCGTTGGCGATGGGCCTGGGAGCGTACACGCATCTCACCATGGTGTTTGGCGCATTTGGGCACGCGTTGGTGCTGCTGGGCACGCAGCTCGTTCCGGACGCCGAGGGGCGTAGATTCCGCACGTGGAAATGGCCCGCCGCGGCCTTGGTGGCGTCAGCCCTCGCGACGGTGCTGTTCTACAGTCTGATCCTGGGCGATGTCATCAACTTCTTCTTGAACAGCCCCTCGAAGTTGCGAGGCATCTCGACGCCCGCCTGGGCCATCTCCGAGCTCGGTCGGGTGCTCTCTACCGGCGTGGGGGCGGGGCCAGGGTTGGTGCTTGGCGCCATGCTCTTCGGGCTCGGCCTCCTGAGCTATCTCCGCCGACACCCGCTGGCGTTCGCGTTCTTCGTAGCGCCTGGTATCGTGACCATTGCCGGGGCGTTTGCGGCGCGCGGCACCATGTACCCTCGGTTCTTCTTCTTTCTGATCGGGTTCGCGATGCTGGTGCTGGCTCGCGGCATCATGGTAGTTGCCGCCTGGCTGGCCGCGAGGCTGCGCCCTTCGGGTAACGAGCGGGTGGCGTTGGCACGCCGCCTGGGCCTCGGCGTCGCAGTGGCGGCGGCGCTCGTGTTCGTGTGGTCGCTCCGCTACAACTACACGTTCCCCAAACAGGACTGGCCCGGGGCTGCTGCCTGGCTGGACGACAACGTCCCTGCTGGCGAGACGGTGCTTACCGCCGGTGTCTCGGCCTGGCCGTTTCAGGAGTACGTACCCCGGTCGTTCGTGGAGATCGAAGATGGCAACGGGGCCCTCGTCGAAGAGCTAAGAAGGTCGGGCAGGGTCTGGTTCGTCTACGTCTTCCCGAGGTACCTGGAGTCGACACACCCCCGCCTTCATGCCGCGCTAGGCAGCGATTGCGAACCACAGGCAAAGTTCGACGGCACGTTGGGGGACGGCGACATCTACGTGTGCGCGTTCCCGCCCCTGAACTCCTGACGTTGTGACTGGTGGTCAAGCCAGCGTTTCGCCACTAGACTAGTCACTCGGCACCGCGACTGTGGTGCTCCCGTCATCACTGCGAGCGCGGGCAGGTAGGCCCGGCCGCGAACCCCTGACGCCATGTCCGAGAGTCCCGTCCGCCTCAGCCTTCCTGACGGGAAGGTCATCGAAATGCCCCCTGGTTCCAACGCCGGAGACCTGGCTGCCCAGATTGGTCCCGGCCTTGCGAAAGCCGCTGTCGCCGCCGTGGTGGGGGGGGAAGTGGTCGACCTCATGCTTCCCCTGACCGACGACGCCGAGGTGAGGATCCTCACGGACCGTGACCCCGAAGCGCTGGACGTGCTCCGGCACTCGGCGGCCCACGCGCTGGCGACTGCGGTACGTGAAGTGGAGCCCACCGCGGGTATCGGTTTCGGGCCCGCGATCGAGGACGGCTTCTACTACGACTTCGATGTCGAGCAACCGTTTACGCCCGAGGACCTCGAGACGTTCGAAGCGAAGCTGAACGAGGTGCTCGCGGCGGATCAGAGCTTCGAACGCCAGGTGGTCTCCAAAGAGGAAGCGCTCGAGCTGTTCGCCGATGACCCTCTGAAGCTCGAACGACTCGAGGAGTTCTCAGACGACGAGGTGATTTCCGCCTACCGGAACGGGCCGTTTCTCGACCTTTGTCGGGGACCGCACGTGCCGTCGACGGGGCGGATCAAGTTCGTGAAGCTGCTTTCGGCCGCGGGTGCGTATTGGCGTGGGGACGAGAGCCGGCCGATGCTTCAGCGCATCTACGGCACCGCGTTCTTTTCGAAGAAGGACCTGAACAAGCACCTGCATCGCCTGCAGGAAGCGAAGAAGCGGGATCATCGCGTACTGGGGAAGCAACTCGATCTCTTCTCGGTAGACGCGCGAGTGGGTCCCGGCCTCATCCTGTGGCATCCCAGGGGATCGGTGATCCGCAGCGAGATCGAACGGTTCGAGCAGGAGCTGGTGCAGCGGCACGGCTACGACCTGGTCTATACCCCTCACGTCATGAGTGAGCGGCTCTTCGAGATTTCGGGCCATCTCGAGAACTTCGCCGAGGGGATGTTCGGCGCGATGGAGGTGGAGGGAGCCCGCTATCGGCCCAAGCCGATGAACTGTCCCGGCCACATCGCGGTCTATCAGGCCAAGCAGCGCTCCTACCGCGAGCTCCCCATGCGCTATGCGGAGTTCGGCACAGTGTATCGCTATGAGCGCAGCGGCGTGCTGCACGGCATGCTCCGGGTGCGAGGTTTCACACAGGACGACGCTCACGTGTTTTGTACCGAGCCCCAGGTGCCCTCCGAGATCGAACGGCTACTGGACCTGGTGGACGAGATGCTGGGGGCCTTCGGGTACCCCTACTCCATCGAGCTCGCGACCCGCCCGGAGAAGGCACTGGGCGAGCCTGAGCAATGGGAGCGGGCTGAGAAGGTACTGGTCGACGTCCTGGAGGCGCGGGGCATCTCCTACGACATGGATCCCGGTGGCGGCGCCTTCTACGGTCCCAAACTCGACTTCAAACTCATCGATGCCTTGGGCCGTCGCTGGCAGGGACCCACGGTCCAGCTCGACTTCAACCTTCCCGAGCGCTTCGACCTGGAGTACATCGGGGAGGACAACGAGCGCCACCGCCCCTGGATGCTCCATCGGGTCCTGGTGGGTTCCATGGAGCGCTTCGTGGGTGGGCTCATCGAGCATTACGGAGGTGCTTTCCCGGTGTGGCTGGCGCCTGAACAGGTCCGCGTGCTGGCGGTTTCCGAGCAGTGGCAGGAGAGCGCCCAGGCATTTGTGGACGACCTCACCGCAGCCGGAATTCGAGCTGAAATCGCGGTGCGTGAGACGCTCGGCGCCCGGATTCGCGACGCCGAACTCATGAAGATCCCGTACATGGGGGTGATCGGGGAGCGTGAGGCGCAGGATGGGACCGTGGCGGTGAGACGTCGCGGGGCAGGCAAGAAACAGGAGATCCTGGACCGGACTGCGTTCCGTGACCTGGTCCAAGCGGAGATCCGGAGCCGAGCCCTCCCCCCGAGTTGACGGCCCGGGGGATCCCAGGCGACATTTGGGGCTACAATGTGAAAGTGAGGCGAATGGCCTCCACCTTTCGGCCCCTTCGGGGTGCCGCCGGGTCCAAGTGACGATTCCAGCGCGCGGCGCCGGAATCCACGGGCCCGCCAACCAGGTCGGGCCTTTCTCTTTGCCATCACCCACGCCGCGCCGGTGCGCGCGGCCTTCACTCAACGGGAGGAGTTGCCATCAGAGAGCAAACACGGGTCCGCGTCAACGAACAGATCAGAATCAGCCCGGTGCGGTTGATCGGCGGGGACGGAGAACAAATTGGAATCGTTTCTATCGATGAGGCTCGACAGCGAGCCCAGGACGCTGACCTCGACCTGGTCGAGGTCGCCGCGGATGCGAGACCGCCCGTGGTCAAAATGATGGACTACGGAAAGTTCAAATACGAGGAAGCCCGAAAGGCCCGTGAAGCTCGTAAGAAGCAACACGTGATCCAGGTCAAAGAAGTGAAATTCAGGCCTGGCATTGAGGACCATGACTACAAGTTCAAGACCAGGCACGCTCGCAAGTTTCTGGAGGAAGGCAACAAGGTGAAGGTCACCATGATGTTTCGGGGTCGGCAGGTGACCCATCCGGAATTGGGTGTCGAGGTGCTCGAGCGGGTAGTGGAAGATCTGAAGGATCTCGCCAAGGTGGAGCAGGCCCCCCGATCCGAGGGGCGCATCATGTCCATGGTGCTGGCGCCACTGACGACGCGCTAATAGAGCTGAGAGAAGGAAAGTCGTACCATGCCCAAGATGAAGACCAATCGCGGGGCCGCGAAGCGCCTCCGGAGAACGGGAACCGGGAAGATCAGGCGGATGAGGGCCAACAAGAGCCACATCCTCACCAAGAAGTCCCGGAAACGGAAACGTCGTTTGCGTACCGCCACGCTCGTCGCCAAGGCGGATGAGCGGCGCGTCGCTCGCATGCTGCCCGGAAGCTAGAGGAGAGATTCAATGCCACGTTCGACAGGCGCTCCGGCGCGCAAGAAACGCAAGAAGAAGGTGCTCCGATCTGCGAAGGGTTATTTCGGGGGTCGCAAGAACCTCTACAAGACGGCGAAGGACGCCGTGGAGAAGGGTTGGGAGCACGCCTATCGTGACCGCAAGAAGAAGAAGCGCGATTTTCGGCGCCTCTGGATCGTCCGCATCAACGCGGCGGCGCGCTCGCACGATCTGTCCTATTCGGTGTTCATGAACGGGCTCAAGAGGTCGGGCATCGAGCTCGATCGAAAGGCGCTGGCCGACCTGGCCGTGCGCGACCCTGACGCGTTCGGTGCGGTTGTGGAGCAGGTGAAGGAGACGCTCGCAGCGGCGTAGCCACCGAAAGCGAAGGTGGAGGTCCGAGGAGCCGGGGGTACGTCCCTCGGCTCCTCCGCTGTGTGAGCCCTTCCGGCTGAACGTCGGGCCAGGTAGGTTCTTTTCCAGTCACCGTTTGCCGTCCTCCACTTGAAGCCGGATCTGTTGTCTGATGTCGGATGTTACTGGGCTTCTCGCTCAATTCGATTCTGCGGGCCAAGAGGCGCTCGCCGCCGCCCAGTCCGCGGGTGACCTGGCCTCGCTGGAGGCGGTGCGGGTCGACTTCCTGGGCCGGAAGGGAGGGAGACTCTCCGGACTCATGCGGGGACTGGGTGGGCTCTCGCCCGATGAGCGGCCGGCGGTAGGGGCCAAGGCCAATGAGGTCAAGGCGCGCATCGAGGCCGTGCTCGAGGAACGGGCCCGGGCGCTTCGGGCCGAAGAGACCGCCCCAGAGGATGCCTTCGATGCCACCATGCCGGGGCGGGATCGCTGGCTCGGCGGTGTCCATCCCATCCAGCGTGTGATCGACGAGATCTGGGAGATCTTTCGTGGGCTGGGATTCACGCGGGCACGGGGACCGGAGGTGGAGGACGAGTGGCACAATTTCGTGGCGCTGAACACGTCGCTCGATCATCCCGCGGCCGATGCCGCAGACACGTTCTACCTGGAGCGACCGCTACTGCTTCGCGCGCACACCTCTCCGGTGCAGATTCGAACGCTCAAGGCCTACCCGCCGCCCGTGCGCATCCTGGCGCCCGGGATGGCGTACCGGCGGGATGCGGCAGATGCCACCCACCTTCCCGCCTTCGCGCAGGTCGAAGGACTCGTGGTCGATGAAGGCATCACGTTCGTGGACTTCAAGGCGACCCTTGCCGAGTTCGCTCGACAGTTCTGGGGCGACTCGGCCGAGGTGCGCTTCCGACCCTCGTTCTTCCCGTTCACCGAGCCGAGCGCCGAGGTGGATGTGCGCTACGACACGATGGGTCGCGACGGACGCCGCCAGAAGAGCGCCTGGCTGGAGATCATGGGCTCGGGAATGGTGGATCCGGCCGTGCTCGACAACGTGGAGGTGGACTCCGAGCGGTACACGGGCTGGGCGTTCGGCATGGGGCCCGGCCGCGTGGCCATGACGCGCTGGGGGATTCCCGACATCCGGGCCCTCGTTGAGAACGACGTCCGCTTCCTGACGCAGTTCAACGCATGAACATCTCCTACCGCTGGCTGCAGGCCATTGCTCCCGGGCTCAGTGATCCTCCAGAGGCTCTGGTGGAGCGCCTCGCGCTTCTCGGAGCACCGGTGGAGTCCACCGAGGATCTCGCCGAGGAGTTGCGAGATGTCGTCATCGCGAAGGTCGTTGAGGCCGGGCGCCACCCCAACGCGGATCGCTTGAGTCTGTGCCGGGTCGACGCCGGGGGGCCCGAGACGCTGAGTGTCGTGTGCGGAGCGCCCAACGTTCGGGCGGGCGCCTACTATGCCTTTGCCCCCGCAGGGTCGAGGCTCCCGGGCGGAGTGAAGCTCAAGAAGACAAAGATCCGCGGTGAGGTCTCTGAGGGGATGCTCTGCTCACCCAGTGAGCTGGGACTGGGCGCGGACCACTCCGGCATCCTGGAAGTGCCCAAACAGCCGATCGGCGGCTCGTTCGCTGCGTCCTACGGATTGGATGACGTGCGGATGGACGTGGAAGTCACGGCCAATCGGGGCGACCTGCTCAGCCACAGAGGGGTCGCCAGAGAGTTGGTGGGGGAGGAGGGACTGCGACACCCCGAGATTCCGGGTGCGCCGCGACCGCAGCTCCGCTTCGTCGAAGCGAGCCACGACGCGTCGGCGTCGGGGATGTCGGTGTCCGTTTCTGAGGCCGAGCAGTGTTGGCGCTTCCTGGGGGCGACCCTGCAGGGGGTCGAGGTCGGCCCCTCCCCGGCCTGGCTGCAGACTCGGCTGCGGGCCGCGGGCGCCCGACCGATCAACAACATCGTGGACGCCACCAACTACGTCATGTTGGAATTGGGACAGCCCATGCACGCGTACGACCTCGCCAAGCTGAGGGGCCAACGCATCGACGTGCGTCCGAGCCGAAAGGGTGAGCGGGTCACCACCCTCGATGGCGTGGAACGGACGCTCGAGCCCGACATGCTGTTGATCTGCGACGGGGAGGGTCCGGTTGGCGTCGCGGGAGTGATGGGGGGCAGGGACAGTGAGGTCTCTGCAGACACCCGGGACGTCTTTCTGGAGTGCGCGCTCTTCGAGCCCGGCCAGGTCCGCAAGACGCGGCGCGCCCTGGATCTGTCGACCGATGCCAGCTACCGGTACGAACGGGGCGTGGACCCTTCGGCGATGGTGGAGGCGTTCACCCGCGCGTTGCAGATCATGCAGGCGACCGGTGGCGGCGAAGTGCTGCCCGACGCCCTCGACGTGTGCCCCCGTCCCTGGGTGAGCCCGCGCGTGCCCCTCCGTCCCAGTCGGGTCGAAAGGGTGCTGGGGGTCGAGTTTTCCGACACACGGATCCGAGATCTGCTCAGGCCGCTGGGGTTCTCTGTCGAGAAAGGAGACCCGCTGCAGGTGCAGGTGCCAGGTCACCGGACGTACGACGTGACCCGCGAGGTCGACCTGATCGAGGAGGTGGCTCGTGGCCACGGGTACGACGCCTTCCCGGCAGAACTGGCGCCGTTTCGGCCCAGCGTCGTGCCGGATCATCCGTTGTTCGATTTGGAAGCTCGCCTTCGCGAGCTGCTGGTGGCCGACGGTCTTTTCGAGGTTCGCACCCAGTCCCTCGTCGGTCGCGGTGAGGTCGAGGTGTCGAGACCCCTCAGTTCGGAGGCCACCCACCTGCGGGCGGACCTGCTTCCCGGCGTCTGCGGCGTCATCGAGCACAACTATCGACGCAGCCAGCGTGACCTGCGGTTCTTCCAGATCGGGACGGTGTTTCACGCCGACCCCCCGCATGCGCGGCCCCGTGAGACGACCCGCCTGGCGGTGGTGTTGACCGGGCGCGCGCGTCCGGATCACTGGAGCGGAGCTGCCCAGGATCTCGATGGTTGGGACCTGAAGGCACTGTTCGGACGGGTATGTGGGAGTCTGGCACCCGGAGCCGAGGTCCGAACCGGCGAGCAGGTGCTCGGCCGAAGTGCCCTCTGTGTGCCGACGTGGACGGCCTGGGCGGACGATGCGGTCATAGGCGTCGCGGGCCGTATCAACCACGAGGCGCTCGACACGCCGCCTTGGGCGGCCCCCCTGTGGGGCTTCGAGATCGACCTGCCTGCGGAGGGCGTGGCTCATAGCATCGCTCCCGTCGAGCCCCTCCCGTCCCATCCGGCCGTAGATCGGGACTTCTCGTTCCTGCTCCCCGCGGGCCTCACGGTCGAGACGGTGCAGGGCGTCGTGACCTCTGCCGGCGGGCCTCGCCTCGTGGAAATCGCCGTCTTCGATGCGTACCAGGGCGACGAGATACCGGAGGGGGCTCGGTCGGTGTCGCTCAGACTGAGGTTTCAGGATGCCCGCAAGACGTTGACCGACAAGGAAGTGGACCGAGCCTGCCAAAAGGTGCTCAAGGCCCTCAAGGAGAAGCACGATGTCGAACCAAGGGGTTGACCCCGGGAGCGGGGCCCTGGAACGGTTGGAAGAAGCGGTGAGCCAGCTCCTGGAGCGGCACGGCGCCGAGCGGGCTCGCGCGGATCGGGCTGAGGCGGAGTTGAGGGAGCTCGAACAACTCCTCAAGGCGTTCGAGGTGGGGAACGAAAGCCCCAAGGGCCTCCGAGATCGTGTGGATCGCTTAGAGGCGGAACGCGAGGATCTTCTCGGCCGCCTCTCGGAGGGGCGGGCCACGGTGAAGCGTGTGGTGGACCGAATCAGATTCCTGGAGAACCACCGATGAGTGAAGACCGCACGTCCGTCACCGTGAAGATTGCCGGCGAGGAGCACATGATTCGCTCCAACGCACCCCCCGACTACACGCGGGCCTGCGCGCACTTCGTGGACCAACGGATCCGAGAAATCAGGGATCGGGGGGTGGAGGGGCACCGAGCGGCCATTTTGGCAGCGCTGTCGATCACCGACCAGTTTTTTCGCGCCCGGGACGCCAAGGATTCCCTGGATGCCGACCTCGAGAGCTCGGCCGACCGATTGGTGGCGCTGATCCAGGAAGGCACCGGGTCCTGAAGCCACGGCCTCGGGGTCCAGAGCCTCGGTTTCTTGCCGCGGCGCTCCGGAGGCCGCATTCTGTCACAGACGTACGATCGGAGCCGTAGTGGGCCGGTCGCAATTGAGTGACTGTCCAGCGGATGCCCCTGGCGGTGTCCGATTTGGAGTAGATACATGGAACCGCTGGCCCCGTTGCTGGCGGTGCTCGCCTCCCTGCTCGCAGGCGCCGGAGGATTCGTTTTTCGAGGTGCTCGGGAGCGCAAAGTACGCGCGGCCGAGATCGCTGCGGCGACTGATGAAGCGTCGAGGGTGTTGGCCCGGGCGCGAGAAGAAGGGGATGCGGCCCGCAAGTCGGCCGCTTTGGCCGGTCGTGAGGAAGCCCTCAGGCTCCGAGATACGTGGGAGACCGAGGAGTCGAAGCGACGCGAGGAACTGGAGCGCGCCGAGAGACGGGCCGAGGAACGGGCGTCCCGCCTCGACGAGCAGTACGCCCGTCTCAACGAGCGAGACTCCGAGCTGGCCCGACGGGCCGAAACCGCCGAGGCCCTGCGCGAGGAGCTCAAGCTCCGTGAGGGTGACGTCGCGGATGCGCTTACCCAGGCGCGCGCGGCGCTGGAGGCGTCTGCCGGCCTTACCTCCGACGAGGCGCGCGAGGCCCTGATCAAGGATCTCGAGGACGAAGCACGTGCAGAGGCGCAGAACCGGCTTCGGCAGATGACGGAGGAGGCCCAGCGTAGCGCGGAGCGCGAGGCCAAGAAGATTCTGGCACTTTCCATACAGCGAATGGCCGCTGAGCAGACCGCGGCGACCACCGTGTCTGTGGTGCAGCTTCCTTCCGATGAGATGAAGGGTCGAATCATCGGACGCGAGGGCCGCAACATCAGAGCCTTCGAGCATGCCACCGGCATCGACGTCATCATCGATGACACTCCTGAGGCGGTCATCCTGTCGGGCTTCGATCCCGTCCGGCGCGAGGTCGCCCGCATCGCGTTGGAAGCCCTGGTGGAGGACGGACGCATTCATCCGGGGCGCATCGAGGAGGTCGTCGAACGGAGCGCGGTCGAGGTGGATGCCTCGATGCAGAACGCCGCGGAAGAGCTGCTCTACGAGCTGGGGATTCACGGGGTGCATCAGGAGATCGTGCGTGCGCTCGGACGCCTGCGCTTCAGGACCTCGTATGGGCAGAATCAGTTGCACCACGCGCGTGAGGTCGCCCTGCTGGCAGGGGGCATGGCGGCCGAGATGGGCTTGGATGTCCAGCGTACGAAGCGAGCCGCCGTCCTGCACGACGTGGGGAAGGGGCTGACCCACGAGCAGGAGGGGACCCACGTAGAGCTCGGGTACCGGCTGTGCAAGCGTCACGACGAGGATCCCATCGTCCTCAACGCCATCCGTGCCCACCATGACGAAGAGCCGCACTTCTTCGCTGAGACCTTCCTCGTGTCTGCGGCGGATGCCATCAGTGGATCCCGCCCGGGCGCGCGACGGGAGATGTTCGAGAGCTACGTCAAACGCCTCGAGTCCCTGGAGGAGATCGCCTTGGAGCAACCCGGCGTGGAGCGTTGCTTCGCGATTCAGGCGGGGCGTGAACTTCGCATCATGGTTGAGCCCGAGAAGGTCACGGACGCTGAGATGACACGGATGACCGAGCAGGTGGCCCGACGCGTCGAGAGTGAGCTTCAGTACCCGGGGCAGATCAAGATCGTGGTCATCAGGGAAACGAGAACCGTGGACTTTGCAAGGTGAGGAGGACTTCTTGAGCGCGACCGTCATTTCGGGGAAGGCTATTGCTGAAGAGATCCGCAGCGAACTGGCCGAGGAGGTTGCCCGCCTCACCGGCGAAGGGCTGACGCCGGGTCTGGCGACGGTGCTGGTGGGTGAGGACCCCGCGAGTCATGTCTATGTGGGGATGAAAAACCGCACCGCGGGTAAGCTCGGGATCCACTCGCGCCAGATCACCTTGCCCGCGGAGACCTCGGAAGCCGAGCTCCTGGGCGTCATCGCTGGCCTCAACGCCGACCCCGAGATCCACGGCATCCTGGTGCAGTTGCCTCTGCCCGATCAGATCGACGAGAACAAGGTGCTGATGGCCATCTCGCCCGATAAGGACGTGGACGGCTTCCATCCTACCAACGTCGGTAAGCTCGCCACGGATTCCCCGGGTGTCTTGGCTCCGTGCACGCCGCAAGGTGTCATCGAGATGTTGGTCCGCTCGGGTGTCGACCCCAACGGCAAACACGCAGTGGTGGTGGGTCGCTCCAACATCGTGGGTCGCCCCATGGCCTCGTTGCTCCTGCGCAAGGGAAGGGGGGGCAACGCCACGGTGACGGTGGCTCACTCGCGAACCCCGGACCTCGGCTCAGTAACGCGAACCGCGGATATTCTGGTGGTCGCGATCGGGCGTCCCGGCACCATCACGCCAGACATGGTCAAGCCCGGCGCCGTGGTGATCGATGTGGGGACCAACCGCGTGGATGATGCCAGCCGGGAGCGCGGCTACCGGATCGTGGGTGACGTGGATTTCGACGGGGTGAAGGAGGTGGCCGGTGCCATCTCGCCGGTCCCCGGCGGTGTGGGTCCCATGACCATCACCCTTCTCATGAACAACACGGTCGAAGCGGCCAAACGGTCAAGGGCTGCCGACGCGTGAACCGGGACCGACCTTTACCGAAATCCAAGCGGCGGGTTTGGCCGGTAAGCCGCGTAAACCGGGCCGTCCGGTTGCTGCTCGAGGACTCGGTTCCACCCTTTTGGGTCGGGGGCGAGGTGGGTGGGTGGACCCGGGCCCGCTCGGGACATTGCTACTTCACGATCAAGGACGACACCGCCCAACTTCGGGCCGTGATGTGGAAGTCCGATGCCGAACGGCTGCCGACCGACCCCAGTGAGGGGATGGAGGTGCAGGCCTTCGGTCAGTTGACACTGTACGAGGCGCGGGGCGAGTACCAGCTCACGGTTCGGCGGCTGACGAGCGGTTCCGAGGAGGGTCTGTGGCGCTTGGCCTTCGAGCGTCTGAAAGCCAAGCTGGAAGCAGAGGGTCTCCTCGCTGACGAGCGGAAACGGCCACTCCCGGCGTTGCCCACCCGTATCGGTGTGGTGACCTCGCTGGAGGGCGCCGCCATCCGTGACGTCCTGGTAGGGCTCAGGGACAGGGCGCCCTGGATGCATGTGGTGCTGCGAGGAGCTCGGGTGCAGGGAGAGGGAGCCGCCAGGGAGATCGCCCGAGCCATTCGAGCCCTGGCGGATTGGGTAGACGTACTCATCGTGGGTCGGGGTGGAGGGTCGCTCGAAGACCTCTGGGCGTTCAACGAGGAAGTCGTGGTGCGGGCCATCGCGGATTCTCCCGTACCGGTGGTCTCCGCCGTGGGTCACGAGACCGACGTCACGCTCTCAGACCTGGTCGCCGACCTCAGGGCACCCACGCCTACAGCGGCCGCCCGCCTTGCCGTGCCCGGAGCCGACCGCCTGATCGACACGATCGACGGGGCGGGGGTGCGCCTGGCCCGTGCGCTGACCGAGCGTGGCCAAGAGGTTCGAGAACATCTGGGCCGTCTGAACGAGGCGAGTATCGCTGCAGTGCGGGGTCGGGTGGCCCGTCGCCGTCAGGCCTTAGGCACCCTGGCCGGGAAGGCTCACGCGCTCTCGCCCCTCGCCACGCTGGCCCGCGGGTACGTGGTGGCAGAGTCGCTGGAGGGTGGGGTGATCGGCGAGGCGGCCGGCTTCTCTTCTGGCACGCCCTTCCTGCTGCGCGTGGTGGACGGCGAGGTCGAGGCGACCACCGATCGCGTTCGGACGGTCGGGACGTGAGCGACGACCCGTCCCTCACGGAGCTGACCGCCCGTCTCGAGCGGATCGTGCGGTCGTTGGAGGAAGACCCGTTGGAACTGGATGCCGCCATCGCGCTCTTCGAGGAGGCGGTGGGCCATCTCCGGGCCGCGGAGGGGATGCTGGAGGCTGCTGAACTCAAGATCGACGAACTCGTCGGGCGGGGAGACGACGCCCGTCTCGAAGGCTTCGAGGGGGACGAGGGATGAGCCCTCAGGTGCGCTTCGACTTAGGGGGGTTTCTCGCAGTGGAGCGGACCCGGGTCGAGGCAGCCCTGGAACGCTCCATGGCGGGTCTGCGGGAGCGTGCAGACGACACCCCCCTGGTGGAGGTCGTGGAGGCCGGGGTCCGCTCCGGAGGGAAACGACTACGGCCGATCCTGGTGGTTGCGGGCCACTCCGCGGTGGGGGGGGCGACGTATTCCGCACCCGGGCCCTCCGAAGCCCTCTATGACCTTGCAGTATCTATTGAACTGGTGCACGCCTATTCGTTGATACATGACGACTTACCGTGCATGGACGATGCCCCGCTGAGAAGGGGACACCCCACGCCCCATACGGTGTTCGGGGTGGTACCAGCCACCCGTGCCGGGGCACTGTTGATCCCCTGGGCGGCACATCAGTGTTGGCAGGCCACCTGTCGTTTGGGGCTGGAGGAGCGCGAGCGGCGTGAGATCCTCGGTGCGCTACTCACCGCGGCCGGATCCGAAGGGATGGTGGGGGGGCAGGTGGTGGACCTGGAGTCGGAGGGGGTCTCGCTCGACGAAGCCAAACTGAGAGCGCTTCACGGGATGAAGACTGGCGCGCTCCTGGCAGCGTCCCTCGACATCGGAGCACTGGCCGGGGGGGCCGAGCCTGCTCAGCGGGCTGCGCTGGCGAAGTATGGACGCGACCTGGGGCTGGCCTTCCAGATCGCCGACGACGTCCTGGACCGGACCAGCACGGCAGAGCGGCTCGGCAAGGCGCCCTCAGATCAGGGGTTCGACAAGTCGACGTTCGTGGCGCTGCTCGGGGTCGATGGGGCCCGTACTAGGGGGCGCGAGGTCGTGGCAGGAGCGCTGGCCGCTCTCGCGGCTGCGAAGCTCACCTCTCCGGCGCTCGAGGGTCTGGCCGCCTACGTACTGGAGCGAGAGCGCTAACGGCCTGAGCACGCCTCTTGGCCCGTAGATGGATCTCCGTGCCCCGCCGGGGTACCCTTCACGCTGCATGTTTTCAACGGGTTATTGAGCCGCCGGAGTCCAGCCGTGTCCCTACTCGACCAGATCCACTCCCCCGCCGATGTCAGAGCGTTACACAGGGAGGAGTTGCATCAGCTCGTGCGCGAGGTCCGGGAGCGACATATCGACGTGGTGGCCCAACTCGGTGGGCACTTCGCGGCAAGCCTCGGGGTGGCAGAGTTAACCGTGGCGTTGCATCACGTCTTCGACACCCCGCGCGACCAGATTGTGTGGGACACGGGCCACCAAGCCTACATCCACAAGATCCTGACCGGCCGGAACGCCGAACTGCCCACCATCCGGCAGAAGGGCGGCCTGGCCCCGTTCTGCAGGCGGGACGAATCGGAGTACGATGCCTTCGGCGCCGGACACGCAGCCACCTCGATCTCGGCGGCGTGGGGAATGGCGGTCGCGCGTGATGTGTTGGGGAAGCGGTTCGAATCGATTGGCGTCATCGGCGATGGGGCCATGACGTGTGGTCTCGCCTATGAGGCGCTGAATAACGCAGGGCACAGTGGGCGTGACTTCATCGTGGTGCTCAACGACAACGACATGTCGATCGCCCCCAATGTGGGCGCCATGAACAAGTACCTGACCTCGATGATCACCAATCCGATGTACAATCGGATGCGCTCCGAGGTGAAAGAGCTTCTCCACAAGGCTCCGACCAGCCTGGCGGGGGTCATGGAAGCCACGTTGGGCAAGTTCGAAGAGTCGGTGAAGCACTTCTTCGTGCCAGGGATGATCTTCGAGGAGTTGGGCTTCCGGTACATCGGTCCCGTGGACGGTCACGACCTGGACGCGTGCGTCGAGACGTTGCAGCGGGTGAAGGACCTGAAGGGGCCCATTCTGGTGCACGTCCTCACACAAAAGGGGAAGGGGTATGCGCTGGCCGAGGAGAACCCCTTCAAGTGGCACGGCGCATCGCCCTTCGACAAGATCACCGGACAGGGCCTGAAGAAGAGTTCAGGGTTGCCCCGGTACCAAAAGGTGTTTGGGCGCGGACTGGTCGAGGTTGGAGAGCGGTACCCCAATGTGGTGGCCATCACCGCGGCCATGCCCGACGGCACCAGCACGGATGCCTTCTCCAAGGCCTTTCCCGATCGGTTCTTCGACGTGGGGATCGCAGAGGCGCACGGTGTCACCATGGCCGCGGGAATGGCCACCCAAGGTGTGAAGCCCGTGGTGGCGATCTATTCCACCTTCCTGCAGCGTGCCTACGACTCGATCGTGCACGATGTGGCACTCCAGGATCTCGCCGTGGTGTTCTGTATGGACCGGGCCGGAATCGCCGGTGAGGACGGCCCCACCCACCACGGCGTGTTCGACATAGGGTACATGCTGACGGTGCCTGGCATGACCGTTACGGCGCCCAAAGACGGGACCGAGATGCTCGCGCTGCTCAGGGCCGGCATCGAACACGACCTCGCCTTCGGCATCCGTTGGCCGCGCGACGCGGTGCCGGCCAACGTGGCGCCGCTCGACGACATCGAGCCCATCCCCTACGGGTCCTGGGAGGTACTGCGCGAGGGGGCCGACATCGCGTTGCTGGCGGTGGGCACCATGGTCCTACCGGCTGAAGAGGCCGCGCGTCAGCTGCTGCAGTCGGGCATCCACGCGACGGTCGTGAACTGTCGCTTCATGAAGCCGCACGACGAGGAAGTGTTGGCCCAGGTGTTGGCCCGACACGACGTGGTGCTCACCATCGAAGAGGGGAGTGTGGTCAACGGCTTCGGTGCCCACATGGCACGCACCATCGGGGACCTGCAGGGCGGTACGCGCGTGGTCTCACTGGGGATCCCGGATCGGTTCATCCCGCACGGGGGCCGACACGCGCTCCTGGCAGAGATCGACCTCGACGTGCCGGGTATCGTGCGCACGGTCAAGAAGCTGGTGCCTGCCGACGGCGCGCGCGCGTTCGAGAGCGCATGATGTCTGGCCGGGCCATTGAGCGCCTCGCCGTAGTGGGGAAGTCGGAGGACCCACGGGTCCCCGAGCTCCTTCGTGTCATCGTGGAGCGCGCTCGGGGCCGGGGCATCGAGGTGGCAGTGGAGTCCGCCCTGGATGCGGACGGACTCGCGCGTTTCGATGAGGCGCAGCCCGACACGGATGTCCTGATTACGCTGGGCGGTGACGGGACCCTGCTGCGCGGCGCTCGCTCGCTGGCAGGAACCGGCGTGCCGGTACTGGGCGTCAACCTGGGTCGCCTGGGGTTTCTGACCACCGCGCCCATCGATGGATTGGAGCAGGCCCTCGATCAGTTGTTCGCGGGCGAGTGGGAGTTGGACCGAAGGAGTACGCTTTCCGCTGAAGTCCGTGGGGGCGACGGGGCCGGATCGTTCGTCGCGCTCAACGATGTGGTCGTGCACACGTCGGGTATGGCGCGCGTGGTGCGGCTCCGAGTGACGATTGGCGATGGTGAAGAAGTGGCGTCGTTCGCGGGAGACGGCCTGATAGTGTCGACCCCGACGGGATCGACCGCCTACTCGCTCTCGGCGGGCGGACCGGTGGTCGCTCCTGGTGTGCCCTGCATGATCATTACCCCGATCTGTCCCCATATCCTGTCGGTTCGACCGCTGGTGGTCCCTCTGGACTCCGATGTGAAGATCGAAGCCGCCGAGCAGTCCGACGCCCTGTTCCTCACCGTGGACGGACAGGTGGCCAGAAAGATGGAGGTGGGCGAGACGGTTTCCGTGGGGCGTGGCCCTATGGAGATCCCACTGGTGCGGCTGCCGGGGTACGCGTTCTTCACCACCCTCAAGACCAAGTTGGGTTGGGCACATCGATCCCAATCGGGCTGACCCTAGGTGGTGGGAGTGGGGCGATTCGCCATTGAGCCGCTCCGACGCCCGCGCGTACATTCGGTCATGCTAGTCGAACTCCGCATCCGCGACTTCGCGGTGATTGAGGAGCTGAGCGCCGAGTTCGGCGCCGGCCTCACTGCCCTGACGGGCGAGACCGGAGCAGGGAAGTCGATCGTCGTCGGGGCGCTGTCCCTGCTCCTGGGGCACCGCGCATCCTCGGCGTCCGTACGCGCCGGTGCCTCCCGCGCCCGGGTCGAAGCCGTATTCGACGTCAGGGCGTTACCGGACGTGGCGGCCAAAGCCGAGGAGTTGGGTGTCGATGATCCGGACGGCATGCTCATCCTGCGTCGCGAAGTCGTCCGGGAAGGACGGAGTCGCGCTTGGGTAAACGGGTCGCCCACCACGGCCTCCATGCTGGCGGAGTTGGGGGGCCTGCTCATCGACCTGCATGGGCAGCACGAGCACCAATCGCTCCACTCACGCGAGGCCCAGCGGCGGCTCCTGGACGCGTACGCGGGCGCCCAAGGTGTGGCCGCCGAGCTGGCCGACGCCCACCGGGCTCGACACGCGCTTCATCAGCAGCGCCAGGAGCGCCAGGAGCGCATTCGGGAGATCGAGGGTCGCAGGGACTTTTTGCAGTTTCAGCTTGGTGAGCTGGAGGCGGCAGATGCCCAGCCCGGCGAGGACGACGCCTTGCGGACGGAGTTGGGTCGCCTCGAGCACGCGGACGACCTGGTACGGGGCGCGCACCGTCTGGCCGAGCAACTCTACCTTGGTGAAGGGGCGCTCACTGACCAGATCAGAAGCACCCGTGACGAAGTGCGTCGACTGGTGGAGCTCGACACCGACCTCGACGCCCAGGCTGCCGCACTGGAGTCGCTCTACCATCAGCTCGTGGATGTGGGGCGCGCTTTGGGCGACTATGCCGAGCGTACCGAACACGATCCGGAACGGGTGGAGGAGGTTCGGACACGACTCGACCTACTGTATCGGCTGAAGCGCAAGTACGGCCCCGAGCTGGAAGACGTGCTACGCACCCGCCATGACGTGGCGGCCGAGCTCTCCGAACTGGACGGGAGTGCCCTCGCGATGGGGGAACTCGAGCGTCAGATCGCCGAGGCCGATGTGCGCTTCGAGCGGGCGGCCGCCGACCTGTCCGCGCGACGGCAGGAGGCCGGGGCTCGACTGTCCACGGAGGTGGCGGCGATCCTTCCGTTGCTGGGTCTCAAGGGTGCCCGGTTCGAAGTGCACCTCGCGCCCCTGGATCAGCCAGGTGCGGCCGGCGCGGAGACGGTGTCCTTCCTGGTGTCGATGAACGAGGGGTTTGCCGCTCAGCCACTGGCCAAGGTGGCGAGTGGCGGAGAACTCGCTCGGGTCATGTTGGCACTCAAGACCGTGCTTGCCAAAGTGGACCAGGTGCCCACGCTCGTGTTCGACGAGGTCGACGCCGGAATTGGCGGGAGCGTGGCCAATGCCGTCGGGCGCACGCTGCGCGACGTGTCTCGCCGGCACCAGGTCTTCGTGGTGACCCACCTTCCCCAGGTGGCTTCGCGCGCATCGGCCCACCTGCGCGTGGTCAAGGACTCCAAGGCCTCACTGGCGCAGGCAACGCTGGAGCCTCTGCGCGGTGAGGACCGTGTGGCAGAGATTGCGCGTATGCTCGGCGGGGACCCCGACTCTCAGGTTTCGCAGGAGCATGCTCGGGAGCTGTTGGCGGGTTAGCCGCGGCCGTCGCTACCAGACGTCGAGGAACAGCCGGGCCGAGACGCGGAACCTGGAGTCCTTCGGCGTGTTGCCGCCCCGTCCCGCAATCGGGAATTGGTATTCCGCGGACACTGCCAACGGCCACTGACCTCGCTCGGCGCTGGAGGGGGAAGGCCAGAGCGTGGCGCCGACGCCCACGTGTTGCGAGTGGACCTCCGTCTCCTGTGACATGAGGTCGATCGACGGGAGTCCGAGCGCTGGATCCACTTGCGTTTCGAACCGGTAGCCGTCCGCACCCTTGGCGTAGTAGCGATATCGCAGTCCCAACGAGAATTCGGGGGCCACTCGGATCTCGGGTGCCACCACCACCTCTCGATAGTCGCCAGGGTCCCAGAGAAGCTCTTGCTCGGAGACCGCGGGTCGGATCACCTGCGCTGGCGCGCCCAACCGCCGCGTGATGCTGCCCTCCTGTTGGATCCCGTAACGGACGTCGAAGCGGGTTCGGATGCGTGTCCCCAGGTCGAGACGCCCGAACACCTGCACCTCGATGTCGTCCTGTCCGTCGCCACTGCCGATGTCCACGAAGTTGTTGGGCAGGTCAGGGGTGCCGGTCCCCAGACGGTAGGTGGCGCCTATGCCCAGGAGGAAGCCCACCGAGCTTGGCGGCTCGGGTTGTGTCAGCGAGTCGGTCGGCGGGGTGCCCTCGGTGGGCAGCCGCTCCAAGAGCCTGAGAGCCGCGGACACCTCCACGTCGCCCAGCTCCCAGAGCGTCAGGACGGAACTGATGGGTTCTGCGCCAATGCCGAGACTCGGGTCGGTGATGAGCGTCTGCAGCTCCTGGGCGGTGACGGCGCCCTGTGCGAAGGGCAGCGGCGTCACCCAGGTGTCCGCGACGAACATCGAGTCGCCGGCCTGCTGTAGCTCCTGCGATACGTCCGCCACGCGCGTCATCAACCGAGTCGCCGCGGCCGACCCCGCGACCGGGAAGAACGAGCCCAAGAAGGCGCTGTTCAACCCCGACTGCAGAGTACCCGCCTTAGCGAGCGCATTTTGTCCCTGCAGGCAGGAAGGATCGTTGGCCCCCAGCGCGGCACACCGAGCGTCGACGTCTGCGGTGACCTGCGCGATGACTGCGTCCAGCTCGCCCAGGAAGCCCTGAACCGCTGCGTCTTGCAGTCCGGGACTCATCCCCAGCGTGGCTTGCGTCCCGTCGATGTCCAGGTCCAGCTCCACACGCCGGCGCACGAACGGCACCCGGACACCGATCGTCATCCAATCGAAGATCCCGATTCCCAAGCCGAGAGGAAGCTCCGTGCGATTCGCCGTCATGCGCACGTCGGTGCTGCCGAGCGAAGCGGTGAGCGCCGAGTCGGCCAGCAAGGTTCGGAGGTTCGCCTGCACCTGGCTGAGCGCCGGCAGGAACGTCGGATCCAACGTAGGCGTCGTGAGGTCGAAGCCCAACGGCTCCACCTGGTCGAACGGCGAGGCCACACCCCCGTAGCGTTCGTTCCAGAGACGCACCTCGGGAAGGAACTCGAGGCGGATCTGCCCACCCCGAAGAAGCGGCGACTCGGGCGACTGCGCCTGGACCGGACTCCCCACGAGGGCTCCAATCCCGAACGCCACACCCCAACGGATCACTCCGGAGCGGGCGTACTTCGGCCGCCGGTGTTCGCGCTTCAAACCTGGATCGCTCCCTGGGATCGGGTAGGGCTGTTTCTGATTGGGGCAGGGCTCCCAAACCCCGAAGATACCTGCATTTGCGGCTTTTCGGGAGCCGACTGCTGCCTTGACCCCTCCTACCCCTGAATCTATACTTCCTGCCCCAACGACTTGCGGGAATAGCTCAGTTGGTAGAGCACCACCTTGCCAAGGTGGGGGTCGCCGGTTCGAGTCCGGTTTCCCGCTCTCGGCTTCAGGGAGCGGTGTCGGGCGACCGATCCCGCTCCCTGTGTCATTTAGGCGCCGTAGCCAAGTGGTAAGGCAGAGGTCTGCAAAACCTCCATTCGGCGGTTCGAATCCGCCCGGCGCCTCTAGATGTTCCTCAAGTTCTTTTGGCTCGCACGTCAGATCGTCCGCCCGATCCGATTCGAACCGCCGAGACTAAAGCAGCGGTTCGAGCCGAGCGGCCAGCAGGTGGGCTCTTTCCCACCAACGCGGCGCCGCGAGACAACGGAGCGAAGCTCCGTTCATCCGCCCGGGGTGTGACCAGCACTGAGGTTTTGAGGCAGACGCCGTCGAGGACAATCCGCCCGGCGCCTCTACGATCCCACCGCCCGGTCCCATCGTCCCGAAAGGTGACGGTTTGACCCGATCCCGCTGGATTCTTGCCGTTGGCTTGGGAGGTCTCGTTGCTGGCGCGTGCAATCTAACCGACGCCCGCCAGACCGATGACCGCCGGCGACCCGCGCTATCGTCGATCGTCCTGGAGCCCCTCCGAGCGACGCTTCCGGTCTGGCAGGCGGAAGTGGATCAAACCCTCGGAAACGATCCAGCAGGTCCGGGATTCATGCTTCCAATCCCGCTCGGGTCAGATCCCGAGGGTCGATCCTACGTGATCGATCCCGGCCTAAAGGAGATCCACCGCTTCGACGAGGACGGCAAAGCGAGCGGCACGATCGTTGGCCCGGGTCAGGGGCCCGGCGAGATGCGAAACCGCCCTTGGACCTTTGGCTTGCAACGGGAAGGCCTTTGGTACTCGGAGTTGGCGGATGGGAGAGTACACTTCGTCAGCTACGATGGAGAATCGAGACAGGTTAGAGATTCTGGTTGGGATTATCTCCGGTTGGGGGCCCGCATGGCCGAAGTAGTCCCGGCAGAAGGGTGGCTGAGTGATCGATTTATCCTACGAGCGGAGTCCGTGGGTCCCTACGACCTCACGTCGACGCCAAGCGTAACCGTCTCGTTCCATCGTACAGACAGCGAACGGATAGACACGATTCTCCGGTATTCGACCCCTTCCCTAGACGTCAAACTCGACGGAGGGCGGACGAGCGTGAGAATTCCCGCTCCCCAATCCGGTCCGTTCGTCCTCTATCGGCCGGAGAGCGACGACTTCGTGCGAATGCACCGAGGGGCCGGGGGCGACACCTCGTCAGAGGTAATCGTGCAAGTCCTATCCGCCTCTGGTGAGGTAGTCAAAGAGCAGAGCCTCATTGCCAGTGCACGCGAGCTTACGACTGAAGATCGCGCGTGGATGAGAGAGCGCCTCCTGTGGAACGCAAGCTTCGATGGGCGGCGGGATCTCTCTGCGGCCGTCTCCAGGGAGCTCGAAGCGCTGATCGACCGGGTCCCAGCAACGCTCCCGCCGTTTGACGGGATGGCGGCAGGTCCCGAGTCGTCCGTCTGGCTCCGCAGTACGGTTGCCCCGAGCGAGGAGGTCATTGAGGGCGAGTGGCTGGTCTTGGATGCTCAGCTGCGGCCAACGGCCTATGCTCGCTTGCCAGCCCGTTCCTCAAACCTTCAGTTCCTTCCGGGCCGAGCGTGGTGGGTCACCATGGACGAGCATGGGCAGGTCCCGTACGTGGCGCGACTGGGGTTTGTTGAAGAGGATGCCGGACCGTCTTGACCCTCCATCGAGCCGCCCGCACGACCTGACAATCTAATTGTGTGTTTTAGATTGTCATGATAGATTAAAACGCATGTTTAATCGGTCACTGGCACTGCCACCCCCTGGAACGGAGACTTTCTTCCTCTGGGGTCCTCGGCAAACGGGGAAGACCACCCTGTTGCAGCACGCCTACCCGGCTGCACTCCGGATCGACCTTCTAAAGTCCGAGGAGTTCCGACGCTACAGTACCCGCCCCGAGACACTGCGCGACGAAGTCGATGTATTGGACGACCTGGGTTCGGTCCAGATCGTCATAGACGAGATCCAAAAGGTGCCGGCCCTCCTCGACGAGGTGCATTGGCTCATCGAGAACGAGGGTGGGTCTTTCGCGCTTTGCGGATCGAGCGCCAGGAAGGTCAAACGGGGAGCTGCGAACATGCTGGGAGGCCGCGCCCTCCGGTACGAGCTGTTGGGCTTAACCGCCAGGGAACTCGGTACCGCCTTCGACCTCGATCGGCTCTTGAATCACGGGTATCTGCCCCGCCATTACGAAGCCTCCCACCCGCGCAGGAGGTTGGATGCGTACGTCGCAGACTACCTCAAGGAGGAGATCGCGGCGGAGGGATTGGTCCGCAACCTCCCGACCTTCTCAGAGTTCTTGGATGTCGCGTCCCTTAGCGATGGCGAGATCGTTCAATACTCGAACGTCGCGCGCGAGTGTGGCGTCTCCAGCCCGACCGCCAAGAACTACTTCGAGATCTTGGAAGACACGTTACTCGCACGCTGGCTCCCGTCGTACCGGAAACGACCCAAACGCCGAGTCATCCAGGCACCGAAGATCTACTTCTCCGACGTCGGGGTGGTGAACCGACTCGCGAAGCGAGGCAGGCTCGAACCTGGTTCGGAACTTTACGGAAAAGCGTTCGAGAATTGGGTCCATCACGAGCTATCGGCGTTCTTGCGCTACCGCCACTTGGACGCATCGTTGAGCTACTGGCGAGTGGCGTCGGGCATCGAGGTAGACTTCATTCTTGGTGACATGCACCTCGCCGTTGAGGCCAAGTCCGCCTCGCGTGTGAGCTCGCAGCACCTGAAGGGCTTGCGCGAACTCGCGGTCGATCACCCCCGGGTCCGGCGCCGAGTGGTGGTCTGTCGGGAGCTCCGACGTCGCCGCACCCAAGATGGTATCGATGTGTTGCCTGTTGCCGGGTTCATCGAAGCCTTGTGGTCCGGGGCTCTGACAGACGACTCCCCATGAAGCCATCCCCAACCATCCTCGCCGCCACGCTCGTACTCCTTGCTTGCGGCACTGACACAACCGCCCCCACGCCCCCAGCGACCCCCGACCCACCAACCGTCCCCGCCGCGGCCACCGCCTGGCTCAACGCTGAAGCCATCCCGTTCTCCGGCTCCCACCTGTCGCTGCCGCTCGAAGAGCTTGCCTTCCTAGATGACATCGTGGGGTCGGCCAGTATCGTCTCGTTGGGCGAGAACACCCACGGGACCCGTGACTTCTTCGAGATGAAGGCGCGTATCCTTCGTTACCTGGTCGAGGAGCTGGGGTTCGACGGGTTTGCCATTGAAGCGACCTGGCCCGAGGCCAACCGTCTGAACCGGTATGTGCGCGACGGCGTGGGGGATCCCGCGAGGCTACTGGCAGGCCTGTACTTCTGGACCTGGAATACCGAGTCGGTGCTCGAAATGATCGAGTGGATGCGGGACTACAATCAGGCGGGTGGCGACCTGGGGTTTTACGGCTTCGACATGCAGTACCCGGGGATGGCCATCCAGAACTTCCTCGAGTATGTGGACGCCGTCGACCCGGCGTTGCGCGGCGAGTTCACCGATCGCACGGCGTGCTTGTCGACCTTCGCCAACGACCCGCAAGGCAGCTTCCCCAGCCCCGGGTACGCTGACCAGACCGACGCCTATCGGGCGGAGTGTGGCGCCTCGCTCACGGAAGCGCTGTCACGTTTCTTGGCCGAACAGTCCTCGTTCGAGGCTGCATCGAGCCCACAGGAATTCGCCTTCGCGCTCCAGAGCCTGCGGGTTGCTACGCAGTACCATCTGACAGCCACTCGTGAGGGGACCCGAGATCAGTTCATGGCGGAGAACACCGTGTGGATCCACGATCAGATGGGGGCGGGGAGCAAGCTCGTGCTGTGGGCCCACAACTTCCACGTGTCGACGCTCTCCGGCGCCCAGGGCTGGTTCCTGCGACCGGTTTACGGTGACGACATGGTGATCGTTGGTTTCACGCACGACCAGGGGGAGTTCACCGCGGTGGAACAGCGAGGTGCCAACTTCTTCGGGATCGCGTCGCTGCCCCTCGGTGCCACCCGGCCGCTGTCGTACGAGCACCATCTCGCCAGTGCCGACGCACCTCGGTTCGTGCTCGATCTGCGGAATCGAGATCCGAGCAATGCAGGTTCCGCATGGCTCGCCGGCCCCCGCGCGTTCCGGTCCATCGGCTGTTGCTACGATCCGTCAAACACATCGCGCTACTGGACAGACGCGTCGCTCCCCCAGTGGTTCGACGTGGTGATTCACTTCGACCAGACGGGACCCACTACCGTGCTGCCGTTCAACCCTCCGTCGCAGTTCTAGACCGGTTCGAAACGTCAGCGTCTACCCGCCGACGCCGAAACGATACGCGGCCATCGCATACAGTGCCGAACCGTCACCCAGAATCACGCCGAGCTGCGCGTATGGACGGTTTCCAGACGGCTCACCAAAGAAACCGCCTGCCGCGATGTTGAGACCGAAATCCGTGTTGGATTCCCTGCCGGCCCCGGGAACGTCGGTGGACGCGAAGCCGATCACGGGTCCGCCGCGGACGAAGGGTGCGAATGACTCTCCATCGAACGCCCAGACGCCGTCGGCTCCAATGCGCCAGAAGGACTGGTCGATGCTCACACCAGCCACCTCACCGCCGAGGAACGGATAGTATCCCAGCGACGGTACCAGCCAGATCTCACCGGTGGCGCCTTCCACTGCCAACGGCCACCAGACGTCCAGCCCGACGAAGAGTTCTTCAGCATCGAAATCGATCCCGGCGAGCGGGGCGACCCCGATATCACGGTCACCCTGTCCAGCCAGTGGGTCGCTGGCAACGAGACTAGCGGCCAGCGCGACGGCGGCGAAACCCTTCATTCGTCCTGTCATCTTCCTACCTTCTGAGCGTATTCCTTCTGTGTGAGGCGGAATGCCCCAACCCCTGATCCTGCATAAGGATATGCAAGATGGCAGCCGGGCCACAACCGGCGTGACCTACGGTACACCGCAGGTGAGCCCCTGGTTTGGGCGGGAAACAGGTTACGGGCGGGGGAAGGGGGCGCTACACTGAAGGGGTGGGGAAGGGACCAGGATGTTCAGCAAGGAGCAACTACATGAGGAACCCACGGTTGGCTGTCGCACTCCTTCTGGGGGCCTTCGCCGTCACGGGTTTGGCGAGCTGTGCTACGGGCGGGGGCGGTGGCACCTCGCGCGATCGCAATCGCATCGTGCCGGCGGAACTGGCTGAGATCCCCAACGGCTCCGCATTCGAGGCGGTCCAACGCCTGCGGCCTCGGTGGCTGCAGACCCGCGGAGTGTCGAGCCCGCGTTCTGGGTCCCCCGACTACGCGCGTGTGTTCATCGACAACGCGCCGTCCGGTGGTATCCAGGCACTGCACCGGCTGGCGGTCCAGGACGTCGACTCGATGGTGTTCATGAACGCCGGTGACGCCACGACGCGCTATGGCACCGGGTTCAACGGAGGGTTGATCAAGGTGTTCACGCGAGGCGGCGGCTAAGGTCCTATCCGTAACTGCTGGAGTCGTCGGTAGGCCGCCACACTCTCAGGGTGGGGGTCGTGAGGCCCGGCCGGCTCGCCGCTTTCCAAGTTGCGGTTTTCGAGGCCAGATACCGGATTCATCTGCACTCGGGCCAACGCCGACGAGAATCCCTCGCGGTACGCACTGGCCCTGGCGAGCAGCCAGTCGGGTGGCCGGATCGGTGTAAGGAACCCTCTGAATGCACTCTCGCTCGGCGCAAACGGAAGTAGCGCGCCGTGGAGCATCCTCGCCGATCGGCTTGTTCGGCCACTCATCCGGTGGGCTTTGTCCAACGTGTCTAGCGCCAGCGGCCAGCGCGCCGTCCTACGGGTGGCCAGGATATGACTCCGTAGGAGCGCATCCCCGGATAGGGTGACGCCGTATGTCTCGGCGTACGCTCCCTGCACGAATGTGATTCCTGCGCGGTCGAAGAGCGCGTCCGTGCACGGCCGAGGAATCTCGGGATAGGCGCGGAACGTGACGATATCCCAACCCACCTCGAGTCCCACATGCGTGACGACATCGTCGAGCGCATTCAATCGAACCTTCCGATCCCCGCGCAGGCGTTCCCCGGCCGCCCGCCCCACCTCGGGGTGAAGCGCCACATCCGCCAGCATATGAGCGACCCATCCCCAGGCGAAGGCCCGTTCGACGTCGGTCTGGGCTCGCAGGAGTAGCTGCAATGCCAGGGGCGCCGGATCCACGTAATGGGCAAGTACGGAGTGGAGCCGCACGCCCCCTGGCACGAACCCCCAATCCGGGCCCAGCGACCCGTGCAGGAAGGCATCGCGGGTATCCGGTCCGATCGGAAAGGGCGGGGTGGCCCGCGTGGCTTCCCAGTCGGTCAGGGCCTTCTGGGCAAGCCAAAGATGGATGGTGGCGCACGGCATGCCTCTATTACCCGAGGCGTTCCCACCCACGAGTCACTTGAACTGACCTATCGGCGATTCCTGCCTAGGGCCCTTGGCCTCCGGCGCCTCAAGCGCATCGATTCCTTGAGCTGCGCGTTGACCCGATCGATCATCTGCACCTGGGAACTCACCGCGTCCATGTCATCGAGGCCACTGAGGCGGTAGCTGCCATCGGCCAACATCTCCCAGCCACCGCGGGCATCGTCGAGCTGTGTGTCGAACATGAACCGGAGGTCCTCTCTCAACACCGGGTCCTCGACCGGCACCACCACCTCGACTCGGCCCTGCAGATTGCGAGTCATGCAGTCTGCGGAACCGATGAGGTACTCCTCGTCACCCCCGCCTCCGAAGTAGTACACGCGGGCGTGTTCGAGGAACCTGCCCACAACGCTGACCACCCGAACACTCTCGCTCAGGTTCGGCACACCCGGTCGCAGCCGACAGGTATCGCGAACGATGAGGTCGATGGGCACGCCGGCTTGGGCTGCACGGTAGAGCGCCCTCACCATGTCCGGGTCCTCCAGCGCGTTCATCTTCATCTGGATACGCGTTGGTCGTCCCGCCTCGTGGTAGTCGATCTCCCGTGCAACCTTCTCGAGCAACGAGCCCTTCAGAACTTTGGGAGCGGGCAGTAGGCGCTTGAACCTTCGCTTCGGTTTGAATCCCGTCGTCAGATAGTTGAACAGCTCGGTGAGGTCTCCGCCGACCTTGTTGCTGCAGGTCAGGAGGCCCACGTCGGTGTAGCGGCGTGCAGTCCCCGCGTGGTAATTCCCGGTGCCGATGTGGGCGTAGCGCCCCACGCCCTGTTCCTCCCTCCGCACCACCAAAATGGTCTTGCAGTGGGTCTTCAAGCCGACCACCCCATAGGTCACGTGGATTCCGGCTTCCTCCAGCCGGTTCGCCCAGCGAATGTTGGCGGCCTCGTCGAAGCTCGCCTTGAGCTCCACCACCACGGCGACCTGCTTGCCGTTGCGTGCTGCATCGACAAGGTAGCGCACCGCGTTCGAGTCCTCGGAGGTTCGATAGAGCGTCATCTTGATCGCCCTTACTTCAGGATCTCGACTGGCCTCTCGGAGCAGACGTTCCACCGACGTCGAATAGGAGTGGTAGGGATGGGACAGGAGCACCGAGCCCTGCTCCCGGATGATCTGGAAGATCGAGCGGTCTGGCTTGAGCGCCGGATGATCGATGGGATGGTGTGGCGGCTCCGACAGATGCTCCACTTCCAGCTCCGCGATCTCCATCAAGTCTCGAAGTGCTTGTAACCCCTCTACCTCGAAGACTTCCGATGGGTCGAGTCCCAGCTCATGCACCAGAAGGCGCTGGTGGGCCGGGTCGGTGTCCGCACTCACCTGAAGGCGGACTACGGGCGCGAACTGCCGGTTGCGAAGCTCCGACTCGATGAGCTCGAGAAGGTCTTCGGCGCTTTCCATCGCCCGATCCGTGTTGGCATTTCGCGTGACGCGGAAGGTGGAGACCGATTCCACCTCCATCCCTGGAAAGAGAACGTCGAGATTGTCCAGGATGACATCTTCCAACGGCACGAACTCCAGATTGTCACCGATTCGGAGAAACCGCTCCGTGCCACCCCCGATGGGAACTTTGACCCGGGCCGTGGCCGGCTCCTGGCTCTGCGGGTCACGAAGAGTGAGTACAAGGTTGAGCGAGAGGTTCGAGATGAAGGGGAAGGGATGAGCGGGATCCGTCGCTTGGGGCGTGACCAGCGGGTGGATGTGCTTGACGTAGTGCTTGCGGAGGTCGGCGCGGACCTCGGGGGCTAGCTCGGAGGGATGGCGGAAGTGGATCCCCTCTCGCTCCAGCTCCACCTGAAGGTCCTGGACCACGTCCCGTAGGCGCGCGTCCAAGGTCCGGATCGTTGCGAACGCTTCTTCGATCTGCTCTTCTGGACTACGCCCGTCCACGGTTCGTTCGGTGACGTGAGCTCCGACCTGCTGACGCAGGCCGCCGATGCGCTTCATCACGAAATCGTCGATGTTGGAGCCGACGATGGCGGCAAAACGTACCCGCTCCAAGAGCGGCGTTCTCGGGTCACCGGCCTCGTGCAGCACCCGGAAGTAGAAGTTGAGGAGCGTGAGTTCCCTGTTGAGGAAGAGGGTCGGGTCGTTCAGGTCCTCGTCCACCTGCGGGTCCGTGAGGGCCTGTGGTGGCGTACGGGCTACCGCCACCTCGGGCACCGACTCGGTGACCAGCCGAATATCGGGCAGGGTCTCCCTCTTTAAGGGCCTGAACTTGGGATCGAATCTATCTTCGATACTCATCGTCGCTCCGGACGGGCGTTGTCATCGTAGCACGGATGCAACAGACATACCGCGTGGCGCTGTTCTGCCCCGATCCTGACGGCTCTCCCGCGTCGCGCGGGGCTCTCCCCGCACAGACGGGTTCTAGTGAACCGGCGGTGGGACGAGCGGCTCAGCCCAGTTGGGATTCGGGATCAGGGCGTGCAGCGCCTGGCAGATGCCGAGTACGTAGCTCTCCATCTGCCAGTGGTGCAGTTCGGTCGTGCGCACGGTGCCGGCCACCGCGTTGACCAGGGGTCCTGCGAGGGCTTTCCCCACGAAACGCCCCACGTAGGCCGGCGTGGGTTCGGTCTTCCCGGCGAGTCGAGCCCGAAGCTCGGCATCCCGATGGAGGCGCTCGCAGGTCTTCAGGACGGTAGCGACCGCGAGGGGTGGGAGGCTGGCATAGTGCCAAAACACCTCTTTCAGCGCGCCCTCGAACTGGGACACCGTGGTCGACTTGGAAGCCGCCTCGGCCGACTTCCGGATGGCGGGGTCGGAGGGCCAAGCCGTGCCTCGGCCGGTGGCCAACCATTCCAGGCTGGCACCAAACCGGTCGGACACCCGAACCAGGTAGTCGATCGGGGGCGAACGGTCCGTATGGTAATTGCGAACGGCCTCGTAGCTCACCTTGAAGGCGCCCCCGGCAGTGATCTCTCGCCAGAAGTCACGAAGCGTGGAGCGGCCTGAATGGACACGAACCTGCTCGAGCCGCTCAGAGACCCCTTTTGGGGTCGCCGTTTGGGGTGCCCTTGGGGGGGGCGACGATGGGGCGTACAAAGGGGACTTCTCCTTCCGGTCCAAACAAGGCGAAGCTGGACAACTGGATGTTTGTAATGGGGATAAAACGTTTACGGTATTCCAGGGTCGTACGCAAGTCGAACGGGCCTTGCCCCGGGGCCTCGGGCCTCGGACAATGTCCCTACATCTGGTGGGATGCTCCAATCCCGTGGAGCCCGCGCCGCCGGCGGCAAGACGGAGGACCATGCCCCACATTCCGATCGACCCCGATTCCGAGACGGAGTCTGCGCTGGCGGCCGTCTTGGACCGGCTTGGTTGGAAGAGTCTCCCCGCCGACCACATCCTGCGCGTCCATGCTTTGGACCCACCCAGCCTGGAACATCATTTCCGGCTCTACGAGCACGCCATGCGAGGTCCCTCACCACTCTCCCGCGCTCAGAGGGAGATGATCGCAGTGACCGTGTCGGCTACGAACGACTGCTTCTACTGAATCAACCACCACGGGGCGGGTCTCCGTTCGCTGGTTTCCGATCCCACATGGGTACGCCAGTTGGCGGTCGACTACCGCGCTGCTGAGCTCACCGTGGCCGATCGCGCGATGCTCGAGTACGCGGAACGGCTTACGCGAAGTCCCAGGGATGCCGCAGCCTCGGGTGTGGAGGAACTGCGGTCCGTGGGGTTTGGAGACCGAGCGATTCTCGATATCTGTTCGGTGACGGCCTACTACAACTACGTCAACCGACTGGCCGAAGGACTGGGCTTGGACCTGGAGGATACGTGGTCTGCCGGGGACCTGACTCTGTCCCGTCAGGAGTTCGACGATCTGAGGGCGGACAGCTAACCCTCAAACGGGGTCGGCCTCTCCGAGTTGGCGCCTTAGTTCGGCGAAACGCGCCTCTTCTTCCGCGGAGATCGTGGGGTAGCTCAACCCCAGGTTCCTTAGCGCCGCCGTCAATATTCGTGTAACCTCCCAGCGCATGTAGGGCTTGCTGTCCGCTGGAATGGCGTACCACGGTGCCCAGGGGCGAGAGGTTGCGCGCAACGCGTCCTGGTAAGCCTCCATGTAGTCTTCCCAGAGGCGGCTCTCGGCGAGGTCGCCCTCGGAGAACTTCCAGTGCTTGGATGGCTCTCGCAGTCGGCTGAGGAAACGGCGGTGCTGTTCCTGTTGCGACACGTTCAGCCAGAACTTCAAGATGACAGTGCCGTTGCGGGCAAGGTGCAGCTCGTGGTCCCGGATCGACTCGTAGCGCTCCTCCCAAAGGGCGGGCGTGGGCGGTAGGTCCGGGATGTTCTGACCGCCCAGGAACTCGGGGTGCACCCGAACGACCAACACCTCCTCGTAGTAGCTGCGGTTGAAGATTCCGATGCGTCCGCGCTCAGGGAGGCGCACAGCAGACCGCCACAGAAAGTCGTGGTCGAGCTCCTCTTTGGAGGGCTGTTTGAAGGAGAATACCTGGCAACCCGCGGGGTTGACCCCGCTCATCACGTGCCGGATGGTCGAGTCCTTGCCGGCGGCGTCCATCGCCTGAAAGACCAGCAATACAGCGTGATGATCGGTGGCGTAGAGGATTCGTTGCAGATCGCTCAGCTGTTCGACGAGGTCGTCCTGAGCCTGTTTCAGCGTCTTTCCAGTAGGCGCGTCGCTGGGAGGGGCGGTGGGGCTGTCGGCCACAGAAAAAGTCCCGTCGAAGCCGACCAAGGTCGCACTTTCGACGGGACTCCAGCGGGCATCAGATGCCATCGCCGCCTCCCCGTGGACGTCGTGTCGGCGCCCGTTTGGGAGCGGCCCGGCGCGTTGGGGCCGGGCGGGCTCGGGGTTGGGAGCGCTGGGGAGCCGAGCGTGCCTTAGGCTGTGACCTCGGCGGTGCAGACCGGGCCCTGGGCTGTGACCTCTGCGGTGCAGACCGGGCCCTGGGCTGTGACCTCGGCGGTGCAGACCGGGCCCTAGGCTGTGACCTCTGCGGTGCCGACCGGGCCCTGGGCTGTGACCGCTGCGGCGCGGACCGGGCCCTAGGCTGTGACCGCTGCGGTGCAGACCTGGTGCGTGGTTGGGTGCGTGACGTGTTGGCCCTGGGTTGCGTGGAAGGGCGCGGTCGACTCTGCGAGGCGCGCGGCTGCGAACGCGACGTCCGTGGTTGCGAGCGCGACGTCGAGGGTCGGGTTCGGGTCGACGCGGATGGCCTCGGCTGGGATCGTCTGATCACGTTGGGCCGACTCCGAGTCGACGGTGTGCTGGACCTGGTCCTAGGGGTGGAAGTCCTCACCTGACCGCCCGATCTCGCCCTCGGTGTGGCGGTGCCGCCCGAACGAGTCCGTGGCGTGACCGTGTTGGTGCGCGTGCGAGTGCGCGGACTCTCTGTGCTTGAACGAGTGCGCGGGGTTGTACGCGAGGCCTGCGGACGGGTGCGCGTCCGAGGAGCAGCTTCACTGGATCGCGTGCGCGGTGTTTGGGTTCGTGCTTGACCCCGGTTGGTGGTCGCGCTCCTTCGCGTTCTGGTCGTCGCCGCATCGGTGGAAGGACGTCGCGTGGCCGACGGCTGCCGGGCCTGACTTCCGGCCGCGCCGCTACGGCGGAGCACGTTGGGAGAGGTTCGTGCAGTCCGGGGCTGGGTACGCCCGGTCGTGGCGTTGCGTCCCGTCCGTGGGTTCGCGCTTCGTGATCCGACTGCCGCGCGCGGGTTGCTGCGCAGCGTGCGCCCCGCCGAGGTACTGCTGGTGAGCGCCGTGCCGCTGCGGATGCCTCGTCCCGTGGCCGTCCGTGCGCGGGTGCTGCTGCGCGGGGACTCCTTATAGGCTGTGCGCCCAAGGGCGGAGCGGCCGCCGTTCACGTAGTAGGTGTAGCCATTGCCGGAAGCGTATCGACCACGATTCGAGCCAACATAGACGCGGGCGGGCGAAACGCGGGTCGGATAGAGCCATGCGTACCGTGGACCGTGCCCCCAGTAGCTCCGCCGGTAGCCGTAGTCGTGCCACCCCCAGTTGTTCCAGCCCCATCGGTTGCCGAAGTGCAGCGAGACTCCCCAGCCAAACGACCACCGGGAGTGCGTGTAAGGACTGTAGTAGTAGCCGACCGTGTAGTAGGGATCCCAGTCCCAACCGTAGGCGAACCTGCTAAACGAGCGGTATCCCCGTGGGCGATAGGCCACGCTCCAACACCAATCGCGATCGTACCACGGAACCTGGTTGCAGGAGTGAAAGCCCCGAATGAACCAAGGGTACTGGTCGGAGAAGGCCAGCCAAGCGCTTAGACGACTCCCGTACGTGCGGTAGGAGGCACCGCGGTAATAGTCGTCATCGTAGTATTGGTCGTCGTAGTAGTCGTCGTCGTAATACTCGTCGTCGTAGTCGTCGTAGTAGGTGTCTCCCGAGTACGAATCGTACGCGTCGAACGACACTTCGCCATGGAACGCCGATCCCACGCTGACGGAACGGTGGGCCAGGCCGATCCCGAACCCGCTCCAAAGTGATCCGGCTCCTGCGAACAGTGAGAACTCAGTCGAGGAGTACGACTGCGCGTCGGCGTCGGCCGGGGCGGTCGTGACGAAAAAGAAAGCGGCGACGATCGGAAGCAACGTACGCACGGGGACAACCTCCTGAAGCAAGTGTCGCCAATCTAAGGGCATGGCACATGCCAGGCGACGCACCGCTAGAATCCCCGGAATCCTGGGGTTGTGGGCGCCCAGGGGGGCTCAACTGTCACTGCACAGGGACAGTGCCCGTCACGGTGGGCGGACAGCGGCTCGAAGGTTGCTACGGGTGACGTTCGGCGGGCCGGCGGAAGTCGTTTCCGGTACAAGGGTGGGGATCCCAAGCGAAGGACCCCTTGCCTGATCCGTTACGATGGCGTTTCTTTATCTACGTTCGGTTCCTCGAACGACCTTATGTGTGCATCTCCCGGCCCTTCGCCGGATGCTCCGGTCGCCGAGCGGACGGTTTCAACTAGACCCCCGCGCTGTTTTCCCGATCGTCGGTTCACGCCGTGGGACCCATCGTGTTCATCTTTGACATCATCGCGCGTGGCTGTGCAGCTCATGTCGGCCCACGCCTCCTTTCAGGGACAACCCCCATGACAACGTGAGCAGTGAAGAGCCGTTAGGCGTCCTCGAGGTTCTCGGCAGTGGTTCGGGATTCATCCGGCGTGCCGACCACGGGTACATACCTAGCAAAGAAGACATCTATGTGGGCGGGCGCCTGATCTCCAAGTTCGGTCTGCGGACCGGAGACGAGCTAGCGGGCACCGTCGGGAAGAGACCCAAGAACGGAAAGAGTCCTCCGCTCACCCACTTGGTCACCGCGAACGGTCGTCCTCCCGAGGAGGCCAAGGGCCGCCCTGATTTCAACAAGCTGAGCGCCGTTCACCCTGACGAGCAGCTGAAACTGGAGTGCGGACTCGAACGACTTGGTAAGCCGGACGCCACCAACCGCGTCATCGACCTGTTCTGCCCGCTGGGGAAGGGGCAGCGAGCCATGATCGTGGCTCCAGCCAAGGCGGGAAAGACCATGGTCCTACAGGCGATCGCTGAGGGGGTCGAGAAGAACCACCCCGAATGTCAGTTGCTGATTCTCTTGGTGGACGAGCGACCTGAAGAGGTGACGGAAATGGAGATGTGCGGCTTCGGTGAAGTCGTCGCGTCGTCCTTCGATCAACCTGCTGAACGACATGCGGCCGTGGCCGAGATGACCTTCGAGCGCGCTCGAAGGGCCGTCGAAATGGGCGCAGATGTCGTCATCATCCTCGACTCGATTACGCGCTTGGCGCGGGCCTACAACAACCTCCACAACGGAAGTGGGCGTACGCTGTCGGGTGGCTTAGACGCAGGGTCGCTTGAGAAACCTAAGCGGCTCCTCGGTAGTGCCCGCAAGATCGATCCCCGTCAGGGCGGTGGTTCACTCACCATCGTCGCCACCGCGTTGATCGATACCGGTTCACGGATGGACCAGGTGATCTTCGAGGAGTTCAAGGGCACCGGGAACAGCGAGCTGGTTCTGAGTCGGGAGCTGGCCGACCGTCGCATATTTCCAGCAATCGATCTCCAAGCCTCTGCCACCCGGAAGGAAGAGCGTCTGCTCGACGAGGGTGCGTTGGCGCTCTCGCACGCGTTCCGTCGTCAGTTCGGTGGCTACCCGCCGGCCGAGGCGATGTCCGAGCTATTGGGAGCGATGAAGCGCACCAAGACGAACAAGGACCTGTTGGCGCTGGCACGGGCTGGAGGCTGAACCAAGGACACCATCGATCTGCCAGCGGCCAGCGAGTTCGATAGCGGGTCGGAGTCGCTACCGGGAGCCCTGGGTGCCGAGCAGGCGTTCGAGTCGTTCAAGTGACTTGATCATTTCGTTGCCCTGCAACCGGTCCATCCCAAGGGCGAAGTAGGCCAGGAGTGGGTTGCCCCCGAAGTCTCCCTCTTCCGTCCACTCCAGTCGGGTGCCCCCGCTTTCGGGGGAGAGCTGGAACCTTCCCAGGGTGTGGAGGCCCCCGACCACCTGGACCTCATAGCGCACCTCCCGGTCCGGAGTTGCGGACAGCAACTCCAGCGATCCCGAGCCCTGGGCCGGATCGTCCCATGACAGGCCGGCGCCCCCGCCTTCCAACGGGGACGTTGCGACCTCGCCGAAGGCCATCCACTCCGGCCAGCGCCCCACATCGGAGATAAGCGGGAAAACGGCGGCTGGAGGGTGCGCGAGGACCTGCGTCCGGGAGGCCCGCCAGGTGCCTGGGAGGGCCCAGCCCACCAGCAAGAACACCACCAATAGGGCGGCCAGCCCCCCCACGACCCGCCAGGCGACACGGAGGAAAGCGCCTCCCGTGGGCGCGGAGCCATCGCTGCCGGCATTCAAAATGCTGTGTTCCCACCTGCGGACGAGGGTCTAGAGAGGAACTATGCCGTCCGCAGCTTCGTTACCAGAGTCGAAACCGTCAATAGATTCACCGGATTATCAACCCCGGAGAGCATGCCGGAGCCGAAGACGAAGGGTTCTGAAGTCGCCCTTTCCCGGGAAGTCAGTAACTTCCTGCTGGAACTGTCTATCGCGGTGCATCGCTACGCGATGTACCCGGCAGATCATCCGTCGCTGGCACCCGCGGCCGACGGAATCTTCCGTATCATTCGCCGTCTACTGGCGGACCGGGCCTCGCTGTCTCTGGGCATTGCCGACCGGCAACTCGTGATCGAAGGGGTGGCCACCGATCGGCGGAACCCGGTCCTGGAGGAACTCGCACGGCGCCTACACATGCATCAGCTAGGCGCGATCACGTTCACGGGGGACATCTCCGTGGGGGCGCTCCGCGAGCTCTTTCTGCACCTGGCCACCGAGGCCGAACGGGGTGATGCGATTCCGCTGGGCCTGCGGCCTCCCGAGCAGCGCCCGAAGCTCTCCGGAATCGAGCTCATTCCGGTGGGCTACGACGCCTTGGCGTTGGACGATCGTGAGGTGGTAGGGCCGGACGCGGCCATGCGGCTGTGGCTCCAGCTGGCGCAGGCCGCCACCATGGGCGAACGCCCCTACACGTTGGAGGATGCGCCCCACCCGGGTCAGGTAGCTGCGTCGATCCAGAAGCACGCCAGAGAGGCGGCCTACGATCAGGTCATCGTGGGCTACCTCCTCCAACTGGCTGAAGACATGAAGAACGGGACGGGTCCTGCCCTCTCTCGTGTACGAGAAAACGTGTCGAAACTGATTGCCGAACTGGATGAGGGCACACTCAAGCGCTTGCTGGAGATGGGGGGCGACCTGCAGCGGCGTCATCGGTTCGTCTCTCAGTCTGCCGAGACGTTGGGTGAGGACGCCATCATCAAGGTGTTACGCGCAGCGGCTCAGGCGTCCGGTCAGGAGGTGTCGCACGGACTGGTGCGATTGCTCACCAAGCTCGCGTTCCATGCTCGTGAGGGTGAGGATCGGCTGCGACCCCTCGCGCTCAGCCACCTGCGTGGGAAGGTGGACGAGCTCATGAGCGATTGGACGCTACCGGACGCGAACGCGGCCGCACACACGCGGATTCTGGATGAGCTTTCTCGGTCGGATCCTCTTCAAGAAGAAGGGAAGGTTGCGGAGCCTACCAGCATCCCACTGATTCAGATGGCCATCGAGGTCGACTCCTACGGTCCGATGGTAGAGGCGGCAGTGGATGCCGTCATCGAGGAGGGGAGTCTCGCGGAGATCATCCCCCTGATCGAGGGCGCATCGATGACCGAAACGGGTCGCCGTCTCCGGGCCAAGCTGAGCGACGTGAAACAGATCGAAGCGCTGACCTACCTCGACGACGTCGGAGACGAGTCGCTCGCCCTGCTCATCAACCTGATCGGTCCCGAGGAGTCGGTCCCGGCCCTTCTGAAGGTGTTGGCAGACGCGCCCTCGCGCTCCATTCGGCGCAAGGTGCTGGCACGGCTCGTGGACGTAGGTGGGCCGGTTGCACGGCACCTGGGGCCCTACCTGGAAGACCTGCGGTGGTACGTGGTCCGCAACATCCTTTGGTTGCTCTATCAGATCGACCAGATGCCTGAGGGCTTCTCGCCGGATCCTTTCCTCCGACACCCGGACGTGCGGGTCCAGCGTGAGGCGCTGCCCATCGCCCTGGGGAAGCCCGACCTACGCGCCAGGGCGCTTTCGGTTGCGATTCGCAGCGGGGACGAACGCATGAAGAACGTGGCACTGGTAAACCTGAGGGAGGGCGTGCCTGAGACGTTGTTGCCGGCGCTACTCGATCATGTGGTCAGGGGCGGGGAGGGAACGCAGCGCGTGGCCGGTATCCGCCTGTTGGCGAAGTCGGAGTCCACGCTGGCACGTCGGGCCCTGTGCCAGCTGGTGGACGGCGGGAAGGGCTGGTTCGGCAAGCGCAAACTCCGGGAACCGAGTGACGAACTGGTGGCCGCATTGGGGTCCCTGGCCAGCGGGTGGTCGGACGACCCGGAGGTGACCGAGTTGCTCGACCTGGCCAGTCGATCCAAGGTGCCTGAAGTCAGGGAAGCCGCACTGAAAGGGAGCATCGCTCGTGGATGAACGGGAGCTGGCCACTCGGTTTTTGACCGGGATGGCCCAGGGGATCAGCACACTGTCCCTCTACCATGACGATCACCCTGCTGTGCAGAAGGCTGTCGACGCGGCCTATGAGGCGCTGTTCCGCCTTCAGGAGAAGGACGCGCGCCCGGTCCTCACCTTTCTCGGGGACGAAGTGGTATTTCAGGGTCGACCCCTCTCGCAGCTGAGGAGCTGGGAGTGGAGCGGACGACTGGCTCAGGCCGGTATCGAACGGCTCGAGTTCGCAGGGCCGGCTACCCGACCGGAGTTCGAGGCCTTCCTGATCGAGGGGTACCGCAAGATCGTGGGGGAGGACACAGGCACCGCGGAGATCCGTCAGATGCGCGAGTCCACCATCCGCTACGGTGCGGTGGGCCTGAGAGGGGCGCCCGAGCGGCCCAGCGAGGAACAACTGGCGACCGGGCGGCTGCAGTTCACACTCCATGAAGAAGCCGAGACGGTGCGCTGGATTCACGATCAGCTTCAAACCCGTGGGCAGCTTGCGCTTCTCGAGGCCGATGCCATCGTGCGCTCTCTGGCGGTGGCGATGCACGGCGACCGTGAGGTCGTGATCCCCCTGTTGAAGCTCAAGGAGTTCGACCAGTACACCACGACGCACTCGCTCAACGTAAGCGTCCTCAGCATGGCCCTGGCAGAGTTCGTGGGCATGGGAGCTGAGGACGTGCGGCGCTTCGGTACCGCGGGACTCATGCATGATCTCGGGAAGGTGCGCATCCCGAAGGACATCCTGAACAAGCCGGGCAAGCTCTCCGACAAGGAGCGCGAGGTGATGAATCGCCATCCTATCGAGGGGGCGAAAATCCTGATCGAGCGGGAAGCCAACCTGGACATGGCGGCGACCGTCGCCTACGAGCATCACATTCGCATCGACGGCGGTGGGTATCCCAGCCGGACCTACCAGCGGGAGTGCCACGCTGCCAGTAACCTCGTCCACATCTGCGACGTCTACGACGCCCTACGGACGCATCGGCCCTATCGAGCGGCGTGGCCCAACGATCGGGTGATCAGTTACATCGAAGAAGGTGCGGGGAAGGAGTTCGACGGCAAACTGGCGCATGACTTCGTGACGATGCTGCGCCGTTGGGAGTCTCGGATCGTCGAACTCAGGCATGAGACCGACGTCCTGCGGGACTAGGAAGCGCCGCCTAAGGCCCGCGTGAGGCCCGGCAACACCCAATCAGCCCTACGACGCGAACTCCTTGAGGCGCTCTCCCGCCTCCACGAGCGTCTCGTCGCGCTTGCAGAACACGAAGCGGGCGAGGGACCGCCCCATGGAGGGGTCGGAGTAGAACGACGAGCCCGGAACCGGCGCGACCCCAGCTTCCTTGGCCAGGCGCCGAGAGAAGCTATTGTCGTCCTCGTCAGAGAGCTCCGAGAAGTCGGCGAGTAGGTAGTAAGCCCCCTGGGGTTCGGGGCAGCGGAAGCCAGCCTCGCGGAGGCGGGGAAGAAGGATGTCCCGACGCCGCCGGTACCCCTCCACCATGCCCCTGTAGTACTCGGGTCCCAGCTCCTCCAGCCCGACCGCGCAGGCTTCCTGCAGGGGTGCCGGCGCACCCACGGTCAGGAAATCGTGGACCTTCCGGATCGCCCCACTCAGTTCCGCGGGCGAAACGACGGTGCCGATACGCCAACCCGTGACCGCGAACGTCTTCGACAGGCCACTGATGGTAATTGTGCGCTCACGCATCCCTGGGAGGGTGGCGAGGGGAATGTGGTCGCCCTCGTAGAGAATGTGCTCGTAGATCTCGTCGGTGATCGCGAGCACGTCCCACTTCTGGCATAGGCCCGCGACCAGGTCCAGTTCCTCTGGGCTCAGCACGCGGCCGGTTGGGTTGTTGGGAGTGTTGAGCACGATGGCTCGGGTCCGGTTCGAGAACGCCTGGGCCAGCCGATCGGGATCCAGCTCGAAGTGGGGTGGCTCCAAGGGCACCATGACCGCCTGAGCGCCCGCCAGCAGCGCATCCGGACCGTAGTTCTCGTAAAAGGGCTCGAGAACGATGACTTCGTCCCCCGGGTCGACCGTGGCCAATAGCACGGCGGCCATGGCTTCCGTCGCCCCACAGGTTACCGTCACCTCGCGGTCAGGATCGACGGCCATCCCGTACGTGTTCTGGTACTTGGCCGCGAGCGCCTGCCGTAGGCGAGGTGTCCCCCAGGTTACCGCGTACTGGTTGATGTCGTCTCGAACGGCGCGGCAGGCCGCCTCCTTCAGAAGCTCGGGCGCCGGAAAGTCGGGGAAGCCCTGCGCGAGATTGATCGCATCGTGCTCCATCGCCACACGCGTCATCTCGCGAATGACGGACTCGTTGAACCCCTGGGAGACCTTCGACGTGCGTGACCGGCTCATGGGAGGAGGAGCGATCGGATTAGAGGCTGCCTTTTCGCAGGAGCACGACGGGCACCGTCTGCATCATGATGCGTAAGTCGGTGGCAGCCGACCGTTCCTCGATGTACTCGAGGTCCAGGTCGACCTTTCTCCGTACGTCGTCGAGAGACTGATCGTAGGAATGATTCACCTGAGCCCACCCGGTGATACCGGGAAGCACCTGGTGCCGCACGGCGTAGTGCGGGACCCTCGCGCGCAACGCGATGGCGATCTCCGGTTGCTCCGGACGGGGACCGACCAGGTTCATGTCGCCGTTGAGCACGTTGATCAGTTGCGGCAGTTCATCCAATCGGAACTTCCGCAGGAGCTGGCCGATGGGTGTGATCCGAGGATCGTCGGGCGAAGCCCATACCTGAGGGGCCGTCTCTTCGACGAGCATCGTGCGGAACTTGTAGATCCGGAACAGACTGCCCCCGTAGTCCACCTTGCGCCGCGACCTCCCCGGTCCATCGACGACGGCGTGCCACTCCCGTTCCCGTTCGCGGCGATCGAGTCCGACCCGCAGTTGCGTGAAGATGACGGGGCCCGGTGAGGTCGCCTTGACCAAGAGCGCGATCAGGATCATGAGCGGCGAGGCAAGCACCAAGAGCGTACCCGCCGCCGCTACGTTGATCGCCCTCCGAGCCCGTTCGCGACTGTCGGCCTTCTTACGCGCAGTTCGCACCGAGGCAGCAAGCGCGTCCTTGACCCGCGGCTGCGGTCGTACGATCGACGACCGATAGCGTGAGCCGGCCCGTCGGGTCGGCTGCGCCGAGATGCGTGGGTCCGTACTGCTAAGCACTGCGCTACTCGCTTCGGGGGGGGAATTCGAACCTTCACGACCCCTGTGTATCTGCTGACACGACGTACGCAGATAACCGGAAGCTGTGAACCGGGTTTTCTTGGACCTTACGAATACAGGCAAACCTGAAGTCTGTCAACGGCTTGCGGCGCTCGCACGATCGCCGGTCAAACAGATAACCAGACCAGCCTACCGGGCCCGGGGGTGTCTCAAGAGGGGAGGGCTTTGCGATCCAGCGCATGGCCCACGTACCCGAACGCAGCTGCCACTCCATTGAGGAGGTAGTAGAGCACCTGGAGTGGGATTACCCCCAACGCGAAGAGGAACCCCCGAGTTCGGGCGAACCAAAGGACCAGGGGTAGATTCCACACCGTATGAACCAATAGTCCGAGCAGGCCAGCAGCAAGACCCCAGCGCAGGGCTGGATCCCCAAGAATCACGCCTACGAGGCCAAAGGCCAGGAACGCCATCGAAAGGCCGACCAACGCGGTCTTCAGCTTCTCTTCCGGGCCCACGTTCAGCGAGGGGCGCGCGCCAGCCCGCTCCCGCTCGAGCAGCAGACGCATCCAGGGGATGCCCCTGTCCCCGAGGTCGGTCCTGAGCATCCCCTTCCATGTCCACTGTTTGAGGTGCTGACACTGGATCCCGGGGTCGAGCAGGATGTCCCCACCCTCGTCTCTCAGCCGGTACCCGAGCTCGATGTCCTCGATTTGGGGCCGAGGATACCGTTCCACGTCGAAGCCGCCTACCTCCCGAAACGCGGAGACCCGGACGGCGCCGCACCCCGCCCAGAAGGTCTCAGCCGCCCCTGCATCTCGCAGATGGTGGTACCGATGAAGCAGGTTGCGATAGGCCGAAATGAAGCCCGGCGCTCCTGGCGCGTCGTCGTACGCCCCAAAGACGGCGACCAGGTTGGGCTTGTTGTCGAAGTGCTCGAGCACCCGCCGAAGGACGTCAGGGTGCACGCAGACATCCGAGTCCACGAACAGCGCCACCTCGGCCTGCGCGACTTCGACGCCGCGGTTCCGGACCCGCCCAGGGCCACCTGGGGGGCTGGGCATGCGAATCACGGTGTCCGCGTACCTCTCCGCAACGTCAGGTGTGGCGTCTGGGCTGCCGTCATCCACGATGATCAGCTCCCACTCGCTCCGCGAGAGTTCGCTCGCGAGCAAGGCCTCACAACAGCGGGGAAGGACCTCGGTGGCCTGGAACGAAGGAACGATCACACTCAGGCGGGGCGTTGTGGTCATCCTGTTCCCTTCACGCGTCGTTTGATCCCGCGGAGCGCCCGCCGCCATTGCACCAGCCGCAGGAAACGAGGCGTGCCCCAGGCCTCGAGCATCCGGGCGTCTCGAAAGTAGAAGGCGTCCAGCCGAGGGAGGTCCAGGGGGTCTGGGGTTGTGCCCAGCACGTCGAAGCGCGTCGAGACGGCGAGATCGAAGTGGCGCCCTGTCGCTTCCTTCACACGCGCGTCCAGCGCTCCATAGGGATAGGCGAACGACCGACAGTCAGTGGGCAAGCGGTTGCGTAGTGCCGCGCAGCCCTCCGTGAGCTCGGTCTCAAGCACCGTGTCGTCTACTTGGGTGAGGTCGACGTGATGCATCGTGTGCGGAGCGACTTCGATGCCCGAGGCGGCTAGTCGCGCCAAGGCATCCCACCCCATGAGCGGAAGCGTGGGGATGCCTTTGACCTCCACGCCGCCCCATGCGTTGTTCTGCCCCACGTACCCCGGGACCGCGAAAACAGTGGCGGGCCACCCGTACTCCCTGAGGATCGGTTCGGCGACGGTCGTGAAGTTCGCAAAGGCGTCGTCGAACGTGAGCGCGACCGCGTTCGTCTCCGGCGGGGTCCGCAACAGATCTGCAAGGCCCACCACCTCGACGGAGCTTCTGGCCAGCCACTCGGCGTGAGCCCGAAAGGCCGTTGGCGACACGGATATGGCGGAGCCGGAATCGTCGAGGGAATGGTAGGTGAGGATGGCCCGCATGCGTCCGTCAGGCGTCCGCTCGATCGCGTTCGTAGGCCACGACGTCGTCGATGATCTGTGCCAACGGCGTGGAGGGCGCGAAGTCGATGGTGGCGTGAAGCTTGGTGACATCGGGGACCCGGCGGAGCATGTCCTCGAACCCTTCGGCGTAGGCTTCGGAGTAAGGGATGAGCTGAATCTCCGAGTCCGAGTTCGCAGCGGCTTTGACCTGTTCAGCGAGCGTCCGGATGGTGACCTCTTCATTGGCGCCGATGTTGAACACCTCGCCCACCGCCGCCGGTGCCTCCAGGAGCCGCATTACGGCTTCCACGGTGTCGTTCACGTGTCCGAAGCAGCGGGACTGTTCTCCGGTCCCAAACACCGTTAGGGGTCGGCCTGCCAGCGCCTGCTGAGCGAAGTTCGGGAGGACCATACCGTAGCGGCCGGTCTGTCCGGGTCCAACGGTGTTGAAGAACCGGCACAGGATGACGGGCACGCCATGTTCGTGGTGATAGGCGAGCCCCAGCCACTCGTCGAGGGCCTTGGAACACGCGTAGGCCCAGCGGGAGTGCGTGGTGGGTCCCAGCGTGATGTCGGCATCCTCCTGGAACGGGATACGGGTACTCTTCCCGTATACCTCCGACGTAGAGGCGACGAGCACCAGCTTCTTCTTGGTCTTGGCAGCAGCCAGAACGGTTTCGGTGCCTCTGACGTTGGTTTCGATGGTGTGGACCGGGCGTTCCACGATGAGCCGCACACCTACCGCCGCGGCCAAATGCACGGTCACGTCCGCCAGGTCGACCAATTCGGTGACGAGGGACTGGTTGGTACAGGAGTCGATCCTGTAGTGGAAGCGGGGATGCTCGCAAAGGGGCAGGATGTTGCTCATCGAACCCGTCGACAGATCGTCGAGCACCCACACCTCGTCGCCCCGTTCGATCATTGCCTTGGCGAGATGAGAGCCGATGAATCCTGCCCCGCCGGTAATGAAGACCTTCATACCCGTGCCTCCAGCTTGCGAACGATGGATGTGTGCTCCGTGCGCGCCGCCGTTCGCCGCACGATGTCCAGGTACCTCGGGACTGCGGCGGACTCTACCCAGTGCTCCAGGAAGGCTTCGTACCCGGCGCTGCCCAACGCGTCCCGCTTCGCTGGGTCGTTCTGGACCGCCCGCATGGCCGCCATCAATGATTCCGCATCGTCGAACAGTAAGCCGCCGCCCGAGCGCTGTAGGATCTCGGGGAAGGGCCCCAGGCGTCGCGCGATGACCGGAGTTCCATACTTGAACGCCTCGATGATGATGATCCCGAAGGTCTCGAAGCAAACCGAGGGGACGACCAGGGCCAACGCGTGCCGATAGTACCGCTCGAGCTCCTCCATATTGAGTCTTCCAAGGAACTTCACGCGAGGGTTGTCGCCCGCCGCGGCCCGCAGGGTGTCCGCGTACTCGCCGTCCCCGGCGATGACCAGATCGGCCTCCTCATAGTGCTCGAAGAGCGGGATGACGTCCTCGAGGCCCTTGATCTTCTCGAGCCGTCCGACGAAGAGGAAGTACGGTCGACCGTGCGGACTCTCGCCCTGTTGGCTGAACGGGGTCCCATCGGGATCCGGAAGGAAGTAGTTGAGAACTTCCATCTCCTTCGGGAACCCGAACTCCTTGTGTTTTTGACGACTGAATTCACTTACGGCGATGAACCCGTCGACCTCATCGAGGGCTCGCGTCAGGCCGCCCGTCCATCGCCAGAGTTGGGGAGGGCGCTTGTAGTGTAGCCCGCACCGGAGGCACTGCCGCCCGTCGCACCGCTCGCGCCCATGGCGCCAGAGCACGTGGGTGGGGCAGACCAACCAGTGTTCGTGCGCCATGTAGAGGCGCAGCGTGTCCGATCCGTAGTAGAGAAGCCCAGGGCCGCCCAGCAGCGAGACGTTGTGGAAGTTCGTGACATCGAATCTGCCTTCCCCTAGCAACTGGCGGATACGACCGCCGTTGACCACAGGTCGTCCCGTCTGTTGGGTCAGGAGGCAGGACAGAGGGCCGACCTTCGACGAGAGGGAGATGACTTCGACACCGTCGTCTGCGGGAGCTCCGGAGGGCGGAGTGCCACCCAGCAGGTGAAAGGCGTCTGCGTCTTGGATCACGGTGACGTGATGACCGTGCCGCACCAGTCCCCGGGCCAAACGCTGGATCCCGATGCCATCCCCACCGAAGTTGGTGGGAGGGTAGAACGTGGTCAGGAACGCGAACCGTAACCCGTCGGTCATGCGGCCGCCCTTTCCAGCGACGCCAGCGCGCGGCGGGCCCCCTCGGACCAACTGAGCGCGGTTGCGCGCTGAAACGCGACCGAGGCGAGGCGATCCCGGAGCTCGGGGTCGTCATAGAGAGCCCGCATCGCTCGCCGAATCGGATCCGGCATCCCGGGCTCCACGAAGAAGCCTCCCCCCTCCAGCAGGTTGGGTAGGGGACTCTGCGTCGTGGCGATGACCGGACACCGGCAGGCCGCGGCCTCAACCGCTGGCAGTCCAAACCCCTCGCACGCTGAGGGGAGCACCACCGCCAAAGCACCGGAGTGCAGGCGACTGAGCTCCTCGTCAGGCACGAAGCCCGTCCAATGCACCCACTTCGCCGATCCGGCCTCCTCGATGGCCTGATCTATCGTGCGTCCGGCGCCGTGAAAGACATCTGAGTCGCGAGTGCCCACCAGCAGGAGGTGCGGGGGGCGAGACACCTCGGCGCAAAGCCGCCCATGGGCTCGCACCAGGACGTCGACGTGCTTATGGGGATTGAACCCGCCGACGTAGGTGAACCACTGTTCGCCTGGTGGTAGCCCCAATCGCTCGGAAGCGGCCCGAATCGAGTCGGGGCAGGCGGGTTGATAGGCCGCGGCCGCTCCTTCCTGGGTCACGTCGATCGTACGTCCATCGATCCCGAGGTGGCGAGTGAGGTCCGAGCGCGAGAACTCCGACACGGTCAGCACGCGAGTCGCCTGGCGGAGGGCCAGGCTCACCTTTGCGTTCCAGAAGGCTCGCGCTCGCGGCAGCGCGAACGTGAGATCCGGGAAGCGCTCGGCGATGGCGTCGTGTACGGTCACCACGGCTGGGAGGTCAAGCGGGAGTGGGAAGTAGGTGTAAACCGAAGGAAAGAAGAAGACGTCCAGTGCCTCTGCAGCGACAGCCCTCGTCATGCGGAGAAGATCCAGAGGACCGCGGTAGCCGTCGGCCGAGGCAGCCTCGGTGGGTGGGCGGCCGAGCGGGACGACGCGACGCTCGACGCGCGGCCCCCGCAGGTCGCAGCTCTCCGCGGAGGCATCGTCGAGAAACAGAACCCACCGATGGTCGGAAGCCGTTTCCACCAGATGGCGGAGCAGCTCTCGCGTGAAGCGTCCGTACCCCCGCGCGTTGGCCCAACACGTCGTGTCGACCCCGATTCGCAGGGACGCCGCAGAAGCTGCACCGAGTGTATGACTCAGCGGTAAACCAACCTGCCTTTCCAACACCACACTAGCTGTGTGCCAGTGGAGCACCCGACCCGCGCTCGGAGGATCGAGACGGCTCCGACTCCCGCGCAGCCGTGATCTCGGGGTCCTCGAGCCGCTGCTCTTCGTGATACTCGAAGTCGGTGTTGACCGCCCAGATGTCGTGCTCGGCGCCGAACATATTCCAGACCGCCATCATCGAGGTCAGCATGGAGTGGTCCTGGTTGTTGTACTTGTGCATTCCGTTGCGACCGACGGTGTGCAGGTTGGAAATGCGGTCAATGTAGCTCCGCACATTGTCCAGGTGCCCCCGGTAGACCGAGTCGTAGATGGGGTAGGCCTTGGGCATCCGGATCACCGCGCCGTCGTAGGCGTTGGCACCCTTCGCCACTCCGACCTCGGCCAGCTCCCTCGTAGCGAGCTCGATCAGATCCTCGTCCGAAGAGGCCCACAGTCCGTCTCCCTCGAAACAGAAATACTCCAAGCCCAGGCAGGTCTTTCCCTCGGTGGGGACGAGCGCTTTACTCCAGTTATTGAAGTTCTGGATGCGGCCGACCTTCACGCCCGGCGTGTGGATGTAGATCCAGTTGTCCGGGAAGAGGTCTTCGGCGTCGAGCATCAGGGCGACCACGAGGAAGTCACGGTAGCGCAGGCCGTCTGCGGCGGCGCGCGTCTCCTCCGGCACGGCCGGGTTCAAGGACCAAACGAGGTTACGCAGAGGCATCGTGTTGATCACATGGTCGCATTCGACCCGCTGCTCCCCATCGGCAGACTTGACGATCACCGCCGTGGCGCGCGGTGCGCCGTCGGGTGAGGTCTCTGTTTCGATCCGCGTCACGGCGTGTTCCATGTGGACCTCGTTCCCCATGGTGCGGATATGATCCGCGCACGCGTCCCACATCTGCCCTGGCCCCAGCCGTGGGTACTGGAACTCGCTAATCAGCGTCTTGATCTTTGTCGAGCGCTTGTTCAGCGATGCCGCCGAGAGAATGGCTTTGGCCAACGAGAGTCCCTTGATTCGCTGAGCAGCCCACTCGGCTCGGATCTCCGTGCAGGGGATGCCCCAGACCTTTTCCGTGTACGTCTTGAAGAAGGTCTCGTAGAGCTTCTTTCCGAAGCGGTTGGTCACCCACTGCTCGAAGTTTTCCTCGACCGGGTGGGGCTTGAAATGCCAACGCAGATAGCTCAGGAACATGGTGGCGGCTTTCCACGGTCCCAGGCCCAACAGCGCGTTCTTGGCCTTCAGCGGATAGTCGAAGAACTTTCCGTCATAGTGGATCCGGGAAAGCCGGGGGACGGAAATGAACTCCGGTCCCAGGATCTCGTGCCAGAGCTGTTCAACCGGCTCGATCTTCGTGAAGAACCGATGCCCTCCGATGTCGAATCGGAACCCCTTGTACTCTGCGGTCTGTGAAATACCGCCAAGGATATCTTCCGCCTCGAAGACAGTGACCTTGCATCCGCGCTTGGACAGGAGGTAGGCGGCCGTCAGACCGGCGGGACCACCTCCCACGACGACGGTATGGTCGCCGGACTGGTGGCGAGCGACCGGGCGGGCTCCATCTGGGTTTTGAGGGTCAGCAGACTGACTCATGAATCCGTAGTGCTCTCTCGGGGGCGGGAGGCTATGCCACGCGGCGGTCGGAGATCCCCAGCAGGGGGCAAGGACCGGACCAGTCCTCATCCACTCCAAGATACGCGCAGAACCGCTTGCGATCAGGTCATTCGCGGTGCTCGCACCAGGGGGTCACCTAGGTCGCGAACCTGCGACATTCTGGGCGCAGGCGCCACACCTGGCCAAAGGGGCCGGGCCGCCCCCCCGGGGCTCGTGGAGTGCTCCGGTGGCCGGGATTCCGCTGGTGCCACGCCCTAGAAGGGTGATCCGAAAGGGGAGCCGCGCCGCGGTGCCGATGCCACGGGACCCCAAAATCGGATACAATCCGGGCGGCACATCGGTTGCACCTGGACTGCCGAGTGCGCCCATTCTAGCCCCCACGTACCTCCGCCAAGGAAGAGCCTTCACCGTGTCGATCCCCCGAGTCGTTGTCCTAGGCGGTGGTCCCGCCGGAGTCGGAGCCGCCTGTCAGCTACACAGGACTGGTAAAGGCCAAGCCACCTTGTTCGAACAAAACCCGGTCGTGGGCGGAAATGCGGGGAGCTTCGATGTGGACGGGGTGCGCGTGGATTTCGGGAGTCATCGGCTGCACGCGGCTTGCGATCCGGAGGTGCTCGCTGACGTCCAGGCGCTGCTGGGTGACGACTTCGGCTTCTTCGAGCGCCATGGACGCATCCGGTTGCGAGGCCGCTGGCTGCATTTCCCGTTGAAGCCCTTGGATCTGATGCTGAGGTTGGACAAGGGGTTCGCGTTTGGGGCGTTCACCGACATGGTACGCAAGGCGCTTCCCGGCAAAGCACCCGAGGGCGAAACGTTCGCCTCGGTGCTTCGTGCCAACCTGGGCGGCACCATCTGCGACCACTTCTACTTCCCCTACGCTCGAAAGATGTGGGGACAGGAACCCGAGACGTTGTCGGGGATTCAGGCGCGCAAGCGGGTGACCGCGGGGACCTTCAAAAAGCTGATGAAGCGCCTGGTAAAGCCACCTGGCAAGGGCGGCTACTACTACATGCGTAGGGGCTACGGTCAGATCAGCGAGGCCTACGCGGACGAGGCCACCCGGCTGGGCGCGGACATCCGACTTGGTTGGAAGGTGTCGCGCCTGGGCCGCCCCACCGAGCCCGGTGGGACCTGGGAGGTCGAGGCTACCAACGGTGAGGACACGCTCACGGTGGAGGCCGACAACGTGTGGTCCACGATTCCAGTGAGTCTCGCCGCCAAGATGATGGACCCGGCGCCGCCGGCCCACGTGATCGAGGCTGCTGGACAGATCGACTACCGGGCCATGGTGCTCGCGTATCTCACCGTTGAGGTGGATCAGTTCACAACCACCGATGCACACTACTTCCCCGAGGAGAATGTGTGCTTCACCAGGCTTTCCGAGCCGAAGAACTACTTCCGCTCCAAGGAACCGGCGGGTCGCACCGTGCTCTGTGCCGAGATCCCCTGTTCTCCTCGAGACGAGGTCTGGGGCCAGAGCGACGAGGAGATCGGCGCCCGGGTCATCGCCGACATGGCGACCGCGGGAATCCCAGTGCCTCGACAGCCGTCGGCGGTCATGACGCGGCGACTGCGGCAGGCCTACCCGATCTACCCGATCGGCTACGAGATCCCGCTCGAGGTGCTCGATCGGTGGGTGAATGGGATCGACGGGTTTCTGAGCTACGGACGTCAGGGGCTCTTCGCACACGACAACACCCATCACGCCCTCTACATGGCGTACTCGGCGGTGCACTGCCTTACCGATGAGGGCTTCGACGAGAGTCGGTGGGGGTCTTATCGTGAAGTGTTCAAATCGCACGTCGTGGAAGACTAGGCGCGGAGCCCCCCAAGATGCCCAAGCTCGTCATTCAGATTCCCTGCTTCAACGAGGCGGAGACTCTTCCGGGCACGCTCGCCGATCTGCCCAAGCAACTGCGGGGCGTCGATGAGATCGAAATCGCCGTCGTCGACGACGGCTCGGCGGACAATACCAGCCAGGTGGCCCGCGAGCTCGGCGCACACCACGTGGAGCGCTTCCGACAGAACCTGGGCCTGGCGGCGGCCTTTCGGGCCGGGCTCGAGATGTCGGTGCGGGCCGGGGCGGACCTCATCGTCAACACGGACGCAGACAACCAGTACAACGCCGAAGACATCCAGAAGCTCATCGACCCCATCCTCTCGGGTGACGCGGAAGTTGTGGTGGGGGATCGGCGTCCCGGAGAGCTGCCTCACTTCTCTTGGATCAAGCGCAAACTCCAAAACCTGGGCAGTTGGGTGATTGGGAAGGCTTCCGGCCTCAACACGCCGGATGCCACCAGCGGGTTCCGAGCCTTCACTCGGGAGGCGGCTCTCCAGACCATCGTCCATGGCGGCTACTCCTACACGCTCGAAACCCTGATCCAGGCGGGAGCACGTCGCCGTGCGGTGCAGTTCGTCCCGATTCGGGTCAATCCTCAGACGCGTCCTTCCCGTCTGATGAAGAGCATGGGTCACTACATTCGCTCGTCATCGGTGGCGATCATCCGAGCGTACACGACCTACCGGCCGTTGCGTGTCTTCGGTTGGGTGGGAGTGCTCTTGATTCTGGCAGGTCTCATCCCTGGTGTGCGGTTTCTCTACTTCTTCTTCATCACTGGGGAGCGGGTCGGCCACATTCAGTCCCTGATCCTGTCTGCGATTCTTCTCATCGTCGGTTTTCAGGTGCTGTTGATCGGTTTGCTCGCCGACCTCTTGAGTTCGAGTCGCAAGATCCTGGAGGAGCTCCTCTTCCGGATACGACGGCTGGAGCTGAACGCTGGGCGCATCGACGGAACGGCCCTTGGAGACGACTAGCCCTCCTTCGCAGGCGCGGTGGGACTGGAAGCGCCTGGCGGTACGCCTTGGCGGCAGTGCGGCTATTCTCGGCCTGCTTCTGTGGATTCTGCCGTTCGATCAGCTCAAGGAGGCCCTGGCCCGTATTCCCCCGTGGGCTTGGGCGTTGGCCCTGGGGATCTACCTGTTGCTCCATCTGCTGGGCATCGCGAAATGGCACGTGATGGTCAACGCTGCCGGCGCCGGGTTTCGCTTTCGGGATGCCGTTCGCTGCTACTACTACGGGCTCTTCGGCAACACGTTTTTACCCTCCCTGGTGGGGGGCGACGCGGTGCGGGCGGGTCTTGCTCTCAAGCTCTGTCGTAACAAGACGGGACTGCTGTTCGGGAGCGTTTTGGATCGCATGGTCGATGTGGCCGTGTTGGCGTCTCTCGCGGGACTGGGGGCGTTCGTCATCCCAGGCGCGCTGAACCCCGAAGCTCGCAACGTCTTCTGGGTGCTGGCCGGCAGCGGGGTCGCGTTCGCGCTGATCGCCGCAACGGCTGTCGTCGTCCTACCGGCCCGCCGTTTTCCCTACAAGATTCGGCGCATCCTGGCGAGGCTACGTGGGGCGCTCGGGGGACTGACCGCTAGGCCAGGGGCCGTGGCAACCGCGCTGCTATTGGGACTCGCGCTGCAGAGTGCCCTCGTACTGCTCAACGCGCGCCTGGGGGCCGCTTGTGGTATCGACATTTCTCTCCAGGCTTGGTTCTTCGCGTGGCCGATGGCGAAGATCTCTGCGCTGGTGCCGGTCACGCAGGGCGGCATCGGGATTCGCGAGGCCGCGCTCGCCGGGTTGCTTTCGCCGTTCGGGGTCGAGGCCGTGCTGGCGTTTGCCGCTGGACTCGTCTTCCAGACCATCGTGCTGAGTGGAGGCCTCTGTGGAGGTCTCATCGCCTTCCTGCTGGGACGACAAAACGACGCCTTGGTCATGGCGCGTTCCACAGCTTAGAACCTAATCACCGCAGCTTGGAGAAGGCATGCGTTTCGGAGTCGTAGGAGCCGGTACCATCGGACGAATGCGGGCTCAGTCCATCCACGAACACCCAGGTGCCGAGTTGGTCGGAGTGGTGGAGCCGGATGCTTCCACAGCCGAGTCGACCGTTGGCGCCTTCGGCGGGAAGGCAGTGCCCACGGTCGCGGACTTGCTGGGGTTGGGCGTGGACGCCGTGGTCCTCTCCTCACCGGTTCATCATCACGAAGAGGACTGCGTTGCAGCGCTGCGCAACGGGACGCCGGTGCTCTGCGAGAAACCGCTGTCCAATAGTGTGGAGTCGTGCCGGCGGATGGTGAGCGCAGCCGAAGAGAGTGCAACGACGTTGGCCGTAGGGTTCAACCATCGTTACTACCCGTCGATGAAGTTCCTGAAGCGGGTCATCGATGAGGGGCGGATCGGAGAGCTGCAGCATGTCCGTGTCTTTGGGGGACACGACGGACTCCACAACTTTCGCGCCGACTGGCAGTACAAGGCGCCGGAGTCCGGTGGTGGTGCCATGATGGATGTCGGCATTCACATGACGGATCTCGCACGCTACGTGGTCGGCGAGATCACGGATGTATATGGCGTGATGTCCAATCGCGTGTGGAATGTGGAGGGCTCGGAGGACGATGCCGTGGCCGTCTTCAGAAGCCCAGAGGGAATCCCGGTCTGGTATCTTGCCACCTGGAACGAGTGGCGTGGGTACGGCTTCTACATCGAGGCCTATGGCAACCTCGGAATGGTGCGCGGGTTCTATGCGCCAATGCAGAATCTCCTGATCACACACGACCGTCCTGGTGGGCCGCGAAAGAAGGTCAAGAAGTACTACCCGGAAATCATGATCCGGGAAAAGCTCAAGAGTTGGACATCGACGGCTCTCCTCTCGTTCAAGGAGGAGCTGGTCGACTTCTATCGGTTGGTTGGCGGGGAAACCACGGTGCCGCTGGCCGACGGGTATGCGGGACTGCGGGCCATTGAGATCGCGCATGCGGTCAGGGAGAGCACGGAGTCGCGGCAGTCAGTGCAGCTCGCGCCCTTGGGTCGCATGCCGGCGGCCCCCAGGAGCTAGTCGGTGAGGGACCCGGAGCTCTCGGTCGTGGTCGTCGTCGTGGAAGGAATCGAGGCGCTCCAGCGTTGCCTACACGCGCTCGCCGCCCAGACATCGGCGCCGGAGCTGGAGATCCTGGTCCCTGTGGACGCCGCTCTCCCCGAGATCGAGCAGGTTGTGGGCGCTCACGATGGAGCCCGCGCGGTGCCCATCGAGCTCCATGCCGACGCATCGTCCTTTACCAACGAGGGCGCCAAGCATGAACTCTACGACAGGCGTCGCGCGGGCGGGCTGGCCGCCGCACGCGGACAGGTGGTGGCGTTGATCGAGGATCGATGTGTACCCGCGGAAACCTGGGCCCGCCAAGTCCTGGCCGCCCATGAACGAGAGGACTGTGGTGCGGTTGGGGGAGCTGTTGAATCCTGTGCCGAAGGGCTGGCAGGTTGGGGGTTGTACTTCTGTGACTACGGTCGGTACCAACTGCCCTTCACGCGCGGCGCTCGTGACTACGTGAGCGACGTCAACGTGTCGTACCCACGGCAGGTGTTGGAGGAGAACCGGGGCGTCTGGGCGGAACGATACAACGAGGTGCGTCTCCACGAGGCGCTCCGGGCAGAGGATCGGACGTTGGTGCTCGACCCTGACGTCGTGGTGGCTCACGGACGGACGGACGTCGGGGTGCTCCGCGCGGTGCGAGAACGCTTTCACTGGGGTCGTGTGTTTGGAAGGACGCAGGCACCGTCGGCGTCCCTCCGCATGCGGCTCGTGCGGGTGCTGGCGGCTCCGGTCCTGCCCGCGGTCCTCTGGCTGCGTCTCTTGAGACAGCGTCTGGAGCGCGGAGGACGTTCGTTGGCCGTCTTCGCAGCCGCCACGCCGGGAATCCTCCTGTTTCTGAGTGCTTGGAGTCTCGGAGAAGCCGCCGCCTACGCAACGCCGTCGGAACCACTACGATGAGTCGGTCACGTTTCGTCCTCACGCGGAGGTAGGTCATGCCAAGCGCCGACCCAAGCACTGAGCCACATGATGCCGTGACGAACAGGGACTCCCCGCCACGGCACATCCTGCTCTCGGTCGTTGTGCCGGTGTACAACGAAGAAGCCGTGATCGAGGCCTTTTACGAGCGGGCCACGACTGCGCTCAGCGCCGTCCCCAACGCAGACCTCGAGTTGGTCTTCGTCGATGATGGGAGCATGGACGCCAGCTTGGAGATCCTCTCGTCGCTCTCCGAGCGTGATGTCCGTGTGAAGGTGGTGAGCTTCTCGCGCAACTTCGGTCATCAGATTGCCATCACCGCTGGGGTGGATCACGCGGCGGGAGATGCCGTGGCCGTAATCGATGCCGACCTTCAAGATCCGCCCGAAGTGATCGTGGAGATGGTCGCGAAGATCCGAGAGGGGTACGACGTCGTGTACGGACAGCGGGTCGATCGTGATGGCGAGACCAAGATGAAGCTCTGGACGGCCTCGCTCTTCTATCGGCTGCTCAAATACCTGGCCAAGATCGAGATCCCGGTGGACGTCGGGGACTTTCGGGTCATGAGCAGGCGCGCCACCCGCGAACTGCGAACGTTGAGAGAGAAGGATCGCTTCGTGCGAGGGTTGGTGAGCTGGGTGGGTTTCAAGCAGACCGCAGTAGGCTACCAGCGCGAGAAGCGTTTCGCCGGGGAGACCAAATACCCCGTCGGAAAGATGTTGAAGTTCGCCCTCGATGGTATCACGGCCTTTTCAACCGTGCCGCTCCGGTTGGCCACGTGGCTCGGGTACGCCGCCTCCGTGTTCGCCTTCGCGTACCTGATCAGTGTGTTCGTTCAGCGCGCGATGGGTGTGACGGTGGAGGGGTGGGCGACCATCATGGTCGCCATGCTGTTCCTGGGCGGGGTGCAGTTGATCTGCCTGGGGATTCTAGGCGAGTACATCGGTCGGATCTTCAACGAGATCAAGCCCCGGCCGATGTACGTGGTGGCGGAGCGGCTCAACCTGGAGGGTGGGGAGCCACGGGCGGTGGATTTGGCGAACGCCACGTAGTGGCTCTCAAGGACCCTCGCGCCTCTCTGCCCCTGGCGGTGACCGGCCTCACAGGACTCGTGGGGCGTGCACTTGTGCAGGCGGCCGCCCAGCGCGGTGTCGAGTTACGGGGGCTGGTGCGCGGCGCTGGAACCCCCACTGCGGGCATCGACTGGCGGAAGGTTGAGTTTGTGGATGGCGACGGTCTCGTCGAGGCGCTGAGGGGGACCGCAGCCGTGGTGCACCTCGCGGCTCAGACCGGAGCGGCGGCGGACGATGCCTTCCGGGAAACCAACGTGCACGGCACGCAGCGGATGCTCGATGCGGCGCGGGCGGCAGGCGTGTCTCGTTTCGTGTTCGTTTCCACCATTGCGGTCGAGTTCGGCAATCTGGACTCCTATCCGTATGCCCGCTCCAAGCTCGACGCGGAGGCATTGGTGCGAGGCTCCGGTCTCGATTGGATGATTGTGCGTCCGACGTTGGTGCTCGGGCCGAGCGCGCCCAACCTGGACAAACTGGCCGCACTCGCCAGCCTCCCCGTGGTGCCCCTCCTTGGCAGTGGGCGGGCCCGACTCCAGCCGATCGCCGACAGGGACCTGGCGGAGCTTCTGCTCGATGCGGCCGAGTCGGGTGGGGGACGGACGATGATCGAGGTCGGCGGACCGGAGGTGGTGACGATGAAGGAACTCCTGCTGCGGATTCGCAACGTGAAGGGGAGCGCAGGGGGCCTGACCGTACCGGTTCCACTGTTCCCCGTACGTCTGGCGGTCGGGATGGTGGGAGCCGTCCTCGGTGAACGCTCACCGGTCACTGCGGCCCAGCTCTCGTCGTTCTCGGAAGATGCCGTGGCAACCCCGAGCGAGTTCGTCCAAGCACGCAGCGTCCGGTTCGAAGCTCTGGATCGAACGCTCGCCCGGTGCCTTTTGACATGAGCCGCACCTCCCAAGCGAAGCCGGGCACCCTCGCGCACGAATGTGAGGTGTTCACCCGCGCGTTGACTGGTCACCCTCCCAGCCCGGCCTTGATTGCCGGGTACGAACGAGGGCACGTCCATCCATCTCTGACGACCCCACCGCGACCGGTCGACGAGCTTCTGCTCGCCGCGGCTCGCAAGGGAGTGTGGCGAGCACGCTGGGCCGACGCCTACGCGGCCCTGTTCGACCGGCGGGGACTACTGCGCCGCAAGCTGGTCCTGCTCTACGCGCTCTTGGAGACCACGGCGCCCACCTACCTGCTCTTCGAGCAGTCCCCTGACACCAGGCTAGGGGCGTTCGGCCAGTTGGCCAGGGCGGGGGTCGTGGGTTCCGTCCGGTTGCTTGCAGGGGTCGTGTGGTTCGGACCTCGACACCTCCTGGGTCGCCGGGCGAGCGCCGCCCATGAATGAGGTGGTGGTAGTCGGCTCGGGACCCAGCGGCGTCCACTTCGCGCTTACATTGCTCGAAAAGGGACATGCGGTGACGCTGGTGGACGTGGGACACCCGCGTCCGGGGGCCGTCCAACCCGATCTGTCCTGGCTCGAGCTGAAGGCCGAGCTTCCGGACGCGGCAGCGTACTTTCTGGGTACCGGCTCAGAGGGCGTGGTCTTCCCCGATGATGAGGCGGAATTCTACGGCTTCCCACCGCACAAGAACTACATCTTTCGCGAGCCCCCCGACGTCGGTACCGAAGAAGTCGGTTTTTCTCCGCTGTTCTCCTACGGTCAGGGGGGGTTGGCTGAGACCTGGACCGCGGGTTGTTATCCGCTGAACGCCGCGGAGGCTGCGGACTTTCCACTCGACTTCGCCAGCTTGTCGGCGGGGTACGACGAGGTGGCGGGCCGCATCGGGGTCACGGGCGCGTTGGACGACATGGAGCGCTTCTTCCCAGGTCACGCTCACCTGCAGGATCCGCTCCCCCTGGACCTGCATTCCCGGCTTCTGATGGAGCGTTATGAGAAGAAGCGGGGGTACCTGAACCAACGTCTGGGATGCTACCTGGGCCGGACCAGGGTGGCGACGCTTTCGAGCGCATTGGACGGCCGCCCACCCTGCAATCGCTGTGGTCGCTGCCTCTGGGGTTGTCCCCGGGATTCGCTGTACGTGCCGTCGGTGACGCTCGACGCATGTCGTCGCTTCCCCGGCTTCACGTATCGAGGAGGGATTCGGGTGGACTACCTCGAGTTGAATGGGCAGCGTGCGACTGCTGTGCGTGGACTCGATCTCGAGCGGGGCGAAGAGGTACGGCTTCCTGCCACGACCGTGGCACTCGCGGCCGGTACGCTATCGAGCGCGCGTATCTTCTTACGATCAATCTGGGAGCGAGACGGATCTTGTCCCGCGCTCAGTGGCCTCATGGACAACCGCCAGGTCTTGGTGCCGTTCGTCAACCTCCGCATGCTGGGGCGCAGGTACGACCCTGATACCTATCAGTATCATCTGCTGATGTTGGGGCTCGAGTCGGAAGATCCGCGGGACTACGTCCACTGCCAGATCACGACGCTCAAGACGGCGCTCCTCCATCCCGTTGCTCAACAGCTACCCTTCGGGTTAGCCGCAGCGCTTCCGGTTACCAATAGCATACACGCCGCCCTGGGCGTGGTGAACGTCAACTTCGCGGATTCGCGTCGTGCAGAGAACCGGGTCTCATTCCTCCCTGGGAAGGGTGGTGGAACGCTTAGGATGGAGTATGTGCCCCCCGCGGGCGAGATGTCGCGCGTCAAGCGAGCCCTAAAGAAGGTTCGCCGGGCGTTGAGGGCCCTGGGGTGCCTGGCACCCAGCGCCATGACCCACGTGCGCCCCATGGGAGCCAGCGTGCACTATGCGGGTGTGCTCCCCATGACCAGGGAGCCACGTCCGTGGACGAGCGACCCCCATGGGCGCTCCCGGGACGTAGAGAACCTGCTGTTGGTGGACGGGGTCACGTTTCCGTTCCTACCTGCCAAGAACGGTACGTTCACGCTCATGGCCAACGCCGTGCGGATCGCACACAGGCTAGAAGACTAGGGACGTACCAGGCGGTTGTAGACACTCCCCACCAGCCGCCCGAGCCCGTAGCCGATCACGAACATGTATACGAACCCGATGAGGGCGCCCATCCAGGTGACTTGATACCCCGGCAGGAAGACCGAGAGCAGCGTGAGATGGCGACCGGGATTGGGGCCTCCTCGGATCACCAACAAGAGCGTGGCAAGCAGGAGTCCAAAGCCGAGGAGCAGGCCGAAGGCCCAGCCCCAGGCGCGCGCGTTGAGCCTAGCCAGGGCCTGATCGATGACTTCGGCTTCAGTATCAGTGGTCACGATAGGTTCCGTCGGTAAACGTTAGATGTGATCCAGGAAGTCACGGGTGGCATCCAACTCGGCTCTGGTACGGGCCGCGAACAGGGAAAATGCCAGGACGAGGTTACGTGTGAAGGCAACGAACCACCCTCCTACGAAGCCCACGGCAAAACCCCACAGGGCGCCCACGACCGCACCGACCCAGGTGACCGAGTAGCCGTAGAAGTACTGGCTAAGCAGGTGGAGAGCGAACCCCGGGTCGGGATCCCGGATCAGGTAGATCGCTGTCACCAGGAACACACACAGCCCGGCAGCCACTCCGAGCGCGACCCCGAGGGCCCGCTTGTCCAGCGGCGCGAAGGCCAGGACCGCAGCTCTGTTCAACGACTGTTCGTTCACGGACCCATCCTGTACGGTAGTGACGTTCCCAAGTATCGGGTGTTCCCGATCCTGGTGCAACGGACCCTCACTTGACTTTCGCCAAGGCCTCCCCAGGACCGAGCCAAGCCCCCACCGCTTCGCCGACAGCCCAACTCACCACGAAGATCCCCAGCAATGGAATGGAGCGGAGCACCAGCGCCTTGGGAATGTCCTTGCTCAGGCAACGGCGCAGGATGCGAAACAGCAACACAGGGGGAAGCGCCAGTGCCGCTGCACCCCCCACGAGTCGCTTCCCAAGGCCTGCGTCACGGAAACGGGCTCCTGCGAACGAACGGGAGTACAGATACCGCTGTGAGAGGTAGTCCCAGACCGAGTAGTGCATCTTGTGCCCCACCACGATTGTGGGGTCGCATACCAGCGTGCCCCCCTCCGCCTTGATGGCGTCGTGCAGGTGGTTCTCCCAGAGGCCTGCGTGTGTGATCTGACGATGGCGCTCCAGGGCCTCACGGGAGTAGATGGTGTTGTTCCCGGTGACCCCCTCGACTACGCCTGCCTCGATCGGGGGCAGCAGGTGGCTGTACTCGCAGAGGAAGGCCGCCCAATCGACCCAGGTGCCTGTGGCCGCGTTCTCAACCGCGCCAGCCCCGACGGCGGCCCCGTTGCGCTGTAACTCGAGGAGGCGTCGTGCCCAGCCCGCGGGTACGATTACGTGATCTTCGATCACCGCCACCGATGGCGCCTCAGCCGCGTCGAAGCCCAAGGCGCGAAGCTGGGGGATGGTCGTGGCCGAGTCGGCGGCGATCGCCGTGACTTCCGGGAACGTTTCCTGCAGCCTCTTTTGCTCAGCGGCTCCTAAGCGATGGGGTACGAGTACCTGAAGCACTTCGTCCGCCGCTTGGGCCCTCAGAGCGAGGAGACAACCCTCGACGTCGCGCCAACGATTGACGTAGGGGACGACGACCGAGAGACTGGGCTGTGGGTCGGTCATGAGACGTGGGGTTGAGTTGCTCTTGGACGTGGCAAGACCCATACCCCAGACGTGTTCGCCCGTGAGGCCCCCGTGAGCAATCCCCCCAAAGAGACCAAACGCCCATTGGGACGGACGTCCCGTATGGGGCGGTGGGCGCTGGGTCTTGCCGTCGTGGTGGTCATCCTCTTCGGAGTGAGAGACGCGGTCAACGGGCCGGGACCCGTTGCGGACGACTTCGCCCAGTACATCCTACACGCCCAGGCGATTGCGGAGGGCCGTTCCTACGTGGACACCGGCTACCTCTATTCCCACCTACGGTGGGGGGCGGGACCACCCCTGTTGGTGCCGGGCTACCCAGTGACGATAGCGTCGTTCTACGCGGTGATGGGTCAAAGGGATTGGATCCCCGGGGCGTTGACGGTCCTGGCCGCTGCGCTCTTCGTGCTCATCGCGGGCGTGTACTTCCAACGCCGGTACGGTGCGTGGGCCGGGGCGTTCGTGGGTGGCATGGTCGCACTCATGATTGCACAGGTTCACGCGGCCGCAGCCCCGGGACCAGACCTCTTCGTCTGTGCCTTCGCCTGGGCCATTGCGCTGGCCTTGGACGACGAGCGAAAGCCCACGTGGGGGAGAGTACTGTTGGTGGTGGCGGCGACGATCGCGGCACTCACGTTTCGACTCGCGGCCCTTCCCATCATCCCTGCCCTGATTGCGTTCGGCGTTTTCAGACTCAACCGTGGCGGAGCCAAGTGGGTGGGGGTGGGCCTGCTGGCCGGCGTGGGGTTCTGGTGGATGTACTCGGTCGAAGGGTACGGAGCCGTCCCGGTCTGGCCAGACTACATTCGCGACGCAATCGAGCGCTTTGCTGGGAATGAAGGGGCTCTGCGAGAACCACTCAGTAAGTGGGCGATGCTCAGAGGTCGGCTCCCCGAGCTCTTCTGGGGCGTCTTCGATCTGGAGCTCTACCCGTTCCCGCACAAGCTCGCCAACCAGGCGTACCATGTCCTCGCTACCGGTCTGGTTGCGATTGGGGGTATCTGCTGGGTACGCAAAGGTTGGGCGAGCTTCGCGCTACTGTTCGTCGGTGCCTATCTGGCGATGCTGTTGCTCCTGAACTTCGGGGCCGCGCGTTACCTGTGGCCCCTTGCGCCGGCCGTGGCGTTCGCCATGTGGGAGGGAGCACGCACGGTCCGGGCGGTCCTTCCGGAGCGAGTGCGACCGATGGGTGAGTTCGCCGCGGGAGCCCTACTGGCGGTTTCGCTCTTCACTGTGCTTCGGTCGCCCCCTCCACCTCCCCTCATCGAACACTCGGACGTAGCAGAACTCATGACGTTGATCGAGCGCGAGCGTCAGGCGACCCCCGACATGCGCGTGGCCTTCTTCAAAGCGCGAACCCTGGCCTTGGCCACAGGTGTGCCCACGGCGGCCCTCTTCGGGCATGCCCGCGATGAGGTGGTGCTGGTCGAGGCCGAGACGTTGGGGCTGACACACGTTGTGGTGGGGAGCCTGTTCGACGAGTCGGGCCCGATCGTTCAGCAGTGGGGTCGCATCGTCACCGAACGGCCGCAGCAGTTCACTTTGATGGGGTCGGCCGGCGCCTTCGACCTGTTTCGCATCGATGACCACCTGGAGGTGGAGGCCCCCGGATCCCCCTAGGACCGACCTATTCGGCTCTTGCGCGCAGGTAGTCCGCTACAATGGGTACGATCCGCTCCGCAGCGCGTCCGTCCCAAAGTGGGGGGGGTTCCGCAGGTGTCGAGTCGTCGGCGAGCGCGGCCACAGCGTCCAGGACTCCGTCTCGAGTCGGCGCAATGAGGCGATTCGTTCCGTGTGTCAGGGTGACAGGGCGCTCCGTGTTGGGACGGGCGGTGAGGCAGGGGACACCCAGGACCGTGGTCTCTTCCTGAATCCCGCCCGAATCGGTCAGGACGAACCGAGCCTGAGCGGTCAGTCCCATGAATTCGAGATAGCCGAGCGGGTTCAGCACCTTCACGTTCCCGAGTGCGTCGCCGAGTCCGAAGCGCTCCAGGTTCGCCTTCGTACGGGGGTGCGCCGGGAACAGGATGGAGCGGTGGGTCGCGAGTTCGACGAGTGCCTCGACGATGCCACCGAGTGACGCCTCGTCGTCGACGTTGGACGGGCGGTGGAGTGTGACGAGCCCGTATTCACCCGGCACGACGCCGAGCCTTTCGGTGACGCCGGTACCCAACGCACGTTCCCGATGCGCGAGCAGCGTGTCGATCATCACGTTTCCAACGAAGTGTATCCGCTCTCCGGGAACCCCTTCTTTCTCGAGGTTGACCGTACCGCTTTCCTCGGTCGTAAACAGTAGGTCGGAGAGGCGGTCGGTGACGACCCGATTGATCTCTTCCGGCATGCCCCAGTCGAAGGACCGGAGTCCGGCTTCCACATGTGCTACCGGGATACCCAGTTTGGCCGATACCAGCGCGCAGCCGACGGTCGAGTTGACGTCGCCAACCACCAGCACGAGGTCGGGTTGGTGGTCCAACACAACCTTCTCGAACTCGATCATCACACGGGCGGTCTGCGACGCATGAGAACCCGATCCCACACCGAGATCGACGTCGGGGCGGGGGATCCCCAGCTCCTCGAAGAATACCCTCGACATGGCCTCGTCGTAGTGCTGGCCGGTGTGCACCAGGGTCTGGCGGAACCCGGCGCTGGCTTCGAACGCCGACATGATCGGCGCGATCTTCATGAAGTTCGGCCGCGCTCCGGCGACGTGCAGGATATGCGGCGTGGGCGAGGGCACTAGAAGAAGACGCGGATGCCGAACAAGGCGAACGTTCCCAGCACGACGCCGTAGCGGATGACACTGCTCCAGATGCGGCTGCTCGTTTCCTCAGGCACCACAATCTGGTCGCCGGCCTGCAGGTTCATCTGATCGAGCGTGAGTCCGGTTGCCAGTGCGTCCTGGAGTGGGTCACCCTCCCAGATGTCCACGTCACGATCAAACTCTCGACGCGTAATCCTGATGTCGTCCAGGTCCGCGTTCCCCGCGATCCCCGCTCGCATCACAGCCTCTCCGACCAAGAGGGTGCTTCCCACATTGAAGAATCCCTGATTCCCCACGGCGCCCGTGATGAAGAGCCGGATGGTGGTCTCGGCGTGGACGACGGGTTGTTGGATGAAACGGCCCAGCTCCTCAGTGAGGTGATCCTCGAGCTCCGAACGCAGCACACCCCTCAAGGGGATTTCACCCAGGATGGGGAGTGTAATCTGCGGACCGGCTTCCACGACGAAGGTGTCGGCCGTCGTCCACTCCCCCTCGATCAACAGAATGATCCGGTCGCCGATCCGAAAATCGCCTTCGTCCAGGCGCGAGAGAATCATTTCGACGTCCCGACGTGCCCGCTCCCTCATCGTGGCCGAATATGCGGACGACCCCAACACCTGTTGGTTACGATCCAACAGATCCTGTAGGTCGGCGCGTGTCATCTGGAGTCCACCGAGCTGAGCCCGGATGGGGGGTGTCTGCGCCTCGAGCGGTCCTCCAGCCAACGTTGAGGCCACGATCGCAATCGCGGCGAAAAGGCCGTTCTTCGTCATGTCAGAGACTGCGCTCCTCAGGGGATGGGTCGACACCATCCGGTCTTGCCCGCACGGTTTCACGGTTGATCGCCGACCGTGAAAGAACACGTTCCATGCCAGGGCGGTGGAGGACCCACCAGCCCAAGGGAAAGGTCGCCATGTGGCGCGCTCGCTACAAGGTTGTGGTCGTGGACCCTCATGGTGGCCTTCAGCGAGCGACATTGATCTCGATCGGACGGCCCTTCCCGCACGTCGGGCGGGCCCTATTGATGTGCAACCCCGCAGCCACCAAGTTGCCTCATCGTCGCTGGCGAACGACGAGCGCTTCTACCTGTGGGTTCCATGGCCGACACCGATTCCCCCGAGCACACCCCGCTAGCGCTCATTGTCGAGGCGTCCGCGCCTTTCGGGAATCGCCTAGGTGCCTTCTTGGACGAAAGCGGGTTTGCCGTCGTGCGAGCCGAGACGGCCAAGCAGGCCGCGGAGCTCTTGGACCGAATCCGACCCGACCTCCTGATGGTGGGGATCGTGCTGCCCGACGCAACCGGTCCCGAGACGGTGAAGGTGTTGGGGCGCTCGCTCCGAAGTAGCACACCGGTGGTGGTCGTGTCCCAGAGACCGCTCGACGAGGCCGCACGGGTGGAGAGCTTCGAGGCCGGCGCTTGGGAGGTGCTGGACGGCCCGATTGAGGATCAAGCGCTCTTGGCTCAGCTTCGCTCTTTCGTCGCCGCCAAACTCGACGCCGACTTGGCGCGGGACGAGGGGCTGCTGGATCCCGCTACCGGGTTCTACAACCTGAGAGGCTTGTTGCGGAGGACCGGGGAGGTCGCGGCCGACGCGGCCCGCCATCAGCGGGCGCTCACCTGTATCGTCTTGGGTCCGGACCCCGACGGGGACGAGTCCGCGGATCGGCGCAACCTTCATCAGCGCAATCTCGAGCTGGCAGTAGGCATCACCGCCACGACCCGGCTCTCAGATACTCTCGGACGGTTGGGCGACTCCGACTTCGTGGTTGTGGCGGCAGGCACCGATCCCCGGGGCGCCAACACGCTCGCGAGTCGGTTGCTCGACCGGTTGGAGCGGTCGGTGGCCACCGACCGTCCAGTGAAGTTCAGAGCCGGATTCTACTCGGTTCCGGGAGTGCGTGCCGGGGATCAACCCATCGTCCCCGTCGACCTCCTCACCCGAGCGACCCTCGCCTTGCGCAAGGCGCAGGACGAGGGGAAGGGGGACCGGATCCTCGGCTACGACCGGCGGCAGTCCTTGGCGTCGCCGAGCGCCACGGGCTGACCGGCCCACGCCGTCGCTGGTCGCTCCCCCGCCTTAATCCTCTGCTGCGCTCAGGGCGGGCCTTGGAGAGTCCTCTCCCTCCTCGGTCGCTCCGTACCCAGGCAGGTAGGACGTGTAGTAGCGATAGACGCCGCCGGGCTGCACGTCGTTCAGAATGGCGCCGAGAATGCGCACGGGCAGGCGGGCCAATGGTCCAAGCCTGGCCAGGGTGAGCTCGCGGTTGGTGGCTCCGGTGCGCAGAATCATCACAAGAGTCCCCGTCAACGTTCCCAGGAGGAACGCGTCGCTACCCGCACCGAGCGGGGGGGAGTCCACCAAAATGACTCCGTACTGGCTCTTCAGGTCGGCGAACAGCTCTCGCATCTCGAGCGAGCCCAACAGCTCAGGAGCATGGGCCAGGCGAGAACCGGAGGTCACAATGTCCAGGGAGTCGTACTCCGTCTTCTGAACCACCTCCGACAACGACGCACTACCGCTCAGGTAATCCGTCAGCCCCGGCTTCCGACTGCGGCCCAGGAGCTGGTGGACGTCACCCCGGCGCGTGTCCGCGTCGATGATGAGCGTCTTGCGACCCAGCTCGGCGAAGGCCACGCCCAGGTTCGCCGTGATGAGCGACTTGCCGTCTCCGCTGCCGGGGCTGGAAATCGTCAACAACAGCGGGCCCGGGCCGGCACTTCCGTACGCGTACAGAAGGTTGAGCCTGAGTTCCCTGAAAGCCTCTACCACCTGCAGGGTGTTTTCCTCCCCGCGCTTGCCAGGCTCGCGTTGGATGGGGGGAACCGCACCAAGAATCGTGAGTCCCATCTCGGACGTGACCTGTTCCGGGTAGTGCACCCGCGGATCGATCTGATCCAAAAGGATCGCACCCAGAATCCCTAGGATGAGGCTGCCTACCAGCAGAACTCCGATGAGTGGGAGACGCTGATCTGGGAGCTGCCTAGCCACCGGACTTGCCCGGCTCCATACACGCACGTCCGGAACGGTGCTCGCCGCAGCCAGGCGGGCGTTTTCATACCGGTTGTTAATGTCCCGGAAGAGCGCCTCGGCTCCCGCCGCATCGCGCGTATAGCGGTCCTCCTGGAGCTGACGCTGCGGGATCTCCTGCAGCTCCTGTGAAGCCTCGTCGACGTCGGCCCGAAGGTGGGCCTCCTCTTCGGCAAGCCCCGCCAGCACCAGATCGGCCAAGCCTGGAATCGTCTGCCGCTCGAGCGTCTCGATCCGGCCTCGGACCTCCAGCACCCGCGGGTCGGCTTCGGTGTAGCGGTAGAGGAGGTTGCGCAGCTCGGCTTGGGCCACGCCCAACTCCTGGATGGCCGACATCATGGCTCGCGAAGTCTGTACCGAGGGGACGAACTCGAGTGCCTCGACGTTGAGTCCCTGTCCGGTCACCGCCGCCCTGATCCTTCTGCGGTCCTGCTCGATCTGGTCCAGGCGCAGCCGCTTCTGGAAGTAGTCCTGCATCACCGGGCCTTGCGTCATCTGCAGTCCCGGAGCCATCACCGCCCGGTCGTTGGGCTGGGTGATCGTGCGGATCTTGAACTCCTCCAGGGTGAGCTCTTTCTCGGCCAGCTCCTGCGCTACCCGATCCCGCTGCTCAGCGAGTTGCCGAGTGAGGTCGTCCGCCTTGGCCCGCTTCAGCTCCGTGGCCATCCGGACGTGGTTCTCGGCCACGCGATTCACGATCTTGGAGATCTGAATCGGGTCGGACCCCCGAAGGGTCAGGTTGATGAACGAGGCGGGGCCGCGCACGATGGGTGTCAACTGACCGCCCAACTGGCGGGCCAACTGACCGGGGTCCCGAATCTCGAAGTCGATCCTTCTTCCCGCCGTCAGAACCTGCGGGCCAGGTTGCCAGTCCCACCCCAGCGGACGCCCGATGGGATCGCTGACGGATCCCTCCTCCAAGATGTCGCCCTTGTCCGTCGCCAGGACGTAGCCTGACCCTTCCGAATCGACCGAGAGCCGAAATGCGCCTACAAGCGGACTCTCCGAGATGTTGAGCGTCGCGAGCGCCGCCGAGTCGGCTGGCTCGATGGGCTGCACGAACAGTCGAAGCTCCCTGACGACGGGCTCGACCACCGGCGGCGAGGTGAGGAGGTCCACCCAGGCATACTCCTCAAGCAACTGCTGCGGCTGAATTGGTCCACGGCGGGGATCGACTTCCTGCTCGACCCAAAGGCTTGCCTGGGCCTGATACTCGGGTTGGACCCACATCCACACCCCGACGCACGCGAGAGCTCCGATCGCCAACGTTGTGAGGGGCAGCCACTTCTGACGCATTACAGCCGAAACGAAGCGGCGCCAGGATACGCCTTCACTTTCTTCCTCAATGGAATCGTAGGCCGGGGATGCCAGCCGCGGGTCATAGGGTGCCGGAGGGAGGGGACCCTGAGACTCGGGGGGCAACAATTCAGACATGATCCTACCGTGGACTAGGTTGAGTCGGGCTCTAGGAGCGGCCCCTCTGGTTGGCCGTAGGTGCTGACCGACGAAAGGGGGTCAGTGCTGGATGTAGCAATCTAGGGACCGTGAAATCCGGAGGTCGCGCTCTTCCCCCAGTAGCAACTGCGAATCTAAGCCATGAAGCCGGACACCGCCTAGGGGGGCGCCTTCAGAGGGGCCACTCCTTGTTGCGGGGGTGCGGCACACTTGTTGCCCAAAGCCGTCATGGCCTGACAGGCCGGAGGGCCGACGCTCCCGACACCGGGAGGAGAGCCAGCACCGGCCAGGACCAGTTTACCGTCGGCTCGGCAGAAAGAGGCTCATGGAAGATACAGCGACCCGGACGCGAGTGGGACCCAATCGACCCCCTTCGCGCATGACGGGGAGTTCAGGATCGGGGGAAATGACGAACCAGCTCGTTGACTCAGATGTGAAGAGTTCGATCAGTGTGCTGGTCGTAGACGACGAACATACGCTTCGGGAGAGCTGCGGAAGCCTCCTGAAGGGCGAGGGATACCAGACCGAGGTCTGTGGAAGGGGCGATGAAGCGCAAGCCCTGCTTCGACGCAAGCCATTCGATCTCGTACTGCTCGATCTCTATATGTCGCAGGTGCCGGGGATGGAGATCCTTGCCACGGCGCTCGAGGCCAACCCGGACACGATCGTCATTGTGATGACCGGCAACCCGAGCGTGGAATCGAGCATCGAGGCGTTACGGGCGGGTGCGTGGGACTACATCCCCAAGCCCTTTTCGGCGACCCATCTGCAGATTCTCATGGGACGTGCCTCGCATGCCGTGACCGTCGCGCGCGAAAGCAGGGCCGGGCGGGCAGACCCGCTCGCCAGGACCGAAGCCTCCTCCGACGTTGCGTTGCTCGGTGTCTCGGCGGCGTTTCAGCGCGTGCTGGAGCTTGCTCGCAAGGTGGCCCGGACCGATGCGTCGGTCTTCATCACCGGCGAAAGCGGTTCCGGGAAAGAGGTGATCGCCCAGTTCATCCATCGTAACAGCCGCCGGAGCAGCCGGGAAATGATCCCGCTGAACTGTGCAGCCCTGCCCGATGCGCTACTCGAATCGGAGATGTTCGGGCACGTTGAGGGCGCCTTCACGGGCGCTGTCCGCGAAAAGCTCGGGCTCCTCGAAGTGGCCAACGGGGGGACGCTCTTCTTGGATGAGCTCACCGAGATGCCGCTGCCTATCCAGGCGAAGCTCTTGAGGGTCATTCAGGACGGGGTGGTTCGCCGCCTCGGCAGCACCACCACCGATGCGGTGGTAAACGTTCGCTTCCTGGCAGGAACGAATGAGGACCCCATGCAGGCCGTCGAGAAGGGAAAGCTACGACGGGACCTGTACTATCGTCTCAGAGTGGTGCCAATCCACATTCCGCCCCTGCGTGAACGACCCGAGGACATTCCCGTTCTGGCCGAGCACTTCCTCAAGGAGTTCTGGCGCCAGCACCGAGGTGACGCCGAGGAGACGCCCCGCCTGACGGAGCAAGCCATCGATGCGTTGCTGGAGTGCCCTTGGCGCGGAAACGTGCGAGAGCTCCGCAACGTGATGGAGCACTCGGTTGTGCTCCTGCAGCCGGGGGTCGACGTGGAACCCGACCAGATCCCGTTCATTGAACGTGCGGAAGGGGGTATGGCGTCGGGTTCCGGTGGTCAGCTCCTCCGGGAAGTCCCGATGAACCAGGACTACCACTCCGCTCGCGAGCAGGTGCTCGCAGAGTTCGAGAAGACCTACCTTCAGAAGATCGTGCGGTCCGCTCGGGGCAACATGTCCGACGCCGCTAGGGTCGCGGGGGTCGATCGGACCACCCTCTATCGGCTCATGCAGAAGCATGGGCTCGACCGGCACGACCTCCTCACGGGAGACTAGAAGGCCGCCGAAGGACTGGCGCGGGCCTGCAGGACCGGAGCCGACCCCCCCGGGGTTGGCTCCTTTTGGTGGCCAACCCCTGTGGCGTCGCCACCACAAAAGGACGTAGCAGGGCCACAGCGCAACCGCGTCCGGTAGCGGCAGCGTGAGTGAGGAGCCCAGTCGAATCGAGGGTTTTCGGCCGCCAAGCGTTCCGGTGACCCTCCGCACGGCCCTTGCAATATCCCCAACCGTTTCGGGGGCGTGGCCGCCGAGTTACCGAAACGTCGCCAAAGGGGGCGACGTCGCATCAGAGTTTTCATGGCATGGACGACTTGAGCGAAGAATACTTGAGACTACCCCTGGCGGAAGCAGCGAGCGTGGCCCCAGAGGGCCGAGCATGGGCTCCCCCTCGCTCGAGCCGAACCCGGCCCCGGTATCCGTCGCCCGTGATTCCATCTCAAGTCCGACGAGCAAAGGGCGACCACGTGAGGCGTATCCTCAACGTGGCCGTCGCCTCGACGATCCTGGTCCTCACGCTTCCGCTGATGGCACTGATCGCGTTTCTCATCAAAGTCACTTCGCCCGGTCCCGTCCTGTATCGCCAGCCCCGAGTGGGTCTGAACCAGCGTGGTCCAGGCGATCGCAGGGGCCCCTCTCGCAGCGGGCATGATCGCCGCCGAAGGGATCAGGGTGGCGAAGTGTTCACGATTCTGAAGTTCCGGACCATGAGGGTCGATGACGGCCAGGCTCCACAGGTGTGGGCGCAGGCGAACGACCCTCGGATCACGCCCATCGGTAGCGTACTCCGCAAGACGCGGCTGGACGAGCTTCCTCAGGTCTTCAATGTGCTCAAGGGCGAAATGAACCTGGTGGGACCCCGGCCCGAGCAGCCGGTGATCTTCCGGCGGTTGCGCGAGGAAGTGCGATCCTACCCGGCCCGGCAACAGGTACTGCCCGGAATCACGGGTTGGGCTCAGGTCAACAACTCCTACGACACCTGTATCGAGGATGTGGAGCGGAAGGTCGATCTCGATCTGGAATACATCGAGGAGCGCTCGCCGCTCCACGACCTCAAGATCATGCTCAGGACCGTGCCGGTGATGCTCTTCGGGAAGGGATCCCGCTAGGGCTTCTCACCTGTGGAGGCGCCACCGCCACCGCGGAGTCGCTCAAAGAAGCTGCGGGTCTCTTCTGCGGGGATGAGGCCGGTTGCCGTCACCAGGACTGCATAGGCCACCGCCACCGCTGGGATCGCCAGTACGAGCCTCAACACTGGGGCATCCAGACCCCGGGACAGGGCGTACCCGAGTCCGCTCGTGACCAGAGAGAGGGCCAGCGCCATCGCGAACACGCCGAAGGGGAAGGCCTGAGAAAGCTTGATCTCGAGACGTTGCGCCACGCGAGCCAGACCCATCAAGCGAGCCAGCAGGTAGCCGGACACGTACCCCGATACGGCACCCAACATCAGGTGCTCGGTCGGGGTGAGCACCATCACCACCACCGAGGCCAGGAGACCGACCGCGTTGGCCACCAACAGGAAGCGGGTGTCACCCACGGCCCGCAGAAGGCCGTGGTCGATGATGATCGACCCCAACGCTGCTGTGGTGAACACGCGGAAGACCGGAGTGGCGGGCTGATAGCTAGGCCCAAACAGAACTCGGATCAGATCGTCGGCGAAGAACTCGATCCCGATCCACATCGGCACGATGAAGACACAGAGTCGCGACAGTGAGCGAATCCAAATGTCACGCATGTCCTGGAGGCGCCCCTCCCGTCTGAGCCCCGAAGCCCGCACCAACACGACCTCAGACACGGAAACGCCGATGAGTGCCGCCAGCGGTACCTGGACCACCCCAGCTGCATAGATCCCGAAGTCCTGCGCCGAAACATGACTGGACACGAAGAACTGGTGGGCCTTTGCGAGGGCGACTTCGAACATGACCGCGACGCCGAAAGGGAGGGCGTAGGCCATCTGCGTCCGAAAGTCCGCCCAGTTGGACCGGCCCTCACCGCGCGGACCCGACACCTTTACGTAGACGAGAAGGAGCAGCGCTCGGAGACCCGCCAGGCAGGTGAGCCCCAAGAGGACCGCCATCACGCTTCGGAACACGAAGGCACAGGTCGCCGCCACGATCATCTTGACCATTTCGTTTCCGAAATGGAGGATCCCGGCGAGTGCGGGCTTGCGGTCGATGATCGGCAGGTAGAGGAGCGTGTCGCCGGGCAGCGAGAACGCCACGTACGCGCCGATCAGGGGGAGGTACTGGGCCAGTCGAGGATCGCCCATCCACTCGGCGATCGCGTCGGCGCCAAAGAGCACCAAGCCACCACCGAATAGCCCCAGGAGCCAAAGGAATGCGAGCGCTTGAAACAGGTATTGGCGTCCGTCGGACCGGTGCCGGGGCAGGAAGTAGAACAGAGAGGCGGTGAGGCCGAACCCCAGGAAGGGCATCAGCGTCTCCGCCACCAGCAGAGCCTGCTTGTACCAGCCGAACTCCGCCTGGGTAAAGACTCGCACCATGATCAGGGGGATCAGGAACGCGACCACATACCCTAGGATCCGCCCGACAGTCAGGAAGATGGATTGGGTCGCGAGCGAGGGCTCTGCGCTGACCTGTTCGGTGGTAGGGTCGTTGGGAGGCACTTGCGGGCGGTTGAAGACGTCGAGGGTGGTTCGTCTGGACTTCGATAGCGAGGGCCGTGCCTTGGCCGCCCCTCGGGGCGCTCCCTCCGCGCTCGGAACCTTCGCTGGGGCCTACGGCGCTCGGGCTCAAGAGGGACTCGGCGGGCTAGTGTAGAAGATCCGGCCTGCTTACGCGACAGGTGCCGGGGCGCCGTACAGTTGCGGGGGAGGCCCCGGAACCCCCTCCATGAACGGGTCGCCCCGCCCTTCCGCATAGGACCTGGCGGTACGATCCTTGATCGCAGGAGTCCCCTATCGCTGGGGGGCGTGACGCTCACGCGCCCCTTTTCTCGATCCTCGCATTGACCAGGGAGTTCATTGACCAGGGAATGCGGTAAGCCGTCGCGCTCAGCTCAGGGTTCGCAAACGAGATCCTCATCGGTGTGGTGTTGGATGATGTTGCTGGCCGCCGTGCTGGGGGCATCCCCAGTGGCGGCCCAGAGCATCTCTGGTGGCGCCCTGCAAGGGCGCGTCGTCGACGCCCTGGGGTCTCCGATCTTCGATGCCGAGGTGTCGATCATCGCCCAGGCCTCTGGCGCCGTGTTTCTGACGACCTCGCGACGCAGCGGGGAGGCTCTCATCTCGGCCCTCCCGCCTGGCGACTACGATATCCGGGCCGAAGCGCTGGGTTATCGACCCAAGCTGATGCGGGGCGTGCCGGTGCGGCCTGGCGCTCCCTCACGAGTGACTGTGGTGTTAGAGGTGGAGGCGCCACCGGTCACTCAGGTGGACACGGTGACGTTCTCGGGCGGGGCCGCTGCATGGATCCGACCCGGGGCGGGGCGGTGGATGTCGAGGTTGGAGCTACGCGATCTCCCCGACCATGGCCGGACCCTCGCGGACCTGGGACGCCTTTCCAGTGAGCTCTCCGAAGGAGGGGGCTCTTGGGGTCTTCCCCCTCGTTTCACGCGGGTGTACCTCGACGGCCTCGCGGTGGAACCGGCCCGGTTGCCAGGGACCGTGGCAGATCCCCTGACAGCACTGGCGGTGCCCCGTTCGGGCCTCTCCGGGATCGAGCTGGTGGCCGGGGACACCGATGTGGAGTGGGTGGATTGGGGTGGGGCGATCCTCGCAGGCCTCTCGCGAGCCGCGGGCGATCGTAGCGAAATCGACGTCTTCGCGGACTTCAGCGGAGGCGGCATGTGGAGTTCGCAGGCGATCAGCGGGGAGGTCCCCACGAACCGGTCTGTGCGTGGCGGAGCCTCCATCAGTATTCCGATCGTGCAGGATACAACTCGTCTCCTGGTCGGGGTCGAGGGCTGGAGCCTGGAAACACCGCGGCCGGGCCGACTCACGGCAGGCTGGCCAGGTGCCCCCGTCGGGTTGGATCAGGTGCAACTCCGAACTGCGGAGGCTCTGAGCGGCTTCGCCCGGCTGGATTGGACGCTGCGAGGCGGGAATCGGTTTCAGATCAGAGCCAACTTCGCGTCTCTGTCAGACCCCGTCCCTGAGCAGGTAGGGCTGGCCGTCGTTCCTGGACGCCTCGGGGTGACCGAGGGGAGGGACGTGTCCATTGCGGTCTCCGCCTTTACCAACATCGCCCGGAATTGGGATCTGGAGGCACGACTCGGCATCGAATCGAGTCAACGGATCGGTCTCGGCTCTCCGGGGACGAGTGGTGAGGCCTTTCCTGGAACCACGGTCGCGAGCATTGGAATCCCCATTGGGACCCCGAGCGACTTGCCGTCCGATGTCACCAGGTCCGCGCTCTCGTTTGCGCCGACCCTGCACTACGACCTCGATGAGCACCAGATCAAGGTCGGAGGTCGCCTTGTCGTGCCTCGATACCAGTACGAGGGCGGTCTCGGTCAGACGGGGACGTTCCAGTTTGGCACGCCGTCCGAGCTGGCCGCGGGGCGGGGCCTGTATCAGAGACTCGGTGGCTCGGGGCTCTCGTCGGAGTTCTCCCTACTTCGCATGACCGGCTTCGGGCAAGATCGCTGGACGGTGACCCCGGACCTCGAGGTCAACTTCGGCGCTCAGTACGTGGTGGAACGGCTCCCTGAAGCCCTATGGAACACCAGCCTGGTATGGGACTCCCTCGTCGGGATGGGCGCCGACAGCGTCGAGACCGTCCAAGGGTTGGCGACTCGATTCGGGTTTCTCTGGGACGTCGGCGGCTCGGATCGGACCACCGTCAGGGGCCTCATCGGGCTCTCGTACGCGCCTCTCGACCCGCACCAGGTCCACCATTTGTTGGTCGGCGACGGCCGTGGAGAGGCCACTCTGGCCCTCGGAGGCCTGAACACCTGGCCGGCTGCGCCCAGCGGGGCCGTGTTCTCGGGCGTGCCTCGGGTCGCGCTGCTCGGACCCAATCTCAAGCTTCCTCGCACCTCCCGGGCAAGCTTCGGCCTGAGTCGCGCACTGGGCGAAGGGATTTCGTTGCACCTTGGGGGCTCTCTCCGGCGTACGGAGTTCATCCAGCGCCTTGCCGACGTGAACCTGACGCTGCCTACGGGCGCCGTGGATCAGTTCGGCCGCCCCCTGTTCGGGCCCCTCGCGAACTGGGGTGGGCTCCTCCTCAGCCAGCCCAGTCGGAACCGGCGCTTTCCCGGCGTCGAGCGCGCCGAGGCATTGAATTCCGACGGCTGGTCCCAGCACACGGCCTTCACGCTGGGCCTGGAACGCCATGGGACCTCGGGGGACTTCTTTGCGAGCTACACGTTCTCAGAGACCACCGACAACCTCGTGGGCGCGGCGATCGGCACGTACGACGCCACCTTGGACCCGGGACTCCTGAGTGGTGGCGACCCGTGGTCGAAGGGCCTTTCCGACTTCGATGTCCCACATCGGTTTGTGGCCGGCCTGGGTTTGCCTCTCCCGGTGTTGGAAGGAGGCGTGCTCGGTGCGGTCTACCGTTTCCGGTCCGGAGATCCGTTCACGCCAGGCTTCCGGTTCGGCGTGGACGCCAACGGCGACGGAGCCGCTTGGAACGACCCTGCGTACCCGGGGGGAGCCCCGGCAAGCGCACTGACTGCCTTCTCCTGTGAGGAGCCCGAGCCCGGGGAGCCCTTCGCCCGCAACAGCTGCCGGGGTCCGTCGGTTCAGAGCTTGGACCTGAGCTTACGGCTAGGGGCGTTTAGGTTCGGTCGCGGTGTGGCCGAGTTGACCGTCGACGTCCTGAACCTGATCGAGCCCGAGACCGGCTTTCGTGACACGGCCCTGATGTTCGTGGATGCGGCCGCTGGTCTTTCGAGTTCTGGGGCCGAAACGGTGGTGCCGTTGGTGGCGAACGAGAACTTCGGGGAGTTCCTCTACCGAACGGACCCGGGACGGAGGATTCGTGTGGGTCTGCGCATTGGAGGTGGCCGATGAGGTCCTGTTCAAAGGGGGCGGGCGTAGTAACCGGGGTACTGACCGTGCTGGCCCTCGCCTGCGACACACCCAACGCCGGGGAGATGCTGGAAGTGACGGCCACGGGTACCGTCGCGGGTAGAGTCTATTTCGACGCGAACGCCAATCGGATCGAGGATGGTGCCGATCCCTCGGTGGCCAACATTCCGGTCGAGCTGTCCATTCGGGGATCACGGGTCCCGGTCGAGCGGCAAGTAAGCGATGGCAACGGGCAGTACGAGTTCGTGGACATCCCGGTGGGGACCTATTGGATTGATGTGGACTCGCTTGTGCTCGGGGATACCCTGCTGGTGTTGGACGCCGACACCGTCCCCGTCAACGTTCGCCCGGGCATCACGACAGCGAAGGGCGTCGGTTTGGCGTTGTCCAGAGTGACCATCGCTGAAGCGCGGATTCTGCCTGTAGGCAAGAAGGTGACGGTCGAGGGGTTCGCATTGAACCAGCGCACCGTGTTCGGGGACTCGACGGTCCACCTGTCAGAGGGTCCCACCGCCATCCGGGCGATCAACGTCTTTCGCGCCGGTATCCAACAGGGAGACAGCGTGCGGCTTACCGGTCGGACCGGGGTCCTCAACGGACAGCCGGTCCTCGACGGCGTGACGACTCAGATCCTGGCTCGGACCGGTACCCCCGCTCCCGCCATCGTCCTGACGTCCCAGGCGGCTACCGCGAGTAACGGTTCGCTGGATGCGAATCACGTTCAGGTTCGTAACGCCATGGTCGTAGACACGGTGACCAGCACCACCGGCGACCGAATCGTGACGTTCAACGACGGGAGCGGCGTCCTGGAGTTGGTGTTCGACCAGGACATCACGTTCAATCTTCCGTGGATGCTTCCCGACTCGACGGCTTCTCGGGTCACGGGTGTCCTCATCCCAACGGGGACTGGACAGTGGCAGATGAAGCCCCGCTCGCAGGCGGATATCGTTCGGTGAATGGGCCGGATGGGCGGCCCGGCGGACTCGGCCCTCCGTGTCGTGACCCGCTGACTTGAAGGAACTCCGGGGGCCCGCTGCAGTCGCCTTGGCGGTCTTGGCTGCTGCGGAGCTACTGGGGATGGGGGTCTGGTTCACCGCCAGCGCCATCAGCGCCGACCTCAGAGAGGCCTTTTCGCTCTCCACGGGTCAGGCCACATGGCTGACCGCGCTGGTGCAGCTGGGGTTCGTGGCAGGCACACTGGTCGCGGCCGTGCTCAACCTTGCCGACCTCATTCCGGCCCGCCGGTATTTCGCACTCTCGGCAGTGCTCGCCGCCGTGGCCAACGCCGCCCTGCTGCTGGCGCCCGGCTTCTGGAGTGCAGCGGCCTCCCGGCTGGCGACGGGCTTCTTTCTGGCTGGTGTGTATCCGCCCGCAATGAAGATGGCCGCGACCTGGTTCAAGTCCGACCGCGGGTTTGCCATCGGGGTCGTGGTGGGGGCCCTCACACTTGGAAAGGCGCTCCCGTTCCTGGGGGTGGGCCGCGAGACCTTCGGCTGGCGGGTGGTGGTGTTGGCCGCTTCTGCGGGATCGTTGGTGGCGGCCGGAGTCGTGGCGCTGTTCTACCGAGACGGACCGTTTCGCTTCACGCGTAAGCCCTTCGACCCCAAGCTGGTGGGCGAGGTGGTACGAGACCGTCCGGTGCGCTTGGCCACAATTGGATACCTCGGCCACATGTGGGAGCTCTACGCCATGTGGACAGCCGTACCGCTCTTTCTGGCCTACGTACTCAGCTCAGCCGTGACGGGGGAGGGGGCGGCGCTTTGGAGCGTCTTGTCCTTTTCCGTGATCGCGGTGGGTGGGGTCGGCTCGGTGCTGGCGGGTGTGCTGGCCGACCGGTGGGGAAGGGAACGAGTGGCCGGGATGGCGATGGCTATCAGTGGCTGTTGCGCTTTGGTTGTGGGGGCCATGGCTCAGCTCCCCCTTCCACTGCTCATGGTGCTGCTCTGGATTTGGGGGTTCGCGGTCGTCGCCGATTCAGCCCAATTCTCCGCGCTGGTCACTGAGGTGTCTCCGACGCATGCGGCGGGGACCGCGCTCATGCTGCAGACCTCCCTTGGCTTCTTGCTGACCATGGTCACCATCCAAGCGACGCCTTGGATTGCGGATCGATGGGGGTGGCAACGGGCCTTTGCGCTCCTCGCCGCCGGGCCGATCGTCGGTATCTGGGCCATGCGCGCGTTGGCCGTCCTCCGCGCCTCCGACGTGCCGCCTCGGGCAAGCTCCTAAGGCGCGTGCTAGCGTCCAGCCAGGTGCGCTGGAATCCGATCGGGGTCCACGTTTCCTCCCGAAAGCACCACCACGGTGGGTTGTGCCGTCGGTGGGAGCTTTCCGCTCGAGATCGCAGCCCAACCGGCGGCTCCGGCAGGCTCCACGACGAGTTTGCATCTCTCGATGATCGTTCGCATCGCGGCACCGATCTCGCGGTCGGAAACCGTCACGACCCCGCGTACGCCTCGCCGGACGATCTCGAAGTTGAGGGCCCCGACCATCGGCGCCGCGAGGCCGTCGGCCATCGTCTCCACCTCGCCGAGGGTAACGGGTCGCCCCTCGGTGAGGCTCGCACTCATGGCGGCAGCCCCTGTCGGCTCTACTCCCCAGATCTCGCACTCGGGCTTTTGGCTTCGGAGCCAGGCGGTGATTCCCGAGATCAACCCGCCGCCACCGATCGGGACCACGATCCTTCCCACGTCCGGAAGCGCGTCCAGGATCTCGAGTCCGACGGTACCCTGACCGGCCACGACTTCTGGATCGTCGAAAGGATGCAGCAGGTACTGCCCTTCCGTTTCAGCAATCCGAAGCGCTTCGGTAAAGGCTGCCTTCGCGTCAGCCACCTGCACGACCCGGGCACCGTAGCCGAGGGCTCCATCGATCTTCGCAAGCGGTGCCGTCCGTGGCATCACGACCGTCGACGTCAGGCCGCTCCTCGCCGCGGCCCAAGCCACCGCTTGGGCGTGGTTTCCGGCCGAGACCGTCACGACCCCGTTCGCTGTCTGTTGGGGTGGGAGGGTGAGGATGCGGTTCAGGGCCCCACGAACCTTGTAGGACCCCGTTCGCTGTAGGTTCTCGCACTTCAGATGGATGGGCGCTCCGGCCAGCTCGGTGAAGGTACGGCTGTGCCAAAGGGGCGTCTGGTGCACGTCGGAGCGGATACGCGCCATCGCCGCCCCGACCTGGTCGTGGGGCACCGAGAGACGACTGGGTGCGTGCTCTGTTTCTCCCAACTTCCACTCCTACGATATGTCGACACGGCACCCTGATCCCGCGATCAGAACGTGCGGAAACTGCCTGGGGAAGGCCAGTGGCACTCGCCCCACGTGACTCGGCCTGGGCGAGAAGCGTCTGAACTCCAAGGAGTGGACCTGGCCGTCGGAGTGCCTCTCTATTGCTGGTGTCTGGGCCGCTGTTAACTTCGACCGGTCCCCTCCGGCGTGAAAAAACCCGCTCCGTAGAGGGACTTGCAGCACCTGGGGCTGTGGTAGACCCAACTCCTACGAGGAAATCGATGCGAACGAAGATGCTCGTGCGTGCGGTGTGGACACTCGCCTTCCTGACCTTCGGAGCGACCGCGCTGGTCGCTCAGGAGGGAACGCTCAATGGGCGAGTTCTCGACGCGGAGACCGGGGGTGCGTTGGCGAACGTGGCGGTGGAGGTGCTCGGGAGTGCGGACGCGCAGGCCGGCGGAGTCTTCACGAATGCCAACGGCCAGTTCCGTTTCTCGCTCGTTCCGGGTTCGTATTCGCTGGTGGTGTCGCTGATCGGGTACGAGACCGCCCGGGTGGACGGGGTCTCCATCACCGCGGGCGGCACCACGGACCAGGAAATCCAGCTGCGGTCCACCGCGCTGGTCCTGAATCCCATCGTGGTTACGGCGTCGAGACGTCAGGAGAAGGTACTAGAGGCCCCGGCCTCGGTGACGATCGTCGGAGCAGAGGTCATTGAAGAGCGCGTTGCGCTTACACCCGTCGACCATGTAAAGGCGCTCCCCGGAGTGGATGTGGTCCAATCAGGCCTGTCACAGAGCAACGTGGTGGCCCGCGGATTCAACAACGTGTTCTCGGGTGCGCTGCTGGTCATGAGCGACAATCGCTATGCCAGCGTGCCCTCGATTCGGGTGAATGCTTGGAACTTCATTCCGGTGAACAACCTCGATCTCCAGCGCATCGAGGTCGTGCTGGGCCCAGGCGCCGCACTGTATGGCCCCAACAGCGCCAGTGGCGTGGTGCACATGATCACGACCTCCCCGATCGATGACCCCGGGAACCGAGTGGCGCTCGCTGGTGGGGAGCGGTCGGTCTTTCAGGGACAGTTCCGCTCAGGTGTCAGACTCTCCGACAGGGTCGGGTTCAAGATCTCGGGCCAGTACGCTCAGGGGAACGACTGGATGTATGAGGATCCAGTCGAGGTGGCAGCGCGTGCCGCGGCTCCCGGTGACCCGCGGATCGGAAACCGTGACTTCGATCAGAAGCGCTACGGCGGTGAGGCGCGGTTGGACCTGCGTCCATGGGAGGACGGTGAGATCGTCTTCAATGTCGGCACCAACACCTCGGTCTCCAGCATCGAGCTTACGGGGATCGGAGCCGGGCAAGCGGACGGGTGGACCTACAGCTACCTCCAGACTCGCCTCAACAAGGGTGGGTTTTTCGGGCAAGTCTTCCTGAACGCCAGCGACGCTGGCGACACGTACCTGTTGCGTACCGGACAGCCCATCATCGACCGATCGAAGTTCTTTGCAGGCCAACTGCAGTACGCGCTGGATGTGGGTGAGCGCCAAGAGTTCATTGCCGGGTTCGACGCGCAGTTCACGCGGCCCGAGACCGACATGTCCATCACCGGTCGGAACGAAGACGACGACGCGATCAACGAGATTGGTGGCTACCTGCACTCGACGACCTCGCTCTCCGACAACGTCGACCTGGTGGCGGCCCTGCGGATCGACACGCACAACCGGTTGGAAGACGCGGTGTTTTCCCCCCGCGCGGCCCTGGTCGTGCGACCCGCCGATGATCAAACGTTGCGCTTCACGTTCAACCGGGCGTTCTCGACTCCCACCACGAACAACCTGTTCCTAGACCTGCTGGCAGGGCGCATTCCGGTCGGTGCACAGAGCTATGACATCCGTACACTTGGGACTCCCGAGTCCGGGTTCACGTTCAACCAGACATGCCAGGGCGGACTGGGCAACTACTGCATGTACTCCCCGTTTGCTCCGGGCGCTCAGTTGCCCGCCAACGGCGCGGTGCTCTGGGACGGGTTGGTCCCGATCGTGTTGGGGGGCGCCGCACAGGCCAACCCTGCGTTGGGGCCGCTCGTGCCCACGCTGACCCAGCTCCTTTCCGGAGGAGATTTGAGTGGGCTGCAGTCGCTGTTCCGGCGATTCAATCAAGAGCAGCTGACCTTCGTGGAGGATCCCGTGGGACCGAGCGCCATCGAGCGGCTCAGGCCCACCATCACGAACACGATTGAGGTCGGCTATAAGGGAGTCGTGGCGGACAAGCTGTTGCTGTCGGCGGATCTCTACCGCACGCAGGTAGAGGATTTCGTTGGGCCGCTCAGGGTAGAGACTCCAACCGTGTTCTTGGATCCGCAGACCGTCGGAGCCCTCATCCAGCAGCGTCTGACTCCCCTGGTGCAGGCCGGTCAGCTTCCTGCGGCTTTGCTGGCCGAGCTGGTGCCGCAGTTGGCGGCCGGTTTCGCTCAGGTCCCGCTTGGGACCGTGGCTCCGGATCAGAGCACGTCTTCCGATATCGTTTTGGCCTACCGGAACTTCGGGGACGTCGACTTCTGGGGCTTCGATCTCGCCGGGCAGCTCCTGGCCACGGATCGCGTATCGTTGACGGGAAGCTACTCGCATGTGAGCGAGGAGTGTTTCGACTTCGATTCGGATGGAAGCTGCACCAGTGCGAACGACATTGCCTTGAATGCGCCCAGTGACAAGGGGTCGCTTGGCCTGCGCTTCGATGACGAGCGCAGTGGGGTGACGGTCGAAGGTAAGGCTCGTTTCACGGCGAGCTTCCCGGTCAACTCCGGCGTGTATATCGGTGAGATCGAGAGCTACGCGGTGTTCGATGCCAACATCAACTATCAGCTCCCGTTCTATCCAGGAGCGTCGTTCGGGATCACTGCGTCCAACCTCTTCAACAACATGCACCGTGAGTTCATCGGTGCGCCTGAGATCGGACGCCTGGTTCTGACGCGCTTGCAGTTCGAGTTCTGAGGACGGCTCCGGGGGTCACCGCAACAGGCAATGTAGGGTTGTGATGAACGAAGCAGGTCACAGCTACACGACGATCCGGTGTGGCTTCTGCCTCACGCTCAACCGCATCGATGTCAAACGTGCCGATGCACGACCGTCATGCGGGAGCTGTGAGCGACCCATGCTCTTGGATCGGCCGTTGAAGGTGAACCAGGAGGACTTCGAGCGCACCGTGCTCGAGTCCGAGGGGCCGGTGTTGGTGGATTTCTATGCGGACTGGTGCGCGCCCTGCAAGATGCTGGCGCCCATGCTGGATGACATCGCGGCTGAGCACGCCGGGAAGATCCTGGTTGCGAAGGTGGACACGGACCGGGCCCCCGAAGTAGCCCAGCGCTACCAGATCAGGAGCATCCCAACCGTCATTCTATTCGAAGGGGGGGAGGAGAGCGCCAGAAGCGTGGGGATCATGCCCGAGGAGCTGGCGGCCATGGTTGCCGATGAGCGCTGACGGCTGCTCCGCCCGAGCGGGGTAGGCGTGGCTCCGGAATCTGAGAAGGCGTTGGTCGCAGAGAGTGCCCTTACACGGGTGCGCTCAGGGATGACGATCGGTCTCGGGACAGGATCTACCGCCGATCTCTTTCTACGAGCGCTGGGTGAAGCCCTGCGTTCGGGTGCGCTCCGTAACGTCGTCGGCGTGCCCACCTCCCGGCGTACCCAGGAGCAAGCCGAGCGAATGGGGATTCCACTCACCACGCTGGTGGAGACACCTGAGCTGGACATGGCGCTTGACGGGGCCGACGAGGTCGACCCTAAGCTGGATCTCATCAAGGGCTTGGGCGGGGCCCTGCTCAGGGAAAAGATGGTGGCGCAGGCTGCCAAGCGGTTCATTGTCATGGTGGACAGCTCGAAACAGGTCTCCAGGCTCGGAACCAAGGCACCCCTTCCCGTGGAGGTCATCCCATTCATGTGGCGCGCCCACGAGCCGTGGGTCAGGGGGTTGGGGGGCGAGCCACGCATCCGCATGGACAGCGATGGCCAGCCCTTTGTGACCGACAACGGGAACCTCATCCTCGACTGCGAGTTCGCTGACGGAATCGCCGACCCACTCGAGCTGCAGGCCGCGTGCGCCGTACGTGCGGGGGTGGTCGAATCCGGCCTCTTCGTGGGGATGACCACAGAGGTGCACCTGGCCCACGAGGGTAGGGTGGTCGTTCTGGAGGCGGGTCAATGACGCTGCTCGCCCCCTCGATCCTGTCGGCCGACTTCGGTCGGCTCGCCGCACAGATCCAAGAGGTGGAGGAGGCGGGTGCGGACTGGATACACGTGGACGTCATGGATGGCCACTTCGTGCCCAACATCACCATCGGGCCTCTCATCGTCGATGCTGTGCGTCGGGCCACCCGGCTCACGGTGGACGTACACCTCATGATCGAGCAGCCTGAGCGCTATTTGTCGGCGTTCGCGGATGCCGGAGCGGACCGCATCACCGTCCACCGTGAAACCTGTCCCCATCTGCACCGCACGCTGACCGAGATCAAACGGCTTGGTTGCCTCGCCGGGGTGGCCGTAAATCCCGCTACCCCTGTGAGTTCCCTCGAGTCCGTGGCGGAGCTGGTCGACCTGTTGTTGGTGATGACCGTGAACCCCGGTTTCGGCGGCCAGTCTTTCATCCAGCCCATGCTCGCCAAGGTCACCGAGGCGCACGAGCTTCTCGCGCGCAAGGGACCCTCCGATGCACTGGTACAGGTCGACGGTGGGGTGGACGCCCGGACCGCCCCCGAAGTCGTTGGCGCGGGGGCAGACTCATTGGTGGCAGGCTCGGCGGTCTTCGGTCACCCAGAGGGTGCGGCAGCCGGCGTGCAAGCGCTCCGCCGGTCACTAGACGGGCGTTGAAGGGGGAGAGGATGAGCGAAGAACCCTCCATCCCCATCGACCACTCTCGCTTCGACAAGCTCAAGGAGTGGGGCGGCGAGGGGCTGGTGACCCAGCTTCTGGAGCTTTTTCGGAACCAGACGCCAGAACGTGTTGCATCGATACGGCACGGTTTTCGCCCTGAACACACCGAGGAGGCGACTCGCGCGGCCCACTCGCTCCGTTCGACCGCCACCAATCTGGGTGCGATGCGTCTCGCAGAGTTGGCTTTCGAGGCCGAGAATGCCCTTAGATCGGGCAGTTTCGAGGGTCTCGACGGCCTGGCCGATGCACTGGAAGGGGAATTCCAGACGGCCTGTCAGGCGCTGGTGGGTTCTACCGAACGGGAAAAGGATCACCGGGTGAAGCCAAGAATTGCCGTCGTTGAAGACAATCCTGACAACCGCCTGCTCATCGACGCACTCTTGGGTGACCGGTATGAGATCAGCGAGTTCGAGACGGGTCTGGAGGCCGTAGAGGGCATCCCGGCCGATCCGCCCGACGTGGTGCTCCTCGACATCTCCTTGCCAGGAATGGACGGCACTGAAGTGCTGGCGGTGCTTCGAGAGATGCCCGAGCTGAGCGACCTGCCGGTGGTGGCCCTGACGGCGCACGCCATGGCGGGCGACCGCGAGAAGTTTCTGGCGTTGGGCTTCAATGACTACGTGACCAAGCCGATCGTGGACGAGACACTCCTGATCGAGGCGATCGAAAGGTGGCGGAAGCCGACCTCCTGATCCCCACCGGGGAGGGGCTGGATCATGCCTCCATCGGTGAGTCCGGACCGGGCGCGCTCTTCTCGGCTCCCGTCCCGTTGGTGGATCGTACCCGCGAACGGATCGTCACCTACTGGGTCATGCTCATCGCCTTCCTGGTGTTGGCGGTGGTGGGGAGGACGGCTGGGTGGGTCGGCAACTCCTCTCTTCATTCCCTCTATGAGGCGGTCGCGGGTGTGTTCGCCCTGGCTGTGGGTGGGCTGGCGCTGGTGCGCTACTACGCACGACCCGAGCGCCTTTTCATCTACCTCGGGATCGGGTTCTTTGGGGCGGGCCTACTGACAGCCGTTCACGCGGTGCTTACCGGTCCCCTTGCAGAGGTGGGTACCGGAGCGCTCTTCCAGGAGCTGGATGCCTGGACGTGGCTCGCGGCTCAGATTCATCTGGGGATCTTTCTCCTCGGCGCTTTTATCGCAGGAGACCGGGTGAATCCCTCGGGCCGTCCGCCGCGGGATACGCTGCTCTACCTCGTCGGCGCCTTTTCTGTGGTCATGCTGACGGCACTAAGCGTCTGGGGGAGGTTCCCGACCGCAGTACGTCCCAGTTTGGGGATCGACCGTCCCTTCGAGCTGCTACCAGCCCTCCTGTTCTGCCTGACCTTGGTCGGGTTCTTCCGCCGAGAGGGATGGCGGCGCGAGCGCTTCCAGCATTGGTTGGTGATGGGGCTGTGGATGGCGGTGGTGTCGCACGTGGCCTACATGGCCTTCGCCGCCCAACCCTACGACGGTCTCTACGACATGGCCCACGTGCTCAAGGTGGGCAGCTACCTCACGGTGCTGGTCGGGTTGCTGCTGAGCCTGTATGCCAGGTTGCGATTGGGCGGGCAGGCGTTTGCGGCCGAGCAGATCCTCCTGGAGAGCCGACGACAGCTCCAGGACTTCCTCGACAACGCGAGCGACCTCCTCCAGAGTGCCGCTCCGGACGGGCGTATCTTATACGCCAACCGCGCCTGGAAACAGGCGCTCGGCTACACCGACGCGGAGATTGCGAAGTTGGACCTCTTCGCAATCGTGCACCCCAACGCTCTGGCCAGGTTCAAGCGACAGTTCCAGAGGGTCATCCGCGGCGAATCGATCAACAACGTGGAGGTGGAGTTCGTCGCCGCTGACGGTCGGATCATCATTTGCTCCGGCAACATGAATTGTCGTTTCGAGGACGGTCGGCCGGTCGCTACGCGGAGCATCTTCCGGGACGTGACCGAGCAACGCCAAGCGGAGCGGGCCCTGGAGGGATCCAAGGCCAACCTCACCGCTCTTGTCGAGAACACAGGTGAGGCGATTTGGTCGGTGGATCCGCAGCTTCGACTGATCACGTTCAACTCGGCCTTCTCTTTGATGGTGGAGGCTCGTACCGGGAGGGAGCCTCGAGTGGGCGCCCCTCTTGAAGCCGTCTTCCGAATCGATGAAGTCGAGTGGTACCGGGAGCTGTACAAACGCGCGTTGGCGGGTGCCCGCTTTTCGCAGGTGCGCACAGAAGAGATCGACGGACAGGAGCGGCATTTCGAGCTCTTCTTCAACCCGATTCTGGGCGATCTCGGCCCCGTCGGCGTGGTGGTATTCGGGAAGGATGTCACCCCCAGGCGACGGGCTGAGGAGGCGTTGCGGGTCGCGAAAGAGGAGGCGGAGGCGGCCAACCAGGCGAAGAGCCACTTCCTCGCGAGTATGAGTCACGAGCTACGGACACCTCTAAACTCTGTCATCGGGTTCGCGAACGTCCTGCTCAAGAACCGGAGCGGGGGACTCACCGACAAGGACATCGAGTTCACCTCCCGGATCCACGACAACGGAAAACACCTTCTGACACTCATCAACGACGTGCTCGACCTGGCGAAAGTCGAGGCTGGGCGCCTCGAGATCGAGCTGGCGCCGGTCGACCTGCGGACGCTGTTGCGCGAAACGCTCCATCAGATGGAGGGGCAGGTGCGTGGCCGGACCGTCAAACTCCGAGCCGACGTCCCTGAGGACCTGCTCCCGCTACGGACCGACCCGAGGCGATTGAAGCAGGTGATCATCAACCTCGTGGGCAACGCGCTCAAGTTCACGGAGGAGGGTGAGGTGCTGGTGAGGGTGACCGCCGGGCCGGTGTCCGGACAGGTAACCAGTATCTCCGTCATCGATTCAGGGATCGGGATTCCCGAGGACCGGCTCGACGCTATCTTTCATGCGTTTAGGCAGGCCGAGGCCGGGACCGCCCGCCGCTACGGAGGCACAGGACTCGGCCTCGCCATCAGCCGTTCCATCTGCCAACTGTTGGGCTACGAACTTACGGTGGAGAGTACCGTCGGGGAGGGCTCGACGTTTACGATCGTGGTGCCGGAATCGGTCCGGTCGAAGGATGTGGGTGCACTGCCCCCTGGACTACCGCTGGAGGGACCCGATCTGGATCCGCGTACTCGGGAGCGACTGCGGCGCACCGCGCTGGTTGTGGACGACGAGCCCGACTCGAGTCTTCTGATCGTGCATCAGCTGCGCGAGTTCGGACTGGAGGTCTTGACCGCGGCCTCGGGTGAGGAGGGGCTTGAGATCGCCCGTGAGCAGAAGCCCGACTTGGTTACCGTCGACCTGATGATGCCGGGGATGAGTGGATGGGAGTTCATTCGCACCCTGAAGGCCGATCCGGTGCTGCAGGACATCCCAGTGGTTGTGGTGAGCATCGTGGCCGGAGAGGGTGGGGGACGCACCCTGGGAGCCGTGGACCTTCTCACCAAGCCCGTCGAGCGTGACGCGTTCCTGCGAACCCTTTGGAGGAGCCTCCCTCGCAACGGCCGCCGGATCCTGTTGGTCGACGACGATCGGGACACGCGCGAACAGATCGAGCACTACCTCTCCAGCACCGAGCTGGAGGTGCAGTCGGTGACCAACGGGCGGGAGGCGCTGAACGTTCTGTCGGGCTACCATCCGGACCTGGTGCTCCTCGACTTGATGATGCCCGTCATGGACGGCATGACGTTCCTGGACGAGATCCGAGGGGACCCCGAGTACTTCGCGCTTCCTGTCGTAGTGCTAACCGCTAAGACGCTCACAGATGACGAGTTGGTTGCGTTGAGGGGACGCACCTCGGCCGTCATTCAGAAGACGGACGACCTTCACATACAGCTCAAGGAAGCCGTGACGTCGCTGCTGCATCCGCGGAGCGCGGTGGTTTCGTAGGACTCCGGCCATTGCACAGGGCACCCCCGGTGCCCAGTGGCGTACTCCTGTGCTGTCCCGCACCCCCCGCACACGGATATGTCGCTCAAGGACAGCAGAGCAGTGCCTCCCGCCCGCATTGCTCGGAGGGGGTCGGGGGCGCTACACGCTGAGGGCCGCTACGTCCTCTATTGGATGACAGCCCATAGGCGCCTGGAATGGAACTTCGCCCTGGACCGGGCGGTGGAGCTCGCCACCGAGCTTGAGAAACCACTGCTGGTCTTCGAGCCTTTGCGACTCGACTATCGGTGGGCGTGCACCCGCTTCCATCAGTTCGTGATCGACGGGATGCGGGAGCATGCGGCAGCCTGCCGGAGCATAGGCATCCACTACCTGCCGTTCGTCGAGCGGGAGCCCGATCAGGGGCGTGGACTGCTTGGTCACCTCGCCAAGAGAGCCGCGGCGGTCGTGGGGGACGACTACCCCGCGTTCTTCCTGCCGGGAATGGTCCGAGCCGCCGCGCGCGTGGTGGACTGCCACTTCGAGGTGATCGATTCGAACGGGCTCTTGCCTATGCAGGATGCAGGGCGGGCCTTTACCTCAGCCTACGCGTTCCGACGACACCTGCAGCGCACGTTGCCGAACCACTTGGGCTGGCGGCCGCACGCGAGGATCAGACTGGAGCGGCGCCCAGGTGAGGATGTGCTCGGGCAACTCCCCGAGCGTTGGGAAGCCGGTAGGGGATGGCCGTCCCCCTTGGAGCTGGCGACTCTTGCGTTGGACTCGTCGGTGGGTCCCACCAAAGAGGGCGGGTCAGGGGGCACAGGTGGAGCAGTCTCGGCTCGGGCTCTCCTCGAGGACTTCGCCTCCCGGGTGGGGGCCTACCCCGAGGATCGCCGTCATCCCGACCGAAACGGAGCAAGTCGGCTCTCGGCCCATTTGCACTGGGGGCACATCTCTGCCCATGAGGTGGTGCACACGCTGTTGGACGCCGAAGGATGGACGCCACTGCGTTTAGGTGATCGTCCCGACGGGAAGCGGTCCGGATGGTGGGGTACTTCATCCGGGCTCGAGGCCTTTCTGGACCAGGTGGTGACTTGGCGGGAGCTAGGCTTCAATACCTGTGCCTTCAACCCGGACTACGAAGAATACGAGTCGCTGCCGGCCTGGGCCCTGCAGACGCTCGAAGAACATGCCGGAGACCCTCGGCCCTACGTGTACCCGCTCGAGACCCTGGAGAGTGCCGCCACCCACGATCCGCTTTGGAATGCAGCCCAGACCCAACTGAGACGAGAGGGTCGCCTTCACAACTACTTGAGAATGCTGTGGGGGAAGAAGATCCTGGAGTGGACAGACACCCCGCGCCAGGCTCTCGCCGTCATGATCGAGCTCAATAACAAGTACGGTCTGGACGGCCGCGACCCGAACTCGTACGCTGGGATTTCTTGGACGTTGGGTCGCTACGATCGGGGATGGCCGGAGCGCGCGGTGTACGGAAGGGTGCGCTGCATGACGTCGGCCTCGACACGCAAGAAGGTCGAGGTGGAGTCCTATATTGCACGCTTCTCATAGCCGACCAAGCCGGACAGGGCGCTTAGGCCCAGGTTTCTCATCACCAACGTTTCGGACAACCGGATGAATCAGTATCGCCTGGAGTCTCAGCTTCCCTTCGAGCGAGATCAGGTCTTTGCATGGCATATGCGCAAGGGTGCCTTCGAGAGGTTGACACCTCCGTGGGCCCAGGTCGAGGTGCTACGCCGTACTGGAGGAATCGACGCGGGCGGTGAGGTGCTGCTCCGGGTTACCAAGGGTCCAGTTTCGGCAAAGTGGTTGGTTCGCCACACCGCCTTCGAGCAGGGGAAGCTGTTTCGAGACGAACAGGTGGACGGACCGTTCGCCCATTGGGGGCACGACCACATCTTCGAGGATACACCCGGTGGCGGAACCACGTATGTCGACAAGGTCGACTGGGACCTGCCTGCGGGGCCCATCCTGAAGTTCGTGGGAGGCGTGGCTGCGGGTCGTCGCGAACTCGAGCGCATGTTCAGGTTTCGGCACCAGCGGCTGAGAGACGACCTCACCCTGATCAACCGCTACTCGGGTCCGAAGCTCCGGGTGGCGATCTCTGGCGCCTCCGGTCTCCTCGGACGGAGCCTGTCGAGCTTCTTGACGACCGCCGGGCACGAGGTACGTCATATCGTGCGCGGCACGGCCGGCGCTGACGAGATCGGTTGGAGTATCAAAGAGGAACGGGTCGACATGGACCGGCTCGAGGGCATGGATGTGCTCGTTCACCTGGCGGGGGAGCCCATTTCCGACGGCCGCTGGAATGCGGGCCGCAAGAAGCGAATCCGCGACAGCCGCGTGAAGGGCACCCAGCTTCTAGCTCAGGCGGTGTCTTCACTGCGCCACCCCCCCAGGCTGGTCGTGGGCGCTTCCGCGGTTGGGTACTACGGGAACCGAGGGGACCAGATCCTCTCTGAGGACTCAAAGCCCGGCAAGGGGTTTCTGGCCAAAGTGGTGCGTGAGTGGGAGGCGGCCTGGGCGCCGTTACGAGGAAGAACCGCGCGAGTGGTCATGCTTCGGTTCGGCATGCTGCTCAGCCCCGCGGGTGGTGCACTGGGCACGATGATCCTGCCGTTCAAGGCGGGCATCGGGGGCCGGTTGGGGAGCGGGAAGCAGTACGTGAGTTGGTTGGATCTCGACGACGCCGTGGGCCTCATCTATCACGCGATGCACCGGCCCACGCTGAGGGGCGCGGTGAACGCCACGGCGCCGCAGGCGGTTACCAACGCCACGTTCACTACGATTCTAGGCCAGGTGCTGGGCAGGCCTACACTCCTTCCGGTACCGGGGCTCGCCGTGCGCGCGCTCTTTGGCGAGATGGGGGATGAGCTCCTGCTCAAGGGACAACGCGTGGCCCCGCGGCGAGCCGAGGCATCCAACTACCGGTTCTTGAGGCCGGCCCTCGAGGACTCCCTGCGATTCCAGTTGGGCGAACTTCCCGCCACTGGCCATTCGTCGTAGGACGGAGGGGGCGTCAATTCTCGCACAGGTGCGAAACTCCCCGAGGAGCGCGATTTTAGGAATCTGTTCACGTGCATGTGGAGGCAGCGGTGAGCCTTACCAAGGCGGAACTCGCCCTGGATCCGGTCGAGCAGTTCAGGGCCTGGTTCCAGGACGCGCAGCAGGCGGAAGAGATTGGGCAGGCTGATGCGATGTGTCTCGCCACGTTGGGCGAGGACGGCTACCCGCAGGCCCGCATCGTCTTGCTCAAGGGGTTCGACGCGGAGGGGTTCGTCTTCTTCACCAACCTGGACTCGTCAAAAGGCCGAGCGCTCAGGGTCCATCCCAAGGCCGTGTTGAACTTTCATTGGGAGCCGCTCGAGCGGCAGGTCACGATCTCCGGTGACGTGCGTCGAGTCCGAGATGCCGAGGCCGACGCCTATTTCGAGAGCCGGGCGCGGGCAAGCCAAATCGGTGCCTGGGCCTCCGAGCAGTCCCAACCGTTGGGAAACCGTCGTGAGCTCGACAAGAGGGTCGTACAGTTCACGGAACGCTTCGCCGATGGTCCAGTGCCGCGCCCGCCCCACTGGTCAGGTTTCCGGCTCAAACCTCGCAGCGTGGAGTTCTGGCAGGGTGGAGCGCATCGGCTCCACGACCGCCATCGCTATGAGCGGGTGCGGGACACCAACGACTGGGTCATCACCCGGCTGAATCCTTGAGGGAGCAGTAGACATGGGAGTGTTGGGAAGACGAGCGCCTGGGAAAGCGGGGGGCTGGATTGCGCTGAGCCTGTGCTTGAGCGCGGGGGTGTGCGACCCGGGCGACATCACCATCGTCCCCGAGTTCGAGGGCTCCTTCTCCTTCGAGGGAGGCTTAGACGGTTGGGTTCCGAGGGCCTCGCCGACGTTGACCCCAGTCGTGAACTGGATTGCCGAGATCGACGGGGCCGAGTTCACGGAAGGTGCTTCCTCCGTCCGATTCGAGCTGCGGGACTCCACCGCCGCGGGAGGTGTGTGGCTGGAGCGCGCCTTCGCCCTGACCGAGGTCGAAGAGTATCGGATCGACGTGACGAGCATGTTCGGCACTGATGCCACCGGAACGGTTCAGTGGCCCTTGATCCTGGAGGCCTCCGATCGACCGCTGTCGGAGCGGACGACTTTGCCCACCGCTGGCAACCTCGGCCCCGCAACCACCGGAGGAGCCGTGGAGTGGTCGAGTCTCTCACAATCCCTACTCTATGACACCGCCGAGGGCCAGGACACGATCTGGGTTGCGATCGGCGTGGCGGCGCGTAGCGCCGATGACCGGTCCTACTACTTGGACGACCTGAACCTGGTGTTCACCCGGAGGTAGACGCCCGTCGCCGGCGCCAGACCCGCACGCCGGGGATCAGGAGCAGCGGGGACACCAAGAGAGCGTCCACGAGGAAAACGCGGACGCCGCTCCAGCTCATGAGGGTCTTCACCATGCTGTTGTTGAACTCGAGGGCGTCGAACATCCGGAGTCCGTTCAGGGGCGCGAGCCACGGCAGCTCAAAGGTCACAGCCCTGGGAGACACCGGCCAAAGCAGTTGTAATCCCCCCTGGCCCATGGGATCTGGAATCAGGAGATCCAGGAAGATGTGGGATCCGTAGGCCGCGGCCGCGGCAAGGAACACCGCTCGCCCGTGGCCGATCCACCGCCGGGTGAAGGCGGCCATGAGCAGAGCGAAGCACAGGAGCGCGAACACGGAGTGACTCGGCCCCCTGTGGAACTCGGTGGCGCTTCCCGAGAACAGCCCAGGTAGGAAATCCAGGTCCGGCGCATTCGCGGCAAAGGCGGAGAACGCCAGGATCCAGGCCCAACGCCCACGGGGCGTCTTTGCCGGTGCCTCTGGACTGAGCTCGACGGCCGTGTAACCGCCAATGATATGCGCGAGGGTGGTAGGCATCGGGGGTGGCCAGGGACAAGTTTCATGCCGGTGTCGGAAGCAGACCCGTCATGGAAGCGGGCCAACCCAGAGCCCCGTGATCAACGCCCGTTGCGCTGCTCCTACAGGGTAGCGAGGGTAGGGGGTCGGTCCCGCGCTCCCCAAGGGCGCCGGCGGCCCACATCTGGGCCGGGGTGGCGAAACGGTATACGCAGGGGACTTAAACTCCCCGGGGCTTTGGCCCATGTGGGTTCGACTCCCACCCCCGGCATCGACGCAGGTCGAAACGGGGGCGGGGGTCGAACCCGTTCGAACCGAGCGTAGCGAGACCTGCGAGGAGCAAAGCCCGCAGCAGACTCCCACCCCCCGGCATCGACGCAGGGCCGAAACCCTCAGTCCGCAGCCGCGTCGAACATCCATCCCATCACCCACCAACGGCTCCCGTCCCACCAGAGGGTGATGCTGTTCACGCCGGTGTCGAAGGGTTCTCCGTTCGGGGTGCGGGCCGACGCGTAGGAACTCCATACATGGACGAGGTCGCCGGAGCGCTGCACTGTGCGCTCCGTCTCCCACTCCCAGAAGGCCACAGCGCGTGGGGCGGGGTCTCCGTGGTATTCGTCAAGTGTCATGACTCGCACCACGCTCGCGCCTGAATCGTCTCGGTTTGCGATCGCTACCCAAGCGTCCGGGTGATGCAACGAGCGGTCGCGTTCGACATCGGGAACGGCACCCGCCGGCCCAGACACGACTTCATAGTACGCCGAGATGATGCCGTCGATGCTCTCGACGTCGGCCGGGTGTGGTGTAGGTTGCGCGTATCCTACGGTTGGACTGGTAGCCAGGAGGCAGGTGGCGATCCACAGCCGTCTGTGCACGACTTCTTTGATCATGGTGCGCCACACCGGCGCTCCCCGATGGACGCGGCCTCGATCATCTGAACGACCTCGGACATGGTGGTACGGCCCGCGTCCTTATCGTACCAGGCGTACTTCTGTCTCAGGAGCTCGCGTCGTCCGGTCCGGTCCTGCTCCTCGAGGAACCACGTCTGTAGTTCCCGAGGGCGCTCGACCCAGCACCCGGCGATGTCACCTCGGTCATCGAGTAGCAGTACTGTAGGGGTGGCTCCACGGCCGTCGGGCGTCGGGTGGGCATCCATCAGCGTCGCGCCCAGATCGGAGTCCACGATGCGCATATCCAACGCGGGGGTGTCTTCGACCAGGCGCGCCAGGTAGGGAATGGTGTTGGCCGAATCACCGCACCAGTCTTCGGCGATCACCAGGAGGCGCCAGGCACCGAGGACCTGAGCACGCTTCGCAAGTCGGGACGGGACCTCCGCGCGCGCGTAGTTCCCGGTCCACGTATCTACCCGTTCTTCCGCGTCTGCCAGAAAGTCGTCAAAGGCCACGCCACGCTGGTACAAACGTGCCTGTAGCGTCGTATCCGCGTGCTGCTGCAGCTGCTGCAGTGGTTCGACGACGGGCCCGTCTGTACAGCCTGCCCAGCTACCAACCAGCAAGAGTCCTGCAGTTAGAACCGTCATGTGTCTCCCTCTGAAACCATGGTGTAGCCGGCTTCCGTGATCGCCACTCCGATGTCGGCCAAGGAGGTGGCCTCCCGACAGGCCACGGTCGCCATTCGATCAGGGAGCGAAACCGCGACGCGCTCTACGCCCGGTAGCGCCCCCACCGCCTTCTCCACGGCACCTGCGCAGTGGCCGCAGCTCATGCCCTCGATGGATACTTGGATCTCTTTCACAGTACGGACGTCTCGGCGCGCGCGTTCCGTGCGCTAGGGAAGGTGCGTTGCGACCAACGCAGCCGTGACCACCAGCACACCCAGCCCGAACGCGAGTTCCAGCAGAGCCGGGATCCGTAGGAGGCTGGTCTTGGGGGTTTCGACCAGCGAGGGCTTCACCACTCGCCAGTTGTAGAAGCCCAGTGCGGCGGCCGCAGCGAGCACCCCGAGCTTGATGAGGAGGGTCCGCCCATAATCGGTGCTGGTCAGGTTGCCGAAGCCGCCTAGGCGGGTCCAGGTGTTGAACCCACCGGTTACAACCAGGAGGAGGACGGACAGCAGGGCCAGCCGGGAGAAGGCGTCGACCCAAAGCGGCAACACGGCCACGCGACCGTCCGCATCTTTCGCACGATTCAAGATTGGTAGGGCCACCAACACCAGGGCGGCCAGGCTCCCCATCCATGCACCTGCCGCCAATACGTGCAGGCCATCTGCGACGAGGGCTGCGTTGCGGAGCGCAGTTGCGTCGGCCCAGGTATGTCCTGAAAGGACAGGAGCCACCGCCGCCATCACGCCGGCGATGCTCGCGAGGGTCCACCCACCTGTGCCGGTGGTGGACCTGCGGCTCAGCTGCAGGCCCAGCACGAAGAGCGCCGTGGCGCCGAGGTGGATCCACCACCCCCAGCCCCATGGGGTCTGCATCAGAAGGGCGAGCGCCGAGGCGCCGGTGTCGGAGATCTGCGTGACCAACCTGAGGACCGCCCCTACCAGGGCGGCGCCAATCGCAATCCAGCCCAGCCGGGACAGACCCAACCGAGCGGCTTCAGCGACATGTTCCTCCCCACGTCGAGATGCTGGGGTCACCACCGCCCACCGGAACGCGGTCGCGCCGATCATCAGGACCGTCGCGAGGTAGAACAGCCACCGACCCGAAAGCCCCAAGGCGCTCCAGGGAGAGGTGGCCGACATCTCCGGATCTTCGGGCGACATCGGGGGCTCGGCCCCCTCCTGCACCAGGGGCGCCGAGGCCGTGTCCTGTGCCGGTGCAGTTGCCTGAGCAGGTGGAGTCTGGCCCTGCACCGTGAAGGCGAAGTCCCCCCGGATCCCGTGCGAGTCAGGCCCCGCCGTCCTCCAGGAAACCTGATGGACGCCCGATCCGAGCGGGTCGAGGACGGCCGCACGGACCTCCTGTTCCCCCGAGCCGGACACGAAATCGAGCGGCCCCAAACGGGCCAGGCTCCCGTCGGGTCCCCGCACCTCGATACCGCTCAGGGGCAGCTGCACGGGTGTCGAGAAGTGGAGGCGTACTTCCCTTGGCGACTGAGCGAGCGCCTCGTCCGCTTCGGGTCGACTCCACTCCAGTCTGGTGTGAGGGACCACGGCCCCCCAAAGGAGCGGGAGAAGGAGGGCGAGTCCGAGACGCCTCACGCAGCCACGCCCTCCCGCACAGCCCTGACCATCGCTTCCGTGAAGCGATCGACCTCCTCCAACGTCGAATAGACGCTGGGTGACACCCGAACGCCCTCGAACTCGGGGTGTTTGATGGCCACCACGAAGATGCGGTACTCGTTCCAAAGCCAGGTCGTCAGATCGCCTGAGTCCACGTCGGCGATCTCAACGTTGGCGATCCCGCAGGCCATGTCGGGTCGTTGACTGGTATGCAGGGTGATCTTGTCGTGGGTGAGCAACTCATTGGCCCAGCGGTCCCGCAAGTAGCGCAGCCGCGCGGCCTTCCTGGCGCTGCCAATTCCCTGGTGGAAGGTGAGCGCCTCCCCGATGGCCAGGTAGTTGGCCGCAGGATGGGTCCCGATCTCCTCGAACTTGCGGATGTCGGAGTCCATTCGCTCGGGGGCTGCCATGAGGGGCCAGACCTCGGCGATCTTGTCGCGTCGCACGTACAGCATCCCGGTGCCGTGCGGAGCGAACAGCCACTTGTGCAGGCTGGTGGAGTAGTTGTCGCACTCCAGGTCGGAGAGCTTGAAGTCGAAGTGGGCCAGTGCATGGGCCCCATCTACTGCAACGGGGATCCCCCGCCGCCGTGCCATGGCAACGACCTCGCGGACCGGCAGGATCTGTCCGGTCAGGTTGATCATGTGGCACATCAGGATCATCCGCGTCTTCGGAGTGATGGCGTCCTCGAAAAGCCGAACCACCTCGGCAGGATCCTCGGCGGGTACCGGAATCTGGATCTGCCGCAGCACAATGCCCTCCCGGCGTTCACGCTGCTTGAAGGTGGTGATCATCCGACCGTAGTCCTGCGTGGTGGTGAGCACCTCGTCGCCCCGATTCAGATCGATCCCCAACTGGACGGTCTGGAGCCCTTCGGAAGCGTTGCGAGTGAAGGCCACCTCCTCTGCATCCACCCCCCACTCGCGCGCAAAGCGTTGCCGCACCCCTTCACGCTGCGGCTCGAGAATGCGCCACATGGTGTACGCCGGCGCCTCGTTGGAGTAGTCCAGGTGGCGCTTCATCGCCTCTTGGACCCAGATCGGGGAGGGACTGACTCCACCGTTGTTGAAGTTGACCAGGGTACGGTCGACCGAAAAGGCGCGTTGGACCTCATACCAGAAGTCCTCGTCCCGGGCGACTTCTTCGGGTGTGCCTTCCGTGGCCGACAGGTCGGCCAGCACATCCGCTGTGTCGCGCCGGAACACCGCGGCGGGCAGCGTGCCCCCGGCGGCCACGGCCGCGGCGGGGTAGCGCATCACACCGAGGAAATCACGTCGACTGTACATTCCACCCTCCAGGATTGGATGCTCGCCGGCCCCGGTCTCAGTCGAGGGCGCGACCTCATGTTCGAGCCGTTCGGTGGACGATAGGGACGGAAGTGGCCGCCGACCAGGCTTGACCCCCATCCGAGTACCCGGTTAGCTACCCATCGTGATCAGAATCACCTTTCTGGGGACGGCCGCCGCCAGGCCGACGGTTGGTCGAGGTGTCAGCTCCTGTGCGCTCCAGCGCGAGGGAGACCTGATGCTCTTCGATTGCGGCGAGGGGACCCAACGCCAGATGATGAAGTTCGGTACTGGGTTCGGGGTGTCCCGTATCTTCTTCACCCACCTTCACGCCGATCATTTCCTGGGTGTAACCGGGCTCCTGAGGACGATGGGCCTCCAGGGACGCACTGATCCCATGAGCCTTTTCGGCCCCACGGGTTCGAGTCCCACGCTAAGACAGGCCGTACGCCTCGGAGCGGACCGCTTGCCTTTTCCAGTGACGATCCACGAGCTCGAGGTGGGCGAGCGTGTGGCGTTGGACGGGTACCGGATCGAGGCGATCGGAGTGGACCATGGCGTGAGCGCCCTCGGCTACGCGTTGATCGAGGACGACCGTTTGGGGCGCTTTGACGCGGCGCGGGCCCAGGAGTTGGGGGTGCCCTACGGTCCGGCGCTCGGGCAGCTCCACCGGGGGGAAGCCGTCGAAGTGGGCGGGCGCCGGGTGCGACCAGAAGAGGTCGTGGGTCCTCCACGCCCCGGACGGAAGGTCGTCTTCTCCGGAGACACCCGACCGTGTGCCGAGCTCATCCAGGGGGCTGAGGGGGCAGACCTGTTGGTGCACGAGGCGACCTTCTCCTCAGACGAGGAGGACAGGGCCCTGCAGACCCGTCACTCCACTGCCGCCGAGGCCGCCCAGGTAGCAAGAATGGCCGGCGTCCGGAGGCTCTTCCTCACGCATGTCTCGGCCCGCTATGCGGAGATGCCACGTGTCTTGGAGGCCGAGGCTCGGCGGATCTTTGGAGAGAGTCGGGTGGCGTACGACGGCCTGGGGTTCGAGGTCCCGTTCCCAGATGAGGTCGCGCCCGATCCGTCCGTGGAAGGCAACCCGTGAACAAGGTTGAAGTACCTGGAGATAAGTCCATTACACACAGGGCATTAATGCTCTCTGCCCTATCGGCGGAACCCAGCCGAATCAGCGGGGCTCTCGTCTCCGAGGACACCGAGGCCACGGCCAGGATTCTGCGCGCCCTGGGGGTCGGCATCCCATCCCTTGAAGCTGGATCATTCGAGGTCAAGGGTGGGGGGGTCCGCGGGCTCGAGTCTCCTGGGGAGGTCCTGGATTGTGGGAACTCAGGGACCTCCGCGAGGCTCCTTCTGGGGGTGCTGGCCGGCGTTGGTCTGAGGGCCGAGATGACCGGGGACCAGAGCCTGCGTAGCCGACCCATGGCCCGCGTCATGGACCCTCTGACCGCCATGGGGGCTCGTTTCGACTCGCTGGGAGAACCCGGTCAACTCCCCATTCGGGTCTGTGGCGGCACGCTTGGACCCATCGACTACCGCTCCGCGATCGCCAGCGCCCAAGTGAAGAGCGCTGTCCTCTTGGCGGGTCTCACTTCCGGGAACTGGGTGCTGTATGCCGAACCCTGCAGGTCGCGCGACCACTCCGAGCGGATGCTGGAGGCACTGGGGATCCCGCTCATCGAGCATTGGCATGAAGGCGCTTGGCGGGTAGAGCTGCGAGAGCCGCCCGAGGGCCTTCCCGGGCTTCACTGGCGCGTCCCAGGGGACTTCTCAGCGGCCGCGTTCTGGCTGACGTATGGACTCCTCCGAGGTGGGTCGCAGCCCCTGCGCATCGAGGCAGTGGGGCTCAACCCCACCCGAACCGGGCTGCTCGACGTCGTGCGTCGGATGGCCGGCAGGGTCGAGGTCGAAGCCCTCCGGGATGGGCCCGAACCGCAGGGAGACCTGGTGGTCTGGCCGTCTGAGCTTCGGGCCACGGACATCGGAGCAGCCGAGGTCCCCAGCCTGATCGACGAGCTGCCGGTCTTCGCCATCTTGGCCGCCCGGGCCGAAGGGCGCTCCCGGGTCACGGGTGCGGCGGAGCTCCGGGTGAAGGAGAGTGACCGGATCCGCACCATCGTGCACAACCTGGACGTGTTGGGGGCCGAGGTCGGTGAGCTCTCCGACGGCTTCGAGGTGGAGGGAGCCTCGGGACCCTTGACCGGAAGAGTCCGGTGCGGGGGGGACCATCGGATCGCCATGGCCTTCGCCGTTCTGGGGGCGCTCCCTGAGGCAGACGTCGAGATCGATCAGCCCGACGCGGTGGCGGTGAGCTATCCAGGATTCCTGGAGGCACTCGTTCGGTTGTCGGGGAGTTCGCGCTCGAGTCGGGAAGGGGCTCGTGTCTCAGCGGGGCGCCGGGCCCCCGTGGTCACCATCGACGGCCCCGCCGGTTCGGGGAAGTCCTCGACTGCGCGTGCGGTCGCCCGAGGCCTCGGGTTTCTGCATCTCGACTCGGGCGCCCTCTACCGGGGCCTGACCCTGGCGTTCCTCAGGAGAGGCTGGCCAGCCGATACCTGGTCGGAGCGCACCGAGGCCGAGATCGAAGCGTTGGGGTTACGAGCCCTTCCCCGGGGGGGGGAGGTCGAGGTGTGGATGGAGGGGGCCCGCCTGGCGGAGCGGGATTTAAGGTCCGAGGCGGTGACGGCGCACGTGTCCAGAGTGGCGGGTCTGCCCCGCGTCCGTGCGGCGCTCCTGACCCTACAACGTCAGGCCGCCGCGGAGGGAGGCCTGGTCGCCGACGGACGAGACATGGGGACCGTGGTGTTTCCCAACGCGGAGGTGAAGGTCTTTCTGACGGCCGACCTGACCGAGCGAGCTCGACGCCGGCTCCTGCAGAGGGAAGGGGTGAAGCCGGCCCCGGGGTCGGTCCGCAGAGAGGCGTCTCGCCTGCAGGGGAGGGACTTTGCCGATGCTCATCGAGAGCATGCGCCGCTCAGGGCAGCGCCCGACGCGCACCACATCGACACCTCGGCTCTGGACTTCGAGGGCCAGGTGCAGGCCGTGCTGGCGTTGGTCGCCGCCCAGGTTGACGCTAAAGAAGGCCACTCATAGCTTTTTAGTCTCTCCATCCGCGGACGCAGCAACGTGGGTGGCCGGCGGCGCGCGTCAGGTGGCGGGCGCCGTTGCATTGTTCACTTCAACCCGGGCGCCCTCACACCCCCGCCCGGAAGCGGGATTCTCCGGAATCCTCAAGGACGGTTATGACCGGATCTGCGAAGGCCGTACGGCCCTCAAGTGGGACTTTCGACCCCCACCTCCTCGACGACCCTTACGGCGAAGACGACCTCGACATCACTCGGGACGATTTCGCAAAACTACTTGAAGACTACGAGGGCTCTCTACAACCCGTAAAAGAGGGTGAGATCGTCCTCGCCAAAGTGCTCAAGGTCAACGACACCAACGTCATTCTGGAGTTCGGCTTCAAGAGTGAGGGTACGGTGCCGCTGGACGAGTTCAAGGACCCGGGGACGTTGGTGCCGGGCGCCGAGGTCGAGGTGCTGCTGGAGAGCCTGGAGGACGATCAGGGCGTGGTCGTGCTCTCCAAGAAGAAGGCGGACTTCCTGAGGGTATGGGAGCGGATCAAAGAAGCCTACGAGGAGGACCGTCCGGTGGAGGGGACGCTCAGCCGCAAGATCAAGGGCGGCGTCACCGTCGACCTCATGGGTGTGGACGCGTTCCTGCCCGGCTCTCAGATCGCGCTGCGCAGGGTACCCAACATCGAGGACCTGCTGGGCGAGCGGTACGACTTCAAGATCATCAAGCTCAACAAGCGACGCCGGAACATCGTGGTGTCCAGACGCGTGTTGCTGGAGACCGAACGCGAGTCGAAGCGCAAGACGCTGGTCAAAGAGCTGCTGGTCGGTCAGGTGCGTGCCGGCGTCGTCAAGAACATCACCGACTTCGGTGCCTTCATCGATCTCGGCGGCCTGGACGGGCTCCTGCATATCACCGACATGTCCTGGGGACGGGTGGGGCACCCGTCGGAAGTGGTCAAGATCGGCCAAGAGCTGGACGTAAAGGTGCTGGACGTCGATTGGGATCGCGAGCGGATTTCGCTCGGGCTCAAGCAGTTGCTTCCATATCCCTGGACCGAAATCGACCGCAAATATCCGGTCGGGTCGCGTGTGCGCGGACGCGTAGTGTCCATCACCAACTACGGCGCCTTCATCGAGTTGCAGAAGGGCGTCGAGGGATTGGTCCACATCTCCGAGATGTCCTGGACACGCAATGTGCGTCACCCGAGCAAGCTGGTGAACATCGGGGACGAGATCGAAGCCGTGGTGTTGAAGGTCGATCCAGCCGACGAAAAGATCTCGCTCGGCATGAAGCAGATCGAGGAAGATCCGTGGCTGGCGCTGCCCGTGAAGTACCCGACCGGAACCGTGCTTGACGGTGTCGTTCGGAACCTCACCTCGTTTGGCGCGTTCGTTGAGATCGAGCCCGGCATCGACGGCTTGGTCCACGTGTCGGACATGAGTTGGACCAAGCGTGTGGAGCACCCTTCGGAAGTGGTCGAGAAGGGCGAAGAGATGAAGGTCATGGTGTTGGACGTGGATGCGGAGGGGAAGAGGATCTCGCTCGGCATCAAACAGCTCCTCGATGACCCGTGGCCGCAAATCGTGGAGCGCATCGCACCAGGAATCGAGCAGGAAGCGACGGTGGTGCGGAATCAGGATGGGGGCGTGGTTGTCGACCTCGGCGACGACATCGAGGGCTTCGTGGCCCCGGCCCACACCGGTGTCGAGGATCCGGAGCGACTCGACGAGTACTATGCGCCCGGCGAGAAGGTGGACGTCAAGGTCATCGAGTCCGACGCGACCAATCGCCGTATCACACTCGAAGTCACCACGGTGCCTGAGCGGAATCCCGGACGGGTTGTGCGGCCCGCGGAATCCGAGGAGGTAGCGGCGGTGGCGGAAGTCGCCGAAGTGGCGGAGACATCAGAGACCGTGGAGTCGGAGTCGTCAGACTCGGCGGAATGAGGGTTGAATTGCCGGTTGAGAAGGCCATGAACAGCAGCGGAGGAGCGCCCGGTCGCCGGTTGGCGGCGGGGCGTTTCCGCGTACGGCGACTTTGGGGGGTTGCGCTCCTTCTTTCGGTCTCCTGCGTGCCAGTGCAGTCGGATCCTGGGGGGACCCCTCGGCCGACGGATCGGGTGGACCCCGCCATCACGCGTGGGGCCTCGACCACCAGTGCGGAAGCCACCGTTGCGCGTAGGGTCGCCGAAGGCGAAGCGGCCTTGCGACAACGGAACCCCGAGAGGGCTCGGGAGCTCGCCACTGACATCATCGACAACTTCAGCGCGACCCGCGGCTCTGCCGCCGGCCTATGGGTGCGGGCCCGAGCGGGGGCAGCTTTGGATGCTCCCGCAGATGCCAACGCAGATGCGATGCGCTTCCTGGCGCTGCTCCCGAGCAGCGACGGGCGAAGGCCCGAGGTGGCCTGGTTCGCCGCCGAGCGGGCCCAAGAGGTCGACGATGCGGCGGCGGCATTGCGGGCCTTGGGGGTGCTGTCGAGCGATGAGCTCGACCGGGTAGATGGGGACCCCCTCTCGCTCGCACGCGCCAGTGTCTCAGGCGTCTCTACCGATACTCTCTCGGCGTTGTCTGAAGAGTTGGGTCCGACCCCCATCGCCGACCTGGTCCGGCTCGAGTCTGCGGTGGGTCTCTATTTCAGGGGCGAGGTTGCGCAGGCTTCCGCCATCGCTAGGGATTTACTGACCAGACCACTGGAGTCCAGCGACCGGGACATTGCCGAGTCATTGATCTCGGGCACGGCCGAGAGCGTGTTGGGTTCGGACGTCGCGCTGGGTGCCATTCTCCCCAGGTCCGGGTCACCTGCGCTTCGCGAGTATTCGGACGCGATCGAAGAGGGGATTCGGGTTGCGTTGGACAGCCGCGCGCGCGACCGGCGGCGTCCCGTGCGACTGGAGTTGCGGGACGACGGAGGTGATCCGTCGCGGTCTTCCCAGGCCCTGCAGGAACTCGAGCAGGCAGGGGCGCTCGGAGTGGTGGGCCCCCTCCTCGATGCCCAGCTCGAGGCTGCCGCACGGGTCCGGTCGTCGGGACTTCCCTTGATCTCCCCTACTTCCGAGAGCGTGCCGGGAGGCAGTGGCGTGTACTCGTTGGGAGCGGCCGATCCAGGAGCCGCTCAGGCGTTGGCGGAGTATGCTGCGCAGGAGGGTTGGACGCGGATCGCTATCGTCTATCCTCGCTCGCCGATCGGTGCAGCCGAGGCGCAGGTCTTCCAGCAAGCGTTCGCGGACGCCTCCCGCTCCGGGTTCGTCGATGCTCGAGAGTTCACGTACGAGTCCGGGGTGACCTTCTTTCGGGACCAACTGATGGGTGCGGTGGACTTCGGCGCCGAGGCGGTCGTGTTTCCGGTGCCCGAGTCGGACGTGGAGTTGATCGCTCCGCAGGTCTCCTTCTTCGCGCTGGACTCGCTGGGTGTGCGCGTGATGGGCACAGGGGCTTGGGCTTCACCCGACGTCCTCGAGCGCGTGGATGCTCGGCACCTCGACGGTGTGATCGTCGCGTCGGCGCGGAATCCTGAGGGAGAGAGCGAGGCCTACCGCCGCTTCGTAGAGAGCTACGAGGCCGTGGTACGAAAGACGCTACGCAGCCCAGTGCCTGCCTTCGGATACGATGCGACCATGTTGTTGTTGGAGGCGCTCGATCGCGGTGCGCGCAGTCCCCGCGACCTGCAGGCTCAATTACGAAACATCGATCGTTACGAAGGTGCCACCGGCACGCTGTCGGTCCAGGATGGCCAGGTGGTCCGGCTGCACCAACTCTATGAGATTAGCGGGGGCGAGCTCCGCTACCTCGGTCGCAACCTCCGCTAGCGCGTCCCGGCCATGTCGCTCGAGGAGAAGCTGGCGCGGCTGGAAGCGCTCGGTGAAGAAGCCAAGTTGGGCGGTGGTGCGCAACGGATCGCTCAGCAGCACAAGCGCGGGAAGCTCACGGCCCGCGAGCGACTGGACCTCCTGTTGGATGCCGACTCGTTCGTGGAGTTGGATCGTTTCGTGACCCATCGCTCCCGCGAGTTCGGACTGGAGGATCAGCAATTCCTGGGCGATGGGGTGGTCACAGGGTACGGGCAAATTCAGGGCCGGCTCGTGTACGTCTTCTCCCAGGACTTCACAGTGCTGGGTGGGTCTCTGTCGGAAGCCCATGCCGAGAAGATCGTCAAGATCCAGGACCTGGCCATCAAGAACGGTGCACCCGTCATCGGACTCAACGACTCCGGTGGAGCGCGCATCCAGGAAGGGGTGGTCTCGCTGGGCGGCTACGCCGACATCTTCCTCCGCAACACGCTGACCTCGGGGGTCGTTCCGCAGATCTCCGTCATTCTGGGCCCTTGCGCCGGGGGCGCGGTGTACTCTCCTGCCATTACGGACTTCGTGTATATGGTGCGCGGCGTCAGCTACATGTTTGTGACGGGGCCGAACGTCGTGAAGACGGTGACCCACGAGGACATCGACATGGAGAGCTTGGGTGGCGCGGACGTCCATGCCTCTCGATCGGGCGTGTGCCACTTCGTACACGACTCGGAGGCGGAGTCACTGGCCGCTGTCCGGGAGCTCTTCATGTACGTGCCCCAGAATAATATGGAGCCCCCTCCACGGCGTGACACCGAAGACCCGCACAATCGTCGGTCCGAGGCGTTGATGGAGCTGGTGCCCGACTCTCCGAACAAGCCATACGACATGCTGTCGGTGATCAAGGAAGTCGTGGACGAGGCTCAGTTCTATGAGGTGCACGCCCAGTTTGGACCCAACTTGATTACCGGCTTCGCTCACCTGGGCGGCTATGCCGTGGGGGTTGTCGCCAACCAGCCCCAGGTCTTGGCCGGCGTGCTCGACATCGACGCGTCACAGAAGGGGGCTCGCTTCGTCCGCTTCTGCGATGCCTTCAACATTCCGTTGGTCGTGTTCGAGGATGTGCCGGGGTTCTTACCAGGTGTGGCGCAGGAGCACGGTGGCATTATCCGTCATGGTGCCAAGCTGCTGTATGCGTTCGCGGAAGCCACGGTCCCCAAGGTGACCGTCATCACCCGTAAAGCATACGGCGGTGCGTACGACGTCATGAACTCGAAACACATTCGGGGCGACCTGAACTACGCGTGGCCCACTGCTGAAATCGCGGTGATGGGACCGAAGGGCGCCGTGGAAATCCTGTTCCGGAAGGAGATTGCCGACGCGCCGGATCCCCAGGAGGCGACCGACCAACGCATGGAAGAGTATCGCGATCGGTTGGCGCATCCCTACGTCGCCGCCGCACGAGGATACGTGGACGACGTCATTGATCCGCGGGATACCCGCGAGCGGCTCATCTCGGGCCTCGACATGCTGAGCAACAAGCGCGACCAGAATCCAGCGCGGAAGCACGGAAACATACCGCTCTAGGGTAGTGCTCCCGGGAGCACCACCCTTGAGCGACCGCGTCATCGGCACCCCTTGGGGCAACGCTCGCCCTCCTTCCTGCGTCCCAAGCACGTAGGGACCATATCCAGGAGGAATCCATGATCAGCAGAACCCGTCCGCGGTGGCCCCTGTGGGGATCGATGGGGACGATGTGTGTAGCGCTCGCTGCCGGGGGCCCACTCGTGGGTCAGGAAGAGTCCCGGAGCGACAGGTGTGTGTGCGATGGGTCGGGGAGTGTGGTGTGGGACGGGCCGGAACTGCGCTACTTCAGCCGCATGGGTGACCGGTCCGCGGAGATGGGTGTGTCCCTCTCCGCCGACCCGGAGGGAGCACGCGTCGTGAACGTGCGCGAGGGGAGTCCGGCAGAGGAGGCCGGGCTTCGCGAGGGTGACCTGATCGTGCAAGTGGACGGGCGCGACCTGCTCGAGCCCCTGGACGCCCGCCGTGAGCGGCGGTTCCGGGATGACGAATCCGTCGCGACCGACCGGCTTCTGAGCCTCGCCCAGGACTGGGAGCCCGGAGACCTGGTCGAAGTGGTGTACCTCCGTGAGGGACGGGAAGAGACGGTCGAGGTCGAAGTGGAGCGCTCGGAGGGGTTCGCCCAAGTTCTTGGGAACGCCAGGCGCCTTGCCGAGGTGGCATCGACGTGGGGCGACGGCCTCCGTTTCGAGCGCACGCCCGGGGGTGCGCGCGTATTCGGGATGCCCGGCCAGATGTCGTTCGGGACCTCGTTCAGCTTCTTCCGGGGTCTGGAACTCCGCGAGCTCGATCCCGAGCTGGGCCGCTACTTCGGGGTCGATGAGGGCGTGCTGGTTCTGAGCGTGGACGAAGAGGACACGACTGGGCTGCAGGCTGGGGACGTGGTAGTGGGGATCGGTGGGCGCGAGGTGGACGAGCCGAGCGACGTCTACCGGATTCTTGGGTCCTACGACCGCGGCGAGACGATTCTCTGGGAGTTGGTGCGGGACGGAGAGCTACAGTCCCTGGAGCGGGAGCGCCGGTAGGGGGACAGCCCAGCGCCCACGAAGGGCATTCCGTAGGCCCCCGTACAGGCCTACCTTGCGGGCGCCTCCGGCAGTAAGCCGGGGGCGCCCACCCCTTTGAAGAGGCGCCGTACGTGCTGGGTTCCGTCCTGATTGCCAATCGAGGTGAAATCGCAGTCCGGATTGTACGGGCCTGCCGCGAACTTGGAATCGAGTCCGTCGCCGTGTACTCCCAGGCAGACAGTGACGCCCCGCACGTCAGATTGGCCGACCGCGCGGTGGAGATCGGGCCCCCTGCGGCTGCCGAGAGTTACCTCGTCATCGAGAGGCTCCTGGACGCCGCTCGCTTGACTGGCGCAGAAGCCATCCATCCAGGCTACGGGTTTCTGGCGGAGCGTGCGGCGTTCGCCGAAGCGGTCACCGACGCGGGTCTGACCTTCATCGGACCCCGAGCCTCCACCATCACGGCGATGGGAGACAAGACGGAAGCGCGGGGCCGAATGCGGAAGGCTGGGGTGCCCATCGTGCCAGGCGCAGTCGCCCCTATCGCCAGCGCGGCCGATGCCGACGAGGTCGCCTCGGACCTGGGGTTTCCAGTGTTGCTCAAGGCGTCGGCAGGCGGGGGCGGGAAGGGCATGCGTGTGGTCGAGCGCCCCGAGGACCTACAACGCGCCTGGGAGGCGGCCTCGCGGGAGGCCTTGGGCGCGTTCGGCGACGGATCTGTCTACATCGAGCGCTTTTTGGACCGACCGCGTCACATTGAGATCCAAGTGTTGGGAGATACCCATGGCAACGTGGTCCATCTGGGCGAGCGTGAGTGTTCGATTCAGAGACGACATCAGAAGCTGGTGGAGGAAGCCCCCTCTGCTGTGCTGACCCCAGCGCAGCGCGCCGCCATGGGAGAAGCTGCTGTACGAGCGGCTCAAGCGGTCGACTACGTCGGGGCCGGAACGGTCGAGTTCCTCTTCCAGGAAGGCGAGTTCTTCTTTCTGGAGATGAACACTCGAATCCAGGTGGAGCATCCTGTGACCGAAATGATCACAGGGGTCGACCTGGTCGGGTGGCAGTTGCGGGTGGCTTCCGGGGACGTGCTTCCGTGGGGGCAAGACGAGATCGCCTTTCACGGACATGCGCTCGAATGCCGGATTACCAGCGAAGATGTGGCTGGGGGTTTCCTCCCCGCCACCGGGCGGATCGAGACCCTTCGGGTGCCCAGCGGCCCAGGGGTACGATGGGACTCGGGTGTCGACCAGGGATCCGAAGTAGGGCTCTTTTACGATCCGCTGCTCGCCAAACTAGTGGTCCACGGCCCCACGCGAGAGGCGACGATTCGCCGCATGTCGGGTGCCCTGGAAGAGCTTCTGATCGATGGTGTGCAGACCTCGACACCGCTCCTTCGGAAGATCATGCGGGAGGAGGACTTCCGCAGGGGGAACCTCACGATCCGCTACCTGGAGGAGCATCCCGACCTGTTCGAAGCGGGCGCGGATGAGGCCGAGTGTCGGGACGCTGCAGTGGCTGCGGTCCTCCTGGCTGAACGTAGAAGACGAAAGGAGCGCGCGCGCCTGCGCCCGGCACCCTCGCCTGGGTTCTCGCGGTGGCGGCAGGCGGGACTGCCGGGCGGAGGCCCCTCCTGAGCGAACTGGAGACGGTGCGCATCGAGAGGATCGCGGCCGGCGGGGACGGGGTGGGGCACTTGAAGGACGGACGCGTCGTGTTCGTGCCGCGCACGGCCGTGGGTGACGAGGTCGCGGTCTCCATTCAGGTGGCCAAGAAGCGGTGGGCACGCGGGTGGGCGGCATCCGTTCGAAGTCCCGGCCCTGCTCGGGTCACGCCCCCATGTCCACTCTTCTCCGAATGTGGCGGATGCACCCTGCAGCACATCGCCTACCCCGCGCAGTTAGCGGCCAAGCGAACCATGGTCGAAGATGCCCTGCAGAGAATCGGAGGCGTCTTTGTCGTGGTACCCGAGGTCCGGCCGGCGTCCCTGGAGCTGCGATACCGGGCGCGCGCGCGTTTCCATCTACGGCGGTTGCCAGGCCCGAGGGTGGTTGCTGGCTTCCATCGTTGGGACCGACCTGGTCGGATCGTCGACGTGGAGGCCTGCCCAGTATTGGCTGGGCCCCTTGACCGGGCTTGGAAGGCCCTCCGGGCCCATTGGGGGTCGGGTGCCCGCCACCTGCCCTCCGGGCAGGGTCTGGAGCTGACCCTTCGCGAGGTGGACGATGGCGTCGTCCTAGCGATTGCAGGTGGGGAGGGTCCCGGCAACGCGGAGGCTCTCCTTCGTGGTGTGCCGACCCTGTTGGCGGTGTGGTCGCAGCCGCGAGGGAATCCCCCCCGCCTCCTGGCCGGCGACCGGACGGTCGAGACGTCCTTCGCGGGTGGGCGCTATCGTTTGGGTGCCGGCGCGTTCCTGCAGGTGCACCGGTCGGTGGGGGCGGCGCTCGTCGAGGCGGTCGTCGAAGCAGTGGGTCCTCCCACCGGGTCCGCCCGCGCGGTGGACGCCTACGGCGGCGTCGGGGTGTATGGAAGCGCTCTACGACGCCTGGGTTGGGCCGTCACCGTGATCGACTCCAACCCCATCGCTTGTCGGGAGGCTCGGAGGGCGGGCCTCGAGGTGGTGGAAGCCCCCGTAGAGGTGGGGGTGGCTCGGGCGCTCCCGGCAGAGGTGGTGGTGCTGAACCCGCCCCGGGCGGGCATCGAGGAGGGGGTGGCGGCCCTCTTGGTGAATCGGGGACCCCCACGTATGGTCTACGTGAGCTGCGACCCGGCGACCCTGGCCAGAGATTTGGCCCGGCTGACCCGGTACCGAATTGCGGGCCTCGACGCCTTCGACATGTTTCCTCAGACCGCGCACGTGGAATCTCTCGTGACCCTCGAACGCACAGACGGCGGCGCCACTTGAAGTATCGAGTCACGGTGGACGATCTGGTCTTCGACATCGAGACCAGCGGCTCGACGATGACCGTGGACGGGACACCGGTCCAGGCAGACTGGGTAGGTCCCTCCTCTATGAAGGTTGGAGACCGCGTGATCGATGTCCGGGGAGCCACGGCCGATGGCGAGCTCTGGCAACTCTCCTTGGATGGGTCTCCGATGCGTGCGGAAGTCCTGGATGAGCGGAGCGTGTTGGCCCGGAAGGCGGATCCGAGCGGCGGGCGGGCCGGCGGCCCCCGTGCGGTCAAGGCGCCGATGCCTGGCCTGGTCGTGCGGGTGGAGGTGGAGGTGGGCCAGGCGGTGGAGGTAGGCCAGAGCGTAGCCATCGTCGAAGCCATGAAGATGGAGAATGAGTTGAGGGCGGAGCAGGCGGGCGTGGTGTCTCGCATCCATGCGGCAGCCGGCGACACGGTGGTGAAGGACGCCCTCCTGATCGAGTTCGAAGCACCCGAAGAGCCGGAAACGCCGTGAGGGATCCACCCCTGACCACCGATTCGGGACTCGAGGTTAAGGCGGTGTACACAGCCGACGATCTGCCCCCATCCGCAGACGAGCGGGCTGAGGTGCCGGGCGCCTTTCCGTTTACGCGGGGCGTGCACGCCAACATGTACCGTGGGCGTCTGTGGACCATGCGGCAGTACGCCGGATTCGGCACTGCGCTCCAGACCAATCAGCGGTATCGCTACCTCCTGGATCAGGGGACCACCGGCCTTTCGGTCGCCTTCGATCTCCCCACGCAAATGGGGTTCGATTCGGATCACCCCATGGCGGGCGGCGAGGTGGGGCGGGTAGGGGTCGCTGTCGATTCCATCGCCGACATGCGGGTGTTGTTCGATCAGATCGAGCTGGGGCAGGTGTCGACGTCCATGACGATCAACTCTACCGCGGCGATACTGTTGGCACTCTATGTGGCGGTTGCGGACGAGAGGGGGATCGACCGAAAACAGCTTTCGGGCACCGTACAGAACGACATCCTGAAGGAGTACGTCGCGCGGGGGACCTACATCTATCCGGTCGATCCAAGTTTGCGGTTGATTTCGGACGTGATGTCGTTTTGCGCGGATGAGGTGCCTCGCTGGAATCCGATCTCCATCTCCGGATACCACATTCGGGAAGCCGGATCCACGGCACCGCAGGAGGTCGCTTTTACGCTTGCCAACGGCCTCGAATACGTGCAGCGAGCTCTGGATGCTGGTCTGGACCTGGAGGCCTTTGCGCCAAGGCTGTCCTTCTTCTTTGCTGCCCACAACGATCTGCTCGAGGAGGTCGCCAAGTTTCGCGCTGCCCGACGCCTCTGGGCCCGGATGATGCGTAAACGGTTCGGAGCGTCCGACCGATCTTGTCGGCTCCGATTCCACACACAGACCGGGGGCTCCACTCTTACGGCGCAGCAGCCCCTCAACAACGTCGTACGGGTCACACTACAGGCGCTGGGCGCTGTGTTGGGGGGCACGCAGTCCCTACATACGAACGGCTTCGATGAGGCGCTGGCGCTTCCCACCGAGGAGTCTGCCGGGCTGGCACTGCGAACGCAGCAGATCGTCGCGTTCGAGTCCGGGGTCGCTCGCACGGCCGATCCGCTTGCCGGGAGCTACCTCATCGAGTCCCTAACGGACCGATTGGAGGGAGAAGCGCGCGCCTACGTGGAGGAGATCGACGATCGTGGAGGGGCGAGTCGGGCGCTCGAGTTTATGCAGGATGAGATCCACCGGGCGGCCTATGCCCACCAACTGGCCATCGAGGGGGGCGAGCGCGTGGTGGTCGGTGTCAACCGATTCGAGGATGGGAGCGCTGCGGACCCGGGGGCCCAACCCGACTATTCACGCCTGGAGGCCGAGCAGTGTCGTAGCCTGTCGGCCTTCAAGGCGGGGCGCGATTCCGTAGCGGTGGCCACGGCCCTCGAGACCATCAAACGTACCGCCGCCACCCCTGCCAACCTGATGGACGTCCTCATCCCGGCCGTGCGGGTGGGGGCCACCCTCGGAGAGATCTCCGACACCTTCCGCGACCTGTGGGGACAATACAGAGGGGAGGGGGCCTGAGCGCTCGCCACCCGGCAAGGCGACCGCGGTGCTGGTCGCCACTCAGGCACTCGGTTACCCTAAAAGGTTGTTGAGGAAGTAGAGTGGGCCTGGCAGCCTTCCAGTGTTTGCCTCGGTTTGCCTCGGTTTGCCTTGCGAGAGACGTCACGAGCCAAAATGCCAACCTACGAGTACCGCTGCCCACACGGGCATGAATTCGAGCTGTTCCAGCGCATGAGCGACGAGCCCGTCGCGCCGTGCCCGGAGTGCGGGGAGTCCTCCGAGCGGCAGCTCTCTGGCGGCGCCGGTTTCCTGTTCAAGGGGTCGGGGTTCTACATCACCGACTACCGCAGCCCCGAGTACAAAGAGAAGGCCAGCAAGGAGAGCGGCGGTGCCTCGTCTAACGAGACCGCGGCGAGCGAACCAGCCAAGCCGAGCACGTCGGAGACTTCCGCCTCCTCGTCACCCAACGTCGATCCGGCGGACTAGACGTGGTCTCTGCCCCTTTCCCAACGCCCTGATCGTGGCCCAAGCGCTTCTCCACACCGCCCTGGCTCGCGCACTCAGCGCCATGGGCGTTGCTGGCGCCGAGATCCGTTTCGAGCGCCCCCGTGATCCAGCCCATGGGGACTTGGCGACCAACGTGGCCCTGACCTTGGCTGGCAGGTTGGGGAAGCCCCCGCGGGAAATCGCACAGCGCATCGTCGAGCACCTCGAGTTGCCAACGTCGGTCGTGGAGTCAGTCCATATCGCCGGCCCGGGGTTCTTGAACTTCCGCTTCGGGAGTGCCGAGGTCGCGCAGGAAGTCGTCGAGGTCCTGTCGAGCGACAAGAACTACGGACGCACCGACGCTGGGGAGGACCGTCCGGTCATGGTCGAGTTCGTGTCCGCCAACCCCACGGGCCCCTTCCATCTGGGGCATGGCCGCCAAGCCGCCCTCGGGGACGCAATTGCCTCGTTGCTGGAGTGGACGGGATGGCGCGTCGAGCGCGAGTACTACTACAACGATGCGGGCCTTCAGATGGATCGGCTGGCTTCGTCGGTGTGGGCCCGCTACCACCAAGTGCTAGGACGCGCAGAACCAGTGCGTGAGGACGGGTACCACGGTCACTACGTTACCGAGATCGCACAGAGCTTCGAGAAGAAGGTGGGTGACCTCTACGAGGGGATCGCGTCGTCCGAGGCGCTCAACACCATGCGGTCCTTTGCGGTCGACGCCATCCGCGACGAACACGAGCAGGACCTCGAGGACTTCGGCGTCATCTTCGACAACTTCTACCCCGAGTCCTCCCTCTATACCGATGGACGGGTGACTGAAGCGGTCCGCGCGCTTCGCGAGACGGGCCTGGTCTACGAAGAAGGTGGCGCTACTTGGTTGAAAACGAGTGAGTACGGCGACCAGAAAGACCGGGTCATGCTGAAGAGCGATGGGTCGCCGACCTACTTCCTGCCGGACGTTGCGTACCATCTCACGAAGTGGGAGCGCGGATTCAAACACGCCATCAACGTCCAAGGTGCAGATCACCATGGGACGGTAGATCGGGTGCGCGCCGGCCTCCAAGCCCTGGGGCTGCCTGAGGGCTATCCGGAGTACGTGCTCCACCAGATGGTGTCGGTGGAGCGTGAGGGGGAAGAGGTCAAGCTGTCGAAGCGGGCCGGATCCTACACCACACTGCGGGCCCTCATCGACGAGGTGGGCGCCGACGTAACGCGGTACTTCTTCCAGATGCGGAAGCCCGACGCACATCTGGTCTTCGATCTCGATGTTGCGCTGGACCAGTCCGAAAAGAACCCCCTCTTCAAGATCCAGTACGCGCATGCCCGTATGTGCTCGATTTTTGCGCGAGCCGAGCAGGATCCCAAGAAGATCGCCGCCGACGCCGGCGTGTTCTCCAGCTTGCGAGAGCCGTCGGAGCGGGAGCTGGTACGGCAGCTCTCGGAGTTTCCGACTACCGTGCAGCGGGCCGCGGAGCATCGTGCCCCCCATACCCTCTGTGACTACCTGGAAAAGACGGCTGGCCAGGTGAACTCGTGGTATCACCAGGGCAATCCTTCCCGAAACCCGGCGATGGCGGTGTTGGTCGATGATCCGGCGTTGCGGGCGGCCCGCTTGGGCCTGGCCCGGGCGGTGCAGATCGTCCTGCGCAATGGGCTCTGGATTCTGGGACTCAATGCACCCGAGCGCATGGAACGAGAGCAGGCCGACGAAGAAGCGTAGACCTCGACGTTCCCATTCTTTCAAATCACACTCCTAGAAGTGCACACAATGTCCCTTTTGGTTGTCGGTAGCGTGGCGTTGGATACGGTTCGTACTCCCTTCGGTGAGGCGAATGAGGTGATCGGCGGGTCTGCGGTGTTCTTCTCGGCCGCGGCGTCGTTCTTCACCAAGGTGCAGATCGTGGGTGTCGTAGGCGACGACTACCCGACCGACCAGCTCACCTTCCTAGCCGAGCGCGGCGTGGACCTCAGCGGCATCGAGACGGCCGCCGGCGAGAGTTTTCGATGGGCTGGCGAGTATAGCTATGACCTGAGTACCCGCGAGACGTTGGAAACCCGACTGGGTGTATTCGCCGACTTCGAGCCGAAGATCCCGGTGTCGCACCGCTCGCCCCGCGTGTTGTTTCTCGGGAACATCCACCCGTCGTTACAGGCGAGTGTGCTCGACCAGGTCGAGCGACCCGAGCTGGTCGTCTGCGACACCATGAACTTCTGGATCGAAGGGGCGCGGGCCGACTTGGAAGCGCTGCTCCAGCGTGTCGATCTGCTCATGGTCAACGACGAGGAAACCAGGCAGTTGGCCGATGAGGCCAACCTTCTGAAAGCGGTGCGTTGGATCCAGGCGCGGGGCCCCGCAACGGTTGTGGTCAAGAAGGGGGAGCATGGGGCCATGCTCTTCCACCGCGGCGACATCTTCTTCGTGCCCGGGTTCCCTCTGGAAGACGTCGTCGATCCCACCGGAGCGGGTGACTCGTTTGCCGGGGGCTTCCTCGGCTACCTCGCCTCGACCCGTGAGTGGAATGAGGGAGTGTTCCGGAGGGCCATGGTGTATGGCTCCGTTGCGGGGTCGTTCGCCGTGGCGGACTTCTCGGTGAATCGCTTCCGTTCACTAGACCGTGACCAAATGGCGGCTCGTGCACGTCAGTTCAGAAAGCTCACCGCGGTGGAGCTGGAGGTGCCAGATGCAGTTTGACGCAACTCGCCGAGGTCTGAGTTACCGTGAGGCGGGAGTCGATCTCGACAGTGCAGAGCGCGCCAAGGAGAGCCTCCGGGCGTTGGTGGCCCGCACCCGCGACGCGCACACCCTCTCGGAGCTGGGCAGCTTTGGAGGCCTCTACTCCATGCCGACGGACGGTCGTTCACCGGTTCTGGTGTCGAGCGCGGACGGAGTGGGAACCAAGCTCAAGCTGGCCTTCATGAGTGGCCGGCACGACACGGTAGGACAGGATCTCGTCAACCACTGTGTGAACGACATCCTCGTGCAGGGCGCCCGCCCGATGTTCTTCCTCGACTACCTGGCCACCGGTGTCCTCGAGGAGGCGGTGGTGACGGAGGTGGTGAGCGGTGTGGCTGTCGCCTGCCTAGAAAACGGATGCGCGCTCCTCGGTGGCGAGACCGCACAGATGCCCGACTTCTACGCGCCCGGGGAGTACGACCTGGCGGGTTTCATTGTTGGCGTGGTGGAGCGGGACCACCTGATCGACGGATCGAAGGTTCGAGTCGGGGACTCGGTCATCGCGCTGGCCTCTAGCGGCCTACAAACGAATGGGTTCACGCTGGCCCGGCGCATCGTCTTCGAGCGGCTGGGGCTCAGGATCGACGATGCCTTCCCCGGCACTGACCGCACCGTCGCTGACGTGCTCATGACGGTGCATTCCAGCTTCGCTGGAGCGTTGCTGCCGGAGGTCGAAGCGGGCTCTCTGCGCGGGTTGGTTCATATCACGGGCGGGGGTATTCCGGGCAACCTTCCGAGGGTCCTGCCCTCGGGGATGGGAGCGCGGATTGAAACCAAGAGTTGGGATGTCCCCCAAACGTTTCAGGTCCTCCAAGAGGCGGGAGGTGTTGAAGTCGCCGAGATGTTCCGGGTGTTCAACATGGGAGTAGGCATGCTCGCGGTGGCCGCGGAGGCCGATGCTCCGGCGCTCTTGGATCGCTTGGAGGCGCGCGGGCAGCGCGCGTGGGTCTGCGGTGAAATCGTCGCGGGCGGGGGTGTCGAGCTGGGGTGATGCGCTCCGGGGTTTGGGGGGTGGGTCTGCTTGGGGTGGCTTTCGGGGCCGTGTCCGGGGCGGATCTACACGGGCAGGGCGCCGCGGAGTCGGCACGCTTTATATCCGCATGCACGCGGGGTGTCGCCGGGGCCGAGTCGCTTTGCGCTCAAGCTGCTTCTGGGGCGCTTGGCTTGGGCCTCGGACTCAGTCTGTTGTCGACCGGTGGTGCGCTCACAGCCGCACCGCCCAACACGTTGGGAAGGCGCCTGCCCGGGGGGAAGCCTAGGGTTGCGTTCGCGCTGCGTGTTCAACGAGCGACGCTGCACTCCGTGGCGGTTGCAGCCGACCCAGCCCGTTCTGTATCGACTACGGGGGCCGGGTGGGGTGTGAGGCTGGGAGCGACCGCGGGATTGTTCGACGGATTTCGTCCGGTCCCGAGTGTGGGTGGGGTGCTCTCGGTTGATGCGTTTGCGAACCTTGAGCGGGTTCTTCCCGCATCCACGGTCGGCGTCGACGGGGCGTGGGCCCTTAGTGGTGGGCTCAGGATCGGCCTTTTGAGGGAGTCCTTTACCGCTCCTGGTATCGGACTGGACCTTGGGTACGCCCGGACGGGTGATGTCGAGCTTTCGGGCGACGCTGGGGTCAGCGCCGCGACCACAGGGGCGAGCACGCGCTCGGCTCGCCTCACACTTGGGAAGGATCTGATGGGCCTCGGCTTCGCCGGCGGGGTGGGCCGAGATTGGCTGAGCCTTCCCACCCGCTTTGCCGTTGGAAGTCGAGACGAGAGTACACTCGATCTGGCCAGGAACGTCGTGTTCGGAGCGCTCACCTGGAACCGGTTGGTGGTGCAGCTTACCGGCGAGCTGGGTTGGGCCACTGGGAGCGACCTCGATTTCTCCACACCTGTAGCACGCACCGAGGAAGGCACCTTCTTCGCCTCCTTCACCTCGCGTCTGGTCTTTTGACCGACCGACCGGCCGCCGAGCGTGCCTTCATGGATCGGGCGATCGCGTTGGCCGAGCGCGGCTGGGGAGGAGTTCACACGAACCCGCTCGTCGGGTGTGTGCTCGTCCAGGGTGACGAGGTGGTAGGGGAGGGCTGGCACGCAGAATTCGGAGGGGCACACGCAGAACAGGTGGCGCTCGAAGCTGCCGGCGAGCAGGCCCGAGGCGCGACCGCCTTCGTGAGCCTCGAACCCTGTGGGCACGAAGGCAAGACGCCGCCCTGCGCCGACGCGCTTGCCGCCGCAGGAGTGGTGCGGGTCGTGTACGCGGTCGCGGATCCTGGAGCGGGAGCGGGAGGGCATGCGCGACTTCGGACCCTGGGGGTCACCACGGAGGGACCGACCCGCTCTGAACGGGAAGGACGCGCCTTGAACCCGGGCTTCTTCCGTCGGGCCAGAGGAGAACTCCCCTACGTGGTGCTCAAACTGGCCTTCAGTTTGGATGGGCGGGCCGCCAGCGCACCCGGTGAGTCCACGCGCATTACCGGGATCGAAGCGGACGGGGAAGTTCAGCGCCTACGTGCGGGGTTCGAAGCCATCATGGTGGGGGTGGGGACCGTGCTGATCGACGATCCGCGCCTGACTGCCCGTCCCGCTTCGCTCACGGTCCACACACAACCGAGACGACTGGTGGTCGACTCTCGGCTGCGGACGCCGACCGAAGCCCGCCTCTTCGATTCCACGGTCGGAGGAGGGCCGGTGCACGTCTTCGCCGACGCGGAGGCCGATCGGAGCAGGGCCGCCCCCCTCATCTCTGCCGGCGCGACGGTCCATTGGACCGATCGGCAAGGACCGGGACTCGACTGGACGGGCGTCCTCGAGGGGGCGCGGGCCCTGGGGATCGGGAGCATCTTTTGCGAGGGAGGGCCTACCGTTGCGACCTCGCTGCTGGAAAGCGGCCACGTGGACCAACTGGTGATATTCATGAGCCCCTCCGTGTTGGGTGCCGAGGGCCTTCCCGGCTTCACCAGGGCCTTGGACCTCGTGCACTGGAAACCTGTGGCCGCCCCGGCCAAGTTCGGGAGGGACGTGTGCCTGGTCTTGGAACCCCGCACTCAGTGAGAATGCGATAGAAGATGTTTACCGGAATCGTGGAGGGCGTGGGAGAGGTCGCGTCGATCCAAACGCGGGGTGAGGACCTGGTGCTGGAGCTGCGCTTCCCCCGGGAGTTGGGTTGGGCTGACGATGTACAGGTGGGGGATTCGATCGCCGTGGATGGTGCCTGTCTCACGGTCGAGCAGTTGGGTGGCGAGGCGCTGTCGGTCTGCGTCGTTCCCGCGACGCTCTCCCGAACGCTAACGGAGCACTACGACGTCGGAACCCGCATCAACCTGGAACGCGCCGCCCGCCTGGATAGGCGACTGGATGGCCACCTCGTTCAGGGACATGTGGATGGGCTCGGCGAGGTGGTGGCCGTGCGATCCGAGCCTGGAGACCTCCGCCTCCGCATCCGCGTGCCGGGTGCGGTTGCAGCCCAGACGGTCCCCCAGGGCTCCATCACGATCAACGGAGTCAGCCTCACCGTACAGTCGCTTTCCCCTGAGGATGTCGTCGAGGTTGCCATCATCCCGTTCACGGCGGGGCACACCAACCTGGGAGCAGTCGAGGTGGGGGCATGGGTCAACGTGGAGGGGGACCTGATCGCGAAGTACGTGGGTAAGATGCTGGCTCCTTACATGACTCCTCTCGACTCGCGGGGCGACGGCGGCGCATCGAGCAGAGAGGGTGCGTTGCCCCGGGATCCTCGATGAGTCGCTTCAGTTCCGTTGAAGAAGCCGTTTCGGCACTCGCCGAAGGCCGACTGATCATCGTTGCCGACGACGAAGGCCGCGAGAACGAGGGAGACCTCGTGGCGATCGCCGAGCTGATCACGCCGGAAACGGTGAACTTCATGGCCCAGCACGGACGAGGACTGATCTGTGTCGCCATGAGTCCGGAGCGGGCGGACGAGCTGCGCCTACCCCCCATGACGGATGCCAATACCGATCCACTGAGAACCGCATTCACCGTATCCGTGGACGCTGACCCCCGGTTCAATGTCACGACCGGGATCAGCGCGCATGATCGTGCCACCACCATCCAGCGGCTTGCCGATCCCGAGGCACAGCCTGACGACTTCCGTCGCCCAGGGCACGTCTTTCCGCTTCGGGCGCAGGCAGGTGGGGTGCTCCGACGGGTCGGACAGACCGAGGCGTCGGTTGATCTGGCCCGCATGGCCGGGTATCGGCCAGTCGGTGTGATCTGCGAGATCCTGAGTGCCGATGGCACCATGGCCAGGCGGCCCGAGCTGGAGGTCTTCGCCCGCGAGCACGGCCTGCCCTTCATCACGGTCGCCCAATTGGTGGCGTATCGGTTGGGCAAGGAGCGTCTGGTCCGCCGCATCGCTGAAGCGGACCTACCGACCCCGTACGGGTCGTTCAAGATCATCGGCTATTCCAACGTGATCGACCACCGAGAACACGTTGCCCTCGTGCGGGGCGAGATCGCCGGCAAACCAGACGTCCTGGTCAGGATGCACTCGGAGTGCTTGACCGGGGATGTGTTCGGATCCCTGCGCTGTGACTGCGGCCAGCAGCTGGACGCCGCGTTGTCCCAGATCGCTGAGGCCGGCGAAGGGGCCATCGTCTACCTCCGGCAGGAGGGGCGGGGGATTGGTCTCGGTAACAAGCTGCGGGCGTACCACCTTCAGGATCGCGGGCGCGATACGGTCGAGGCCAACGAGGAGCTGGGGTTCGCTCCGGACCTTCGCGACTATGGCATCGGGGCCCAGATCCTTCTCGACCTCGGCCTCAGTTCCATTCGCATCCTCACCAACAACCCCAAGAAGATCGTGGGGCTGGAAGGCTACGGCCTCGAGGTGTCTGGCCGCGAGCCGCTGAAGATGGTGCCGGGAGACCACAACCACGAGTACCTGGAAGTGAAGCGGCGAAAGTTGGGGCATCTGCTGTGAGTCGATCTACGGACGCGGAGTTCGCGCCCGATCTCAGCGCAGCCGATCGGCGATTCGCCCTCGTGGTCTCACGGTTCAACCCGCACATCACCGAGGCGCTACTGGATGGGGCTCGAGGCACGTTGATGGACGCGGGCGCCGTCGCTACCGACATCGATGTGGTTCGGGTCCCGGGTGCGTGGGAATTGCCCGGCGCCGTGGGACGCATCCTGAGCCGCGAAACCCATGATGCGGTGATCGCATTGGGGTGCGTGATTCGTGGTGGCACACCCCACTTCGACTATGTTGCGGGAGAGGCAGCGCGGGGGTTGTCGGAGCTGGCCCGCACCTCGTCGGTGCCCGTGGTCTTCGGCGTGCTGACGACCGACGACGAAGCCCAGGCCCGGGCCCGTTCCGGGGGCGCCCACGGGAACAAAGGCCATGACGCGGCGAAGGCCGCCATGGAGATGATCCAGGTCTACCAAGACATCCAGGAGGCGTTTTGAGTCGCCGGATCAAGGAGGCCCACCTGGATCGTTCGCGGGCTCGCGGCTGGGCCGTGCAGGTGCTCTATCAGTGGGACCTTTCGGGCAAGGGGTCCGTAAAGGCGGTGCTCGACCAGACCCTGGCGACCCGGCGGGTTCGAGAGAGCCGCGTGGCCTACTTGCGACGGCTCGTGCTGGCGTTCGAGGCGCGCGCCGATGAGATTGATGGGCGCGTTGCGGGGGCGCTCGAGAACTGGAGGATGGAGCGTCTGGCTGCCGTGGATCGGGCGATCCTCAGAGTTGCGGCTACCGAGCTGATCTGCGAACGGGAAGTACCCAAGGGCGTGGCGATCCACGAGGCGGTCCTGCTTGCCGAACGGTATAGCGGCAACGACTCCCCGCCGTTCGTCAACGGCGTCCTGGAGGCACTTGTGCGGGCGCTGCCCGCTCTAGAATCCTCCAAGACTTGAGAATCCTGGTCCTGAATTGGCTAGACCGCGAGAACCCTCAGGCTGGGGGCGCCGAACTGCACCTCCACGAGACCTTTGGCCGCCTCGTGCAGGGTGGCCATTCCGTGGACCTGGTCTGCTCGGGCTGGCCGGACGCTGCTCCCGAGGTAGTGCTGGACGGGATCAGAGTGTTCCGACGGGGCGGACGCCACTCCTATGCGCTGTTGGCGCGAGGGCTCGCGACTCGGCTACTGACCTCTGAGAACTACGACGTCGTCGTGGAGGATCTGAACAAGGTTCCGCTCTTTGCTCCGCTCTGGACCCGCGTACCCGTGGTGGCGCTCTTCCACCATCTCTTCGGAAACACGGCCTTTCAAGAAGCATCCTGGCCGGTGGCGGCACTCACATGGGCGCTGGAGCGTCCGATTCCATGGATCTACCGGGGCCTGCCGATTGTGGCGGTATCGGAGAGTACCCGCGAGGATCTCATCGCCCGGGGCGTCTCATCGCCCATCGAGGTCATCCCCAACGGACTCGACCACGGGCAGTTCGCGCCCGACCAGGCCGTGCCCAGGACCGCCGAGCCCACCGTGCTCTCCATCGGACGTCTCAAGCGCTACAAGCGGATCGAGCTGGTCTTCGAGGCGATCGCCCGGCTGAGGGCGGAGGGGGTACCGGTGACACTGCTCGTGGCGGGGGCTGGGCCACGCGAGCAGTTTCTGAGGAGGCGGGTTCGAGACCTGAAACTTGGGAACGACGTTCGGTTTCTTGGGTTCGTGAGTGAGGACGAAAAGGTACGACTCCTCCGGTCGTGCTGGGTCCATGTATTCACGTCCCCCAAAGAGGGGTGGGGTCTGACCAATCTCGAAGCGGCCGCCTGCGGCACGCCGACAGTGGCGAGCGACTCTCCGGGCTTGAGAGAGTCCGTGCTCCACGAGCGTACGGGGCTGCTGGTGCCTCACGGAGATGTCGCAGGGTTGACGGAGGGACTCAGGAGGATGGTCGAGGTGCCTGCACTGAGGCAGTCGTGTGGAGAGCAGGCCATGGCATTCGCAAAGAACTTCACATGGGACAGAACCGCGGCTGCACTCGAGCGGGTTCTGATAGACGCGACGTCGAAGACACGATAGGAGGCATGATGGAGGTGCGTATTACCTGCCGGCAGTGCAAGGTGCCGGACAGGATCAAGACACGGGTCACGGAAAAGGTCGAACGGCTGACACGGTACGAGCCACGTTTGTCCGGTGCCGAGGTGTTCTTCTGGGAGGATGGACGCGAGCGTGTCGCGGAGGCCGTCCTCTCCGTGCACGGCAGCGACCAGGTGTTTGCCAAAGCCTCGGAGGACGAGTTCGGTCGGGCGGTGGATCGCATGGCGGATCGACTCGCCGTACTGCTTCGCAAGGGTCGGGAGCAGCGCACGGACCATCGAGGTGGGGAAGGGCCTGTCGACGGGTGAACACACCGTTGACCGTCGGAGAGCTCGTGGAGTTGAAGGGCACCGTCCTCGGCGCTCGACACCTGAATCCGGAGGTGACGCTGGATCGGGAGATCGGTGACATCGACGTGTCAGGCCCGGGGCTCGCGCTCGCCGGCTACGTAGAGCGCTTTCCGTCGTCCCGCCTCCAGGTGTTTGGAGAAACGGAGATGAACTACCTGGCGAGCCTCGGCCCAGACACCGCTCGCGAGCGCCTCACCGTGCTTTTCGGGTGCGGGATCCCCGGCGCCTTCGTGTCCAAGGGGCTGGAGGTGCCGGAGTATTTCCTGGAAACCGCGACGGCAGCCTCGGTGCCCGTGGTGTTGGCCGAGGCCGTGACTCGCGAGGTCTTCCGACAGATCGCGCCGTACATCGAGGGAAGATTGGCCCCGACCGAGCACCTCCATGGCTCTTTGGCGGATGTGTACGGGGTGGGGGTCATGCTGGTGGGTGAGAGCGGCATCGGAAAGTCGGAGTGTGTGCTGGATCTGGTGGAACGAGGCCACCGGCTCGTGGCCGACGACCTCGTCATCGCCACCCGCAGAGGGAGCAACGTGGTCTTGGGGCGGGGCCACCCACGACAGAGGCACCATATGGAGGTGAGGGGCGTGGGCATCGTCGACGTCCGACGCCTCTTCGGCGTGCGGGCCATTCGGCAACAGAAGCGAATCGAGGTGGTGGTGCAGTTGGTCACGTGGGACTCTTCGGCGGCCTACGACCGTACAGGGCTCGATCGTGCCACCCGCACCATCCTGGGGGTCGATCTACCTGAGGTTACAATTCCCTTGAATCCCGGCAAGAACGTCACAGTGATCTGCGAGGTGGTGGCCATGGACCATCTTCTTCGCTACACGGGCGTCGACGCTGCTCGTGAGTTCAACGAGTCCCTGCAGTCAGGCATGTCGCCGGTCCGCGAATACCTCGAGGTGGATTATGAGTGACCGTGCTCCACTGGCGCGTGCGGTCGTGTTCGCCCATGGCGGGATTGCCCAGGCGCTGGTGTCGGCCGTCGAAGACATCACCGGGATCGAGGATGCGTTGGTGCCGATCAGCAACGATACCGAGTCGGCGTCGGTACTGCGGAAGCGTGTATTGGACGCGGTTTCGGAAGGCCCCACGATCGTGTTCACCGATCTCAAGAACTCGAGTTGCTCCTTTGCTGCCAGCGGCGTCGCAGCCGGTGACTCCTCGGTGGCAGTGCTGTGCGGCACCAACCTTCCGATGCTTCTGGATTTCGTGTTTCACCGAGAGCTCCCCCTCGAAGAGCTGGTGCCCCGGCTCCTGCGGCACGGCCGTGACGGCGTGGCAGCACTCATGGACGACCGCGGCGGATCGGCATGAGTGTGGTTGCGGAGGCGAGGGCCACCGTCGTCAACCCGTTGGGGATGCATGCACGACCTGCATCGGCTCTCGTCCTAGCGGCGGGCGCGTTCCAGTGTTCCGTCACCGTCGCCAAGGGGGCCATCGAAGTGAACGCCAAGAGCATCATGGGCGTTCTGATGTTGGCGGCAGAGCAGGGTAGTGAGCTGACCTTTCGAGCCCAGGGAGAAGGGGCGCAGGATGCGGTGAAGACGTTGGTGGGCCTGGTCTCGCGAGGCTTCGATATGGTCGAGGTAGACGATTGAGTCCGGTGCTCAACGGCGCGCCGGCCTCGGAGGGCCTGGCCGAGGGCGTCGCGCGTACGCTCCTGTGGGATGTGCCGGAGGTGCCAGACGGTTCGATCGGCGAGGCTGACGTGGGGGATGAGCTGGAGCGGTTCGCGCTGGCTAGGCGCCAATTGTGCGAACGCTTGACCGACCTCAAATCCAGGACCCGTGAACGACTGGGAGACATCGAAGCGCGGATCTTCGATCCCCAGTTGCTGATGCTCGATGACGCTCTGCTGGTCGAAGGCACGCAGCGCTTCATTCGCACACATCGGTTCACAGCGGCCCGGGCCTTCGCGCTCCGCTCGCTCGAGCTACTCGCCATGTGGAATCGGACCAAGCACCCCATGGTGCTGGACCGACTCAACGATCTGGAGGACCTACAGGTCCATCTTCTCCACCTCCTACTCGGCACCACGGGGCCTCAGGGTCCATCGGGTGGCGGAGAGGACACGGTCCTGATTGCGGAGAACCTGACCCCTTCGTTGACGATGAGACTGGACCTGGACGCCGTGGTCGGGATCGTCACCGAGAAGGGAACCCGTACATCGCACTGGGCAATCCTGGCACGCTCGTTGGGGATTCCTGCGGTGGCTGGAGCGCGCGGCATCCTCACGGCGGCAGCAGGGGGGGAAACCGTCTTGGTGGATGGACGTTCGGGGCGGGTGTCCGTCGCACCCAAAGCGGCCGAGCGGAAGGCCTTTGGGAAGAGGCGCGGGCGCCTCCGCACCTGGGAAGCAGAGATCACTGACACCCCGATGTCAGATACGCGGACCGTCGACGGCGTGTCGGTTGTCATCCGGGCCAACCTCGACCTCCCCGGTGAAGCCGAGGGTGCAGTCGCACGGAGTCCTGACGGAGTGGGGCTGTTTCGGACGGAGTTCTTAGTGGTCGGCCGGACCCAACTCCCGGACGAGGAGGAGCAGTATGAGGCGTATCGTGCTGTCGTCGAGACGTTCGGAGATGCGCCGGTGTATATCCGCACGTTCGACCTTGGCGGGGACAAATTCCCCGCATTCCTGAAGATGCCTCACGAGGAAAACCCCTTTCTGGGCCTGCGTTCGGTACGACTGCTCATGGAGGAGCCGGACATCTTCCGACCTCAGATCCGGGCCATTTTGCGGGTGGCCGCACACGGCAATGTCCGGCTGATGGTGCCGTTGGTGAACAGCCTGGCCGAGATGGAGTTCGTTCGGAGTTGGATGAGAGAAGAGAGTGCGCAGTTGACGGGAGCCGGGATAGACGTGGGGGAGTGTCCCGTCGGGCCCTTGATCGAGACGCCGGCCGCTGTCTGGCAGGTCTCCGAACTGGCCGGCGCCTGCGACTTCTTGTCCGTCGGCACAAACGACCTGGTACAGTATACCCTCGCCGTGGATCGGACGAACGCCTCTCTCAAACAGCTCTACGATCCCTTTCATCCAGCTGTGGTGAGACAGCTGCACCGTGTGGCGCAAGCCCAGCATGTTGGAACGGGAGACCTTTGCGTGTGTGGGGAGTTTGCGGGGAACCCTGTGGGTGCGTTTCTGTTGCTCGGCCTCGGGTTCGGCGCGCTCTCGGTGGCTTGGCCCGCCGTCCCGGAGATTCGTTCGGCGGTGGCGACGTTTAGCATGAAGGATGCACGTAGGGCTGCTGCGCGGGCACTCACCGCTGCGAACAGCCGAGACGTCGTTGAGTGTCTGGTGCGAAGCATCGGGACCGAGGTCGATCTCTCCATGTTCGCTTGAAGATTGCCCGCTCTACTTCTGCAACTGCCTTTTAGGTAGCTTCGCTCTGCACCAACCGAAGGAGATCGACAGCGTCATGCACAGAATAGACCCCCTGGAAGAGGAAGGCCGTGGGCTCGCGACTCTATACATCTGAATCCGTCACCGAGGGGCACCCCGACAAGATCGCGGACCAGATTTCCGACGCGGTCCTGGATGCGATCTTCAAGGACGACCCCATGGCCCGTGTGGCTTGTGAAACGCTGGTGACAACCGGCGTTGCCATGGTGTCGGGCGAGATCACGACCTCGACCTATGTCGACGTGCCCGACATCGTACGGGAGACGCTGCTCGGCATCGGATACGACCGGGCTGAATACGGCATCGACGGCCATACATGTGCCGTGCTTACGAGCATCGACCGGCAATCACCCGACATCTCCATGGGGGTGGACACGGGTGGGGCTGGCGACCAGGGCATGATGTTCGGGTACGCGTCCCGGGAGACGGACGAGGGGATGCCCGCTCCCATCATGCTGTCCCACCGACTCACCGAGCGGTTGGCAGAGGTACGGAAGAATGGAGATCTGCCGTGGCTCCGTCCCGACGGGAAGGCGCAGGTGACCATCGAATACGAGAACGGATCGCCCACCCGCATCCATACCGTGGTCGTGAGTGCCCAACACGACCCGGGGATCGCCAACGACGAGCTTCGCCACGCGATTGTCGACCAGGTGATCGTACCTGTGTTGCCGGACGACTTGTTCGATCCCGAACAATGCATCTTCCACATCAACCCCACGGGAAAGTTCGAGGTGGGTGGCCCTCATGGTGACGCAGGCCTCACGGGCAGGAAAATCATTGTGGACACCTACGGTGGTCTGGGACGCCATGGGGGAGGTGCCTTCAGCGGGAAGGACCCCACCAAGGTGGACCGTTCGGGAGCGTACGCCGCCCGGTGGGCCGCCAATAACCTCGTCGCGTCCGGAGCGGCCGAACGCTGTGAGATCCAACTGGCCTACGCCATCGGGGTCGTACAACCGGTGTCGATCTTCGTGGACACGTTCGGAACGGCCACACTCTCCGAGGAGCGCATCGTCGAGGCCATCCGGGCGGTGTTCGACTTCAGCCCGGAGGGGATCATCGAAGCCCTGCAGCTTCGCAACCCCATTTTCCAACCGACGGCCGCATATGGCCACTTCGGACGAAAGCCTACAGAGCTTTCCGTGGGCAACGGCCGGACGGTCGAGTCGTTTACATGGGAGAAGTTGGATCGGGTCGACGAGCTCAAGACCGCACTGGGAATCTGAAGGCCTCAACCGAACCAGCGGACCGATCGGGAGTAAAAGGCTGAACGTCGCGGTGTTCTGACTGGCCAGCCCCTACGGAGGCCGATCATGCTGGTTCAAGTGCAGGTGCACAGTTTGGGCATGGATCGCCTAGCGAACCAGCCCGTGGTCATCCTTCAGGAGTGTGGTGGTCGGCGGGTCCTGCCCATTTGGATCGGACCCAGCGAGGCCAACGCGATCGCCACGCACCTGGCGTCGGTCGAGGTGCCTCGGCCCCTCACCCACGACCTGATGGTGTCGGTGGTGGGTGGCCTTGGCGGCGCCCTCAAGCGGGTCAGCATCGTACGGGTTGAGCAGAATACCTACTTCGCCGAGCTGGAGTTGGAACGACTCGGTGAGACGATCAAGATCGATGCTAGACCTTCGGATTCCATCGCCCTCGCACTCCGGGTCGACGCACAGATCTTCGCGGACGACACCTTGCTCGACGACCAGGTCATCGAGGTGGCGGATGGGGAAGGTGCGGGCATGCCACATGACGCCGATCGCGAAACCTCGGCCATGGCACCGGACGAGTTGCAGGCCTATCTGCGCCGCCTCGACCCGGAGGACTTCGGGAGGTTCCGACCCTGAGTCGACGCCCGTCGACCGGGCCTTCTCCCCGGATTCGGCACCTAATGGTCGCTGTGGCCGCCGCAATGGCCTCGGCCTTCCCCCTCTCCGGTCAGGTCGACCTGTCGGGTCAGGTGCAGCGAGTGAGCGTGCCGCTGAGCGATGCGGAGGTCCTGTTACACCGCGTGGCGGCCGACTCGGCTGGCGAGGTAGATCGAACCAGGAGCGGCTCCGACGGAACGTTCAGGCTCACCGTGCCCCCGATCGGCGAGGACGAAGTCTTCTTCGCGTCGGTTCGCCACGATGGCATTCTCTACTTCGGACACACCATCGCCTCTCCAGCGGACTTGGACAGCCTCTACGTCATCGAGGTGTACGACACCGTGGTTGCGCCCGAAGGCCGCGCCCAGGTTTCGGTCAAGGTTCGCAACCTGATCCTGGAGCCCACCGAAGGCGGTTGGCAGGTCACGGATCTGATCGAAGTGAACAACGACGGGGACCGAACCTGGACGGCTCGAGAGCCCGGTTCCCCCGTCTGGCAGTACCCCCTGCCACCCAGTGCCACCGACCCCCAGGTCGGTCAAAGTGATTTGCCGGTCGGCGCGGGTCTGTTCGAGAACGGTGGTGTCACCACAACGGCAGCCATCCCTCCGGGCCCGCGCGTGTATATGTTTCGCTACGCGCTCCCCGACCTCGCCTTCAGGCTTCCGCTGGCCGGAGCAACGGAACGCCTCGAGGTCCTCGTCGAAGAACCGGCTCCGGTGCTCAATGTCGTCGGTCTGTCCGAGGCTCCGCCGGCCGAACTGGAGCCCGGCTCGACCTTCCGACGTTACGTGGGGAGCGACCTCGCTCCTGTGGATGTGGTGGTGCTGCCGGGGTCAGAGACTCCGCAGATTCCGTTCGGGTGGCTGATTGTGGGTATGGCTTTCGCGCTGGCTACGGTCGGGCTATGGGCGGTCCAGCAGAGAGGGCAAGCGGGAACCCAGCCACTCGTCTCGACGCCGGATAGAGCGTCCCTGATCCGAGCCATCGCTCAGCTCGACCAGCGCTACGCCGAGGGCCCACCCTCGGCCCAGTCGGAGCGGGAATACCGAAAGGACCGCACCGCCTTGCTCAACGCTTTGAGGGCTCTGGACGGGTGATCGTAAGGACCAGGGGGCCGCGTGCTGGGAAGGATGCATGAGTCTGGTCTCGGTTCGGGCCCTGGTGCTCCGCGCCACGCCCTACGGTGAGTCGAGCCGGATTGTGCGGGTACTGACCGATGAATGGGGGTTGGTGTCCGGGGTGGCTCGGGGCGCGCGTCGCCGCAACAAGCGGGGCGGGGGTGGTGACTGGATCCCGTTTTCCAGCGGAGAACTGACCCTGCGCTACCGCGCGGGAAAAGAGCTGCAGTCCTTTCGTGCGTACACACCGGAGCAGCACCGCCTAGAGCTGGCAGCCCCGCCGCTCCGGTTTGCAGGCGCGTCTGCTTTCGTGGAAGTGTTGGCCCGAGCGGCCCCGGAGTCCTCGGGCCTCGGGCTCGGCTCGTTTGCCGAGCGACGTCTCGACCAGCTGGGCGGAGCGCTCGAACCGGACATCGGGGCTTGCGTGCTCACAGCACTCTGGGAGTTGGTGCGCCAACTGGGCTTCGAGCCGATTCTGGATCAGTGTGTACGCTGTCAGCGCACGTTGGACGTGGATGAGGTCGCGCGGATGGACTTCGAACTGGGCGGGGTGATCTGCGGCCCCTGCGAGGAACACGCGGTGGCCTTGGGTCCGCGACTGGGACCCGGCGCCCGCAGTCAACTCGTGGGCTTTCTCTCTGGTGCTTCGGAGGGTACCGAGTACCTGGCAGCCCACCTTCGGCTTCTCACCGACTTCATTCAGTACCACGTGGGGGAGGGGCGCCCGCTGCGTTCGTTCGACTTCCTGCTGGGGGTGGCTACGTGAGCTATTTGGGTACGGTGGGCACTGCGGGCCACATCGACCACGGGAAGACGACCCTGGTCAAAGCCCTGACCGGTGTGGATACGGATCGCCTTGCCGAGGAGAAGGCTCGGGGCATCACCATCGAGCTAGGGTTCGCCGAGCTCGATCTGGGAGACGGTTTCCGTGCAGGAGTGGTCGACGTCCCGGGCCACGAGGGGTTCGTGCGCACCATGGTGGCGGGCGCGAGTGGCGTGGACGTGGGCCTGTTGGTGGTGGCAGCCGACGAGGGTGTCATGCCCCAAACCACGGAGCACCTGGCTATTCTGCGGTTCCTGGGGGTGTCCCGACTCGTCGTGGCGCTCACGAAGTGCGACACCAGCGACGAGGAGTGGACAGAGCTGGTGGAGGAGGACGTGCGGTCGCTCCTCGACGCATCGCCCTGGCCCGGAAGCCCCGTACTGAGGACTTCGGCACGCGATGGCGTTGGCCTCGACCCAGTACGAACGTCGCTCAGAGAGGTGCTCCTCGCCCGACCGGGCCACTCCTCCGATGACATCGCCAGGCTGCCCGTGGATCGCGTCTTCACCATTCACGGCACCGGGACCGTGGCCACGGGCACACTGTGGAGTGGCGCGCTCGAGAGCGGTGCTCGGCTGTTCCCGAGACCCGGAAGTGGGGCGGTACGTGTGAGGGGACTCGAGGTCCACGGACAGAAAGTCGCCCGGGCCGGCGCCGGCCAGCGAACGGCCCTCGCGGTCACGGGCGACACGGAGCACGTGCTCAGAGGTCGGGTGCTCACGACTCTGGAGTCCTGGGAGCCGAGTCACCGACTGACCGCCCACCTGGCCTTGCTCCCCGACGCGGCTCCCCTGGAGCGGGGACGACGCGTGCGCGTTCACATCGGGACGGCCGAAATCCCGGCTCGGGTCCTACCCCTGCACGGTCCCCTGTTGGATTCAGGGGGTGAGGGCTGGGTGGAGCTGAGGCTGGCGCATCCCATGCTCGCACGCACCGGCGATCGCCTGGTCCTGCGGAGCCTGACGCCGGTGCGGACCATCGGCGGTGGGCAGGTGGTCGAGCCTCATCCGCCCCGGCGTTCTCGCCGCCAGCCCATCTCGGCGGACGCCTTGCAGGTGCTTCTCAGCGGGAGCGCCGAGGACCGCGTGAGCGCCATCCTGAAACGGTCGGGGAGGGAGGGTGTCCCAGAGCCGTTGGTGCCGGTCCGTGCGGGGGTGGCCCCCCCCGTGGCAAGGTCGGCGTTGGGTGCTTTGGAGGCTGCGACGCGGGGTGGGAGGGCGTTCCACCCGGACGTGCTGTCCGATGCCGAGGACGAGCTGTCCCAGTGGGTCGGAGAGGTGTTGTCTGCCGCCCCCTTGGCCGTGGGGGCGCCACTGGAAGGCGCACGCGCCCTGCTTGGAGGGGGTGACCTCGCCGAGTTGGCCATCGAGCGACTCCAAGCGCGAGGTGTCCTGGAGGGCGAAGGGGGTTGGCTCCGCCCCGTCGGGTATCGGCCCGACCCCTCACCCCAGGAACAACAGCGCCTCGACCGCTTCGAGGAGGCTTACAGGTCCGTCGGTCTCGAGGCCCCAGCCGTGACGGTGCTTGCCGAGGAGATCGGGGAGGACGATCCCTGGCCGCTGGCGCACCACCTGGTCCGCACGGGCCGTTTGGCGCGCATCGACGAGTCTGTCTACCTGCACGCCCCCGTGGCAGAGGCTGTGCGGTCCGATGTACTTTCGAAGCTGGGAGGCCGCAAAGGACTGGGTCCCATGGACTTCAAGGAGGTCATCCCGGTGTCGCGAAGGCACCTCCTCCCCATCCTCGGGTATCTAGATCGGTTGGGCGTAACGCGGCGAACGGAGGGCGGCCGGGAAGTGGGGTAGGGTATCCGAACCGCCCCTCGGATTCCCTTGACGTTGAGAGGGCTTCTGTCCTATTCTCCGCTGAGTTCACGCCCTGCAAGGTGTGATGTTCGGATGACTACCCCGGAGGAGTATCGGGTCGACCGCTACTGAAGAGAGGCTGTAACGTGGAGGGAATGCCAAGGAAGCTCCGCTTCCTATTCGTGGCCCTCCTACTGGCCGTGTCGGGAAGTCCGCTCGCAGCGCAAGACGGAGCGGGTCGCTCCGATGCGGGTTTCGAGCTGGAACAGAACTATCCCAATCCGTTCAACCCGGAGACACGGATCCCCTTTACACTAGGGGAGAATCTGTTTCAGACCGAACAACCGGTTCGGGTCACGATTCGAGTGTACAACATGCTGTCGCAGTTGGTGGCCTCGCCCACCGCTTTGCGGCATCCGGAAGGCGACGGCACGCCCGTCGTGAATCTGGAATACACCCAGCCGGGAAGGCACGAAGCTTTCTGGGACGGACGCGATCGCGCCGGTGTCCAGGTGGCATCCGGTGTGTACTTCTATCAGATCGTCGTAAACGGTCAGAGCCAGATCAAGCGCATGCTGGTCGCGAAGTAGCCGACCCCCGCATGTCTCAGCGCGCCGCTACGGTGCGTGGCTCGCCAGCAGATCCAGGAAGTCCTGAGGCTCTTCAGACTTCATCAACAGCTCCGGGATGGCCGGGTCCTTGGCGAACTGCGCAATCTTCCCCAGTACAGGCAGGTACTGATTCGACACCTCGAGCGGAGGTGCCACGATCATGAAGAAATGATGAACCGGTCGTCCGTCGATCGACTTGAAGTCCAGACCCGAGGGTTTGCGACCGTACGCCAGCCGCAACTGACTCACCACCAATGATCGACAGTGAGGGATGGCGATGCCTTTCCCGATACCGGTGGACCCCAGCTTTTCCCTACGACGTAGTGTCTTCAGGAGGGTGGCCTCGGAGCGGGCTCCCAGATGTAGGAGCTTGATGAGTTCCTCCAGCGCCTCGTCCTTGCTCTCCGCGTTCAGGTCGAGAGCAATGGCATCGGCAGTGAAGAGGTCTTTCAGCCTCATGTTTTCGGGCTCGGCCGGGGTAATGCAGTGGAGCGGGCTAGGTTACCCGTACCGTTGAGTAGTGTAAAGGGGTTGGACGCGTGAACGCCCAGCTAGATTCAGGTCTATGACTGACTTCATCGAAACCGTGCGGGCCCTCCAGACTCCGCTGTTCCTGGCACCCCAGGCCGGCGTGTCGGAGTCGCCTTTCCGTCGGCTGTGCCGCGCCTTCGGCGCGGACGTGGTCGTGAGCGAATTCGTCTCTGCAGACGGAATCGTCCGGGAGAGCGCGCGGAGCGCCAAGTACCTGCGGTTCGAGGAGGACGAGCGCCCCATTGGGGTTCAGATCTTTGGTTCGGTCCCGGAAACCATGGCCCAGGCCGCCGCGCATGTAGACAAGGTTTTCGGGCCCGACTTCATCGACATCAACTTCGGATGCCCGGTGAAGAAGGTGGTCAGGAGGAACGGCGGTTCGGGCTGCTTGAGGGACCTGGGTCTGGTGGCGGAGATCGTGGCCGCGGTGCGAGGCGCCACCAGGTTGCCCACCACCGTGAAGATCCGGAGTGGCTTCGACGAGGCGTCCCGAGATCCGGTCGCCATCGGGCTGTGCTGCGAACAGGCCGGTGCCCAGATGCTGACGCTACACCCCCGGACTCGAGCCGACATGTACTCAGGAGCGGCCCGCTGGGACGAGATTCGTGCGGTGACCGAAGCGTTGTCCATCCCGGTCATCGGGAACGGAGACATCCGGACCGGTGAAGATGCGCTTCGTATGCGCGACGAGACCGGGTGCCATGGGATCATGATTGCCCGTGGTTCCCACGGTACACCGTGGATCTTCCGACAGGCCCGGGCCGCGCTGTCGGGAGGTACGCTCCCGCCGTTGCCGGATGTGGAGGCGCGCTTCCGGATTTGCCTCGACCACGCTCGTGCGGCGATCGCCTTCGAACCCGATCAGGGCAGGGCGTTTCTGGAGTTCCGGAAGCATCTCTCTTGGTATACCAAGGGACTTCCCGATGGCCGGACGCTCCGTGCCCGGCTCTTTGAGGCCGCTTCCCTGGAGGAGGTGGAGGAGCTGCTGGAGGGGTACCTACGGGTGGAGCAGGGGCGGGAAGCTGCGCTGGCCTGAACAAGGGTCGGATGCATCGGCGCCCGTTCGAGGGCGACCGGGTGACCCCGCGGAATGACGTCAATGCAGCCCGAGGCGCCTGCAATCCAGATGCCTGGCGACATTCACGTCAATAACTGACGTCAAAGTAGCCCGCGACTCCACCATGGGCTCCGCGGGCGACATTCACGTCAATCGGGCGGACCACCGGATGGTACGGATCTAGCTCGTCGGTCTGAGGTACTCATACATCGTGGCTCAGCCGGGGTTGACCCGGCAGCCAGCTCTGGAACCACAACAGGGGGCGTCACGGTATCGACGTGTTTGGAGAATCAAGAGTCGCGTGCCGAGGTCCCCGGGCGGCCTCGTGAAACACCCGGGAAACTTTAGTTGCCAACACTGAACTGGCGCTGGCCGCTTAACCAAGGTTAGGTGGTCCGTCCCCTGAATTGCTCGCCTGAAGCGGCTCAGTTGGGACGACGATAAGTCAGGCTGCAGCGTACGCTCCGCCATCCGGCGTACGCCCAATGCACAGGATGGATAGTGGGGAAAGAGGTCGATCGCTGACCTCTTCCCATACGAAGCCAACAGCGATCTACGCACGTAGTGGCTTTTGAGGACTCAATCGCGGACGCGGGTTCGACTCCCGCCGCCTCCACTGTCGGGCCCGGGGCAATTGCCCCGGGCCCCTTCTTGTTGTCGGCGGGAGGCGAACCCGCCGGGACGCGCAGCGGACCGTGAGCGGGTTTGCACCGAGCGGGCCAGTGATGCTTGGGCCAAACCCACGACGGTCTCCCCGCGACAGACCGAGGATCGGCGCGCAGCGCCGACCGCAGGTCACTCCCGCCGCCCCCACTGTCGCAATGAATTCGCAGCACGCGCGCACGGAGCTCTGGGGCTACGCGGCGAAGAGGAGCTCGGCAACGAAGACCTCGTCTCTGGGTCGTTCGCCGGAACATCACAGCCCGGTGTAGGGTCCGGCAACAACTACGAACAAAGAATGTCCTTGCCTTTCGACTGGCCGCTGTGGATGCTAGGCGCAGGAGGTCCGCAGACGCAGTGTCTCCCGAGCGGTCTGGAAATGAGCATTCTGGTTGGGTCCCACCGTTCGGGCAGCGACCTTCGTTCCTTGGCTAGAGGCGTACGATGGACATCAATGAACGTTTCGACCGAATCGACGCAGCGCTCGCCAATATCGCTGCTCGGCTTGCGTGCTGTTTGGGTCCTTCGGGGGTCCCCACCATCGTGGCCAGCGAAGGCACTTCAGCGCTCCTGGTCGAACAGCATTCAATAGGCTTCCCCAAGCACACCCTCGGCTCCCTAATCGACACTGAGTTCATTGTCGCGCTCCACGCGATGACCGGGGTTTCGTTCCAGCGGAGTACGACGGTTTCGGGCTGTGGTAACATCGTCGTCGCCTTGACGTCCGAAGCGGCGGTGCAGGCAGCTTCTTCGTCAGTCCAGGCTTTCGCCAACGAGATTGATCAGAATGGGGGTGCGGCCCACGGGCTGTTCACGGACGGGTCGGGAAACACCTGGCTCCTGGGACACAACTACCGAGGCGCACTCCATGCCATCTATGCCCTTCTCGACGTCCTGGGGGCGCGAGCGCTGGGGCCTGCAGCGGGATGGTACCACCTACCCCAGCAGGTGATTCTTCCTCCCCCCGCACTCCGCAGGCTTTTCCATACCCCTCTTCTACGGTTCCGGAACATCGGGAACGGCTCCATGGGCGGATACCATCGCCCGCCGCTGCCGCTCTCGGAGAAGCCCAAATACGAGTGGCAACAGTGGGAGCGCCGCAGCCGGCAACCGAGTGAGTTCGGTGGAATGGCCGCCACCCACCTGGGAGAGGCATTCAACGCCACCTTTCAATGTCAGTTGCGCGCCAACCGCAACATGTTGGCATGGAGTTCAGAGGCGCGAGGCTTGAATCCGAAAACGGGTAAGCCGTTCCCCTCGAATTGCTTCAGCGCCTCAGCTCAAATCCTGAGCAAGATCGACTACACGCACTCGGGTGACGGCTCAGAGACCTACCCCGAGCCCCCCTCCCCTCCGTGGCTAGGTGTAACGGTTGCACAGGCCCAGTGTGTCCCCGGAGCGACCGACTGCAATTCTGATGACGCTCGGCCGGACTCAGGTGTCAGCGAGAACGGAGGCGTCTACTCGGGTTGGGGCGGAGTACTCAAGCTCCTGGGCGAATGGGCTGCCCATGTGCTGTGTGTTCAGATCCAGAAGTATGGTCCCGATCACTCGGTGACCCGTTTCGGAAGCGTGGCTCCCGCCGACGGCGGAGAGCACTGCGAATGCGATAAGTGCCTAAACCTACTCCGTTCCGGCCCGTACAAGGCCTACCTCAGCGCAGCTGAGCAGGCGCAGGATTCGAGCATTGCGGATCGCGTATTCCATCAAGCCAACGAGGTCCAGAAGTTCTTCAAGCACTGGTTCGTCGAGAGTCCTCGGAGTGTCTCCACGACGTCCTATTCCCACCACGCCCAGATCCCGCGCATCCCGATCGAGGAGGGTATGCATGTGGCGGTGGCGCCGTCATCGATGCGGGAGCCACTCCGGGAACGCGCCTTCCTCGAAGCGTGGGTCAAGAAGCGCGACTCGAACCCACTGGGACCATTCGTGCTGGGTGATCTGGAGGCGTGGCTTTCGACTCATGCCAACTTCGACTTGCCACGGCTGAGCGCCCACTACGCACTCGATCATGCACGCTGGGTTCGGGAAAACGGGTACGCGAGCCTCACGATCATGGGCTCTTGGGCCCAAGGGCCGCTGGGACCTCACCTGTACGGCATCTCACGCATCGCCTGGGATCCGAAGCCAACCAACGAGAAGCTCCTGGATGAGTACTTCTCGCTGGCGTACGGTCCTGCTGCCCCCGAAGTGCGGGCCATGTACGAGCGTTGGTGGTCCGGGTACTACCTTACGCCTCACCAAGTTCACATCGACTGCCAGCGGATGATCACGGCTCGCGAGGCGCTGGGCCCGACACCTGACCCGGACCACGATTCCAGGCTCACAGACCTCATAGGCTACGTGCAGTACCTGCGGCTATACCACGAGTATCTTGATCCGCTTCTCGCCCACGAGGCCGGTTCTAACGCGACAACCGCCAAGGCCTTGGAGAAGGCCGCCGAGCCGCTCTTCCATCACATTTGGGCGATCTTTCGGTCCAACATGACGGCGTCATTTCGGTTGCACGAGAAGTTTGCCTTCGACGTAAAGGACCTGCCGATTTCCGCGAGGTGGGACGTCGACAACGAGTCGGCCCCGGGATGGGCGACTGTGGTCGAGTGGAATAGGAACCGTGCGGATGCCTCGATGCTAAGTGGTTCCCAGGTCTACGCCCGAGAGCCCGGCGTTACGCGAAAGGTGTTCGGCGGACCCGTCACGCCGATCATAGAGTCGCTCGATGCCGCGCCTGTCGCTTCACCTGTCGCGGTGGCAACCAAGGACTACTGGCTGTACAAGGCCAGCAACAATGTTGCCACGATCGAGGTCGAGATCAGTGAGGCCAGGTCGGGGGTACTACGAGTGCAGCTCTTCGACTCCAATGGCCATCTAGTGACCTCAGTCGACGTCCCAGGTAGCGCGACCGGCAAGACGCCGCTCACCCTTCCCCAAGGTGCCGGCCTCTATGAAGTGCGGTGCACCTGCAGGAACGTTTACGTGAACTTCAAGCTACATGTGCCTCGCAACCTAGGGTTCGGCGAACACGGCGACCGCGTCATGCGGCGTGGGTTCGACACGACCCGCAAGGTCTACTTCCGGGTCCCGCCCGGCACCACGCGCATCGCGTTGAACCTCGACTCCCACAATACGGTTCAGTTCTATGATCAGCAGGACCAAGCCGTGGCCATGGCCACGAAGGGTCCCCGCCTGTGGACGGCCGATGTGCCAATTGGCGAGGATGGCGGCGTATGGTCGTTCACTGGTTGGTATTCACGCACCAATGACGAAGATGCCTTCTTCGAGAACTGCCCGAACATCCTCAGCTTCGACCGGGCACAGGTTGTGGTGCCGGCAGACGCCCGCTGACGCCCGAGCAGGTCGCTGTGGCGATCCGGTCCACCTTGCGTGCCGCCAGTCCCGGTGCACCGGCGTCGGTCGCCAACGCCCAGATCGGCGGAGTCTCGTTCCTTCACCGCTTCGGCTCCAGCCGCAACGCCCACTTCCATTACTACGTCCTCGTGCTCGACGGTGTGTTCTCCCAGTCCGTGAACGAGCCCGACCGCGCGGACAACCGGGTCCGGACCCACGCTAGAGGCGCTCTCCAAGCGCTCTCATGCCGCTCCGACGATGGATCCGATGGTTCTCGCGAACCGGTGCCCACGATCCCCACGACCGCGAACACCGGGAGCCGCGCGTCGCCATCAACGCTTCGTGCTCGCTGGCTCCTATCAAGCATCGACAACGGTTCGTCCCACCTCCCCAGAAGCACCGCCACCGATACCACGGGGTCCTCGCTCCGAACGCTCGAGCCCGATCGGCCGTCGTCGCCGTCGGCGGGTCCCAGGCAGAGTCACCCCGGCCCGTGCGCCCCGCCCCGTCCCAATCCCTCTCCGCCCTTCACGAGCGCGAACCGGCTCGGCCCTCGAAGGCCCAGGAGACATACGTGCTGGTTGCCGGCCGACGTCTGCCGTACCTGTACGCGATTTCACTGGAGGCGGCGCTCGATCCGGCGAACGACGGGACGTCCCATGCGGTCATCAGCCGCAACAATGTCGCCTTGGACCGACTGGACGGGCGCCCGCTCGGCGACCCGGCCAACCTCATCGTCGATGAGCGTGGCGAGACCGTGTACGTGGTCAATCACCATGGCAGCATCGACAACGCCGAGTTCAGACAACATGGAGGACGCGGCCAGATCTCCGTCCTCGATGTGGCCACGATCCCGATCCGTCGAACGATCGTACGGCCAACGCCCTCGTGCGCGTCATGGATTCGGGAGGCTTCGGCTCGCTCGGCGTGGGGTTGCGGCCCGACCTCCTGGTGATCAGCAACGCGGAGAACCACCTCACCGAAGTGGGCGGCAACCGCGTCACGTTCGTGGACCGCCGCACGGGAAGTTTGCGCGGAACGGTGGAGCTGGCGATGGGATCCCCGCGGATAGCGTGTCCGGACTACCCCGTCCCCCACGAATCGCCCAACGGACCCCCGCCCGGACTCGCCGTGCTCTCGCCGGACCCGACCTGGGGGTGTTTCCCCGACCCCAACGGGCGCCATCGGGCGTGCTTCCGACGGGCGGCGGTTTGTATTCACGGCCAACGGTGGCACCGGCGACGTCTCCGTGATCGACCTCGAAGGGGCCTTGGCTGGTGACCGCAGGTCCGAGGTCGTCCGTATCCCCACGCAGTTGTGTCCGTGGGGAATTGCCGCGTCACCGGACGGACGGACCATCATCGTGGCAAGCGGGGGAAGCCAGAGAGAACGGCGCTCGGGCAACACGCTGTCGATCATCGACGTGGACCGAGCCGCCAGTGGTGACGTCGGCGCCGAGATCGCGCGGGTTCTGGTGGGCACGGACGACCCGGCCGTACAGAGCCATCCGCTCATTCCGTCTGTCACCCCCGGCGGTCGCTTCGTGGTCATGCCGAACATCCGCACGGAGAACGTGTCGATCGTGGATCTCGAACGAGCGAAGTCGGGCGCTTCTGACGCGGAGGTCGCTCGGATCCCGCTGACGCGAGCCGATGGCGCGAGCGTGCGACCGAAAGGATCGGCGATTACACCCGACGGTCGGTATGCGCTCATCACCGGGGGCCCCCGCGACGAGCCGCTGTCGAACGAGCCCGGCCACCTGTATGTGATCGACCTCCACCCACGGGCCGTGGTGGCCACGGTCACGGGAGTGGGCAACGATCCCTACGGCGTGGCGGTGGTCGTCCGCTGAGCCGCAGCCTCTCGGGTGGGGTGGCCTCCGCTACGCCGAGGCAGAGCGACGCAGCTGGGGCGGATGCGGCGGCGTTCGAATGCCACGGCACTCTTCAAAAGGGGACACTAGTACAAGCGCACGTACTCCAGCTTGCAGACGGCGCTACCCCCGCGCTCGAAATACTCCACCACGATCTCATGCTCCCGACCCACGAGGTCGATCATGCGGTTGTGGGTGGTGGCCGCCTCTGGGTGCCACTCATCGATGAGCAACCGGCCGTCCACGTAGAGCCGTATGCCGTCGTCACCGGTCAGGTCCATGCGCCAGCGACCCACCGGCAGAGACACCTGCCCCCGGAATCGAGCGGAAAAGTCGTTCGCCCCCACACGGTCGAGGCGATTGCCCGCCCCCCAGTCGAAGTCGACCGAGTCTTCGTGGCGGTACGCGACGGGGACGTTCCTGTCCAGAGCGGCTCCTGCCGCGGTCGCCTGTAGCGTGGTCCCTCGGTAGTACTCACCGAAATACCCCACCTGCCTGAACTCGAATCCGAGCCCGGAGCCGCCGCCGGCCTGGTAGTATTCGATCTCGAGTCCGAGCGTGCCGCCGGGATGCTCCAACTCGTAGTCGTACGGAGTGAGCCCTTGGTTGGTCCACCCGTCGATACGGGTGATTCCATTGATCTTGAGGCGAACACCATCGTCCCCCCTCACCTGGAACCGGTACCGGCCCAAGGGCAGGTACAGGTTTCGCGTGGCGCGCAACGAATAGTTCCTGGACCCGACCGCTGTGGGACGCTCCGCCAGGGCCTTGTCCACCGAGTCCAGGGTCGCGCTGCCAGCAAACGCGCCCAATGTCGTGTCGGAGTAGTAGGTGACCGCCCAAGCGACCGGTTCGAGCGTGAAGCTGAGGCTCTTGCTCCACTTACTCACAGCCCACTCGATGGCCACGTCGTGCACGCCTGCTTCCAGGTATATGTCACGTTCGGTGCGAGGGGTCGACCCGACGTGGTCCTCCATCACCTCTTTGCCGGAGATGACCACGCGCGAAGCCGCACCGCCGGTGAAGGTGACCCTGTAGTACCCTGCCTCGGCGAGGAACATGCGCCGCCGGAACCACGCGCTCCGATAGTTGCCCGACAGGTCGGGGCCACTGGGAAGGTCCGCTGTGAACGCGTTCGCATCGTGGAAGCCGAGCGAGGCTCGGTCATCCTCGTTCGTGCTGCTGTACTCACCGCTTCCGATGTGGAAGACATCGTACGACCGCTCGAACTCCGGACTGTTGGTGAGGGTCAACGTGCGCCAAACCCGGTACGGGCGATCGGGCTCGCTGCCTTCGGGGAGGCTTTCGCGAACCGTGTCGTGATAGAACGAAGCCTGCCAGTCACGACTCCACCCGAAGTCGAGCGCGGCTCGATAGTACCCCTTGACGCCGGGAGCGGGGGGCAGGTCGGAATGCGCGAACTCGACTCGGACCTCGTGCGTCCCCTCCGAGACCGTCGTGGCTGGGCCCGTCGGGTTGGTTCCGGACCAGTCGTCCAGGACCAAGGCGTCGTCTAGGTAGATGCGACATCCTCCGCTGTGGAGAGCGTGGAACCGGTACTCGCCCTGTGAGAAGTCCAGCGAGCCTGTGCCGCGGAGAGAAAACCGTCCGTTCGGGGAACCGACCACCGGCGGAGCGTGTCGCCATTCGAGCTTCGTGAGGGTGTCGTCGAAGTTCGCGGCCGACGCGCCGGAGAGGCTGTCGTTTGCGAACAGCTCGTAGTGGAATGGAAGCGCCTCGATATCCAGCTCGACGGAGGCGCGTCCGCTGGCCTCGTAGTATTCGACTCGGAGCACGTGGTCACCGCCACAGACGTGGTGGTCCGCAACGTACTCCGTCTCCGCCTGGTTCTTCCAAGCGTTGATCACCAGGGTGTCATCCACCCACAACCGCACGCCATCGTCGCCCCTGAGCCGAAACCGGTACCATCCGTTTCTGAGCCGTTTGACCTTGGTGAAGCGAGCGGAGAAGTCGTTCGTGGGTAGGAGATCCACGGAACCGAAGGGGGCAAACGAATAACGAAGCGCGCTACCGACCCCCCAGTCGAAGTCGACTTCGTTGACCGTCTGTGGCACCCGTTGCGACACGTCGATCGTCACGAAGAGGACTCGGATTTGCCCCGTACCCCGCTCGACCGGCGCGCCCTGTAGGTCACGGTTCTCGTAGAACTCGGCGAGCCACTCCTCGCTGTGCCCGGGCTCGCCGGGCTTGTCCTCGAGCGTGTAGGCGCTGTGAGTGTAGCGACGATACCAGCCGTACGGCATCAACAGATGACCCCCGTATTCCGGCCCCATCACGTGCCAGGGCGAGCCGGCACCGCCCCAACTGTTTCGCTGGATGAAGTACCCGCCTTCGAAGCTCTCGGGAAGGTCGTCGCGATCGATGAACCCGATGATGGAGGTGCAGTGGTTTCCGCCAATGCCCTTGGAGTCGAGCGGATCGGGCATCGTGTAGGTGCCCGTACTCGTGTTCCAGTCCGTCGCGTCGTGGATGATGCCCGCGCACCGCCCGCTGCGCAGCACGTCCTTGAGGGCGTCGACGTCGCGAGCCGGAATCCCAACCACCGCGCCGGTCCTGTAGAACTGCGCCCGGTCCATCGCCTGATCCGAGATCGGCGTCTGGCCGTGGTTCGTGGGGAGTTGGCGCGTGTTGTATGGAGCGAAGAACTCCTCGCAGTTGCCGTACTCGGAGTGATGGCGCAGGGCGGGCCCACACCCGTATCCGCCACCGGTATACAGTTGACCCCACTTCGAATACCAGAAGATCAACTGCTCGGCGAAATCGCGCGGGCCACCTCGAGGGTCACGGAAGAACTCCAGCGCCTCCGCGACGGAGGTAGAGCCGAAGGCGGTACATGTCGGGCGCCCGCCCTGGTTGCGGGCGTCGCCCAGAAACGGACGGTGATCCACGGCGCGCAGGGGACCCTTGGGGATCAGCAGCGGGATGAGTTCAGGCTTCAGCCAGGTGCCGATCTCCTTGCGCGTCACCTCTCGGATCTCGTTGATGCCCCAGAGCTCCCGCAGACGCTCATAGTCGTCGTCGCGGATATTGATCTGGCCCAAGCCGCGAGGGCGTTCCAGGTCCCGGTGTACGGTGTCCAGGAGTTCGGGATCGGCGGTGTCGAGGACACGCTGGTAGAGCGCCGCGAGTTGGGTCACCTCCACGTCCAGGGCTTCGGCCTCCGCGGCGATGTCGATCCCGCTGCAGATGCGTTCGACGAGGCTATCCGTGGAGAATAAGCCCCGGTCCGCGAGCTGTGACGCGATCCGCGCTGCGGGGAGCTCCGACAAGTCGATGGGCAGGTCGCATCCACCCACGCGTAGCTGAGCCGCGGATGATCGAGCCAGCGCAGTCAGGGTCGAAACGATCGGCGGGGGCACATCGGCGGCGCGCTGCATGGACGTCTCCAAGTGGTCGATGGGTGCGGAGATACGCGATCGGGCTACTTGGTGACGCGCAGGAGTTCGGGGCGACCGGCCATCCTCTCACCGGGCTCGCTCGATCGGACACGCGCGTGGGTGGGTTGGCACCTTCGCTCCCCCAAGAACTTGGCCGACTGATCCGCTCAGCGGCGTTTTGCGGTACGCTCAGGAAGACGGCATCGACCGACCGAAACAGGAGGTGGGACATGCGCACTACGAGCCTCATCACGTATCTGGCCCTACCACTGCTGGCACTCGGCCTGTCCGGCTGCGACGAGCGGCTGAGATACGAGTGGACCGCCACCATCTCTGGCGAAGCCAGGCGGGCGATCGTATGGGCGTCGACCACCAAAGGGAGTGACGCCCCGCTCCTCGTGTATTTCCACGGCCGAGGAGGAGACGCTGAGGACTCCGAGACGCGCCGGGAGTTCCATACCCTGTGGCCCGAGGCCACCGTCGCGTACGCGGAGGGCACGAACTTCGACAACCGGGCAGACGGTGCGAACGGATGGGAGATCCGGTTCCCGCATGTGTATTCCACCTGCAACCTGCAGAAGGATTTCCTCTATGTGACCGAGCTGATCAGCGCGCTGAGGGATGCGCACAACGTCGACTCCGATCGCATCTTCCTCGCTGGTCACTCCTCCGGAGGCTTCTTCACGCTTGCACTGACGGAGATCCTCTCCGGGACCCCGAGGGCCGTGGCGGCACTCGGAGCCTACACCAGCTTCGCGCCGCTTCCCAGCCTGATCGACTGTGCGAACACCTACGCAGATGGCATCGTCCCCCAGAACGACGTGACATCGAACTTGGCGCTGCAAACGATCGTGCTGAATCCGGTTCCGACGTTCTTCTTGTTCGGTCGCGACGAGGACACGATCAAGGACAATCCGCTCGCCTATGATGCGGACTGCGGCAAGTGGTCGTACTTCCGCATCTCGATCGATCAGCTCGCGAGAAAGAACGGATCCGCCCCTGCGTTGTGCGACAACAACGCGAGCTACATGGCTCAGTTCACCGAACAGGAGCTACCGTCGGCCGGTGGCTCTGGCGTGGCCACGCGAATCCGTCCCTACCCCGATGATCACAGTTGGCCCGCTGAAGCCAATACCTGGGTGGTGGACTACTTCAAGTCGTTTCCGTGATTCGATCGCGCGACACCCAGTCGTGCCTCGATCGACAGGTGCCGGCATAGGTCTCCTCATTCATGGAGGGGCGAGCACCGCGAACCCCGAGCAGCCCCCGATCCCTGCCGAGACGTCTCAGTTCGGTAAGCTGGTGGGCATCTGGGAGTGAACACGTGCAGTCATCCTGGACCTCCACGTATCCGCGGCTCACGAACCAGGCCGGCCCCGACGACGCCGACGGGTCCCAGGGAGCCCCCAACTCGGGCGTCTGGTCGGTCGGGTCGATCCTCGACTCCCCGCCCGGCTCCGCGACGAGCCCGAAGCCGAGATGCAGGTTGTGCCGCACGTGGAGCACCGCGCATGGGGGAAGCCGCGGCCTCTAAGAGCGGCGCCTCCCAGCGCCTCAGCTCGCCCATCTGGCGGTGCAAGTATGTCGTCGGTGCAGCCCGTGGACAGCATCAGCGAGAGGGCGAGGGAAGTCAGTACGCCGAGTCTAGGCCCCTTCAAGCTCCTCTTGGGAGCCTCCTGTGTGTAGTCGTGGATGGTTCGGTGTCCCCGGCGACGGAAGGGAGGAGCTGGACATTGTGCAGGCCGGTCACCAGACAACGGCACCGGATGGCTCGCGTCGCACTTTCGGAGCTGTGTCTTGTGGAGGCCGGAGACCTTGCTGGACACCCTGGCGGGGGTCGGCCCCGCTGGTGGGCGCGGAGACACCGGGCCGGCAGCGGGCCGGCCCTAGCGTGTGCGCTCGATGATCGCAAGCCGATGAGATCGGGGAGCCGAGCGTCCGAATCCGATCCGCGGTGGCGGCCGTCGATAGGAGTGGAGGCAAGATCGTCGGTCGTGTGGACGTCGACACCGCTGGCCCGAGCGTAACCCTCGGCCTCCGGAGGCGGGCCGGACCGTCACTGCTGGACGTCCTCAGCCGACACAACCCATCTGAGGAGGACGGTCGATGGTGGTCGAGATTCCGTGCCCGGACGAAGTCGAAACCTTCCAGGAAGACAAGGGCGAGGGCTACGGGGTAACCAAGCAGCAAGCGCTCGACCTCGCGCGCGAGCAGGCTGAAGCGAAACTGGCGTTGCTCATTCTGAACTATGTCTGCGAGCGGGGGTGTCGAGGCAGGATCGAAGACCACGATCCGATCTACGACACGACCAGACCCGATTTCGAACCGTTTCCCGAGAAGGACTCGCCCGGCTTCAAGTGCACCGTCGCGCGCGGGCGCTTGATCCGCATTCGATGCCGCGAGCGGCGTCCTCCGGCTGGAGATGCCTTCCAGGAAGACCCGTCGAGCAAGCAGGCGGTGTAGGTCGCTCCGCTACCACGTCCCCGCCTCGTCTCCAGGACGAGGCGGTGGCCCGAACATTCTGGAGAGACACATGGCCGGTTCTCGCGACTCTCGTGGCTTCACTCTGGTGCAACTGTTGGTCGGCGTCGTCGTGGTCGCGGGCGTGGTCGCGCTCGGCGTGACGGTGACCAATGTCGGCGTCATCGGCGCGGGAGGCGTCGTGCGCGCCTCCCTCGAGCTCACGGACCAAGCGGCAGCGGTGGTTCACAACTCTGAATCTCCCACCATCACTTCGGATGGAAATGATTTGATTTGGACCCACCGCGTCACCGGGCGGTCGTCCGAGATCAATTCCTTTCAGGTTGGCCCCATCCCGCTCGATGTGCGCGTGAGGAACATCACCGTCGACGTCTCAGGTTGGACCGGGACACTGTCGAACCAGTTCATCACATTCGTCGGCCCCGGGAACGTACGCCTGGGCGATACGGCGACCGCTTCGTTCCGGACGAGCGCCGACGCCAGCCAAACGGTGGGGGTGCTCAAGGCCCTGATCTTCGTGGACGTAGTCCCTGCCACGCGTGGAGTTCGTCCGAGCACTGCGTCCACGCTCATTCCGGCTTTCCCACGATAGAGCGGGGTCTTGAGGGGCCGTCCTGGCCTAGCCACGGGCCCCCCGGGGAGGTTCCACCAAATGGGCCTGGGTAGACATCCAGCCACGTCGGACCGATCCCATGGACGGAAGCCCAGCCGGTGCGATGGCCCGACCTGAGCCACCGCACCGACTTTCGCGTCAGCAGTCGTCGATCAGATCGATCGAGACGTCGATGCGCTTGATCCGCACGCGGCAGACATCGCCGGCGGGCACGTTGAGACATTCAAGCAGCTTCTTGGCGGGACCATCACAGTCCCTTCCGTCTGGATCCACTGTCTCGGTGGGCGGACGCTTGAGACGAGGATCGATCTGATAGGTCATGCCCCCGACTACGATGCCGTCGATCCTCGACACGATCTCGATCGCCGATTCGCCTCCGACCTCTGCTGCAGTGAAGTCCGCACCTTCTTTCAGGCGTAGTCGGATCTCCTTCGATCCCCGCGGAGGCAGCGTGAAGGAGCCGGCCCCCGGGTTGACGAACACCACGTCCCACCCCTTCTGACTGAGTAGGGTCGGGAGCTCGGCTGTCAACTCGATCCGCGCGGGACGTTCGTAGGGATTCCTGGCGATGAACGTACGATCCGCGAACGCAGCTTGAAGTGCCAGCGCGCCGCCACCGCCCGGTACGGGGGCAACGTTGCGCTGCGCGATGTTGTTGTCGTTCGGCACGATCCACCAGTGGGGACTGGGTCCCGTCGCGGCAGGAAGGCCGGAGGCCGCGTCGATGTTTGCGAGATCCCCGTCGGCCGAAACCGAGGCGAGCAAGCACTCGTGTCCAATCACTTGAGGTGTCCACGTGAAGGGACCGACGATCACGTCGCCCCCCGCGGGGATGCTCCCCGCAACCGCAATTTCTCCCGTCGTGGTCAGGATCCAGTCGTCCGGCCACACGAGGCCCGTGGCGGGCACGCAATGATACGTTCGTACCACGACGCCATTGGCGGCCTGTGTCCCTCGGTTGTTGACGCGCACGAAGAGGTAGTTGTCGGTGCCGACGACCGGCGTCTCGTGATCGGTCTCGGTACCGGCCGTCGTGGAAAGACGATTCCAGATCGTAGTGGTGTTCCAGAAGTTGGCGCGGAACTCATACTCGCCTGCCCGCCCGTCATCGATGTAGACGTCGACATCGGGTGGATCGCCCGGACCCACCACCGGAACCGGCGGGGGATCGGGCTGATACAACCCCTGTTGCTCGAAACTCCAACGGATGACCTTGTGCACGCCGCCGCCTGCTACTCCTTCGAACACCGGCGTGTCCGCGTCCGAGTCCATCAGTGCAGAGGCATACACCTCGGGATCGGTGGTCGTCGCGGTCAACATCCCGATCGCCTTGATGATCAGGTAAGCAAGAAAGCTAGCTGCGTGCTCACGTCGCCAGAGATCGGCGGAGTCACCCCCGACCGAGCGGTACACCCGGAACAGCGTCGTCGAGAGGATCTCCTCACTCTGATAGCCGTTGTCGGCCATCGTGCCGCCCCAAGCCCAACCGGCGGTCACATCTCTATCGTGCCGACGGGTGATGAGCGGCACGAATGGAAACGTCAGGAATCGGTCTGGGGCCTGCGAGTCTGGATCCAACAGAATCGCAGCCAGCGAGTCACCGGCACTGTGCGCGAACCCGAAGTTGGGGCCGTTGACATGCTCCCAGAGCAACTCGTGACAGAACTCGTGCAGAACGACCCGAAGGTCGGATGAAATGCCCAGGTCACAGCCTGCTTCGATGAGGTTGAACCCCATGCCTCCGGCTCCGTTGCCGAGAGCGTTGCCGTAGCCGCGGGCGTTGACCGTCCCCAGCGATTCGTCCCGGTGGTCGACGGTCAGTGGGAAGACCGTGTCGGGGAAGTAGGTCGCGAGATCGAACCCCATTTCCTCGACCATGAGCCGAAAGAGGGCGTCGCAATGGTAGTAGGTGTTCACCGCGGCGAAGTCGTCGGTGGGACTCGAGAAAGAGAAGTTCCCCGTCGGCAGCGTCGCTTCCGGACCCGCAATGGTCGGCGTCGATAGCTCGCCCAGCGTCACGTACTCGCCATCGAGGGGCTGCGGATCGCCTGCGGCCGGAGGTGTGAGGCCGGGGAGCGTCACCACGTCCGTCAGCGGATCGAGCGTCCCGGCCGCAGTGCAGGCGTCGAGGGCTGCGTTCCCTGTCAACGTGATGGGGTCCGCAGAGAATACATTACCGAAGGCGGCGGAGACGAAGGCGCGCAGGTAGAGTACCGCGCCCGTCTCTACTTCGAGCATCGCGCGCCAGTGGAGTCGAGTCCAAGGACCTAGATTCGTGCTGAACAGGACCTCGGTGACGACGTAGTATTGTCCCTCCCGGATCGTTCGCGGCAGTGCCGGAAGCGGGAGGGTTGGAGCCCCGCTTCCTTCCACGACCCCAATCGGCTGGCTCGATTCCGGGTCCAGGCGCTGTGCGCGGGCGAACTGGTAGACGAGGAGGCGCTGGCGGTTGATTTTGACCAGCTTGCCCTTGGCCTTCGTGACCATGCCGTCGACCACGCCATACACGTTGTCGGTGTCCGGCAGGTATGTGGCGTTCTTGGTCGGGCGCTTGACCTTCACGTCATAGTGAAGGCCGTTGTCTGAACTGGTGACGCGTTGCGGATCCTCCTGCACGCGCACGGTGACGTGGGCGTCCCAAACGGGGATCCCGATCTCCGTCTGTTGGAACCCGAAGACGGCCGTCCCAGCGATCGACTTCTGGTCCACCGAACGTAGCCGCGTCGATTCTCGACGCGGGCTGTCGCCGGGGGGTTGGAAGACGTTTTCCAGCGTGTCGGCGGGCCACTCGTAGAAGGGAGCGACGTCGGCCAGGTACGCGGCCGTGAGTTCGCCGATGCGGGGCCGGACCAGGCCCTCTCCAAGGTAGGGCGCCTGTAGGTGATGAAGATGTCGAACCTTGCCGCTCTCGTCGCGACGGACTCGGACCAGAGGTGTGAGCTCAAAGGACATGGTGGGATTCCAGGTGGCCTGAGAGCCGCTTCCTTCGCAGCGCAGCATACGCGGTGCGGACGGAGGCCAGCGTAGGTGGGTCAGGGACGGGATCGGCTCTCAGCGGGTGGACTCCCGACCCCGGGGGGCCTCGTAATGGGACGCGACGTCGCGGCTGCGGAGGGGACACCTTTGCACCTGGCGGACGCACGGCATACCCGTCGGCCGAAGCGTACACCTACGGGCTGGATCAGCGGAGGTAGGTCTTGCCTCCGGCGACGAAGGCGTGTCTGCGCCCTGCATCGCATAGTCGTACACAGCGCGCCCCTGATCGCCAGTGACTACGATGGCGTTGGCCTGTCACCGTGTACGTGCCCGTCGCGTTGCCACCCCCGCCGCAACCGCGGACGCATTCTAGGTCGGGGCGTCGATGCGGACCGCAATCACTAGTTGGTCCAGAGCGTCCTTGGCCGCGGCGAACTCCTCCGGGAGAGGCAACACCACCCTGCCGACAGTGGCCGTAGGATCACTCCACACAGTCAACGACCGTCCAAGCGCACGTTGCCCTGTCGAGGGGCTGAACAAGTCGTACTCTCCGGCCACCACCTCACTCACCGAGGCCGAGGTAGCGTGCAGGTTCGTCGTCGGCTGACCCTGAAGACCGAGCGCACTGCCGAGCGTGTGTAGGTCGTTCTGGATCTCCTCGGGGGGTGGCTCTGACCACCTCGGCGCGATGAGGGGCGGCCGCAGCCCGTAAGTGGCGTAACCCACCCCTCTCGTGCGACCCTCCAGCATGCGAGCCGACGCTTCGATCCTCCACGCCGACCTGGATGCCTTCTACGCATCCGTGGAGCAGCGGGACGACCCCCGACTTCGGGGCCGGCCGGTGATCGTGGGCGCGGGCGTGATCCTGGCGGCGAGCTACGAGGCCTACGGGGTCCGCACCGCGATGGGGGGCAAGCAGGCCCGCCGGCTGTGTCCGCACGCCGTGTTGGTGCCACCCCGCATGTCGGCCTATTCCGAGGCGAGCCGTGCGGTCTTCGACGTGTTCGACGACACGACTCCGGCGGTCGAGGGGCTGTCGATCGACGAGGCGTTCCTGGACGCGCGGGGCATGGAGCGAAGCGTGGGAACGCCCCTGGAAATTGCGCGGCGACTGCGCGAGCAGATCCGGGACCAGGTGGGCCTGCCCATCACGGTCGGCATCGCCCGTACCAAGTTCCTCGCGAAGGTGGCGAGCGGCGTGGCCAAGCCCGACGGTCTGCTGTTGGTGCCGCCGGAGGGCGAACTCGAGTTCCTTCATCCCCTCCCCGTGGAGCGGCTTTGGGGAGTAGGTGCGAAGACGGGTGCGAAGCTACACCGGATCGGCATCACCACCGTGGGTCAGGTGGCCGACCTCGACGAGGCGACCCTGGTTTCCATCTTCGGCCGGGCTTCCGGCCGCCACCTCCATGCGCTCGCTCACAACCGCGATCCTCGACCGGTCGAAGTCGGTCGGCGCCGCAGCTCGATGGACGGATAGGAAGTTCAAAGGGGCCTTTCGTGGCTGGAAGCGAAGTGGGAAGGGGCACGAGGTGACGAGGCAGAGCAGGGGAGCCGAGGAGGCGGGGGGCGACGCGGGCGTGAGAGTGTGGCGAGCGAGCGGCGAGCGCTCAGGGTGTGGTAATGGGCCGGCGAGATGCGCGGATGGGCGGGAAGGCGCTGGGAGGAGAATCCCCGGCTGGGCGGCCGGATTCGGGAGCCTCAGAGATCGAAGTCGTCGGGCGTGGACTGGTCGAAGTCGAAGTCGGGGATGGGCTCGGGCTCGGCGGGGTCGAAGGCCGGTGTCTGATCGAGGAGCCCGGTGAGGAGATCGCTCTGAGGAGGCCCGCGGGCGGGCGAGAGGGGCGGCGGTTTGTAGGGGAGGTCGAGGTGGAGGAGGATGGCGGAGACGAGGGGCGGATCGGTGAGGAACGTGAGGATCCTCATCTCAGCGCCGCAGGCGGGACAGAGCAGCGGCAGTACGTCGTAGATGCGAGCGAGCAGGACGGCCCAGCGGATGGATCTCCGGTCGCCCCTTCGGGGCGATCCTCGATCGTCTCGCGGAAGACCCGGAGCGGCGCTTCGCGGAGTGCGCTGCGGCCGCTCGGCTCTCGCGGGCGAGGCCGGAGCGGGGGCGGGCTCGGCGGATGGGCTGGGTGAGGCGACATCGCCCTCGGCTACTGGCTCCTCGGACACGAGCTCGGGTCGACCGAATGCCACCACGTGGGGCCTGAGCGTGGCATTGGGAGCCAGGACGCCGTGGTAGCGGTGTCGATGCACTCGTGGGGGCGGAACGAATTCGGCGAGGGCCTCGAGGAGCTCGAGGGGCGTCAGCAGCAGCTCGGTGCGGCCGTGGATGTCGGGCTTGGGGAATCGGTAGACCAGGCGGCTCTCGGGTGAGGCGAGGGAGGGGGTCGAGCCGAGCGCGTGCAGCCGTTCGAGCGCGAACGGCGGACGGGCACAGTAGCGGACGAGTCGCTCGATGCCCGCCCGGTCCTCGGCCTCGATGCGCACGGAAGCGTCGACGCTGAACGCCGAAGGCACCTGAGCACGGAGTGCGAAGAACCCGCCCGAGCCCTGCCAGGTCAGCATGCCGGCGGCATCGAGCTCGTCGAGGAGTCCTTGGCGCCGGAAGTAGCGAAGGACCCGTTTCTGGACGACGGACTCCACCTGAGCGATGTGATTGGGCGTCAGGTCATGGGCCTCGTGAAACGCGATCTCACTGTATGCGAGCGAGCAGGACGGCCCAGGTCCGGCGGGCGCGCGCCATTGGTGTGCGCGCCGTCAATCGGGCCGCCGTGGATTCGCTGGCGACCGCGGGGCTCTTGGTACCGTTGCTGGGGCGCACCCGGCACTGGATCGTTCGCGGCCGCCGTCCCCGGACGCTACTCGTACCCGCCATGGTGGCGGCGCTCGAGGAGATCGGGGAGCAGTTCGAGGCGCAACTGACCGAGCTGGGCCTGCCCTTGTACCGCTTCGAGATCACGAGTGCGCTGCGTACCGCGGAGCAACAGGCCGACCTCCGCCTTACGAACAGCAACGCAGCCGCCGGCGTGAGTTCGCACGAGTTTGGGACCACCGTCGACATCTCCTACGCGGCTTTCGCGCCGCCCGCCGAGCTACCCGACGAGCTGTTCGAGGGTGTCCCTCCCGAACTGAAACCGCAGATGGAGCGCCTTGCGAACCTCGCGCTCGAGTCTGTGTCGGCCCGCAAGTCTCGCGAGCTGGGTGCCATCTTCAGCGATGTGCTGACTGAAGCGCAACGAGACGGCCTAGTCATCGTCATCTACGAACGCCAGCAAACGATCTACCACGTGACGGTGGCGCGGCCTACTCCTCCACCAGACTCCCCGACGGAGCGGCCTTCGTCGCCGTGAGTGCCGGCAGAAAGCTGGCCGCCGCTCCGAGGCTCACTCGCTGTTCAGTACCGAAGTGGGGTCAACTGACGCTACGCGTCGAGCAGGCAGGTAAGCCGCTGCCGCACTGACCGCCAAGAGTCCAAGGACGATGATCGAGTAAGTAGCGAGGTCGGTCGGAGTGACTTCGAAGAGAAATTCAGACAACGCCGGCCCAATCCGCCACGCGACCAGGAGCCCAACCGCGATGCCGGCGGCGGCCAGACTGAGCCCTGACATCACCACACCGCGGATCAACCGGCCGGGTTGAGCGCCCAAGGCGATCCGGACCCCAAGTTCCTTGGTACGTTGGTTCACGGCGAAAGACAGGACTCCGTACACACCCAGGAGGGCGAGCACCGCAGCCAAGACAGCTAGAGCCCCGATCAGGAAAGTGCGGAAACGGGGGACCGCTACAGACTCGTCGATGGCCTGCTCGAGGACCAGTACCCGGCTGACGGGCGTGGTCGGCGAAAGCGCCGCGACTGCATCAGTCGCCCGCCGGATCGCATCAGGAAGATCGCTCCGCACGCGAAGCACCCATTGGTAGGCGTCCCGGCGGGATTGGGAACTGGGTAGGTACACCTTGGGATCAACTGCCAGGTCGAGTCCCTGATGACGCACGTCAGCGGAGACCCCTACGACCGTCGTCCATCCGTCATCACCCAGGAGGCGTTGCCCGACGGGGTCATCGCCGGGCCAGAACTCTTGTGCGAACGTCTGGTTCACGATGGCTACGGCGGGGGTGGATTCGGTATCGTGGTCGCCAAAGGCCCGACCCGACACGAGCGGTATTCCCACTACTGAGAAGTAGTTTTCGGACCCGACCGAGAGCAGCGTGGAGCCCACGACGAGATCTCCGTCTCGATCGACTGAGATCCTGGTGCCTGCCATCTCACCCGTGAGCGGCACGTTGTTCACCACGGTGGCAGTGACGCCGGGGATCTCTTCGAATCGGGCGCGAAGTGCTGCGTTGAATGCTTGCATGCCTTCCCAACCGGGGTAGACCGCGGGGTCAGGCTCAACCCGTAGGGTGACCAGTCCGTCCGTCGTGAAGCCTCGCTCTACGGACGACAGCCGATGATAGCTGTTGGCGAGAAGCGCCGCGCCGACCAGCAGAATGAACGCCAACGACACCTCGGCCATCACCAGGGCTGAACGAATTCGTCGAGCGGTGCGATTGGCTGTGGCCGCTCTCCCGGAAGAACGAATGACCTCCTGTGGCTCAGCCCGACCGTTCAGCAGTGCGGGAAGGATGCCTACCACGATGGTCGCGCCGCAGGTGATCAGCAGACCAAAGAGGAGCACCGGCGTGCTCATGCCGATCCCGTCGTGCCTGGGCACGGTTACGGGGAGGAAACGCAGCAAGACCGGGAGTGCCGCCCACGCAACAAACATCCCGCCGGTTCCTCCCAGTGCGGTGAGCAAGGCGCTCTCCACGAATAGGCCGCGGGCGAGTCGTCCCGGCCCCGCCCCCAAAGCGCCCCTAACTGCCAGATCGTGCCTCCGAGTGAGGCCCGAAGCCGTGAGCAGGTTCACGATGTTCACGGTTGCGACCAAGAGCACGAGCCCCACTGCCGCAAGCAAGAACCACAAGGTCGACTTTACGTCCACTACCAGGGCGTCCAAAAGCGGGAGCACGCGCACCCCTCGGTCTTGATGACTCCCCGGGTTGTCGGCTGCCATCGCGGCCTGCTTAGCGGCCAGACGCTCGGTCGCGGTGGCCAAAGACACGCCAGAACGCAGGCGCCCGATGACATTGATGGAGCTATCCCCGTACCAGGCTTCCGCGCTGAGCGGTATCCAAAGTTGCGGCGTTCCCGGCATGGGCTCGGTCACCATGTCTCCGCGAGGCACCGAGAACCCGTCGGGCATGACTCCGACGACCGTGTGGGGCAATCCGTCCAGGATCAACTCCGTACCGATAGGGTCGCGCTGGTTCCCAAGATAGCTGGACCGGAATTGCTCACTGACGAGCATGACCCTGGGCGCGTCCAGGGGCTCATCGGAGTCTCGGAGTCCCCTACCGACCGTGGGCACCACCGCCAAGGCGTCGAGAAACGCCGTAGTGACTTCCTGGCCACGAACGACCTCGGCGCGATCGTCCCTTTGCAGCACGAAGGACGCATCGAGGTAAGCCCCCAACGCTTCGAAGCCGAGATCGGAGCCCGACCATTCGCGAAGTGTGGGGGCGAGCACTGGCATGCGATCCGCGTACTCGCGCATTCGAGCAGTTGCGGCGCTCCGCCAGTCCTCACGCGTTTGCCAGACTCGCACGAGCCGATCGGGTTCAGGATAGGGAAGCGGCCTCAGCAGCACGCCGTCGACGATGCTGAACACCGTAGTCGTGGCGCCTACGGCGAGCGCCAGGGTCGCAATGATGGTGGCTGCAGTTCCGGAACGGGTGCGGAGCAGCCTTAGAGCGACCTTCAGATCCAAACCCCAACCACCGCTCACCCAGCTTCCCAACGAGACGAAGCGCGCAAGTGCAGACCGGCAACGCTCGAGACCAACCCGTCCCGCAACCCACAGGTACTGGCCGGCCCCCCACCAGGACGCACGGACGCCTGGCCGACCTGCTGCTTCGCGCTCAGCGATCTCCGTTCGCAGCTCATCGTCGAGCAGCGGCCACAGCCCGTCGTCTACGACGCGCATTGCGAGGGCTCGAGCGAGCCGAATCAGCAGACCACGCGTGCCCATCCGTTCAGCCGGCGTCGAGGATCGCTTCTAGGCCGCTCCTCATCTGGAGCAGGTTTCGCTGCGTGGTGCGGAGCACCGCCAGACCCTCTTCGGTGAGTTGGAAGTGATTCGTCGCACGGCCTCCGGCGGCGGCCTCCTTGGGAAGAGGGGCGAGGAAACCCTTTCGACTCAGGCGACTGAGGGTGGCGTAGGTCGCGCCTCGGCTCAATTGTCGACCGCCCCGATTCGCAACCTCATCTCGGACCGCCATTCCCGTGGCTGCACGTCCGAGCTGCAGCACGGCCAACATGACCAGGGTCTCCAGTTCTCCCAGTTCGGCCCGCCGCGTGGTCATCTCGCCTCCTTGTATACTCAGTATAATGTATACTTAGTATACAACGTCCCGGAAGGCAAGCGCACCCCCTCTCGATCTGCCGGGAACCTCCCGGTGGCTGTACTGTAAGACGATACATCGATCGATACAGGAGTCGTGGAATGACCGTCGTCACAGTCTCGTCCAAATACCAAGTCGTGATCCCGAAGGATGTCCGGGAGCGCCTGGGATTGTCGCCGGGTCAGAAGGTTCAGGCATTGGCGGTGGGCGGAAGGATCGAACTCGTGCCGGTCGAACCGATTGAGCGGTTGCGTGGGTTTCTGAAGGGGATGCCCTCAAAGCTCGAACGCGACGACGACCGGATTTGAACGTCGTCGACTCCTCGGGGTGGATCGAGTATTTCGTTGGCGGTCCCAACGCGCGGTACTTCGGCCCGCCGATCGAAGACGCCGGCGAGCTGCTGGTCCCTTCGCTCATCGTGTTCGAGGTCTACCGCCACGTCCTACGAGAGCGGGGCGCGGATGACGCGCTCCGAGCGATCGGCGGGCTACAACGCGGTCGGCAGGTCGAACTGGATGCAGCTCTAGCGCTCACCGCGGCGGAGGTCGCATTGGAGCATCGCCTGCCTATGGCGGACTCCATCATCTATTCCACCGCGCAGGTTCACGGGGCAACGCTGTGGACCCAGGACGCCGATTTCAAGGGGTTGCGCGGAGTGCGCTTCCGAGCCAAGCGAGGCTAGAGCCGGAGCCTCCTGACAATCGTTTGCTACAGCCACTGAGTTGTTCAGGGGAAGCGCCGGCGCCTATGTTGGTTCTTAGTGCAGTAGAAACGAAGTACCGTTAGAAAGCATCTCAGAAACTCGACGGGCTGTCCCATCACGACTGACGGAGACTATGAGCGGGTTACGACATGAGATCCGGTTCGTGCTTTTGCTAGTCTGCGGGTTCTCAATTCCCCAGGGCGTCCTCGGGCAGGATGTGCGCTGGCCTCGCCTCGGCACAATGCTCCGGATCACCAGCTTGGCGGGGCCGCCTCCCAGCATCGACCAGGCGCTGTCCCGCCTCGGCTTAACCACCGCTTCGACGCGCCTCAGGCACCGGCCCGACGATGGACGCGTACGCTTTTCAGCTTCCTTAGTCCGCGCAGGGGATCCGTTCGCCGTCGCTCGAACGACGACCGACGCTTCCTCCGATTTCCAGCTTGTAGATCTGGAAAGCGTCGAGGCCTACGGAGGCAGCATGAGTCGCTGGGGCACCGGCCTCAAGATTGGCGCAATCACGGGAGCCGTATCTGGCATCCTACTCGTGCGCGCGGTGTCCGACGATCCTCTCGGGAGTGACTACATCAAGGCGCCCTTGGTCTTCGCCATCCCCTTCGGCGGTATCGGCGCGCTCGTTGGTGCCGTCATCAGAACCGATGTCTGGGACCCAATCTACAGTCATAGACGCTAGCTGGCCTTCGCACTCCGGCCGCAGTGTGCAGGGAGTGACCGGTAAGGGACGTGGTTTACAGGGGAGTCAACAGACGTTGTTTACAGGTTCCTGTAGTCGGAAATGCTGTAAGCTCTACCTCCCAGCCCGTCCGTAATGTACAAGCGGTTGAAGCAGTCGGGACGACCGATGTGGAAGATCAAGGCTGCGTTTGCGCGGACGATCTTACCCTCCGGTTGACCTTACCCCTTCCCACGTGGCGGCTGACGCCGTCGGCTTTCAGCCTAACGCGCGTTTGCTGCTGGTGTTGGACGATAGGCCGGAGAGGATGCCTCTCGCTTCGGTGGTTGCACACCAGCATCCGGGCCACCCGTGGGGGAGGTGTCCCCTTCTATCGGTTTCCGGTTCCTGTCACTACGTTCGCTCCAACTTCTCGCCGACTGGCTCCGCTGTGGTCTAGGCAGGAACTCGGATCTACCCTCGGCCGTGTTGCCCATGTACTGGAGATCGAGATGAAGCGAGTTCGTGTCATCGGGTTACTCTCCCTGGCCTTAGCCCTGGCCGTAACACCAGCGGCATCCCAGGACTACGAAACCACTGAGATCGGGGAAGGCGTCTACCAGTTCCGCTGGATCGGTCATAACGGACTCTTCGTGGTAACGGATGGCGGTGTGGTTGCGGTCGATCCGATCGGGGTGGAGGCCGCCCAGCGCTTCGCGATGGAGATTCAGCGGATCGCGCCAGGCTTGCCGATCGCGGCCATCGCCTATAGCCACAGCGACGCCGATCACGCAACGGGCGCCGCCGCCCTACTCGAGACGATGGGGCAGGACGCCGCCCCGATCATCGCGCACGAACGAGCCGCCATTGCGATCGCCGCGCGTGGAAGCGCGGATCAGCCCATGCCGACCGTCACCTTCGCTGAGCGACTAAGTATTCAGCCCGGCGGGCGGGTCATCGAATTCCACTACCTGGGGCCGAGCCACACCGACAATATCATCGTCCCATTCATCCCCGACACTCGCGTGGCTTTTGCGGTGGACTTCGTCGCGCGCGATCGCATGGGATATCAGGACCTCGCGAGTTGGCAGTTCCCTGAGTTTTTCGACGCAGTCACTGGGCTGCTCGAGATCCCCTTTGAGACGATCGTATTCGGACATGGCCCAACCGGAGATCGCGCGTCCATTCAGAGACAGATCGCCTACTACGACGACCTTAGGGCTGCGGTCACCTCCGCGATCGAGGAAGGGCTCAGTGAAGATCAGGCCGCGGAACGCGTGCGCCTACCCTCGTACGGGCATTGGGGCCGGTATGACGATTGGTTCCCTATGAACGTTCGGGGTGTGTACCGCTGGCTATCCTCCCGAGGCCGTTGAGGGAGTCCTTCCTTCAATTCTGTACTCCTCAGTGGATTGAGCACGGCTGGCAGCTCTGGGCGGCCTTAGGCCAACCGATGAAGCTCTTCCGAAAGACAGCGAAACTCGATGGATGCAGGCGTCTTGATCGGCATTCTCGGCTGGACCGCGTCGTTTGGATCCCTGGGACGAATGGCAGGCCTTCAACATGCCGCCCTCCTACGCCCCGACTGCTCGACATGGACCGACGGCACCCAGGTGACGACCGTGCCCAATCCGTGGATGAGCGACTTCTTCCGTGCGACCGTCGAGGCGACGGAAGAGGCGATCGTCAACGCCCTGATCGCAGCGGGAGATGTGGACGGTGTGCATGGCCGGTTGTTCGGGATTCCGCACGATGAGCTACGGGACGTGTTGGAGAGGTTTGGGCGCTCGAAGCGATGGCGGGTGAATGCCCTGAGTATGCGCGCCTTCGTGGCGGTCGAGACGATTCGTGTGGATCCAGGTGGAGCCGCTTGAACTTGTGGAGGTTCGTGGAAAGCGTGACACGGTTCGCCTGCATCGGGTTCTCGGTCGGGTCTGATGCGAATGCTGGTATCCCCCGCGTCGCGAATGCGGAACTCGAATGTCCCTTCTGGGGGAGGATCGCGTTCTGATCTGGATCGTAAACGGCGCCGGGAACCCCCCTCCTGAGGCATTGAAGTCTCGTGCACTCCCTCGGGCACATTTCTTCCAGAGGTGATGCCATAGCCGGGCAGCCATCTTCGGAGAAGGAGCCTGATGACGAGACACCGCTTTCTAGCGATGTTGATCCCGTTCGCGACCTCCGGTCGCATCGGAGTCACACGACCAACGTCCGCGTCGACACATCCCCATGACGCGGGTCCTCAGAGTCGTCACCGATTGGGGCGCGACTCAGGCCAGACCTCCGAGAGTTTCTGGAGCGAGCCAGGGACCGGCGTGAGGCTGCCCGCAAACGTCGCCGTAGTCGTCAAGCGGCGGCGCACCGCCGAAGGCGCCGCCGTCGCTCACCGTGATGACGCGACCCGAATCGGCCAGTTGAGAGGCTGACTGTGACAGCGGACGCCTGGACGCCTTGGGGAGCCGCTGTAAGCCATACCACGCTGCTTTGTCTGTGCGCGGTAGGGTGCGATTACTCTGGAGTGACGCTGTCGCCCGGTAATCAGGGACTCACCCCCGACAGCATGGCAATGATCGAGGCAACGACGAACTACGCTGAGCCAGTCGAGGTACCGCAACTGATCGGTCTCCGTCACCCCAGCTTGCCACGGGAGATTGAGGACCTCGCGGGTTCTCTCATACGACATGCTGATCGTCCAGTTGACTCCCTTCCCTGGATTCTGAGTTCCTTGCGAGTTCGGGGTAGACCAGTGCTAGTGCTTTCCGAGGCCGTTGAGCGGGTTGTGAAGGAGGAGGTCGATGCCTCTGGCCGAGTGCGGATGCGGAGCGCCCATCCAGTGTTCGAGATTCGGGACGGTGTCCTGTTGCCCCCCCTTGAACGGGGGCAACGGCTGATTTTGTCGTGCAGGGATCGACGAGATCAGCAGATCGCGGCATACGTACTCTGGAACAGTGATGCTCGCTTCATGCGCCCGGAGCGTTTCGCGTGGCGGGCGGATCTGGGCAGTGGGAAGCTGAAGGCGGTGGAGGTTCGCGATGTTCGGTGTCGCAACAACCGCTTCCCTGAAGGAGCCTAGCCGCATGAGATTTCCGAGGCATCGCGATGCGCGGTCAAGAGGGTAGCCAAGTCGCGCCATCGTCGTCGATCGACTCGCTAACCGAGTCGGATTTGGACCGCCGAGCTGAGAACGCGCCGGTTGGCGCCGACCATCTGTGTGGAACGTTTCGCGACTGTCTTCAATCCGTGGCAGACCGCTGGTACATGCATAGGGCCCAACTGGCTGACGCGCGCCCGGTGGCAGGCATTCAACGATCCCGGTTTTAGCGACTCCGACCCTCTCGGCAGCATCTGGTTGCCCCGCCGTTCAACTAGTCTCCCAAGACTCGACCAAGGAGTGTCTCGGGAGTGCGAGTTCCGCTTGCACCACCGTCGGCATTCAGCGCAGTTTAGGTGCATTCGTATGTAGGCCGCATTCGCACCTCTGCAGGTCATCACCCTTAGCTCTCGTCGAGCTGAGTTCTGGTCGGCTCTGGATTGTCTCCAAGGCAGGCGAGGCGATGGAGCGCCACACGCGCGACTGGCTCCACGCGTCGGACTTCTACCAAACTACCGGCTTGTCGCCAGAGCACGTGCGCTTCTGTCGCGAACGCGCTGGAAAGAGGCCGATCTGCGACGAACTCCCCATCACTCACTTCGCGGACGACCGCATTAACCTGATGCAAATCCTACGAGAGACTGTGCCACATCTCTACCGATTCGCGGCGGAGAGCGAGCGGAGATTCACACTGCGCTTTGCGACGCACGTGTCTTCGTGGACTGATCTGGTCGAGATGCTGGGGGCGCCTGATACTAGGTAGCACTCAAGCGTTAGCGCGACTTCGCAAAAGAAGCTCGGATCACATGTGATCCAGGGCGTTTGAGCCCTGCGGACGAGCTTCTGCGCCTCGTATCGACGACCCCCTCCCTGGTCTGTCCGCTCCTGGCGGACGACGCGGGGATTGCTCCCAAGAGACTCGATAGGAGAACCAGAATGAATCAGGTTCGCAGCTTTCCCGGCAGATCCCTCGCCCTCGTCTTCTCCCTGGGCGTTGTCTGCTCCGCGTGCGACGACTCAGCGATCACCGACCCCGGATATGACGGTGCGACTGACGTAGCTCTCGCAGGCGCGCTCGCCCCGGTCGGGGGTGGAGTAGAGTACGCGGACGTCATGGCTCAGGGCGGACTCGGCGTCTACTCGGCAAACGGCGCCAGACTAAACCGACAGCCGCACGGCCTTAGCGCTTCGATCCGTATGCCTACGCCGGTACCCGGTACCTACACGCTCCCTAGCGGCTACACGTCGGGCCATCCCGAGGTCTTCACTTTGTGGGCTTTCGTCTTCAACTATCCCGAACTGTGTTCAGGCCCCTGTAACGGCGATGACTTGGGAACCGACAAGCCAGCCCGGGGTGGCGCCTACAACTTGGGGGGTCACCCCGCGAGCGGTAATCAACTCAACATCGCGGGTCGCATCGCCACGGGTGAGACACCATTCCGATGGGCAGCGCTGGAGGCACCGGCTACCGCCGAGGTTCACCTCGCTGTGGCACCTCATGGTGGGCTCGACCCAGCAACTCTACCGAACGAGTTCCGGATTCCCACCGGCAACTCTGCCTGCGGGTGCTGGTGGGTCTCCGTCTTCCTGCCACCAGCTTCGTAGCATTGACCGGAAACCACCGGGAATAGTTGAAGGGACCGAGGGCTTCCCTCGGTCCCTTTGTCTACTTGTCATCTGTACGGATAGGAAGTTCAAAGGGCCTTTCGTGGCTGGAAGCGAGGTGGGATGGGGCACGAGGTGACGAGGCAGAGCAGGGGAGACGAGGAGGCGGGGGGCGACGCGGGCGCGAGAGAGCGGCGATCGGCGGCGAGAGCTCAGGGTGTGGTAGTGGGCCGGCGAGATGCGCGGATGGGCGGGAAGGACGCTGGGAGGAGAATCCCCGGCTGGCCGGCCGGATTCGGGAGCCTCAGAGATCGAAGTCGTCGGGCGTGGACTGGTCGAACTCGAAGTCGGGCATGGGCTCGGGCTCAGGTGGGGTCGCAGGCCGGTGTCTGATCGAGGAGCCCGGTGAGGAGATCGCTCTGGGGTGGCCCGCGGGCGGGCGAGAGGGGCGTCGGTGTGTGGGGGAGGTCGAGGTGGAGGAGGATGGCGGAGACGACGAGCGGATCGGTGAGGAACACGAGGATCCTCATCTCACCGCCACAGGCGGGACAGAGCAGCGGCAGCACGTCGTAGATGCGAGCGAGTAGGACGGCCCAGCGGATCTTCGCGGGCGAGGCCGGAGCGGGGGTGGGCTCGGCGGATGGGCTAGGTGAGGCGACATCGCCCTCGGCTGCTGGCTGCTCGGACACGAGCTCGGGCCGACCGAATGCCACCACGTGGGGCCTGAGCCTGGCATTCGGAGCCAGCACACCGTGGTAGCGGTGTCGATGCACTGGCGGGGGCGGAACGAACTTGGCGAGGGCGTCGAGGAGCTCGAGGGGCGTGAGCAGCAGCTCGGTGCGGCCGTGGATGTCAGGCTTGGGGAATCGGTAGACCAGGCGGCTCTCGGGAGAGGGTCGAGCCGAGTGCGTGCAGGCGTTCGAGCCCCGGCCGAGAGGGCGGGCCACAACAACATCCGCTCGCGTAGGTCTCCGCCCAACCAAACAGCAAGCGGTGCCGAGATCCACAGACTCGCACAATACACGCAGTGAAGCAGCTCGCCCCAGAACCCGTCGCCAACACCGCTACGCACGCGCTCGAACACATGCCAGGGCCCGCGCCCAGCAGTGAAAAGATGGCTTATTCGCCATACTGCTAAGCTTCCCAGAACCACACCATACAACCCCATGGCACCTCGCTCGACTTGATGAAGAGGCGGAGGGGCCGCGCCTGCCGGCACGGACCCTCCGGTGATTCCTCACGTCACGGACAGACACCCACTCCGAGCGTGTACTCGCTCAGGTTCCGGTGACTGTAGTTCGAATTGCATCCCACCACCGTGCGCTTCCAGCCCCGCAACTCCAACTGATAGCAGCAGGGATCCGGGAACGCCTCGACCAAAGGCACCCGCAGTTGGAACGTTCCGCCCCTCCAGTTGGGCGCCACGGCCCCCTGGGACAGCGCCACCCCGTATGTGCCCTCTGTAGACACCGGACTGGCTTCCCAGCCCGACTGTAGGCCTGGAACCAGCGATGTGACGGTCGCACCCGGCAGGGACAACAAGTTGCGGGATTGGTTCAGCCCGTACGTAGCGATTAGGCTGTATCCGCCCAAATGCTCGTCCGGATCCAACACCATGAAGTCGATCTCGAGCGTGCCGGGGCCCGAGGGCACGGTATCGCAGGGTGCGACGTTGTTCCCGTTGATCCGTACCGCTACGAAATGGGTATCCGGCTCCGCGGTGCAGGTATGCACGGATCCGCAAAGGTGCGTGGGATCGTGCGTGGCCGGATCGATCACCCGGTTGTCGAACGTGAGTACCAGCTCGTTGTCCAACTGAGTGCCGCAAATCGGCACCACCTGCGGGTTCTGGATCACCCCCCCAACCGACTCCCAACCGACCACTCGGAAGCGATGGGTGCCGTCGTTGAACTTCGTGGAGTCGAGCGACATGAGCAGGTACTTGTTGGAGGTCCAGAACCGGCTGCTCCCCGGCACGCCGGGCGGGAACCAGTCGTTGTAGGGTCCGTTGACCTCGAAGTGCTCACGGCTCTCGATGAGCGTGTGTCCCGGCACGAGCGTGTTATCCCAGTTGAAGGGAACCGCGCCGCTGGTCCACGTCACACCGTCGGTCTGCAACCATGATCGCGAGATGTTGTGGGCCCACCCGAATGGGAGCGGCGTCCACCCCGATCCACCATTGACCTCGATCTCGTAGTAGTCGACTCCGAGCATGTCCGAGCCGTTCTTGGCAACGTTGACCACACCGGCGAACGGTCGGTCTCCATTGTAGGCGTGAGCGCCGGCAACCACGTTCCCCGGCAGGGCGTAGCCAACTGGACCGACGGGCGCTCCTGTGTTCCCGCCGATTCGGTCGATGGTGTAGCCGCATACGGACGTGACCAGCAGGCACTCTTCGTCGTCACAAGGAGGCTCGGTGCAACCCTCGATGCAGCACGCTTGGTCGTTGGCCACAAGGGTGACCGACAGGTCGGTGGGCACGTTCCAGCGTGTATCGAAGTACCCTTCGTTGAGGATGACCGTGCCGGGTTGTCCGCAGTCCTGAGTGACGCGAAAGATCAAATCCGGCGCGCAGTCTCGCCACGGATACCAGGGCCGGAATGGCCAGATGCCGAGACGCTCCAGCTCAGGCTGCACACCAAGGCGCTCGACGAGGCTCAGCCGTACCGTCTCCAGTCCAGCTAGATCGTCCGCTCCTAACGGCGAGTTCGTGTCGAGCCCAGTGTCTCGGAGCAGTGTGGCAAACGGCTTTAGGCTGGGTTGTCCGGTGGGCGGGTCAAGCACCAGATCCGGGTTCATGCGAGTTGCCGAGCCGAAGAGACCGGCCAAGCCCGGGTCGAACTCCCAAACACGCCGCTGCCACCAGTACCACGGCCACAGGCCGCAGCACCAACGGAAGCTCAGCTCGAACGTACCGTTCTGGTCGGTGGTGGCGCACCCGACTTGCTGCTTGGAGTGCCAGAAGGCCCAACCATCGATGTCGAACGCACAAACTTCTGCGGCCGGGACCGGCGTCCCATCGGCACAGACCACGCGTCCCCGAACCGTGAATTCCCGACACCAGCGCAGCCACCAGTGCCAATAGAACGGCGGGATCAGGATTGGGTTCAGACGGATGGTCCCACCCGCACCCAACATGCGAGCAGAGACCTTCTGAGTGAGTGTGTCCATCCCCGCAATCTCATCGTCTTCCAGCCCGTCAGGCCCCACGAAGAGTTGGACCGAAGGCGGTGCCTTCTTGAAGGAGATCTTGGCGCTGCCCTTTCCGGACTTGCCCATCTTGATGGATGCGGATTGGAGCTCCCCTCCGCCGCGGGCAACGACCTTGAGTTTCTGATCGGCTGTGAAGCCCTCGATCTGGGAGGCATCGATAGGAATTTCGAGTGTAAGCGCCCCTCCGGGCTTCTTCTGCTGAGCCATGGATCCTCCGGATGTAAAGGACTCGCTACGACGGTTCGCGCAGGCGGAGGGACTGGAGGCGAAGCGCACTTAGACCGGTTGCCTGCACGACAACGGACCAACTCGTCGTGAGAAAGGGCCGGCGAGACGGACAAACTCCACTCGCTTCGGCCGCACCTCCATGTGCGCGGAAGGGAGGGGAAAGCGGACAGGCACGAGCGCGTTCGCGCTTTCGGAACCAGGGTCAGTTGCGATGTGAAGGAAATGGCCAACCTCGAGATGGCCCGTGAGGCCGCCAGCGGAAAAGCTGCACGCGGTGCGTCTTCATGAGATCTTCACGGGCACCGCTCAGCTTCAGGTCATACAACAGATGCTCAGTCAGGGAGGGAACCATGCTGGACCCACACACGGTGACCCACGTTGCCCGCATCCCGCTCATCGTACTCGCAGCGCTGGCGGCGCTTGTGCCGTCAGCGAGGGCTTCGGCCCAGATGACGCCTCAGGCCGGCTCACCGCGGATGATCGGAATCGGCCATGCCGAGTCCTTGCTCGCGGCTTCGGCCGACGAACTGGAGGGCGTCCTGGACGAAGCGGTCGCTCCCTCTTGGATCGAGGCGGACGGACGAGAAGGGGTGTTGGAAGCGATCCGCTCCGTGCGAGAGTCCTTGAGCGATGCCAGGCAGCTCGGAGCGATGCCCGTGGACGGAACCACCGCCGCCGTGGAATACGAAACCGAGGACGGGCCGGTCTCCCTCATCGTTTCCGTCGAGGCCGACCAACCACATCGGCTCGTGTCACTGACGTTACAACGGTAGAAGGCCTATCTCCCTCAAAACGAGATGGGTGGGCGAGTCATCGCTTGGATCATCGCGTGGGCGGCATCCTCGGAAGCGCGCCCTCCCGAGTTGGTCGCGGTAATCACATGGGTGCGGCCGCCGTCGATCTCGACGACTGCTGTCACGAACCCATAGTCGTCCCCTCCCGCGTAGAAGGCGTCGGGTCCGGGATACGCAGCCTCGAGCTGCGCAGGCTCCAGCACCTCACCGCCACGTAACGCCAGGATCCATCGACTCAGGTCACGCGCAGACGCCACCATGCCTCCGGCTCCCTGGAGCGCCCACGTCGGGGCCGGCCACGCGTCGGGCGTGTTCGTGCCGAACGCAATTCCCCCGAGCCCTTGGGCGACGCCGCCGTCTGCCCACCGGTTATCGCCGTGGAAACCCACGCGGTCGAGCCCGAGTGGATCGAGGAGACGCTCACGTACGTACTCCGCGAACGCTTGACCGGATACCTCTTCCACGATCATGGCCAGCAGCGTGAACCCGGAGTTCGAGTACGCCCGGTCCGTACCGGGCTCGAATCGCAGCGGCTGCGCCATGATTCTCGCAAAGGCCTCGTCTCGGGTCATTCCCTGATGATCGCCGGTATCGTCGTGGTACTCGTGGAAGCCCGCGCGCATCGTGAGCAGTTGATCGACTGTGATCTCCGCTCGGTCGGTCGGCACGTCGGGGAGGAGGTCGCCGAGCCGGTCGGAGCGGCTGAGCCGGCCGTCCTGCTCGAGCGCCAAAATGGCGACCCGAGTGAACTGCTTGGTGATTGAGCCGATCGCGAAGACGCTCTCGGACGTGATGAGCGGATCGCCGACCGTGCCGGTTAGGGTGCCGAATGCGGTCTCGAACACAGGAACTCCGTCGCGGATCGCCAGGATCTGGCCGCTGACGCCGCGACGCGCCGCTTGGGCGGCAATGTCGGCTAGACGCGCCGTAAGCGAGCTTGATTCCGCCGGCCGGTTCGCGGGCCTCGCCAAAGACTCTCCCTCTTCCGTACGCTCGTAGACGGCATCAAACGTCGTCGACCACGTCGAACCAGCATCGTTCGAGCGCTCGATCAACTGCCGGACCGTGCCGTCCTGAAGTGGGGTCAGCGTCGTCCGACTCCGTGCTGACAGGTCGCCTCCGATGTCGCCTTCGAAAACGAACGTGCTGCCTTCGCGCGGGACCAGCTCCTTCTCGAACACTCCGCCCTCGGGGTCCCAGGCCTGGCCCGTGACCCACACCTGCTTCCATCTCCCTTCGACGGGATCCACGTAGAAGAGGCTCTTCCCCGACCCGCCGTGGACGTCGGTCCAGTGTTCGATCACTGCACATCCTCCAAGGACGGACTCGATGCGATTCGTGCCCTGCCGCATCCCCGCGGCGCTGACGGCCCAGGTTCCCAGCCAGAAGTCCAGCTCACTGTAGACCGCATGTTCGCCACAACCCGACGTGGACTCGTCGCCCACACCGGGGGCGTTCCCCTCACCCGGTTGAAACCCCAACGACGTGATGAGATACGGAGGGTCGTGGGCGACCTGCATCGCGATGCCGAGGGTCTCAGTACCCACGACTTCCGCTCGGATCCCTGACGGGTCCCGCATGACGTCGGCCAGCTCAAAATCACCCAGATCGGCGCCCGTCCCCTGGATTACGTCCACGTGCGTCTCGATGGGGAACTGATCGCGAAAAGCCGGAGCCATTGCCGTCTGTACGAACGTCCGCGTGAAGGCGTCGTCGCCTCTCGCCATCGCCTCGAGCAGGTGGCCCAGACGCTTTCCGCCGGGAGAGTCGGGCAACCCCCACCGTGCGTGGTACTCTCCCAACGACGAGGCGTCATCGTCCTGGCGACCTTGGACCTCGGCGGGAGCCGCGTAGGCACCGATCATCAGAAGCGTAACCGCCAACATGCACCCGTCTCTCATCCGTTCCTCCATCCCTGACAGCTGTCCCCGAGGGACGTTCGGGCTCATCGTACGACGAGAAGGTGAAGGACGTGTGAAGGTGGTGGGCGCCTGCCTTCACCGGATCTTCACAAACCGGGGTTCGATTCCGGTCCCACACCACCCGTACGGGACGGCGATGACCGTTCGCATACTCGTCGTCGAAGACGACACTACCACTGCTGAGCTCGTGGCCGTGTCCCTGAGGCACGCCGGGCACCAAGTCTTCGTCGAACACAGCGGAGCAGACGCCATGGCGCGGCTGGAGCGCGAGAGCTTCGACCTCTGTGTACTCGACGTCATGCTTCCCGGGCACGACGGACACGAATTGTGCGCCCGCATTCGCGAACGCTCCGACGCCGGAATCGTATTCCTCACTGCGCGGACTCAGGAGCAGCATCGCATCGAGGGACTGCAGATGGGGGCCGACGACTACATCACGAAGCCGTTCAGCCTCGCGGAGTTGGTGGCTCGAGTGGAAGCGGTCTTGCGCCGGGTGCCGCAGTCCAAGACACCCCCGCTCGTCTGCGGCGACGTTCGCCTCGAAATGGATGCCCACCGCGTCTACTGCCGAGACCGCGAGATCAGGCTGACGCCGAGCGAATTCGCGATCGTCAGTGAGCTCCTGCAACGCAGGGGGCGCGCGATGAGTCGCGCCCAGCTCTTGAGCGCGTTGCCCGGGGAACACCACGACCAGCTCGACCGGGTGATCGACGTGCACGTGCGCAACATCCGACGCAAGGTCTCGGATACCGGGTCGTCCACCACGCTGGTCGAGACGGTGTACGGGGTTGGCTACCGTGCAGGATCGCCGTGACGTCACTCCGAACGAGGTTCTTCCTCATCGTCTGGCCACTCGTCTTTGGAACAGCCGCCGCCGTCGGCCTGGGCCTCAGCCGCTGGACGCGCTTCGAACTGCAGCGTGAGGCGTGGATGACTCAGGGTGAAGTGGTCGATGCATCAGCGGTTGCAATGGACTCCCTGCTCGCGGCCATGGAGCGATCTCAGGACTGGAGCGACGTGATCGCGCTCAGCGAGCCCGTAGACCCATCCGGCGCCCAGCCCGCGTGGATTGTCGCGGACACTAACGGGGTTGTAGTGGCTACCACGCTGCACGAGCTGGAGAGTGCCGAGCTCGCGTTCGACCCGTCCGGGGCACTCAAACTCGAGCGCCGCTCCGAGGGGGACGACTTCGAGTCGAGGTTGAGGGTTCAGCTCTCCGGAGCGCGCATCGAACTTCCCCGGTCCTGGGGAGACGATGCAGGAGTGCCCCATTGGCTCTTCCTTGTGCCGGGGATGGATGTGGAGCGGGGCGGGGATGGCAGCGGGAGCCCCGACCGGGTTGGCAGGTTCATCGCTGCGTCCGACCGCACGATCGTGTGGATGGTGCTCCTAGCCAGCCTTGCAGCCGCCGTGGCTACAGTCGTCCTCTCCCGTCCGGTCGTGGGGGCAGCTACTGAGCTGTCCCGCGCCGCCCGCCGACTGCGAAACGGAGATTTGGATACCCGAGTACCGGATCTCGGGCGTGACGAACTGGGTGAGGTAGGGGCGGCATTCAATGATCTTGCCGACCGCCTGAAGCGCAGCGAGGCGACAAAGCGGCGCATGATCGAAGACGCGGCGCACGAGTTGCGCACCCCTCTCACGAACGTGGTCGGGCTCGCCGAGGCAATGGCCGGAGGGCTGCGGGCGGCGGACGCCGAAGGGTTCGCTGCGCTTCGGTCGGAGGCCGCCCTCCTCGAACAACTGGTCGACGACCTGCAACAGGTGGCTCTTGGTGATGGCGGGAGGCTGGACCTGTATGGAACGGACTTCGACATGACAGAGCGGGCCCGTACGATCGCCGCGGTGATCGGAAGTCGGGACCAGGTCGCGGGGAGCGCGATCCGCGTTGTGGGCGACTGTTGCCCCATGCGCGCCGATCCGATCCGCGTCGACCAGATCCTCCGGAACCTGATGGAGAACGCCGTTCGTCACAGCGATGGCAAAGAGGTTGACGTCATCGTGGAAGCACTCGACGGCCGAGTGCGGGTGACTGTCCGCGACTATGGCCTCGGCATCGCACCCGAGCATCGAGACGCGGTATTCGAGCGGTTCTACCGCGTCGAGGCATCGCGTAGCCGCGGAAGCGGCGGCATGGGGTTGGGACTCCCGATTGCCAGGCAGTTGGCTGAAGCACACGGAGGGAGCCTTACGCTCCTTGATCAGGACACTCCGGGTTCGACGTTCGTCCTAGAACTTCCAGCTACCAGTCAGTAGCCGACGTCTCATGGGTCCCGCGCCATAACCGGCGTAGAGAAGCTGGAGAGCGGAATCATGGTTCTCCCCTTCTACTTGCGCGTTCCGGGTCGAAGTTCTCTCGCAGGAACACCGTACCGTTCTTGACCACCGCAAAGACCCTTCGCAACGCGGCGACATCGATGGTCGGGTCGGCATCTAGCAAGACCAAGTTCGCGGTCCTGCCAACCTCCACCACCCCATGCGTCTCCTCGATTCCTAGGACCCGTGCCCCGATCCAAGTCGCCGAGCGTAGCGCCTCAGTGGGACTCAACCCAATCTCTACCAGCGCTTCGACTTCTTTGTGAAGCGCAGGATACGGGTCGGAGCGCGGCGTCACATAGTCGGTACCGGTGGAGATGGGAACGCCCATCTCGTGCGCCCGACGGATGATCGCGCGGTTGAGGGGGTGAAAGGCTTCATGGAATCGTACCAACTCAGGCGGCATGTCCTCGGGTGGGGGGGTCGGGTCGCCATTCATTGACCACGTGACGTCCCAAATGGTGCCCTGCCGCACCATGTGCGAGAACAGTGTGTCGAACACGGGGTCCGACGGATCCGGGATCCTGATATTGGGACCCGGCCTCCCGGTCACGGCCGGAAGCACACTGTGAGACACCACCTCCACTCCCGCGTCCACGATCTCGAGCGGCGTCGCCCATGGCCTACCGCCCATCCCGATGTGGGACCACACACGCATGCCTTGGCGCTTGGCTTCCCGCACGATCGCCTGCACCTCGGAGTCTGCCAACTCTTGATAGAGCTTGATGCCGGTAGCGTGCGTCCCTCTCGCGAGGGCCACGGCGATGTCGATCTCGGTTCTTGGCGTGATCGATTGGTTCCAAGGGACCGCACCAGGCGTCTCGCCACGTGTCACAGCTTGGTTGCGCGAATCCCGCGCCATGTAATCGGGGCCGGCCATCAGAGCCGAATAATAGATGTCGGGCGCGGCCATCTCGTCGAGACGAGCCGCACGCGCCAGGTCAGCGAGGGCTCTCCCGTCGCCAGCCATATCTCTCACCGCGGTGACACCAGCGTACAACTGCCGATATAGCCGGGCCTCGGCGTTGATTCGGTTGGGAAGTGTGGCAAGGTGAACATGGGAATCGACAAGACCCGGGATCACGAACCTGCCTTCGGCATCGAGTACGTTCGAAGAGTTTGGATGGGATCCGTCCGGCAAGATATCGACCAAGACCCCATCGATAGCAGTGAGGACCATCCCTTCCGATAGCCTACCCTCCATCACGTTCACGACCGTCGCGCCGATGATCACGAGGGTATCGTGGACTGCGTTGAGGGCGCGATTCGGAGGCGGACCGGCGTGTCCGCAAGCGGACACCAAGAGCATCGGCGCCCCTAAGGCGATCAAGCGACAGAGGGGAGGCCGCGAGGGGCGACCAGGTGCGTTTCGGGCACGGCTCATTCGGTCCTCCTGGGGCCCAGCGCAAGGGGAGGGTGCAAGGCAATCGCTCATTTTGCCACCAAGTGGCCCCTAGCGCCAACAGCTTGACCGCACGATGCACCGCTACGCCCTCCGGGCGAACTCTTGACCAGCTACGGATAGGAAGTTCAAAGGGCCTTTCGTGGCTGGAAGCGAGGTGGGATGGGGCAGGAGGTAACGAGGCAGAGCAGGGGAGACGAGGAGGCGGGTGGCGACGCGGGCGCGAGAGCCGGTGTCTGATCGAGGAGCGCGGTGAGGAGATCGCTCTGGGGTGGCCCGCGGGCGGGCGAGAGGGGCGTCGGTTTGTGGGGGAGGTCGAGGTGGAGGAGGATGGCGGAGGCGACGGGCGGATCGGTAAGGAACGCGAGGACCCTCATCTCGGCGCCGCAGTGGGGACAGAGGAGCGGCAGCACGTCGTAGATGCGAGCGAGTAGGAAGGCCCAACGGATCTTCGCCTATTCGGGTGGACCTGCCACGTGGAATTCCGCGAAAAGCTTCTCCATCAGTACGTCGGCTGCCGACGCCGTTGCCTCCGGCGGTCCGAGGTTCGTTGCCACAAACACCCCGATGTCCGCCTCGGGACGAATCTCGACGACGGCGAGCCACTTTCCGTTCGTTCCGCCATGTCCAAGCCCGCCCGACTCCCGCTCGATCCATCCGAACGCGTAGTCGTCGCCGAAAGGTGGCGTGTGCAGAACCTGGTAGGTGGACGCCGACAACAAGCCGTCGGAGCCACGATGGCCCCTGATCTGGTCGCGCATGAACGCCGCCATGTCGGCGAGGGTGAGGTGGACCCGGCCCGAGGGCCCCAGGACGGGCGGGTTGTCGGGCCGCTCTGGACCCTCAGGAGGATAGGCCGTGACCTCCCCTTCGGCCGTCCGAGTATGTCCGATCGGCGCGGTTATGGGGTCGTTGCCGCCAGGTGGACCAAACCCGGCCCCGTTCATTCCAAGGGGCCCAAAAAGCTCGTCGACCATGAGCTCCTCCCAGGAACGCCCGGTACGGTGCTCGAGGACAGTGGCCGCGATCACATAGTTGCCGTTTTCGTAGATTCGGCGTGGTGCCCCTAGAAGGGCGGCTGGCGGCTCTCGCAACGCGGCGCGAGTCCAATGGAGACGGTCTACGGTGGCGTCGCCGGTGAAGTCACCTTCGGCAAACCCCAGAGGAGGGGGTCTGCCCGCTCCGTGCTCCTCCAGGTAGGCCTGCGTCAGGGCGGCCATCCGTTCACCGAAGCCGTCGCCCGTGAGCTGCATTCCGGTCCGGTGGGCGAGGACGTGGACAAGGGTCGCTCTTCTATACTGCGGGTGCATCTCCGGTTCGACGTCACCCAAGACGTCTTCGAGGGTCGTGTCCCATGTGAGGAGGCCGCGCTCGACGAAACGTGCGACGAGCGTGGCCGTCATCATCTTGGTCACCGACCCGATATGCCAAGGATCCTGCAGCGTGACTTCGGGCGAGGCCGCGAATGCCCTACTGCCCGAGACCGCCGCGAACGTTTCGACGCCGCGCACGACCACCGCGGCGAATGCTGGAGCGTCCGCCTCCGAGCGCGCTTGGTCTACGGCGGCCTGAGCTTCGGGGGGCGTAACTAGTTTGGGCGAGTGTACTGAGTCGACGTCTGCTTCCGAGCAGCCCCCTAGAAGGCTCAGGGTCACCGGGATGAACAGGGCGGAGACCCGCGCAGCGCCCGGCCCTCTTCGCGTCATCGAGCACACCAGTCCCAAGTCCCCTCCGAGCAAGAAAGTTCGCGGCGGGTCACTCGAGCTACTCCGACCTCAACGCTTCCACCGGATCGATCTGTCCCGCGCGGCGGGCTGGCAACCAACTCGCGAACGCGGACGTTGCCAGCAGCGCAGCGACCGAGACCAGCAAAGTGGTCGGGTCCGCTGCCCCTACCCCGTAAAGCCGGTCGGCCATCAGTTGACCCGTGACCGCTGCCCCGAGGAGCCCAATGAGTCCACCGAAAACAGCTAGTGCGACGCCGTTGGCAACGACCTGACGCACCACCTGCTCCGATGTCGCTCCAATCGCCAGACGAACGCCGATTTCGCGGCGCCGCTGCCGGACGTTGAAAAGGAGGGTCCCGTACAGCCCTGTCGTCGCTAAGATGAGACCAATTACTGCAAAGAGCCCGAACATTGAGGAGTCGAAGCGGCGTCCGGCGGTTGACATGTCGATCCAGTCCGTCATCGGTCGGATGAACGCCACCGGAACGCCAGGTGCGGAGGATGCCACTGCCTCCCGCAAGGCTGCGTTCAGCGTAGCCGCATCCGTGGTCTGGGTTCGCACGGCGATGTGCGCGCGCCGGAACCCGTTGGGCATGGTGTACGGTGGCAGGTACGCGCCGTGAGGTGGCGGTTCGTCCAAGCCCCAGTGTCTGACGTCACCCGCGACCCCCACGACCCTCCAGCGCCGCTCGGGTTGTCCGTCTCGCCAGATGATCTGTCCGACGGCCCGCTCTGGCGTGCCGAAATACTCCTCGGCGGTCCTAGCGGTCAGTACGACCGGGAGTTCGGTGTCTGCTCCGGTGGCTCCTAGCGCCGGGACCTCACCGGGCGACCAGACCGTTCCCGCGAGGAACGGCACACCCAGTGCGGAGAAATACGATTCCGTCACCGGCATCAGTCTCAGACGACGCTCCTCTTGGACCTCACCCTTGATGACCATCGAGAAGTCGGCGCTCCATCCAGAACGATCGCCTCCGGTGATCTCGAAAGGCAGGTTGATGCCGTACCCTGCCGACTCGACACCGGGAACGCGCTCGATTGCCCGCACGACCTCGTTCATCGTTGCAACCAATTCGGCGGACGACCCCGCAGCGGTGTGCTGTAAGGGCATCGTCACAATCCTCCGCGGGTCGAATCCGGGGTCATGTGATTGCACGAGACTGAGGCTCTTCGCGAGTAGGGCCGCTTGGGTGACCAATATCAGCGCAAGGGCTACTTCCGCGACGACCATACCACGCCGGAGCCGAGCGGCGCCTCGCCCGGCCGTTGCCGTTCGGGTGCCCCGAAGATGCTCCGTCGAATCGTTGCGGGCGACACGAAGTGCCGGGAGTAGTCCGAAGAGGACCGCCGTTGCGATGGACATCCCGACGGCAAACCCCAACACCTTCCAGTCGATCGACACTTCCGTGCCAATCGGGAGCTCCGTCGGCATCAACCCAATGAGGCCAGAGAGAGAGAGCTTCGCCACGTACAAGCCGAGCGTGCAGCCGGCCACGCTGAGGACCCAACTTTCAAGCAGGAGTTGTGTGACCAACGTGACGGTACCGGCCCCTAACGCCCGTCGCACCGCCATCTCTTGCACACGGCTCTCGCCGCGAGCGAGTACCAGGTGAGCGACGTTGAAGCAAGATACGAGCAGAAGTAGGCCCACCGCGCCGAAGAGCAGCAGCAATCCCCCCCTCACGCGTTGGACCGTCGCGTCCTGGAGAGGGATCAGGGGAATCGGATCGGTGACTCCCTGGTCATTGCGGAAACGGTCAGGGTGAGCGTCCGCCAGGCGTTCTGCGAGTTGGTCGAACTCGGCTTGGGCGACCGTGATGGTTGCTCCCGGGGTGATCCTGCCTACCGCTTCGAGGTACTCACTGTCGATGCGACTGTGGACGGGATCTGACCAATTGATGGCCCGATAAAGGTCGACATCGCCTGCAACGAGCGCTCGCGGAGGCTCGAAGTCCGCATCGAGCACTCCGATGACCGTCATGGGGACACCATCGAGGCGAACCGACCGATCCAACACATCGGGATCGCTCCCAAAGAGTCGCCGCCACGCACCATCGGATAGCACGACGACGGACGGTGAGGCGAAGTCGTCCGGCTGCAGGAGACGGCCACGCGAGGCCCGCCCCCCGAACAGTTCGAAGAAGTCCTCGGAAACCTCTGCGGCCTCCACCCGACTCGCAGACTCGAGGCCAAGCAGCGTAGCAGGTTCCGAGTGACCGATCGCCCACCGATCGATCGATTGCAACCCTTGCATTTCCCTAAGGGCCGGGCCGGAATGAGCTTCCCAATCGTCCCGGACCGGACTATCGCCTACAAACATCAGCCGATCGACACTGTCGTAGGGAAGCGGCCGAAGCAGGACGTGATCGACCACAGAGAACACCGCGGTCACGCACCCGATTCCCAAGGCCGTCAAACAGATGACAGCTACTGAAAACGTGCGGGCACGCTGCAGGCTCCGAAATGCCTGCCCCGTCTGGCCCATCAAGCCTAACGTGCTCACGGCTCCGCTTCTCAGTGCGGGTCGCGGATCCATCACCTCGGCCCACTCAAAGGCTGCGACGCTAAGCACCCGCGGATAGGTACGAACCGCGAGGTGGAGTCGCTCGCCGACACCGGCGGCGCGGTCCCACAGATCCTCGAAGAGCTGGAGCATGTCCTGGCCGTCGCGGTTCCTTACGCGGCGAGGAAGGCACAAAAGCAGCAGTCGATACAACGCCACTGCCAGAGGGCGTGTAAGCACCTAACCGCCAGCGGATCCCAACTGGTGCAGCAGTTGGGTAAGGCGAGCGGTCTCAGCACGGAGAACGCGCCGGCCCACCGGGGTGATCCGGTGCGTCCGACGACGCGTATACCCTTCGCTTGGCACGTCCTCGATCCAACCTGCCTCCCTCATCCTCCGTAGAAGTCGGTAGAGGTTAGCGGGGTCGATCGACACCGAACCGTCCGATCTGTCCTCGATCGCTGTGACCAACCCGTACCCATGCAAGGGTTCGTCGGACAGTACAGCGAGAACCAACAGGTCGCGGGTCGGAACAGGGTTTTCGCTTCGGTGGATCATAGCGTACAATAGTCATATGACCTATACATGTCAAATGACATATACAGGTTATCGAGCACTCGGCCCCCTGGATCGGCCGTCGGCCAGCGCGACGACCCTTGGGGCCCAAACGAAAAAGAGCCGCCCCCGACCGAAGTCGGGGACGGTTCCCTGCCTACTTAGCCCGCGTGCCAGAATCCGAGTCTGGTCCCATTCGTTGGCTCCAAGCGCGCAACAGTCCGGCGCGTGTCCAGGCGTTGTTCGCCTGAACTTCGGCGGTAGGCATGAGTACTGTTGTAAGCAAGACTACCCGCCTCGGGTCCAGGAGAACATCGCGTGTCGACCGACTCCGACCTGGTTCAGATCTTGTCCCACCGTCACGGGAACGGTGCCGACTATTGGGCTGGACCAGGCGGAAAGATCTATGTGGGCAACCCCTTCAGCACGGTGGGCGCGCTTTTGATGCTTCACGAGCTGGAGGTGCCGGCTGAGCACGAGGCGGTGGCAGGCGCGCTCGACCTGGTGCTCGGGGCGTGTCGGGAAGATGGGCGAATACGCGTTGGCCCTAAGACACCCATGTATCCGTGCTACACGGCTGAAGCGGCTCGAGCAGCGGCCCGCTTCGGCCTGGCGGAGACCCCGGCATTGCAAAGGACCGCCGACTACTTCGCTACGAGCGTTCACGATGACGGCGGGTGGCGATGCAACTTCACGAAGTTCGGGAGGGGACCCGAGACGAAGTCCTCGAATCCTGGGGCCACGCTCAACATCCTCGATTTCCTCCGACACTACCCTCACTATCGAGACGGGAGCGCCGTCACCGTTGGGGCCGTCGAGGCCCTACTTTCCCACTGGACCTCGCGAGCGCCAATAGGACCGTGTCATTGGGGGATCTGGACGACGTTTACCCGAATAGAGTACCCGTTTCTCAGGTACAACCTCTTCTACTTCGTGTACGTGCTCTCATTCTTTCACAAAGCCGTGAATGATCCGCGATTCGGAGAGGCCTACTCGACACTCCGCTCCAAGCTGGACGTCGACGGTTCGGTGGTGGTGGAGAACCCGCATCGGCGCCTCGGTCGTTTACGGTTTTGCCGTCGAGGCGAGCCGTCGCTCGCCGCGCGTCGGCGTTTCAACGAGATTGCACACAGGCTTTCGAGTGCGGAGACCGGTTAGCTCCCCGTTTGCCGGCCGCCCAAGCAAATCGCACCGCCCACTCCAAATCTGACAGGAGAGTTGACATCGTCGCCAAAGACCGGAGCAACATTCGGCGCGTTTGGCTGCCCCTTGCAGCCCTATTGGCTATGACTACGGGAGCCCAGGCCCAGGAGCCGAGCTTCGAGGGGCTCGGGGCGGAGGTTGATTCACTTAGGCGGATACACGCCATCCCCGGTCTTTCTGCGGCAATCATGCGGGACGGGTTCACAGTGTGGGCCGAAGGGTTCGGAGTTGCGGACGTCGATGAAGGCGTGCCCGTCACTCCAGACACACCGTTCTGGATCGCCTCGGTCACCAAGACCTTCGTCGGCCTGACCTTCTTGGAGCTTGCCGACAAGGGCGTCATCGACCTTGAGGCTCCCATGCGGAGCCTCCCCGAGTTCGACGACTTCTGTGGGTGGCTGGCCAGCTCACCCCTGCCATTCGCGCAAGAACTCGATTGCGCCGGGCCACTCACGATTCGCACGGTACTGACGCATACTTCCAACGGAGACGTCGGCCACGAGTTCTTCTACAATCCGCTCCTCTACTCCCGCCTGGCGCGGTACGTCGAATGGATCATCAACGAGTCGATTGAGATCGAAGGCGGCATGAACGAACTCGCGCGACAGATCGAGGACCGCATTCTCGCTCCGGCCGAGATGCTCCGAACCGTGGCCAGCCAATGGGACGACTCCAAGATGCCCGTGGTCTATGAGATGGCGCGGGGTTACGGCGTCACGGGCGACGGAAACGATCGACGATGGGTCCTACGCCCGCCACCGAAACGCGCACTTACCGCAGGCGCCGGCATCGTATCAACTTCGCAGGATCTCGCACGCTATTTGGCTGCGCTGGACGGAGGCCTCTTGGCTTCACCCACCACCATGCAACGCTTGTTAACCGCACCGCGAAACCGAGACGGCGAGCCTCTTCCCTATGCGTACGGGTGGTACGTGCAGAGGTACCGGGGCGAGCGTATCGCGTGGCACGGAGGATGGGACGAAGAGAACGGCGCCTCGTCGCTCCTGGTCTGGCTCCCTGATCGCAGAGCCGGGTTTGCCGTGCTCGCGAATGGAGAGGGTGTCCACTGGGGCAACCCTTTGGATGATGCCAGGATTGAGGGTTCGGATTTCGCCCGAGCCTTCTTGGATCGGCTGCTCAACGGCGACAGGCCTCGGTGAGTCGCAACAGAGTTCTTGGCGCTCGTAACCCGTCGCGGTCGACTCCGTTGTAGCGCAGGGCTCGGTTCCGAGTGGCTCTCCTCGGTCGGCGGGCCAGAAATCACCGAGGACCCTGCCACGCAGCTGCGCTTCGTGTCCCGGCCCTTGGGTGGCCCCGCTTGCAACTGTGTACTGTATACAGTATGGTGTCAGCCATGAGCCGGAAGAATCTCAGCGCTGAAGTCGCCGACACCGTCCGCGACCGCATCATCGACGGGAAGCTCCCCCCGGGCGTCCGCCTGAACGAGGTGCACCTGGCTGCCGAGCTGGACGTGAGTCGAACGCCGATCCGCGAAGCGTTGTCGACACTGGTGTCCGAAGGGTTCATCGACGCCGTCCCGCGGCGAGGCTTCTTCGTACAGAACCTGGCGGATCAAGAGATCGACGAGCTATACAAGATCCGCGCGATTCTGGATCCCGCCGCGCTCGAGATGGCCGGACTCCCTTCGGCCGAACAACTCGACCGGCTCGAAGAGCTCAACCAGCAGATCCTGGCGACCCGCGGCGATCCAGCCCGCACGATCGAGGTGGACGACGAATGGCACCTCGTGCTCGTCTCGCGGTGTCCGAACCGGTTCCTGTTGGAGCTGATCCAGCAGTTCATGCGTCGCACGCGCCCGTATGAGCATGCCTACATGCGGGAGATGACCAACGTGGACGTCGTCGTCCGCGAGCACCGGAAGATCATGGCACGCCTCGCGGACGGAGACCTCGCGGGCGCGTGCTCCGGGCTGCACCAGAACATGCAAACCGCCGTAGGCCCTCTCCTCGAGTGGAGGCGGGCCAAACGTAACGAGAACTACAAGTCGAGCGGAGGGGTGGAATGAGGGTGGGGAATGGGATGATCGTCCTGGTAGCGACGGCGGTGGTACTGGTCGCGGCAACCGCGGCGGTGAGCCAGAAAGCGGAGCCTACCGAAAGCGGGCGAACGGAGGCGACTACTTCGGCGGACGTGCTCCTGGGCGTCTGGGGCGACGTGAACGAGTTGTTCACCCGGATGGAAGGTGAGCTACGCATCCGTGCCGTCGGGCGCGCGCTCGAAGCGTCACTCGCGGGACACACCACCGAGGTCACCGTGGACGGGGATGCGGTCTACTTCGAGTTCCCAGAGGGCCGCGGTTCGTATCGCGGGTCCTTCAACGGCGACCGGACAGAGATCCGCGGGCATTGGATCCAAGGCGTCGGCCGTATCGAGATCTACGAGTTCGCCACACCGACCTGGCTGCTCGGTTCCGCCGACGGCGGTTGGGACGGCCTGGTCCGCCCGTTCCGCGAACGCCTCAGTCTGTACATGCGCTTCATGACGAACGACGACGGTACGGTCGGCGTGATCATCCGCAATCCCGAACGCAATGTCGGGTGGTTCGTACGAGCAAACACCGTGGAGGTCAAAGAGAACGCTGTGACGTTCTTCGATGCGGATGGGCAGCCCCGGCTCTCCGGCACGCTCAACGAAGACCGCGACGTACTCTCGGTAGTGATGCAAGGCGCGGGGACATTCGACCTGGTGCGGCAAGACCGCGATGAGGCGGTTGGCTTCTACCCACGGCTCGAGACCACTCCGTATCAATACCGAGCGCCGCGACCGGACGACGATGGATGGACGGTCGCACACGCGGGCGAGGTCGGCTTCGACACCGGTCGGCTCGAGGCGTTTGTCCAGAGCATTCTGGACATGGAGATCGACTCCCATCGCACTCCCTACATCCAGGACCTGACCATCGCTCGCAACGGGCGGCTGATCTTGGAGGAACACTTCTTCGGTTACCACGGCGACGAGCCCCACGACTCGCGCTCGGCCGGCAAGAGCATCACGTCTATGATGGTCGGGGCAGCGGTGGAGGAGGGCGCCTTCACAATGGACACCCCGGTGTACGACCTCTTTCCGGAAAGCACCGCGAACCCCGATCCGCGCAAAGCCGATCTCACGGTCGAGCATCTCATCACCATGAGCTCCGGGTACGATTGCGACGACAACGACTACGACACCCCGGGCAACGAAGACGTGATGCAGAACCAGGGTCAACAGCCTGACTGGGTTGCCTACACGCTCGACCTGCCCATGGTACGTGAGCCGGGCGAAGCCGACGTTTACTGCACGGGCGGGATCAACCTGCTGGCGGGCATCATTTCACGCACCACGGGTGAGTGGATCCCCGAGTTCTTCCGCACGCGCTTGGCCGAACCGTTGGAGATCGATCGGTACCACGTAAACCTCGATCCGCTCGGCCGCGGGTACGGTGGCGGTGGCCTTCGTATGCGACCCCGGGACTTCCTCAAGCTCGGCCAGACCATGCTGGACGGTGGGCGCTGGAATGGGCAGCAGGTGCTCGAGGAGTCGTGGGTGGATGCGTCCTTCACTCCAAGGGCCTCCGTCAACGTCGACGACGACTACGGATACGCTTGGTGGCGAACCGTCCATGAACACGACGGCACGACCTTCGAGTCGTGGTCGGCTACGGGGAACGGTGGGCAGCTCATCATCGTCGTCCCCGCCTACGATCTGGTCGTCACCTTCAACGGCGGAAACTACTCCAACTTCCCGACCTGGATCGCGTGGCGCGACGAGTTGATGCCGCGGTACATCGTGGGCGCGCTCACGGAAAGGTAGCTTGGGTCGATCAGCCGAACCCTGGGTTCACTTCGCTGATCACCAGCCCCGAGCGCGTCACCAGCTCGACCCCGACCGCGCCGATGTCGATTGAGAAGCTCAGCTCGGAAGCTTCGGAAACGGAGCGCACGAAGAGGAGGCACGACACGCGCAGACCGTACAGGATCTTCTGGCGGGCCTGCACGGGCACTCGCAGGTAGCGGTTGGTTGCGTTGCTGAGTGGGCTGACCCGCTCGGTCGCGATCCGACGGTGCCCATCCCATACCTCGATCTCGTAGGGCGTGGCCAGCGGTGCGCCCATGAACCCGAAGGCAGCGGGAGAGCTGTGGAAGTTGAACAGTACGGACCCGACCTGGAACTGCTTCCCTTCGGCCTGAAACGCGGGCGCGGGGATCGACATGTGGACCCAGGAAGTCCCGATCTCCAACGGACCGCTCGTTCCTCGTCGTAGACTAGTGATACGGATGCCGTCTCGTCGACGCTGGATCGTACCGAAATGCTCAGGGTTGTCGATGACCAGTTCGGAGCCGTGCGTCCAATGCACGAGCTGCAACTTCTCCGTTTCGAACTGGAAGTGAGGGAGATTGACGCGGTTAACAAGAGTAGTGATCACGGCGCTCGACACCCCCTCCACCGCCTGCAGGTCTTCGACGTCCTGGTAGCTTCCGATCCTCGATCGATGAGCATGGAGGGCGGGACCCAGCTTGGCGAGGCGCTCATCCCCGGAGACCTCCTCCAAACGAGACGTCAGCAGTTCGGCTGTCGGCTCGGCATTCAGCAGATCGAGGACGCGTCCGATCCGAGCACGTTCCCGGTGGTCACTCGCTCGGTCTCGTTGGGCCTTCTCGTAGACGTCGGACATGGGGGCTTCTCCGCTGTGTTCGTCTGATGTAGCCGAGGTCCACTGCTATTCGGTGACATCAAACTAGGAACGATCGCTCTCGTCACCTTAGCTAGCGAAGAAATCCGGATAATGGGACAGCGGGAGTGAACGAAATCGTACTGTGAGCTAGTGGGATCGCTCCCCCACGCCCTGGGGAATGGCGACCTCGAGGCCGAGCCGGGGACCGGAAGCGGAGAAGACCGCCCCCGGCCCCACGACCCCTACTCGGCTGAAACCGGATCGATCACGGTCCGCACCTCACTGACCCGATTCAGGGGGAACCCACCACGACGCGCATGCTCGTGGAGAGCATCGGCAGTGGGCGCAATATAGACGCAGTAGATCTTGTCCTGGGTGACGTAGCTCTGGATCCACTGGGTCTCGGGTCCCAGCTCACAAAGCACATCGTTCGACTTGCGCGAGATCCCCGCGAGTTGCTCGGACCCGAGGTCACCGGCTCCCGGGAGGTCACGCTCGATCACGTACTTTGGCATTCGTAACTCCTGTTTCGGAAGTTCAGTTGGCGAAGCGGCAGTTGACCCGGGGATTCCAGTCCTGGAAGACACCGGTCGGGTTGCGTTTCCAGACCCAGGCGTGGAGCACCCAGAGCCCGAACGTGTGATTGCGGTGGAACGCGACCCCGTTCAACTCCGGTGGGTCGTCGTTGGTCCAGGCCGTGAATGGCACGATGTACTCGACCGCCACCAGGCGCAGCTCTCCCCGGCGTGTCGGCTCGTACAGCAGGACCTCGGGCTTCTGCTCTTCGACGACGCCGTCGATTAGGCTGGGGTTTCCGTAGTGAAAGCCCATGCCACCCGCGTCCGTGACCTGGCATGCGGTCAGTTGCGCGTCGTACCCCGCCCTCTTGGCCACCCGAAAGCGACGAAAAGGTGCGGTGGTCCTCCGAAGTTGCCGCAGCCATGCTCGGTGTCTTCGTGTTGGTGAGGCGTTGCGAGCCAGATCGTGGCCCTCCAGCCTCGAATCAGCCGCTACGGAAGGAGGGACGGGCGGGGTTTCGCCCACCCCTGCCGGGGTGCCTTCGCAACCCGCGATAAGTGCGGCGAACGCGAGGGTGATCAACACTGATCTCCAACGTGAGGGAGACATGATACCTCCAGGGCTTGGGTTGGTATGGCGGCGTTCGTCGAAACGAGTTGCAGCGCCGGACGCCGAACCCGAGTTTGAGTCGGGCCTGTCGGCGATCGCTCGACCGGATGTCGCCCCGTTCTCGCCCGGTAGCTAACGTGTTTCGTATCAAGGTCTTCGGCGGTGTCACCTTGGAGGGCCCCCAGGGCCCGGTGACTGGCCGCGCCAGTCAGCGACGGCGGCTGGGCCTTTTGGCTCTGCTCGCGGGAGCCGGCGAGTCGGGGCTCACACGAGAACGAATCGTGACGTTCCTATGGCCGGAAGCCGACCTCGAGAAGGGACGGCGGCTGCTGTCGGATTCGATCTATCGCGTCAACCAGGCGTTGGGCGGCGATGCGCTCGCGACGGCCGGCGATGTGGTGCGGCTCGATCCTTCGCGGGTCACCAGCGATCTCCGCGACTTCGGCGCAGCCATGGCGGAGGAAGACTGGGAGCTTGCGGTGAGTCTGAGCGAGGGGGTCTTCCTGGACGGGTTCTACCTGTCCGGCGCGGTCGACTTCGAGCGGTGGGTGGACGGGGAGCGGCAGCGCGTGGCCCGCGAACGGACTCGTGCGCTCGAGACCCTGGCGGAGCGGGCCACGGAGCCGGGTGAGGCCGCTCGCTGGTGGCGGCTGGCCGCCTCGTCCAATCCCTACAGCTCGAGGATCGCGCTTCGCCTCCTGCAGGCGCTGTCCCAGCAGGGAGAGCGCGCCGCTGCCTTCCAGTACGTCGAGCATCATTCCCGGCTGATGCGAGAGGATCTGGGCTTGGCCCCGGATCCCGAGATCGTACGCTTCGGTGCCGAGTTGCGTGATGGGTCGCCGACCGGGGTGAGGTCCTCCGAGCGGCCCGACGGCACCGGGACGATCGAGTCCCAGCCGCCCGCCCGAGACCCCGAACCGAGTCCGCCCCTCGAGGCGGCCATCACCCCGTCCCCGCCTCGCTCCTTCGGGGTTCGCCGGTCCCTAGTCGCGTCGGGAGTGATGGTCGTGGCCATCGGCACCCTCGGATGGCTGGGTATGGCCGATCGGGAGTCCTCGTCTCCCTCCTCGATCATCGTGCTTCCGTTCGCGGATCTGGGATCCACGGGGCACCAGGAATACCTCGCGGATGGGATCACCGAAGAACTCATCGATCGGCTGGGGGATGTGAAAGGTCTGCGCGTCATGGGACGCACGACCGCGTTCGCCTTCAAGGATTCGGCGGTCGCCGCGTCCGATCTCGCGCAGTTGCTTGGAGTGGAGGCTGTCCTGGAAGGAAGTGTACGTCGCTCCGCCGATCGACTTCGGATCAGTACCCGGCTGGTGGACGCGGACAGCGGCTTCGAGGTGTGGTCCGAGACGTTCGAACGTGAACCCGCTGATGTCCTGGCGACGCAGGACGAGATCGCCCGGGCGGTGGTGAGCAAGCTGCAGGGCACCTCCGAGGGCCTGGGGGAGGGCCGGGCCGCGACCGCCGATCCGATCGCGTTCAACCTTTATCTGCAAGGCCGATACGAATGGCACCGCCGCAGCGAAGAGGGCCTCCGCAGAGCGACCGAGCTATTCGTCCAGGCGATCCAGCGCGCACCCGGATACGGACCGGCGTACGTCGGACTCGCCGATGCCTACGCGGTATCCGGCTTTTACGACTACCTGAGTCCTCAGGAGGCCTTCCCGAGAGCCCATGACGCCGCCCGCCGAGCGATCGAACTGGACCCCAGCCTCGCAGCACCGCACGCCACGCTCGGATATGTCGCGCTGTACTACGAGTGGGATCCTGAGCTGGCAGAGACGCACTTCCGCCGTGCACTCGAACTGGATCCTGCCTATTCGACCGGTCACCAGTGGTTTGCGAACCTGCTCACCGCGGCAGGGAGGTCCGACGAAGCCGTCGAGGCCATGACGCGCGCCCAGGAGCTCGATCCACTCTCGCTGATCGCGAGCAGCGCGCTGGGTTTCGTCTACCTCTATTCGGGTGCCCCCGAGCGCGCTGTGAATCAACTGCAGCGGACGCTGGGAATGGACAGCACCTTCGTTACGGCGCACCTGTGGCAGGGGATGGCTCTGGAGGAACTCGGACGGACGGACGAGTCCCTCTCGGCGCTACGGAGGGCAGTCGCGCTATCGGGGGGCAGCGCGATTGCGGTAGCGGCCCTCGCACGGGGACAGGCGCTGGCCGGCGAACCCGAAGAGGCCGCTCGTCTCGTCTCTGAACTGGAGGGTCTGGAGGATACGGCATACGTCCCCGCCTTCGAGATCGCCAAGGTGTACGATGCGCTCGGCGAGCCGGAGTTGGCACTGCGCTGGTTGCGGACCGCCCACGCCCACCGATCACATTCGATGGTATTTCTGTCGACCGACCCACAGTTGGAAACACTGCGCTCGCACCCCGAGACACAGCGACTGATCGAAGAGGTCGGGTTTGCTCGTTAGCAGGGGGTCAGCCGGCGTAGCGGCGACCGCAGGTCACTCCCGCCGCCGCCACTGGTCCCAGGGCCGACCCGACCGTACCCTGACGGCACGCTTTCTCACGCCACCTGAACGCTCTGCTCAATGCGCCGTGTTTACGCCGTAGGCCGTCTCTTATCGTCACCTTCCGCCGCTCGGCTCGGAGCGGCTCTCGTCGTCGTGCTCCTGATGGGCCCGACCTCTACCGCCGCTCAGTCTCTCGACGATCCCCTCGGCCCGAATGAGACGGTCCACCCCGTGCTGCTAGAGACCCTCGAGTATCGCATGGTCGGGCCGTTCCGTGGTGGCCGCTCCACGGCGGTGAGCGGCTTTCCCGATGCCCCGCACGAGTACGTCATGGGCACGACGGGCGGCGGGGTATGGCTCACGACTAACGCGGGTGAGACTTGGGAGAACGTCGCCGACCACGCGCTCACTGTCGGCTCGGTGGGCGCGGTCGAGGTGGCGTCCGGTGACCCCAACGTGATCTACGTGGGCACCGGGTCGGCCGGGATTCGCGGGAACGTTTCCACCGGCAAAGGCGTGTGGCGGTCGACCGATCGCGGCCGCTCCTGGGCGTTCGTGGGTCTCGAGAACGCGGGGCTGATCGCCAAGATCCAGGTCGATCCGCGCGACGCCGACGTCGCCTTCGTCGCCGCCCTGGGCAACGCCTTTGCGAAGAACGAGAAGCGGGGCATCTACCGCACGCGCGATGGCGGAGGCACGTGGGAGCGCGTGCTCTTCGTGGCCGACTCCGTGGGTGCGGTCGACGTTGTCATGAACCCTCGGAACCCACGTGAGATCTACGCCGGCATGTGGCGCGCCGAGCGCAAGCCCTGGACGCTGATCGACGCCTCGGAAGACGGCGGTGTCTGGAAGACAATGGACGGCGGCGACACCTGGACCCGGCTCACCGACCCCTCCGTCGACAACGGCCTGCCGTCGAGCACGATCTTCGGACGCATCGGCCTCGCGATCTCCCCGGCCGACCCCCTGCGGGTGTGGGCGCTCATCTCGGCCCCCGATCCTCACGGTGGTATCTGGCGCACCGACGACGGCGGCGAGCGCTGGAGCAAGGTGACCCGTGATCGCCGCTTCCGGCAGCGGCACTGGTACTACTCGCATCTCGAGGCGGACCCCACCGACCGCAACACCGTCTATGTGCTGAATACCGGCATGTATCGCTCCATCGACGGCGGCGAGGACTGGGAACGGATTTCGGTCCCGCACGGTGACGTACACGACCTGTGGATCCACCCCGACGACCCGCAGGCCATGATCGTCGCCAACGACGGGGGCGCTCAGGTCAGCATCAACGGCGGCGCGAGCTGGTCGACCATGCACAACCAGCCTACGGCCGAGTTCTACCGCCTGGAGGTCGACAACCAGTTTCCCTACCGGCTGTATGGCGCGCAGCAGGACAACTCGACGATCTCGGTGTCGTCGCGGGTCTCGCGCGTGCTCGCTCCGGAAGCCGATTGGTTGAACGTCGGCGGCGCCGAGAGTGGCCACATCTCAGTGCACCCGCACCCGGATTCCTCGCACATCGTGTGGGCCGGCAACTACATCGGGCAGATCGACCGGTCCAACCTGCGGACGGGCGAACGCCGCAACATGATCCTTTACCCGCAAATGGGGGATGGTGTCGCGCCGCGCGACGCGCGGTACCGCTTTCAGTGGAACGCGCCCATTCTCATCTCACGTCACAACCCCGGCGTCGTGTACCACACCTCACAACACGTCCACCGCACGACCGACAACGGAATGAGCTGGGAGACTATCTCGCCCGACCTCACAACGGACAACGATGAGCAGCAGGGCCTCCCGGGGGGACCGCTCCAGATCGACCACACGGGCGTCGAGGTCTACAACACCGTATTCGTGCTCAGCGAGTCGCCTCACGACGGTGACGAGTTGTGGGCGGGCACGGATGACGGCCGCGTACATGTCACGCGCGACGCGGGCGACACCTGGACCGAAGTCACGCCGACCGACATGCCCGCCGAGGGCTCGGTCAACTCGATCGACCTGAGCTCCAACACTCCCGGCCGCGCGGTGATGGCGGTCTTCAAGTACCGGGACGGTGACTTCCGTCCCTTTGTATTCCGTACCACCGACTGGGGCGAGAGCTGGACCGTGCTCACCGACGGCACGAACGGAATCCCGGAGGACCACCCGGTGCGAGTGGTGCGGGAGGATCCGGATCGCGAAGGCCTTTTGTATGCGGGAACGGAGTTCGGGCTGTTCATCTCGTTCGACGACGGCGCGAACTGGCAGTCCTTTCAGCAGAACCTGCCGCGCACCCCGATCACCGACATGCGCGTACACCACGACGACCTGGTTGTCGCGACGCAGGGACGCTCGTTCTGGATTCTGGACGACGTGACGCCGCTGCATGCCTTGGCCGACGATGTTCGAGGTCAGACGGTACGGGTCTTCGATCCACGTCCGACCACGCTTGCCCGCTTCGGGTCGGGCGGTGATCGCGCGCCCGAGAGCGCGCCCAACGGAGTCGTGTTGAACTACTGGATCGGCGCCGAGGAGGGGACTGAGGTCGAGATCGAGGTCGTCGATCCGTCGGGGACGATGATCCGTGATTTCGAAGGACGTGTACGCGAGTCGGGCGCCGAAGACGACTCGGAGAGTGACGAGGAGGGTGCGGAAGCGGAGGATGAAGAGGACCCCGGCGCCGACGAGGAAGAAGACTCGAACGAGCCCGAGGATCCACTTCTGGAAGAAGAGGACCTCACCGTCGAGCGAGGGATGAACCGATTCGTGTGGGACCTGCGGGCCCACGGGCCGGACGTGATCGAGGGCGCCCAGTTCTCGCTGGCCTACACGGGGGGCGCGTGGGTCCCACCGGGCGAGTACACCGTTCGCGTAGAGGTCGGCGATGAGGAGCGTGAGGTGGTGGCCCGTGTCGATCCCGACCCGCGAATCACGGGTGTCACGGTGGCCGACCTGCAGGCGCAGTACGCCCTCACCATCCGGATCCGGGACCGGCTGAGCGAGGTCCACGATGCGATCCGTGAAGCGCGCTCGATCCGCGAGCAGACCGGCGGCTTCGTCGATCGAGCCGAGGACGGCGAGTACGCCGAGGCGACCGTGGACACCCTGCGTGCCCTCGCTGAGACGATGGACCAAGCGCTGGACGACATCGAGGAAGCGCTCATCCAAACGCGGAGTGAATCCGGTCAAGACCCGATCAATTTCCCGCCCATGCTCGACGATCAACTCGCCTACCTGTACGGCCATGTCACCGGATCGTACGGGCGCCCCACGGAGGGCGCCGAGCAGCGCTTTGGCGACCTGGTCGACGAGACCCAGCCGCTGCTGGATCGGTTGGAGGCGCTGGTAGGCACGCAGGTGCCCGCGTTCAACCGCGCCCTGGCCGAAGCAGGGATCGGCGCGGTGGTGACGCGCCTCAGGGAACGGCCGATTTCGTAGGGGTGACGGGCGGTCTGAACGCGGATGAAGGCGATCTGCCTTGGGGCTCAACGCCTATCTCGAAGGACCGTCTCGCCATAGGAAGACGGACTGTGCATGTGCCGAGACACTAAGCTCGGTAGGTCGAAACTCAATGACACGTCGTCGGTCAGTCGCTCGGCGGCCGCCACGAGTACCGAGCGTTCGAGACTCCGATGCTCCGAGGCCAACAGAATCACTTGCGATCGGAACGGAACCTTAAGCAGTGCCACATGCGGGAAGACGTGCCGGTAGGTCGCCACCATGGCCCCGTAGTCCGGGGAGGTGTTGTGGAGGTTGGACACCACCACGCCGTTCTCGTCGAGCCCGGACGCTACCGCTTCCAAGAACTCTACGGTAGCTAGGGCGTACGGGATCTCACTGCCCGAAAAGGCGTCCAGGACAATGAGGTCCCAAGAGTAGGGCGGGGCCCCCTCGATGAACGCTCGACCGTCTCCCACATGCACGGTCATCAGGGAGTCCGGCCCCAAGCCGAACCACTCGCGGGCCACATCCACCACAGCCGGATCCAGCTCGACCACCTCCACCAGCATCTGCGGGCGGACCCTCCGCGTGAAGGAAGGCATCGCCCCCCCGCCGAGTCCAACGAATAGGACGCGGGAGTTCGGGGGTACCAATCCGAGCCCGACCATCGTGGTGCGAGTGTACGGGAGCTCCAGGTGAAGCGGACGGGAGAGATCCAAGGCGGTCTGCCGGCCGCGGCCCTCGCCCTGATACAGCTCGCGCAGGCCGGAGCGTTGCTCCACGACGCGGATCGTGCTGAACTGTGACTCGCCCTCATAGAGGACGGTGGGCTGGATGGAGACACACCACCCGATCGCGAGGGCCAGAACGAACAGCGGCACGACACGGAGCAGCCGTCGAGGCCTCACTTCAAGTCCATCCGGGGTCAGCGTGTGGTCGGGGGCTCGGGCGAAGATGAGTCGAGGGGGGGTGGTGTGGCTAGGGGAGCAGGTAGATGAGACGGCTCAGGGACGTCCGCACGGGACAGGACCACGGCGTAGCCAAATTGCAAAGTTTCAGATGGGGCGCTGTCACGTGTCCGCTTCGACAACGTGCGTACGCCTCTGCTGAGGAAAGGCCACACTTGCTTGCGGAGGCGACCATGCGTTGTCGACATCTCGTAGCGCTCGCTGCAGTCCCGATACTCCTGGCCGGCTGTGACACCCCCGTAGCTCCTCCCACTGCGCCCGCGCTCGACCCGCCGCCACCGTTGGTGGGTGCGCTCGACCGAGGGGACCCAGTGTGCGCTCGGCGCGTCGACATCTATCGCGAAACTCGGGCTCGCGTGAGCACGGGGCCTGGTCACTACGCGTTGTACCCGCACGAAACGGAGGCCATGATCGGACCAGGCTCCTTCAGTACGAGCGACGGTGTCTCTGCTGGCTTCGCAGCCAACGGGGCTCAGGCGTGGGTCAAGCAAGCCACCAAGGTCGCGTGCAGCAGTTGGTCGATTGGGCGCATCCAAATGCTCGTTCTGGAAGGCAGCGGTACCGGCGAGTCTCTGGCTGAGGTCACCTTCCCGAACTTCGTTGATGACCAGCAACGACCGGACGCGCATGGCCACTCGATCCTTGATGTGACGGTTGAGTTGGAGCGGTCAGCGGAACTCGCGTTCCAAGCACGCCTCGCAGGACAGGCCACACAGCACGGCGGTGTGTTGGCGACCGCGACATTGGACGCCTACGTGAGGCGCCTGAGTCCCGAGCCGGCGAAGGACCTCGTGAAGGGGACCCTCGCTGCTGACGGTGACGCGGGATCGGTACCCGAAGAATCCGTGACGCTGGCCGGCGTCCTCACCCCTGGGGTGTACCGGTTGTGGGTCGGGATTCGCAAAGAGGGTGGGGTGGCGGCCTACACACCGTACCCCCTCGCCACGGGCAACGGAGCCGCCGAGGGTCGTTGGGCGTTTCAGTTCATCCTGAGGGAGTTGCCGTAGGACACGTCCTGCACGGAGTGGCTCGACCAGGGTCACCCTCTGTCCGCGGAGGGTGACGGGCGGCTACCTGGCACGCGCACTACGCGTAGGCGACCTAAGAGATCGCCTTCCTGCCGACAACCGCCTGCCCCGGCCGCACCCCCTCCACATTCTCTCCCCCGCGAACCACGAACACTCCGTTCACGAGCACGTGCTCGACCCCGACCGAATAGGACAGGTCGTCCTCGAACGTGGCGGTGTCGAGGATCCGGTTCGGATCGAAGATCGTCAGGTCGGCATCGGCGCCAACCTGCACGCGCCCCTTGCGGGCGGCCTGCTCGGAGATCGCTTCGAGCCGCTGCGCGGGCATGAGCGTGATCTTTCTCAGCCCGTTCATCAACGAGACCGTTCCCATGTCGCGCACGTACCTGCCGAGGAAGCGCGAGAAGGTGCCGGCGCTTCGCGGATGCGCGCCCGGCGCGTACGGCATTCCGTCGGAAGCAACCATGACGTGGTCGGCTTCGAGCGCTGCCTGGATCCACTCCTCGCGCATCATGTGGATGATCACGACGCCGCCTTGCTCGCGGTAGGCGCGGAACGTCTCCTCGGTGAGCCGCTCGCCCGTGTCCTGCCACTGGATGTCGGAGTAGTCGATGCCCAGTCTCTCTCGGAAGCCGGGATCGAAGATCGCCGACTGTAGTGACGTCGAAGCCGCCGTGTACGGGTAGACCTCGGTGGTTACGTCGACGCCGGCCTCCTGGGCTCCCTTCACGAGGGCCAGGTTCGTTCCAATATCCCCGAGCGAAGAGCTGTTCAAGTGCACGATGTGTAGCCGGGCACCCGTGGCCATCGCATTGGCCAGAACCTCCTGGACAGCCTGTATCCCCATCGAACGGACGTGCGTGTAGATCGGGTAGCCCTCGGTCCCCGCCAACTCGAAAACGCGGAAAATCTCATCGTGGCTCGCCCCGGGGTAGTACTGGTGTGCCATCCCGATGCCGAGCGCGCCCTCGGCCATACCCTGGCGAATACGCTCGTGCAGTTCCGGGTACAGATCCTTGGACAAGTTTTCGTAGTTCCCGGCCATCAGCTCCCACTGAAGCTCGCGTAGTCGTGCTTGGTCTTCTTCCGCCTCCGAGAGCGCGATCTCGGCCGCCTCCGCGGCCCGCTCCGCGTACTGCGGCATCACTGAGATTCGCGACGTCCCGAGGCTCACGGTCGCACCGTAGTTGACGACGGCGTCGCCGGAACGCTGGCCCAAGTAGGCGGCCAAGGAGGGCACACCGCTCTCGAGCTCGAGTGCCGTCGTCACGCCGTCGCGTGCCTGGAACTCGTTGGCGCGGTTGGTCTGTCCATGCGCGTGCAGGTCGATGAACCCCGGCGCGACAACGAGTCCGTCCGCGTCGACGACGACCTCGCCGTCGAGGTCGCCCTCGCTGATGGCCACGATCGTCTGTCCGTTGATGCCGACGTTCCGGACTGCGTCGAGACCCGTCTCTGGATCCATGACGCGGCCGTTGCGGATGACGACGTCGTAGCGTTCCTGTGCGCTCACCGGAACGACGAGGGTGAGTGCGAGAGCGGCGAAGGCGAGGATGTAGACGAGTGGCCGGTTCATCGACCGATGACTCCTGTATGGGTCCACCGAAGAAGTGTCATCGTAACGAATCCCCGCTCTGCGGACACCCGGCCTTCGAAGCGAGTCAAGCGTCGCCGCCGGGGCCGTGGGCGCCGCTCGCGGCCCGGAGGGGGCGACTACTCCTCGGCCAAACTCCGCGACGGCGCCACCCTGGTTGCCCGCAGCGCCGGCAGGAAGCTGGCCGCCGCTCCGAGGCTCAACAGGACCGAGGCCGCGAGCCCATAGGTCAGCGGGTCCCATGAGGGCACATTGAACAGAAGCGTACCGAGCCAGCGGCTCCCGAGCCACGATCCGAAGGTTCCGAGCGCGATGCCGACGCCCACCATGCCGAGTGCCGAACCGACGATGCCACTTCTCACCATGGCCGCGTCGGCCCCGAGTGCCATGCGGATCCCGATCTCGTGGGTTCTCTTCGCGACGCTTCCGGCGAGTACGCCGTAGGTGCCGACCCCCGCCAGCACCAGCGCAAGCACCGCGAACATCCCCATGAGCGAGAGTGCGAAACGATCCTGCGCTCGCGCGATGTCCACAAACTGGGTGAACGGTCTCGGTCGGAACACGACCAGGTCGGGGTCGATGCCCCTGAGCTCCGCCTCGATGGCGGCACCGAGGGCCTCCAGATCGCCCTGTGTGCGCACCACCTGGATCAGGGCCCAGTTGCGATTGTCGGCGTAGTGCGCGTGGGGAACGTATACGGTGGGGGACTTCGCGCCGCGGGCGTCCCACGCCACGTCCTGCACCACTCCGACCACCTGCCGTTCACCGTTGACAGCGTTCACCATCTCTCCGATGGGATCGGCATCCGGGAACACCCGGTCGGCCACGCTCTGGCTGATCCAAACGACGGGGTCGCCAGTGGGATCGATTTCGCGGGGCTCCGGACCCCGGACCTCGATGCCCATGGTCCGGAAGTACTCCCCGTGCACCATCCGTACGTCGGCGCCCCAGCCGCCGCCCACGGTGCTAGCGGCCGCGTCCGAACCCACGGGGGTGATGCTCCCCCAGATGTGGTAGCGGCCGTTCAGCGGAAGCCAGGACGTGGCTCCCGCGGACTCCACGCCGGGGATGGTCGCGAGGCGGGCGTGGAACCGCTCGTGAAAGTCCTGGCGGTCGGAGCCTTCGGGGTACCGGGAGGTGGGCAGGTGGACCTCGAACGTGAGGGCGTTCGCGGTTTCGACGCCCAACGGTACCGCGCGCAGTTCGGAAAAGCTGCGCACCAGGAGGCCGGCTCCCACCAACAGCACCAACGCCACCGCGACCTGCGCCACGACCAGGCCCGCTCGGACCCGGCGGAGTCCCCGGGTCTCGGTGCCCGTGCGGCCACCGCTGCGCAGCACCGTTGCCGGGGGAACCTTGGACAGTCGAAGTGAAGGGGCCAACCCGAAGACCACCAGGGCGGCCGCCATCGCGGTCAACGCGAACAGGAACACACCGGGGCTCAAACCGGGCCGCGCCAGATCGGGGAGGGCGTTCGGTGCGAGTTTCAACAGGACGTCCAGGCCGGCAAGCCCCAGCACCAGTCCCAGCAGCGCCCCACCGGCCGAGAGAAGGGCGTTCTCCAAGAGGAGGCGGGTCATGAGGCGCTTCCGTCCGCATCCCAGCGCACCTCTGATAGCGACCTCGCGTTCGCGGTCCAGGTTTCGCGCGAACACGAGGTTACCCGCATTCACGCAGGCGCTCAACAGCACCAGCATCACTGCGGCCGCGAGCAGCCACAGCATCGAGCGGCGGGTGGTGCCGACGATGTCGGACTGCAGCGGCGTGAGAAGAAGCCCCCATTCCCCCGACTCAGGCTCGGCTTCCCGGACCCTCTCGACCCGGAGATCCGCGGCGCGCTGCGCCGCGTCGAGCGACATGCCCGGGCGCAGTCGCGCGATCGTCGACAGGTAGTAGTTGCTCCAGCTGTTGCTCCCGCCGAGCCGCAGATCCTGAGGCACCCAGAGATCACTCCTGGAGCCCAACGGATCCACGAAGGCCTCGGGCATGACTCCGAGTACCTCGACCGCGACGCCGTCGAGCTCGACGGTCTGTCCGACGATGCCGCGGTCCCGCCCGAAACGGCGACTCCAAAGACCGTGGGAGATCACCGCGACGGCCGGTGGTGTTCCGGACCGGTATTCTCCCGGGCCGAACGACTCCTCCTCGTTGAACGTCCGTCCCAGTTGGGCACCCATCCCCAGCGTCTCGAAGAACCCCGCCGAAACGCGCGTCGCGATCACCCGCTCGGGGCGTTCCCCGCCCGTGAGATCGGCTCCGGTCTCTCGGTAGGTGTAGAGTGCCGCCACGTCACTGAACAGCTCATCCCACTCGCGCATGGCCACCACCGCCGGCGCGCGGGTGTATTCGGACACCTCGGCCGGGGAGCCCCATAGCTCTTCGACCCGCACGAGTTCCTCGGGCGCCTCGTACGGGAGTGGCTGGAGGAGCACTGCGTCGAGGACGGAAAACACCGCCGTGTTGGCACCCACGCCCAACGCCAGGGTGGCCAGCACGAGCGCGGTGAAGGACGGCGTGCGTCTCAACGAGCGGAAGGCGAGGGGCAGCTCGGTGCGAAGCACCTCCCAAAGACCGGGCGTGGGGGGGCGTTCGGAGTCGTCTCCTTCGAGAAAGCGCCGAGCGCCGGTGGGTGGGCGCGTGGACGCGATTCGACGCCCCGCTACGCCGGCGTCACCGAAACGAGCGACCAAGGTTTCCGCGGTGTGGCCCGCAGCCAACCCATCCTCGAAGTGCGCACGCAGGTCCGCCTCTACCGTAGCCCGAACGCCGCCGTCCAGCCCGGATTCTTCGAGGACCCGCTCGATCACCTCCTCCACGAGCGACGGCAGCACATCTCGAGAGCGACTCATCGTGCGATTGCTCCCATCGGCTCGGGTCCGTCGGGGCCCAGACCGAGTCGTTGGAGTGCTCGCACCAGCGTGGCCCATTGGCCCCGCTGCTTGTCGAGCCTCGTCTCACCCGTCGACGTGAGTCGGTAGTACTTCCGCTCTCGGCCCGACGGCGCCGTTCGCACGGTCGTGGCGACGAACCCCTGTCGCTCGAGCGAATAGAGCAGGGGATACACCGTGGATTGGCCCATCTCCAACAGGCCGCCCGACTCCACCTCCAGCGCCGTGACGAGCTCGTATCCGTACTTCTCGCCGCGACTGAGCAGCGTCAACACGGCGAGCGACCCGGCCCCCCTCATCCATTCTCGTTCCAGGCCCATCGGGGTGTCCCTCGTTTCAGGTGGCGTTGTTCCGACTCTCACCCTGTATCCCATAGTCTGTATGACATAGTATGTGTACCCTATGAGATGCAGCGAGTCGAGCGTTGGTTGGAAGGCGGTGGTTCATGGACGTCGGAATCCCGGCCCTCCGTCCACTCCGCGGTCGTTGCACGTGGTCACGCCCATGTGTAGACTCCCCCGCGCCCGGTTCTCCCCCTGCCAACCCACCCTTCTATCGACGCCACACTAGCGCGCCGTCCGTGGCTAGCCCCGATGCGGATTGGCCTCTTCGGTGTTCTTCTCCTCTTAGCCGTCGGGGTTTGGCTTCAGGTAGAGGTCCCCATGGCGCCTTCGTTGGTGTTTCTGGCGCTGCTGGTCGCGTGGGGGTTGTTCGAGGCGCGAGCTGGAGGGCGGGCGACTACCCTCGCGGTCGCCCTGATCGCGCTCGGGTGCATCGCGACACCCGTGGGACGACTCGATCAGTTCACCCTTGACCTGCAGCGCCTGTACCCAGTGTTTCTGGAGGTCCGCATTTATCTGCTGGCCTGGGCGCTGGTGTTGTGGCTCCCCCCTCCCCAGCGGGGGCCCCAGTCCGCCAGTAGTCAGCGCTCACTGGTCCCTGACCTCGGTAACGATCGGGTCCTGATGGCCGGCGTCCTGTTGGTCGGGCTCACGGCCATCGTGCTGGTCGACGCCATGCTCGTGAATGCCACGGGCACAACGGGGGGGACCGACGAAGTGCTGTATCGGTTCCAGGCCCGCCTCTTTGGAGAGGGACGTCTCAGAGCTCCATTGCCTGAGGCTTTGCGCCCCCACTTCGCCACCGTAAGCACCGTCCCCACGGGCGACGCGTTCCATACACAGTATCCACCCGGGTGGCCCGTTGTGCTCGCCGCGTTCGAGCTGTTTGGCCTTGCCCGTTACGCAGCGCCGGTCATGGGGCTGCTCTGTCTGCTGGGTGTGGCAAAGCTGGCGTCTCGCTGGATAGGCGTCGGCCCAGCCGCAGTGGCGGTGTTGCTGCTCCTTCTCAACGTCCACTTTCTGCGGTGGTCGAGTGGCCTCTTTTCACACGCGATGGTGGGCGCCACGGCAGTCTGGACCGCGGTACTGGTGGACCGCGCCTACGAGGCGAGATCAGGTCGTGTTTGGGCGTGGGCGTTGGGGGCCGGGCTGCTGTCCGGTTTGGCGTTCACCGCTCGGCCGCTCACGGCCCTGGCGCTCACGGCTTCGGTTTGGGGTTTCGCGATCCTCAAGAGAGGACTTCGCTCTGCGGAAGGCCGTGCCTTCGCGGCTCGGTTGACGGCCGGGATGTTGCTCGGGGCGTTGCCTGGAGCCTGCGCCTTCCTGCTGTACAACGCCGCGACCAATGGGGGGATGCTGGAATTCGGGTACTCTGCGGCCCACGAGGGTGGTCACGCGCTGGGGTTCGGCGAGCACACCCGCGTCCGGTATCTACCGGACGGAAGCCCGTCGATCGAGACCCTGAGCTACGGGCCCATCGAGGCCCTTCAGCGCTTCGTTGGGATGGCAGCAACCGCCATCGGGTGTGTGCTGCCAGCAGCGCTTGCCCTCCCCGTGGCTTGGGCCTGCGTCCGAGCAGGGTATCCGCTCCGTTGGCGTGCACTGACCTTTCTAGCACTACCGGTTGCCTACTTCTTCTGGTCTACCGCCACCTATCGATCTTGGAGCGAGGTCCTTCCGTTCGTGGCCCTCCTGCTTGCGTCTATGTTGGTGTGGCTGGCGAAGCGAGAACCGGTTTGGGCGAGGAGACTGGTCGTCCTATGCGTCTTCGCCGGTTTGGTGAGAATACCGGGATGGGTGAACCGCGACGCTCTCCGCTCCCGGCAATGGACGCCTCCGGTCCGGGCGGTGGAAGAGTTAGCCTCCGAGGGGCCGGTGTTGGTCTTCGTCGATCGCAGGGATGAGGTCAACGAAGGGCTTTTTGAGAAGCTCTGGGGCATGAACACGTGGCCAGGTCCGGGAGATGTGGTCGTCGCCCGCGACCTTGGCGCGCGCAATGCCGTCTTGGTGGAACGTTACCCTGATCACCGTCCCTATCGCTTGTGGCGAGAGGGGGTGGGGTCGACAGGCCCAAGGGAATCGTTGATGCAGGTGGAGCCGTGGTCTCCTGGCCGCTGACCTGAAAGCCCGTGACTCAGCCGACGTACACAGGGTACCCTCGCAAGGAGGCCGTCTCATGAAGGACCGCTTGGTCGACACCTCGCTGACGCGACGATCCCTGCTCAAAGCAGGTGCCGCCCTCGGTCTGTCGTTCCTTCCCAATCCCGTACCGTTGGCCGCCCGGCAGATCCCACGCACACGGGCCATCCCTTCTTCGGGTGAGCTCGTCCCAGTGGTGGGACTCGGGAGTGCACGGACCTTCAGCGTGCGGGGCTCTGCGCGGGAACTCGGACCCCTTCGCGAGGTGCTCCGTCTCTTCCATCATCACGGCGGACGGGTGTTCGATACGGCGCCGACCTACGGGGGTGCTGAACGGGTCGCGGGCCGGCTGGCGCAAGAACTCGGCATCGAGCAGGATCTGTTCTTCGCGACCAAGGTTTCGACGGGAGGCGGGGCCCGGGCTGGCCAGGCGCAGGAGCAGGCCTCACGGGAACTGTGGAACCGGGACGTGATCGACCTGGAGCAGGTGCACAATCTGAGGGGTGTCGACACGCACCTGCCCCTTCTTCGTGAGGCCAAGGCCGACGGGCGTGTTCGATATTTGGGGGTGACGACCTCACGCATTCCGCAGCACGACGCCACCGAACAAGTCCTTGCCACCGAGGAACTCGACTTCGTTCAGCTCAACTATTCCCTGAGCGAGCGCCAGGCGGCCGACCGCCTCCTCCCGTTGGCTGAGGATCGCGGCCTGGCCGTCCTGGTCAACGAGCCCTACAACGGTGGCCGGCTGTTCAGCGCGGTGCGGGGCAGAGAAGTCCCAGCTTGGGCCCGGGCCTTCGATTGCGCGAGTTGGGGCCAGTTCTTCCTCAAGTATATCCTGTCTCACCCGGCTGTTACGGCCGTCATCCCCGCCACGTCCGACCCCGAGCACCTGGTGGACAACATGGGCGCTGGGTTGGGTCGCCTCCCCGACGCAAGCGAACGCCGTCGCATAGAGACGTTCTTCGACGGACTTTGAGGGAGCGCCTGGTTCGGCAACCCTTCGGCCGCTGTGGGGGTAGACGGATCCACTGTGCCCTGACCCCATCCATCCTTGCAGAGAAGGAAGTCATCGCGTGAAACGAAAGGTCACCACGCTCTTGGCGATCGTGCCGACCTTGTGCCTGCTCGACTGGGTGACCAAGCGGTGGGCGCTCGAGGCGCTGGCCGGGGGGCGCACCATCGACGTCATCCCCGGCTTCCTGCCCTTCACGCTGGCGTTCAACCGCGGGGCTGCCTTCGGGTTGGAGATCGGGTCCGACCCGCGCATGGTGTTCGTCCCTATCACCATTCTGGCGCTGGGACTCCTGGCGAACCTCTTCCGACAGGCCGACGAGTCCGACTGGCTGCGGTTGATCTCCCTGTCGCTGGTCATCGCGGGTGCTCTGGGGAACCTCTACGACCGGCTGCGCTGGGACCGAGGCGTCGTCGATTTCATCGGTCCCGCCAATTTGGGCTTTGCCGACTTTCCGATCTTCAACGTCGCCGACATGGCGATCTCGTGCGGAGCCATTTTACTGGCCTGGTCGTTCTTCCTCGAGGAGAAGCGTGAGAAGGCGGCGGCCCTGGAGGGCCTGACTGCCTCCCAACCCGTCTTGGACCCCGCCGACTAGGGACTGGTCTCCCGTTGACCATGCAAGCCCCCGACACTGCTGCCGCCGCACCGTCACGATCCCTCGCGGAGCTCGCGACCGAGCTTGGCAGCATCTCCGCGCAGGAGTGGTTGGTGGGGCTCGGGGTTGCCGTCGCGGTGGGTGTGGTGTGCCGGTTGGTGTTGGGTGTCCTGATTCGTCGTTTCCGCCGGTTGGCCCAACGTTCGCACACCGACGTCGACGACCTCATCGTCGAGCTGTTGAATCGCACCCGGCGACTCTTCGTCCTCATGCTGTCGCTGTGGGTGGGGGCGAAGTTCATCGACCTCCCCGAAGCCGTCGCCGGTGCCCTGGCGAGTCTACTCTACATCGGCCTCTTCGTGCAGTTGGGGATCTGGGCAAACGGTTTCGTCACGCAGGGGCTCGCCAAGTACCGGCGCCAGCAGCTCGAACAGGACCCGACGGCGGCCACCGCCTTGGGGGCACTCGGCTTCGTGGCCAAAGGCGCCGTCTGGGTGGTTGTCGGACTGCTCATCATCGACAACCTGGGCTTCGATGTTACCGCGTTGGTCACTGGGCTCGGCATCGGCGGGATCGCGGTCGCGTTGGCTGTTCAGAATGTGCTCGGCGATCTGTTTGCCTCACTGGCGATCGTCCTGGACAAGCCGTTTTCGGTGGGCGACTTCATCGTGGTGGATTCCCTGAGCGGAGACGTCGAGCACGTCGGTGTCAAGACGACTCGTGTGCGTTCGATTTCCGGCGAACAGATCGTGTTCGGCAACGCGAACCTGTTGAACAAGTCGATCCGAAACTACGGACGGCTCGAGGAACGACGCATCGCGTTCACGATCGGCGTGGAGTACGGAACCCCCACCGAGAAGCTGCGCAAGATTCCCGAGATCATCCAAAAGGCTGTCGAAGCCCAGGAGCAAACGCGCTTCAGTCGCAGCCACCTGAAGCAGTTCGGTGACTCTGCGATCGAGTTCGAGACCGTCTACTTCGTCCCCGTCCCCGAGTATGCCGTCTACATGGACGTGCAGCAGGGGATCAACCTCTCGCTCTACGATACGTTCGCCCGCGAGCAGATCGAAATCGCCTTCCCCTCCCGGACGGTCTACCTGCGCAACGCCGACGACAACGCCGGGTCCGCCTCGAACGCGGGGTAGCGCTACTCGACCGAGATTCGGGCCGCGGGATCCAGGTGGATGTGAGGTTGGTGGCCGCGGATCAGCGTCCGCGCCTCCTGCACCTTACCAGGCAGGTTCCATAGACAGACGCCGCGCACCCTCCCGGCGCGCAGGTAATAGACGATGCCCTGGCGGTTCGGCTCTTTCCAATCCTCGAACAGGTCCATCTCCGGGCCGACCTCACCTACCACGTCGTAGTGCTGATCGAAGAGATCCGAATAGAAGTACGGGACCTCATCGTAGTTGACCTCCTGACCGGCCATGGCCTGACCAGCGGCGAAGCCCGATTGGTTGGCGTGGTTCTCGTGTTCGACGCGGATCGTCCGTCCGAGTGTGGGGCTCCAGAACGCGGCCACGTCGCCAGCGGCGAACACGTTGGGATCCGACGTCCGAAACGAGGAGTCCACAACGATCCCGTCGTCCACCTCGAGCCTGGCGCCCTCTGCCAAGTGCGCATTGGGGGTGGTGCCAATGCCCACCACCACGACGTCAGCCCGAAGCGTCTCTGAGGTCTCGCCCGAGATCGCCACCAAGAAGCGGGGACCGTGACGACGGACCGCCACGACGGTGGAGTGGGGCCGGAGGTCCACACCGCGCGTGCGGTACATGGCGGCCATGTCTTCGCCGAGGCTCGGCGTGGTCAGGTTCGCCAACATACGGTCCTCGGGGAACACCACCGTGACCTGCTGTCCGATCTGGGTCAGCGAGGAAGCCAGTTCGGTCCCGATGAAGCCGCCGCCCACCACCACGACCCGAGAGGCCTTCAAGGTGGCGGCGCGTAGCCGCCGGTAGTCCTCCAGCGTCCGGAAGTAGATGACCTGGGGGACGGCGTCGGGGAGCACCTTGGGCGTCACCCCGGTGGCCAGCAGCAGCTTGTCGTAGCTGTAGACCGTCCCCCGTTCGTCCAGCACGGTCTTGGGCTCCAAGTCGACGCGCTGGACGCGCCTTCCCAGATGGAGCTGTACGTTGGGAAGCTCGGCAGTTCCTCGATCAACCCGTTCGATGGCCCAGCCCTTCCAGAGTCCTTTCGAGAGCGGGGGTCGGTCGTACGGTGGGTCCGGTTCTTCGGACAGAACTCCGATGCTGCCCTCTGGATCTACGGACCGGATCCCACGCACTGCGGCATCGGTGGTGATGCCGCCTCCGATGATCAGATATCGATGTTGTGGCATTCGATCTCGTCTACCTCTTCAACGCCTTCCAGAAGGGTGATCTAGGGCCTGTTCACGCTACTCCGGGCGAACACGACAGACTCGATCCGTCGCCCCGACATCTCGGTGACCCGGAAAGTGCCGCCCTCCACCTGAATCTGATCGCCGACCCGGGGAACCCTCTCGAGCGACCCGAATAAATGACCGGCCAAAGTGTCGTTCAAAGTGTCCTGGATGGAAAGCCCGAGCTCCTCGTTAACGGCCTCTAGGAGGGCGCCCCCCCAGACCTTTGTCTCAGAGCCGGAGATCGCCTCGAACGCTACCGGCTCGTCGGACTCATGCTCGTCCTGGATCTCACCGACGATCTCCTCGATGAGATCCTCGAGGGTCACCAGGCCGGCCGTGCCGCCAAACTCATCCAAGACCACCATCATTTTGGTGCGCTTCTGGCGCATCTCTGGGAGGAGGTCCTCCACCGACTTGGACGTCGGGGTGAACAGGATGGGGCGGATGATGTCGTCGATATGGGTGACTCCCCCTCGGTCGGCCTGCCAGAGGTCTCTGGCCAACAGGAGGCCGACGATTTGGTCTAGGGTCCCGTCGTACACGGGCAGACGCAGGTGCCCCTCATCCAGCATGAGCGCTTTCGCGTCCTCGACGGTCGCGTACAGTGGGATGCCGACGATGTCCGTCCGGGGCGTCATCACCTGGCCGGCTGACCTCTGGTCCAGGCGCATGATGTTGCTCATAACCTGCCATTCAGATCGGTCCAGGGTGCCCTCGCGGAGCCCGATCTCGGCGAGCACCTCGATTTCGGCCCTGCTGATGGTGGGTTGATGTCCCCGCGGCTTGATGAGGTTCTGAAAGACCGCCAGCGCCGCCACGATTGGTGTCATCACCCAGATGAGCCAACGGAGGAAGAAGGCGGTCGGGGGCGCGAGCTGCTTCCAGAACACGGCGCCCAGGGTCTTGGGAATGATCTCCGACAACACCAGGACTGCGAGCGTGAGACCGGCCGAAAAGAGCGTAAGCCAGGTATCCCCGTAGAGGTCTTTGACGATGGCGCCCGCCATCGCGGCCCCGACGGTGTGCGCGATGGTGTTCAGGGTGAGGATGGCAGCAATGGGTCGCTCCACGTCCTTGCGGAGCTTCTCCATGTAGCGCCCGGCCCGCCCGTGCTGCTCCTTCATGACGGCGACGTACGGATAGGTGACCGACAGGAGCACGGCCTCAAGGACTGAGCAGAGGAACGAGATTGAGAGAGAGAGCCCTAGGACCCAGAGAAGCTTGACCATCCACTTCAGTCCAGGAGGAGCGGTGTCGTCGTTGCGGCACCAAAGGACCGCAGAAAAATGTCGCCCTCGGCCTGCCCACGCTACCCGTTGACCTGCCAGGCGGGCCGGGCTCCCTTTGAGCCGGGGTTGCGATGCGCGATCCCGTAGCCTGCAACCCGAGGGAGCCGATGCCGGACCGCGAGAGCGACTACAACCCCTACCGCCCCGGGGGCCCCCCACCGCCACTGCGCCTCGCCGAGCGACTCGATCCGTCGATCTTTCAGCTCCCCGTGGAGAAGATGAAGAGCGGCTATTACTCGGATAAGTACTTCGTTCGAGCCCGCGACGTATTGCTTGGCGGTGGACACGACCCGGTCGTGACCGTGCAGGTGTTTCAGAAGAACGATGCCTGGGTGGCAGGCACCGACGAGGCCATCGCGATTCTCAGAACCTGTCTGGCCCCGGGCTACACCTTCTCACAGCTCGAGGTCTCGGCCCTGTGGGACGGGGACCGAGTCAGTCCTTGGGAGCCGGTCTTGGAGATCACGGGTCCCTACGCCGCCTTCGCCCATCTGGAAACCCTGTACGTGGGGGTTCTGTCGCGGCGAACCCGTATCGCCACCAACACCCGGGAGGTGGTCGAGGCGGCCTGGCCCAGGTCGGTCATGTTCTTCCCCGCCCGGCACGACCACTGGATGGTGCAAACCGGCGACGGTTGGGCGGCGCACATTGCGGGGGCCATCGGTGTCTCCACCGACGCCCAGGCCTCCTGGTGGGGTTCGGAGGGTATTGGCACCGTTCCGCACGCGCTGATAGCCGCCTTTGGGGGCGACACCGTCGCGGCCTCCCAAGCGCTGGCGGCGCACGTTGATCCGTCGGTGCAGATCGTGGCCCTGGTCGACTTCGACAACGACTGTGTCGGCACGTCCTTGAAGGTGGCTCGGGAGCTTGGAGAGCGTCTCAACTCGGTCCGCTTGGATACCGCCGCCACACTCGTCGACCTGTCGTTGGTCTCGGATATGGGAGACTTCGATCCACGAGGCGTCAACGCGCGCTTGGTGCACAAGGTTCGTGACGCCCTGGACGAGGAAGGGTTCGAGGGCGTTCGCATCGTCGTCTCCGGAGGCTTCACAGCGGCTCGCATTCTCGAGTTCGAAGCCGCGGGGGTGCCTGTGGACTCGTATGGGGTGGGCTCCGCACTGGTGCAGGGCAGTTTCGACTACACTGCCGACGTGGTGCTGCACGAAGGGAAGCCGTGCTCGAAGGTAGGGAGGCACTACCGGCCCTCCAAGCGCCTCGAACGGGTGGATTGACCTCCGCCAAGCGCGGTTGACAGGGCCCCGGCCCTGGAAGGACCTTCAAGCGATCCACGTTGTTGTTCTCTGCATTCGAGGTTCTTCATGGTCGCTTCACTGACTTCCCGGTTCCGCTGGGCCGCGGTGCCCTTCTGCATCCTGCTGGCTCTGGTGTCCTCCCTTTCGGCCCAGCAGGCGGTGACCTCCCCCGAGGACGAGTTCGGGGAAGCCCTCGGAAGCGACTACTTCCTAGCCAACTACACCCAGTTGACCTCGTACTGGGCGCAACTGGCGCTCGAGTCCGAGCGCATGGTCCTCGACACCATTGGGCTCTCAGAGGAAGGACGGCCGCAGTTGATGGCCATCCTGACATCGCCGGAGAACCACCGGAACCTAGATCGCTACCGTCAGATCTCGGAGCGACTCGCGAGAGCCGAGGGCGTCGACGAGGCCGAGGCGCGCCGGTTGGCTGCGGAAGGCAAAGCCATCATCTGGATCGACGGTGGACTGCACGCCACCGAGGTCTTGGGTGCGCAGCAGCTCATGGAGCTCGTCTACCAGATGGTGGCAAAGGACGACCCTGAGACCCTGCGCATTCTAGACGACGTCGTGATCCTCGCGGTCCATGCCAACCCTGACGGTCACGAGTTGGTGGCGGATTGGTACATGCGTCACGATGACCCGATGGCGCGTTCGACGTCGAACATTCCGGTGTTGTACGAGAAGTACGCGGGCCATGACAACAACCGTGACTTCTTCATGTCGAACCTCGCCGAGACCACGAACATGAACCGGGTGATGTACCGGGAGTGGTATCCGCAGATCGTGTACAACCATCACCAGACGGGTCCCGCGGGCACCATCATGTTTGCGCCCCCCTTCCGCGACCCACCCAACTATCACTTCGATCCGATGGTGCTCACCGGTCTCGACCAGGTAGGGTCGGCCATGCACGCCAGGTTCGTCATGGAAGGGAAGGGTGGCACCACCATGCGTTCGGGCGCGAGCTACTCGACGTGGTGGAACGGCGGTCTCCGCACGACGCCGTACTTCAAGAACATGATTGGGCTGCTCACTGAAACTGTGGGGCACCCCACGCCCATCCAGATTCCGTTCCTGACGGGTCGGCAGCTTTCCCACGGCGATCTACCGCTGCCCGTCGAGCCCACGGACAAGTGGCATTTCCGGCAATCGGTCGAGTACTCGATCACGGCCAATCGGGCTGTTCTCGACTACGCATCCCGCAATCGGGACCGGCTGTTGTTCAACCTCTGGAAGATGGGCAACAACGCCATTGAAAAGGGTAGCCGTGACCAGTGGACAGTGCGGCCCAAGTGGATCGCGCGGGCAGAGGCGGCTCTACCCAGTCGCGCGGTGCGTGGGCGCACCGTCGCCATGGGCGGCGCCGACGACTACCAGTCGCTCATGCGGCGTCCACAGGATCGTGACCCACGCGGGTACATTATCCCTGCGGATCAGGCGGACTTCCCAACCGCGACCAAGTTCGTAAACGCGCTTCTGAAGAACGGCGTGGAGGTGCATCGGGCGACTTCTGACTTCCGGGTGGGGGGCACGGGCTACGCCGCCGGCTCCTATGTGGTTCGGAGCGATCAGGCCTTCCGCGCCCACGTGCTGGACATGTTCGAACCTCAGGACCATCCCAACGATTTCGCCTATCCGGGTGGGCCGCCGGTGGCGCCCTACGACCTGACCGGGTGGACGCTGGCCTACACCATGGGCGTGGAGTTCGACCGCATACTCGAGGGGTTCGATGGCCCGTTCACGCCCATCGACACCGAGTTGGCCAGTCCCCCAGCCGGGCGCATCGCGGGAGACGCCGGCCGCGGATACCTGCTGAGCCATGACGTCAATGATGCCTTCGTGGTCGTGAATCGACTCATGGAGGCCGGCAAGCGGGTGTACTGGATGGAGGCCACCGGCACCGCTGGAAGCGCCAGCTACGAGCCGGGAACCTTCTACATCCCCAACGGGCGCGGGGTGTCGAACATCGTTGAGACGGCCGCCGCGGAAATGGGGGTCAACTTCACTGGCGTCGCGGAAGAACCCACGGGTGCGGTGCTCGAGCTGAATGAGGTCCGCGTGGGGTTGTGGGACCGCTACGGTGGGTCCATGCCATCGGGCTGGACGCGGTTCATGCTCGAGCGCTTCGAGTTCCCGTTCCGCGTCGTTTATCCGCCGGAACTGAACGCCGGACGCCTCGACCGAGAGTTCGACGTACTGATCTTCCCTGATGGCGCGTTGGGTGGAGGCGGGTTCTTTGGTGGGAGCGGCCCCGACGCCGAGGATATCCCCATGGAGTATCGTGACCGGTTGGGCGCGGTGAGCGAGGAAACCTTACCCGCACTTCGGGACTTCATGGAGCGGGGCGGAACCGTCATCACGATCGGGTCGTCCAGCCGCCTAGCCGAGAGGCTGGGATTGCCCATCTCGGACTACCTGGTCGATCCCTCCACCGGCGAACACTTCGCGGCGGAAGAGTACTTCATCCCCGGATCCATCCTCTCCATCGACATCGACACCTCCTCACCCCTTACCCGGGGCCTCTCGAGCCCCATGGACGTCATGTTCAATCGCAGCCCGGTCTTCGAGGTCGGGATGGCGGAGGGCGTCAGAACGATCGGGACCTACGGCGAGTCCCCGCTCCGTTCAGGCTGGGCCTGGGGACAGGAGCACGTGGAGGGTGGTGCCGCGGTGATCGAAGCCGACATAGGCGAGGGGAAGCTCTTCGTGTTCGGGCCGGAGGTGGCGTTTCGCGCGCAGACGCACGGGACCTTCCCATTCCTGTTCAACGGCATCTACTACCCGTCGGCAGACATGAAAACGCTGCGTTAGAGGGTCAGGTCGCCTGATCGGTGGGACGCAACAGGATCTCGTTGACGTTCACCCGGTCGGGCGCCGACACAGCAAACAGAATCGCTTCGGCGATGTCGGCCGCCCGTAGCGGTCGCTTGTCTTTCCATCGAGCCAGGAACGCCTCGCGCGCCTCGGCGTCCTTGATGTGATCGGCCAGTTCGGTCTGCACCACGCCCGGCTCGATGTCGGTAACCCGGATCCCGGTCGAGGCGGATAGCTCCAACTGGAGCCCGGCCGAGATGGCCCGCACCGCGTACTTGGTGGCGGAGTAGATGGTGCCGGAAGGAAAGGGGCGACGCCCCGCCACCGACCCCACGTTCACGATGTGGCCTCGCCCCTCATCCAGCATCGCGGGCAGCACTGCGGCGATGCCGTAGAGCAGGCCCTTGATGTTGACGTCAATCATCCAGTCCCAGTCCTGCACCTCGAGCTTGCGTACCTCACTCAGGTGCATCACCCCGGCGTTGTTCACCAGAATGTCGATGGTGCCGAACCGGTCCCGAGTGAGTGCCGCCATCGCCTCCACGGCCCTCCGGGAGGTGACGTCCACCGGGACCGCGAGGATGCTGCCGCCCTCGGGAACGCGGGCAGCCAGCGACTTGAGGCGGTCCGCCCGCCGGGCCACTGCCACCACTTTGGCCCCCGCCGAAGCCAGGCGGAGCGCGGTGGCTCGTCCGATCCCCGAAGAAGCGCCCGTCACCACAGCGACGCGGCCGGCCAACGGTCCCCGCTCAGGAGACATTGGCCACCCCGGCTTGTGCCAGCAGGATCATCATGGCGCGTTGGATTCCGACGTGTCCGTCCGTGTTGACGAAGTACTCATCGGGAGAATGGGCACCCACGGTCTGCCCGCCTCCTCCGATCGTCATGGACGGAATGCCCATCGAGATGGGCACGTTGGAGTCGGTAGACGAGATCCCCATGCGGGGCTCGAGCCCCATGGCGCGGGTGACCGCCACGGCTCGCTGCACGAACGGATGATCCACGGCGATCGACCCTGAGGGCCGGTCCCCGACCATCTCCACATCGACAGTCAGGGCATCGCCTCGTCGACGGATCTCGTTCTCTTCGACCAGTGCCCGCTGCACCGCCGCTTGGAGAATGGAGTCCATATGAAAGAGCGTGGGCTGCGCCTCGGAGCGCATGTCCACCTGCATCCAAGCCTCGAACGGCACCGAATTCACCGAGGTGCCTCCGCCCATCACGCCCACGTTGTAGCTGGTGCGGGCGGGCGCCTCCCGGGTGTAAGGGTCGGCGCCATCCTGGAAGTGGCGGATGGCCCGGCCCAGCGCGTGGGCCGGGTTGGCAAGCCCGAACGCGCCCCAGGAATGGCCGCCCGGGCCCCGGTATGTGATCAGGTAGCGGTGCGACCCCAGGGCCCGGTGCGTGATGCCTTCAGCCCCACCGCCGTCCACGGAGATGAACGCCTCGGGGCGGGGAGTACCGTCGCGGAAGAGGTGCTTCACCCCGCGCAGATCGCCGAGTCCCTCCTCTCCCACGGTGCCCACGAACCAGATGTCCGCATCCGTGCGCACTTCCGCGGTGTTCATCGCCCGCAGGATGGCCAGAAGCGTGGCCAAGCCCCGCGTGTCGTCGGCGACGCCAGGAGCCTTGAGCGTGTCACCCCTCACCTGCACCGTGACGTCGGTTCCTTCCGGAAACACCGTGTCGAGATGCGCAGAGAAGATGATGGTGCGTCCGGAGCGGCTACCTCGACGTAGTGCGATGACGTTGCCTTCCCCATCGACCCAGGAGCTGTCCACCCCCAGCTCTTCCATCATGGATCGGAACGCTTGCCCGCGAACCGTCTCCGCGAAGGGAGGGGCCGGAATCTCTGTGAGCGTGATGAGGTCCGCGATCGTGAGGTCGTCCGTCGCCTCCACATGGGCCAAAGCCCGCTGCACCGCTGGGTGGGACATGAGGCCCTCGACCTCTTGGTCGTATTGGGCGTGACCCTCCGCGGCACCGCCCAGGACGAGCGAGAGCGAGACCAGCGAAGCGTTGATGTTCCTGAGCATTTGTACTTTCCAGGATGGGTGAGGCTTGGGATGGGCCAGGGACGGTAGCGACTCCGATTCCCTGAATCAATCCGGGCCTGATCGCCCGAACCGCGTCGATACCGGGGTTGGAACGGGAGCTCAGACGGGTTGATTTCGTGTGGGAGCGTGAAGAGCTTCCCTGCGTGAGCACGAGCGCCACCTCCATCAGGGCGAGCCCTGTCCTCTCCTGGCTCCGGGCCGTCGGGCGCACCAGCCGGCTCGTGGCGGAGCATGCCGGACAGCTCGGACTCCTGCTGTGGGCGATCGGCCGCGCGCTGGTCACGATGCAGGTGTCCCTACGCTCTATCATCCGACAGATCTACGTGATGGGGGTCCAGAGCATCCCCATCGTGCTGGTCACCTCGGTGCTGTCGGGGATCGTCACGAGCCAGCAGGGCGGCTATCAGTTCACGGGGTCGATCCCGCTCTATGTGCTGGGCTCGGTTGTGGCGACCAGCGTGATTCTGGAACTGGGCCCTGTGCTGACCGCGATCGTGTTGGTGGGGCGGGTCGGCGCCCGAATCACGGCCGAGCTGGGCACCATGGTGGTGACCGAGCAGATCGACGCGTTCCATTCCCTGGGCCGCGATCCGGTGGCCATTCTTGCGGCGCCCCGCCTGGTTGCGGGCATCATTGTGGTGCCGGTGCTCGTGGGGATTGCGGATGCTGTCGGGTTCCTGTCCGGAATGGTGTCTGCCGACCTCACTGCGGGCCTGGGGCCGGAGGGCTTCCTGTATGGCGCCCGTTTGTTCTGGCACTCCTGGGACCTGTTCTACTCCTTCATGAAGGCCGTGACGTTCGGCTTTGCGATTCCGTTGATCGCGGTGCACATGGGATTCCGTACGGGTGGCGGCGCTTCTGGCGTCGGCCGGCAGACGACAGCCTCGGTGATGTTCATGACCCTGACGGTGCTGATCCTCGATGCGCTGTTCCCACCCCTGTTCCTCCAGTGAGGGACTCTGTGAGGCGCTTCACGTGATCGAGTATCGGAGCGTGAGCAAGTCGTTCGACGTGCCGGTTCTCGATTCGGTGAGCATCACGGTTGAGACCGGGGAGATGTTTGGGATCTTCGGTCCGTCGGGGACCGGCAAGAGCGTCCTGCTCAAGACGACCATCGGTCTGATCACTCCGGACCGCGGGGACGTACGTATCGACGGCAGGTCGGTGTACTTCGGAGGGAAAGAGAGCCTGAAGTGGGTTCGTAAGAAGGTCGGGTACGTCTTTCAGAACGCCGCACTGTTCGATTCGGTGAACGTGTTCGAGAACGTCTTGATGGGAATTCCCGTGGATCGCTTGGCCAAGCTCTCGCGGAAGGAGCAGCAACGTAAGTGCTGGGAGGCGATCGATCTCGTGAACCTGGATCCCGCCGAGGTGCTCGGTAAGATGCCGCCCGAGCTCTCGGGGGGGATGCGCAAACGTGTCGGCATCGCGCGCGCCATTGTGGGACGACCGGAGATCCTGCTCTGGGACGAGCCCACCACCGGCCTCGATCCCATCAACACCGCGGCCATCGAGCGCCTGATCGGGCAGCTCTCCCGCGACCTCAACACCACGTCGATCATCGTCACCCACGATATCGAAGGGGGGCTGGACATGTGCCAACGTGTGGTCATGCTCGAGGGCCGCACGGTACGGTTTACAGGTACACCTTCCGGCTTTCGCGCCTCGCCCGACCCCGTGGTACAAGCCTTCATCGATCGGGCGGCCGCCACGCGCGCGCTCGATGCCCTGGAAGTCAGTTGATTTCGGCTACACGTCACTTAGGAGTCACTGTTGAGCGTTGAACCGAACATGAGTGGACCCTCGGACGCGGACCTGCAGCAGGCCATCCCGCCGGCCGCTGGGGCGCACGAGCTCAGGGTCGGGATCTTCGTGCTACTGGGGATCATCTCGTTCATGCTGGTACTCTTTCTGATGACAGACCCCGCCTCCTTTCGGGGGCGCTACATGGTGACCACGGTGGTCGACAATGCGGGAGGGATTCGCAAGGGAGACCCGGTACAGATGAAGGGTGTGAACATCGGTCGGGTCGACGACTTCGAGATTCGAGATGAAGACGTGACCATTCAGCTCGAGATCGAAGGGGAGTGGGAGATCCCTTCTGATTCGCGCACACGGCTTAGCAGCACCGGACTGCTGGGTGGCTTAACGGTGGAGGTAGTTCGGGGGACCTCTTCTACCCCACTGGGCGAAGGGGCCGAGCTGCCGGGCGAAGTAGGAAGTGGGCTCATGGAGACTGCCACGGCCCTGGGAGGCCAGGCGGAAGAGGTGCTGGGGCAGCTTCGCCAGGTGCTTTCCGATGGCACCACCAACTCCATCGAAGCAAGCGCCCAGGAGTTGGAGGCCTTGTTGGGGACCCTGTCGGACGTGGCCAACACGCAGCGGGCGGAAGTGGCTCGTTTGACGGCCAGTCTCAACCGAACTGCTGCGGGGGTCGAAACCGTTACACCCGACCTGCGGAGCGCGCTCGCGCAGGCAGACAGCGTGATGGCGCAGCTTTCGGGCACTGCGTCGGTACTATCGAGTGCGTCGCGTTCACTGGACCAGGTCCTGGGGCGGATCTCGCGCGGGGAAGGGTCCCTCGGGCGACTCAGCACCAACGACGAACTCTACGAAAACCTCAACAACGCTTCCCTGGCCTTGGAGGCGCTGTTGGTGGACCTGCGCGAACACCCCGACCGCTACCTGAAGATCTCGGTCTTCTAAGAGAAACGGCGGGCTCCCCACAGGGAACCCGCCGCCTACACATGTTGTGGTCCGGGACTACCAGCCCGGCGCGATCGAGAAGCCCCAGTGCCAGCCCTTGCCCGGGCGCTGGAAGGGGAACGCGTAATACGACTCCAGAATCAGGAATCCCAGGATGTTCGTCCGCGCTGAAACGCCCGCGGAGAACACGGGGACCCTGTCCGTCGTGGTCCGATCGAACCGGAACTCCGCCGGGTTCAGGCCGTCCCACGCCACGCCCGCGTCTGCGAACGCCACGAACTCCGTGGGGAGGTAGGGGAAGGTGATGAGCCCGAACCGCTCGGGACCCAGAACCGGAACTCGGATCTCGGCGTTCAGCACACCGATCCGATGGCCCATGGTGCGGTCGAACTCCGCGCAACTCGAGTTCCCCGCCGCCGTGCACTCCTCGATGTCAAAGCTCTCGGGGGCGTAGCCGCGGATGAACGTCTCATACCCCAATGGAATGGGGCGCAGATCACTCTCTTCCAGGGAACGACCGTAGTTGCCGAGGTGATAGCCGCGGAAACCGATAGTCAGGTTGGGCGTGGGGTTGAAGTAGCGTCGGTAGTCCGCAGTGACGGTGGCGTAGTCCAACGTCCCTGTGGTACCTCCAACCTGCAGACGAGATCGCCCGCCACGCACCGGAGAGGTGGTCCCGAAGAACGAGAAGTCGTTCACCAAGGCCAGGTATCCCTGGAACAGGTTGAGCGGATCCGGGACCAGATCATTGCGACTCTCGCGCTTGTAATCCACCAGATAGCCGAAGTTGTCGAACGTCTGCGTCTCCACCTCGAGGTCCCAAGAGTACCGGTTGAAGCCTACGGAGCCCTCGACCCGACGGGTGGTCGAAAACGGGTAGGCGAGTACCCCGTTGATGGCGTCCTGGAAGATGCGCCAGCGCTGAAGCTGAACCTCCTGGAAACCCTGTTGGTTGAAGCCCACCGAGGCCCCGATGGTTTGGTAGGGGAAGCGACCGCCGAACCCGCCCCAGTTCCAACGGCTCCCCAGGTCCTGATAGGTGAACTGACCGCCGACGTCCTTGAACGTGCCGTTGGCCTGGATGGCGACGCCCATCCTGCGGTTGCCCAGCATGTCGCTGAAGAACGCCGCAGCACCACCGGACACGTAGTTGCCGAACTGGTCGGTTCCGACGCCCACGGACGGCTGCCCCACGTAGTCCAATTGCAGCTCGGAGTTGTAGTTCTCCGCGTCGGTGGCCAGGTAGGTGCCGGCGGGCACCAGGCCCGTCTCGTAGTCTTCCAGGTAGCGCGTCACGCGCTGGGTGGTCTTGGGATCCACCGGAGGGAGCATTCGGCCCGGCTGCACGCCGCTGAAGTCCGCCGCGGTGACCGGTTGACCGGCAGTCTGTACGTCGAGGGCGTAGATGTGGAACTCGCGTTGATCGAAGATCGAGAACACCACGGTCCCGGCGTCTTTGGCGACCGAAATCGCGGGCGCCGTCCACGCGATCCCGCTCACTCCGGTCGCAACCTCGGTAACCCGCCGAATCTCCTCTTCTTCGAAGGCGTATCGATAGATGTCCTGGAAGCCATCGGGGTCGGAGACGAAGTAAAGACTCCGACCGTCGGGTGCGAACTGCGGGTTGATGTGCTTGACGTCGCCAAACAGGTCGAGCACCTCGACCTCACCTGAGTCGAAGTGGTAGATCGAGATCTGGGGACGGCTGTAGCGGAGCTTGTCGAAATCCGTCTTGGGGAGGCGATCGCTCGAGAAGGCGATCATGCTGCCGTCGGGCGACCATGTGGGATGGAAGTCCCCGTAGCGGTCCTGGGTGAGCGCCCGCAGCTCTTCGGTTTCGATGTCTACCTGGTATAGGTCGGTCACACCACCCACCTGGCCGGAGAACACGATAGACGCGCCGTCCGGCGACCAGGTTGGATTGGTGATGGCCCCGATTTCTTCCAGCTCCAGGCGTCGCTCCTGCGAGGCATCCTCGACATCCACGAACACCAACTCGTTGCGGCCGTCGGCGAAGACCACGAACACGAAGCTCTGACCGTCGGGCGACCAGGACCCGCTGGAGTCGATGAATCGGATCGCGTCCGAATGCGGGTCGGCTGCGGCGCTCGACAGCTTGCGGATGATCTCGCCCGTCTGGGCGTCTGCCAAGAACAGGTCGATGGAAAAGAGGTCCTTCTCGGACAGGAAGGCCACGTAGCGTCCGTCGGGACTGACGGAAGGCGCAACGTTCTGCTGACCCGCACCGGTTTCGGGCGAGAGGATCAGCGTTCCGATCTGCTCGGGCGCTGTCTTCCCTTCGAGCAGTGGCTCGAAGGTGGAAAAGATCTCCTCATGCCACGCAATCGAGAGAGAGTCTTCTGGTGTGCCCAGTACCTGGTTCATCGCGGGCTCTACGCCCACCCGCAGGGCCCGTCGGTACAGATTCACCACAGCGTCGTCACCGTACTTCCCGCCGACGTAGGACCAAAACGCCTGTCCAAAACGGTATGGGAAGTACCGTCGGTCCTTGGTGAGCTGCTCGGTGGTGGGCATGTCGTCGCGGCGCACCGCATCTCGGAGCCACATGGCCGTAAGCGGGTCATCCCGGCCCACAGACAGGTATTCCGCCATGCCCTCGATCATCCAGAGCGGCAATCGCACCAGGGACTGAAGGCCGCCGCCTTGGCGGGACTGAGCGATATCGTACTGGAAAGCGTGGACCAGCTCGTGACCCAGTACATGGTCCGTATCCCAGTAGGATCCGGCGAGCGGCATGATGACCCGATTCTTGAGGGACTCCGTCACACCCCCGGTGCCCTCACTCAGCTGACCCTGCAGCGTGTTCGTCTGCTGGAAGTCCGGGTGGTCCGCATAGAGAATCACCGGCTTCTTGCGTGCGAAGTCGTGCTGGAAGGTGCGGGCTAGTCGCTCGTACCACCGTTCACCCATCCGAGCCGCGTCCTGGATGGCCAGGGCGGCCTCTTCATAGAAGTGAACGTCGAAGTGGCCCGTCGGGATGATCGAGAAGTCGAAGCTGTCGTACTGGACCTTGTTGCGTCCGAAGTACTGGGCGTCGAGCGGATGACTGGACACTGCCGTTGCGGCGAGCAGGATCAGGAGGCCCGGAATCGCAGACCGGACCCGAGACGAGCGTGAGCGGAGAACCATAGCCTTCCTCAATGTGGGCTCGTCCCGGATCGGGGTCCGGTGCAAGCATTGTCTGCCCCAGTTACCTGACATACCCAGGGGTTCGAACGTTGGGTCCTAGATAGGGAATCACTACTTGGATAAACGCGTTCCATGCCCCATTGTTGCACCGGAGTGCGTTTTCTAAAGTGCCCAGGGCGGGAGCATGCCCACAGGAGGGGTGCAGTCGAGTCGATGTCTTCATTCCGGGCGGTAGGTTGGAACCGGACCGCGACGCTCATTCTGTGGATGCTCGCAGGGTGTGGCTCGACGGACTCAGAGACGGCCCAGCCCCCTGTGGGAGCGGGGAGTTCTGTGCCCTCGTTGGTCTCAACAGCGGGAGGTGGGGCACTCCTGTCCTGGCTCGAACCCGTGGATGGACCGGGTCAACCTGACGCCTCGACCCGTTCCGGCCGCTACCGGTTGAGGGCTGCCACCTGGGAGGAGGGGACCTGGAGTGAGGCCGAGACGGTCGTGGAGTCCAACCACTTCTTTGTGAACTGGGCCGATTTCCCTTCGATCACGCCGCTCGCAGATGGGAGTTGGGTGGCCCACTGGCTCGAGCGAGGTGCGGCTGGGGGCTACGACTACGGTGTGCGGGTCTCGCACCGTGGGCCTGACGGATGGTCCGAGCCGTGGACCCCCCACGAGGACGTCTTGCCAGTCGAGCACGGATTCGTGTCTGTGAGACCCTCGGGGGCTGGGTACCTCTTGGCCTGGCTGGATGGACGAGAGACTGTCGCCGAGGGGGGCGCCATGACGCTACGGGCTCGCTGGGGAGTCAGGGGCGGGCCCCAGGGCCCGGAGATGCTTCTGGACCGTCGGATCTGTGATTGCTGCCAAACCGATGCGGCCGAGACGTCCGAGGGCTTCGTGGTCGTGTACCGGGACCGCAGCGACGCGGAAGTGAGGGATATCTCACTGGTCCGTTGGGAGGCCGCGGAGGAGGCCTGGACCGACCCCGTTCGCGTTCACCCGGACGACTGGACCATCGCGGGCTGTCCGGTGAACGGTCCGGCGGTCGCGGCCGGGGGGGACCGGGTCGTAGTGGCCTGGTTCACAGGAGCGCAGGAGGACCCACGGGTGCAGGTGGCCATATCCCGAGACGGTGGCCGGTCCTTTGACGATCCCATTCGCCTCGACGAAGAAGCACCGATTGGGCGGGTCGACGTACAATTGGACGAGTCCGGGGACGCGCTGGTCTCCTGGGTCGAGGCGGTGCCAGAGGGGGGTGCCCGTATCGTCGTGGATGTGGTACGGCGCGATGGGTCGCGAGAGAGCCTGCGTGAGGTGGCCCGCACAGGGGCCGCACGTGCCAGCGGATTCCCGCGCACGGCACGGACGGGGGAGGGTACCCTGATCGCTTGGACGGACGACGAGGCGGGGTTCATCAGAACTCGCCTACTTTCATGGGGGAGTATCCAGCAATGAAGAACGGTTTGACCCTATTCGCGCTCCTCGTGGTCGTGGCTTGTGGGAGTGATCGCCCCGTTCTACAAAGGCCAGTGGTGGGTCAACCCATTGCCGACGTGGCTCTGGTGGACCTGGAGGGGACTCCGGTGGCGCTGAGCGATTTCTTCGGCAGCCCCGTCCTGCTCAACCTATGGGCCACGTGGTGCCCGCCCTGTCGGGCTGAGACACCCTACCTCCAGAGTCTTCAAGTAAAGCATGAAGCAGAAGGCCTGAAGGTGGTAGGGATCACCGTCGACAACGAGATCGCACGGGCCGCCGTCGACGAGTTTCTGGAGGAAGCGGGGGTGACCTACGCCCAGCTCGTGGATCCGGGGATGATCTCGATGGACACCTACGGGATCATCGGGTTGCCCGCGACCTTCCTGCTGGACCGAGAGGGCGTGGTGCGGTTCGCCCGGCTGGGCCCCGTCTCCGAGTCGGATCCGGTGTTCCAGGAGGCACTGGAAGGGATCTTGGAGTGATTCCACCCCCCGAATGGGCCGAGACGCCTGTTGGGGTCGTCGACGTGGCCCGGGTCCGACGCAATGCCAGGCGCGCCGTGCAGGCTCTGAAGGATGTCGGTGTTCAGTGGCGACCTCATATCAAGACCCATAAATGCCCTCAGGTTGCCAGGATACAGCTTGAGGCCGGGGCCGCCGGCCTCACGGTTGCCACCCCCCGAGAGGCTGAGGTGATGGCCCAGGTCTGCGATGACCTGCTCCTGGCGTACCCCCCGGTGGGGCCGACGAAGCTGACCCGAGTACTGGCGCTCCCTGATCGGGTGCGACTCACCGTGGCTCTCGACTCCTCAGAGGCGTTGGGGCTCCTCGACGCCGGTGCCGGGGCGACCGGACGGATGCCCGGCGTGCTGATCGAGGTCGACATGGGGATGCGCCGCGTGGGCGTTCCAGACCCCGAGCGGGCCGTTCGGCTCGCATCCGAAGCCGCCACCGCCGAGCACGTCGAGTATCGAGGAATCCTGTTCTACCCTGGGCACATCCGCACCCGCGGTACTGAGCACGCCACTCTGCTCGAGGGCTTGAGGGCACGCCTGGGCGAATTTCTCGATCGACTCGACCGCGCCGGCCTCGCGCCCGAGGTCGTGAGCGGCGGGTCCACCCCCACCATTTGGTCGATGGGGGCGCTTCCGGGAGTGACGGAGTGTCGCGCTGGAACGTGGATCTTCAACGATCGCGACATCGCTGCACTCGGGGTGTGCGAATCCGAGGAGTGGGCCTACGCGGTGTGTGCCACCGTGGTCAGCAACGGGCTGGAGGGCCAGGCTGTGGTGGACGCCGGCTCGAAGGCGCTTGCCAAGGAGAGCCTACGGGGGAGCGGCGGGGGATTCGGGGTTGTACTCGGGCGGCCGGACGTCCTGGTGAAGTCGGTGTCTGAAGAGCACGGTGTCCTGGATCTCAGCCGGACGGAGTGGCGACCCGCCATTGGCGAGCGTGTGCTCATCGTCCCCAATCACGTGTGCGTCTCCGTCAACCTTCAGGACCGTCTGTTGGCCTCCGACGAGGGGGCGTGGACCGAATGGAGCCTCCCTGCGCGCGGCAGGGTGCCCTTAAGAGCCTCGTTGCGGTAGCGCCATAAACCTAAACAAGGGAAACGATTAGCATGTCCAATTTGAAGTCGGTTCATACTGATGGGGCGCCGGCGGCCATTGGGCCGTACTCTCAGGCCATCAGAGTCGGAGGGTGGCTGTTCTGTTCGGGTCAGATCCCCTTGGATCCCCACACCGGAGAGCTGACAGAGGGAGACGTGACCGCCCAGACCCGGCAGGTTTTCGCCAACATCAAGGCCATTCTGGCGGCCCAAGACCTGTCCCTGTCGCGGGTGGTGAAGACCACAGTCTTCCTGGCCGACATGGGCGATTTCGGCGCCATGAACGAGGTCTACGCTGGGGAGTTCGGCAACCACCGGCCGGCGCGCTCCACTGTGGCCGTCCGGACGCTCCCTAAGCAGGTAGATGTCGAGATCGAAGTGATCGCCCTGGCCGAGTAGCGAACCCTGGGCTTTTCTTGCTTGACAGACCCGTTCCTGCGGGTTATTTGAGGGCAACTCGACCCAATTCTCTTCCCAGCTCCTAGGTCAACCGCGGCCGATGGGTGGGGAGCATTGGGCGTAATTGTATTCTCCAAACCCATTGGGGGTTTATCCATGATCCGTCCAACGTCCGTTCGACTGCGGACGTGGATCGGGGCAGCCGCGGGGGCCACGTTGGCTCTCAGCCTGGCTTTCGCTCCGGTCGACGTCGCAGCGCAACAGAGCACGGGTGTGATCGCGGGGACCATCACGGACGGCGCGTCTCAGCGTCCGTTGGAATCCGCGCAGGTCTTCATTGAGGGGACCGGCATCGGTGCTCTGACCAACAGTTCCGGTCGCTACATTCTCTTGAATGTGCCGGCAGGGCAGCACACAGTTCGTGCGCAGTTGGTGGGGTACCGGGAAGGTACCGTCACCGTCACAGTAACCGCAGGGCAGTCCGCGGTTGCCGACATTCAGGTCGCACAGACCGCGATCGAGCTCACTGAGATCGTCGTCACGGGCGCTGGGGTTGCCACCGAGAAGCGCAAGCTCGGCAACACCATCGCCACCGTGGACGTCTCTTCGTTGGAAGATGCTCCCATCGCGGACATCTCCCAGCTTCTGCAGGGTCGTGAGCCCGGCGTGGTCGGTGGGTTTGCTTCCGGTACGACCGGAGAGGGTTCCTCGATCCGTATCCGTGGCTCGGCTTCGCTGTCACAGTCGAACGAGCCCATTGTCTACGTCGACGGGATTCGCGTCGACAACGGCGGTGGCTTTGCCGGCTCGACCGGGTTCGCCGGTGGCCAGGGTGGAACGTCCCGTCTCGACGACATCGATCCGGCCTCCATCGATCGGATCGAAATCCTGAAGGGTGCAGCCGCGGCGACACTCTACGGCACGGAGGCGTCCAACGGCGTCATCCAGATCTTCACCAAGCGCGGCCGGGCGGGCACGCCTCGCTTCAGCTTCGAGGTAGCGCAGACGGCGGTCGACGTACCGACGGATCGACTCCTCAACCTGGCGGACTTCCCAACGGATGCCGACGAGGTGTCCCGCATGAACCAGCGGTTCGGGACCAGCCTCCAGGAGTTCGAAGTCTTCGAGTACCCGCTCCTGCAAGAGCTCTTCGAGCGTGGGCACAACCAGACCTATTCGGCTTCCGTAACGGGCGGTAGCGACCTGATCACGTACTTCGTGTCCGGCCGCTATACCGACGAGAACGGGCCGTTTGGGGGCCAACACCTCTCGGAAGAGGCGGTCGGAGGCGTGGCGGAGGATACCAACCGCCGCATCCAGACCAACGCCAACCTGAACATCTTCCCCCTGGAAAACCTCAGTGTTCGGGTGTCGTCGCTGTACTCCGAGGTGGAGCAGGCGGCCCTGGACAACGGGAACAACATCTACGGGGGCTATTCCGCTGCGCTGATGCAGCAGTTGGCCAACGTAAACGAGAACGACCTCTTTGGCGCCCCGGCCTTCGGGACTCTGCGCGAGACGCTCCACCAGTACAACGTGGGCGACTCCCGGCATTTCGCAGGTAGCTTGAACGCGAACTACCAGTTCTCCGAGGGCTTCGTGGCCGATGCCACCTTCGGCGTCGACCTCGTGTCGGAAGAGGCCTTTACGTTCCGCCCCTTCGGTTGGAATGTGGACGGCTTCTCGTCCTCGACGCCACAGGGCAACCGCGGCATCCGTGACCGCACCAACCGTGAGATCACGGCAGATGCCAAGATTTCCTGGGTCACTCGCATCAACGACAACCTCGAGAGCACGTTCCTGGCCGGCGGTCAGGGCTTCCTGTCACAGGAGACCACTTCGGGTGGTACCGGGACCGCGTTCCCGGGCCCGGGTCTCGAAGTGGCGGGTGCGGGTGCGCAGCAGTCGCTGTTCGAGACCTGGACCCGAGTCACGCAGGTGGGTGGTTACTTGCAAGAGCAGCTCGGCATCAACGACTACCTGTTTGTGACACTCGGCGGTCGCTGGGACGCCAACTCGGCGTTCGGTGAGGACTTCGAGACCGCGTTCTATCCGAAGGTTTCGGCGTCGTTTATTCCGACCGACGCGTTCGGTTGGGAAAGCGAGACCGTTTCGACGTTCCGCCTGCGGGCAGCCTTGGGTCAGTCCGGGCTCCAGCCAGGCGCGTTCGATCGGTTTACCACCTACTCGGCGCTGGCGTCCGAGGACGGTGCGGGGGTGCAACCCTCGAACCTGGGCAACCAGGGCCTCAAGCCCGAAGTGTCCACGGAGTGGGAGTTGGGCGCCGAAATCGGTTTGTTCAACGACCGCATGGCGTTGGATGTCACCTACTGGGACCGCACAGTCTCCGATGCGCTGGTGGACCAGCAGTTCCCGGTTACGGGCGGATTCACGAACCGTCAGTTGGTCAACATCGGTGAGTTGGTGGCCAACGGACTGGAGCTCGGCTTGTCCGGGTCGCTCTACCAGGGCGAGAACGTGGGCGTGAACTTCAACGCCAACGCGTCCTACATCCAAGAAGAGATTACCAGCCTCGGCGGGGCGGCGCCTATCAAGACCGGCGGCAGCTACCCGCGCTACCGGAACTGGCTGCTCGAAGGCTATGCCCCGGGCTCGTTCTTCGGTGCGAAGCTGGCCGACGAGCTGGCGATTCCGTTGAACATCGACGGAACGTGCACGGAACCGACACGCGACCAGGCGCTGGCGTACTTCGCCGGCCCTGTAAGCCCGAGTTCCTTCAAGCCTTTGGCGATCGGAAACTCCGACTGGGATACGCCCAACGGTGGTTTGGCGTCGCATAACTGCGGCGAGGGGCTGCTCCAGAGCTACAACGGGAAGCCCAACCCGGACTGGCAGGGTTCGTTCGGGCTCAACATCTCGCTGTTCAACAACTTCGAAGTGGTGTCGAACTTCGAGTACAAGGCTGGGAACTTCCAGCACCAGAACCTGTCCGGGGAATTCCGGAACTCGAACGCCACGATCGGTCGCAACACGCCGCGTGCGGCTGAGCTCGAGTCGATCATGACGAATCCGGCCTCGACGCCGGAGGCCCGCCTCGATGCGGCCGTTGCTTGGGCGCGTGAGATCGAAGCGCTCGCGCCGATGAGCGGACTCAACTCCACATTCGATTCGGACTTTGTGCGCTGGCGTGAGCTGTCACTGACGTATCGGATGCCGTCGGACTTCGTAGAGAGGCTCGGCCTGGCCACCGGAACGTTGAACGTCGGGGTGCGCAACTTGGCGCTCTGGGTCAATGGCGACTACACCGGCATGGACCCCGAGGGCAACGTCCGCGGGCGCGACAACAGCGCCGGCATCAACAACTTCCTTCAGGGTGTGGAGGGCTGGGGCATTCCAACGCCTCGCCGCTTGACCGCGTCGCTGCGGGTGAGCTTCTAATGGGGGCCACGATGAAGGGTGCGAGAGCACGGAACACCAGTCGGGCAGGGGCAGTCCTCTTCGGAGGGCTGCTGGCCCTGACCGGCTGTGACATCTTGGACGTCAGCAATCCCAACAACCTGGTCGAAGAGGACATTCAGTCCATCAAGGCGGCCGAGGCTGTGGTCAACGGAGCCCTTTCGTTGGCAGCCATTGGTATCCCAGACATTTGGGAGGTCTATATGGTGGCCAGTGACCAGCTCACGTGGATTGGGTCCCGGGACGCCTGGGGAGCACTCGACCAGGGGTTCGTCTCGAATCCCGACAACGAGTTCGCGGATTCAGCGTTCCCCAACCTAGCGCAGGCGCGGTGGATGGCGGATGAGGCCACGGAGATCGTCCAGGGCCACGTCGACGCCGGCGAACCGGGGCTGGAGGCCACGCTGGCTAGGGGCTACCTCGTCGCCGGGGCCGTATACACCACCATTGGCGAGGTCCAGCAGGACTTCGCCTTCTCGGACAAGTTGGTAGCGGGGGCCCCCATCGGCTCCGCCGCCATGCTTGGGGTGTTCGACTCTGCTGTCCAGCGTTTGGATCAGGCTGTGACGTTGGCAAGGTCGGCGGGCGACGCAGAGCTCGAAGCGAGAGCTTTGGCCATGCGTGCCAGGGCGAAGCAATCGAAGGCCATTCGGGCCAAGATTCAGCCGAGCCCGAACACCGCTGATCCGCTCGTGAACGATGCGGGTGCAGTGGCGGACGCACAGGCCGTCCTGGCCCTTGTCGGTGGCACCGACTGGCGCTGGCAGTTCTCCTTCAGCGCGTCGACGATTTCCAATGTCATGGGGAGTAACATCAACTCCCGCGCTGAGAATCAGGTGCAGTCGCGGTACGTCACGGTGGACCCGGTCGCCGTGAAGAAGATCACGGGGATCGCCCTGATGGATCCGATTACCGGGATGCCGGACCGGGTCATCGACCGGAAGGTCTCGGAGAACTTCGTCTCCGGTGCGAACTACCAGCCGTTGACGGTGGTCGATGAGCGCTTGATGCAGCTCATCGTTGCGGAGGCCGCGCTGGCCGCCGGGAATACCGCCGATTTCACCGAGGCGATCAATGCGATCCGTGTGGGTTTGGATGGCGTGGACGCCTTCGCCGGTCAGATTTCCGACATGGACATGCTGATGCATGAGCGGGACGTGAACACGTTCTACATGGGTTTGCGTCTCAGCGACATGTATCGGTTCGGCATCGTGGATCCGATGTGGGAGCCCCCGTCGGATGCCATTCAGACGCCTGGCGCGTTGCTGCCGATCACGATCACGGAGATTCGAGCCAACTGTCACTTGAACGGGCAGGGCTGTCCGACCGGCTGATCCTTTCGGCCGTAAGATGGTAGTAGGTGGGGTCCGGGTCCTCGGTGTGAAGCCGGGGGCCCGGACCTTCGCCGTTGGTTGTTCCCGCCGGTCAAAGAAGGAGAAGCGATGATTCGAGTACCAGGTCTGACGCACGGTTTGAAGTGGGTGGCTTTCGCCCTGATGGGGTTGGTGATCGGTGCCTGTGGATGGTTCGACGACCCGACACCGGAGACGGTTCGCCTTTTCATGGACGGGGACGCCGGGAAGGAGATCGAGATCGTAGTGTCCCAGGCGTTCGGCGCAACGCTGATCGAAGACGGGGGCACCAGGGTCACGGTGGGCGTTTCTGATACCCTGATTCGTACCATGCCTTTCGACACGACGATCGCCATCCTTGGGGGAACCACGCCCCTGGATCCGGCCCGATTCTTTTTCCAGGCAAAGCGCCTGAACACTGACTTGGCTCAGTTCACGGTGGAAGCCTATTTGGACGGAGTTATCAAGTACAATCAGAGTGGACCGCTTGCGACCGAGGTTTATCTGTGGGCGTTTACGCTCAATCAGGCGATCGGCGAGATCGAGGAGGTGCTTTGATGCGGGCGGGGCGTTCCGTAGTGCTGATGGGCATGGCGCTGCTGTCGCTGACCGCATGCTACACGTACCAGCCGGTACGAACCGTGTCCGTGGGAGACCAGGCGCGAGCCCGGCTCACGGTGGATGAAGCTGTTCGCCAAAGTGAGGTGACAGGGGAGCCGATCCGGGACGTGGAAGGACGCGTCAGCAGTGTCCTCTCCGACCGCATTGGCTTCGATGTGGTGACGGCGAGAGGGCAGGGCTCACGGAGAACTTCCAGTACCGCACCACCTTCACTGTGCCCACGTTGGGAATCGAGGAGCTGAGCCTTCGGTCCCTCTCGGGGATTCGTACCGCCGGCGTGACCGCACTGGTTGGGGGGCTCGTCTACCTGATCCTGGACGCCACGGTGGTTGGGGGTGGAGGCGGCGATGATCCGGGGGGGTCCGTCGACCCCGCCGATCGGGCGGTGCGATTCCGTATCGGGAGGTAGGCAGTACCAGCGTCTTGCCCGCTTCCCCGGGCTCCCCCCATTGTGCTCCGGACGGGTAACCGCCCGTCCGCCGTGTATTCGTCCAGGAAAAAGAGGTCCATGAAAACCCCGTACTCGTCCGTCGTTGCCGGTGTCGCGCTAGCGCTCGGCCTTTTCTCGTTAGATGTACCCGCCGCCCACGCCCAGACCTTCGACGAGGACCTGTTTTCGTCCATGAGGTGGCAGAGCATCGGACCCAACCGAGGAGGCCGCTCCACCGGGGTGGGTGGTAGCGACGCACGCCCACTCGAGTACTTCTTTGGCGCGACTGGCGGTGGCCTCTGGAAGACCACCGACGGGGGCAATACCTGGCGGCCGGTCACGGACGGGAAGATCAACAGCTCGTCGGTGGGCGCCGTGGGTGTGTGCGAAGCCGACCCTGACATCGTCTACATCGGCACGGGCGAGACCCAGCTTCGCGGCAACATCATGCAGGGCGATGGTGTGTACAAGTCCACGAACGCAGGGAACACCTGGACGCATGTGGGACTCGAGGAGTCACAAAACATCGCGCGGGTGCGGGTGCATCCCACGGACTGCAACACGGTGTTCGTCGCGGCCTTCGGCAAGCACTCCGCCGAGAACCCTGAGCGGGGCATCTATAAGACGACGGACGGTGGCGAGACCTGGGACCTGGTGCTCTACAAGGACCCGCGCTCAGGCGGCGTCGACATCTCGTTTGCACCCAATAACCCCGACGTCATCTACGCGGCGCTTTGGGAGGCTTGGAGGAAGTCGTGGGGCATGTCTTCGGGCGGTCCCGGTAGCGGACTCTATCGCTCCATGGATGGCGGCGAGAGCTGGACGGACATCAGCCGCAGCGAAGGCCTCCCTCAAGAGGGCTTGCTCGGCAAGATCGGTGTCGCGGTATCACCCGCGAACAACGATCGGGTGTGGACCATCATCGAAAACGACCAGGGTGGGGTATTCCGTTCCGATGACGGGGGCGAGACGTGGACGCGCACCAACGAGGAGCGCAAGCTCCGCCAGCGCGCTTTCTACTACACTCGCATCTATGCGGATCCACAGGACGAGGACATCGTCTACGCGCTGAACACGGGCTTCTACCGTTCACGCGATGGCGGCGAGACCTTCACCGAATCGATCCGGGTGCCCCACGGCGACAATCACGACCTGTGGATCGCGCCCAGTGACCCGGACCGCATGATCAATGCGAACGACGGCGGTGGCAATGTGTCGTTCAATGGCGGCCAGACGTGGACCGAGCAGGACTTTCCCACGCCACAGTTCTATCGGGTCACGACCACGCATCACGACCCGTATTTGATCTGTGGGGCCCAACAGGACAACTCGACCGCCTGTGCCACCTACCGTGGCTGGCGACACCTGTCGGCCGCCGGTGGCTTCGGGGGAGGCACGCACTTCTTCTCGGTAGGTGGGTGCGAGAGCGGGTACATTGCGAACGATCCCAAGAACACCGACCTCTATTTCGCGGGTTGCTACGGTGGCAGTCTTTCGCGCTACGACCACGCCACGGGCCAGACACGCGCAGTCAACGTGTGGCCGGAAAACCCCATGGGGCAGTCGTCAGAGGACCTGCAGGAACGCGTCCAGTGGACGTTCCCCATCGTGTTCTCGCCCGCCGATCCGGAAGCACTCTATACCGGCACGCAAAAGGTCTGGGTCAGCCGCAACGAGGGGCAGAGCTGGACCGCCATCAGCGACGACCTGACTCGGGCCGACCCCATGACCATCGGACCCTCGGGCGGACCCATCACCAAGGACCAGACCGGCGTCGAGACCTACGCCACCGTGTTCCAGATCTCTCCGTCGTACCATGACGCCAACACCATATGGGCAGGGTCGGACGACGGGCTGGTGCATGTAACGCGCGACGCAGGAGGGTCCTGGAACAACGTGACGCCCCCGGACGCACCCGACTTCATCAGGATCAACACCATCGAGGCGTCGCCCAGCCAACCCGGCCGCGCGTATGTTGCGGGCATCCGTTATCTGGTCGATGACGACCGGGCTCCCTACATATGGAAGACCACCGATTACGGACAGACCTGGACGAAGATCGTGAACGGCATTCCGGGCGATGATTTCGTGCGAGCCGTCCGCGAGGACCCGGCGCAACCGGGACTGCTCTACGCCGCGTCGGAGACGACCGTATACGTGTCCTGGGACGATGGCGAGAACTGGCAATCGTTAGGGCTCAACCTTCCCAACACGCAGGTGTCAGACCTGATCGTGGAGGAGAACGACCTGGTCATCTCCACGCACGGCCGGGGGTTCTGGGTCCTACCGGCCATCGCGCCTATCCGGCAGATGACGGTGGCTGTCGCCGAGGCCGACGTTCACCTCTTTGATCCCATCGATCCCGTACGGGGCATCGACAACGGAGTGCAGGTCTACTACAACCTGGCCGAGGACGCCGAGAAGGTCTCGTTGGAGTTCATGACCGCCGACGGCGAGGTCATCCAACACTTCGAATCCAAGCCGGACGCCGACGAAGAGGACGAGGAGCCCAGTGGTCCCGCGGCCTTCTTCGGCTTTGGTGGGGCGCCGACGCCATCCAAGACCGCTGGCTCGCGACGCCTGACCTGGAACCTACGGTATCCGGGCTACACCGACTTCGAGGGACGCATCTTTTGGGCGGCCGGTAACCAGGGCCCTGTGGCAGTGCCCGGGGAGTACGTGGTGCGGCTGACCGTGGACGACCGTGAGCCACAGGAACAGCGCTTCCAAATCAAGCTCGATCCTCGCCTCGAGGGCAGCGTCACAATGGCCGACCTCCAGGAACGGTTCGATCTGGCGATCCAACTCAGGGATCGAGTAAGCGAAGCCAACCAAGCCGTGCTCGACATCCGGGGCGTGAAGACCGAGGTCGACGATCGGTTGGAGAAGACCGACGACGACCAGATCGAAGAAGTCGGTGGAGAGGTCAAGACCAAGCTTTCTGAGGTCGAGGGCGAGGTCTATCAGGTGAAGAACCAAAGCAACCAGGACCCGCTGAACTTCCCAATCAAGCTGAACAACAAGTTGGCTGCTCTGATGGGGGTCGTGGAGAATGGGGAGAACCCGCCCACCGACCAGCAGTATGAGGTCTACGAGTACCTGAGGGCGCAACTGAACGAGCAGCTTCAGCGTATGCAGGTGATCCTGCGGGACGACCTGGGCCGCCTGAACGAGCTGCTCCGCAACGCCGGGCTCGAGCCGATTCGGGTGGGCAATCTGGTCAGCTAATTGCAGCGAGGGGGTGGGCCGCCAACAGGGCCCACTCCCCTCAAAGCACTAGAGGCTTCATGAGACTCGAAACACGCATACGCGGGGGACCCACCCGTCACATCCGGGTGCTTGGGCTGGGACTCCTTCTGGTGTTGGTCGGGGCCGGTTGCAACCGGGGGAACGACGTGGAGTCTCCCTTCGCGCGGCCCGGGGCGACAAGGGTCAACCTCCGGGTCGACAACCTGGACTTCAACGAGGCCACGCTTCACGCTCGTTCCGATGGGAAACGGGATCTGGTGGGTCGGGTGCCCGGGAAAGCCCAAGGGTCCTTCGTCCTGGATTGGCGTGAGGTGCGGGACCTCCAGATCGAAATCGACATCCTGGCCGGGAATCGCTTTACGACTCGTCGGCTGACGGTCAGTCCCGGGGATCAGCTCACGTTGATCATCCAGGTGCCCGTCAGCCGCTCGTTCCTCAGGCGATAGACCCCAACGTTACGTGCCGTAGGGCACCCAGATGTTCTTGACCTGGGTGGCCTTGCGCAGGAGGAGCTCCTGGGTGGTCGAGTCGACCTTCGTCCAGTCCCTTGCGATCCCGTCATCCACCCACGTCCGCTTCAGATTGCCTACCGACAGGCGCTCGACCTCCTCCGACCCATCACGGTGCCCGAAGTACCACATCCCCTCGACGTCGTCGTGGGCGGCAAGCACCGGAGACAGCTCGTCGCGTAGGCCCGTCACGACGTTGATCACGCCGGGCGGCACATCCGAGGTTTCCATGACCTGATACAGGTCGGTGGCCAGGAGGGGTGCTCGTTCGGTAGGGACCACCACCACTGCGTTCCCGACCGATACCGCGGCGCCCAAGAGCGTGAGCAAGGAGAGCAGCGGACGTTCGTCAGGACATACGACAGCTAGGACACCCAAAGGCTCAGGCATCGCCAGGGTGACGTTCCGAAACGGCGTCCCGTGGACCCTGCCGTCCCACTTGTCCGCCCAGGCGCCAAAGTTGAACAACGCGTCGACGGCGGCGTCGAACTCCTTAAGCGCGGCTCGGCGACTGCTTCCCATGGCGCCACGCAGGCGGTCGGCGAATTCGCTCCTTCGTACCTGGAGGTTCTCGGCCAGGAAGTAAAGCACCTGCGCCCGATTGTGCGCCGTCCGGGTCGCCCACCCGGGTTGGGCCGCGTGTGCGGCTTCGACTGCGTTCCTGAGGTCTTTGCGGTTCCCCCGTGGTACCTCAGCCACGATCCGTCCTTTGGCGTCCCTCACAGGGAGGGCGTATCCGCCGTCGGGGCGGACCTGGCGACCGCCAATATAGAGTTTGGCGGTGCGGTCGATCCCTTCGGCGGAGCCCGGGCCGGCGTCTACGACCAGAGCCGCTGGCGTGGCCGTTCGTGCCTTGGCAGCCTTGTCGGCCGACTTCGGCTTCACGTACTCCCACATCCCCTCCAAGCCGCCCTCGCGCCCGAACCCACTCTCCCGATATCCGCCAAACCCGGACGCGGCGTCGAACAGGTTGGTGCAGTTCACCCAGACCGTGCCCGCCTTGATCTTGGGAGCGACATCGAGGGCCAGGTTGATGTTCTCGGTCCAGATGGAGGCTGCCAGCCCGTAGCGGGTGTCGTTCGCGATCGCCACGGACTCGTCCGGCGTGCGGAACGACATCATGACCACGACGGGCCCAAAGACCTCTTCGCGGGCTAGGCGGTGGGTCGGCGCAACGTTCGTGCAGAGGGTGGGCGGGTAGAAGCACCCTCGGTCGGGGAGCGTCGTGGCCGGCTGCCAGACGTTGACCCCCGCGGAACGCCCTTCGTCCACCAACCGTTGGATGCGTTGAAGCTGCACGGGCGCAATGATGGCTCCGATGTCTACAGACTTGTCGAGCGGAGATCCGATTCTGAGCGTCTCCATGCGGGCTTTTAGTTTCGACTCCAGTGCGGCTGCCACCGGCTCCTGAACCAGGATTCTGGAGCCCGCGCAGCAGACCTGTCCCTGGTTGAACCAGATGGCATCGACCACGCCCTCCACGACGGCGTCGAGGTCGGCGTCGTCATAGACCACGAAGGGTGACTTACCGCCCAGCTCCAAGGAGAGGTGCTTGCCCGTGCCGGCCGTCTGGCGACGAATGATCCGACCGACCTCCGTTGAGCCGGTGAAAGCGATCTTGGCCACGTCGGGGTGGGCGACCAGGGCCGCGCCGGTCTCGCCATCGCCCGTCACGACGTTAAACACACCATCCGGTAGTCCTACCGAGCGGCAGATTTCCCCGAAAAGGAGGGCCGTCAGCGGGGTGAACTCGGCCGGCTTCAGCACCACGGTGTTTCCGGCCGCCAGCGCGGGGGCGACCTTCCACGCCAGCATCAGAAGCGGGAAGTTCCAGGGCACGATCTGTCCCACAACGCCCAGGGACTCGTATCCCTTCAGCACACCACCTGAGAGCTGCGCCCAGCCGGCGTGATGCAGGAAATGCCGAGCCACGAGCGGAATGTCGAGGTCTCGAGATTCCCGAATCGGCTTGCCGTTGTCGAGGGACTCCAGGACCGCGAACAGACGAGCGTTCCGTTGGATCGCCCGCGACAGTGCATAGAGATGTCGGGCCCGCTCCGGTCCCGGGGTTCGCCCCCAGGAACGATAGGCTGATGCGGCGGCCGAAACTGCCAGGTCGACGTCCTCCGCTGATCCCTGGGTGACCCGTGCCAGCGTCTCGCCCGTGGCGGGCTCGACCGTCGGGAACAGTCGGGCGGGCTCCGGGGACGTCCACGCTCCTCCGATGAAGTGTCCGAATCCGGACTCGAAGCGCGCTAGCCAGTCGTCCACCAACGCTCGGCCCTCGGGCGCCACCCCGTACTCCATGCTCTCGAACAGCTCGGCGATTCTGGTCACGTCTATCCCAGCGGGTGTCGGTATGAAGCCGAGTAACGGCCAGTCACGTGATGCTCTAGCTGGCGCTCAATGTCGCCGAGCAGCGAGCTCGCGCCGAACCGAAACCGGTGGGGTTCTAACCACTCCCGCCCGAGCTCCTCCTTCATCAACGTGAGCCAGACCAAGGCTTCCTTGGCCTTGCGTACGCCTCCGGCCGGCTTGAAGCCGCACGCGTACCCGGTCCGCTCCGCGTAGGCTCGGATGGCCCGTACCATGGTGAGTCCTACCGGCAACGTCGCGTTGATGCGCTCCTTGCCGGTAGAAGTCTTGATGAAGTCCGCTCCGGCCATCATGCACACGAGCGACGCTTGGGCCACGTTCCTGAGCGTCCCCAGCTCGCCCGTCGCGAGGATGGTCTTAAGGTGGGCGGGACCGCACGCCTCACGGAAGGCGGCCACCTCGGCGTATAGGGCAGGCCAATCTCCACGGAGCACATGCCCCCGAGTGATCACGATGTCGATCTCTTCAGCGCCCGCTGCGACCGATGCCTCCACCTCGGCCACCCGGACCGAGAGCGGGCTCAGGCCGTGCGGAAACCCAGCCGCAACTGCCGCCACGGGAATGTCTGAGCCCTCGAGCGCGGCCTTAGCGGCGCCAATCATCTGGTGATAGACGCACAGGGCTCCCACACGTAGGCCGAGGCTGCCGACGCCCAACGCCTCCAACACGTCCTGGCGGACGGGTTGGCGTGCTTTGGCGGCCAGGCGACGGACCCGATCCGCCGTGTCCGCCCCCTCGAGCGTGGTCAGGTCCATGACGCGGATGGCGCGCAGAAGCCACGCGGCCTGCCAGTCCTTCTTGACCGAGCGGCGGGTGGCGAGCGTGGCCGCACGGCGCTCGGCCGCGCTCCGGTTGACCCGGACCGTGCGGACCCAATCCAGGTCCAGCGCCGTACCGGGATTCCGAGGGGCGGGGTCCTCGGCGGTGGCCGTGGGCCGCTGGCGTGCTGCGGCGTCCGACACAGGGGTTCGTTGGGGCAAAAGCCTCTCCAGGTTCGCGACCCGGAAGGTACCCGAGCCGGACTGCCTCGGCTATCCTCTCTCTGGTTGGTTTACGAGCTGACGGAGAGGGGGCGGATCGGGACTGGTGTCTCGACTGGTCTTCAAAACCAGCTGGCCCGGCTCATCCCTGGGTTGGTGGGTTCGATTCCCACGCGCTCCCGCCATCAGCTCCTTTCGAACGCGACTTAGGGAGTGCGCGGCTTTGACCCCATCGCTGTTTCTGCTGGCGAACCCCGCCTCCGGTTCGGGGGCCGGTGCCAAGATGCTCCCGCGCCTTGAGCGTGCCCTCGACGCCGCTGGCCTGACCTACAAGACACTCAGCACCGAGGCGGCCGGCGACGGTGTGCGCATCGCCCAACAAGCGGTGGCCGAGGGCGCCAGGAGGGTTCTGTGCGTCGGTGGGGACGGCACGATCCACGAAGTGGTCAACGGACTCCTGAATGCGGGTGGAGACGTACCCGACATGGGCATCGTCCCCCTGGGGACCGGTAACGACTTCTATCGCATCGTGGGCGCGCCCAAGGACATCGACGGTGCGATCGGGGTACTCCAGGGCGGACACGTGCGCCGCGTGGATGTGGGGTGGGTGAAATGGGACGGACAGGAGCGGTACTTCGTGAACCTGATGGGCGTGGGGCTCGACGTGGAGGTGCTGCTGCGGCGAGAGCGGGTGCGCCGACTCTCCGGGATGGCTCAGTACCTGGCTGCTCTCGCCACGGCCATCGTGAAGTTTCGCCCATCGGAGGTGGAGGTGGTGCTGGAGGGGGGTGAGGTCATTCGGGAGCCCACCATGTTGTCGGCGATCACTGTGGGGCCCTCGATAGGCGGAGGCATCATGCTCAACCCGACCGCGGTTGCCGATGATGGGCTGTTGGACCTCTGCTTCGTACGGAAGCTCTCCCCACTGCAGATTCTCCGCTACGTCCCCAAGGTCATCCGGGGGGCGCACGAAGGGCTCGACGGCTTCCACCTCAGGAAGCTCACATCCGCGACCTTCCGATCCGCGTCGGGCAATCCGCTCCCCTTCGAGCTGGATGGTGAACTCATGCCAGCGGCCCAGTCCGATATCGAGATCGGAATGCTCCCCGCCGCGTTGGGCGTCTTCGTCCCCAAACCCGAGGTGGGGTGATGGGCGGGTTCCGGGGCCTGGGGCTCCTGCTCCTCAGCGTATTCGCAGGTAGCGCCGCTCCGCTGAGCGCCCAGGACCCGCCGGTCATGGAGGTCCCCGCGGACACGACGACCGTGTTGCCCGAACAAGTGAGTCCTGGAGGCGCCTTCCTCCGGTCGTTGGTGGTGCCGGGGTGGGGTCAGGCGGCTACGGGCTCCTACTCGCGCGCCAGCTTCTACTTCCTCACCGAATCGGCCAGCGCCCTCATGCTGTTCAAGACCATCCGTCAGTTGAACAGCTCCCGGGACCGTCTGGCGTTCTGGACCGGCGTGGCCGAGCGAGAGGCGACCGCCGCGGGCGTGGTGAATCCCGACTCGCTGGCCGCCGTGGTGAGTGAGCACCCGCGGGTGGCCGAGATGACCGCCCTGGAGGAGGCCCGCGCCGAACAGCGCGAGGACTGGATCGCCTTTGGGCTGTTCATGCTCTTCCTTGGAGGCGCCGACGCATTCGTCTCGGCGCACCTTCGGGACTTCCCGGATCCCATCCAGGTAAGCACGCTCTCGGCGCCGGTGGGCGAGTTGCCACGTGTCGAGGTCGCCCTTCGCATCCCCTGGGACGTGATTCGGGATTTGAGCCGGTAGCGGAACCGAAAAGCTCAGCCTTCCCAGTCCAGAAGTTGGGGCGCCTCACCGGGCGCCAGCACCGCGTAGGTCTTGCGGTACACCCAGTCCCCCGCGTTCAAGTAGAACCGGCCGGGTGTGACCTCCTCCAAGACGGGGATGTGCGTGTGGCCGAGTACCACCAGCTCGAGGGACGGGTCCTCCTGCAGTCGCGCCAAGGCCCACTGGCGGACGTGCTCGGCCCGGGCCAACGTCGCTGTGTTGGCGGCATGGTCGCGGTGCCCTGTCCGTGAGACCCGCCTTGCCAGCCAGGCTCCCACATCGGGGTGTAACCAGCGAAACGCCCCCACCGTGAGTCGTCCCCGGAGGACGGACTTGAGCATCCGATATCCCAAATCGCCCTTACCCAGGCCGTCTCCGTGCGCCACCAGGGCTTCCAGCCCTCCCAAGGAGCGCCGAACCGATTCCTGATGGAAGGACACGCCGACCTCCTCGGTCAGGTAGCTGCCCCCCCACCAATCGTGGTTCCCCCCCAGGAGCGTGACGGGGACCCCAGCGTCCACCACATCCGCGAGCGCACCCAGTACGCGGGTGTGCCCCCTGGGGATGGCATTTCGGTACTCGAACCAGAAGTCGAACAGGTCTCCATTCAGTAGAATCTCGGACGCCCGGGCGCCTGCGTGCTCCAGCCAGCGGAGAAACGACTGGACCGTCTCGGGAGGGACTGCCCCAAGGTGGACATCGCTGGTGACGTAGACCGGCTTCGAGATCATGCCGCCAAGGTACCGAGAGCGCCCGACGGGTAGAAGCCCGATTCGTGATGGAAGGGGAAGGAATCGCGGGTGGTTGGGGTAGTGCACCGCCATGAACGCACCCCGACCGCTCCCATGGACGGCGCGCAGGGCTCGGACCCCGTGGCTCGACGCTGCGCTTCTCGCCCTCCTGGCAACGGCATGCAGCCCGCCTCCTCCCCCTCCCGCGCCGTCGGTCGACGCAAGGGAGATCGCCCTCATCCAAGAGGAGGAAACGGCCCTCGAGCAGCCCACCCGGGTCATGTTCGACTGGTCGATCAACGAGGGCGGAGCCCGGTTCGCAGGGAAGGGGGTCGCCCGAGTGGAGCCTCCCTACCGCGCCCGCTTGGACCTGTTTCTCGGGAACGGTGAGCTGGTGGCCCAGTCCGCTCTCGTCGATGATGATCTGCGCCTCCCGCCGGGCACACCCGAGGGACTGATTCCGCCCGCCCCACTGTTGTGGGCGTCCTTTGGCGTGTTTAAGCCCGGTCTCGTCCCGCGCTTGCTGGGCGGGGAAGCGACGGCCGAGAATACAGTGCGCTTGCGGTACGACATTCCTGGCCAAAGGGAGCTATTCTACTGGCTGGAGGACGGACGGATTTCGGCGGCTGAGATCCTCCGCGACGGGCGCACCGAGGAACGGGTGCAGGTCACGTGGGAAGGGACAGATGGCCCCCCCAGCGTGGCCAATTATCGGAATGTCGCTGCGTTCCGCGAACTCGAGGTAGAGGTTGAGAGCATCGAATATGTCGAGCCCTTTCCGCCTGAGATCTGGTCTCTCCGCAACTAGCGTCCTCGGACTCGTGGTGCTGGTCGCGGGCAGCGCCTGCAGCTACTCGCTGCGCGCAGGCTCGGGCCTTCCCGAGAACGTGAAGACCATTGCGGTGCTTCCGTTCGACAACGAGACGACACGATCGGAGCTGACCGACGAGATCCACCAGCAGCTCCTGAGAGAACTCCCGCGCGCCCTGGGCGTGCGGAGCGCGGGCGCGGATGTGGCGGACGCCGTGGTGTCGGGCGTCATCCAGAGCTACGCCGTCAACGCGCCCCTTTTCCGGCCGGGTGCGGGCGGCAACAGCGCCGAGGTCCTGCAGCGCCAGGTGATGATCTCCGCCCGGGTAGAGATCCTGGATGTGCTTTCCAACTCGGTGGTCTGGGAGGGGCAGGGGGTGCGGGCCGAGGGGCAGTACCTGGAGGCTTCCGAAACGGAGGACATCGGAAGGGCCGCGGCCATCGACCTGCTGATTCAACGGATCGTGGACGGCGCCCAGTCCAACTGGTAGGTGCTCGTCTCGCAGGATCTCTAGAGTTGTTGCCCCCCCGTTTCGCGCTCCGTATTATCCCGCCCCGAAGGCGGGAACCGCTGTATATCTGCTGACATCGGACGGGCGCATGGCGCATCTTGCGGGCATGGGAGCTGGCCTCATGGCCTTCTGGCTCCTCCTCTCCGGACACTACACCGTGCTCATCACGGGCTTCGGCGTCGCGTCCGTGCTGCTGGTCGTGTACGTGGCCAATCGCATGGACGTCGCGGACCGGGAATCGGTGCCGTTCTCCATCGTCCTGCGCGCTGCCACCTACCTGCCTTGGCTGTTGAAGGAGATCCTGTTGTCCAACCTCAGCGTGGCGGGTGTCGTGCTTCGACCCCAGCTCGACATCGAGCCGTCGTTCGGCCGTTACGAGGGCCATGAGAAGACCACGGTCGGTCGCTTCATCTACGCGAACTCGATCACACTGACGCCGGGCACCATCACCACGGGCGTGTATGGAACCAGCATGGAGGTCCACGCCCTCAACAAGCGGTCGTTGGCGGGCACTGAAGAGGGCGAGATGGATCGGCGGGTGGTGAAGTTGGAGGGCGGCAGCGGTGCCCCGTTAGTCGAGGAGAGCGGCCAGTAGTGTTCGAGGTCGCAGCAGCGGGGGTTCTTGTCGCGATGGGTCTGGCGTTGGTGCGCGCCATCGCGGGTCCCACCGTGTTCGACCGCATCCTGGCGGCCAACATGTTCGGGACTAAAACGGTGCTGCTCATCGCGGTACTCGGCTTCCTGACCGGCCGCCCCGAGTTCATGGATCTCGCACTGGTCTACGCGTTGATGAACTTCATCGCCACGATCGCCGTGTTGAAGTACGTCGCCGCCGGGGGAGATCTCGGCAGCCCCTTCAGTGACGACCAGGAGGGGGCGTAGTGGAAGCGGTCATCTCGGTGCTCAGTTGGGTCTTCGTGGGCGTGGGGACGGTGTTCGTGGTGGTGGGCGCCATCGGCGTGAATCGCTTCCCCGACGTCTTCTCCAGACAGCATGCCGCCGGCATGACCGATACCGCGGGCGCCGGCTTCCTGCTGGTAGGAATGATCCTCCAGGCGGGGGTCGGTCTCACCGCCGTGCGCCTCCTCTTCGTGCTGCTCTTCCTCGCATTCACGAGTCCCATCGCTACGCACGCAACCTGTCGTGCTGCGCTCGAGGCCGGTGTCCAGCCCGTGACTCGAAAGGAGGGGGATCAGTGGACATCCTGATCGACATCTCGCTCCTCGCGTTCTTGACCATCACCGCTTTGACCATCCTCCGGGTGCGATCGCTGTTCGCGGCGGTGATGTTGGCCGGGATCTACAGCTTTTTGTCCGCGGGGTTGTTCGTCGCGATGGATGCGGTAGACGTGGCGTTCACGGAGTCCGCGGTGGGAGCCGGGATCTCGACGATCCTCTTACTGGGGGCCTTGGCATTGGTGGGCTCCGAGGAGAAGAAGCCCTCCAAGAAGCCGCTCCTACCCCTGGTGGTCGTCTTGATCACCGGGGGTGTCCTGATCTACGCCACGTTGGACCTGCCCGCTTTCGGGGATCCGTCGAACCCGGTGCATCAGCACGTCGCGCCTCGCTACCTGCACGAGTCGGCCGAGGAGGTGGCCGTGCCCAACGTGGTCACCGCGGTACTGGCCTCCTACCGCGGATACGACACCATGGGCGAGACCGGGGTGGTCTTCACCGCACTTGTAGGGGTGCTGATTCTGCTGTCCGGCAAGCGGTCGAAGGAGTCGGAGAACGCATGAGGGATCAGGTCATTCTCCGTATCGGTGGGAAGGTGTTGATCCCGCTCATCATGATCTTCGGCTTCTACGTCCATTTCCATGGGGACTACGGGCCGGGTGGGGGTTTCCAGGCCGGGGTGATCATCGCGGCGGGCTTCGTCCTGTACGGACTGATCTTCGGACTCGACAAGCTCCGCCGAGTGTTGCCCGATCGCGTCTTCCTCACGCTGGCCCCCCTTGGTGTCTTGCTGTACGCGGGGACCGGTGTGGTGTCCCTCTTGAGGGGAGGCAACTACCTCGACTACGACGTCCTCCGGTACGACCCGGTCAAGGGCCAACACCTGGGCATCATTCTCGTCGAGCTTGGGGTGGTCACGACTGTCTTCGCCGTGATGGTGGGGCTGTTCGTTACGTTCGCCAACCGCGGAGGGGCGGGCGAATGAGGGTCCTGGGGCTCTTCAACTACTGGATCTTCATCGTGCTGATGATGATCGGGCTCTACACCATCATCGCCCGTGACCACCTGGTGAAGAAGCTGATCGGTCTGTCGATCTTTCAGACCGCGGTCTTCATCTTCTACATCAGCCTGGGAAAGATCCGAGACGGCACGGCCCCGATCTTCATCGAGGACTCACATGGGGCGCCCGCCGACCATGGCGCAGAGGCGGCCAGTCACGGGCTCGAGATTCTCGAAGGGGTGGTCTACTCCAATCCACTCCCACACGTACTGATCCTCACCGCCATCGTGGTCGGCATCGCCACAACGGCTGTAGGCCTGGCGTTGGTGGTCCGCATCAACGAGACGTACGGGACGGCCGAGGAGGATGAGATCCTCGCCATCGAGCGTGAGTTGCCGTCGTGACCGAGCATCTCCCGCCACTCCTGATCGTCATCCCGCTCATGGCGGGACCGCTGTGCATGCTGTTACGCAACAGCAAGGTCGCGTTCGGAATCACGCTCGCCGTCGTCTGGGGGTGCCTCTGGATTGCCATTCAGCTCCTGCTGCAGGTGATCGATGGCGGTGTGATCTCCTACCAGTTGGGTGGGTGGGAACCTCCTTGGGGGATCGAGTACCGAATCGACTACCTGAACGGCTTCGTGTTGGTGTTGGTGGCATTGATCGGGGCCGTGTCGGTGCCCTACATGAGCAAGAGTGCCGCTCAGGAGATCCGGCCCGAGAAGCTGACGCTGTTCTACACGGCCTTCCTGTTGTGCTTCACCGGCCTACTCGGGATCGCCATCACCGGGGACGCGTTCAACGTGTTCGTGTTCCTCGAGGTCTCGTCCCTATCCGCCTATGCTCTGATTGCGATGGGCCGCGACCGACGGGCGCTCACGTCGGCCTTCCGCTATCTGATCATGGGAAGCGTTGGGGCCACCTTCATCGTGATCGGCATCGGGTTGATGTACGCGATGACCGGGACGCTCAACATGGCCGACTTGGCCACCCGCCTACCCGAGGTCAACGACACCCGAACCATCCATGCGGCCTTCGCGTTTCTCACCATCGGCACCTGCCTGAAGTTGGCGCTCTTCCCGCTCCACCTCTGGCTGCCCAACGCGTATACCTACGCACCCTCCGCGGTCACCGCCTTCGTGGCCGCGACTGCCACGAAGGTCGCCGTCTACGTGCTGCTCCGGTTCTTCTTCACCATCTACGGCGCGGAGTACTCATTCGACACCATCAACCTGGATTGGGTGCTGCTACCGCTGGCGCTGATCTCCATCGTGTCGATGTCGTTGGTGGCAGTCTTTCAGGAGAATGTGAAGCGGTCCCTGGCCTACTCCAGCGTGGCCCAGGTCGGGTACATGATCCTGGGCATCTCCCTCGTGTCCGTAGCGGGCCTTACCGGCGGCATCATCCACCTGTTCAATCACGCGCTCATCAAGGCGGCCCTATTCATGGCGGTCGGGTGCGTGATGTACCGGGTCGGCTCGGTGCGGCTGGATCATTGGGCCGGCTTGGGGAAGCGGATGCCCTGGACCATGGCGGCGTTCGTGGGGGCGGGGTTCAGCATCATCGGCGTGCCCTCGACGGTCGGCTTCGTGAGCAAGTGGTACTTCATCGTGGGAGCGTTGGAGAAGGGGTGGTGGCCGGTTGCCGTCATCGTGCTGGGAAGCTCGCTGCTCGCGCTCGTGTATATCTGGCGGGTGGTGGAGGTGGCATACATGCGGCCGGCACCGGAGGGTTCGACTTCGGAGGGTGAGGCACCCCTGGCCTTGCTGGTGCCCACGTGGACGTTGGTGGCCCTGAACTTCTATTTCGGCATCAACGCCGCGTTTACCTCGAGTGTGGCCGGTAGCGCCGCTCGTTGGCTGCTCGGGGGTGGGTCATGAGTGCCATCCTACTCGCCATGCTGGTTCCCACGGCGGGGGCGGTCGCCATCGGGCTGTTGGGTCGCTGGCCCAACGCGCGGGAGACGGCGCTCATCGCCACCTCCCTGGTCCTGTTCTGGGTGGTGGTGGGCCTTTACCCGGAGGTCATGGCCGGGGGTCGCCCCGAAGTCACGCTGTTGGAGGTGGCGCCGGGGTTGCTGATTCACTTCGAGGTGGAGCCCCTGGGGCTGCTCTTCGCACTGGTGGCCAGTTCGCTGTGGATCCTGACGTCGCTGTATGCCATCGGCTACATGCGCGGGCATCACGAAGAGAACCAGACTCGCTTCTACATCTTCTTTGCCCTGGCCATCGCCAGCGCCATGGGCGTGGCCTTTGCGGGCAACCTCTTCACGCTCTTCCTGTTCTACGAGGTCCTGACGTTTTCCACGTTCCCGCTCGTCACCCATCACGGGAGCGACGAGGCGCGCCGGGCGGGTCGGGTCTACCTGGGGATTCTGCTCAGCACCTCGGTGGGGCTCCAGCTCCTGGCCATCGCGTGGACCTGGGTTGCCGCGGGGACGCTGGACTTCCAGGTGGGCGGGATTCTGGACGGTCGCGTGGCGGCGGGCCTGGTGCCTGTGTTGCTCGGACTGTTTGTGTTCGGGATCGGAAAGGCTGCGGTGATGCCGTTCCACCGATGGTTGCCGGCAGCCATGGTGGCGCCGACGCCGGTCAGTGCCCTGCTGCATGCGGTGGCGGTGGTGAAGGCTGGGGTCTTTTCGATCCTGAAGGTCACCGTCTATGTCTTCGGCATCGATTTCCTTGGCGCTTCAGGCGCCAGCGTCTGGCTCATGTGGGTCGCGGCTGCCACCATCCTGCTGGGCTCACTGGTCGCCTTCAGCAAGAACAACCTGAAAGCTCGGCTGGCCTATTCCACCATCAGCCAGCTCAGCTACATCGTGCTGGGGGCCATGCTGGCGACGTCGTGGGGCATCGTGGGCGGTGGGATGCACATCGTCATGCACGCGTTCGGGAAGATCACGTTGTTCTTCTGTGCGGGGGCCATCATGGTGGCCGCGCACAAGAAGGAGATCAGCGACATGAACGGCCTGGGACGCACCATGCCCATCACGTTCGCGGCGTTCTTCGTGGGTTCGTTGAGCATCATCGGACTCCCACCGGCGGGAGGTGCTTGGAGCAAGTGGTTTCTAGGGATGGGCGCTTTGGATGCCGGCCAGATCGGACTGGTCGCTGTGCTCATGCTCAGCTCGCTGCTGTCCATGGCGTACCTGCTCATCATTCCGGTCCGCGCGTTCTTCCTCCCGCCCGACCCGGACGGACACCATCACGAAGGCATTCACGAGGCGCCTTGGCAGAGCCTGGTCGCGTTGGTCATCACCGCGCTGCTGACCCTCGGGCTGTTCTTCTACCCTGATCCTTTCTACGAACTCATGCTCGAGGTGGTACGCTGATGGCCGGTTCGCACGGGAACGGCGGCGGACACGAGCATCCGCCTTCGAGCGTGGGACCGGTGTGGACGCGCAGGATCCTGGGCGCGTTCTGGGCGGCGTGCGCGGTGGTGGTGGTGCTGGACTTGGTGATTCATCGCCATACCGAGCACCCTTGGGAAGGCCTCAAGGAGTTCTACCCGCTCTGGGGTTTCGTCAGCATCGTGGTGCTGGTGTTCCTGTCGCGCGGGCTGAGGAAGCTCGTGATGCGCGGGGAGGGCTACTACGATGATCGGTAGCCTGCCGCCCTTCCTGATCTTCTTTATTGGGGCCCTGTTGGTCCCGGTGCTCCGGGGGGTACCGCGTAAGCTGCTGCTGTTGGCCATCCCGGTGATCGGCGGTCTGAACGTGTTGGGGCTGGAAGCAGGGCAGGTCGTCACCGTCGAACTGCTGGGCAACACCCTCACGCCCGTACGCGTGGACAAGCTGAGTCTGCTGTTCGGCTACCTGTTTCACATCGCGGCGTTCATTGGCATCGTCTACGCGCTGCATCTCCGGAAGGAAGACAGCGACGCGCTACAACACACCTCGGCCGTGTTGTATGCGGGCAGTGCGTTGGGCGCGGTGTTCGCTGGCGACCTCATCACGCTCTTCGTGTTCTGGGAGCTCCTGGCACTGACCTCGGTGTTCCTCATCTGGACGCGAGGCAAGCCGGACTCGATCGGTGCGGGCATGCGCTACCTGATTTTCCAGGTGGTATCCGGGGTGGTCCTGCTGGCCGGTATCATGGTGCTCGCGTGGGAGACCGGCTCGATCGCCTTCGAGTTCATCGGAGCCGAAACCCTGGGTGGCAAGCTGATCCTGCTGGGCGTGGGCACCAAGGCGGCGTTCCCGCTGCTGCACACCTGGCTCACGGAAGGCTACCCAGAGGGGACCGCCACCGGAACGGTGTTCCTGTCCGCGTTCACCACGAAGGTGGCGGTCTACACTTTGGCGCGTGGTTTTCCCGGCACCGAGATGCTGATCTACATCGGTGCGTTCATGGCGTGCTATCCGATCTTCTACGCCGTCATCGAGAACGACCTGCGCAAGGTGCTCTCGTATTCGATGATGAACCAGATCGGCTTCATGGTCGTGGGCGTGGGGATCGGCACTTCGCTGTCCATCAACGGAGCGGTCGCACACGCGTTCAACGACGTGTTGTTCAAGGGGCTGCTGTTCATGTCCATGGGCGCCGTCCTCCACGTCACTGGCACCACCAAGGCATCTGAACTGGGTGGCCTCTGGAGGAAGATGCCGATCACCACCGTGCTCTGCGTGATCGGTGCACTTTCCATCTCTGCGGTGCCCCTGTTCAACGGCTTTGTGAGCAAGGCCATGATCATGAGCGCGCTGCTTTACGAGCATCAGAATGCCATCTGGCTCGTCATGCTGTTCGCTTCCGCAGGCGTGGTGGAACACGCAGGCATCAAGATTCCGTTCTTCGCATTCTTTGCACACGACTCCGGACGCGAGGCTCGCGAGCCACCTACCAACATGCTGGTTGCGATGGCGATTGGGGCGAGTCTCTGTATCGCCATCGGGATGAACCCATCGCTGCTCTACCAGCACCTCCCGTTCGCAGTGGAGTACACGCCGTACGATGTCACACACGTGCTCACGCAGGTGCAGCTCCTGCTCTTTGCCGTGGGCGCAGTGGTGGTGCTCAAGATGGTGGGGCAGTACCCGGCCGAGATTCCATCCACCAACATCGACGCGGAGTGGTTCTATCGACGGCTCGGGCCGGCGCTGATCAAGGGCGTGGGTGGAGCGGTAGGGGCCGCCGATCGGTCCCTCCGTGGCGCTGCAGTCGGAGGTGTCCGTAGTCTCCTCCAGCGCTCCTGGCGGGCGCACGGACCCTCAGGACCGTTGGCACGGACCCACCCGAGCGGCAGTATGCTGTTGTGGGTGGCCATCCTACTGTGTGCCATCCTCGTGTTCTACGCCCTGGGCGGTTCTCCTTGAAGACCGGCCTGCGCCCTGTGTCCGTGGAACTGGGTGCGGTACCGGTGGCGGAAGGGTCCTGTCTCTACAGCGCAGGAAACACGCGAGTCCTATGCACCGCGTCCGTCGAGGAAGGTGTTCCCCAGTGGCGAGAGCGATCCGGTGCCGGCTGGGTGACCGCTGAGTACAGCATGCTTCCTCGAGCGACCCATCGTCGGACCTCTCGTGAACGGAACGGCCCCAAGGGGCGCACGCAGGAGATCCAGCGATTGATTGGCCGCTCCCTCCGGGCTGTGGTCGATCTCGAGGCCTTGGGTCCCCGTACCATCATCGTGGACTGTGACGTCCTACAAGCCGACGGAGGGACCCGCACGGCGAGTGTGACCGGAGGGTTCCTGGCGCTCGCGACCGCCATTGGCGACCTCCGCAGCCAGGGCCTGGTCGACACGGATCCGATCCGTGAAGAGGTGGCCGCAGTCAGCGTTGGCATCGTCGCCGGTGAGGTGCGTTTGGATCTCGACTACACGCTGGACTCGAGCGCGGACGTGGATATGAACGTGGTCGCGACCGCTGGCGGACGACTCGTCGAAGTGCAGGGGACCGCCGAGGGCGATCCGTTCTCTCGAGAAGAACTCGATCGGATGATGGACCGTGCCTTGGATGGCATCGCCGAGCTGATCGAGGTTCAGCGGGACGCGCTTCTGCAGTGAAGCTCTTGGTTGCGACGCGGAGTCGCCACAAGCTGCAAGAGATCCGGACCATCCTCTCCGACCTGCCCACCGTCCAGGTCTTGGGCCTGAACGAAGCGGGCGTAGAGTGGTCGGAGGCCGAAGAAGACCTGGAGCCCTTCCATACCTTTCGCGAGAACGCCCAATCGAAGGCTGCCTACTACTTCGCTCGCACCGGCCTCCCCACCGTCGCGGACGATTCCGGCCTCGAGGTCGAAGCCCTCGACGGTGCACCGGGCGTGTGGTCCAAACGGTTCGCCCCGCCGCATCCCGACGTTGAACAGGATGAAGCCAACAACCGGCATCTCCTGGATCTGCTTGCCGGGGTTCCCGAGCAGGATCGAGGGGCACGCTACATCTGCGTGGCCGCTTTCGTCGACGAGCCCGAGGCCCCCGCGACGTTCTTCACCGGCACCGTGCAAGGTCGCATCCTCTCGAGTCCGAGAGGGGAGGGCGGCTTCGGCTACGACCCGCTCTTCCACGTCGAAGAGCTCGGGTGCACCTTCGCCGAAACCGACGAGGCCACCAAGAACCGGCTCAGTCACCGAGGCGCCGCCTTCCGGGCTTTGAAACAGCACCTCGCCCGCGCCCACCCTTAACGGCCGGGCGCCTGAGGGCTATCTTCGAGGCGCTTTCCCATCAACGGGGCGTGGCGCAGCTCGGTAGCGCGCCTGCTTTGGGAGCAGGAGGTCCCCGGTTCGAATCCGGGCGCCCCGACTCTGCGAATCGGATCGCAGGGGTTTGAACCCGTACGGTTCGAGCCGAGCGAGCCGTAGGCCAGCGACGCCGCGAGGATGGGCGTAGCCCACCGCAGCGAAATCCGGGCGCCCGGTCGGGATGCCCTCACCCCACGGTTCGGGACCCCACCGTAGCGGCCCACTGTACAGAACCCATGTACCGTCCATCCCTTCTCCGCCCCGCCATCTTGGCCGTCGCCATCCTCACCGGAGCCTGCGCCACCATCGCGCCCGTGCCCGAGCGAATGCTCGGCGTCTACCGTGGCACCCTCCAGGTCGAGAGCGAGCGCCTCCCGGCCACCCTGGAGCTGACCCGAAGCAGCCGCGGTCTCGCGGGACACCTCGAGGTGGAGGACCGACTCGACGCGCGGGGGAGCGGAGAAGGGAAGGCAGACGGATTTTCGCTGGGCCTCAGCTATGAGAGCGGCTGCCAGGGGCACCTCGTCCTTTCCGGAAACCTGAGTGAGGATGGTTCGCGCGTCACAGGATCGATCCGTGCGGAGGACTGCACGGGCGTCCTGGGGGGCAGCTTCTCCCTGACCCGGGTGGCGCGCCGGGGCGGGTGACAGCCCTCCACTCAACGGCCCTGGGGCGTTGACGGTGTCTCCGGTGACACGCGAGCTTACCGACGCGCGCCCGTAGCTCAGCTGGATAGAGCATCGGCCTTCTAAGCCGAGGGTCCCAGGTTCGAGTCCTGGCGGGCGCATTTCCCTCGGATCTCCGTTGCGGCTCCGCAACGATGCGCCCTCGCTACGTGGCATGTTTCTCGTAGCAGAAGGTGAGCTTCTTACTGCGTCCTGCTTTTTGGGCGCAGGGACTTTGGCGTTCAGCTAGGAGATATCCATGTACGCCAAGCCCGTTTTAACCCGGTTCGGCTCTTTGAGAGAGGTTACGCTCATTGGTGTCACGGGTGCTTCAGACGGTCATGCCGTCTGGGGCGCTGGTTGCGGTATGGAAGGGACGACTTGTCCAACACCGACGCGTTCCTGAAGTAACCACCATATCGCCCAGTGTGCGGTATCCTCTGGGGGCGCAAGCTCCCAGAGGAGCCACACGC
>OZ245038.1:3772500-4666255 GCA_965224125.1 Longimicrobiales bacterium
ATCTGCGCGGCGTGACCCGTAACGACTTCCGGGCCGTGCTCATGATGGGGCCCCTCTATCATTTGGTTCACGAAGCCGATCGTCGGTGTGCGCTGCGTCAGGCCTTCGAACGGCTCTGCCCCGGAGGGCTCATCTTTTCATCCTGCCTCAGTCGATTTGGCGTCTTGTCTGATCTGCTGCGCACCTCGCCCGAGTGGATCGAGGATCAGTCCGTCGTACGTGCGCTCGTCGAACAAGGAAGACGGCCCGAGGATGCCCCGCGAGGGGGATTCCGCGGCTATTTTGCGACTCCTTCCGAGATCGCGCCGCTCCATGAAGCAGAAGGATTCGAAACGGTGCTGCTTGCCGGCGTCGAACCTGCGATCGGTGCCCACGACGAAGACTACAACCAGTTGGACGACCCGCAGCGCACCCTCTGGCTCGACCTCTTAGAAGAGCTTAGTACGATACCGTCGGTGGTCGGCGCTTCCAGGCACTTCCTCTACGTGGGCCGGACGCCGGGGTAGCCCCCGTCACGGCGACCCGGAGACTCGTGACCCATCCCCGCATGAAGACGCCCGAGACACGTTCCCGCGGGAACGTCTTCGCGCGCTTGCAACTTCAGAACTGAACCGTATCGTGGGAGTCAGCCCAACACCTTGAATGAGGGAGGCGCACCCGCTCGGCCAGCCGCGGCCGTCGGGTACCGCAGGTCAGGAGGGCTGCTCGCGGGAACTCGAGGCTCGGCCGTGCAGCGTCTAGCACAAGTCGCTACAGTAGCGTTGAGGCAGGCAAGCTCGCGCCAGTCGCATTCTGTCCATCGCACAGCAAGCCCCCCTACTACCAGAGCCTTGTCCGTGAGGTACGTCCGTCTGGCCGGGATCGGCACGTGCATTCTCACCCTCGGCTGTTCGGCTGAGTTGCCGTGCTCGGTGGTGACTCAGGAGCGCTCGGCCCGCCCAGTCCCGGCTTCCGTGTTGGAGCAGGCCACACCGCTTCGGGTGAGGGTGTCGGTGGAGGACTTACGGCAAGGGGTGCTTCATCCACCGGACGCCGGTGAACACAGTGCTGCGCGACTGGTAGCGGCCGATCGGTCTGTCGGCGAGCGCGATCCGGTGGATCCAAGGATCCTGCAACGCTACTGGGTCTCCCACTTTCGGAGGCTAAGTGCGGAAAACGGGCAGCTCCGAGTCTCAGCCACCCGACTCATTCCGGAGATCAAGCTCCACCGAAGCGCAAGGGACACCCTGACCGTGCCGGTGTTCATTCGAGGGTCTGCGTCGATGCCACCGGCGCCGCCTGTGACCTACACGCCGGAGGCGCCCGAAGAGCTCAGCGCCTATGTCGATACGCTCACGGTAATTACAGGGCTCGCCCTTCTGGGTGACTCAACAGTGTTCGTCGAGCTGGGACAACTGAGGGCCGGCCGCGGCCGACCGATGCCCCACGTCGCCACGGATGGTCAGGTGTTCTTGGGTCGCCGACACCTTGCCTCCGGTATTGCCGTGGAGGGCCAGTTATTCGCGTACTCGGAGTCCAGCCTGTTCTACCTGAAACCGCATGCGCGGCCGGACAGCCTCTTGCTGGTGGAGATCCCGTTGGCCGTCAGTTGCGCGGCATGAGCATCATTCCGACCCACACTGAGGCACGCGCCCATGACGTGACGTTTGCCGAGGGGGCGTTGTGCGTCCACCTCACGGACGGTCGCACCGTGACTGTTCCCCTGTCTTGGTACCCGAAGCTTCGCGATGCAGCCCCGGAGCTACGTCGGAGTGCATTGGCCGGAGCTCGACGAGGACCTCAGCGTCCAGGGGATCCTGCTGGGTATTCGAGTCACCGCTTAGCAACGGGCGCGCTAGGGTGTCCAGAACCAACTCGAGCAGCGCAACCGACTCGACGTCCAGGGCGTCCCGTCTGCGTACCAGCAGGTAGTCGCCTCCGATCTCCAGCACGTCCTCGGAAGGCGCCCCGATCACACGTGCCAGGGGAACGCCTTCGGCGTCGAACACCGTCCAGGTTGTGGATCGCATTGGCAACAGCTCAGGGGCAGGCCTGTATTCCTCAAGCCAGACTCGGCCCACCTGATCGACCACGACGGCCCCGAAGAACGGCACCACGTCTGGGAGGTCGACCTCTAGGAACCTGTCCACGGGGTAGCTCGCCTCCTCGCTTTGGCCCCAGGCCCGAATCGGATCCAAATGCGCAGGGATCCGGGAAATCGGGGTCGCGTGCACTCGCAGGGTTCGTACGTGCCGCCGATCCTCCCAGACCCGAAAACCGAACACGTCATTCGAGGACATGACCAATCGATCACGTCCCCAAGCGGCCCCACCCGTCCCGTCGAAAGGGGTTGCCAAGAACCACACCGAGCCGTCGGCCGTATGCACGGTGGTCGTGGAGTGCGTTTGGTACGCGTCGAGCGAGTCGATGGCCTCGGTGGTGCCCCAGCCCACCCAAAGCCGCCGTGGTGGACTCACCTCCACATCTCCGGACTCAACCGCGCGCGGGACCGTTACAGGTGCGTACGCCTGGGTTCCGATACTCAGATCAGCCAGGAGTCCCACCACCTCACAGCGGCGGGAATTCGTCGGAGATCGATGCGCCGGACAGCGGGTGAGCGGGGCAGGGCGCGTTTCAACGAGCCCGCCTACGTCGTCGAACACCGTCACCCGAGAAAGAGTGCGATCGTAGACCCCGAATCCTCCTCCATCCAGGGATCGCAAGATCACGGGCCGGATGAACTCCCCGGGCCCTCTACCCTCACCACCCACGTCTTGGACGAACGACCCGTCTGGATCGAACAAGCGGACACTCCGGGCCTGGCCGTCCAGAACGGCGATGATGCCACCCGGAAGGCGGGTCGCGGCGGTCACCCGACCGAAGTGGGACTCCGGGCCTTGAGTACGGCCCCCGATCTCGAGCGCGGGGGTGCTGTCGACGACGAGGGTCGGGAGTGTCTGTAGGTAGGATTCGGACACCTCGATGACCTGCACACCGGCGCTGTCGAATCTGATGAGTCGATCGGCCACGGGTGGCTCAGCACCCTCACGGCAGCTGCAAAGCAGAATCAGCAGCCAAAGAGGCCCGACGCGCAGCTTAGGCGTCACTCGAAAAGCTCATGGCGCGAACCATCCAGTCCCCATCGATCTTCTCCCACACCGCCAGGTACGTACCGACGTCGGTCACCTCCTCGCCGCCTTCGCCCGCCCACACGAGCGTGTTGACACCGTATTCGTAGGCGAGGTCCCCCGCGGCGGGGACGCCGATGTGCGAGGTCGACCCGGAATACGAAAGGAGTTGTTCGCCTTCGAGAAACTGCCGGTAGAGCTCGCGCACGGCCTCCTTGCCCTCGACTTGGGGATTGCCCGCCGTTTGGACAATGGCATCGTCCGCCCAGAACGACAGTGCCAACGGCACATCTGCCGCCGCCTCCGCGGCGGTCATTGCCTTGCTGCGAGCCAGGACGGCTGCTTTCTCGACTTGGGGTTGGGGGGACGTCATGGCGCCGGCTCAGCCACGCGGACATCTTTCACGATGCCCTCCACCGAGACCCGTTGCGGCTTCATCGCCCTCGTCGGCCGACCCAACGCTGGGAAGTCGACGCTGCTCAACGCCCTCGTGGGGGAACGCCTGAGCATCGTGTCGCCCAAGGCGCAAACCACCCAGCGCCGCTTTACTGGGCTCCGGACCGACGCGCACACGCAGTACGTATTTCTGGATACGCCTGGGCTGCTCGAGCCTCGCTCGCTGTTCGATCGGTCGCTGGTGTTGTCGGCCGAGCATGCCATTCAGGATGCGGATGTGGTCGTGGTCCTGCTGGACGGGACAGGTGAGGACGCCGCAACCCTCGCCCGTCTCAGAGCCACGCTCGGCAGCACGTCGACGTCGGTTCTCCCCGTCGTCACCAAGGTCGACATCGCCGAGGCCGCCCGGGTCGCCGAACTCCGCGCATGGGCCGAGCGCGAACTGGGCGCGACGCCGCTCGCGGTCGCCGTCCCGGCGGGGAAGGGGCTCGGCGAGCTGCTGGCTGCCTTGAGGGAGCGTCTCCCCGAAAGCCCCTTCCACTACCCAGAGGACGACCTCACCACCGAGAGCCTGCGGGAGATCGTGGCCGAGATGGTCCGGCAGGTCATCCTGGAGCGATACCGTCAGGAGATCCCCTATTCGGTCGTTTGCAGAGTGGAGGAGTACCGGGAGGCGGAGGTGCCGATCTACATCCAGGTGACGATCCATGTGGAGCGGGAATCCCAGAAGGGCATCCTGATCGGGAAGGGTGGGGCGGGGCTGCGGCGGGTCGGTACCGAAGCCAGGCGGCGCATCGAGCACCTGGTCGGGGCTCAGGTGTACCTGGACCTATGGGTAAAGGTGTTGAAGGACTGGCGGCGGAAACCGGCGATGCTGGCGAGCCTCGGTTTCGTGGTCCCCGGACCGGAAGAACCCGCATGAGGTGGGTTGCCCAACCCGGGGGAGTGGGGCTGCTGCTCCGCGCAGCCGTCGCTGTGGGCTGTCTGGTGCCCGTAGTACCAAGCTCCGTTCTTGCCCAGGCTGCCGCCGAGGGCGCGCCCTTCCTGTTGCTCCCTCTGGGTGCCCAGGGGGTCGGCCTGGGTCGGGCAGTTACCGCCGTCGAGGGACCCGAAGCCGTGTTTTGGAATCCGGCGGGTCTGGCACGTGTCGAGGGGCGCCACCTCCAGCTCTTCCGGGGTAACAACTTCGCTGTAGAGCAGTTCGGCACGTCGTTCGTCGGTCACGAGCCGGGGTTGGGCAGCCTCGGCATCTCCTACCAGCTCACGGATGTCGGGGAGGGCGGGTTGACCGACGACACCGGCAACCTCCTTGGTTCGATCACGGTGCGGAGTCACGTAGCGATTCTCTCGTTTGCGACCCAGGTGGCGCGCCGCCTGGACGCCGGGGTCAACATGAAGGTGGCCCACTTCCGTCAGAGTTGTCGGGGCCAGTGCTCCGAGGCCGGGGTCTCTTCTACCTCGGTGGCGTTCGACGCGGGGCTTCTGATTCGACCCACGGAAGGCTCGCGGGTGGGGCTGATGATGGCGCACATGGGCCCGAGCGTGCAGTTCATCAACGCGGAACAGGCGGATCCGCTACCCACCCGGGTACGGGTGGCCAGCTCGTACCAGGTACTCCAGCACTGGGATGGCGACGGTGACTTCTCGCTCTGGGTGAACCTCGAGGTGGAGGACCGGTGGCGGGATCTAGGGGATCCCTCGGTCTACCTCGGCTCCGAGCTCGTCATCGGGGCCCAGGAGGCACTGCTGGTCCGGGCGGGTTATGTGTTCCGAGACCTGGACCAACGGCGGGGCGCCGCTCTGGGTTTGGGCCTCCGCTACGACCGGTTCGACTTGGGCATCGCCCGCTCCCTCGCGGCTGCCGAACTGACGCCGGACACCGAGCCGGTCTATGTTACGCTCGGGATAGGATTCTGACCTCCTGAGCTGGAACCGTCGGACCGGTCGAGTCACAGTGTTGGTGGGTGTGCTCCTGGGGGCCACAACGACCCCGCTCCTGGGCCAAGCCCGGACGGAGCTGGCCGTTCAACTGGGAGATGTGGCCATGACGCCGATCCCACCCCCCTTCGAACCCGTGGCCACCTCTCCGGCGCTCATCTCGTTCCTCAAGTCGGCGGCCCTACCGGGTTGGAGCCAATGGAGTTTGGGCGAGTCCAGGAGCTGGGCCTACTTTGCCATCGAGGGCATCGGCCTTTGGGTGTACCTGGATCGGCGGGCGCGGGGAAACGCCCGACGCGGCGCCTACCGGACCTTGGCTTGGGACGCTGGACGCATCCAGCTGGGACCCCGGGTGGACGGAGACTTCGACTTCTACGAGCGCATGAGCAACTTCGAGCGTTCGGGCGCCTTCGATGCCGACCCCGCTTTGGCCGGCATCCAGCCCGAGCGTGACGGCGCCACCTATAACGGACGGATCTGGGGATTGGCCGAAGGGCTGTTCTTGGGGGCAGGACCCGCCGTCCCCGGCGCACCGGGCTATGCTCAGGCGCTCGAGTACTACCGGGAGCGGGCCTACGGCCAGGCATTCCTTTGGGATTGGACCCTGGACCCCACTTCCCGCGGCCGGTTTCAGAGGCTCATAGGCGAGAGCGACGATGCGTTCCGAACCGCCCGCACAGCCGTTGGGATCTTGATCGCCAATCACCTCGTCTCCGCAATCGACGCCTTCCTGATCACCCGAACGCCACTCCCCGCCGCCCGCTCGATCATCTATCCCACGCCGAGCCTGGGCCAAGCAGGTCTTACGTGGGAAATGAGACTCGGAATCCCATGAAGCTGGATCAGACCGCCGTCCGCCAAGCGCTGGAGAACTCCCGGCGCGGCCCCCTCAAACCCAAGGAGATTGCGCGGGCCCTGGAGCTTCCCTCCAACGCCTACCCCAAGCTCAGGCGACTCCTCAAGCAGATGGAACGAGAGGGAGCCCTCTACCGGATTCGAGGGAAGCGCTACGCCGTCCCCAAGTCGATCGATCTCATCGTAGGCACTTTAGACGTCACTCGAAGCGGGAATGCCTATCTGCTTACGGGTGAGGGCCAAGAAGACATCCTCGTGCAGGAATCTGCTCTCGACGGCGCCATGGATGGCGACCGGGTGGCGGTGCGCGAAGAGGGGCGCCTGAGGGGTCGACGCTACGGGAGGGTGATGCGTGTCTTGGAACGCGCGCACTCGGTCGTGGTGGGCACCTACCAGAAGTCGCGCAAGCTGGGCGGCACAGTGCGGCCCACGGACCGGGCGCTGGGTCAAGACCTGTTCATTCCCGGGGAGGAATCTGGCGAGGCACGGAGCGGGGATCTGGTTCGGGTAGAGGTTGTGGCCTATGGGTCCAAGCGCCGGGGTCCGGTAGGCCGGATCATCGAGGTACTCGGGCGTCCCGACACTCCAGGCGTCGAGGTCCTGGCCATCCTTCACGGCCACGGGCTCGAGCCCAGCCTCCCGGCGGAAGTGGAAGCGGATGCCGACAGAGCGATCGCCCAGGGAGAGCGACGACCTGAGTCGGACCGGAAGGACCGTCTCGGCCTGCACGCATTCACCATCGATCCGGCGGATGCCAGGGACCACGACGATGCGCTCTCGGTGGAGGTGCGGCCGAAAGGGCGCACCCGGGTGGGCATCCACATCGCCGATGTGGCCCACTTTGTGGAGGCGGGCAGCCTGCTCGATCTTGAAGCGCTACGCCGGGGCACCAGTACCTACCTGGTCGACCGGGTCCTTCCCATGCTCCCGGAGGCCCTTTCGGCCGGGGTGTGTTCGATTTCCGCTGGTGAAAAGCGCAGGGTCGTCACCGTGTTCGTGGACTTCGACGCCGATGGAAAGGTGACGGGGCACAGCGTCGAACGTAGTTGGATCCGCTCCAGACATGGGCTCAGTTACGAGCAGGCTCAAGCCTCGCTGGAGGGCCGGACCCCGGTAGATCCCGCCACCGATGCGGCCCTGCAGCGACTCAACCAGTTGGCAGGGGTCTTGCGAAAACGCCGTAAGTTGCGGGGTTCCATCGACTTCGATCTCCCGGAAGCCCGCGTGATCCTGGAGGAGGGGGGGGCTCCGATTCGGATTGAACGTCGTGCCCGCGAGGACAGTCATCGGCTCGTCGAGGACTTCATGCTCCTGGCGAACGAGACCTTGGCCAAACAGGCGGCGGCCAAGGGCTGGCCGTTCCTCTTTCGGGTACATGCCGCGCCTGAGCCCGATCGGCTCGAGACGCTTCGCACGCTGCTCGCGAGCTTGGGCCTCAACCTTCCCAAGCAGGTGGAGCCCAAACACCTCCAACGTGCGCTCGCTGAGGTGGAGGGCAGGCCAGCGCAGCCCCTGGTGTCGACATCGATCCTTCGATCGATGATGCGCGCCCAATACTCAGCCGCGAACGAGGGCCACTACGGGCTTGCATCCCAACACTATACGCACTTCACCTCACCGATTCGAAGATATCCCGATCTGCACGTTCATCGTGTCCTGGCCGATCGCCTGTTCGGGGTCGAGACACCCGACCAGGCATGGGACGCGGACGCGATCCGAGGGCTGGCCGAACACCTGAGTCGGCGGGAGCGGGTCGCCGAGCAGGCCGAGCGGGACAGCGTGGCCCTGAAAAAGGTTGAATACATGGAACGCCACCTGGGCGACGACTTCGAGGGTCACATCACGGGTGTGACCTCGTTCGGGCTGTTCGTCGTCCCGGACGAGGTCTTCGTCGAGGGTTTGGTGCACGTCAGCAGCCTTGGGGACGATTACTACCACTTCCACGAGACCGAGTTGGCTTTGGTGGGAGAAAAGCGAGGCCGGATCTTCCGCATCGGGGATCCCATCCGAGTGACGGTTGCCCGCGTGGACCGTGACGAACGCAAGATCGACTATGTGCTCGCGAGGGCGAATGCGTAGCATACACGGTGCGCCGTTTGACACTTCTCGCGCCGATCCGATAGTCTCCGCTCGTCCCCAGCCCACCCGAGCAGGCACCCGATGACCTCCGATCGGACATTGGTCTACTTCTCTCCAACGGGCTCGCCCCCGCCTGAGATCATCGAGAATTTCGCGGCGGAGCGGGAGCTGGAGGTCGACCCTCGAGTGGAATCGGGGGATGTGCTGGCCCTGGTCAATCGGGCCGTCCCCGCATGCCTGGTCCTGGACGCCCGCAACGGTTCGGGGAGCGAGTCGGTCGCGCTGGCTTCACGCCTCAAGAAGGACCCCTTCACCTCATTGGTTCCCATCATCGTGGTGTACGAGGAATCGGGCCGAGACCGGTTTTCGGAAGGGTTGGAGGCTGGGGCTGACGAGGTGATCACAGAGGTGGCGGATCTGTCAGAGAACCGACTCCGACTGAATCTGGTGCTGGAACGGGCATCGCGGGACGTAAACGTCCATCCCACCACCCGGTTACCGGGCACGGTCCAGATCGAGCGGGATCTCTCGGAGCGGATGGCGTCGGGCCAGCTCTTCGCGGTCTGCTACGCGGACCTGGATCACTTCAAGGAGTTCAACGACCGCTACGGATACGCCAACGGTGACCGCGTCATTTTGCTCGTGTCCCGGATTCTGAGGGATCTGGTTAGGGTGCTGGCCCCAGGCGGCTTCGTTGGTCACATCGGTGGGGACGACTTCATTTTCAACGTCCCGCTTGAGTATCTGGAGACCTCATGCGACGACATCCTCCAGATCTTCGACGAGCTGATTCCCTACCAGTACACCGAGGAGGACCGACAGGCGGGGTATTTCCTGGGCAAGGATCGGCGGGGCAGCATCCACCGGATTCCCCTCATGACGCTCTCGATCGGCGTCGTCACCAATCAGCATCGGGCGTTCGAGCACACCGCCGAGGTCTCGTCTTTGGCCGGTGAGATGAAAACGTACGCGAAGTCGCTTCCTGGCTCGGTTTATGTAGTTGATCGGCGTCAGAGTGTGGTAGGGCCGGGACGCTCCCGGTCTTCGTAGGGCGTACATCTCGTTTTTTCGACCGAGAGGCCAGTGATGTTGTATACCGTGACCTGTACCGGGTGCGGAACGGATTTCCCAGTAGACCCCCGCAAGGTGCCGGACGAGGGCGTCTATGCCCAGTGTTCCGCCTGTCCCCAGATCTTCTTCGTCGATCAGGCCGCCCTCCTGGCGGCGGACCCACCCAGCGTGACGGTCCATCCCCCGGCCGCCGTGTCTGTGGCCCCGGAGCCCGAAGCCGAGTCGGAACCGCTCCCGAGCCAGGCTGAGCCCATCGCGCCCGAAGTGTCTACGTCGACCCTTCCCGAAGCACCGGTGTTGGCGGAAGCCCCTGAGCCGACCGTCCCCGACGCCGCACCTGAGTGGCAGCCGCCTGCAGAGCCCGTAGCCGCGACCGCCCCTCCCGAAGCCGCCCAGGCCGCTCAGCCTCAGGCCGAGCCTGGTGGTGTCGCCACTGCCCCTCGGACGTTCGGCCGCCGCGATCCGCACGAGCGGGCGACCCGGCTGGCGCGCGTCCTGGTGTCGGACATGATCGCGTACCACCCCGATCGGCACTCGCAGAGCCTCCAGAACCAGACGCTGGCCGCCGACTTCGAGGAGGAGATCGAGAAGTCGTGGAACGAGTATGTCCAGCAGGTGGGGAAGGACATCGCCGAGTCCACCAGCTACTGGAAGGATGCCCTGAACCAGGTGCTCGCCCGAGGCCAGCAACTGTTCTAGAAGGCCGTTGAAGAAGTAGTGCGGGGTAGGCCGGCCGGTTGTGGCTGGCCGACCGGCTCGATTAGGTTTTCGGGGTCAACCTGAAGTATCGAGGGGGGTCGTCCGTTCGGACGGGCCCCTCTTTTCCATCGGCGTCGGGCGATGACGAACGAAGATCTCGAAAAACTGAAGGCCTGCACTGAGCGAATCTCCGAGCTCCGGAGGTATCTTTGACGTCGATCAGCGGCGTCTGCAGATCGAGAAGCTCGAGGCCGAGATGGCGAACCCGGAGTTTTGGAATCGGCCGGATCGAGCCCAAGAGGTCATCGCCGAAGCCAATCGCCTGAAGTCCTGGGTGGCCCCCTGGACCGAGCTCGACCGCAAGGCCACCGACCTCACCGAGATGGCCGAGCTCCTCGAGGCCGAATCCGACGCCGAACTCGAGGCCGAATGGTCGAAGGATGTCGCCAAGCTGACGATCGACCTCGAGGCCCTCGAGCTGAAGACCATGCTCCAGGGCGAGGACGACCATCGCGAGGCGCTCCTGACCATCCACCCAGGCGCCGGCGGCACGGAGTCCCAGGATTGGGCCGAGATGCTGAGTCGCATGTATATGCGCTGGGCTGAACGACGGGGCTACACCGTGGGAGTGATGGACCTGCAGCCGGGGGAAGAGGCTGGGATCAAGAGTGTCACGTTCGAGATCAAAGGGGACAGCGCCTACGGCTACCTGAAGGCGGAGAAGGGTGTGCATCGGTTGGTGCGGATTTCCCCATTCGACGCGCAGGCTCGGCGGCACACCTCGTTCGCAAGCGTGTTCGTATACCCCCTGATCGAGGACGACATCGAGATCGAAATCGACGAGTCCGATCTCCGGGTTGATACCTTCAGGGCATCGGGCGCGGGAGGGCAGCACGTCAACAAGACCGATTCGGCGATCCGGCTCACACACGAGCCCACCGGCATCGTGGTGTCCTGCCAGCAAGAACGCTCACAGCACAAGAACCGCGCGACCGCCATGAAGATGCTGCGCGCGGCTCTGTACCAACGGGCGCTGGACGAACGCGAAAAGGAGCGTGAGGCGGTCGAGGCCACCAAGACCCAGATCGCCTGGGGCAACCAGATTCGCTCCTACGTCTTTCAGCCGTACACGATGGTCAACGACCACAGGACCGAATTGAAGATGGGCGATGTACACCGAGTCATGGACGGTGAGCTGGATCCTTTCATCCATGAGTTCCTGAAGCGGTTCGGAGGCGCGCCCGGCGGGGCATGACAACCATGGAAGATCTCAGCCAACTGCTTCAGCACCGACGGGACAAGCTCGAGAGGCTCCGTTCCGACGGCTACGAGCCGTACGCCTACGCGCTCCAGCGCTCCCACACCTCCGAGGAGGCCCGGTCCGCCTTCCAGGCAGCCGAGGAAGGCGGGACCCTCGCCGACGACTTGGGTCCCGAGGTCACCGTAGGCGGCCGTATCGTGGCCTGGCGGGGTCACGGAAAGACAGCGTTTGCGCATATCGAGGACGGGCACGGCCGTCTGCAGGCGTACTTCCGGAAGGACGTCCTGGGCGAGGACGTCTTCGACCACCTCGGCCTCTTCGACGTAGGTGACTGGGTGGGGATTTCCGGGCCGACGTTTCGCACACGCACTGGGGAAGTCACCGTGCGAGTGACATCCGTTCAATTGCTGACGAAGTCCCTGCGCCCGCTCCCGTTCGGGAAAGTGCAGGTCCATGCTGAGACGGGTGAAAAGGTGGTCTTCTCCGGCTTTCAGGACCAGCAAACACGCTATCGGCAGCGCTACGCCGACCTGGCGGTGCACCCTGAGGTGCGCGAGCTCTTTCGGGTTCGGACCCGCATCGTTTCGGAGCTGCGGGCCTTTCTGGATGGGCGAGGGTACCTGGAGGTGGAGACGCCCGTCCTGCAGCCCGTCTACGGCGGTGCGTCGGCACGCCCGTTCGTCACGCATCACAATGCGCTGGACGCGCAGTTCTACCTACGGATCGCCGATGAACTCTACCTGAAGCGACTCATCGTGGGCGGGTTCGAACGGGTCTACGAGATTGCCAAGGACTTCAGGAACGAGGGCATCGATCGGTTTCACAACCCCGAGTTCACGATGCTCGAGTTCTATGAGGCGTTCGCGGACTATCACGACATGATGCGCATCGTCGAAGACATGGTGACCCAGGTGGCGGAGGCGGTACTGGGAACGGACACCCTCACGTACCAGAACCACGAGATCCACCTCACGCGTCCGTTCGCACGGGTGCGGCTCATGGACGCGCTGAGTGAGGCGCTGGGGTTCGACGCCCGGGAGGCCAGCGACGAGGAGCTGAAGGCCGAAGCCGAACGGCGCGGCCTCGATGGTCTACAGGGGCGGGCCCAGATGCTGGACAAGCTGTTCGGCGCGACGGTGCAACCCACCCTGATCCAACCCACCTTCGTGTTGGATCACCCGGTGGAGCTGAGTCCGCTCGCCAAGAAGCATCGGGACGACCCGGGCCTGACGGAGCGGTTCGAGCTAATCGTGGCGGGCGAAGAACTCGCCAACGCGTTCTCGGAGCTGAACGACCCCATCGACCAGCGCGCTCGCTTCGCCGCCCAAATGGAGTTGCGCGAGCAGGGGGACGAGGAGGCCCAGGGTTTCGACGACGACTACGTGCGTGCGCTCGAATACGGGATGCCCCCCACAGGCGGCGTGGGCATGGGTGTGGATCGGTTCACGATGCTGCTGACCAACAGCGCGACGATCCGGGACGTGCTTCTGTTCCCGACGCTCCGTCCGGAGGAGGGCAGGGCGCCCGAAGATGACGAACCTCAAGCCGCACGTCCCGAGGACGACTGACCGTGTTTTCGCGACTCGACTGGCTGATCGCCCGACGCTATCTGTCGGCCCGGCGCAAAGGGCGGTTCCTGTCGCTCATTACATGGATCGCCTTGGGCGGGGTCATGCTCGGCGTGACGGCGCTCGTGGTCGTGATCTCAGTCATGAACGGCTCGCAGAGGGAGCTGCGGGGCGTGATCCTGGGGGCGACGCCCCACGTGTTGGTCATGCAGCGGGGGTCGTCGCTCCGGATGGACGACTGGCAAACCATCCAGCGCGGGGTGTCCGAGATCGAAGGCGTTCGGGCGGCTTCGCCGTTCATGATCACGCAGGTAGGACTGACACACGCGGGGTACTCGCAGCCCGCCGATCTTTATGGCATCGCAACCGACCCCGATCTGGACCAGGTCACCGATCTCGAGATCGAACTGCTGTCCGAAGAGCTGCTAGGCCGTGCGTCCACCGGCGGACTCCCGGGCATTGTGCTTGGGGACCGGCTCGCAGATCGGATGGGGTTGTTCGAGGGTGACACGCTTCAGTTGATCGCGATGGAGAACCTGAAGGTGGGCCCGCTGGGAGAGCCGGTCCCCAAGATCCGTCCGTTCGTGGTGTTGGGCACCGTGGCCACCGGTGTCTACGACTACGACCTTCGGAACATCTACACGGGCATCGCCTCCGTGCAGGATTTACTCGACACCACGGTCTCGGACCGGGTCACGGGCATCTCGGTCCAGGTGGAGGACGCATTCGCTGCCGAGGATGTCGTCACCCGGGTGGAAGAGACGTTCGACTACCCCTACTACGCCCAGAGCTGGATCACACAGAACAGCTCGCTGTTCGCCGCACTCAAGCTCGAGAAGCTGGCGATGACATTGATCCTGTTCCTGATCGTCATCGTGGCGGCGTTCAACATCGTGAGCACGCTGGTGATGGTGGTGGCGGACCGCACTCGGGAGATCGGGATCCTCAAGTCCATGGGCATGACCGATGGGGGCATCCTGCGGATCTTCCTGCTCCAGGGAGTGTGGATCGGCATCATCGGCACGTTGGTGGGGGCGGTCGCCGGCTGTGTACTGGCTCTCTTGCTCAAGCGCTTCAAGATCTTTGAGCTGCCGGCCGAGGTGTACACGCTCGACTCACTGCCCGTGGCGCTGGACGCCTCCGACGTCGGACTGATCGTGCTCGGGAGTATTGCCATCTCGCTGCTTGCGACCATCTACCCATCTATTCAGGCCTCCCGGCTGGAACCCGTGGAGGCGATTCGTCATGACTGATCGGCTCCAAGGCTACGCCATTGAAGCTGTGGGGCTGAGCAAGGCCTACGAGTCGACCGATGGCCGCACGCTCACGGTGTTGGATGACCTCGACCTCGCGGTGGCACCGGGCGAGTCGGTGGCGATCGTCGGTGAATCGGGCTGCGGCAAATCCACGCTGCTCCATCTGTTGGGTCTCTTGGACCAACCCACCAAGGGAACCATCCACTTGGGTGGCCACAGCGTGCGGGACCAGCCTCCGGCGAATCTGGCCGGACTCAGAAATCGGTTCGTAGGCTTCGTGTTCCAGTTCCACCATCTGTTGAGGGAGTTCTCTGCGCTGGAGAACGCCATGATGCCCGCGCTCATCGCGCTGCAAGACCCCGAGCAAGCGGCGCAGAAAGCCAAGGAGGTCCTGCGGTGGGTGGGCTTGGGAGAACGCCTCGACCATAAGCCCTGGCAGCTCTCTGGTGGGGAGCAGCAGCGGGTCGCGGTCGCCCGCGCGCTGGCCAACGACCCTCCGATCCTCCTTGCCGACGAACCGAGCGGCAACCTGGACGCCCGCACCAGTGCCCGACTCCATGAGCTCCTGTTCCGGGTCCGGGACGAGCGCGGCACCGCAATGGTGGTGGTCACGCACGACCACAAGCTCGCGGAACAGGCGGACCGAGTGCTCCAGTTGACGGAGGGCCAGCTCAGCCCATTAGGGGTCGGGGCGCCATGACCTGCGAGAACTGTGGCAAGGCGGACGCGGTCGTGCATTTCATGCACATCGAAAAGAACGAGATGAACACCACCCACCTGTGCCAGGCCTGCGCGAACGAACGGGGCATCGAACCGCAGCCGCCTCCCAGCAGCCTGGACCTCTCCGGTCTCTTGGAGCAGGTGTCCCAATCGGGTGTCGATGAGCCGGCGCGCGAGCCCGAGCTCGAGGGGCACTGCGGCTTCTGTGGTCTAACGCTGGGGGACTTCAAGGAGAAGGGCCGGTTCGGGTGCTCACACTGTTACGTCTCGTTCGAAGGTGGCCTGCGCAAGCTCCTGAGGCGGGTGCACGGCGCCAGTCGGCATGTGGGGAAGGTGTACTTGAGCCCCGCGGCGGGCCGTGATGACCTCCAGCGCCGCCTGCAGGGCCTGCGCAGCAAACTGCAGCGTGCGGTCGACGGCGAGGACTTCGAGCGGGCGGCCGTCCTCAGGGACCAGATCCGAGCCCTGGAGACCCACTGAATGCTGGATCTGAGCGGGATTCCCGATGCTGGGTTGGGCTGGCTGGACGCGAGTGGTCCCCACTCGGATGTGGTCCTGTCCACCCGGGTGCGGATCGCGCGGAACCTCCAGGGCCGGGCGTTTGGGCATCGGGCCTCGGCCGACGACGGGGGGGCCGTGCTCGACTCCGTACGGACTGCCCTCGATACGGTCCCGATGCTCCACGGCGCCTCGCTGCTGGAGCTAGACGCTCTCGCCCCCCGCACCCGACGGATTCTGCACGAACGGAGGGTGATCTCCCGCGAGTTGATGGGCAGCAAGGAGCGCCCCCGACCCGCCGCGGCGGTGGCATTGGCAGCCACCCGCCCGCTGAGCATCATGCTGAACGAGGAGGACCATCTCCGTGTCCAGTCTATCGTTTCGGGGCTTGACCTCCACCAAGGCTGGAGCATCACCGACCAACTCGACGACGAGCTGGGGGCGGAGCTGCCTTACGCCTACCACCCCGAGTTCGGGTTCCTGACCAGTTGCCCCACCAACGTGGGCACGGGCCTCAGGGCCTCGGTCCTCGTCCACCTCCCGGCGCTGGTGCTGATCAAGGAGATCGGAGGGGTCCTCGAGAGCCTCACCCAGGTGGGGCTGACGTTCAGAGGGCTGTACGGTGAGGGGTCGGAGGTGGTGGGAAACTTCTTCCAGGTCTCCAATCAGACCACGCTCGGACGGTCCGAGGAGGAGCTGATCGACCACCTTCAGCGGATGGTCGAACAGGTCATCCAGCACGAGCATCATGCTCGCCAGGTTCTGATACGAGATGCCCCCCAGGTGACCGCCGACAAACTGTGGCGGGCATACGGCTTGCTCCGTTATTCCCGAGCTCTTTCGTTCGAGGAAACGATGAACCTGCTGAGCGCAGTTCGACTGGGAGCAAGCCTGAAACTACTCCCTGGGCTCCGTGTATACACGCTCAACAAGATCATGATCTTCACCCAGCCGGCGCACCTGGAAGAGGCCGCTGACCGAGCGTTGACCCCCGAAGAATGCGACGCACACCGCGCCGCATTTGTGCGTGGGGTCCTCCGGTCGGAAGGGGTCTCAGACGAGGTGGACGAACTCGGGTGACGGCAACGGGTCAGCGTCCTCGAACCATCTGACCCTGCAGTGAGGCTCGAACAGCGATGAACTACAACTTCACCGACCGCGTGCGCACGGTGCTCTCGATGGCTCGAGAGGCCGCGATCCAACTGCAGCATGACTACGTTGGCACTGAACACATCTTGCTCGGGCTCATCCGGGAAGGAGAGGGTGTCGCCGCGGCCGTCCTGCAGAAGCTGGCGGTGGACCTCGAGCAGGTCCACGAACGCGTCGAGGAATCGGTGCGGAAGGGCAAAGCAACCATCGCGCTCGGAGAGCTTCCCTATACATCGCGAGCCAAGAAGGTGTTGGAGTTCGCCATGCAGGAGGCTCGTGAGTTGAGCCACTCCTACGTGGGCACCGAACACCTACTGCTGGGCCTGCTGCGCGAAGAGAAAGGGATCGCCGCGCAGGTGTTGAACTCACTCGGTGTCACCCTCGATGACGCGCGGGGCGAGACCCTCAAGGTGCTGGGCTCCGATGTCGCCCCCAGCGAGCCGCCGGGCATCGGTGGCAGCGGTGGTAGTGGCGGTGCACCCAAGGGCGACAAGAAGTCGAAGACACCAGCACTCGATCACTTCTGCAGAGACCTCACTGCGCTCGCCACCGAGGGCACGCTGGACCCGACCATCGGACGCCATTCCGAGATTGAGCGGGTCATCGAGATCCTCTGTCGCCGGAAGAAAAACAATCCGGTGCTGATCGGCGAACCGGGGGTCGGCAAGACGGCTTTGGTGGAGGGCTTGGCGCAGCTTATCGCCAAGGGCGAGGTGACCGAAGCGCTGAAGGATCATCGGGTTCTGGCGCTCGACATGGCGGCCGTCATTGCAGGTACCAAGTATCGCGGTCAGTTCGAGGAGCGCCTCAAGGCCGTGATGAACGAGATCTCCCAAAACCAGACGGTGATCCTTTTCATCGACGAACTGCATACGCTCGTCGGTGCTGGAGCCGCGGAGGGTGCCATCGACGCATCGAACATGCTGAAGCCTGCGCTCGCGCGCGGTGAACTGCAGTGCATCGGAGCGTCGACGCTGAACGAGTACCGGAAGTACATCGAAAAGGACGGGGCTCTGGAGCGGCGGTTCCAACCGGTCATCGTAGATCCCCCGGCGGTGGAGGAGACGGTAGAGATCCTCAAGGGACTGCGCTCCCGCTACGAGGACCACCACCGGATCGAGATTCCCGACGAGGCGCTGGTGGCAGCGGCTAAGCTATCGGATCGCTACATCACCGATCGATTCTTGCCGGACAAGGCCATCGACGTGATCGACGAAGCGGGCGCGCGCGCACGGATCGCCAGCCAGGTGCCTCCCGCTGAGATGGAGGACCTCAAGGACCAGCTCGCCGCCATTGCGGAGAGCAAGGACGGCGCGATCCGCGACCAGGACTTCGAACGTGCGGCTCAACTGCGCGACGAGGAACGCGGCTTCCAACAGCAGATCCGCGACGCGCAGGAGCAGTGGAAGGAAGAGCGCCAGAAGCATCGGCCAAGCATTGGCATGGATGAGATCTCGTTCATCGTCAGCCGTTGGACGGGCATTCCGGTAACCCGCCTCCGGGCCGAGGAGACCGAGCGTCTCGTGAACATGGAGGACGCCCTCCATGAGCGGGTGGTTGGGCAACATGACGCCATCCACGCCATCGCCCGGGCCATCCGACGTAGTCGAGCCGGCCTCAAGGACCCCAAGAAGCCGATCGGGTCGTTCATCTTCTCCGGCCCCACCGGTGTGGGGAAGACCGAGCTGGCCCGAGCGCTCGCGGAGTTCCTGTTCGCCGACGAGGATGCCCTGATCCGGGTGGACATGAGCGAGTACATGGAGAAGTTCTCTGTGTCCCGACTCATTGGAGCCCCTCCGGGCTACGTCGGCTACGAGGACTCCGGCGCGCTCACCAAGGCCGTGCGGCGGCGGCCGTACTCGGTGGTCTTGCTGGACGAGATCGAGAAGGCCCATCCGGACGTGTTCAACATCCTGCTGCAGGTGCTGGACGAGGGACACCTGACCGACAACTACGGCCGGGTGATCGACTTCAAGAACACGGTATTGATCATGACGTCCAACCTGGGCGCCAGAGACATCAACAAGGGTCGTGGCCTCGGCTTCCAGGACGAGGAAGTCAAGACGAACTACGACCTCATGAAGGACAAGGTGCAGCAGGAGATCGAGCGCGCGTTCAATCCCGAGTTTCTCAATCGCGTGGACGACGTGATCGTCTTCCACTCACTGAGCCGGGACGAGATCGGCGAGATCGTTCACATTCTGTTGAAGAACCTCCTCGACCGGCTTGCCGAGGATGAGATGATCCTGCGTCTCACCGACGAAGCCATCTCGTTCCTGGTCGAGAAGGGATATGACGAGAAGTTCGGTGCACGGCCGTTGCGGCGTGCCATCCAACGCTATCTCGAAGATCCGCTGTCAGAAAAAATTCTTCTCGGTGAGTTCTCTGCGGGGGACGAGATCGAGGTCGGGGTGGACGGAAGTGGGGAAGCGCTGGTTTTGCAGGTGGCTTCCGCGCAAAAAACGTAGCTGGGGTAGTGTCCAGAGCGACGGTCGGTAGTCTCACAAGAGCGGTACTCCTTCTCGTCGCCGGGTCGACGTTCGCTTTCGCGACCCCCGCGACCGCCCAGCAGACGGGACGCCTTCAGGTAGACACGGTCGTCATCGAAGGCGCCCAGCGCCAACGGGTCGACGCCCTGACCGCCGTTTTCGGGATCAGCAAGGGCGACGTCGTCGGGTATCGAGAGATCAGCGACGGCATCAAGGCCCTGTGGGCCACCGGCCAGTTCCAGGACGTGCGGGTCGAGGCGGTGGGTGACTCCACCTCTCCGGTCCGGCTCATCGTCGGCGTCGAGGAGCAGCCGCTGCTGGGGCGGGTCGTGTTCGAGGGGTTGGACAACGTGGACCACAGCGCGGTGCGCGACACCGCCCGTCTCCGCCCCGGGCTGCCCTACTCCCCGCCAGGCGTCGTCCTGGCACAGCGCTTCATCCGCGAGGAGCTCGCAAGTAAGGGCATCCCGTTCGTCCGCATCGAAGAGCGCACCGCCCCGATGGCAGAAGCCGAGGGTCAGATCGAGCTCGTCTTCGAGGTGGAGGAAGGTCAACGGGTGACGATTGCCCAGGTCGGCTTCTCCGGGAACCAGGCATTGAGCCGAGACGACCTGGTCGGGGCCATGGACACCAAGCCCGAAGGGTTTTGGTGGTTCAGGTCGGGCGCGTTCGATGAGGCCAGGTTCAGAGAGGACCTCGAGGTCAGTCTGGTCGATCTCTATGAGTCCCGGGGGTTCCTCGACTTCGAGATCTTGAACGATACGGTCATCGTCGATCCCAACTCGGGGAAAGCGCGCATCGAGATCGCGCTCGACGAGGGGGCCCGGTATCGCATCGAGGCGTTCGACATCGAGGGCAACCACGTCTTCGCCACCGAGGACCTCGAGGACTACTACGCCGAGGACTCCGGCGGACTGCTGTCCAGTCTGGGATTCGGTGGGGCAGAAGCGGGGATACGCTACTTCGACCGGGTCGCCTTTCAGGAGGCCACGGCCGAGGTCGAGCGCCTATACCGCAACGAGGGCTACCTGTACGCGCAGGTAGACCCCTTCCTGGTGCGCAACGACGTAGGCACCGACGGTGTTCCCAGCGTCTCGATTGGGTGGAACATCCGGGAGAACGAGCCTGCCTACATCCGCAAGGTCGAGATCGTGGGCAACGAGAAGACCTACGACCGGGTGGTCCGTGAACGGCTCTTCCTGCTCCCGGGCGACGTGTACTCCGAGGCGCGCCTGCTGCAGAGCTATCAGCAGATTTCGGCGCTGGGCTTCTTCGAAACGCCCATGGAGTTCCCCTCCATCAATCCCGATCCTGAGACGGGAGAGGTGGACGTGACCTTCAACGTCACAGAGAAGCAGACCGGGTCGGTGAGCTTCGGTACGGCGGTCGGGGGCGGGGTAGGGGTCAGCGGGTTCCTCGGGTACGATGAACCCAACCTGTTCGGGCAAGGGAAGGAGGGTCATCTCCGCTGGGACTTCGGAAGCCTGGTCAACAACTTCACGATCTCGTACACGGACCCCGCGATTCAGCAGAGTCGCGTGAGCGGAACGGTCTCTCTGTTCAACTCCAGGAACCGGTTCTTCCAGTTTTCCACCGGTCGCTACACTCGACTCGGCGGCTCCGTGCAGGTGGGGTTCCCGTTGTTCAACTCGATTCGGACCCGGGTGGTGACGGGCTACTCATGGGTGCAGACGAAGTACGACCAGTTCGAGGGCGTGGACGACACATCCCTGTTCGCCCGGCCGGACGGCGTGCTCAGTACGCTCACATTCGGAATCAATCGAAACAACCTTAACCACCCCCTCTTCCCGACCAACGGATCGCGACAGAGTCTCCAGAGCGAGTTCTCGGGAAAGTTCCTGGGAGGCGATGCAGCGTTTTCCAAGCACGTGCTCGAAGGGCAGTGGTTCGTACCCACGGGCCAGGTCGGCGAGACCGGGTCGCTGCGGTTTACCCTTGGACTCAAGGCACGCCTCGGCGCCGTCATTGGCGACGCCAGCGCCTTCCCGTTCGAGCGGTTCTGGATGGGGGGCGTGCAGTTCGGCGAGGCGCTCCGCGGCTATGACGAAACCACCATTACGCCGCTCGGGTTCGTGGCCGATAATTCGCAGAGTTTCAGCGACGTCGGGCGCCTGGGCGACGCGTTTGCCAGCCTGACGGCCGAATATGCGATCCGGTTCGGCGATAATCTCTCCCTCTCGATGTTCTATGACGCAGGGAATGTCTGGCAGGATCCCGGGGATATCGACCCCAGTGGCATGTTCCGCGGAACCGGTTTCGGGGTACAGATTGTGACGCCGTTTGGACCTTTGGGTCTGGATTACGCGTATGGTTTCGATAAGCCAGTCCCCGGATGGCAGTTGCACTTCCGCCTGGGACCTGGGTTCTAGCAAGCACGTCGTTCAATCGGAGCACACAGGACATGAGGACTTTCAAGATCGTGGCGCCGCTCATCGCGCTACTGCTCACCACGGCCGCCGCTGGCGCCCAGCAGATCCCGCGGATCGCGTATATCAATTCCGAGCGCATCATCAACGACTCGCCGGTCGCCCAAGCCGCCCAGCAGGCCTTCGAGGCGGAGGTGGAGGGGTATCGCCAGGAGGTGACCAGCCTGGGCGAAGCGCTGCAGCGCATGATCGCCGACTACGAGCAGCAACAGGCCACCATGACCCCGGTCGCGCGTACGGCGAAGGAAAACGATATCCGACTGCGCCAGACCGAGTACGAGACCCGACTACGTGAGTTGGAGGCCCAGGCCGGGCAGCGCCAACAGGCGCTGGTTGCACCGGTCATGGAAACGATCACCGGTATCATCGACCAGCTACGGCTCGAGGGGAGCTACGCGATGATTCTGGACGCTGCGTCCACCGCGATCCTTTCCGCGGATCCGTCGCTGGACCTCACCGACGAAGTCCTGCGACGACTCAACGCTGAAGCGGAAGGTGACTCCCCCTCCCGTTGAATCGTGCTGGATTGACTCCCAAAATGATGCGGCCCGCAGGTCTTCGGACCTGGGGGCCGCTCTACTTACCCGCAACATCTCAGATCTCTAACAGGTAGGGACGATGGCCCGCTCAGTGGAGACGACGTTGGGGCAGGTGGCCGCGTGGGTCGACGGTCGACTGGTCGGCTCGGCAGACACACCGGTTCATGGAGTGGCCGGCCTCCGCGAAGCCCAAGCTCACGACATCGCGCTGTTCACGTCCAAACGGTATCTGGATGACCTGCGCACGTCGGATGCGGGCGCGGTGTTGGTCTCCCAGGGACTGGCAGAGGAGTGTGGGGACCTGCCGTGCGTAGTGGTCCCTGACGGTCACCGCGCGCTACGCGTGTTGCTCGAACGCTTCTACCCGGTCGAACCGGTCACCCCCCTCATTCACGGCACCGCCGTGCTGGGGCGTGGGGTGCAACTGGGCGCGCGCGTATCGGTGGGTCCCTACGCAGTGGTAGGAGACGACTCGGTACTCGGAGACGATGTCTCCCTCGGCGCGCACGTGTGTGTCGGGGCGCGCTGCAAGGTCGGAGCCCGCACGCGTCTCCATCCCCAGGTCGTGCTCTACGACGACACCGAGGTCGGAGAGGAGGTCATCCTGCACAGCGGAGTGCGGCTGGGTGTGGATGGCTTCGGGTACGTTTACGAGGACGGGCAGCATAAGAAGCTGCCGCACGTGGGAGGGTGCGTCATCGAGAGCCACGTGGAGATCGGCGCCAATTCCTGTGTGGACCGGGGTTCGATCGGCCAGACCCGCGTCGGGGCGGGCACCAAGATCGACAACCAAGTCCACCTGGCCCACAACGTCCAAGTCGGGGAGGGATCGCTGTTGGTGGCGCAGGTCGGGATCGCCGGCTCGTCCCGGATCGGGCGAGGGGCCGTCTTCGGGGGGCAGTCGGGCGTGATCAACCACATGGTGATCGGAGACGGGGCGAGGATCGCCGCCAAGACCGGCGTCACGTCTGACGTGCCCGCCGGCGGTACCGCCATGGGCTTCCCATCGGTCCCACGGGGCGACTTCCTCAGGAGCCACGTGGAGTTGACCAAGCTGCCTCAAACCCTGAAGGCGCTCAGAACCACTGCGAAAGGCAGGGAGTAGGATAAGCCTGGGAAGGGCCGAGCCTCTTTGCTAGGTTTGTCAGATTGCCTCTCCCGGACTCCTGAGAGCAGTGCCTGATATGAGCCAGCCGTCCCAACAGACCGTAGGTACGTCCGCCGTCCTGGACGGCATCGGCGTCCATTCGGGCGAGTCGGCCCAGCTCAGTGTACTCCCGGCCCCTCCCGACTCCGGTATCCGGTTCAGACGGGTAGACATGGACGGCGCCCCCGAGATTCCCGCCGACCTCGATCACGTGGTGGGCACCGAGCTGGGCACCAGCCTGGGCAAGGGATCCGCGAAGGTCATGACCGTCGAGCACGTCCTCGCGGCCTTGCACGGTCACCAGATCGACAACGCGCTGCTAGAGCTCTCCGGCCCCGAACCTCCGATCCGAGACGGGTCCTTCCTAGACTACGCCAACGCCATTCAAGAAGCGGGGATCGTGGCTCAGGAGGCGCCCGCCCGAGTGCTTACGCTCAAGGGCCCCATCAGCCTTGAGGGTGACAACGGTGAGTCGTACGTGGCCAGTCCCCACAACGGGCTGAAAGTGGCGGCAGGGATCGACTTCGAGCATCCGGCCATCGGAAGGCAGTTCGGTTCGTTCGCGATGGACCCCGAGGGCTTCACTGCCGAGGTGGCCCCAGCCCGCACGTTCGGTTTCAAGGAGGAGGCCGAGAGCCTTCTGGCGAGGGGGCTGGCGCAGGGGGCTTCCCTCGAGAACACCATTGTGCTGGACGGCACGGGCGTCATGAACGACGAGCTCAGGTTTCCCGACGAGTACGTGCGCCACAAGATCGGGGACATTCTGGGGGATCTCACGCTACTGGGAGGCCGGCTCAACGCGCGGGTGTTCGCGGAACGCCCAAGCCACCGGGGCAACGTGGCCTTCGCAGCCGAGGTGGCCAAGGCCGCCCGCAAGGCCGCTCAGGCGCCGATCGTCGAGGCGGCCCAGATCCTGGAGTACCTCCCGCACCGCTTCCCCATGCTCCTCGTCGACCGGATCATCGAGTTCGAGAGCGGCAAGCGCATCGTGGGCCTCAAGAACGTCACCATCAACGAGCCGTTCTTCCAGGGTCATTTTCCGGGTCACCCCATCATGCCAGGGGTACTCATCCTGGAGGCCATGGCCCAAGCCGGGGGCCTGCTCCTGATGGACGCTGTCGAGAATCCGGGCGACAAGGTCGTTTACCTCATGTCGCTGGATAAGGTGAAATGGCGCCGTCCGGTGCTGCCGGGAGACCAACTCGTGTTCGAAATCGAGATGCTCCAGTTTCGAAGACACGTATGTCGCATGAAGGGTGTGGGCTACGTAAACGATCAGCGTGTGGCGGAAGCCGAGCTGATGGCCAGAATCGTCGATCGATGAGCAAGAGAGAGCCGCGTGCCAGCTGAACTGGGAGTCGATATCCATCCGACGGCCTTGGTCGACCCCTCCTCCCAACTGGACGAGGGTGTACAGGTGGGGCCCTACAGTATCGTGGGACCCAACGTCCGGATCGGTGCCAGGACCGACATCGGCCCTCACGTCCTGATCGACCGGGATACGACCGTAGGCTCCGAGTGTTCGATCCATAAGGGAGCGGTCCTTGGGACCGACCCCCAGGACCTGAAGTACAAGGCCGAGAAGACCGAGCTCTTCGTGGGCGACCGCACCACCATCCGAGAATTCGCCACGCTGAACCGGGGGACCACCCAGACTGCCGAAACCCGAGTGGGGAGCGATTGCCTGCTCATGGCCTATTCCCACGTGGCTCACGACTGTCGTCTGGGCAACCACGTCATACTGGCCAACGCCGTTCAGATGGCCGGTCACGTAACCATCGAGGATTGGGTAATCGTAGGCGGGGGAAGCGTGATCCATCAGTTCGTACGCATCGGCGCCCATGCGTTCATCGGGGGCGGTTCCAGGGTCCCCCAGGACGTGCCCCCCTACTGTCGGTCCGCCGGTAACGACCCCAAGCTGTTTGGCCTGAACTCGGTGGGACTGCAGCGCCGTGGGCTTGCCGACGGTACCCGGAAGGCCCTGAAGCGCGCCTATCGTATCCTCTTTCACTCCGGCCTCAACGTGAGTCAGGGGCTGGCGCGCATCGAAGAGGAGATTCCGGGCATCCCTGAGGTCGACCATTTCGTGTCGTTTATTCGAGCCAGCGAGCGGGGCATCACCATCGGGTGAGCACCCCAGCGCTCCGAGTCGGCGTCGCGGGTGTCGGTAGTCTGGGATATCATCATGCGCGTATCCTAGGCGGCCTCCCGAGCTGTCTCGGGGTCGGCGTGTACGACCTCGATCCCGACCGGGCGACCAAGGTCGCAAACGACCTGGACACACCCGCGTTCCAGACCCTCGAATCCCTCCTGGATCAGTGCGACGCGCTCGTGGTGGCGACACCCACCGGCGCGCACGAAGAGGTCGCGGTGGAGGCGCTGCGGCGCGGAGTCCACGTGTTCATCGAAAAACCCATCGCACCGGATCTCGACTCGGCCGACCGCATCCTGGCTGCGGCCGTGTCCAGCGGCGCACTGGTCCAGGTGGGTCACGTCGAGCGATTCAACGCAGCGGTACTGGCCGCACGGGAGTACATGCAGGACCCCCTCTTCATCGAGGTCCACAGGATGGCCCCGTTTGTTCCTCGCAGCACCGACGTCCCAGTGGTGCTGGACCTCATGATCCACGATGTCGACCTGGTGCGGGCCATGGTAGGGCAACCCATCGCCGCCATTGCGGCTACGGGGGTACCGGTCATCACGCCGCTCGCCGACATCGCCAATGCGCGAGTCACCTTCGAGGGGGGCGCAGTTGCCAACCTGACCGCGAGCCGGGTGTCCATGGAGCGTACCCGCAAGTTCCGGATCTTCCAGCGCTCGGGCTATTTGAGCCTGGATCTCGGGAACGGTACCGGTGAGTTCCTGAGGCTCAAGCAGGGGCTCCCGGCACTGGGCGGGGAGGGCGGCGGATCGCCAGCACCTGCGGTCTACGCCGCCGCGTGGAAGGAGGGACTTGCGGCATTGGTAGAACGGATCCCACTCAAGGGTACGAAGGGAGAACCGCTCGCGCGGGAGCTCACCAGCTTCGTGCGTGCCATTCACGAGGGCGGCCCGCCGGCAGTCTCAGGTCAGGACGGCAGGGACGCGTTGGAGGTCGCGCTCTCAATCGAGGAGTTGATTCGGAGTCATGTCGCTCATTCGCGTCCGGCGTGATCGCAAGCGGGACTGGATTGACGCCAGAAGAAAAGTCTCGTCACGTAAACTCGTACTCCTACTCGTGGCCGTTTCGGCCGCTCTCTGGTATCTGACCCGAGCGTTCTGACGCGACCCTTGCAGGGATCGGTGATGGTGCTGGCGGGTGAGGAGTCAGGCGACCTGCATGGTGCTGCGGTCGTCCGAGCTCTCCGTGCCCGCCACCCGGACCTGACCTTTTGGGGCTTGGGCGGCGAGCGCCTGAGCACCGCAGGCGTGGAGTGCGTGGCTGGTCTGGACGAGTTGGCCGTCATGGGCTTCGCCGAGGTGCTCGGGCGCCTACGGTTTTTCCGACATCTGGAGCGCCAGGTGCGTGAGCGTATCGCCGCCGGGAAGGTCCGACTGGTGTTGGCCATCGATTATCCGGGCTTCAACCTCCGTGTGGCTCGCTTTGCCCGCGAGCGAGGGGTGCCCGTGCTCTACTACATCGCTCCCCAAGTCTGGGCGTGGAAGGCCAGGCGCGCAGCCCGGCTCGCGCGGGACGCCACAGCGATCGCAGTGATCCTGCCCTTCGAGAAGGAGATCTTCGAGCGGGAGGGCGCTTGGGTGGAGTTCGTGGGCCATCCTCTGTTGGATCTACGCGGCGATCACCCCGACCGAAAGCGGTTCTGCACGAGGGAGGGACTCCACCCGGCGCACCCTATCTTGGCCCTGTTCCCGGGATCTCGAGCTCAGGAGGTGGGTCGACTGCTCGGTCCCTTTCTGGCTGCTGCCGAACAGCTCCGGGCGACGAACCCTACACTGCAGGTGGCACTCGCCCGAGCACCAGCGCTGCGTCTCCCCGAGCTTCCTCCCTGGGCACACACGGTGACCGACGCGCCTACACTGCTTCGACACGCCCGTGCCGGGATCGTAAAGTCGGGAACGTCCACCCTGGAAGCGGCGATTGCGGGAATGCCGTTCGTCTGCGCCTATAAGACCCATCCACTCACCTTTGCAGTCGCGAAGCGCGTCGTGCGCGTCCCGCACGTCGCCTTGGCAAACCTGGTGGGAGGCGAGCGGGTGGTTCCCGAACTGCTGCAGGGAGACGCGACTCCAGCGGCCTTGGCACGGGCGGTGGCACCGCTACTGACAGAATCGCAAGAGCGTACCCGAATGCTCGAGGGGTTCACGGCCATCCGTTCCCGCCTGGGCAGCCCCGGAGCGGCCGAGCGAGTGGCCGACCTGGCAGTGCAGGTGCTCACGGGAGCGACCCGTCCGGGATGAGCGGAAAACGCGGTAGGAGCGAGCGCCACTTTCGTTGGGCGGGCCTGTTCGGGAAGGCTACGCTGGGAATCCTGATGCGAACGCTCCGGTTCCGCACCCATGGGGAAGACGGCGTGAAACGCACCCGCGCGTCGGGCACTCCCGTCCTGTACGTCTTCTGGCATGGGTCGCTGCTCCCGCTGGTCCATCACCATCGCGACCAGGGGATCACCGTCTTGGTCAGTGAGCATCAGGACGGAGAGTATATTACCCGCATTCTGGAGCGCAACGGATTCGCAACCGCTCGAGGATCGAGCACCAGAGGCGCAGTGAAGGGACTGAAGGCCCTGATTCGAGCGGGACGGGGAGGCCATGACTTGGCGGTGACGCCGGACGGACCGCGCGGACCCCGTTTCGAGTTCAAGCCCGGGGCCTTGCTGGCCGCCCGAGCAACCGGGGTCGCCGTGGTCGCGATCGGCGTAGGTGTCAGCCGGGAGTGGCAGTTGAGGAGCTGGGATCGATTCTCGGTTCCGAAGCCATTCGCTGCCGTTCATCTCCGTTACAGCACGCCCAGGGTCATCCCGCGAGACAGCTCCGACGAGGAGATGGCCCGAATCACGCAGGAGGTGGCGGCCACGCTGGGCCGCGTGCAGGCCGAGGCACGACGTGCGGCCGGCCGCACCGACGGGGAACGAGAACCGTGAGCGGGCGCGAACCGCTGCTATGGCGTTGGTGGGAGCAGAATACTGGCCTTTGGGGTTCCGCGACCCAGATGGTCACCCTACCCCTTGAGCTCGGCGTGCGCGCCGTCACCGCGCTCCGGAATCGCCACTACGATCGACATCGTCAGGAGCCCGCAGTGGGGGTGCCGGTCGTCTCGGTCGGGAACCTGACCGTGGGGGGCACGGGGAAGACGCCCATCGCGGGGTGGGTAATGTCGTTCCTGCGAGAACGGGGACGCCGGCCTGGGCTGGTGTTGCGCGGATACGGAAATGACGAGGTGGCCCTGCATCGTCGATGGAGTCAGGACGGGATCGTGATTGTGAATCCAGACCGCCGTGCCGGAGCGCGAGCGGCGGTGGCCGCAGGTGCGGACGTCGTCGTGCTCGACGACGGCTTCCAACACCGCCGACTGCATCGGGACCTCGACCTGGTCTTGGTCTCGGCGGAACAGCATCGGGCCGTCGCGCGGGGAAGGGTCCTGCCTCGCGGTCCGCTGAGGGAGCCGGAGCGCGCGCTCCGCCGCGCGGACGCGGTCATCATCACGCACCGGGTAAGCGACCCCGTACCCACGCGAACCTGGGTCCAGGAGCATGCACCCGGGGTGGAAGTGCTGAGTGCGGCGCTCAACCCTGCCGGTTGGACCACCCTCTCGGGTGGATCTGTGTCGCCGCCCGAGGGCCCTGTCGTAGCGCTCAGCTCCGTCGCCATCCCAACGACCTTTTGGGCACTCCTCGAGGGGCAGGGGATCGCGACTGCCGACACCAAGGCCTACCCAGACCATCACGACTACACCGCCCAGGACATCCAGGAGATCCTCGCCTGGGCAGACGGAAGGACCCTCGTCACCACGGAAAAGGACGCCGTCAAGCTGGCCGCTACCGAGGCAGGGGACTGGCGGGTGTTGATGTTGGACGTGGACTTCGGGCCCGACCTGGACCGGGTCACCGCGCTCATCGAAGAGGCACTGGTGTGAAGGTTCGGGTCCTGGCAGTCGGAGGCGTCAAAGGCCCGCTCCGCACCCTTGCGGAGGACTATCGGACCCGCGCCGGGCACTACTGGCGCATCGAAGTGGAAGAGGTGTCGGTTCCCAAGCGAAGCAGCCCCGAGGTCGAGGGGGACCGCATCCTCCGCCGACTGGCCCCCACCGATTACGTGGTGGCGCTCACCCGAGAGGGAACGCCGATCTCGTCGACCGGGTTCGCTTCTTTGCTCGAGGAGTCGGCAGTGAGATCCCGCTCATCGGTGGTGTTCCTGATCGGCGGAGCCTCCGGACTCCACGAGCACGTGCTGGAGAAGGCGCACCGAAAGATCTCGCTAGGTTCTATCACAATACCCCATGAGCTTGCCCGCGTGGCCCTGCTCGAACAGCTCTATCGCGCCGGCACCATCGTGCGCGGGGAACCCTATCACAAAGGCCCGACCCGACGTTGAATCTGGAATTGGAAGTGGCGTGGCCCAAAGGCGGCCCCTTGGCGCGGGCCTATTTCTCCGGGCGACCGGAGGCAGAGGCGTTCTACCGGCATCCCTTTCTCCACCCGAATGCGGTGCCGGAGCGGGCGGCCGTCCTGGACGAGTGGTTCCAGGAGGAACGGCGTCGTGTGGCCGCGGAGGTGCTGAGCGCCTCCAACCCGACGGAGGCCGACCGGATCGCCGCGTGGCGCCGGGCGTCGGGCTTGGTGGTCACCACCGGCCAACAACCGGGGCTACTGACCGGTCCCCTCCTGGCGGTGAACAAGGCCCTCTCCGCGGTCGCCCTAGCCGAGCGCTGGAGCTCCTCCCTGGGCCGACCGGTGCTTCCGGTGTTCTGGATCGCGTCCGAAGACCACGATTGGGAGGAGTCGTACCACGCCTACCTTCTCTCCCACGAAAACCAACCCACGCGCCTAGAGGCGATCCCACAGGCCCCCCCAGCCGGCCGCCCGCTGTTCCGGGTGCCTCTCGAGGGACCCGAGGCCCTGGTCGCTCAGATCCAGGAGCTGCTTCCCCCCAACGACTTTCGCGACCAGTGCCTGGCCGCTCTCGAGGAGGCCTATCCGGAGGGCTCGACGCTCCCCGACGGCTGCGAGCAGTTGCTGAGAACCTGGTTGGGGCCGCTCGGGTTGCTGATCGTGCGAGCCGACGCACCGGAACTCAAGCGGGCGTCTTCCAAGGTCTTGGCCACCGAGCTAAAACAGGGCGCTGATTTTGAACGGGGACTCGAGGAGCGGGCCTTGGCGATCGCGGCGGCCGGTTTTGACGTACAGGTGCCTGTTCTCCCCGGCGCGCTCAACCTGTTCGGCGAGGGTGAGGGCGGCCGGGAACGCCTGTACCGCGACGGGGGCAGCGTGAAATTCCACACCTCGGGACAAACCTCCAACATCGCTGCCCTCGACAATCGCTTTTGCGAAGATCCGTCACTTCTTTCCCCCAACGTGCTCCTCCGACCGGTGGTGGAGTGTGCCGTGTTCCCTGTGCTGGCTTACCTGGCCGGACCGGGGGAAGCCCAATATTTCGCACAGCTCCAGCCCCTGTTCGAGGCGCATGGCGTACCCATGCCGATCGTCCACCCTCGAATCTCGATCACGGTCATCGAGCCCAAGATTCGCAAGGTTCTGGACAAGGTACCGGTTACGATTCCGGAGCTTGCCCAACCCGCCCACGAGTGGGCCTCCGAACGGGCCCGCGACGAGATGCCGGAAGCGGCTCGCGCGGTACTCGGGGCGCTGCGCGGAGAGATCGGAGGCGGCACATCACAATTGTTGGCCGCTGTCCGACACATCGATCCCACCCTCAAGGGCCCAATCGGGCACGCCCGCAACGCCGCCCTCCAGGCCCTTTCGGAGGCCGAGAAGAAGATCCTGAAGGGGATTAAGCGGCAGCAGGAGATCGTATTGGGACAGGTAGACAAGGCCCGGAACAACCTGATGCCGTTGGGCAAGCCGCAGGAACGCGTGCTCGCGCCGTTGCAGTTCGCCGGGCGCTACGGGACCGAGTTCTTCTCGTTCTTGCTCGAGGGCTGTCGGTCGGCGCTAGCGCCAGGGGGGGCCTTGGACTCCCCACCTGAGCAGGAGTAGCTTTCGTCATGTTCGTGCAACTGGCAGTACTTCTGCTCATCATGATCCCGGTCCTCGCGATCGTTTTGGACTCATCGGTGGGGAAGGCCCTGGCGTCGCGCCTCGAGGGACGAAGGCTCTCGACCGGAGACGAGGCCCCCGAACGCATGCTCCAGCTCGAGCACGAGGTCGAGCGCCTCGCCACAGAGGTCACACGGCTGAGCGACGAGAGCGAGTTTCTTCACAAGCTCCTGGCCGAGCGGCCCTCCCCTGGGTCCCTCCCTCCCGGGAGTGAGGCCGACTCCTGACCAAAGACGGGTCACCCGGCCGGAGCGGTCGTGCGGCCAGCTTGGTGGCAAGCGGGATTCTGCTGAGCCGTGCTTCGGGCATGATTCGGCAGATGGTTTTCGCACGCTTTTTCGGCACCACCGACCTTGCTGACGCGTGGACCGCAGCGGTCAAGCTTCCCAACGTCCTCCAGAACCTACTGGGCGAGGGCAGCCTGAGCGCATCCTTCATCCCCGCCTACACGGAGCTCGAACACGCAGGGCGCAAGGAAGACGCGCGACGGCTGGCCGGGGCTGTGCTGGGTCTATTGATCGCGGTCGTCAGCGCGCTGGTCCTGCTGGGTGTATGGATGGCGCCGCTGCTGGTCAGTGTGCTTGCCTGGGGGCTGGAAGGGGAAACTCGGGCAATCACCGTGCAGCTCGTCCGCATCCTCCTACCGATGGTGGCATTCCTGGTCCTGTCCGCGTGGGCGCTGGGAATTCTGAACAGCCATCGCAAGTTTCTCCTTTCCTACGCCGCACCCGTCATCTGGAACGTCTCCATCATTGGTGCGCTCCTGGGCGGGAGTCTCTGGTGGGGCCTGGAGGGGCGACGTCTGCTGGTGGCGATGGCCTGTGGCGCCCTAGTGGGAGGCCTCCTTCAGTTCCTGATTCAGACACCCGCCGTATGGCGTCTGTTGGGCGGGTGCCGGCCCAGCTTGGACGGGGACGCTCCCGGGCTTGGCGGCGCTGTCAAGAACTTCATCCCCGTGGTTGGTGCACGCGGCCTGGAAAGCGTGAGCGGCCTGCTGCGCGAGGTGACGCTCGCGTCGATGCTCAATACAGGGGCCCTCGCCGTTCTTGGGTTCGTACAAACGCTGCACGTACTCCCCATCTCGTTGTTCGGGTTGTCCGTCGCCGCGGCGGAGCTGCCCGAACTCACCCGAGAGAGCTCCGACCACTCCCAGTTGGCCGCCAGGGTGCGGACGGGGCTTGCCCGCGTTCAGTTCTGGGTGGTTCCTACGGTCGCCGGTTACCTCCTCTTTGGGCGACATGTGGTGGCCTTGCTCTACCAATGGGGCTCGTTTCGGGCCAACGATGTGGTGGTCACCTGGATCGTGCTGGGTGCCTTTGCCGTGGGCCTGCTCGCCACGGCTAGTTCGCGTATGCTGTCGAGCGCCTTCTACGGACTGAAGGACACCGTGGTCCCGGCACGCACGGCCGCCCTACGGATCGGGGTGTCCTTGGCCGTGGGCGCGCTCCTGATGATCCCTCTGGATCGCTTCCAGGTGGGCGATCGCTTTCTGGGTGCGGCCGGGCTGGGGCTCGGTTCCGCCACCGCCGCTTGGCTGGAGTATCTGCTGCTTCGATCCAACCTGAAGCGACGTATCGGCGCTCACGGACCCGGGCTGGGTGAAGCCGGCCGCGTGTGGCTCGCCGTGGCGACCGCTGCGATGTTGGGCCTGGGCACCGAACGTCTCATCGGGGGACTCCACACCAAGGTGCTGGCCTTGGTGACCCTGGCCGTGTTCGGGGTAGGCTACCTGGTGTGCGCGCGTGTCTTCAATGTGTCGGCGCGGCCCCGGGGGCTGGGGTAGTACAAGCGAGGTCATCCTGTCAGTCATCGAGTTCACAGCGGAGCGGGTCGCGCGGTTACCCACCCTCCCGGGCGTGTACCTGTTCCGCGACGCCGACCGGGAACTCCTCTACGTGGGGAAGGCCAAATCGCTCCGCGCTCGCGTACGCAGCTACCTGCGGCCCGACCGCCAACAGGGAATCAAGACCCAAGAACTCGCGCGACGTACTCGCAGCGTTGAAACCATCGTGGTCGGATCCGAGGCCGAGGCGTTGATTCTCGAGGCCAACCTCATCAAGTCGCACCAACCCCGCTTCAACCTCCAACTCCGCGATGACAAGAGTTACCCCTATATCAAGGTGACTGTGAACGAAGCGTTCCCCCGGGTCTTCGTTACACGTCAACCCCGCAACGACGGCGCCCGCTACTTCGGGCCCTATACCAACGTGGGGTACGTGCGGCGCGCCCTGGAGGTCGTGAAGCGTCAGTATACCGTGCGGTCTTGCCGGTACGATCTTCCCAAGGAGAGGCCGGCTCGCCCTTGCCTGGACTACCACATCGGGCGCTGCCATGCGCCGTGCGTGGGCCTGCAGGACGAGGCGGATTATGGGGGCATGATCGATGAGATCCTCCAGTTGTTGGGCGGAGACACCGAAGGCGTGCGTCGGCAGGTGGAAGCCCGTATGAAGGCGGCGTCTGCGGATATGGCGTTCGAATCAGCAGCCCGGCACCGAGACGTGCTGCGAGGGTTGGATGCCTTAGGTCGGCATCAGCGGGTGGAGTCGGTGAGCGGCGCCGATGTCGACGTGTTCGGGGTGGCACGCGATGGGGCCCTGGCCACGGGCGTGGTACTCAAGGTGCGAGGGGGCCGCCTGCTGGGTCGGAACTCGCAGACGTTTGAGGACCTGTCCGACGAAGGAGACGAATCACTCCTGCAATCGCTGGCCAGCCGTCACTACCTGGGTAGAGGCGAGGTGGGGACACAGGATCTTCCCAGTGAGGTTCTCCTGCCCGCGAGTTTCGAGGACGCGGACCTGTTGGCCACCGTCCTGACCGAAACGGCTGGGCGTGGAGTGACCCTTCGCGTACCCCTACGAGGGGAGAAGCGGCGACTGGTGGATCTCGCCGCAGAAAACGCGCGTCACACACTCGAGGAACGGCTCATTGCGGATCGCCACGGCCTGGATCGGGCGGACCGGACGCTGTATGACCTCCAACGCGCGCTGTCCCTGAAAGTGGTCCCACGCCTGATCGTGTGTTTCGATATCTCACACTTGCAGGGCACCGACACGGTCGCGAGCGCCGTCGTGTTCGAAAACGCGAGCCCTAAGAAGGCCGAGTACCGGCGCATGAGAATCAAGGGCGATTGGGGGAACGACGATTTCCTCTCCATGGAGGAGGCCGTCGGGCGCTGGTTTCGGCGGCGCGCCGACGAACAGAAGCCGCTCCCCGACCTGACGCTGATCGACGGGGGGAAGGGACAGCTCAGCGGGACGGTGCGAGTCCTGGAGGCACTGGGGCTCGGCGACCTGCCGGTGGCGGCGCTGGCTAAGCGGGAGGAGGAGGTCTTCCTGCCGGGAAGGAGCGAGTCGGTTCAGTTGGACCCCAAGGAGCGTGCGTTGCACCTCCTCCAGCGCATCCGCGATGAAGCCCACCGCTTCGCCGTGGGATACAACCGAAAACTCAGGAGCCGGCGCACGCTCCGCAGTGAGCTCGAGGACATCCCTGGGATCGGCCTCCAGCGCCGGCAGCGGCTCCTGGAGCGGTTCGGGTCCGTCCGGGGGCTGAAACAGGCCTCGGAGGAGGAGATCGCTCGGGTGCCCGGAATGAGTCGGGCGTTGGCCTCCCGGGTCTTGACCTACCTGTCTGGAGGCCGTTGAGGTTTGATTTTCCGGCCAAGATTCGCCCTATTTTCGCGGCTGGACCCCGGAACGGGGTTTTGGGGTTCGAAAAACATGCCTTGGGCAGGGGTCCAATGGCGAGAGCAAGCTCGATAGGAGAGGAGCATGAGGGTCCGGTTCAGAATAGACGCACTGGTGCTGGCAGCTTTTGTGGCCGGTTGCGCGTCGGGAGGCGGATCCTCCGCGCCCGAGCCCCTGGCGGGGATGCAGGAAGGCACCCGCCCGTCCGACAACGACTTCACGCAGAACGCTCAGCTCTACCTCCTCCAGGCGCAGGGCCAAGAGGGTACCGAGGCGGAGGCGAGGTTCGCCGAGGCGCTCACGGCTGCGCTCGGTAGCGTCCAGGCCGAGCCTGGCAACCCGTTGGGGTACCTACTCGCGGGCCAAGCGATGATCGGGACAGGGGACCTGGTGGGTGCGGATTCGATGCTCGCCCGGGCCGAAGAGATCTACCCGGCCTACTCGCTCGAAACCCCAGCCATCCGCGAAAGCGCCTGGGTCGAGATGTACAACGACGGCATTGGCCTCCTTCAGGCAGGGCAGCAGCAAGAAGCCCTGGACATGTTCATTGACGCCGGCGTCATCTACGACGCGCGCCCGGAGGCGTTCATCCAGGTCGGCTCGGTGGCTTCGGGTTTGGGCCAGCAGGACGTGGCCGCTGAAGGCTTCAGCAGTTGCTTGAGGGTCGTGCAGGGAGACCCCCCGGCCGAGCAGACTCCCGAAGAAGCGGCTTCCTGGGAGGAATGGGAGGAGATCTGCGCCCTGAACCAAGCGCAGGCCTACCGGCTCGACGGTGACAACCAGAAAGCAGCCGACGCCTACGCCTCCTACTTGGAAGTGAATCCGGGAAGCGTGAACGCCACGACTCAACTCGCAAACTCCCTTGCGCTCATGGCCTCCGAGGGCGGCCCAGGTGCCGAAGCCGCGAGCGACTCGGCCGCGAAGATCTACGAGGGTCTCATGTCCCGCACGGACCTGGACGCCCGCGAGATGTTCATCGTGGGGATCGGCCTCTACCAGATCGAGGACTTCCCGCGCGCCAGCCGTGCGTTCGGGAAGGCCACCGAGATGAACCCTAAGGCTCGGGACGCGGCGTACAACTACGCACAGACGCTGTTCCTCTCTGAGGACTATCCTCCGCTTCCCGATGCGGCGCGTTTGCTGTTGGAGCTCGACCCGCAGAGCAGCAATGCACATCGCCTACTCGCCCAAGGGTTGCTCCAGACGGAGAGTTCCGAGGTCGCCATGGAGGTCATGGCGGAGATGGAGGCGTTGACCTTCGAGGTCCTGGATCCGGTGTTCCAGGCCGTCGCGGGTGGAGGTGCGCAGGTCACCGGAGATGTGCAGAACAACTCACTGGACCAGGGAACGCCGATCTCGCTTCGCTTCCACTACGTGACCGTGGATGGCGCCGAAGCGGGGACCACTGACGTGACAGTGAACGCGCCCGCCGCAGAGTCGGTCGTGGCATTCCAGACCTCGTTCGACTCCGAGATGGAGATCATGGGCTTCTGGTACGAGGTGGTGTCGCCGTAAGGCACGTCCTCTCAGGGCAGCAGCGGTCGGGTCTCCGAAAATGGGAGGCCCGGCCGCTTTGTTTGGGACGTCGGCTCAGGTACATTCTACCGACATGCGGGTGTAGCTCAGTTGGTAGAGCATCAGCTTCCCAAGCTGAGGGTCGCCGGTTCGAGTCCGGTCGCCCGCTTCATAGAGACCTCACCACCCTCATGGTTGCGCCGGTTCGAGCCGAAGGGCCCGAGCCCGCAGGGCGAGGAACCGGACGCAGCGAGGATCGCCGTAGGCGACCGCAGCTAAATCCGGTCGCCCGCTTACGGTGGGTCGGTGCCGTTCTTCCTCGACCGTGGTCAGCAGCCGACCAGGGTCAGCGCCGTCCTCACCGGGCGTGCCAGGCCCGAAGCACCTCGGCCTCGCGCTCGGCGGAGATTCCCGCCCTCAGCTGTGCTTGCCGTTCGAACGGTCGAGAGAAGTGGTATGCGAGCGTATCGGCGGCGGTGACCGCCAGCGGGCGGAACGTCAGGCCGGCTTCAACCTCGGGGGTGAGGTCGAACCGCGCGAAACCCTCGCTCCCGGGTGTGGGCGGTCGCCAAACCGGCATGTGCGAATAGGGGCGGATGTCCATCGACGCCAGGAACTCCCTGTTCACCCACGTGAACTCGGTCTCGGCCGCCGTGACGGCTCGAATGCCATAGAGCAGCTCGGCCATAGGGCGGGGGGTCCGGGGACCCACCACGTTGAACACGCCGGTGGTGTTGCCTTCGGCCAAGCGGATGGTCCACTCGGTGAAGTCTCGGACATCGATAATCTGGACGGGGTCGGTGGGGTCTCCGGGCGCTAGCACCTCACCCCCACGATGGATGCGCACCGGCCAGTACGTGAAGCGATCCGTGTTGTCGTCGGGTCCGATGATCAGCCCGGGCCTCAGGACAGTGGACCGACCCGAAAAGATGCGCTGCGCCTCACGCTCCGAGAGGGCCTTGGCGAGGCCGTAGTTCAGCTCTCCTCCGGGCTCAATCCCCGCGCTCTCGTAGGTCCAGGTGGGGGCGTCGGCCGTCATCGGCACCCGGCTGATGTCGGCGTAGGCCGACCTCGACGATACATACAGGAACTGTCCGACGGAGTCCTGGAGTAGTTCCGCCGCCGATGTGACCCAATCCGGGTTGCGCGTGGAGTTGTCGATGACGGCATCCCAGCGACGCCCCTCAAGGGCAGACAGGTCGTTGTTGCGGTCGCCCACCAGCGTTTCGAGGGTCGGAAACATCTCCTTGCCGGAGCCGCGATTGAACAGGGTCACGTTGTGCCCTCTATCCACCGCGTAGCGGACCTGGTAGGGTCCTATGAAACCTGTGCCTCCCAGGATCAACAGATCGAGTTTGCGGGCCGGCCCCTGACGCCGGACGGTGGGAGCGGCCAGCGCCTTCGAAGGATTCACGCCGAACCCCAGCGCCGCCCCGGCCGCGGCCGAGCGTTTCAGAAAGTTTCGGCGGGTCGTCTCCATTCCGTCCTCATTCTGCTTGAAAGGTCGATTCCTCGGACCATCGTACCCACACCGACGACGGCGCGCACCCTACAAGTGGGCGCCGCTAGGGAAGACCCGCGTTCTCTTCCAACGCCAGCCATCCCGTCGTCCCATCGCTCGCCCGGACCAACCCGTAGTCGGCGTGTAGACCCACCACGGCCACCTCCTCTCCCGTGAGATGTTGCCGCACGTCGGCATCGCCGCGGGGAGCCACGTGCAGTGGCGTTCCCCGGTCCGGGTTCAACACCCACAGCGCGTCGGCGGCCGAGACCAGGCCCCGCCGAAACGTATAGCCTTCCACTCCCTCGGGGGTCCTTACCCGCAAAAAGCGAGTGGAGGCAGCCAGCACCTCGAGCGCCGCCCCTCGTCCCAGCCGCGCGAGCTCAGTCGTATTCCGCGTGCGCGCGTGGCTTCGGACCACCACATCGTCCGTGAGTGCCCGGGCCCAGCTTCCGACCAGTTGTACCGCCTGGTCCTCAAGCGCGGAAAGCACAGTGTCCTGCGGCTCGATGAACGGATAGGGGTCCACAGCCCCTCGGCGATAGATGCCGAAGTGCAGGTGCGGAGGTGTCGTGCGGGCGTTCCCGGTGTTGCCCACCAGGCCCACGGTGTCGCCAGGCGCCACGAGCTGCCCTTCGCGGACGAGCAGTCGACTGAGGTGGGCGTAGTAGAGGTTATGCCGGTTGCGATCCTCGCGAACCCACACCACCAGGCCGCCCACGTCGGTGGTGTCTACTCGCGTGACCCGACCCGCGGCAGCAGCCAAAGCGGGGGTACCCCGCGGCGCAAAGATGTCGACGCCTCGGTGCCGCCGCCGGCCGCCATCTCGCGGCGCCCCCCAACCGCTGAGAATGGCGCTCGGGCCACGCCCCTCGACAGGGAAGGCCAGGGACGGCATCACGCGCACGTCTACCTCGAACTGCCCGCCGCGGAGTAACTCGGGTTGGATACGCAGCACGAAGTCGCCCGTCCGGGGCACGTCGTACTCCAGTACTCGCGCGCCCTCATCCAGACCGACTTCGTGGTAGGGAGTTGCCGTGGAGTCGTTGGGGACCCGGAACAGGTCGACGAACCAGCGGGCCTCCTCAGCGGAGGCGGTCAGGTCGACACGTAGGCGCTGGCCCCGCTGCAGCGCGAACCGGTAGGCCACTACACCCGGCTCGTTCGGATCCAGGTACCCCGCCTCTCTGTGGGGAAGCTCAATACCGAGTGGCTGTTCCAGGGCACGTGTCGCCTGCACGCTCCAGTCGCGACCCACGGCAGACCCGTCGAGACCCGCTGCCAACAAGGAGGCGGCGTAGCGCTCGTGGCTCGTTACATCACGGTACCGTTCTTGGATCTGCTCCTGGACCTCGCATCCGGACGCGAGGAGGAAAGCGCTGAGGCAACAGACGGTTCGGGGGCGCATGTCGGCTGGGAGAGGGGGATGACTGTCGGGTTTCGACGTGTTGCGTCGAAACTTCGGGGGCCACAATACTTCCTCCTACTCGGGAGTGCGGGATTCTGGTCCCGGGGAACGCCAATCCGGAGAGGGGCTAGCGTGGACGAGCGGTGGACGTGGACAAGGCGCGATTTCATGGCGGCGGGAGGGACCGGGTTGTCCGCCCTCTGGCTTCTGGGCCTCAGCGGTTGCGAGGCGGTGTCCCGGGAGGCCTCGGAGGCGGCGCGGCGAGGAGATGGGTTCACGCTCCTCAACGATGAAGAAGGGGCCCAACTGACGGCCTTCGCGGAGCGGATCATCCCTTCCGACGATGGACCGGGTGCCGTGGAGGCGGGGGCCGTCCACTTCATGGACTTCGTGCTTCAGGACCATGAGGCCGCCAACCTCGATTTCGTTCGCGGCGGGCTCTCGGCCCTGGGAGACCGAGTTCGCCAAGCGGGGAGCGCCTCCGGCCTCTTGGGTGACCTCGACCCCGCGGACCAAATCACGCTCATGCGAGCGCTCGAATCCGATGATCCGGGCCTGTTTGGCTATCTGCGGCTCCTTGTCCTCGCCGGGACGTTCAGTCACCCGGACTACGGGGGTAACCGCGATCAGCTCGGCTGGCGCATGGTGGGACTCGAATACGCCGACGTCTACGAGCCTCCGTTCGGGTTCTACGATGCCGAAGTACAGACGGGGGACTCGCCATGACCATGCCCGCTCAAGACACGCCTCGTTATGCCACCGACGACGAGGTCGACTTCGTCATCGTGGGATCGGGCTCGGCCGGAGGGGTCATGGCCAAGGAGCTTTCGACCAACGGGTTCCGCGTCGTGGTGCTGGAGCAGGGGCCCTACATGAGGCCGGTCGAGTTTCGGCACGACGAGTTCGGGAATTGGTTCAAGGGCGGCTTGACCCGCACATCCGAGATGGCCGCGAGCTTCCGCACCTCGGAGGACGAGGAGGCGACTGCGGGCAGTGGGCCATTTCCGCCCGTGGTGTACGCGAAGATGGTGGGCGGAGCCTCAGTGCACTTCACAGCGAACTTCTGGCGCTTCCGACCCCTCGACTTCCAGGAGCGGAGTCTCCTCGGACCCATTTCGGGGACCGGGTTCGCCGACTGGCCCATCACCTACGATGACCTGGAGCCTTACTACACCAAGGTGGATTGGGAGGTCGGCGTTTCAGGTGCCCCCGGTGCGGGCGACCCCAGGCGCAGCCGCCCCTACCCCTGTCCGCCGCTCCCGGTGAAATCGTCAGGGGTGTTGCTGGAGAGGGGAGCGGCAGCCTTGGGTTGGGGCATCAAACCCGCACCCATGGCGATTCTTTCTCAGCCACACAATGACCGCAGCCCGTGTCAGCACTGTGGTTGGTGTATCGGCTACGGCTGTGAATTCGGCGCCAAGTCCTCGACGTTGGCTTCGATGATCCCGGTGGCCGAGGCCACTGGGCGCTGTGAGATCAGACCGCTGTCGACGGTGGTGCAGATCGAGGTCAACGACGCGGGGCGTACGACGGGCGTGGTGTATCACGACGCGGAGGGCACAGTCCAACGCCAGCGAGCCAAAGCGGTGGTGCTCTCGGCCAACGGTGCGGAGAGCGCGCGTCTGCTGTTGATGTCGACGTCGTCGCTCTTTCCGGACGGACTTGCCAACAACAGTGGCCTGGTGGGCAAGTATCTGATGTTCAATGGCAACGCCCAGGTATCGGGGGCGTTCAACGAGCAACTGAACGAATACAAGGGCGCGCTGGTGACTCGACTCATCATGGACGAGTTCTATGCGTCAGATCCCAGCCGTGGGTTCTACGGCGGCGGTGCCCTCGACAGCCGCTTCGGGATTGGGCCCATGTTCTTCGCCCTAGCGGGCCTACCGCCGGACGCGCCTACGTGGGGGATGCAATACAAGCAGATGGTCACCGACTACTTCACGCGCTCGATGGACGTGTTTTGCCACGGCACCTCGCTGCCCTTGGAATCGAACAACATCTCGTTGGACCCGAACATCGAGGACAGTTTCGGGCGCCCGGGGATCCGCGTCACGTACCGGGATCACCCCGACGACATCGCGTTCATCCGTTGGCTGCAAGAGAGAGGCTTGGAGGTACTCGAGGCAGCCGGCGCGAAGGATGTTTGGTACACGCCCGCCCAGGAGCAGACGGCGGGCTTCCATCTACTGGGTACCGCCCGCATGGGGAACGATCCCGCCAGCTCGGTGGTCGACACCAACCACCGCGCGCACGACGTCCCCAACCTGTTCGTCTGCGATGGGAGCAGCCTGGTGTCCTCGGGTCGTGGCCAACCCACGATGACAATCATGGCGCTGGCGTTCAGGGCGGCCGATCGGATTACCGAACTGGCTGAGCGCGGGGAGATCTAGGCCTCCCCGCACGGTACCTGCCCTACCTACGGTCGTCCGCAGAGACGAGCTGCGCACCCCAGGGACAGTAGCGCCCAATCTGGAGGTAGTCGTTCAAGTGGGTCTCCACGTACGAGGGCGCGCCGTCACACACCTCGGTGGTGAGTTCCGCCATCTCGATATCGTTGCTGTCCAGGTGCCAGTTCCACGGGGCATTGTGGTTTTCGACCCCGGGTCCCTGGCGGATCGACCCGTTCGGGATGTTCGCGAGCGACGTTCCCGCCTGAAGCTCCATGATGGTGTTCGCAGCCACCGGGTTGGTGACCCACACCCGGAAGCGGTCCTGCCCGACGGCGAACGTGGCCAGCACCCCACCGGTGAGCGCATCGCCGTTGCCCACCGGATCGTCGCCGCACGCGGAGGCCCCACTTCCCAGGGCCACGAACGCGACCCACATCCCCATTGCCTTGAACACTCGTCGCCCCATTGGGCACCTCCCCCTATCTTTCACCGATCTCAAGCCCGGTTCAGATAACCGTACTCGCCACCCCAGCAGGACCATACACCGATGAGCGGCGCAAGCGCCCCGGTATCGACCCTTAGCCTGCTCCTCCTCCTCAACGCCTGCGGAGGGTCGGATGTGACGCCCCAACCTGGGGAGGTCGAGGAGACGCCCGTATCCGAGGTCACGGTGCAGCGGGCACCCGGGGCCGAGGCCGTGTCCCTGTTGGGTGAACAGTTGGCTCCACCCATCCAGTCCCCCGAGGTTGCGGAACTCAGGGCCGAGCAGTTGGCAGAGGCCGAGGCCACCCTCGCGGGCGACTCCGCCGACGTGGAGGCCTGGATCTGGACCGGACGCCGCCAAGCCTACCCGGGTGAGTTCAGGCGAGCGATCGCAACCTATACCGCCGCATTGGAACGCTTTCCCGACGAGCCCCGACTCCTCCGCCACCGCGGGCATCGGTACGTGACGGTTCGCGAGTTTGACAACGCCATCGCGGACTTCAACCAGGCGGCCGAGCTGGTGGCCGGGCAACCCGAAGAGGTCGAACCCGACGGCCAGCCCAACGCCCTGGGCATCCCCACCAGCACCCTACAGTTCAACATCTGGTATCACCTGGGCTTGGCCCACTACCTCAAGGGAGAGTGGGAGCAGGCCCTGGAGGCCTACCGGCGGTGCATGGAGGTCTCAGAGAGCCACGACTCCATCGTGGCCACCGCCCACTGGATGTACATGACGCTTAGGCGGATGGGGAGAGCCGACGAGGCCGAGGCGTTCCTGACAGGGCTTCCCGCGACCCCGGATGTCATCGAGAGCATGGCCTACCGAGACCTGCTCGACCTCTACCGCGGGGATACCACGCCGGAGGCGCTCATTGGGGAGCTGGGAGCCGACGCCACGCTGGCGGGCACCACATCGGCGTACGGCGTCGCCAACTGGTTGCTCTACAATGGTGACGAAACGCGAGCCTTCGACCTGTTCGAGCGGATCCTCGAGGGACGGGATGCCCAGTGGGGAGCCTTCGGCTATATCGCTACCGAGGCAGAGGTGGCCAGAAGTTCTCGTTGAGGCAAATGGCAGGGCGCGTTAGCCTTACAGCCAGCATCTCACGTCTTTTCCGAGGGCATCTCCGTGGTGCGCATTGCCGAAATCAAAGCCGGGAGCATCGCCGAGGCGCTAGAGCTCCAGATCGGGACCCGCGTGCTCCGAATCAACGGCCAGCGCGTGCGCGACGGCATCGACTTCACCTTCCTGATGGCGGACACCGTTCTCAAAATCGAGACCGAGGACCGCGAGGGCCATGAGGGGGTCTACCGGATCGAACGCGCGCCTGGGGAGCCAGTGGGGATCGTCCCGGCCCCCGACACCATCCGCGAGTGCGCCAATAAGTGTGTCTTCTGCTTCATCGACGGGAATCCACCCGAGGCGCGGGAGGCACTCTGGCTCCGCGATGACGATTTCCGGCTTTCCTTCACGTACGGCAGCTATGTCACGCTGACCAACCTGGGACCCAAGGGGTTCCAGCGCCTCATCGACCAGAGGATCTCACCCCTCTATGTGAGCGTCCACGCGACCGAACCTGCCGTGCGGGCCCGCCTCCTCGCCAACGCGCGTGCCGGCGAAATCATGGACCGGCTGCGGGCGCTGACGAATGCGGGCCTCGAGGTGCACGCCCAGGTGGTCCTCTGCCCGGGGTGGAACGACGGAACCCATCTGAGCCGCACGATCGACGATCTGTGGGGGCTGGGTCCCGGGGTCAGGACGCTGTCGGTGGTGCCGGTGGGACTCACTCGATACAACCTGAACCGGCCGGTCCGACTCCTGGTCCGCTCGGAGGCTGCCCAAGCGCTCACACAGGTCAGCGCCGCCCGCGAGCGAGCGCTCCGGCAACGCCGAACCGGCTGGTGTTACGGCGCCGATGAGCTGCATCTCATCGCCGGTGAGCCACTGCCTCCGGCGGCCTATTACGACGAGGGCGAGCTTCGTGAGAACGGGGTGGGGGCGGTTCGCGCGTTTCTCGACGACTTCGACGCGCACGTGTCCACCTATCCTTCGCTACCCAACCGTCGACTTCGCGTCGTCACTGCGGCATCGATGGCTCCGCTCTTCAACACGCTGGCACCGCGGTTGGCGGAGACCACCGGGGCCCAGGTCGAGGTGCTCGAGGTGGAGAACCGGTTCTTCGGCAACTCTGTGACCGTGGCGGGACTCATGGCTGGCGCCGATCTGGTCGAGAGGGTGGGCGCGGGGGGCCCCTCCGATGTGGTGCTGATCTCGGCGGAGGCGCTCAACCGGGACCAGGCGTTCATCGATGACGTCACCTGGGCGGAGGTGGCCGAGCGGCTGGCTCCGGCCCAATTGGTTTCAGGTCGTACGCTCACCGCAGCGTTACGCAACCTATGAGCGGTCCCGTACCCGTCGTGGCCGTGATTGGCCGGCCCAACGTGGGCAAATCCACACTGTTTAATCGCATCTTTGGCGCTCGGCTGGCCATCGTGGATGACCGGCCCGGGGTGACTCGCGACCGCAACTTCGCCGAGGCCGAATGGGGCGGGCGCCGCTTCCAAATCGTCGACACGGGCGGCATCATCGAGGGCTCGGAGGAGCCCATGGATCGGGAGATCCGCAACCAGGCTCACACGGCCGTCGCCGAGAGCGACGTCGTGCTGTTCCTGGTCGATGGAAAGCTCGGCATCCACCCGCTAGACGAGCGCTTGGCCGACGTGCTGAGGGCCTCTGGCAAGCCCGTGCTCTTGGTCGTCAACAAGATGGACCGGCTGCCCGACGAGACGGCGCATCACGAGTTCTGGGAGCTGGGCATGGGGGAACCCCACCCTGTAAGCGCCAACTCTGGGAAGGGGTCGGGCGACATCCTTGATCGGGTGGTCGAATTGTTACCGCCCCCGCGCGAGGAGGAGCAGGAAGACGACCGCATCAAGGTGGCCGTGATTGGAAAGCCCAACGTCGGAAAGTCGAGCCTCATCAACCGTCTGTTCGGAGAGGAGCGGGCCGTGGTGAGCGAGGTGCCTGGCACGACGCGCGACCCGGTGGATTCCCTGCGTCAGTTCGACGGGCACACCCTGGCGTTCATCGACACCGCCGGGCTGCGTAGGCACGCGCGTATCAAGGACTCGGTGGAGTTCTATTCGGCACTCCGAACCGACCGCATCGTCCAGGATGCGGACGTCTGCATCTTGGTTGTGGACGCTGAGGACGGGGTGAACGCCCAGGATCTCAAGATCGCCGACAAGGCATGGTCGGCGGGAGCCGCGCTGGGGATCCTGGTCAACAAGTGGGACCTCATCGAAAAGGATACCCGCACCGCTCTCGAGTTTGAACGGGAGTTCAAATCGCGCGCACCGTCGCTCAAGGACGTTCCCGTGATGTTCGTGTCCGCTCTGACGGGACTACGCGTGCACAAGGTGCTCTCCATGGTGATCGAGCTTCACACCCGGCGGGCGACCCGCATTCCTACGAGCGAGCTCAACGAAGCCCTAGAGGCACTGGTACGACGGCAGCCACCACCACGCCACCGGGGCCGCCACGTCAAACTCAAGTACGTCACGCAGCTCGGAATGCGGCCCCCGACCTTCGTGGTGTTTTCGAACTACCCCAAGGCGGTGCCTGATCACTACATTCGCTACATGACCCACCAGCTCACCGACCGCTGGAAACTCCATGGGGTGCCGGTGCGGGTCCGCCTTCGCAGTGGATCGGGCTCGTGAGTCCTTGGCTGCTCGTCCTTCTGTCCTATCTGATCGGCGCCACGCCGACCTCGTATTGGATCGGCAAGCTTCGCGGAAAGGACCTCCGCAAAGAGGGCAGCGGCAACCTCGGCGCCACCAACGCCTACCGCGTGCTGGGCCGGGCCGCAGCCCTTCCCGTGGTGGTGGTAGACGTCCTCAAGGGCTGGTTCCCGGTCTGGTACTTCCCCACACTTGTCCGCGAGGGACCGTGGGCTTGGGTGCTGGCCTTTGGAGCGGCCGCCATCGTGGGGCACGTCTTCTCGTTCTGGGTCGGCTTTCGGGGCGGGAAGGGGGTCGCCACCAGCGCCGGCGTATTCATCGGCCTGGCTCCTCTGGCCGCCCTGGCCGGGTTCATCGTTTGGACGGTTGCGGTATGGGTGACCAGGCGGGTGTCGGTTGGCTCCATCGCGGCGGCGGTCGCGCTACCCATGGCGGTTGCAGCGTCGCCCCCGGAGGGCGGGAACGCTCTGCTGGGGTTCACGGTGGCGTTGGCGACGTTCGTGGTGTGGGCACATCGTTCGAACATCGGGCGGCTGCTCCGGGGCGAAGAGCCCCGCATCGGTGACGCTAGGGGCTCTTCTTGAGCGGGTCCGTGACGGTGGTCGGAGCGGGAAGTTGGGGGACGGCGCTCGCGCTACAGTTGGCGAAGAAGGGTCTGGCCGTCGACCTGTGGGCCCGGGAACCCGAGGTCGTCAGCGCCATCAACGAGGATCGGGAGAACAGGCTGTTCCTTCCCGGGGTGAGCATCCCCGAGAGCATACGCGCCACTTCCGATCTGACCGACGCGCTCGACGGCGCCACGGTCGTGGTGTCGGTCTCACCCGCCCAACACGTGCGGGGTGTCTTCCAGGCTGTTTCGGGTGGCCTCCATCCGGGCGCCCAGATCGTGAGCGCCTCAAAAGGAATCGAGATCGCTTCGCTCGAGCGCATGGACCAGGTCTTCGCCGATCTTCTGACCCCATCCCAGCGCGACAGGTTCACGGTGCTGTCGGGACCGAGCTTCGCCTTGGAGGTCGCCCAGGGGCAACCCACCGCGGTGGTCGTAGCCAGCGCGGATCCAGATGCGCGTCTGGCGGCCCAGGAGCTCTTCCAAACCGAGACGTTCAGGGTCTACACCACGTCGGATGTCATTGGTGTGGAGTTGGGTGGGGCGCTCAAGAACGTGATCGCGCTCGCCGCCGGTGTGGTGGCGGGTTTGGGGTACGGCCACAACGCACGGGCCGGGGTCATCACCCGGGGGCTGGCTGAGATGACGCGCTTGGGGGTTAAGCTAGGTGCCGAGCGAGCGACGTTCGCGGGGCTCGCAGGCATGGGAGACCTGGTATTGACCTGCACAGGGGAGCTGAGTCGCAACCGTGGGGTCGGTGTCAGGCTAGGGAGGGGCGAGTCGATGCAGGAGATCATGCGGGACCGCCGCTCGGTTGCCGAGGGTGTGGCCACGGTGGAGGCCGTCGTGGAGCTGGCCCGTCGGGAAGAGGTGGACATGCCCATCGCGCGCGAGGTGCATGCCATCCTGACCCAGGGCAGGACCCCAGAAGAGGCGATCCAACGGCTGATGATGCGAAACCCAAAACCAGAGGAATGGTCGTGAGCTCGGACGATGTGATTGCCACGAAGGCGTACTACTCGATCGGCGAGGTGTGCGACCTCGCAGGCCTGAAACCGCACGTGTTGCGATACTGGGAAACGCAGTTCCGCCAGCTCAAGCCGACAAAGAACCGAGCGGGCAACCGGGTCTTCAAACCAAAGGACATCGAGGTGGTGCTGCTCATCAAGCACCTGCTGTACGAGAAGAAGTTCACCATCTCGGGGGCACGCCGTCATCTGAAGGAAGCCAAGCGCGGAGCGGGCCTCCGGACCGAGGTGCAGGAGAGCGTGACGCCCACTGTGCTGGCAGAGATTCGCAACGACCTCACCGGGCTCCTGGACGTCCTCACCCCCACGCCCCTCGAGGAGTCGGCCGCAGAGTGAACATCCTCTGCACCAACGACGATGGCTACCTGGCCGAGGGACTCCAGCTTCTGTCCGAGTCGGCGCGTGCGCTGGGCTCGGTGACGGTGGTGGCTCCCGACCGCGAACAAAGCGCCACCAGTCATGCGCTGACCCTGCATCACCCGCTCCGGGTGCGTCGCGCAGTGGACGGCGCCCACGTGGTGGATGGGACCCCGACCGACTGTGTGCTTCTCGCCCTGAATCAGCTCTTGGATGAGAAGCCGGACCTCTGCCTTTCGGGCGTAAATCACGGCCCCAACATGGGCGAAGACGTGCTGTACTCGGGGACGGTGGCCGCAGCCATGGAAGCCACGGTATTGGGCATCCCCGCCGTGGCCCTCTCCTATGTCGGGGAGCACTCCGAAGACCTACCCGCCTGGCGGGAGACGCTGGTTCGACTGCTCCCTCACCTGGCGCGGGGCCCCGATTTCCCCGAACACACGCTCCTCAACGTCAATCTGCCGGCGGTCGAGCCCGCTCAGGCACGAGGCATCAAGATCACGTCGCTCGGCACCCGTCGCTACGACGACGCCATTCATCGGGCCCACGACCCCCGGGGGAAGGAGTACTTCTGGATCGGGGGCGGGGTGGCCAGCTGGACGGGTGGAGAGGACACTGACTTCCACGCAGTAAGCGAGGGTTACATTTCCGTCACACCCGTCCACCTGGATCTGACCAACTATTCGCTCTTGGAGGAACTACGAGGTTGGGAGTTGAGCCTGTAGCGCGGTCTCAGTTCGTCGGACCCCGCCGACGCTTGATCGAACACATCCGCGGGGCAGGTGTCCACGACCTGCACCTGTTGGAGCTGTTCGATCGCGTCCCACGGCACCTGTTTCTTCCCGAGGGGATTTGGCATCGGGCCTATGAGGATGCTCCGCTGCCGATTGGTTTCGGCCAGACAGCGTCACAACCCTCGCTGCAGGCGCTCACACTGACGGCCCTCGCTCCCACCCGGACGGACCGGGTACTCGAGGTGGGCACCGGCAGCGGGTTTCAGACCGCCTTGCTTTCTCTGATGGCCGATCGGGTGTATTCCGTCGAACGAGAGCGAGAGCTGTCGAATCGGGCCAGAGCGGCGCTGGACGCTCTGTCGGTGCAGAACGTAGCGCTCCTGGTAGGCGACGGGACCATCGGATGGCGAAAGTACGCACCGTTCGAGGTGATCGTCGTGTCGGCCGGGGCCCCAGAGCCACCGGAGGCGTTGATCGAGCAGCTCGCCGACGGCGGACGCATGTTGATCCCCCTCGGTGACCGTAAGGATCAGCGTTTGATCCGAGTCGAGAAGCAGGATGGTGAAGTCAGCCGTACCGACCTCGAGCTGCCCTGTCGATTCGTTCCCTTGATCGGGAAATTCGGGTGGAGCGCTCCGCCGCTTTGAATCAGCCCGCGCGCCACCCGCGCCCTTTCGTGCACTTCCTTCAAGGCCTGCTCATGGGCGCCGCGGACTCTGTGCCCGGCGTAAGCGGCGGTACCATGGCCCTGATCGTGGGAATCTACGAGGAGTTTCTCGATTCCATCGGCAGTGGCTTCCGGGCCATCCTGGCCCTGCTTCGGCTCAACCTGGACGGGGTTCGAACGCACCTCACTGCCGTGAGTTGGCGGCTGGTCCTGCCGCTGGGCCTGGGCATCGGTACAGCACTTCTCGCAGCAGCGGAGTTCATTCCGGGACTCCTTGAGCGCCATCCGGAGCTGATGCGTGGCCTCTTCCTGGGGATGGTGGCGGCTTCCATCGCGATCCCCTGGCGACGCATCGAGGATCACGGCACGCGGCTGCTGGTGATCCTTGGGTTGGCGGCGGTCGCCGCGTTCGCCTTCTCTGGCTTGTCCGCAAACAGCGGCGGGGCACCGGGGCTGGTGCGAGTCCTTCTGTCCGCGTCCGTGGCCATCTGCGCCATGATTCTCCCTGGGGTCAGCGGCGCCTTCCTGCTTGAAGTGATGGGGATGTACGAGCCGACGCTTACCGCGCTGCACGACCGAAACCTGCTTTACATCGGGGTCTTCGGCCTCGGGGCCATCGCAGGCCTGGGATCGTTCGCACTCGTCCTCACCCGCCTGCTCAAGACCCACCACGATGCGACCATGGCCGCACTGGTGGGGTTGATGCTGGGTTCGCTTAGGGCGCTCTGGCCGTGGCAGGGTCCCCAGCGCGCGCTGGAAGTGCCGGAGTTAGGGGGTGTGGCGGTTCAGGTTGCCGCGATCGCCGCGATCGGGTTCGCGCTGGTGACACTGGTCGAGCGGGTCGGTAGGGCCCGCGCACCGGATTGATCGCTTGAAGTCCCAGGGGTAGCTTGCCTGGTTGCTCGTCGTCCCCGTAGCTCAGCTGGATAGAGCGATCGCCTCCTAAGCGATAGGTCGCGCGTTCGAATCGCGCCGGGGACACTCAACCCAGACCGCAGGAGCCCCTGATTCCGTACGAACCCCTCATCCAGCGACGCCGAGGCTTCACTTTCCTCGAGATGGTGCTGGTGCTGGCCGTGGGGGGACTCTTGCTCGCCATCGCCTGGAGTTCCTTGGGTCAGGCTCGGGCCGGCTACGCGGTAAGGGCGGCCCGGACTTCGTTCGGATCCCTCTCGGCCAGGGCGAGGGCCACCGCGGTGGAACGCGGTCGCATGATCTTCTTCGAGGGGGACCAGGCCGGGGATAGCGTCTGGATTCGGGACGGGAGCGAGGTATTGGAGACCCTCCGGCTCGGGGCTCTTTCGGACGTGTCGTTGGATGTCTCCTTTCAGCAGTGCTTCGGGCCCCGGGGCCTGGCCACACCACCCTGCGGGAACGTTGGTGCCCCGCTCACGGTCCGTTTCACCCGCGAGCAGCGTTGGGCCGAAGGTTTGCTCCTACCCATGGGTCAATTCGTGGAAGGAGCGCAGGGCGCGTGAACACCAGGGGCTTCACGCTGGTGGAGCTGATCGTAGCAGTGGTCATCCTGGCCCTCGGGATCATGGGCTTCCTGGGAACCACCTCACTCCTGGTGCGCCAGACCACCGATGCGGATCTCAGAACGGAGCGGGTGGCGGCCCGACAGAGCGTCATCGAACGGCTCCGTGCCCTCCCTTATGACTCGGTCCGCCCCGGAAGCACCGTCGAAGGTCGGTTTCAGCTGCAGTGGCTGGTCGAGACCAACCCCCGCTCAAAGCGAGTGGACGTGATCACCGTCGGGCCTGGCGTGGCTTCCTCGCCCTCGGGGCCCCCGACCATGGTCCCCACGAAAGCCGACACCGTACGCTACCGGCTCCCTCGTCCGTGAGCGCAGACCGGTCGGGGACCCGCCACGGGTTTACCATGGTGGAGCTGGTCATCGCGATGGCCTTGGGGTCGCTCCTGGTCTTGGCCATCTACCAGGCCCTACTGGTCAACCAGCGGGCGTTCCAGCGCCAATCGGCGCGTGTCGGCGTGCAGCAGACCGTTCGCGGGGCCGCGGACGTCCTTTCGTCGGTGCTTCGTGAGGTCAGCCCTGGCGCGGGCGACCTCATAGGCATTGGCCCGGACACCGTCCGTATTCGCTCGACCATCGCGTTCGCGGTGTCCTGCGATGTGACCGCGGCCCCCTCCGTCCTTGTCGAACCTATTGGAGTGTGGATGACGACGGGCGATTCCCTTGTGGTGTTGGCCGAGAACGATCCTTCCGATCCGAATGACGATCAGTGGCTCACGGGCTTTGTCGGTGCGATGGACACCACGCAGGTTTGCCCCAGCGGCGCGCGCGCCGCACGAGTAGACCTCGTGGGCCTCAATCCGGGGTTGGGGGCCCAGACCCTAGGGCCAGGAGCCCCCATCCGGGCCTTCCAAACAGCTTCCTGGGGCCTCCGCACGGCCCTGGGAGCACCCTATCTCGCCCGTTGGGCACCACTTACGGCGCCAGTCCCGCTAGTAGGCCCCCTGGGGCCCGCAGGAACGGGGCTGCAGTTCCGATTCATGGACGGCGTGGGCGCCCCGGTGGCGGATCCGCTGTTGGTGCAGCAAATTGAGTTCTCTGTACGCGCGTATTCGCAGACCCTGGATCGCGATGGTAACCCCATCGCCGACTCACTAACGACACGTGTTTCCCTACGAAACTGAGCAGCGACCCGCGGGCGGCTTGAACGAGCAGGGAGTAGCCCTGCTGCTGTCGATCGTTGCCATGTCCGTGCTCGCCCTGGTGGTCACTGGCGGTTTCTATATGGTGCGCCAGGAGTTCAGGGCATCGCTGGCTGGGGAACGGGCCGCCCACACCCTCGGGGTGTCGGAGTCTGGCGTGGCCGAAGTGCTGGCTGACTGGCAGGGCGAACCGTACGCGCAATTACCCATCGGCGGGGGCACGCAGGTGACATCGCTGGGCAGTGAAGGGAGCGCCCTCGTCGATATTCGCCGCGTCTCCGAGCGGCTGTATTTCCTCGACAGTAGGGCCAGCCTGTACTCCGGGCCGAGTGCGGGGCGCCGGGTCGGGGTCCTGACCCGCTTGGTCAGCCCGAACCTCGTGACCGGCGCGGCTGCACTGACGTTGAACTCGGCCACGCTCGACGGCTCGGTCACTTTGACGGGAATCGAGTTCAATCCGCTCTCTTGGGGCGGCCTTTGCGCTGGGTTTGGCGGGTCCGGACCCGGGCTCACGATCCCCGACGACTCCCTAACCACCGTCGTCGCTCCCGCGGCTCTGGCCGGCTCCCCACCGGTGATCGAGGTCCCGTCCCTTGGGGCTGGGGCGCTCCACGACTTCGGGGGGATTACTCGCTCAACGCTCGCCTCGTTGGCGGACATCGTGCTGGCCGGTGGCCCGGTGGGGCCCACCTCACCCCAGACCGACGTCAACGGCAACTGTCTGGCAGCCCCCACGAACTGGGGGGATCCCAACGACCCCACGGGGAGCTGCGGACGGCATTTCCCCATCGTTCATGTGACGGGCGATGCCGAACTCCTTCCCGGGACGGTGGGTCAAGGCATGCTACTCGTGGACGGGGACCTCAGGGTGAACGGAAACGTTCGGTTCTACGGCATGGTATCCGTTCTCGGGCATCTGGAGATCGAAGGGAGTGGAACTCTCTTCGCCGGACACGTAAGGGCATCGGACTTGACCATGAGGAACTTGAATCCTGCCACTGAGCTCTGGGTCACCGCCTCGAAATGCTCGGTCACTCGCGCGGTGCTGAACAATCCCAACCTCACACGGCCGGAGATTCTGCCCCAAAGAAGTTGGGTGGATCTCACGGCTCTCGGGGGGTGAGGGGCCCCTCACATCGCTGATCTACTTCGCACCACTGATTCAGGAGGTCGTATGCTGACCCGATGGCTTCGAGTGTCCCTTCCGGTGCCCATAGTGTTGCTGCTGACGGCCATCGGTGCCTGCGCATCCGGCGGCGGGTCCGCGGGCGGGGAAGACGCGCCTCGACGTGGGAGTCGCAACCTCATCATCCAAGCGGAGCTGATCGACTCTCCAGCAACCAACGCCTATGAGGCCGTGCAGAGGCTGCGGTCGAGTTGGCTGAACGTCCGTTCGGGCAGCGCCGGATCCATACAGGTGCATATTGACGGGCGGCCCGTCCCGGGAGGGCTGAACGTGCTCAATTCCATCCAGATCAACGACGTTGAGGAAATCCGCTACCGCAACGGGCGTGACGCGACCACCCTCTATGGCACCAACTACTCGAACGGTGTGATCGAGGTCAAAACCCGAGCCCGCTGAACGATGCTGATTCCACTTCTGTTGGCCGCCGCAATTCAGGTGGGTCCACAAGCCGTTGAGGTCACGGTCGAACCGTCGAGCGTAGAGGTGGAGGTGGGCGCCAGCGTTCGCCTCCGGGCCATCGTGCGTGATGCAGAGGGCGTTCGTCGAGACGCCCGCCTTCGGTGGTTCACCACCGACACGGACGTCGTCGCCCTGGACCAGGAGGGGAGCGTACGGGGACTGCGGCCGGGAGAAGCGGAGGTTCGGGTGCTCGCGCTCGGATTGGAGGGCGTCGCGCCCGGAGTGGCGACGGTTCGTGTGCCCGCATTGCCTCCCACTCGCTTGGAGCTGAGTACGCCCACCGACGTGCTGTGGGTGGGGACGAGCACTCCCCTACGAGTGACCGGTGAAGACGCGCAGGGGAGTGAGGTGTCCGTCAGAGCCGCACGGATCCAGTTCGCCTCGAGCACCCCCGAGGTCGCGCGGGTGGACAGGTTGGGGCGGGTGGTGGGGGTGGGAGCAGGTGAGACCCGGATCACCGCTCGGGCGCACGGCGTGGAGGCCACCCAGACGATCCAGGTCGAGGACAAGGGTCGACTCGCGCTGGAGACGTCATCGGCGGGCGCTCGGCCGCTGGACTCGCTGCGGACCGGTGATGTGGTCCGCTTCTCGGTCACGGCCACGTCCGGGGCGGACCGCTCTCGGGTGTTCCCGTCCTGGGGCTTGAGCGGCGCCGGTGCCCAGATCGAGCCGGACGGCGCCGAAGGCGTGTTCGTTGCGGAAGAGCCGGGGAGTTATGTGGTCACAGCGCTGGTCGGGGACGGATACGTCACCAGTACGTTGGTGGAGGTGGAGGCCCGCACCAGCGAGGAGACTCTAGTGCAGGTAGGGCGGGGCGGCATCGCCACGCACCATTCCGGTGACATGTGGGTGTTCGAGGGCGTGGACGGACGTGACTACGTCTACGTAGGCACCTTCATGCACGATTGGATGAAGGTCTGGGACGTGACCGATCCGGCCGCGCCGGTGTTGACCGACTCGCTGCAACTGGATGCGCGCCGCATCAACGATGTGAAGATCCACCCCAACAACCGACTGGGGATCGTGACACGTGAAGGGGCCTCCAACCGGCGCAACGGCATCGTGATGCTCGACCTTGCCGTGCCGGCCCACCCCACGGTCATCTCGCACTATGAGGAGACGGTCACCGGAGGGGTGCACAACGTCTGGGTGGCCGAGGACCATGACCTTCTCTATGCCGTACACAACGGCACCTCCGACATTCACATCCTGGACATCTCCGATCCCGCGTCAGTCCGCGAACTGGGGACCTGGGGGCTGGACAAAGAGGGCAAGACGCTCCACGACGTCATCGTTCAGGACGGCTATGCGTTTCTGAGCTACTGGGATGACGGCGTCATCATCCTGGACGTGGGCGCCGGGACGCACGGGGGCACGCCGCGTGAGCCCATGTATGTGAGCCAGTACAAGTATCCCATCGGCAACACCCACGTCGCGTGGCGCGCGGGTGACTACCTGTTCCTGGGGGACGAGATCTTCCCCGAGGGTTGGGATGCCGATCGACCCATCGAAGCGTCAGGGTACATCCATGTCGTGGATGTGTCCGACATCGACCACCCGCACGAGGTGGCGTTTTATGAGGTCCCCGAAGCGGGTGCGCACAACGTATGGGTGGAAGGGGACAAACTCTACGTCGGGTATTATCAGGCGGGACTTCGGGTGGTGGACATCTCGGGAGAGCTTCGAGGCGACCTCTACGCGCAGGGGCGGGAGATCGCAGCCTTCCGCACCACCGACTCGGACACGACCGTCCCCAACTGGCCGATGGCTTGGGGAGCGCAGATCTTCAAGGGGCGGATCTACTCCTCCGACCTGAACTCCGGAATCTGGATCACGTCGTTGCAGCCCAAATCGCGGGTGGTCTTCTAGGTCACCGGTCTAGGGCCTGTTCACGCTACGGAGATGCCCTCTGTTGCGTCTGAACGCGTATCAATCAAGGCACGAGGAGAGGTTTGGTGCTTCCAAATGAACGACGAGCAACGCCGAGAGTTCAGCCCCAATCCGCACGGACCGGGTCATTTCACCGTCTGGCGGCGTTGTCTCTCGCTCCCGTAACGCTGCTACGCGTCGCTCGTTCCGCCTTGCCAGCCGAAGAAATGGCCTCGGCAGTGGCCATCTCCGTAGCGTGAACAGGCCCTAGATCGCCAGCCTTTTAGCGGATGCGTGCGATGATCACGTCGACGCCTGACAAGGCAGACACGTCGAACTCGGCGCCTATACCACTCCCGTTGGACTCGAACTCGTGGACGCGCAGGCCGCCCGGTCCCAGAGAACCGACGTAGGTGCGATCCCCGAACTGAGCCGCCGTCACGACGCCGTCATCGTTGTCACCCGTGGCAGGTGGTGTGGTGGCTGTGGGACAGGCCACGCCGTTACAGGTGCGCGTGACCGGCCAAGGGAACGTGCCCGACGGGTCCGGGTTGCTGAACACTTCGGTCGTCGTGGAGAAGTCGTACGTCGTGAAGTCACTGGCCGGGGCAATCCCGGTTCCGGCAAGCGTGACCGCGATGGCGAACTCCTTCAGCAAGTCCGCGTAGGACTTGCCCGCAACCACCGGGTAGCCACTGAACCCGGCGGCCGTCATCGAATCGTTCTGTTGCAGGAACAGCGACTGATCGGCGAGTGCCGAGGCTGCCCCTCCGTAGCTGTCACCTAGGAAACGGTGAAACAACCAGCCGGAGCCATAAATTCCGGTTTGCTGCGATCCCGGCGATGCGCTCACACCGTTGGGCTGCGACGATAGGTACCACACCACCCGAGCCATCCTGAGAAAGATCCCATAGTTCTCTGGAGTGACCTCGGTGCTGTTGGCCGCGTCCAGGAATGACTGCCGCGTCACTCGCGAGCCAACCGGCGGCCCCCCCGTGGCCGCCCACGCCAAGCGCGACGACACCTCACCCGCAATCTCTGCCGTCCCCTCTTCGACGAAACTCGGATGGAAGGGACTGCTGGCACCGGATGCGATGCGGTTGTAGAGCGAGGACACGTGCTTGACCTCATGGACAAGCGTGGCCAGGGCCTGGTAGCTCCGGTCATCCTCCGGGAGCGTCATGTCCATGTTGTTGATGACGGAGGCGCTGAAGTACACCAGCTCCTGCACGTTCGATGCGGGACAAACCGTCGGGGTGTTTTCGAAGAAGTCCCCGCTCCAGACGAACGCGGCAACCTGAGCGCCGATGTCCGGGGTGGCGAGGACGGTAATCTGCCCATCGCCGTTGATGTCGGTTGTGCCCCCGAAGAACTTCTGAATGGTCTCCGTCCCATAGTCGTCGAAATACTGCAGCAGCATATTCGCGGTCGACGTCGAGATCTCATCCGAACCTCCGCGCTCGGCGACCGACTGGTAGAGCACCATGTTCTGGGTCTCAGCCAGCTTGACTGCGGTGTTTGACTCCGCAGTCGAGAGATCGCAGGTGCTCGCATCGGTTGGCACGTTGAACACCGCCGTGTCCGGGGCGGCTCGGAAGGTCTCGTTGGCGGCGCGCAACCGGGGCCCCTGCCGTGGTTTCAACCCACTACGTGGCAGGGTGCGAATAAGGCGGTTTTCTGCCTCACGGAGGGCCAAGTGTGCCCGTTCGGTGGCCTCGGCCCGCATCACGTCTCTTTGGAAACGCCGCGCCTGTGCCGCGCCCAGTATCTGCTGCCTGGCCTGGCCGGCGCTCGAGAGGACGGGAGGGCTGGCCACCACGCCGTCGCCTGCCATCGTCAACGACACCGGTACCGTACCGGGCGAAGTGCTGGCCAGGGGTCGGTGCAGCGTGACCCGGTAGGCATCTCCAGCACCCGACGGCAGGTAGAATCCACAGGTGGTGAAGGTGGAGGCGTCGGCCACCGAGACCGCCCCAATCGCCATAGATAGGGGGGCGTCGCAGACGTTGATCGTCAGTGCCCGGGTGGCCGTGGCTCCGGCGCCATCCTGTACCTGGAACGTCGCTGTGAAAGCGCCTGGTGTCGTGGGAGAACCAGACACGTCGCCCGAGGTGGAGACGTTCAGCCCTGCGGGAAGGTTGCCACCCACCACCGACCACATGTAGCCGGTGCCGGTGCCCCCGCTCGCCATCAACGCCTCATTGTATGCTAGGGTCGCGCGGGCGCGCGCCAGTGCCGTCGTGGCCACCCGCAAGAGCCCAACCTCACCCGTCGCGTTGAACGTGACGGACTCCCCGCCGATCGAGGCGGTCATGGTCTGAGAACCCACCGTGGTACCGAGCGTCCAACTGGTGCTGGCGCGACCCGTGATGCCCGTCTGGACACTCGACGAACCCACCGACCCACTTCCGGCCCCCGCCTGGAAGGCCACCGACTTGCCAACCACCACTGCGCCCAGGGCGTCCCGGACCTCTACGGCCGGATTGACGGGGAGGGGTTCGCCGACCTCTCCGGTCTGACCGTCACCGGTCACGATGACGAGCTGGGCCGCCGCCTGGTCCACCGTGATGGAGGCGCTGCCCGAGGCGGCGTCCGCGGTCGCGCTGACCGTGGCGGTCCCGTTTCCAGAGCTGGTCGCCAGGCCCGACGCGTCGACGTTCACGACAGAGATGTCGGAGGACGCCCAGGTGACCGTCGGGTTCGCGATGGCGTTCCCGTTTTGATCCAGAACGGTAGCGGTGAATTGTTGCGTCTCACCAACGCTTGTGAACGCCGCCGTGGTCGGCGACACCGTGACCGTCGTGGGGACAGGGGGATCGGGTGGCTCACAGGCGCCCAGAACCAAGCCAGAGAACACCAGTGCCACCACGAATCGCATCATACCGGTCCCTATTTTGTGTGCAGGCGGGAGGCCGGGGACTGGTATCCCGCGGCGCGCGAGCCCATGGTTGGGGCGCACTATCCCATTAGAACTTCAAGACCCGAGCCACCAGCCCAGGTTCCTGAAGACCTCACCAACACAGGGTGTTCACCGGGTCGCTGAAGAGGCATGTCAGAGCTTACCGCACCGTTGCCACAGTCTCATCCCGATGGTCGACCGGCCCTGGATCGGGAAACCGCCGCCCGGGTCGCCAGGGAGGTCTTCGCGGTCAAGGGGCGAGTGGAGGCACTCCCGAGCTACCGCGATCAGAACTTCCGCATCGGCGATGCGTGGGTGCTCAAGGTGGCCCATCAGGAGGTCGACCGCGTCGTCCTCGACGCCGAGCAGGCCGCAATGGACCACCTGCGCGAACGCCTGCCCGACCTTGGCTTTCCGCACGTGGCCCTGGACGGCGAGGGTCGGCCGCGCCTCGCGCACCTCCCCCAAGACAACGGTGGGGGCCACTGGGTGCGACTTTGCCACTGGGTAGACGGGACGCCCCTCTCGCGGTGCCCAGCTCAAGACCGAGCGGGGCTGGAACGGATCGGCGCGACCGTGGGAAGCGTGGCCGAGGCGCTTCGGTCGTTCGAGCATGCAGGGGCCAGGCGTGCGTTGTCTTGGGACCTTGCGCGCGCCCCGTCCGTGGTTGCCGAGCACCTGCGCCACGTCGGCGACCCGCTGGCGCGGGTGGACATCGCACGTGTCCTGGGTGAGTACCGGGAGCGCTACGCACCGCTGATCTCGGAGCTGGACCGCTCGGTGGTACACAACGACCTCAACACCGACAACCTCCTGGTCGCCTCGGAAATGCAGGCCGACCAGGTCACGGGCATCCTGGACTTCGGGGACCTCGTAGAGAGCGTACGCATCGCGGAACTGGCGATCGCGGCAACCTACCTGATGCTGGACACGTCGGATCCGCTCGCCGCTGTAGCCGCCGTGGCTAGGGGATACCACTCCGTGGTTCCGCTCACGGACCTCGAGGTCGAGCTACTGCTGCCGCTGATTCGGATGCGCCTTCTGGTCAGTCGGGTGATGGCCGCGATGGCCAGCGCCCAACGGGAGCAGGCCGCGTACGTCCATACGAGTCAGCCCGGAGTTGTAGCCGCGTTGTCCACCCTGTCCGTGCTGGATGACCATCGTGCAACCGGGCGCCTGTTCGACGAGCTGGGCACCTCCCGTCGGCCGGTACTCGCCCCCCAACCCACGGGCTCGGCCGAGATCCGCGCCGCCCGCGCCCGCACGCTGGGGCACGCGCTCAGCCTATCGTATCGAACGCCGCTTCACATCGTCCGCGGGCGGGGCGCCTACCTGTTCGAAGCGAACGGGACGGCCTACCTGGATTGTGTGAACAACGTGGCCCACGTCGGGCACGAACACCCGTGGGTCGTGGAGGCCCTCAGGACGCAAGCGGCCCGACTCAACACCAACACCCGCTACTTGCACGGGCTCCGACCGGCCTACGCCGAACGGCTGTTGAGCCTGTTCCCAGAGCGGTTTGAGACCTGCTACCTGGTGTGTTCGGGGAGCGAGGCCAACGAGCTGGCGCTCCGCATGGCGAGGGCCGCAAGCGGAGGGCACGCCATGGTGGTCCTGCAGGGCGGATACCACGGAAACACCAACAGCTTGGTTGGCCTGAGTTCCTACAAGTACGACGGAAAGGGGGGATCCGGCAGGCCCGACTGGGTCGAGGAGGCCCCCACCCCCGACCCCTACCGGGGCGTCCTCAGCGGCGGTGAACAGCAGGGCGCGGGATACGCGGCCCTGGTCGCGGACGCTGCCGACCGAGCCAGCCACACGAGGGGCGCCCTGGCCGGCTACATCGCCGAGTCGATCATGAGCTGCGCGGGACAGATCGTCCCCCCCGAGGGGTTCCTCCGTCAATCCATGGCCGAAGTTCAGGCACGGGGTGGGCTCGCCATTTCCGACGAGGTGCAGGTCGGGTTCGGGCGGGTGGGGGAGGCCTGGTGGGGCTTCGAACTGGACGGCGCGCTCCCCGACATCGTCACGCTCGGAAAGCCCATCGGGAACGGACACCCGCTCGGGGCTGTGGTCACCACCCGTGTCGTGGCCGAGGCTTTTGCCAATGGCATGGAGTACTTCAACAGCTTCGGGGGCAACCCCGTGTCGTGCGCCGTAGGCCTTGCGGTCCTGGACGTGTTGGAGCAGCAGGGGCTGCGAGAGCATGCACTGCAGGTGGGCGGCGATCTCCTGACCCAACTCGAAGACCTCGCCGAACGGGACGAGCGCGTGGGTGAGGCGCGGGGAAGGGGACTGTTCCTCGGCGTCGAGCTGGTTTCCGACGCTGAGACCCGATGGCCCCACCCCGAGCTAGCACGGGAGATTGCAGAACGACTCCGGGAAAGGGACCACATCCTGGTCAGCGTGGACGGACCCCAGGAGAACGTCATCAAGATCAAGCCACCACTCGCCTTTTCGAGCGGCGACGCAGGCCGGCTCCTCAGAGCCTTGGAGGCCGCGCTCGCGGACCTGTAGAGCGTTCTGAGTTGGCGGAAACGTGTTATGTGCATATTATGCATCAACGATGCAGCCCGATCGGTGTCTCCCACGCCGGCGGGCTGTTGGGTTTCCCAAGCCACGGAAGGACATGACGGGCCCCACACCCCAGGCCGATGACGCCGATGCACGGAGGGCTGCCATTACGCGAATCTTGGCGGCCCAGCCGGTTCGACGGCAGGCCCAGCTGGTGGAGGCTCTGACCGAGCTCGGGTTTACGACCACCCAGGCTTCGGTGTCCCGGGACCTTCGAGCCCTCGGTGTGACCAAGGTGAATGGGACCTATCGGCTTCCGGAGCCTTCGGCTCCAGCCCCGCCCGGGATCCGGGGGCTCATCGAGTCCACCATCTGCGCGGGTGACCATCTCCTGGTTGTGCGCACGCGGGTGGGTGCGGCCCAGCCGGTCGCGTTCGCGATCGACGAGTCCGGATGGCCCGAGGTCGTGGGCACCATTGGTGGCGACGACACCATCTTCGTGGCCGTGCCGGACCCGGGTGCGGGGGTGCGGGTGCGTGCCCGGCTCGACGAGTGGGCGAACCCCAATCCCACCGAGGACCCCTAGCGCCGTGCGCCAGCTCTTTGTGGACAAGGTGGCGTCGGTGACGCGCAACGCCCAAGTGGAACGCGCCGTGTGGGTGAGCGACACCTTCCCGTGTCAGGAAGGGGACGTGGTGGCGGTGCGGGTCAAGACCCGCAAGAGCACCTACAATCAACTGGAACTGCCCACCGGCCGTTTCTCGCTCCTGAAGCAGGGGGATGTCGTGGTGGGGGCCTTGGGCCACCGCCGCGCCCTAGGTGGCTACGCCGGCCGGATCCCCGACGGGCTCGCCACCGGGGACGAGCTCCATATCCTCAACCTCGGGGGGGTGCTCGGTACCTGTACGTCGTTCAGTCCCGAGGTGGGGGCGCCGTTCGTGTGCGAGGTCCTGGGACAGGTGATGTCGTTCCCCTACTTGGGTGAACGGATCGGACTCCCTGCGACCATCGGGGCTGGCGCGCTTCCGCGCCCACCCAGGTTTGATGTGCAGGGAGTGCCCGTGATTGCCGTGATGGGAACGTCCATGGACTCAGGCAAGACACTGGCATGCGCCAGCATCATTCAGGAGCTGGCCCGACGGTCCCTGCGGGTTCACGGCGGCAAGACCACGGGCGTCAGCCTTCGGCGAGACATCCTGCACATGGAGGATTCAGGGGCCACTCGGACGCATGTGTTCACCGACTTCGGTGTCGTCACCACCAGCGCCGAGAACGCCCCCGACCTCGCCCGGGCCATCTTGACTGCCCTCGCCGAAGAGCAACCCGATGTGATCGTCTTGGAGCTGGGCGATGGGCTGTTCGGCGACTACGGCGTGGATGCCATTCTGGCCTCGCGCGATCTCCGGGAGGCCTTTTCGGCGGTGGTGCTGGCCGCCACCGATCCGGTCGGGGCCTATGGGGGCTTGCGGGTCCTCGAGGAATCCTACGGCATCCAAGCCACAGTGGTCACCGGCCCGGCCACCGACAACGTGGCCGGTACCGAGGTCATCGAGAGTCGGCTGAGTACAAAGGCCGTGAACGCACGGGTCGCAGCGGGTCAACTCGCGGATGTGGTTCTGGCCGCGGCGGGTGTCCGGTCCCGAATGGAGCCCACGGATGGCTGACGTCGAACGGGTCCCCACCTGGGTGCTCGGCGGGTCGGGGTACGTCGGTGCGGAGGTGATGCGACTCCTCTGGGGCCATCCCACACTGGAGCTACGAGGGGCCTTCGCCTCTGGGCAGGCGGGAAGGCCTGTGGGGGAGCTGTTCCCCCACCTTCACGATGTGCTGCCCGGAGCCGCATTCATGGGGCTCCCTGACGCGAGCGACTACCTGGCCGCCCAGGGCAGCGAGATCGCGGTGTTCTCGTGCCTCCCGCACGGGGCCACCGCCTCCACCCTCGACGGCCTTATCGGGGCCGCGGACGCCGCCGAACAGCGATTGCACCTGGTGGACCTGTCCGCGGACTTCCGTCATGCCTCAGCCCAGCAGTACCAGGAAATCTACGGTCAGAAGCACCCGGCCCCGGGCCGGCTCGACCAGTTCTCGTGCGGCGTCCCGGAGCTTTCCCGGGAGGCACCCACTGGCCCGGTGGCCCACCCTGGGTGCTTCGCGACCTGCGTGTCGCTCGGCGTCGCCCCGGTGGCGGCCGCGGGACTGAACCGGGGGCCGTACAGGGTGAGTGCCGTGACCGGCAGCACGGGAAGCGGTCGGAACCCCAAGCCGGGCACCCACCACCCGGACCGCCACGGGTCCATGCGGGCCTATAAGCCACTGGCGCACCGACACCGGCCCGAGATCGAAACGATGCTGTCCGAGCTGGGGCCGCAGCCAGCCGAAGTCCTATTCGTTCCCAACTCGGGCCCCTTCGCCCGCGGAATCTACGCCGTGACCCATTTCGACCTCGCAGAAAACCTGAGACTGGAGGACCTAAGAGACTGCTACAGAGAGTTCTACAAAGACAGTCCCTTTGTTGGTCTCAGCGAACACCCCCCGACACTGAAGGAGGTCGTGGGCACCAACCGCTGCAGGATTTCCCTGGCGGTCGACGGGCGTCATGCCGTGGCGATCTCGGCGCTCGACAACCTGGTGAAGGGTGCGGCGGGAGGTGCGGTACAGTGGATGAACCGGCTGATAGGGCAACCCGATATCGCCGGCCTGGATGGACCCGGGTGGGGGTGGAATTGAAGGCGTCGCCCGCGGAGGTCCCGGTCTACAACCGACTCGACCTCGAGATCACGGCGGGGAAGGGGGTCGAGATCGAGTCCGCCGATGGACGCCGCTTCATCGACTTCTATGGGGGCCATGCCAGCGCGCTGCTGGGCTACGGGCATCCGGCGCTGCTCCAAGCCCTACACACGCAGGCAGAGACTCTCTTCTTCCAGACCAACGCGGTGCATGTGGCGGTGCGGTCCCGGGCCCATGAGGCGCTGGTGGGGCTGGCCCCACCGGGGCTGACCAAGGCGTTTCTGGTCAACTCGGGCGCCGAAGCGAACGAGAACGCGCTCCGCTTGGCCTTTCGGGCCACTGGACGCACCCGGATTGTCGCCATCGACGGGGCCTTCCACGGGAGGACCGCGGCAGCGGCAGCGGTCACCGAGGGGAGCGAGCGCTGGTATGGGTTTCCTCGGACCCCCTACGACGTGTCGTTCGTCGAAGCGGAGGACGAGGGCGCGCTCGACGCTGCCCTGGAAGCGGGGGACGCCGCCGCGGTCATCGTAGAACCGGTCCAGGGTGTCGAAGGCGCCCGAGCGCTTTCCACCACGTTCCTGCGGCACCTGCGAACGGCCACCGAACAGGCGGGGACACTTCTCATCGCGGATGAGATTCAGTGCGGTATGGGGAGAACTGGCAAGCACTTCGCTGTCGAATGGGCGGGCGTAGAACCGGATATCCTCACCACGGCGAAAGGGCTCGCCGGCGGATTCCCGGCTGGAGCCGTACTCATACGAGAGGAGGTGGCCGCCCACCTCGGACCCGGCGACCTGGGCACGACCTTCGGTGGAGGCCCGTTGGCCAGCGCCCTCATCGTGGCTGTGGCCGAGGAGATCTCACGCACCGGGTTCTTGGAGCACGTCCAGGACATGGGACGACGCATCGAGGACACCTGCCTGGTGGGACCGGTCCGGAGCATCCAGGGCAGGGGACTCCTGCGGGGCCTGAGGTGCGACCGGCCCGCGAGGGAGGTCGTGGCCGAACTACGAGAGCGGGGCATCCTCGTGGGCACGTCGCGCGACGCGGCTGTCGTACGGCTGATGCCCCCGCTCCTCATCCAGCCGGAACACGTGGCTCGGCTGGCTGGGGCACTCGCGGACCTGGGGACGGCGTGAAGACACTCGATCACTTCACCGACCTCGGACTGCTCACCCGAGAACGCATCGAGTCGCTCCTGGACTCAGCACGCACGTTGGAGGCCGCACCTCGCTCTACAACGCTGGCCGGACGGATCCTCGGCCTCCTGTTCTTCAACCCGTCCCTCCGCACGTTGTCCTCCATGCAGGCAGGGATGGCCCAACTGGGGGGCGGCTCGTTCGTGCTGACGCCGGGGCAGGGGACGTGGGGGTTGGAGACTCGTCCGGGCGCCGTGATGGACGGGGACGCCGCGGAGCATATCGCGGAGGCGCTACCCGTCCTCGGGCAGTATTGCGATGTGCTGGGCGTCCGCGCTTTCCCGGAGGGCCGGTCCCTCGAGACCGATCTCTCAGAACCATTGCTTCGTTCCCTGACGACCCACTCGAAGGTGCCACTCATCAACCTCGAGTCGGCGATGGGACATCCCTGCCAGGCGCTCGGGGACTGGAAGACGCTCGACGACGAGCAAGTGCCCACATCGGGCCGGTTCGTCCTCTCCTGGGCCTGGCACCCCAAACCACTCCCTCTGGCCGTCCCCAGCGCGGTGCTGAAGATGGCAGCCCAGCGAGGGATGGAGGTGACCGTCCTTCGGCCCGACGGGTTCGGCCTGCCCGAGCCGATTGTCGACGAGGCCCGTGCGCTGGCGGCCCAGTCGGGAGGGGCCGTGCACGAAACGGCCGATCGGCAGTCCGCGCTCGCGGGCGCCCATGTGCTGTACGCAAAGTCCTGGCAGTCGCCCCGCCACTACGGAACCCCGGACGCAGAATCGGCGCTTCGAGCCGGCCTCAAAGAGTGGTGCATCGACGAAGGTTGGTTCGAACCGGCGCGATCGGACGCGATCTTCATGCACTGCCTTCCGGTGCGGCGGAACGTGGTCGTGTCGGATCGGGTGCTGGATGGACCGCGCTCGCGGGTCGTCCCACAGGCGGGGAACCGCCTCCATGTCCAAAAGGCGATTCTTCTCGATCTTCTGAGCGCACGCACATGAACAAAGTACCCGACTCGCGAAGCACGGTATTCGCCCTTCGGAAGGCCGTTCCGTACCTGCGGCTCTTCCAGAAGAAGGTCTTCGTGCTCAAGGCCGGCGGGGAGGTGTTCACCGACCCGGCGCTCGAACGCTCCGTGTTGGAGCAGGTGGGGATCCTCCACCAGCTCGGAATCCGGGTCGTGCTTGTGCACGGCGGTGGGATCCAGATGACGAAGACGGCGTCCGCGATGGGCGTCGACACACCGGTGGTCGACGGGCGCCGGGTGACGAACGGTGAGATGCGGGACGTGGCCACCATGGTCCTGAACGGGTCGGTGAACACCGAGATCGTAGCCCATTGCAGAGACCTGGAAATCCCTGCCGTAGGGATCTCTGGCGTGGACGCTGGGCTCATTCGGGCCACCCGCCGCCCCGCCCAGACGTTGCCCGATGGGACGAACGTGGACTACGGGTTCGTCGGAGATGTGGTATCCGTGGACGCGACTTTGGTGGAGCGGGTCCTGGACGACGGCTACGTGCCCATCGTGAGCCCACTCTCCGCGGACGACCAGGGGCAGATTCTCAACATCAACGCCGACACCATCGCGTCAGCGCTCGCGGCCGATCTGAACGCCGAGAAGTGGATCATCCTGACCGGAGCCCCAGGCATACTCAAAGACCAACAGGACCCGGACTCCCTGGTTTCCTACACCGACCTGGGCGGCCTCCGCGAGCTCGCCGAGGCCGGCGCATTGGCCGGGGGGATGCTGCCCAAGGCAGACGCAATCCGGAGCGCGCTCGAGGGTGGAGTCCAGCGCGTCCACGTGATCTCCTTCCGGGTAGCCGATTCGCTGCTGCTGGAGGTCTTTACCAACGAGGGCTCGGGCACGCTGGTCGTTTCGGACGTTGCCGCCATGGCCCCGGCCGAGATCGGGCCGGCCGCTACGTAGCGCGCTTCGCCGCCGCAAGAAAGTGCGCGGCCAGGGCCATCCACCCGATCAGCAACGCGACGCCACCCAAGGGCGTGATGGCACCCATCCATCCGAGGTCCAACAGGACCAAGAGATAGAGGGACCCGCTGAAGACGAGGGTCCCCAGCGCGAAGAGGTGACCTGCGAGGGCCAACGCCCGGGTGGGACTGGAGCGTGCGAAGGCGGCCACCGCGAGCAGCGCCAAAGCGTGCATCAGGTGGTACCGCACACCCGTTTCGAAGGTGAGCAGGCGCTCGGGAGTGACCGTGCCTTCCAGCGCGTGGGCACCAAACGCTCCTAGGAGGACGCCCACGAACCCAAGCACTGCCGCCATCGCTCCCAACCGGGACTCGAGCCGCATCCCGCTCTGCTGACCCTGACCGAGCTTAGTAGGCGAGCCCATAGGCCTCGCGCCTCGGGTCGGCCGCCGCAGTGCGGACCCCGTTGTCGGGATCGATGAAGATCATCTGGGCGCCACCGAACGTTGCGGTCCACCCGTGCACCACCCGGATCTCGTGCCCGCGCCGAGCCAGGTCGGTCCGGACGGAGGTGGGGATTCGGTCTTCGAGCTGTACATCGAGCCCGGGATTCCCTCGATAGCGCGGTGCCTCGATGGCCTGCTGGGGCGTCATCCCGAACAGGAGGAGGTTGTTCGTGATGGCCAAGATGGACTGTGTCTGAGAATCCCCTCCGGGCGTCCCGAGGGTAAACGCCAGGCTCCCGTCCGCTCGGAGGGCCATCATGGGGGTCAGCGTGTGATAGGGACGCTTGCCTGATGCGACCTGGTTAGGGTGGCCGTCCTCCAACGTGAAGAGCGCACCGCGGTTGTGCAGCATCACGCCGGTTTCGGGCTCCAGCAGTCCAGAGCCGAACCCTGCGAACAGGCTCTGAATCCAACTCACCCCGTTGCCCCACTGGTCCACGACCGTCAGGTAGACGGTGTCGCCCCCGTCGTCCTCATCGCCTGGAGCAAGGGCGATGGTCCCGCCCGTCTGGGGCACCCCCGGGGCCACCTCCGGCGCAGCATTCGCGGGGTCGACCATGCTCGCTCTGGACCTGAGGTAATCCCGATCAAGCAGTTGCTCCATAGGAATTTGCACGTGCTCCGGATCGGCAGCCCAGAGGTTGCGGTCGGCAAACGAGAGCTTCTTGATCTCGAGCAGGGTGTGCCAATAGTCCGCGGATCCCCAACCCATGCCGGTCAAGTCGAAGGTCTCCGCCATGGCGAACTGCTGGAGCTGCGCAAAGCCTTGGGTGTTGGGAGGAAGCACCAGCATCCGATGGCCCTCATAGCTCCCTTCGAGCGGCTCGACCCACCGCGTCCGGTGGGCCCTCAGGTCCTCCGCGCGCAGGTATCCGCCCTGGTCCTCCAAGAAGGTGGTGAGGGCTGCGGCGACCGGTCCCTCGTAGAACCCTTCCGCCCCCTGGCGTCCGATCCGCTCCAAGGTCTCGGCCAGCGCCGGGTTCTTCAGCAGTGAACCCACCCGTGGAGGCTCACCTCCGGGCAGATAGAGGGCCCTTCCGGGCTCGTTCAGGGACCCACCCTGGGCCCGAAAGTCGGCCGCCAGCCGTGTCGAAACCGCAAAGCCCTCCCGGGCCAGCTCCACAGCGGGTCTGAGGGCCTCCGCCATCGAGAGGGTGCCGAAGCGCGTCAGTGCGTCTTCCCACGCCCGGACCGCACCTGGCACCGAGACGCTCCGTGGCCCCGCCGAAGGCATGACGGAGTCACCCGCTGCCCGAAAGAACTCAGGCGTGGCCAGCGCTCCGGCGCTCCCGCTGCCGTTGAACGCGCTCACCTGCCCGGACTCCGCCTCGTAGACGATGGCGAAGGCATCGCCGCCGATACCGTTCATGTGCGGCCGGACAACGGCCAACACCCCCGCCATCGTGACCGCGGCGTCGATGGCGTTTCCGCCGCCCCGGAGCACCTCGTATCCGGCGGCTGTGGCGAGGGGGTGGTCCGAGGTGAGCGCCCCGCGCGTCCCCCGCACGTCCGGACGATTCTGTATGGGGAACTCAGGCGCGTCCGTGCCCCCGTCTGGGGGGCTGGCGGGCGCGCAGGCCGCCAAAGCCAAGGCGACGGTAAATGGGGTCAGACGGGCGAGGCAATGGGCCATCCGTACTTCTCCAACTAGGGGGTCGCCCCCAACCATGGGGCAGGGGAACCGGTCACGCCAGCAGGGGTTCCCTGAGCCTTCCAAGGGAGCCTATCCGAGTAGGGAGTGCGGGCGAGCGCAGTGGAAGTCGGGGCGGTCTCGTCCGAAACCGGACGTAAGAAGCAGCAGGAAAAGCGGGTCGCGAAGCGCGCCGCCCAGGCGGCCATCGCGATCGCCGTCGCGCATGGAGTGACCGACGCATACGTGGGGTTCCTACCTCCGTTACTGCCCGAACTCATGGACAAGCACTCGCTGTCCATCGCGAAGGCCGCGACGCTCACGATGCTGCTCTCGTTGGCGACCTCGTTCCCGCAGCCCTTGATGGGGTACTGGGCCGATCGGATGGGCCGTAAGCCGTTCGTCATCCTGGGACCGGCGCTGTCGGCGGCCGTGCTGGCGCTGATGGGTTGGGCGCCCAGCTACGTCCTGTTGGTCCTGCTCCTCGTGGTGGGGGGTCTGGGGGCCGCCGCCTTCCATCCACCGGGCGCGTCCCTGGCCACCCGGGTTACGGACGGACGGGGAAGCGGAGTGCGCCTCTCGATCTTCTCGTTCGGGGGTGCCGTTGGGTACGCCCTGGGGCCGGGGCTGGCCATCTGGACGGTCTCTCGGTTCGGGCTCGAAGGGCTTTGGGTCGCCATGATCCCGGGGCTGTTGATCTCGGCACTCCTGTGGCCGTTCGTCCCAGGCGGCAGTGCGGACGGACGACTCCCCCTTCCGCCCAGCCCACGTGACCTACTTCGACACCTGGCGGGGCCGTTGGGTTTGCTGTTCGGTATCAGTGCCCTGGCCGCCTTCGTCCAACGTACCTTCCTGACACTGGAGCCCATCATCATCGACGTGGCTGGCGGGACGCAGGCCGACCGGGCGGTCGCGCTGACGTTGTATCTGGGCGCCCAGGCGCTGGGCACGCTGACCTCCGGGTTCCTCACGGATCGAATGGACCGCGGGCGCCTCTTGGTGGCCCTGACCCTCCTGGCGACGCCGGCGCACCTCCTGGCGTTCACCCTTCCACCTTCGTCGGCCGCTGGAATGGTCGCCATCGGCGCCGCCGGATTCCTCAACATGGCCATGCTACCGCCCATCGTGGTGATGGCGCAGGAGCTGATTCCGGCGGGCGCCGCGGTGGGATCGGGCATCGTGATGGGGTTGGCTTGGTCGGTCGCCTCGGTGGCCCTGATCATCCCCGGGTGGTTGGGCGACCTGGTGGGGCCACTGCGCGCTGGGCAGTTGTGTGTTCCGGTCCTCTTGCTCGGGACCCTTCTGGCCCTGCACCCCTCGCTGAGAGGGCACCCCGCCGCCTCGCATTGACCGTGCGCAGGGTGCCTTTAGCTTAGAGGTTCTGTGCAGCGCACTCCTCCGAGCGGAAACTGAGGCCAAGAACTCCCAATGGCGAAGCGAACCCCGGGCGCCTCGGCCCGCGAGCGGGTCGAGCACAACCCTGACGATGCCTTCATCGGCGGTGTGCTGCAGGCCTCGAATTGGGCGCAACAGAACCGTCAACTCCTGACCATCCTCGGGATCGCGCTGGCCGTGGTGATCGGCGGGATCTGGTACTGGCTCTCGTTCCAGGGGAGTGTGGAACGACAAGCGGTAGGTGAGTTGGAGCGCATCCAGCAGACCGTGGGACTGGGAGATGCCGACGCGGCCCGTGGGGAGCTCGGTTCGTTCCTGGAGCGTTTCGGCGGGACCGCACCCGCCGGCGAGGCACGCCTGCTGTTGGGTCAGCTCCACCTCGAGGCGGGCGATGCAGCCCAGGCCATCGTGGTACTCGAGGACGCGATGGGTGACCTTGGAGAGCCGGTGAACCTCCAGTCGGCGCTACTGCTGGCTGCGGCGTACGAGACGGCCGACCGGCCCGAGGACGCCATCCAAGCGTTCCAGCGGGTCGCATCTGCCGCTTCGCTGCCGTTCCAGGTGAGGGAGGCACGCATGGCGGCGGCCCGCCTACTGGAAGCGCAGGGGAACCCGGCCGAGGCGATCCGCATGTACGAACAGGTGTTGGATGACCTGGACGACGACGCGCCCCACCGGTCGCTCGTGGAAATGCGGCTGGCGGAACTGCGCGCCCGCACCTGACCCCAACCCGGCCACCCGATGATCTCGGTGCTCGGGGTGCCGTCAGACGAGCACTCCTCCTTCCTGCGGGGAGCCGCAGGAGCACCCGACGCCATTCGTGGAGCCCTCCAAAGCGCCTCGTCCAACCTCTTCACCGAGGCGGGGCTGGACCTAGGCACACGCGCCGACTGGCAAGACGTCGGAGATGTCGGCTGGACGCGTGGGGAGGGGCACCACGAGGCCATCGAACGCGCAGTCGGCGTAGAGCTGTCTCAGGGGCATCGACCGCTCGTGCTGGGGGGCGACCATGCGATCACCTATCCCATCCTGCGCGCGTTCGGTCGACATGGGTCCGATCCACCCACCGTCCTGCACCTCGACGCTCATCCCGACCTCTACGACTTGTTCGACGGGGATCCGCACTCGCACGCCTCTCCCTTCGCTCGGGTCATGGAGGAGGGGCTGGCTTCGCGGTTGGTCCAGGTAGGGATCCGCACCATGAACCCGCACCAACGCGCGCAGGCGGAGCGGTTCGACGTGGAGGTCATCGAGATGCGTAGCCTCGAGCAGGTGCGAGAGCTTCGCCTGGAAGGCCCGCTCTTCCTGTCGTTCGACATGGATGTGCTCGACCCGGCCTTCGCGCCCGGGGTGTCCCACCACGAACCGGGCGGTATGTCCACCCGCCAGGCACTCGAGATCATCCAAGGTCTCGACGTCCCCGTGGTGGGCGCGGACCTGGTGGAGCTGAATCCGCTTCGGGACCCTACGGGCGTCACGGCCATGACGGCGGCCAAGCTGCTTAAGGAGATCCTGGGGAAGATGCTCGAGGGGTAGGGGGGCCAAGCCATCCACTCCGGCCGACCCGTGCGCGCGGCCTTCAGGTGTCTCTCGTCCCGCTGCAGCAAAGGCCAGTGAAGGCGCCGCTATTCGGGGAGGGTTGCCCCCCCCTGTGAACTGGTGATACAATACGGTCAAGCGACAAACAGCAGTGTCGTTTGAGGGGCCAACCGGCGTCGCATGCCCGTTGCAACGGAGGTAGTCATGAAAACGAGCAGGAAGCTCAAGAGTTGGTTGGGGATCGCTTTCGCGGCGGTCGCGTTGATGGGGTTATCCGGATCCTTCAATCAGGCCCAGGCGGGCTGTCCACCGCTCGGACCAATGTACCACGAGGATTTTGATGGGAATTGCTACACTGCCTGCGATCCGAGTCAGTACACCTGCCCCTGCTGGTGCGACTGAGTAGGTTTTCGAGATCGTCGTAGCCCCCCGAAAACGAGGGCCAGAAGCCCTCCACTTCAACAACCTGAGACCGCGATGAACATGCGACGCCGGTGGACGTTCTTCGTCCTTGTGATGACGATGTGGAGCGGCGCGGCTTGCGACGATTCCGCCGAAATGGAGAGGCCCGCTGACGAGGTTCGCTCCGAACTGGATGCGCCTCAAGAGGTCGTCCGCTTCAAGCGCCGAGTGGAGCTGGAGGAGCCCGACACGGCCTATGTGGGGCGGCCCGTGAGCGTGCTGGTACACGCTACCGGGATCTGGATCACCGATGGATTCGGTAAGCGGCTCATGCGATTCGCCTCTGATGGGGCGCTGTCGGCAATTTACGGTCGCGAAGGTGAAGGCCCCGGTGAGTTCCGCCTACCGGGGGTTGCGATTGCCGTAGCGGATTCGGTGGTGCTGGTCGCAGACGACGGAGGTCGCTCAGTGGAGGTGTTCGACCTCGCCTCCCGAGAGTGGCTGGAGGAGATTCCGATCAACGGGGCGCTGGGGCGAGTGTCAGAAGCAGCCGGGATCTTCTCGGCAGGGGTGATGTCCCTTACTTCCCCGGCCGCGCTCCTGCAGTGGCGGGGGCGAAGGATTGACGAAGCGGTCGAAATGGGTCACTACCCGCAAGGATACAAGGAGACCGGACCGCTGGCGGGGACCTACAACAGAACGGTGGCTTTCCCCCACGGGGCCGCTGTTGCCTACCTACCGCAAGGATCCGACCTGGGATATCTCGTCGAAGCGGGCGTCGTAGCCGACTCCTTCGAGGTGCCTGTTCGGCATCGGCAGGGTGCGCCGCGCACACTCCCTGAAACCCTTCGTTCGGTAAGCAATCTTAGCGAGCTACTGGCGAGTGCCTCCGGGTTGATAGGGGGTGCAGCTCTTACTTCGGGCAAGATCGCTCTAGTCCATCAAGACCAGGCGGTTCGGGAAGGAGGCGGCCCGAGGGAAGCCCGCTCTTTCGTCTCGGTACTCGAACCCGATGCGGTGTCTGCGACCTGCATCGATATCCCCCTTCCGGCATTGTCAAAGAGCCCGCCTAAGGTGGCGCTGCTCGGCGACACTCTCTTTGTACTCGAGATCACGATTGACACAGCGGGGGATGCCAAGACGGTGCTCACTGCTTTTGAGATCGATGACGATGATTGCTAGGGTTGCTGCTGCCTGGATAGTCGCAGCTAGCGTCAGCGTATGCGCGTATGCACCTCAACCGCAGGAAGCCCTTCGATCTGATCCGCAACTTCAAGATTGGCTCAGGCAGCATCCCACCGATTCTACGATCGTGCTCCTGTACTCGCCCGCGGATTGCTTCACGTGCTTCGGGTCTCTGGCCGGTTGGAAAGAATGGGCCCGCAATCCGGGACGCCATCTCTGGTTAGAACTGACACAACCGCCGACAGTGGCTCAAGGCCGAGGCCTCGCTCAGCTACGAATGAAGCCGGATGGACTGCTCAGGGACAGGCGCTTCAGGAAGGTCGTGACGCCGGTCGAAGCACTGCACGTCGGCGACTCTCTTCTTGACCTTCGGGAGCTCGGTAACCGCAATCGGCCATCAGAGTTATTGCTCGAACTTACGAGCACCACCCACGCTCGCTAGGTGCCAACTCCCGCGCGCCCCAAGGTTTCGTAACCCGAGGAGGCGGTCTCAGCTAGAACAACGACGTCAGCCACAACGTCACGAACGCTCCGTAGAACAGCGCCATCACCACCAACGCCACTCGACGCCACAGCGGCGGTCGCAACTCGACGGGCAGGAGCGTCGTGTTCACATAGAGCACGTGGAGCGCGGAGATCACGAACACGATCCCGGCCATGTTGGCGCCCAACTGCAGCAACACGATGGGTTGTGCGAGCCCCAAGGCGATGACCCCCCACACCGCGATCGAAATGAGGACGGTGTAGTAGACGAACCGGACGTCGCCGCCGCGCGCTGCCCGCACCCGTGCACTCCCGGTCCAGAGGATGTCCGTGATCGACCGGGCCATGCCTTCGATGATGTCGAGCTGCGCTTTGAACAGCACCCAGACCGCCATCAGGGCCACGGCCCCTCCGGCGAGCGCGCCGACCTCCGACGCCATCGCACCTGCCAGTTCCGCGGCCACGGCCAATCCCCGAATGTCCGTACCTGACTCTAGGAACGTGACGTAGAGGACGGCGGGCAGGAACATGCCGAGTAGGGCTCCCAAGAAGTACACGATCCATTGGTCGGCCCGGACGATGCGCCACCAGCCGCGCCAACGCTCCATCGCCTCGGGCGTCGGATCGAACCGAAACCCGGACCGTGCCAGCTCAACCTTCTCTCCACCCACGGCCGAGGGGATGTACCCAGCGACCTTGCCCATCCCGTAGCCCTTGTCGCGTGCCCAACTGGACAGGCTGAGGTTGATCACCCCACCCGCGCCCGAATAGGCAGCAAAGGCGCCAATTAGAAAGAAGTCCGCGCCCGGCGGAAAGAACCGGAAGGCGCCCTGAACCGGGTCGAACCCAACCATCCCTGTGAGCCCCCGAACCCAGGTGGCGCCCGGCACGAACAGAAGGGCCAGGATGACCCCACCGAGCAGGATCGCCGACACCAGCACCCAGTTCAGCAACTCGAGCGTGCGCTCGACCCGCTTTCCCACCAGCAGGATCAGGATGCAGAGCACGAACGTACCGGCGCCAATCCAGTACACGATCGCTGCGTGCTCAGGACCTGCCAGTGTACGCGCAAATAGGAAAAAGACCGCTCCTGCGGCCGCTCCAGCCCATCCCGGCCATCCCACCTGAAGGAAGTAGAGCAGGGCATAGAACCCAGCCCAGAACGTGGGCCCCGGCCGCGTGCGCATGAACCCCGCAAAGATCGGCTCGCCCGTGGCCAGCGTGTACCGCATCAACTCGGTGTTAAAGACCGTCTGCAGAAACGCGGCAACCAGGGTGACCCAGAGCAGCGTGAGGCCATACTGCACGAACGCCGCTGGACCGAGTAGGAACTCGCCGCTCCCGATCGATGCGCCCAGTACGATGACGCCCGGTCCCACGACACCGAGCCAGGACAGGCCCTTGGGTCGCGGCGGCTCTGGGAGCTCGGCCTCCTGGAAGGCGGGTAGTCCGGTGGCGGTTCCGGTTTCTGTCGTCATTCAGAAGCGGGCCGGTTTGGGGGGCGCGCGAATGGCTCCGCAAACTTGGGCCGTGGTTCCTCAAGGCGCGAATTGTTGACACGTGCGCTCAGGCGGAGCGCGTTTCTGGCTCGGGTGTATGCTTTTGGTAGCGGCTCGTTCTCAAGTTCCAGAGGCCCATCGTCGAGGGTAGATTCGGTGCCAGTCCCCAAGAGTCCGGAGGAGCACATGACACTGGTGATCGAAACCGAGATGGAGGAGGACGGCCTGTGGATTGCAGAAATCCCGTCTCTGGCCGGAGTCCTGGTTTACGGAGTCTCACAAGGCGCGGCGCTCGCTAAGGTCCAAGCTCTCGCTCTTCGGGTCTTGGCAGACCGGCTTGAACACGATGAGGCCAACAACTACCTCCAGACGATCTCCTTTTCGTCAAAGTGAGTCGCTGGCCCAGCTCTAGGGCCAGGCGGGTGTTGGCGGCCCTGAGGCGGATTGGATGGGCGACCAAACGACAGACGGGTTCGCATCGCGTACTGTCTCGCGACGGCTGGCCCGACTTCGTTTTCGCGTTCCGCGACTCGGACGAACTCGGACCCCGCATGTTGGCCAGGATCGCCAAGCGAACTGCGCCGACGCCGGACGATCTCAAGGGCAAAGGACAACCCAAACCCCCCCGTCTAGAGGCGCACCAACTCCAGTGTCGCATAATATATATTATGTAAAGTCTCGCGAAGCTTAGCGATCTCTGGGGCCCCGCCCCCCCCACTCCGTAACTACGGGTTCTGGAACACACCGGTGGGCAGATCCGTGCAAACCGCACCTCGGTACCCGGATCGACGCCGGAGACGCTTCGAAACGCTGTCACCGTAGGATTGCGCCAGCGTCCAGCCACCCCCCGTGTGCCACGCCTCCCGCGATCTCGTCCTCCTCCCAGATCGATCGAGCCTCACGGAAGCTGTCCGCAACGAGGAAATCACACGCCGGTGGTTGGGTGGCGACTGCCGAGATGCGTGCGTTCGCGGCCCCCCACTCGGATTCGGGTGTCGGCAATCCCACCCAGAGTCGCATGATGCGTTCGAGGCCGAGGCGTCCCCCCGTCCGTCTCCGATCATCGACTATACCGAAAGTGAGTGAGAGGGAGCTCCCGTCTTCCAGGCGCACCCGGTACCACTCGGGACCCCGCTGCTCGAGTGTGGGCATTAGCGCCTGAACCCGGCTGAGCTCGTCGCCCAGGGCAATCCCCCCAACTACTTCGGTGCCTAGGATCGCTGCGGATGTTGTGCGCACGTCGTCTGTGCACCCCAGAGACAGCCCCAACACAGCTACCGCTCCAGGCGACCGGACAAGGCCTCCGCAACTCACTGGTCTATCGATGCAGCAGGATCTACGTGAATGTCGCCCGCGGCGGTCAGGCGGATAGTGCTTGGCGACATTGACGTCAATAATTGACGTGAATGCAGCCCACGGTGTCGAACAGCGCGGCCTTGGCGACATTGACGTCAATCCTGAGTCGGACGCCGGACCTACTGCCGAGCCCCCCCATCCTCAGTAGCCGCTCGCGGCCGCTCGTTCTCCGGCAGCGTCTCCAAAACCAGCCGCCAGTCGAACTTGTCCCCCATCCCTCGCACGTAGTAGTCCATCCACGCCATCTCGCTCACGGACTTCACCAGCCGATTCCGCGCGTCCGGAATGCCGTGGCTCTGGCCCGGGTACATGAAAAGCTCGGTGGGGATTTCTAGTTTCTTGAGCGCCATGTGCAGCTCGACCGACTGGGGACTCGGGACCCGCGGATCACCTTCCACCACATGCACCATGGTGGGAGTTTTGGCGTTGGACATGTACTTCAGGGGCGACTGATCCCAATAGGGGTCGAAGTCACCATACATCAGGTCGTCGCCCAAGTAGAACTGGCGGTTCCGCTGCACGTCGCTCTGGGCGTACATGCTGATCCAGTTCATCGTGCCGGCGCCCGAACTGATGGCCTTGAAACGGTCCGTGTGCGTGAGGATCCAGTTGGACCAGTGGCCGCCAGCGCTCCAGCCCAACGCCCCCATGCGATCACCGTCCACGATCCCCTCGGCGATCAGGTGATCCACACCTGCCATGATGTCGTCGAACGCTTGCGGGAAGTAGTCTCCGGCAATTGAGACGCGAAAGTCCTCACCGTAGTTGGTTGACCCACGGTAGTTGGGTCGCAACACCGCATACCCTACCCCCGCGTAGGCCTGCGCACCATAACCGCCGTTGAAGCCCAGGACATCGGCGCTCGCCGGCCCGCCGTGGATCGCAACGATCAGCGGGTACCGCGTGCCAGCCTGGTAGCCGACCGGCTTGACGAGCACGCCGCTTACGGGATGACCGTCGGTCGAGGTCCATGTGATCTCGGACTCCTCGCCCAGCGCGAACCCCCGCACCTGCGGGTTGAGGTCCACCAACTGCGTCCAGCGATCCCGTTGGTCGAGCTGATCGATACCGGCCACGGTGAAGACGGTCGGGGGCGTCGTGGGGTCGGCGTAGTTGATCAGGAGCGTTCCGCTCTCGTCATGCCTCGAGACGGAGAGCCGCGCGTCCTCTTGGGTCAAGACTTCGACCGAGCCGCTGGCCACGTCGAGCGCGGCCAAGACACGGCGAGCGCGGAAACCAGCATTGAAGTAGATGGTGTTGCCGTCTTCCGACCAGAAGGCCACCGACATGTGCTCTTCGAAGTCGTCGCCCAACCGACGAAAAGCGCCGCCGCGGTCGCCGACAGCCCGAACGAACACCTTCCGCGCATCGAACGAATACTCCTCCAGGTTTCGGGGCGCCGCGAACGCCACCAGGCTTCCGTCGGGCGAGAAGAACGGTCCCTGCTCGCCGACCTCATGGTTTTCGGTCAACCGCTCGATCTGGCCGGTCTCCACCTCGAGCAGGAACAGATCGGCGTTGATCCCCTGCTCCGTGATGTTCCGCTTGTAGCGGTCGGAGGAGATGCCTCGGTATCCCACCCATCTGCCATCATCAGAAAGCGTGAATCCGTCGACGGTGTACGACGCATCTTCGGTCAGACGGCTGGCCCGGCCGCTGGCCACGTCCAGGAACCAGAGGCTCGACAAGGGTGTCTCCGCATTGCGGATATCTACCGTGAAGCCCGCTTTCTTGCGCGCCTCTTCGTCCCGATCGCGCTCGTCGGGAGTCACGAAGTAGATCCTCTGGCCGTCGGGGGACCATTCCCAGTCTTCAACACCCGCTTCGGTGTCGGTGATGGCCTCTGCTTCACCATCGAAGAGACGGTCCATGGGAAGCCGATAGAGCTCGTTGTCGAGCCCCTCCCCTGCCCTGAACACCAGCCACCGACCGTCTGGAGAGAACTGGAAGTTTCTCACGCCGCCCTCGGCAGTTGTCACCCGCCGGGCCTCGCCCCCATCAGGCGGCATGACGAAGATCTGATTCCCCGCGGACTCACCCTCGCTTTCGCGGTCGGACAGGAACGCGAACAGTGACCCATCCACGGCCCACGCCGGTGCCGTCTCGTTCTTGGTCTTCGTGTACGTCATCTGCCGGTGCGAAGGAATCCCTTCTCGCAGCGAGACCAAATGCACATCGCTCTGACTTTGGTCCTCTTCCCAGTCCGGCTCCGTGACCGTATAGAGCATCCACTCCCCGTCCGGGCTCGGCGTCCACGACCCTCCCCGATTCATGTGCTGCATGTCGAGGAACGTCATAGGGCGGAGCTCTTGGGCCGCCAGCGTGGCGGCTCCGGTAACGAACACCAACACCAGCGACAAGAGCGTGCGACTAGCGAAGTTCAGGGATAGGACCATTCGTGGCATCGTGCGCATACAGGCAGCCCTCGGGGCAACGGGAGCGGGGAATCGGTTGGGGGTCCCCTCACAGTCTAGCGTGCACCGACGGAATCCCGCGAGGGGCGGGATCGGGACGTCAGCGTCGCTGGAACGGCTTTCGGGCCAGGACCGCGATTCGCCGGCGCAGCAATGGCACCAGTGGTTGAAGGGCGCGCTCCAGCCCGGACAACACCGGCAAGTGAGACTCCGCATAGTAGGAGCGCTCGACCTCGAAGCCCGCACTCTGAGCGTAGTCTTCCAGGCGCGCCTTGGACTTGTAGTCTACATGGCTGATGTCCCGCTTGATCAGGATGTCGCGGTTCTTGAGGATCTCGAGAAAGTGGCCCCGATGGGGTGTCCACACAGAGAAACGCCCCCCGGGCGCCAGCAGTTGGAAAGCCTCTTCGAACACCCGCGCCGAATCTTCCGGATAGAGATGCTCGAACAGATCCGCAGCGATCACCAGGTCGAACGTTCCGGCGGGGAGACCGGTGTCGCCCCCGTCCGCACACACGAACCGAACGTTGTCGAAAGAGGTGTGGGCGAGCCGCTTCTCACACAGTTCGATAGACTTCTTGCTGAAGTCCACTCCCACGATGTCCTTGACGGCAGGTGCGAGCGCGAAACAGAACGTACCCCAACCACAACCCAGGTCCACGACCCGGTCCTCGGGGCCAGGTGCGTGAATCCCCAGAACCTTGCGGACCCGATACTGCTGAAACGGACTGTCCAGGTCCGTCAGGTGGTCGGCGTTGCCTTCGAAGTAGTCGGAGCGGTCGTAGTACTCTTTCCCGATGAAGGGCTCGCTCACGCCCAGCGTTCCTTGGGATCGGCCCGGGGCGCACCCTGCGGCCGTTCGTCGGAGGCGCGCTCCTCTCCCTCCCGACGCCCACTGGCCTCGTCGATGAGCTCGCGCAAGGCGGACTCCAGCCGACTTCGGGCCTCGGGCAAGGCCGCCTCGCGGGCTGTGCGGTCCAGGTGGGAGCCGAACACGATGGGTTTCCCGTAGCGCAGACTCACGCGACACCGCCGTGGCCGGCGGCTCCAGCGAGGCCACACGTCGTACGACCCTGCAATGCCGACGGGCACGATGGGAATGCCCTCCCGGAGCAGCACCCGAATGGTGCCACGCCGAAGCGGCTGCAGCTGCCCATCCCAGGACCGCTCGCCCTCGGGATAGATCCCAATCCCCTTCTCTTCGTCCACGAGTCTCAGGACCATACGGACCGCTTGGGGATCGGTCTGATAGCGACGCACGGGAAAGGCCCCGATGCGGGGCAGCAGCCAGCGCATGATCCGACTGGTGTACTGCGTGCTCTTCACCATGGAAAAGAGTGGTCGGGGGCAGAGCGCCTGGATGATGAGCGGATCCAGCACACTCTGGTGGTTCGGGATTAGAAAGAAGGGCCCCTCGGCGGGGATATTCTCCCGCCCTTCCACATCCACCCGCGCGAGTAGCGGCATCAGCACGTATCGCATCAGGGCTTTGCAAGCGCCGTATGCGGACGCACGCCAGGGGGCGGCCGGTGACGGCCGGGAGGCTCGCCCAGGGTCGGCAGTCATGCGGCCACGATCCGGGGTTGGTATTCGATGATCTCGCCCTTCCCTTCCCGCCGATAGGCACTGGTCAAGAGACTGCGAAGGAGGTCCTCCCACCGGAAGGGAGAATCCTTGAGGAACTTGAATTGAACGATGTCGCCCTTTCCGAGCGAGATCTGCAGCGCTGAGGAGCTCGTCTGCACGGCCCGAAGCGCCATCAACGACCACTTCTGGGTCAGCCCCGACTCGGGCCGGAAGTGGATCCACTGCTCGTCGATCGAGACCGTACCTGGCATCGGGTCTCCCATGCGCTCCACATACCCGAGGAGCCGCCCTTCATGCACGATGGCATCCTCATGGGTCGATCTACGCATGACGACGTCGGCATGGTGTTCGACGGTGCCGTCCGCCTTACGCGCCGTCCCTAGAGATCCGCCCAGCCGCGCAATATCGCCCACGAGCGTCTGCACCAACGCGCGCTCGACCTTCCCTGTCGATTCGATGATCCGAATCTTTCGGCCCTCACGCACCCGAACGTAGGTGCGTCCGCAGGCCGAGCACACGGCCCGGTCCTTTTCCCCTTGGGTGGGGTCGTTCCCGCATCGCGGACAACGATAGAGTAGGTGGTGTAGAGCCACTACAGCTTCCCGAAGAGATCCATGAAGCGGAGCTGCCAGACGCGCCACACGGCCTCACGCACGATCCGTTTCGACATCTTCGACTCCCCTTCAGCGCGTTCCGTGAAGATGACCGGAATCTCGCACAACTGAAACCCCTTGCGCCAAGCCCGCAGCTTCAACTCGATCTGAAACGTGTAGCCGCTGGACTGAATCCGGTCCAGGTCCAGGGCCTCCAGGACTTCCCGGTGAAAGCAGTTGAATCCACCCGTTGCATCCGAGAGCGGAAGTCGTGTAATCACACGAGCATAGAGACTTCCGAAGAGACTCAACATGAGGCGGGTCAGCGGCCAGTTTACCACCGCGACCCGCCCTCCGACATAGCGCGATCCCACGATGACCGAACACCCGGCTTCGGACTTCTCGATGAACTTCGGCAGCGCGTTGGGCGGATGGGAGAGGTCGGCATCCATTTCGAAGAAGAGGTCGAACCCACGCTCCAATCCCCACTTGAAGCCGTCGATATAGGCCTTCCCCAACCCTTCCTTGCCAGCCCTGTGCAGCACGTGGATGCGAGGATTGTCGGCCGCCATTCGATCCGCTTCGATCCCGGTGCCATCCGGAGAATTGTCGTCCACGACCAGCACATGGATGCGAGGGTCCTGACCGGCCACCATGGGCACGATATGCCCGACGTTCCTGCGTTCGTTGTACGTGGGAATGATGACGAGGAACTGCTGCTCAGCCGACACGGGCCCCCTCCCGACCAGCCGCCACCGCGTGTTTGAGGGTGCTCGTGCCGAACCCCAGCGCCGACAGCAGTTCCACCACCGTGAGCCAGAGGCGCGACCAGACCGCCACCGCTACGGCGCCCATACCCAATACGGGGGTTAGCAGCGCGACCAGGGCTCCCTCGCGAATCCCGATGCCAGCGGGAGCGAACAGCGCCATATACCCGAGGAGGTAGGCCGCCACGAAGCCTGACGTGAGCGCGAGGAACTCACCCGATGGTGCCCCTTCGAAAGCGCGAACGAACAGGACGAACGCAGCCCCGTAGACCAGCCAATTCACCGCGTAGGCGGCCGCCCACCGTACCCCGAACGTACGGTTCGGCGGAACGGGGGCGGCTCCCTTCTTCAGTAATCTGGACCACATGCCCAGTCCACGGGCCATCAACCCTCTCGACAGCGTAAGAAGAACTCCAAGGCCCAACGTGCCCATGACCCAAGGAGCAAACCCCCTGAGCTCGGCCGGCCCGTTCAGCAACGCCAGCGATCCGACCAAACAGGCACCGGCGAGAGAGAAGGCCTGCCCCAAGATCGCTGCGCTGGTCGCTACCGGAGGATCCACTCCCTCGCGACCAGCAAGATACGCGAGGCCTAAGATCTGCCATACCTTCCCAGGAACGTAGCGGCCGAGGTTGGCCACCAGGTAGGCGCCCACACCTCCCCTGAGCGCCAGGTCCTGCGCGCCCAGTTCTCGGGCCATCCAGACCCAGAGGACGGCGGAAAGCCCGTAGGCCGCAGCCAGGAGTGCGGATGCTCCTAACAGGGGACCCACCCGCGGGCGCCACCATTGGGGCTCCAGCGCTCGGACCTCCGCCACTGACACGCCCACGCTGCGTAGGATGAACCAGGTGACCAGGACCGTCGCCGCCAGTTGGAGGATCCGACGAAACACCGATCCGATCCGTGACGGTGACGCAGTGGTCACACCGCGGCGTCTGGCACGGGAGTGGGCCGGAAGCGCGACCACACGAACGTCCCCAGCACCACGAGTAGTGAGAGCAGACTCACCAGCAGGCCGGGCAGGAGCACACCCCCATCAAACGCCATCTCCACCCTGCTCTGACCCGCAGGAACCCGTACGGCCCGAAGCGTATGGTACGCCCTCAATAGCTCCGTTTCCTCCCCGTTGACGGTGGCGCGCCAGGCGGGATACCAGTTGTCGGCAACCACCAGCAGCGCCTCACGATCCGACTGGACGTCGAGCACCAGTCGGTTGTTTTCGTGCGCTCCCCACGTGACGGACCCTTCGACGGGTCCGGGGGCCAGAGGGTTGGTCAAGGCCTCGGGGAGCACCACCTCGGCTCTGGGGTCGAAATCGGGACCCATCATGTAGGCGACGGCTTCCGCATCATCGACCACAGCCACCCCGGCCACCAGACGAGCCCTGGGAAGCCCGTTCCAAGGATAGACTGCCGAATAGACGCTCCCGTCCTGTAGCCGCACGGCCGAGAGCGGCTCCAGACCCTCCACGGGAGGACCCCCAAATTGAGCCTCGGGCCAAACCAGATAACGCACGTTCAGGATCTGCGAGATCTGGGGGCCTCTCAGCAGGTTATCGGGCTGCCCGCCGCCCTCCATTCCCAGCAGCTCCCGGTAACGCCCGATATCGTTGGGGTGGTGGCCCCCAGCCAGCTCCACGGAGTAGAGCGCAGGCTTCACGTCCTGCCCTGCGGGCGGCATCAGCGACAACACCCGTTCCGGTTCGGGCCCCCGCTGCTGACCTCGCAGGAACTGCATGTTCGCGTCAGGAGCAGCCCAGGCGCGGACGTCGAAGGTCTGGATGAAGGAGTCGTTGACCCGGATGGCGTCGATCCCGATCAGCAGCCCGAGCCCGGCCACCAGACCCGCGGCCGGTACCCGACGGTCCTTGAACAGCACCACCAAGAGGGCGGCCAGCCCCGCCAAGGCGGTAGCCGTGAGAAAGCCCCGCATGATGAAGGGCTCCGCCCGGCTGAAGGCGGCCATCGCCCGCTCGGACGCGGACGGATACACCACTGACATCCAGAGCGACTGCAGAATACCCGTGGCGGCCAACACCGTCAGCAGTCCGAGCACCCCCACCAGGCCGAACATCCACTTCTTGAGGCGCTCCCATCCTACAGCCCCACCCTGCAGCAGACGGTCCAAACCCATGCCCCCGAGCGCAATCGCCATGAGACCGGTCAGGTACTGCACCATCCCGGGCGCTCGGAACAGGTTGACGCCCGGGACGAACTCGAAGAACAGGCGCCACACGGGTGTGTGGGCTCCGAGTGCGAACAGCAATGCCAGCAGGCCGATGCCCGCGAACGGCCACTCACGTCCGTTGCGCACTCCGAAGAACAGGCCCAGTCCGGCCAACAGCAGCACCACGATGCCAAAGTACTCGTGGTTCAACTTCAGGTCGTTTCGGCCCCAGTACGTGCCATCGGCCCACGCGGTGCCGCCTCGCACGCCGTTTCCGACGAACTCGGGGGCCAGGAGCGCCATCGCCTCCTCCTGATGCATGGAGTAGCTGCTTCCGTAGGCGCGTGCCTCCTCGGGCGAGGCTTCCGTGGTGGTGGCGGTGCGTCGACTGTACTCGGTCACGTAGTCGACCGCGGGTAGAAGCTGGACAGCCGAGATGCCCACGCCCAAGAACGCGGCCGCTAGGAACAGTCCCAACCGACGAAGTCCCACAGCCGCACTTCCGGCGCGCCAGAACCTCACTGCCCGAACGATGGCATACACCCCCACGGCCCCAAACAGAAAGTACGCCATCTGAAACTGGGTGGTCAGCAACACCAAGCCCACACTCGCGGCAAAGCCGCCGAACCACTTGACGCCCTTTCCTTCGAGCAACCCCTCGGACATCCAGAACACCAGGGGCGCCAGGGCGGTGACCATCAGCTTGCCGTCTCCGCCAGGATAGACCTGCGTCACCAGGAAGGGCGCCAACAAATACGCCAGACCCGAGACGAACGCGGCGGCTCGCCCGGTCCCGATCGCCCGCATCCACCCGTACATGAACACGCCGGCCAAGAAGACGTGGATGACCAGCTTCCAGCCGAGCGCCCGATACGGTTCCACGAGCATCAGGAGCAGCGAGGTGGGATAGAGTGAGTCCCCACCCGAAAGCGCATTCAGGAAGGGGGTCCCGCCCAGGATGAAGGGGTTCCAGAGCGGGAATGACCCCTCCCGGAGGGCTTCCGCAAAGAAGAGGCGGGCCACGTAACCCAAGCCCAGGGTGTCGTGACCGAACAGCATGTCCGCAGAAAAGACGAACTTGCGGAACAGGATCAACGTTACGAGAGCGTAGACCGCGATGGGTGCCCAACGAGGCCACGGGGTGGGCTCCTGAGCCGACACCCGCGCGGCAGGCTTATTGGCTTGCTTGGCGTCGGGCTTGTCCGCTCGACGCTTGTTCTTCTTAGCCACTACGTTGGGTCCCCGTGCTCTTCCGCGATTGACTCCACGTGCGCCCGCGTTGGGCCCTTAGAAGGTCTTCGTACACTTCCAGGTGTCGATCCGCCAAACGTTGGTTGCTCCAGCTCTCCTGCACCCGCTGTCGGCCGCGCTTCCCCCGTTCCGGAAGCTCCAGCTGCCCCAACAGCTCGACCACCTTCTCGGCGAGGCTCTCGGGGTCGGCAGGCTCGAACAGTCCACCGACTTGGTCATCGATGATCTCCGGGAGTCCGCCGACGGCCGACGCCGCCACCGGAACCTCGCATGCGAGGCTCTCCAACGCAGCAACCGACGTGGCTTCCATCAACGACGGGAAGACGGATAACTCAGCCGAACACAATAGGGAGGCCATCTCCGAGTTGGGTTGGGCCCCAAGGAAGCGCACCCGGTCGGATACGCCCAAGTCGCTGGCCAACGCCTCCAGTTTCTCCCGTTCCGGTCCGTCTCCCACGAGTAAGGCCTCCACGTCGAGCTCACCTGCGATGAGCGGCATCGCTCGAATGAAGTACTCCACCCCGTTCTTTTCGAACAGCCGGCGGGGAACGATCACGCGCCGGCGGTCCCCCCTGGGGATCGCCGGCTTCACCGGTCGGAACAGATCGGTCTCGACACCGTTGGTAAGCGCCTCTACCCGGGTTCCTGGTGCCAGCCTCTGCCCTACCTCGGCAATCTCGGTGCTGGCAGCGAAGAGGTAGTCCGGTGCCTGGACGGTGCGCCTGAGCACACCCTGCCAGGCCGGCTTCTCCGCCCGCTGGAGGAAGTGCGACGTGTGCAACGTGGCCACAAACGGCAGGTCCCTCCCCCTCGCCGCCCACGCACAGGGCGGTACCGACTGAAAAGCCTGGGCGTGCACGACGTCGGCGCGGTACCCGAGCCGCCGCGTGCGGGGTGCCGAACCGAGGGCGTGGGCGATCCAGCCGACGGGGTTACGGCTCGGGAACCAGGTCCGGAACACCTCGATCCCCTCCATCATTTGCCGGGCGGGCACACCGGGCTGCGACCGCGACGTCACAACGGTGACCGAATGACCCGATTTCACCAGGGAGCGGCACAGGTAGTAGACGTGGCTCTCGAGCCCTCCAACCTCCGGAGGAAAATATACGCAGTGCATGAGGATGTTCATGCGGTCACCTGCACCGCGGGTGTCCAGTCCTGCGTGCGACGCGCGCTGCCGGTAAGCCCCGCGATCAACACGTCGGCGATCCGCTCGCCGGCCCGACCGTCGCCGTAGGGATTGTGGGGCGGAGTGCCCTCTGGACCTGCCAGTGCGCGCTCCGCCTCACGCAGGATCCGGTCTCCGTGGGTACCCACCAAGGTGGCGACACCGGCACGGACCCCCTCCGGCCGCTCCGTCACCTCCCGAAGCACCAGGACCGGGACACCGAACGTGGGCGCCTCCTCCTGGATACCACCAGAATCGGTCAGCACCAGGTCAGCGCGTTCCAGACAGCGGACTAGGTCGACGTACCCCAAGGGATCCACCAAGTGAATGCGGGGGTGATCCGCCAACAGAGCCTGCGCCGGCTCGAGAACCTGAGGGTTCGGATGCACCGGATAGAGCACGTCCAACTCCTCGTGGCGGTCCGCCAACGTTCGCACCGACCCGAACACATCTTCCAGCGGCTTCCCGAACGACTCCCGACGGTGCGCGGTCAACAACACCAGCCTCCGAGCTCCCGCCAACAACTGCCGAACTACCGGATGGCTGGCTTGGTGCGCGGAGGCCGTGACCTGTATCAAGGCATCGACCACCGTGTTCCCCGTCACCGATACCAGGTCGGGGTGGATATCCTCGGCCAGCAGGTTGTTTTGAGCGCCAGCCGTGGGGGCAAAATAGAAGTCGGTGGCCACGTCGGTCAGGCGCCTGAAGATCTCCTCCGGGTACGGAGACCATTTGTCATGGCTACGAAGCCCAGCTTCTACGTGCCCCACCTTCACCCGTTCAAAAAAGGCGGCCAGCGCCCCAAAGAAGACACTCGCGGTATCCCCCTGCACGAGTAGCGCGGACGGTCGTACTTCGGCAAGCACTTCCCGGAGGCCTTTCAGACAACCGTCGGCCACATCATACAAGGTCTGCCCCGGCTTCATGATCTCGAGATCGAACGCAGGCCGGTAGCCAAACACCTCGAGCACCTGATCCACCATCGAGGTGTGCTGCCCCGTCAGCGCCACTACGGGCTCCACTTCCCCGTCCCGCTCCTCGAGCGCTCGGACCACCGGAGCCATCTTGATCGCCTCGGGCCTGGTGCCCACCACGACGAGCACCCTTGGCTTCCCGGACGAGGAGGTCACGCTTCGTCCGCACCCGGTTCGAGGCGCTCCACGTCTCGCTTCAGGCTGTCGACTTCCACCCGCAGCTGCGCGATCATCTCCGACACCAAACCGAATCCGAGCAGGAGGAAGCCCACGGTTTCCAACAACGCGACCAGGTAGAGCAGAGGCCGAAACCCTTGGCCAAGCACGAACCGCCAGTAGAACGCGCCCGCCGCCACCGCCAACCCCAAGACAATCAGTCCCATGCCGGTGACTCCGAACAGCACCAGCGGCTTACGCGAAAACAGCAACAGAAACCACACCGCCACCAAATCGAGCACACCCACCACTACCCGTAGAGGCCCTCGAAACTTCGAGGTCCCGGCCCGCCGAGGATGAAGTGTGACATCGATCTCGGTCACACTGTACCCGCGGTTGTGTGCCATCACCACGAAGAACCGATGCCAGTCGTGCCTTAGGGCGATCTCGTCCAACACCTCGCGCTTGAACGCCTTCATGGAGTTCAGGTCCGACACGGGTACTCGAAAGATCCAGCGGCTCAGGCGGTTGTACACAGACGACACCGCACGCTTGTCGTAGGCACCCACCTTACGGGCAGTCACGATGTCCCAGCCTTCATCGAGCTTGTCCAAGAACCGAGGAATCTCGTCGGGTGTGTGTTGTAGGTCGGCATCGAAGAGGACGAGGAAGGTCTTGTCGGTCGCCTCTGCGGCCGTCACCATCGCTTCGGTCTTACCGCGATTCGTACGATGACGCAGTACCCGAAAGTTGGGCCATTCGTCGGTTTCGGCTTCCGCGATATCACCCGTGCCATCCGTAGAGCCGTCATCGACCAGGATGACCTCGCCATCCAGACCGTGTGCCTCGAACGCCGCCCGCAGCTCAGTGACGAGGGCCGAAATAACAGGCGCCTCGTTGAAGGCCGGCACCACAACCGCGAAGTCGTGCCGGCGCACGCCCTCCGACCCCGAGGTCAGACGCGCTTCCGCATCCGCGCGGGAAGAATCCCGAGCTGGTCGCGGTATTTGGCCACAGTGCGACGGGCGATCTTCACCCCGTCCGACTTGAGAAGATTCACGATCGTTTGATCGGTGAGCGGTTTCTTGGAATCCTCTTCATCCACGAGTTTTCGGATCTTGGCTTTTACGCCGCGCGCAGATATGTCCTCGCCCGTGGCCGTGGAAAGTCCGCTGGAAAAGAAGAACTTGAGCGAGTACACCCCGCGCGGGGTCTGCACGAACTTCTCGTTCGTGACCCTGGACACGGTGGACTCATGCATGTCGATGTGTTCGGCGACTTCGCGCAGTGTGAGCGGCTTGAGGTGCTGCACGCCCTTGTCGAAAAACGCGCGCTGCCGGTCAACAATGTAGTTCATCACCTTGAGCATCGTCTGGCGACGCTGCTCGATGGCCTGGATCATCCAGTTCGCGGAATTGAGCTTCGACGAGATGAACTCCTTGTTCTCGCCCTTGAACTGATTCTTGTCGCGGGCCACTTCGCGGTAGGCCTGCGAGATGCGCAACCGGGGCAAGCTGGTGTCGTTCACGAACACCATGTACTCCCCCTGTACGTCTTCGACGATGAGGTCCGGGATGACGTAGTGGTCCGGCGCAGCCGAGTACTTGAGCCCAGGCTTGGGATCTAGCTTGGAGATTTCGTCGGCAGCGTCCTGAACGTCCTTGGGTGAGATACCCATTGCCTTGGCGACGTCGGACCAACGGTGGTTCAGGAGATCGTCGAAGTGGTGTTCGACGATCTGAGCCGCAGCGCTCTCCTGGTCGCCACGCTGGCGGAGCTGAATGAGGATCGACTCGCGCAGGTCACGGGCGGCGATGCCCGGGGGATCGAAGAGCTGGACGATCTTGAGCACGGCTTCGGCTTCTTCCAGCTCGTACGGCTTGAAGATCTCATCCAATAACGCGAGCTCGTGGCGGTACTCGGCCTCATCTTCGTCGGCCAGCCCGGCAATGCGATCGCGCGAGACGGCCCGAGCCTCGTCCAGCCAGTCGTTGACGCCCGTCACGACCTGATCCAGCCCGCACGAGAGCGAACCATCGTCGTCGACGTTGCCGATGATCTCCTCGCCCATTCGCATCTCGCGTTCGCCCAGGTCCGAGTGACGAAGCTGTTCGAACAGGTAGTCCTGCAGATCCTGGGAGGCGACCGGGGTGGGTTGGAAGAACTCCTTCTGCTCGTATTGCTGACGCCGGCCTCCGACGTCGAATCCATCCAGGAGGATCTCCTCCCAGTCCATCTCATCCTCGTCCTGCTCTTCGGCACCCTCCTCGGTGATCTCTACGTCTTCCTCGACATCGGCCTCCTGCATCTCCAGGAAAGGATTCTCCGCCATCTCCTGCTTGAGGTGCTGTTGGAGATCCAGCAGGGGCATATAGAGCAACTCCATCGCCTGATACAGGCGTGGGTTGATCTTCATCTCCTGCTTGAGCTGCGTGTTCTGGTAAAGCTTCGTGTTGAAAGCCATGACCCGCCCTAACCGCTCGTTAACTGGGCTGGGGATACCGCTGCCGCATCCGGGCGGTCAACGTGGGCCCCAGATAGATCTCCGCAACTTCATCATTCCAAACGAGTTCCGAGACTGAACCGGACACTCTGATGCGTCCCTCATACATAATGTATGCCCGATCGACGATTTCCAGGGTTTGCTCGACGTTGTGGTCGGAAATGATGACTCCGATGTCACGCGTCTTGAGCTCGCGCACGATGGTCTGGATGTCGTTGACCGCAATGGGATCGATGCCCGCGAAAGGCTCATCCAGCAGCATGAACTTGGGGCGCTGGACGAGGGCCCGCGTAATCTCGAGACGGCGCCGTTCGCCGCCTGAAAGGGCGTAGGCCTTCGAGTCCCGCAGGTGGGTCAGGGACAGCTCCGCCAGCAGCTGCTCTAGCCGGGCCTTTTCCTCGGCCTTGGGCAGCTTCAGCGTTTCCAGAATCGCCAACACGTTTTCAGCGACCGTCAGTTTCCTGAACACCGAAGGCTCCTGGGCCAGATACCCGACGCCCTTCCGGGCCCGCTTGTACATGGGCATTCTGGTGATGTCTTGGTCGTCCAGGTGGACGTGCCCCAGCTCAGGCGCGATGAGCCCGACCATCATATAGAACGTGGTCGTCTTCCCCGCCCCGTTGGGGCCAAGCAGGCCCACGATCTCGCCCTGGGTGACCTCGATGGCCACCCCGTCGACAACGCGCCGCTTGCGGTAGGACTTCCTGAGGTCTTGGGCCCAGAACCGACTCCTGTGGGGCTCTGGCGCCTGCACGCCCACATCGCCCTTCGCCGCGTCGGTATCGGCGTCCCAGACCTCGAAAGGTCCCCCGGTCTCGTCTGTCATAGGCTCATACCCCTTCTCGCCCACTCCTGGACGCCGCCACCGGCTGTCCCAGGTCGTTCTTTCGCGGCTCCTGGGGGCGTGAGTCGTCGCCGCCCACCTCCATCACCGTGTCGGGGGGCACTGTCGTGGAGTCCACCCCCAGGGTGTCCGCACCCAACGTGTCTGCCGCGGCGCTGTCCGAGGGCGGCAGCGGCTCCAGGTGGATCCCCTGCGTCTGGCCCCTTACCTCCATCCGGTCCACGGCCCCGTCGACCATGCTGATCCGAATGGAATCCCCGACCACATAATGTAAGGCGAGGCGCCCCGGCTGCGCTTGGGTGCTGTCGCTGGGCTGCAAACGGTAGAGGCTGCGCGCACTCCCTCGCGCGAGTAGTTCCTCCAGGTTGTACCCTCCCCTCTTTTCGACATCCGTGGACCGCGCGAGCGTATCCTCGACGAACACAGCCACGATGGTGTCCCCTTCCAGCCAGTCGTTGTGGGCCACCTCGGGCGTGTTCTCGGCATCCACCGAATCGCCAGAAAACGCATCTCCGCGTGCCCGCCCGATGGCGGTGACGCGGTCCAACACCTCACCCGGCGTCCAGACGTCCAACGAATCGGCCGTCAGCCGGAAATCCTCGGCGACGGCGTCCGCCCGGGTCGAGTCCATGGGGTCGGGACTGATCTGGATCCACGCCAGCACGCCGTCGGCCCCCCCGCTCCCCACCACCGGCACGGTGTCGGCCGGCCCCAGCAGCCCGGCGGACAGCCGATCGAGCGTCGAATCCGCGACAAAGAGGCGAATCCTCTGCGCCCGCACGTCGATCTCGGACGTGGAGAGGATGGCTTCGTCCCGGGCCACGACCTCACTGACGGACTGCCCGTCCATCACCAGCGACAGGGCCTGGCCACTCAGCTCGTAGCCCTCCCCTTCGGTCATCGCTCGACCGACCAGGTGAAGCTCGCCGAGCGCCTCGTCGAAGCGCATCCGGTCGCCATAGGCGAGGAGCCCTTCGCGCTCGACCTCGACGTCTCCCTCGGCCTCGAAGGTGTTCTCGCCGTGGATGGTGATCCGGCGCGAAGCGGTCACATGGTAGGGTGGGCCAGGATCGCTCTCTTGCATCGGGTCTGGTGGGAGGCTCTCGCCTGTGGCAGGGGGTTGGGTGGGGGGCGTAGCCGGCAGCACCGGGGGCGAATCTGCGGGCAGCGTGACCCGGATCGACGTGCGCCAGACCGCCCCCGCCGGCAGCGGAATCCAAATGGGTATGCTGACCTCCCGCTCGGCCGGCGGTACCTCGGCGGTGAAGCCGGCCAACGAGTCGAGGTCGATCATGGGTCCGAGGGTGTCCGCGACCTGAAGGCTGGGTTGGACAGGAGCGGTCGGCGTTTGCCTCGCGCGGGGCACCACCGTCGCCGAAACCGACGGGCCGGTCATGGTGATCCGTTGCTCCGGGCGGGTATCCGACGCGCGCAGGTAGTCCAGCTGCTCACCCTCCATCCGCGAGCCCTGCGCCGAGTCCTCGAGGGCCACGGTTCCCCAGGCCTGTAAGCGCTCGTCTCCCGAGTAATAGTCGGCGCGATCCGCGGTGAGCACACGACCGCCCTCATCGAAGCTCACCCGCCCGAACAACCGGGAGAGCCGCTGCGCAGGGAAGATCACCGCGGAGTCGGAGCGGATGACGAGACCATCGTCGCAAACCACCGTGGCGCGGTTGAAGATGTAGACCTCCGCCGCGGTTCCTGACCCCAGGATCTGCATGCGATCCGAGGAGGGGACACTACAGCCGTTTTGCGCCAGTAGTGGGCTAGGCGCGCAGACCGCCAGCGCACCCCAGAGGAGGACACGAGGCCCCATTCGCTAGAAGCGCAGTGGACTACGCCCGCGGATACTGGCACCCCGCACCGACACGTTCTGGAAGTTCAGGTCCGACTCGAAGCCCGTGCCGCGAGTCACCCGGCTGCCCTCCGTGAACACCGTGGCGGAGTCGCTCCAGAAGCGCTCGTTCACAGGATCGTAAAAGAGCTCGGAGGTCTCGAGCCTTCCGTCGCGGTCCGGGAGGACCAGCACGACGTTGCGCCTCGCGATCATGCTCTCGTTCGCCTCCATGAGCTCGCCCCACTCGGCGGTCATGGTGGCCCGCTCCACACCCGCGGTCGTGCGCACCACGAGGGAGAGCTGATGGAGTTCGTACTTCCCCTCGTTCTGGAAATAGTAGGCAGTATCTGCCTGGAGCTCTGCGTAACGCACCCCGTTGTTCGTCATCTGGTGCGTCATGCCGAGCACCAGATTGTCGGCATCCAGACCAATGAGGTCTTCGGACACCACGTTGGTGGTCGTGGTTTCCGTACACCCGGCCCCGAGTAGCACGAGCACCCACACTACGCAGCCTCTGCGCATCGCGCCCCGGCTTCGACTCACAGAACCCCCGCTTGCATGAGATCGTGAAGATGCACCACGCCACATAGCCTACCCTCTCCGTCAGTAACTGGCAGCGCCATCACCCGATGCTCCTGCATTACCCGCGCCGCCGACGAACCGAGCTGCCCCACCTGCGTGACCTTAGGAGCTCGCGTCATGACGTCTGCCACGGGAACCGTCAGGAAATCCAGCTCCCGCTCCATGAGACGGGTGAGATCCCCGGATGTCACAACCCCGACCACCCGGGACGCTTCGTCGACGATCGGTACGGTGCCCCGCTGCTCCGCTAATGGGACGATGCAGTCCTTCATGAGCCGTCCAGCCGAGAGCGCTGGATAATCCTCTCCCACCATGACGTCCTCTACCCGCACGGTCAGCCTGCGGCCCAGGCTGCCCCCGGGGTGAAGCCGGGCGAAGTCCTCCGCGTGGAAGCCCTTCCCTTCCAGGAGTGCCATCGCCAACGCATCGCCCATGGCCAAGGCCGCAGTAGACGACGCGGTGGGGGCCAGGTCCATGGGACACGCCTCGGCAGGGACATCGCAGTCCAGCACCGCCACCGCGTGACGGGCCAACCCTGAGCCCGGACGGGTCAGGGCAATCACCGGCACACCCGTGCGAGTCAGGTAGCTGAGGAGCGGATACAGCTCTTCGGTCTCGCCGCTCTTGGATACCAGGATCGCCACGTCGTCGGTACCCACGATGCCGAGGTCACCGTGGAGGCCTTCGACGGGATGAAGGAAAAGGGCCGGGCTACCGGTCGACGTGAGCGTCGCGGCGATCTTGCGCGCTACGATCCCGCTCTTGCCGATGCCCGAGACGATGATCCTACCCTGGGAGCGCTCCAATTGGGTGACCGCTTGTCGGAACCCCTCACCCAACCGGCTGGCGAGCTCCAGGACGGCCCTCCCCTCCAGCTCCAGCACCCGTCGGCCCACTCCCACGACGTCGGTCTGGGAGGTGGAGGCCGCGGTGGTCTCCAGAGGACGCGCGTCGACGGGCGGTGTCGCTACTTCCCGCTCACCCATCCTCTCGCTCCTCGTAGTGGCGTTCCAACGCTCGCTCCAGGCCCCTGGGCTCAAGAAAAGTTATGAGACTCATGCGTCGTGCGGACTGCTGGGATTGCTACCCGCGGAGGGGCCGGAAGATCGGGGCAAGCGGTTCAGGGCGCCTGCAGAGCCGCACGGACCTCCAGGGCCTGCTGCACGACGTCACGTAGCGCCGGCAGTGGCAGCATGTTGGTGGCATCCGAGGGTGCCGCGGCCGGATTGGGATGAGTCTCCAGAAAGAGCCCGTCGCATCCCGCGGCAACGGCCGCCCTGACCAGCGCCGGGATGTACTGAGGATCGCCGCCCGATCGCCCTTCGCCTCGCCCGGGCCGCTGCACCGAATGGGTGCCATCGAAGATGGTGGGAACGCCGGTGGCCGTCCGCATGCGCTGGAAAGACCGCATGTCTACGACCAGGTCTCCATATCCCATGAAGGTCCCCCGCTCTGTGAGCGCGATTTCGTCGCTTCCCCCGGAACGGACCTTCGCCACCGCCCCCGCCATTTCCTCCGGCTCCATCCACTGGCCCTTCTTGATCGCCACCGGCAGGCCGGTCCGTCCCGCGGCCACCAGCAGGTCGGTCTGCCTACAGAGGAACGCGGGGATCTGGAGGGCCTGCACCGCGTCGGCGGCAGCCGCCGCCTGTTCAGGGACGTGAATGTCGGTCAGCACCGGCAGCCCCGTCTCAGCGTGGACCCGGGCCAACTGCTCCAGACCCCGCTCGAACCCCGGGCCGCGAGCCGAGGCCACGCCGGAGCGGTTCGCCTTATCGAAGGAGGCTTTGAACACCACGGGCAGCCCGAACTCCCTCCCGATTTCGGCCACCGCCCCCGCGACCCGCATGTGTAAGGAGTCGTCCTCCAGAACGCAGGGACCCGCAATGAGAAAGAACTCCTCGAACATCACTGGGTCTGACGTCAGCCTGCGGGGGCGTCGGCCGGTTCGGCCATCCCCGCGCGCGCGTCTTGGCTCGCGGGCGCTCCGGCGCCCATCGGCAAGCCGTCGCGACGTCGGACTGCCGCCGCAATGAACGACGCGAACAGCGGGTGGGGGCGCATGGGGCGACTCTTGAGCTCCGGATGGAACTGGCCGGCGAGGAACCAGGGGTGATCGGACAGCTCGATGATCTCCACCAGGCCACCCTCGGTCCATTCTCCACTGATTCTCAAGCCCGCGCGGGTAAGGGTATCCCGGTAGTCGTTGTTGACCTCGAAGCGGTGCCGGTGCCGCTCGCTCACCTCCCCTTGTCCGTAGATGCGGGCCGCCAGCGATCCCGGATCCAGCGTGGCCTTGTAGGCCCCCAGGCGCATCGTACCACCCTTACGCGTCACCTGGTGTTGTGAATCCATGAGGCAGATCACCGGATCAGCGGTGTCCTCCTGGAACTCGAGGGAGTGAGACTCCTCCAGCCCACACACGTTTCGTGCGAACTCGATCACCGCGCACTGGAGACCCAGGCAGATCCCAAAAAAGGGCAGATCGCTCTCGCGCGCGTGCCGGATGGCCGCGACCATCCCCTCGATCCCCCGAGGGCCGAAACCTCCGGGAATCAACACCCCGTCGTAGGGCGCCAACCGCGAGGCCGCTGAGTCGGTGTCGAAGGCCTCGCTCGAGAGCCAGTCGATCTCCACACCGACGTCGTTGGCGATCCCCCCGTGGAGTAGCGCCTGTTGGACCGACTTGTAGGAGTCGACCAGGGACGTGTACTTCCCCACCACCGCGATACGGACGGCCCCCCGGCTGGGCTGCATGGACGTCTCCACCATCGTGGTCCAAGGGCCCAGATCTGCCGGTGGAAGATCCAGTCCGAAGCGCTGCAGGACGACGTCGTCGAGTTTCTGCCGTCGAAGCTCCATGGGCACCTGGTAGATGCTCTCCACGTCCTGGGCCTCGATGACCGCCTCGGGTTCCACGTTCGTGAACAGCGCGATCTTTTTCCGGATCCCATCGTCCAGAGGCCGCTCGGCCCGGCAGATTAGGACGTCCGGCTGGATCCCGATCTGCATGAGTTCCCTGACGGAATGCTGGGTCGGCTTGGTCTTCAGCTCACCTGCGGCGGCGATGTAGGGTACGAGGGTGAGGTGAATGAAGATCACGTTGGCACGGCCCACATCCTGACGGAACTGTCGGATCGCCTCCAGGAACGGGAGGGATTCGATGTCGCCCACCGTGCCACCGATCTCGGTGATCACCACATCGTGTTCGACGGACAGACGCCGGATGGCGCGTTTGATCTCGTCGGTGATGTGCGGGATGACCTGTACGGTCGACCCCAGGTAGTCGCCCCGCCGCTCCTTGGTGATGACGGTCTGATAGATCCGCCCTGTGGTGATGTTGTTCGCCTGCGAGAGCGACTGGTCCAGGTACCGCTCGTAGTGCCCGAGGTCCAGATCGGTCTCAGCCCCGTCGTCCGTGACGAACACCTCGCCGTGTTGGAAGGGCGACAGCGTTCCCGGGTCGACGTTGATGTAGGGATCGAACTTCTGCAGGGTGACCTTGAGTCCTCGCTCCTTGAGTAGCAGCGCAAGCGACGCGGCCGAGATCCCCTTCCCGAGCGACGAAACCACGCCCCCCGTCACGAAGATGTACTTGGTGTTTCCTTGATCGCTCATAGTCGCCTGTGGGACGTTCCGGGAAACCTAAACATAACCTGACTGCCGCCATTCTCTCAGGCGAGCCTCGACCCGTGCGACGTCCGCTGGAGTGTCGACACCAGCCTCTGCGGTCTCCACGGTTCGCACACCGAGGCCGATCCCGTCTCCGAGCGGCCGAAGCTGCTCCAGTCGCTCGGTCCGCTCTAGCACGGTCTCGGGTAACGAGACCCAGCGCTCCAATGCGGTGCGCCGGTAGACGTACACGCCAACGTGCCGGAGGCGGTGGGCGTCATACTCGCCATCGTCTCGGGAATAGGGGATCGGTGCCCGCGAGAAGTAGAGCGCCCTTCCCCGCTCCCCCACCACCACCTTGACGACCGAGGGGTCGCGCCACTCCCCTTCGCTCTGTATCTCGACCGCACAGGTCCCTACGTCCCACCCGTCCTTCCGCACTGCCGCCAGGGCGGCCCGCACGGTGGGCCCCTCAACCAACGGCTCGTCACCCTGGATATTGACGATGACCGGGAAGGTGGCGTAGGCGGGGCGCCGGGCGACATCCGCGACGCGGTCGGTGCCCGAGGGGTGCGCCGAGGACGTCATTTCCACCCGAGCGCCAAGCGCTGCGCATACGTCGCGGATCTCGAGTGAGTCTGTGGCAACCACGACTTCATCGCAGATCCCAAGTGACGTGACCCGTCGCCAGACCCACTCGATGAGTGGGCGACCCAGGATGGGGTGGAGCGGCTTACGGGGGAGACGGGTCGAGGCGATCCGGGCGGGGATGACCCCGAGTACCTGATCGCTCACTGGACGCCCCAAGCGCCCGCACCACTAGCGTACCTGATGAATCGCACGCCTTTCAACGTACCGGCCCGCCTCGGGACCCTGCAACTCCCAGCGGGTGAGGTGTACCAGACCTGGCCCATCGAGAGTCGACTTCAGCCCCCCGCTTCACGTGTTCACTCGCTGCCTCATCTGCTCTGCGCCCTTCGAACGCAACGAGGAGTTGGAGCACTTCCCCACGGGCTCGCGGATCGCCTTCGATCCCGCGAGGGGCCGGCTCTGGGCCATCTGTCGCAGTTGTAAGCGTTGGACGTTGGCTCCGATCGAGGAACGGTGGGAAGCCCTGGAGGAGCTGGAGAAGGCCACCACGGATCGGGCGCGACTCCTGTCCCAAACGGACAACATCGCCCTGCTCCGGCTGGGGCCCCTCGAGCTCGTGCGGGTAGGGAGGGCGAACCTCACCGAAGAGGCGTGGTGGCGCTACGGCCGCCAGCTCCTGGAGCGGAGGCGAAGCTACCGCAAGATCGCGGTGGGGACGTCAATCGGCGTGGGGACGCTCTTGGTAGGCGGTATTGCGGGGGGGCTGGGGTGGATGGGTGCCTGGATGCTCTGGGAGCATGCCCCTGAAGGGGTGATCAAGGGTGCGCGATGGCTGCGATTCGGTGGATCGGCCTGGAGGGGCCGGCAGGTCTGCGCCCATTGTGGGTTCGAGTTCGGGCGAGTCGAGTTCTCGGAGCGGGAACGTCTCGTGCTTCGCCCGGGCGACGGGACGCCCGACGACCCCATGACCCTGCGTCAACGCTGCCCGCGGTGCCGTCGGGTGGGTGACGGTGGGCTGTATCTGAAGGGGGCCGAGGCGGAGCGCACGGCGCAACGGGTTCTGGCTTACCACCATTTCTCGGGGGCCTCGGAGAACCGGGTGCGTTCCGCGGCGCGGCTCATCAGCGAAGCGGGATCCCCGCAGGACCTCAAGCGCATCGTGTTGGGTGGCGAAGGGCGTAGCTTGGGCGACCTTCGTCGAACTGGCGCCATCGCACTCGAGATCGCCACCCACGACGCGGCTGAACAGCGCCTACTGGAATTGGAGCTTTCCGAGATCGAAGCACACTGGAAGACCGAGGAGGAGTTAGCCGGCATCATCGATGGCGAGCTTACACCTGTCGGCACAATCGAAGCGGCCAGACGCAAGATTACGGGTTGGCTCTGAGGGTGGCTAGTAATCCACCGGACGAAGGTAGAACTCGCCAATCGCGCTGGATGAGAGCACGGCCACGGTGGGCAGTTCCCGCTTCCAGTGGGTGCCGTTCAGCCGGCCCCAGACGACCCCGGTCTTCTCTGCATTGAACCCCGCCCGCACCAGGTCCTGTTCTGAATAGCCCCGCAGCAGCCAATGCAGAATGAGGTCTGCATCAGCATAGCCGACGCCGATTTCATCCTCGTCGTGCACGCCTTCCACCAGGTCGGCCGAAGCGGGTTTGTCGACGATCTCGGCCGGGACTCCCAGGTACCGGGCCAACGCCCACACCTGCGACTTGAACAGATCCCCTAGCGGGTTGATCGGGGGCGAATCATCGGCGTGCCATGTGTAATAGCCGAGGAGTCGCTCGCTCTTGTTGCCCGTCCCCAAGGGAAGTGCGCGTAGCTTGGCGCTCTGATCGAACAGAGTGACCGCCCGGAAGCGGGCGCAGACGTTACCCCGCCGAAGTGAGGAGATGTCCGGCTCAAACGCATCGATGTAGGCGTCCACCGGACCGGTGATCTCGATGGTGCGCTCCTGGGCTCCCGTAGCAGCGAAGGCCAGCCGAGCATGGTCCAGTGAGTCCTGGCTGGAGCTCCGGTACGGGAGTCGAAAACCGAACACGTTGTCCGCCCCCAAAGCGCGCTCGGCCAAGAACAGTGAAACCGCAGAGTCCACACCACCAGAGACACCCACCACGACCCGTTCGAACCCCCTTCGCCGGATCACCTCCTCTCGGATGAACTCCACCAACGTGCGCTCGACGAGCTCGAGGTCCAGGTCTAGGACTGACCGATCGTCCGGGTCGGGACCTACCGCTGTGCGCTCTCCGTTGCCGCGGAGATCCCTGCGGTCAACCGCGCCACCCCCGTGGGCGCTCTGCCGCAACGCTCGATCGAGTGAGCGTTGCAGGTGGGGTAACTGCCGCTCCAGATCGCTCAACAAAGGCGCGTCGAAGCGAATGCGGTCGATGGCGCTTCCGTCCAGCTCCGCAGTGACGGTGGCCTCCTCCATCAACGGCCCGCGCGCGATGAACGCACCGTCGGGCCCCACGACCGTCGACCCACCGGGGAAGAACTTGCCTCCCTCCGAGCCCACCAGTTGAGAGACCGCGACGAACACACCGTGCTCGGACGCCACGGCAGGGGCGATCTCGTCCCAACGGTCCAGATTGCCCGGGCGCCCTGTGCCGGTGCCGAACTCCCGCGCTGGAGAGGCGCTGACCATCACGATCAACTCCGCACCCCCCACAGCGAGCACGGCTGCCGGAAGCGAGTGCCACGCCTCCTCGCACACCAGCATGCCGACCCGCCCGAACCGCGTGTCGAAGGCCTCCACCGAAGCGCCGGGCTCCACAAAACGGTCCTCGTCGAAGACCCCGTACGTGGGTAGGAACATCTTTCGGTGTGTGTGCACGACCTCCCATACGTCGGGTCCGGGGGTGAGGTAGGCGACCGAGTTGTAGATACGATGCCGCCAGCGCTCGTAGAACCCCAACACCAGATCCGGCGCGCCCTCTGGTGAGGCGCCCAAAGACGCCGCCAACTGCCGTCTGGAGAGCGCCACCTCCTGCACCCCTCCTTCCAGGAAGTAGCCCGTGAGGGTCGTTTCGGGGAAACACACCAGGTCCTGGCTCCCCGCCAACTCGGCCACCTTTGCGGCCACCCGGGCGGTGTTCCCCTCCACATCGGCCTTTCTCGGCTTGAACTGGACGAGGGCGAGCCGTAGCGTGGACGGGCTGGGATGACGCTGCACAGACTTCTCCTGACCAGGGCGCAGTTCTTGCGCTCGGAGACTCGAAACGGTGCTCACCACCCCGGTGTTGTAACGTGAAATCTCACTCTCACCGACGAGTCGACGTATGGCCGGTAAGATAGCCACCGCTGCCCTCCTGGGTATCCTCCTCGCGCCGATGACCGCTGAGGGGCAACAGGGGCGGGCCTCGGACCGCGCCACCACCAGCGGGACCGAGGCTCAGGTCTTCCTGCACACGTTCGAGACGGTCAGGGACTACTTCATCGAGTCGCTCGGCGACTCCGCCCTCTGGGAGAAAGCGCTCGACGGGTTGCTCGAGAACCTCGACGATCCATACGCGACGGTGTTCACACCCGACGAGCTGGCCCAGTTCCAGGAGGACAACAACCGCGACTATGCAGGGATCGGCGTCCAGATTTCGGCGCTGGAAAACGCCATCTCGGTGACGATCGTGTTCAGCGGAACACCGGCCCACGACGTGGGGCTGTTGGTGGGCGATCGGATCGTTGAAGTGGAGGGCGAAAGCACGGCGGAGTGGACCACCGGAGACGTCTCCGATCGCATTCGGGGCGAGCCAGGCACCATCGTGAACATCAAGATTGCACGGGAGGGGACGCCCGAGCCCATTCCGTTCTCGATCAAGCGCGACAACGTCCACTACGAGGCGGTGAAGGCCGACGTGGTGTACGAGTCGGTCGGCTACATCGTGCTTGACCGCGTGTCCCGAGGATCCGCCTCCGAAATCGAGGCCGCGTTCCGAACGCTCGCCTCGACACGGGGCATCATTCTGGACCTCCGCCGCAATCCGGGTGGCTACCTGGACGAGTCGCTTCGCATCTCCGATCTGCTCCTGGCACCAGGCCAGAAGTTGGCCAGCACCAAGAGCCGGGCGGTCGGACGCGACGGCGCCCGCGCGGGTGAGTCCTGGGACGCCCAAACCCGGGCGCGGCTTCCGGACAAGCCGATCATTGTGCTCGTGGATGAGTCGACGGCTTCGGCAGCCGAAATCGTGGCCGGGGCATGGCAGGACCACGACCGCGCGCTGGTGTTGGGGGATCGGACATTCGGGAAAGGGGTGGTGCAGACTCTGCTGCCCCTACCGGCCGGGCGCTATATCCGCCTAACGACGGGCGAATGGTCCACACCGCTCGGCAGGTCCCTGCATCGACCGCGCGATCGGACGGGACGCCTCCTGGCGGAAGACGCCGAGGAGATGCCCACCGTGGCCACGGCATCGGGACGTGAGATCAACGCGGGCGGCGGCATCTTCCCGGATATCGTGATCCCCGATGATACGCTGACGCTGGCAGAACGGGATCTCTTCACGGCCGCGGGTCAAGCCGAGGTGCCTCTCAACCTGAGGATCGCTGAGTTCGCATTGCGCATCGCTCGCAGGACCCTTGCCGAGGGGAGCGCACCCGTGGTCGCTCCCGGTGAGTTTGACGACTTCGTGACGGGGCTGCTGGAGGAGGGGCTTCCGGCCACCGCCATGGAGCCCGCGGGCGTTCGGGACTACCTGTTCTGGCGGACCCGCATTGCCGCGGCGGAGAGGGCCGACGCGCTCGGACTGGCCATCGAGTACCGCACGGAGCGGGACCCGGTGCTTACCGCAGCCATCGAGCTGATTCAAGAGACGGACTCGCAGGCCGCGCTCTTCAGGGAGGCGCAGGCCCGGCAGACGGCCGATCGAGGGACCCAAAGACGGACCGGGCCGGGCGGTCCCTAACTCGCGCACCCTCGGGTCACTGATTTCGAGGGTGAAACGTCCGGTGCATGTCCCTGAGGTAGGTCCGATCGACGTGCGTGTAGATCTGCGTGGTGGAGATGTCCGCGTGCCCCAGCAGCTCCTGCACCGCGGCCAGGTCAGCCCCTCCCTCCAGTAGGTGAGTGGCGAACGAGTGCCGTAGGGTGTGAGGAGACACCTTCCCTTCGATTCCGGCCCGTCGAGCATGTTTCCGCACCACGTTCCAAACCGTCATCCGGGTAAGCGGTGTGCCGCGGTTGTTCAAGAAGAGGACTCCCCGACCGTCCCCCCGATCCAGTTCAGGACGCGTGATCCGCAAGTACTTACGTACGGCCGCCACCGCGGCCCCCCCAATGGGGACGAGCCGCTCCTTGGCGCCCTTCCCAAACACCAAACAAACGCCCTCGTCCAGGTCGAGATCGACGCCCTTGAGCGCGGTGAGCTCCGACACACGCAGCCCCGCGCCGTAGAGGACCTCCAGCATGGCGCGATCCCGCCAGTAGAGCGCGTCATCCACCGATCCGGCCTCGATCAGCTCGACCACGTCTTCGACCGCCAAGACCTCGGGCAACCGGTCCCAGATACGAGGCGCTTCTAAACGATCGGTGGGATCGGTCTCCACATGCCCCTCGCCAACCAAAAAGGCGAAGTAGGCGCGGAGCGACGATTGGAGGCGGCGAACCGAGGTAGGCTGCAGCCCCTCCTCCTTGAGGGCTGTCATCCACCCGCGCACCAGCCGCGCATCCACAGAAGCGGGGTCCTTCACCCCCCGCTCATCGCCAAAGAGCCAGAACCGTCTGATGTCTGCCAGGTAGGCGTCGACGGTGCGATCGGACAACCCACGCTCGAAGCGCAGGTATTCTTCGAACTGAGACATCCGGAATGTCCCGGAGGCCTGGTCCGTCACGAAGCCCCCCCGTCCCCTGAAGTCGACCGGGTCCTTCTCCACCACGCGGCTACCGCCAGGCACACCAACACCGACCCGATCAGCAAGCCACGGTTGGCCTGCTGCAACCGCTCGAGTAGGTCGTCGAGGTTGGCTCCAGCGGCCATCCCCAGCCAGGTGAGTCCACCGTACCACACTGCGGAGGTCAGGGCGAGCACCGGTGCCACCACCCGGGTCGCCAGTCCGCTCACGCCCGCAAAGCCAGGGACGGCGGCTCGAATGCCTGGAAGCAAGCGTGCGGACACCAACGCCAACACCCCCCACCGCCGAAAAAACCGCTCCATGTGGAGCACCTGTGCCGGGGAGAGCAACCACGAGCCTAGCTTACCAGCAAAAAAGGCCTTCCCGTACCGACGGCCCAGCCAGAACACTGCCAGCGCCGAAAGCACATTCCCCACCCAACTGGCGAGGAACACCCCGGCCACTTCGAGATGGCCACGACCCGCGAGCACGCCCCCCAACACCACGAAGCTGTCGGCCGGAATGGGCGGCACCACGTTCTCGACGGCCGCGCCCAGCGCGAGCAGCGCGTAGAGCGGCCACGCCCCCAAGCGCATGGCCCATTCGAGCAGCGCGGGCGCATCCAGCACGTTGTTGGCTTACCGGTCCTGCACGGCGGCCACGGCGTAGGCGGCGAGGCCTTCACCCGCTCCTGTCCACCCCATGCCTTCGTTGGTCTTTCCCTTTACAGACACGCACTCCGGGGAGACGCCCAACGCCGACGACAGCCGTGCGCACATGCTGTCCACGTGCGGGGCAATCCGGACCCTCTCGGTCACCACGGTGACATCGATGTTGCCGACAACGAACCCACCGTCCCGAAGCACGTCAACAGCGCGTCGTAGCAGGTCGACCGAGTCTGCGTCTTTCCACTCGGCATCGGATGGGGGGAAGTGGCGGCCGATGTCCCCCAACGCGGCCGCACCCAGAATCGCATCCGTGACCGCGTGACAGATGGCGTCTCCGTCGGAGTGTCCGGCCAGGCCAGGAACACCCTCGATCTGAACACCTCCCAAGACCAGCCGACGTGTCGGATCGAAGCGATGGGAGTCGTACCCGAAGCCTACCCGCATCGATGGCCTCCTACGCGGAGGGTCTTCAGGCGTCCCAACTGCGAACGGCCAGACACACGTTGTGTCCGCCGAATCCGAACGAGTTGGAGAGCACAACCCCCACGTCCCGCTCGACCACCCCGGCGTGCGCGTAGTTCAGGTCGCACACGGGGTCCGGAGTTGAACAGTTGATGGTGGGCGGAATCTTGCCCGTTTGGCATACGCGCACGGACACCGCGGCTTCGAGTCCTCCGGCTGCTCCCAGCAGGTGACCCGTCATCGATTTGGTGGAGCTGATGACCATGTCGTAGGCATGCGCTCCGAACACCGCTTTGATGGCCTCGGTCTCGCGCTCGTCATTCAGTTGAGTCGACGTTCCGTGGGCGTTGATGTAGTCCACATCCGTGAGCTGAAGACCGCCATCGTCGAGCGCATTCTTCATGGCCACCTGCGCACCCTCATGTGCAGGCGCAGGGCTGGTAATGTGGTACGCATCGGCCGAAGCGCCGTACCCGACCAACTCGGCCAGGATGGGGGCGCCCCGCTGCTCCGCGTGTTCGAGCGACTCGATGACCAACGATCCGGCACCCTCGCCAATCACGAACCCATCGCGTTCACCGCAGAAGGGGCGGCTGGCGCTCTCGGGAGCGTCGTTCCGCCGAGACATTGCTTTCATGGCGGCAAACCCCGCCATCGCTAGCGGTGTGATCGCCGCTTCTGCACCCCCCACGACCATGAGATCGGCGTCGCCCCGCTGGATGGTCCGCATGGACTCCCCGATAGCGTGCGCGGAGGAGGCACACGCTGAGACGGTGGCATAGTTCACACCCTTTAGACCCCACCGAATCGAGATCAAACCCGCCGCGATATCGGGGATATACATGGGCACGAAGAAGGGGCTCACCCGTCCGGGACCACGAGCCTGGAGTGTGCGGCACTGGTCCTCGAACGTGCTCATCCCGCCGATACCGCTACCGTAAATGACACCGCAGCGGGTGGGGTCGCTTTGCTCGGGAGGCCCGTCGGCCAGACCCGCCTCGGCCATGGCCTCGTGCGTCGCCACCATGGCGAATTGGGCAAAGCGGTCGTAGCGCCGAGCTTCCTTCGAGTCCAAGACGCCCGACGGATCGAACCCCTTTACCTCGCAGGCTACCCGCGTGGGGTAGTCCTCAGTGGCGTCAAAGAGCGTGACTGCCCCGCCGCCGCTCTTGCCTGCCAGCAGCTCGGTCCACGTCTCGGTCATGGTAGCACCCACGGCGCTTACGGCGCCGGTGCCAGTGATGACGACGCGTCGACGGGCAGTAGTCATGACCGTGTGTGCGACTCGGACTCAGTCCCCACCCTGGGCGTTCTTCTGCAGATAGTCGATGGCATCTCCCACAGACCGCATCTGTTCGGCGTCCTCATCGGGGATGTCGATCCCGAACTCCTCTTCGAACGCCATGACGAGTTCCACCGTGTCCAGTGAGTCGGCACCGAGATCCTCCACGAACGAAGCCTCCCTAGCCACCTTCTCGGCCTCGACGCCAAGTTCGTTTACGATGATCTCTTTGACCTTAGACTCTACACTGTCCGCCATGCTTCCACCTTTTACTGTTGAGTTGAGACCGGTATCGGCCTACATCGCCATCCCACCATCGACCGCGATTACCTGGCCGGTAATGTAACGGGCTGCCGGTCCTGCCAAGAACCCGACTAACCCGGCCACGTCCGCGGGTTCCCCAAGGCGCCCCAAGGGAATCTGGCTCTTGAGCGCCTCGGCTGCACCCTCTCCGAGATCGGCCGTCATTTCGGTCTCGATATACCCCGGAGCAATAGCATTACACCGTACACCCCGGCTCGCGAGTTCCCGGGCCACGCTCTTGGTGAGACCAATCAGCCCCGCCTTGGAGGCAGCGTAGTTCGCCTGACCCGCGTTGCCCATGATGCCAACTACCGACGTGATGTTGAGAATGACACCATCCCGACGCTTCATCATGCTTCGTGTGAAGGCCTTCGTCATATAGAAGGCACCCTTCAGATTCACGTCGAGCACCTGGTTCCACGCCTCTTCATCCAGGCGCATCACCAGACTGTCGCGGGTGATGCCGGCGTTGTTGACCAAGACGCCCACGTCCCCGAGATCGTCCCGAATCTGGCGGGCCGTCTGCTCGACCTGTGAGGCGTCGCTCACGTCGCAGGCGTAGCCTCGGTGACCGCTGCCCGGAAGTCCGGCCGCGGCCTCCTTTGCGCCCGCCTCTCCCCGCGCCAGCACAGCGACGGTCGAGCCCCCGCGCGCGAGTTCCTCGGCGATCGCCAGCCCGATCCCTCGGGAACCGCCCGTCACCACCGCGACCGGGGCGCTCTCGTCGCTCATTGCGATGTCTCCTTCAAGAAGGCTTCGACCTCGTCCGCAGTGTTCAAGCTCCGCGCGGGGACCCCCTTCGCGTTGCGTCGCCCCAGCCCCGTCAACACCGAACCCGGGCCCAACTCAACGAACCGATCCACTCCCGCCGCCACCTGCGCAGTCACGGACTCCGCCCAACGTACGGGCGCCGTCAACTGCTCGACCAACCGAGCCCTCGCCTGACCCCCGTCCTCGACCTGCCCGGCTGTGACATTGGAAAACACAGGGAAGCGAGGATCTCTGAAATCGAGGCTGACCAGATGAGACTCGAGGCCCGTCTGGGCCACATCCATAAGGGGTGAGTGGAAGGCGCCCGATACGTTGAGGGGGAGCACCCGTTTGGCTCCGGCCTCCTTGAGCGCGTCCCGCGCCCGCTCCACCGCGGCCTCATCACCACTCACCACGATCTGCCCGGGCGAGTTGAAGTTGGCCGGCACCACCACCTCACCGGTCCGAGAGACCTCTTCGCAAACGCACTCCACAACCCCATCGTCGAGCCCAAGGACCGCGGCCATGGCTCCGGGCCGGCGCTGTCCCGCATCGAACATCAGGGATCCCCTCACATGGACAGCCTCAACGGCCTCGGCGAAGGTCAGCGTCCCCGCCGCGACATGCGCGGAGAACTCACCTAGCGAGTGACCGGCAGCCGAATCGGGCTCCCCTAACCGCTCCCTGACCAGACGGTAGACGGCAGTCGAATGGCTGAGGATGGCCGGCTGCGCGTACCTGGTGGCCGTCAGCTCCTCCAGGGGCCCTTCGAAGGCGAGGGTCGACAGCGAGAACCCCAGGACCGCATCGGCCTCCTCGAACACAGCTCTGGCCTCGGGGAACCTGCGGACCAGGTCCGCACCCATGCCGACGAACTGCGACCCCTGACCGGGGAACCACAGCCCTAGGGACACGCACCACCTCGGCCAAGCATTACCAGCGCAGGGTCATGGCGCCCCAGGTGAGGCCCGCCCCGAAGGCGACACTCAGGACCCTGGCTCCCGGCGCAACCCTTCCCTGCTCGATGGCCTCGTCCAACGCGACCGGCACCGTGGCGGAGCTCATATTCCCATAGCGGTCGACGTTCACGAACACCTTGTCCATCGGAATACCCGCATACTTGGCGGTTGCTTCTATGATCCGGATGTTGGCCTGGTGGGGGATCATGACGTCCACGTCGTCCGCCGTCCAACCCGCTTTCTGCAGTGCGATGTCCGCTGCTTCGGACATGTTACGAACGGCATTCTTGAACACTTCCCGCCCTTGCATGCGGAGCAGGTGATCCTTGCGCTCCAGACGCTCGGCATTCATCGGCTCCAGGACGCCTCCCGCCTGTCGGTACAGCAGGTCCGCTAGCGCCCCGTCCGATCCGAAATGACTCGATACGATGCCCACGCCGTTGTCAGACTTTCTGAGAACGGCCGCTCCGGCCCCATCCCCAAACAGGACGCACGTCGACCGGTCCGACCAGTCGACGATCGCGCTCATCTTTTCGGTCGACACTACCACCGCGACCTCGCCCCGATTGGCGGCGAGATAGCCTTCTGCCATCGATACGCCGTAGAGGAATCCGGTGCAGGCGGCGCTCAGGTCGTAGGCGAACGCGTTGTCGGCGCCCAGCAACGTCTGGATGTCACAGGCGGTCGAGGGCAACCAGCGGTCGGGTGTGGCCGTGGTTACGACCAGCATATCCAGTTCACCGGGCGCGACGTCCGCCCGGGCGAGTGCGTCGCGCGCGGCCGCAGCGCCCATCTCGGCGGCGAGCACTTCGGTGTCCGCGATCCTGCGCTCAGAGATTCCCGTGCGTTCGCGGATCCACTGGTCCGACGTGTCGACCTGTTCGGCAAGGTCGTGGTTGGTCACCACCCGCTCCGGCAGGTGACGCCCCGTAGCCACGATCTTCGCGACAGGCTGGGGACTCTTCATGACTCCTCCACCTTGGCGGTTCCAGCCAATTCACGCTCGATGTGCTCCACCATATCGGTGCGGACGGCACGGACCGCAAGGCGGATGGCGTTGAAGATCGCCTTGGGCGGGGAACGCCCGTGGCAGATCACCGCCAACCCGTTGACGCCCAAAAGAGGGGCGCCACCATATTCTGCGTAGTCCAACACACGGAACACGGGGGTGAGATCCACGACCTCGAAGGCGTCCTCCGCCTGTTTGCGCAGCAGCGCGACCAGTACGGCCGAAATCGACTCGTAGAACTTCAGCAGTACGTTTCCCACAAAACCATCGCAGACGCACACATCCATGCGACTCCGAACCACATCACTCCCTTCGACGTTGCCGATGAAATTCAGATCTGTCTGAGCCAGCGCTTGGTAGGTCTCGAGCGCCAATTCGTTCCCCTTTTCCGGCTCCTCCCCGATGTTGAGCAGCCCAATGCGAGGAAACTCGACACCCAACACGTCCTGCGCGTAGATGTTTCCGAGACGCGCGAACTGCACGAGATGGCTGGGACGACAGTCGATATTTGCGCCAGCGTCGATCAGCAGCACCGGCTGGTCGGCTGTGGGGAGCAGCGTACCAATCGCCGGCCGATCGACACCAGGAAGTCGCTTCAGTGTGAGCAGCGAACCCGCCATCACTGCACCGGTAGATCCTGCGGATATGAAGGCGTCTGCCTCCCCATCCCCTACCAGGCGCAATCCCACCGCGATGGAGGAATCGGGTTTCTTGCGGAACGCCTGCGCAGGAGCTTCTCCCGGAAGGATCCGCTCGGTAGCGGGAATGAGGCTGAGCCGGTCCCCCAGTGACGCGTCATGCGACTCCAACTCGACCTGTACCGCCGACGGGTCCCCGACAAGAACGATCGACACATCGTCCGGGAGCGCGCCCAAGGCCTGCAACGCGCCTGCCACCTCGGGGGCAGGTGCGCCGTCGGTCCCCATCGCATCGATGGCGATCCGCACGTGTGGACAGCCCTGCTAGTCGAGTTCGACTTCGAGAACTGCTTCGTCCCTGTAGTACCCGCAGGTACCGCACACATAGTGCGGACGCTTGGGATCGCCACACCGCGGGCATGCGTTGATCGTCGGCACCTCCGCCTTGTGGTGCGTGCGACGCTTACGTTTCCGTTGCTTAGAGGTCCGACGCTTCGGGACCGCCATGACTCTTCACCCCTTGTTTGGGTCGAGCGCCGCCCACCGGGGATCCATCTCCCGTTCGGGGCAATCGCACGGCCCGTCGTTTAGCGAGGCTCCGCAACCCGCACAGAGTCCCGCGCAGTCCGGTCGACACCGCACGTAGCTCGGCAGCGCCAACACGAGTTCTTCTCTCAGTACTGCCTCGAGATCCAACGTATCGACCCCCTCGGGGATCGGTCGCACCTCTCCATCATCCTCCGTGGTGTCGGGCGCGAAGTAGAGCGAGAGGTCCTCGCGGACCGGCTCCGCCACTCCTTCAAGGCAACTGGGACACTCCCCGACCCACAGTCCCCGTACTTGGACGCGTACCAATATCGCGCCCCCAGCCACGCTCTCCGCACTGCCCTCCGCGGACAACGCACCTTCGAAGCGAGGCGAGAGGTCGCCCCACTCCGGCGCCTCGGTATCCAGGGCGCCGGCGAACGAGAGCTTCCCCTCGCACGCCAACTTCGCGAGGTCCAGCTTGAGCATAGTCTGAAAAGCTAGTCCTGGAGGCCCAGGGGGTCAATGAATCCGGGGCTTTTTGAGGGCACAGCCCCACCTGCCGCTTCTACTTGCCCTTTTTCGGGGGCGCCAACACGTGAGCCAGCGCGTAGCTCCGGTCCATGGAGGCCCCGGTCAGCAGCAGGGCGCCCGCGTCGAGCTTGCGGTCGAGCCCGTGTGCCTTGAGCTCCCGGTAGTCGAAAAACAGGAGTGCGTCCTCGAGTCCGTCCCGGTTCACGTCGGCGTACTCGACGAGGAGCGCCTCGTCGCGGGTCGCAATGCGGACCTGGGGATCGACGTTCTCGACGGGACCCACGGTCACCGTGTTCATCGCGATGTCCTCCGCCATGGCCCTTTTGCTGGACATGAGGGTCACGATCAGGTACGCCGCCTGGATGGAGGGGGGAGGGCAATCACAGTCCTCGATGTCGGTGTCCCGGTAGCGCCACCAAATAACCGGCTGGTCCTGGGTGGGCTCCTCGAGGAACCCCGCAGCGTGGTCCTGTACACTCACAGCCAATGGCCAGCCGCCGTACCCATTCAGTCTGGGGAGGTCTTTGTGCGAGTTGGACTCCCAACGGAAAGGGATCCAGCCGCTGTTCTTGTAGCCCCCCACAACGACACCGCCGTCGTTGACGTCCGTGGTCCAGGCCCCGTAAGCGATGTCGATGACCGTCGGATCGGGCTGGACGGAAAGGGCTGGATCCAGGTTCCACAAGAGCCCCACACTGCGCCCTCCTGACCCATCGGGTACCTTACCGACCCCGGTGGCCCAACCCGTGTTAGATACACCGGCTACGGTCGCTCCCAACCCGTTTTGAGGGAGATGAAACCAGCCACCCGACAGCGGAGCGAAGCTGACCCAGGGGAAGTAGGCGCCTCCAGTGGGGCCGCTGTTTCCGTAGTATCCGACGATCCACTCGTGGTCGTTGACATCGCTTCCGATGGAGTGAGTGTGAAAGGGATTCAGCGGATAGGTCCACGACCCTCCCGACGGTAAGCGGGCGGGGATGCCGGTTGAGCCTTGACTGCCCGTTCCCACGACCACGCCGTTGTTGTTGATAGCCCCCACGCTGGTGGGACCCAGGTCCTGGAATGCCCCGTTGCCGTCCCAGAGAAAGGACCGCCTATCCGTGCGCTCCGCTTCGACGCGGCCCACCATCGTCCCGGCGTCGTCGAGGTCAAAACTCCAGGACTGGCCGTATGAAGCGGGCAACAGCTCGACACCGGTGCCGGCCGCCCAGCGGAAGGCCCTTATGGACCCGCCGAAGAAGTGGAAGTGCCCAGCCACCTGGCGCCTCGCGTTGATCCCGGTCGCCCTTCCCCCAAAGGCTCCGGGATACGTCAGCTTCTCAAGGATGGTGATGTCGGTGGGTGACCCAAGTGCGTTGGCCGCAATCAACGCGGGGGGAGTGGCTGGTTCGGTTGGCGACCGCGTGTCGTTACAGGCTGCGAGAGTGAGGACGAGGACTGCCAGCACCAGGTGGCGAATGGAACAGGGGCGGCTCTGATCGAAGCGTCGGAGAGGTGACGTACAAGTGCGCATGAGGGACCACTCCCTGGCTGGGGTTGTACGGAGTCGGGACACTGACTCTGCGCAGACCCCCAGCGTCAGGGGACACGCCCACTGGGCCGGGGAGCCGCGTGGCCCCTTAGTTGCTCAGCCGGGTCCGTTCCGAAAAGAAGAAGGCGATCTCCCGGGCGGCGTTCTCGTCGGAGTCCGACGCGTGGATCGCGTTACGTTCCTTCGACTCGGCGTACAGGGCCCGGACCGTGCCTTCGGCGGCCTCGGCGGGATCGGTGGCCCCGATGGCTTCCCTCAGCTTGGGCACCGCGTCTTCCGCCTCGAGCACCATGGGAATCGCGGGCCCCGAGGTCATGAAGGCCACCAATGCTCCGTAGAACGGACGCTCGCGGTGGACGTCGTAGAAGGCCTCAGCCTGGGCCCGGGTCAACCGTACCATTTCGGCGGCACGCACGGTGAACCCCTGAGCCTCCAGGTGGGCAATGATCTTCCCGGCCTTCTTGGAGGCGACGGCGTCGGGCTTGATGATGGTGAGTGTCTGGTTCATGTCCCTGTGATTCGGATGGTGATTAGAGTTCGTGTAGGGTCTTGAGGAGCTGTTCGCGGCTCACGAAGCCCACCAGTCGACCGTCTCGCACGACCGGAAGCTGCTCCAAGTCTCGCTTCACGAGCAGATGTGCCGCCTCGAACAGGGGCTGACTCTCCCCTACCGACATGACGGCACGGTTCATCACGTCCTTGGCAGCGCGACCCGGTGATGCGGTGGGGTCGTCGTCCTCTTTCGCGATACGGTCGGGAAGGAGCTCTCGCAGGGCATCACGCGCGTCGATGATCCCCAGTAGGTCGTGTTCCTCCCCTACCACCGGGACCGAGGGCACGCCTTTCCGCACAATGAGGTCCACGACCTCCTGGATGGGCGTGTGGCCAAAGACGCGAAGTTCGAGCGGACGCATCACGTCTTCTACGACCAACTGACGGCGCAGGGGCAGTGCCATCAAACCCGTGATGCCCAGGACCGCAGAGGGGGTGCGGGCACCCAACAACCGGTCCTTTAATTCATCGTCCCGAACGGCCCGGATGACCGCGGAGAACCACTGCACCTTCACGGTCTTGATGGACCCCGGGATACGGAACAGCACCAACGCGCGCGCGACCGCGTCGGGAGCGGGCAGCGGTGCTACAAAGGGAACGGCGGTCGTGACGATGGCCGCGGCTTCCCCCGCACCCTCGTCGACCACGGCTGCAACGATCACCTGCTCGTTGGCACGCACGACCGCGTCCGCCTCTCGGCCCAGCCCATCTTCGAAAGATGCCCCGAGCGCACGCAGCCCGATGGTCACGACCTCCGGAAGCGAGCTCGCAGAGGTCTCGAGCACCACGTGCTCAGGCTGCAGCAGGTCGCCGAACTTCAAGGGAGCTCCACTGCGCCAGTGAGTCGGATCACCCTGCGAGAGCCTCCTGAATCAGCCCCACGATGTCTGCCGGTCGCTTTGCGACCGCAATTCCGTGGTCGGCGAACGCCTGCATCTTCTCCGCAGCGGTCCCCGACGACCCCGAGATGATGGCCCCGGCATGCCCCATCCGCCTTCCGGGAGGCGCGGTCTGGCCCGCGATGAAACCCACAACGGGGATGTCCAGGTTGGCATCCACGAACGCGGCGGCATCCTGTTCGTCCGTCCCGCCGATCTCTCCGATCATCACCACCGCCTGGGTGTCGGGGTCGTCAGAGAAGGCCTGCAGGCAATCCACGAAGTTGGTCCCGATCAGGGGGTCGCCCCCAATCCCCACGCAGGTCGTCTGCCCAATCCCGGCCTGGGTGAGCTGAAACACAGCCTCGTAGGTGAGTGTCCCTGACCGAGACACCAGGCCCACGGGCCCGGGCGTCACGATGTTTCCGGGTAGGATGCCGACCTTGCTCTTCCCCGGGGAGATGAGGCCCGGGCAGTTGGGCCCCAACACCCGCGCCCCACGATCTCGTGCGTAGGCGTGTGCCCGGGTCATGTCCAGCACGGGGATCCCTTCGGTAATGGCGACGATGAACTCGATGCCGGCGTCCGCCGCCTCCATGATGGCTCCGGCCGCAAATGGAGGTGGCACGTAGATCACTGAGGCGTTGGCACCGGCCTCCGCCACCGCCTCGTCGACGCCGTGGAAGATAGGGACCTCCACACCATCAGGACCCTCGAACACCTGGCCCCCCTTCCCCGGCGTCACACCGGCGACCACCTGGGTGCCGTACTCCATCATCTGCCGGGCGTGAAAGGACCCGTCCCTTCCTGTGATGCCTTGCACGACAAGGCGCGTATGCTGGTCGATGAAGATGGACATGAACCTACCTCGCAGCCAATTCGACCGCTTTTTCAACGACCGAGTCCATGGATGTATAGGCGCTGAAACCTGCTCCCTCGAGGATTTCGAGCGCTTCTTCTTCGTTGGTTCCGGTCAACCGAATCACAATGGGCGGCTTGATGTCGATCCGCTCCATCGCGGTGACGATGCCTCGGGCCACGTCGTCGCACCGCGTGATCCCGCCGAAGATGTTGAACAGGATGACCTTGACGTTCGGATCCGCGGTGATGATCTCCAGAGCGGCCACCACCTTGTCCGGGTTGGAACTCCCTCCGATGTCCAGGAAGTTCGCCGGCTCGCCGCCGTAGTACTTCACGAGGTCCATGGTGGCCATCGCCAACCCGGCTCCGTTCACACAACACCCCACGTTGCCGTCGAGCTTCACAAAGGACAGCCCCGCCTCGCGCGCACGGATCTCAGCCGGCGGCTCCGCCGAGACATCCCGATACTCCGCGATCTCGGGGCGCCGAAAGAGCTCGTTGTCGTCGACGCTCAGCTTGGCGTCGATGGCCTTGAGCGTGCCTTCAGGGGTCGTGATGAGGGGGTTGATTTCGGTCATGCTGGCCCCAGCCTTCACGAACGACCTGTAGAGCTGCCCCATGATCTTGGCGGCTTGCTTGATCTCCGACGGATCGTCGTAGAGGCTGCGGGCGAGCCACTGAGCCTGGTGGGGCAAGAGGCCGTAGCGAGGGTCCACTGGCATTTTGACAATCGCGTCCGGTTGGGTGGCCGCGACCTCCTCGATGTCCATCCCCCCTTCACGCGAGACCATGAACACGGGCGCCTGGCTACTGCGGTCGACCAGGACACCCACGTAGGCCTCTGACGCGATGTCCTCGGCTGGGGTGACCAGCACCTGCTCCACCGTCAGCCCCTTGATGTCCATCCCCAGGATCGCTTCAGCGTGGGCACGGGCTTCGCCGGCGGTCTTGGCCAGCTTCACCCCACCGGCCTTCCCCCTGCCTCCCGAATGTACCTGGGCCTTGACCACGACCATCCCACCAAATTCGGTGGCGAGCCGCTCGGCTTCGTCCGGAGTGCGCGCCACCCCTCCGGGGGGTACGGGCATGCCCTCGGACACGAAGATCTCTTTGGCTTGGTACTCGTGGATGTCCATTCGCTCTTGGCTGGGAGATGCTACAACCGCCGCTGTCCCTCGCGCGGGCTCACGCGACGCACGGACGCAGAATTCGTAGGAAGCCCACCAAGGTAGGCGTGGCCCTTTGGGCGATCAATGGAAGGGTGCGAGCGAGACTTCCGGTTCAATTCCCCGATCCGGAGAGCACCTCGCGAAGACGCTGCATCTCCCGACCATACCCGGCCCAGTCACCCGCCCGCAGTAGCCGCTCGGCCTCGTTCAGGATGGCAAGCGCACGGATCGGCAGCTCGCCGACATCGACCACCGGCGCCAACTCAGGTTCGGACGATGGGGCTTCAGCTACCGTGCGGCCCGAGAGGGCTGCGATGGCCTGCTCCAAGGTGGGCTCCATAGCAACCCGTTGGCCATCGCTCACCACGTAGCGTCTCAACTCCGGGATGGCCCCCGCATCTGCCGCCAGGAAGATCGGTTCGGCGAACAGCAACGAGCCCTCGACCGGGACGACGTGTAGGTGGCCGAGCCACACCTGGCTCCCCCCCTGCCGCCAGAGTGAGAACTGCTGCGAGATGGCAGGGTCCTGCTCCACCCGCGCCTCGACCAACTCCGGCCCCGGAATCTCATCGCCGACAGGCACCTCGAGCAATCTGAGTTCGCCATAGACGTCGGGGTCGGAACGGGCCACCAGTAGGGCAGCGAGGTTCTGCCGACCCAGAGGCACCAAAGCAGTCGTCAGCAGGAACTCCGCTTCGGACTCGCTGGGAAGCTGGTAGAACGCGAACTCGGGAAAATAGGGCGTGGGTGTGGACCCTTCGGTGAGCTGCTGGGCGGGGCCCCACACGTCCTGCTGAGCATGGAATTGTCGGGCCGTCTCCTGATGGTACTGGAACAACACCTGCGCCTGAAACGCGAGAAGCTCCCGCGGATAGCGAAGGTGTTCGCGAATCCCTTCGGGCATATCCGAAAGGGGCTTTAGGAGCTCTGGGAAGACACGCCGGTACCCCTCGAGGATGGGGTCAAGGTCATCCACGATGTAGAGGTCCACCGCCCCTGAGATGGCATCGACCACGGCCTTTACCGAGTTGCGGACGTAGCGAACCGGTCGACGATCTTCGAACTGATACGCGGTGGAGAGAGGGAACCCGCGGGACTGGGTGTAGCCATCCGCCATCCAAACGACCCGACCATCATGGAGGAGTGGATGAGGGTCGGCCGGGAATCGCAGGAACGGAGCAATCGTGCGTAGGCGTTCATTCACGTTGCGCCGAAACACGAACCGCGAAGCCTCGTCCACCTCACCCGCGAAGAGGAGGTTCGCGTCTCGGAATCGCCACGCCAGCAACAGGGTCCTCAGGGGCGAACTGACCCTGATTCCCGACGGAAAGTCGACCCCTTCGACACCCAGGCTGCCGTCGGGTGCCAGGAAGGCGCTGTCCGACGGGGTTACGATGGCGTAGGGCTGGATCCGGGATCCGAAAAACACGGCCGAGCGCTCCAACTCGAACGAAGCCGGAGCGTTGGGCGCCGCTGTGGGCGGGATGCCCGACATCAAGAGCCGGGGGCCAGCATCGAGCGTGGTGCCTGCAGCCGCCGCGCCAACGGCTCCGCTCCCTCGCACGAAACGCTCGCGGAGGTGCAGGTTCTGCCAGTTGGGATCGGGGATGCGGCTGGCGTCGATCTCGCGGACCGACAAGGCGGTGGGCTGCAAGCCGTCAGCTCCGCGATACCGATCGATCCCCACGTGCGCGAAATCGTAGTACCCGAACCGCGCTTCTTCCCGTTGGAACGTGTTCGCCAGAGCCGTGCGGCTCCACATGGGAAGGCGGGCCAAGGCCTCGGGCGCGGCCTCCCAGGTCTCGGCCGACGGCGGCAATGGATCCAGGACCTCCCGACCCACTGCGGCCACGCCGTACGCCGCCCGGGTGTGAGCGAGGTTGGCCTCGATGTACGGCGTCTCGGCAGCCAACTCGTTGGGCTCGACCCGAAAGCGCTGCATAAGCGCGGGATAGGCCTGGGCCAACAGCAACCAGGCCACCAGCAGCGTCCCGATGCCACCGACGGAGACGGCTACCCTGTCCCGGAGCGCCGCCCATACCGTGGCTGCGCACGCACCGAGCGCGATGATCGCCAAACCCGCATAGGCCGGGAGTCGCGCGTTGGCATCCGTGTGGCCGAAAATCCCCTGGACCTCGGACGAACCCGAGACGAGCAACGCGTAGCGTTGGAACCAAAACGCGACGCCCACCAGCCCCAGGAACGTCGCCACCAGCATCAGGAGATGGCGCTTGGCGTTCGGATGGATACGCACCCGACCCTTCTCCACAGCCAGCGCTCCGGTGGCCGCGTATCCGGCCACACACAGCGCCGTCAAGAGGAACACGAGTGCCAGAAGCAGGACCACCGCGCCGCGCACGAGCGGCAGCACGAACACGTAAAAGCCCGTGTCCTTCCCGAGGAACGGGTCTGCGAGGTCCCAGGACGGGGCCCGCACAGCCAACAACGCGTCCACGCCGGCTCCGGCGGGCACGGCTGCGCCGAACCAAAGCCCGAACAGGATGGAGATCACACCAAGGGCCAAGAACACGGTCCTCTTGGGTACCTGCACGGGGATTTCCAGATTGCCGAACCGCCTACGGATCCGGATGGCCCCCAGCGTCGCGGCCACCTGCTTCAGGTTGAGGAGCGCGGCGATCGCGGCCAGGGCCGTGACCAGGCCCCGTGCTCCAAAGTCCCAGAGGGCCTGCGTCCAAAACGCCGATGTGTAGCCGACGGTATCGAACCAGAGGACCTCCACTAGGAAGCCGGACACGAGTCGAAGGAGGAGGAGCCCAGCAACCAACGCGGTCAGCACCCAAAGCAGGGTGCGGCCGCTCGGGAGCCTGCGCACCGCCTCTCTAGCCATGGACGCCCTGCGACTTCAGCCAGTCCTCGATCTCGGCGCGGATACTCGTCAAACGCTCAGGCGTCCGGGCCTCGTAGCGAGCCACCAGCACCGGCTGTGTGTTGGAGGCACGGATGAGTCCCCACCCGTCTCCGAACTGGATTCGCACGCCGTCCACATCGATGGTGTCGTACCGCGCCTTGAAGTGTGCCGTGGCACGCTCCACCAGGTCGAACTTCTCCTCCTCGGACACATCGATTCTGATCTCGGGAGTGGACACATACTTGGGAAACTTGGAGACCAGCTCGGACAACGACTCCCGTTTGCCCGAGAGAATCCTCAGCAAGCGCGCGGCGTCGTATAGGGCGTCATCGAAGCCCAGGTAGTCGTCCGCGATGCAGATGTGGCCGGAGAGCTCGCCCGCGATGGCGGCGCCGGTTTCATGCATCTTTTCCTTCATGAGCGAGTGACCTGTCTTCCACATGATCGCTTCACCACCCGCGGCCTCGAAGACCTCGGGTAACGCCTGCGAGCACTTCACGTCGAAGAGCAGTTTCTGCCCTGGCCCCTTGCGATCCAGCAGGTCCAACCCAAAAAGGAGCACGAGCAGGTCACCGCGCACCACGTTGCCGCGGTCGTCGACCGCACCCAGCCGATCCGCATCTCCGTCGAACCCGATCCCCAGTTCCAGATCTCCCTCTCGGACGGTGGCGATCAGGTCCACGAGGTATTCATCGACCGTGGGATCGGGATGGTGGTTGGGAAAGGTCCCATCCGATTCACAGTACAGCGGAGTGACCACCGCCCCCACCGCTTCGAGTAGCGGCACGGCCACGAGTGCGCCGGCGCCGTTGCCACAGTCTACGGCGACCCGCACCGGCCTCTCCAACTGGATCCTGCCCCGGATGTCGTCGATGTAGCGGCCCAGGATGCCTTCCTGTCGCCTTGAACCAGATCCCTGCGTGAAGTCCTCCCGCTCCATCCGCTCGCGGAGGCCCTGGATGGTGGCACCGTACACGGAACGAGCCCCCATCGTCATCTTGATGCCGTTGTACTCGGCGGGGTTGTGCGAGCCGGTGACCTGCAAGCCCCCATCCACGCCCATGGTCTTCTCGGCCCAATAGACCAGCGGGGTAGGCACGGTGCCTAGGTCCACCACATCCACTCCGGCGCTGTTCAGGCCGTCCATGAGGGCCGCGGCCAGCGAGGGCGAGCTGGGCCGGTTGTCCTGCCCCACGACCACGGTAGGACGATCCATCCTGGCCCGAATCTCGGTGCCGTAGGCCCGACCCAACGCGCCGGCGACCTCGTCGGTGAGGTCCGGCCCGACGATGCCGCGAATGTCGTACTGACGAAAGATATGTGGTGGAAATGCCATCTCGGCTGGCTCTGGACGGGTGAGGTTGGGGCGAAGGGGTGCGGGGCTCTACTAAGCGCCTGGAGGTTGAAGGTAGCCGCCTGGTCGCCGGCCCGGAATGCGGACCTGTTACGGAGCGAGTCCCAGGACGGAAGCGGCGCTGCCCGTCAACCCTGCCACACTCTGCTGGGCCACCTCCAACACCGCACCTGGCATAATGCCGGTGAGCAGAATCAGCACCACCACGACGCCCAACACGAGGCGCAGGTGGAGGGGTGCGAACACGTCCGCGTGGACGTCTCCCTTGCGGCTCTCCTTCATCCACATGGTCCACGCCAGGCGGAGGTAGTACCAGTACGAAGCGATGGTCGTGAGCACCAGCAGGACCGCCAGTGTCCACAACTGGGCGTCCCTCGCCCCCATCAGCAGGTAGACCTTCGCCATGAATCCACCAGTCCCGGGGAACCCGGCGAGGGAGAGCAAGCAGATGGTGAGCACGACCGCGAGTGTCGGCTGCTGCCAGCCGAAGCCCGCATAGTCCTGGAGCCGCTGGCGTTCCTCCCCGTGATACGACACCACCAGCACCACCGCAAACGCGCCCAGGTTCATGAGCGTGTAGACGAACAAGTAGAAGAGCAGCGCGGAAAACGCGGTGCCGTTGAGCGCTACGATCGCCACCAGCAGGTATCCCGCATGGGCCACGCTGGAGTACGCCAGCATGCGTTTCACGCTGGTCTGCGCGAGCGCCATGAGATTGGCGCCAACCATCGTGACCGCCGCAAGCCACCAGAGCGCGCCTGACCACGAGTCCGCGATCGAACCCAACGCCACGATGAAGACGCGCGCAAAGGCGATGAACGCCGCCGTCTTCACAGTGGCCGCCATGAAGGCGGTGACCGGCGTCGGCGCGCCGTCGTAGACGTCGGGCGTCCACATGTGGAACGGGACCAGCGCCACCTTGAAGCCGAAGCCCACGATGAGCATCACGGCGCCCAACATGAGCAGCGCCCCGTTGGCCTGCCCCGCGGCGGCCGCCGTCGCCACGACCTCCATGTTGGTGCTCCCGGTGGCGCCGTAGATGAGCGCGACTCCGTACAGGAAGAAGCCTGAGGAGAACGCGCCCAGGAGGAAGTACTTCAGGCCCGCCTCCGCCGAGCGTCGGCTGCGCCGATCGAAGGCGGCCAACACGTAGACCGCGATGCTCATGACTTCCAAGCCGATGAACATGAGCATGAGGTCGCGCGCGGAGGCCATGACCATCATGCCCACCACCGAGAACAGCATCAAAGAGTAGAACTCGGCGGCTTGAAGGCGCTGCCTGGTGACATAGTCGAGCGAGAGCACGATGGCGATCGCAGTACCGGCCAACAGCACCCAGTTGGTGAAGAGGCGCACTCCGTCGATTGCCACCAACCCGGTGTGTCCGACTTCGGTCACGCTGTGGAGCCAACCGTTGGCAGCAGCCGCGAGCGCGATGCCGAGCAGCGATACCCACCCGAGCCACTCGTCGTCGGCGACCTGATTGCCCTGCACCCGACGCACTCCGCCCAGGAGCACACCCAGCGCGCAGATCGAAACCACGATCTCAGGCAACAGCGCCCAGACGTAGTGCAGTTGCCGACTGAAATCGAGACTCACGGAGCGCCTCCAGGCGACACCGCTTCCAGGGGGCGTCGACTCGCAGGCACGGCATCGGGAGCGGACTCCAACAGCACGCTCCGACCCAGTGGCTCCAGCTCGAGTGTCTCGGAGGCGGTCTGATCCGCCTCCAGCCGCTCGATGACCTCTTGCACGGCCGGCCCCATTCGCTCCAAGAAGGGCGTGGGGTGCACGCCGATCCAGATCATCAAGGCCAGGAGAGGCGACAGGACGGCCAACTCACGCCCCGATAGATCTCGTACGGCCCGGTTCTCATCGGAGTCCAATCGGTTGAAGAACACGCGCTGCACCATGGGCAGCATGTAGTAGCCGGCGAAGATCACGCCGGTCGCGGCGAGGATGGCAAGTCCGGGACGGGTCTCGAACGCGCCCAGGAGGGCCAGGAACTCGCCCACGAACCCACTCGTGCCCGGCAGCCCAATCGAAGCCAGCGCCGTGATCACGAACGCTGTTGCAAACCAAGGTGCCACCCAACCGAGTCCTCCGAAGTCGGCGATCTCGCGGGTGTGACGGCGCTCGTACAACATCCCAAGCAGCAAGAACAAGGCGCCCGTGGAGATGCCGTGGGAGATCATCACCAACAGTCCGCCCTGCAAGCCGTTCACAGTCAGCGCGAACGTCCCCAACACCACGAAACCCATGTGAGCCACCGAGGTGTAGGCCACCAACTTCTTGGCGTCCGACTGCACCGCAGCCACCCAAGCGGCGTAGATGATCCCCACCACGGCCAGCACCATCATCACCGTCACGACCGTGGGATGTTGCGATGCGCCTGGGAACATGGGCAACAGGAACCGTACGAAACCATAGGTGCCCATCTTGAGCAGCACCGCCGCCAACACCACCGAGCCGGGCGTGGGCGCCTCGACGTGAGCGTCAGGCAGCCAAGTATGCAGCGGGAACACCGGCACCTTGATGGCGAACGCCAACGCAAAGGCCGCGAACAACCAAAGCTGTTCGGTGAGCGTGAGGGGTAGCGACAAGAACTGTTCGTACCCGAAGCTCGGCACGCCAAATACACCCCGAGCCCTGTACGACAGGTACAGGATCCCCACCAGCATCAGGAGCGAACCCAGTGCCGTGTAGAGGAAGAACTTGATGGCCGCGTAGATCCTGCGCTCCCCGCCCCACACGCCCACGATGAAGTACATCGGTACGAGCGTCAGCTCGAAGAACACGTAGAACAGGAACAGGTCGGTCGCAGCGAACACGCCCACCACCCCGGTCTGCAGGAGCAGCATCAGCGCATAGAACGACTTCTGCTTCTTGTTGATGTAATTGAACGCACCCAGGATCGCGATCGGCGTGGTCAGAGTGGTCAACAGAATCATGAACAGCGAGATCCCATCGATGCCAACCGAGTAGTGAATGCCCCACATCTCGATCCACGGCGTGGAACTCACGAGCTGCATCCCCGCCGCCCCAGGCTCGAACGCCCACCAGAGGCCGAGGCTCAACACGAAAATGCCCAAGCTCCACCAGAAGCTGACCGACTTGGCTTCGTATTCCGGGAGGGCCATGACCAGCACCATGCCCACCAGCGGAAGCCAGATCAGTGCATGCAGGATCCAATCGGCGTAGCCGATCTGCGTCAACAGGGCCGTCACAGGATCACCGACCCGAGGATCCAGAGTACGCCGACCGTCAGCATGAACGCGTAGGTGTTGATGGAGCCCGTCTGGAGGAGGGTGATCACCCAGCCCCCGATCCGGGCAAGGTAGCCGACCCCGTTGACCACTCCGTCGATCAGGGTGGCATCGATGACACGCCAAGCGAACTTGGACGCGCCGACGATGGGCTGCACGATAAAGCGGTCGTAGAACTCATCGACGTACCACTTGTTGTAGAGCACCTTGGCGAACCCGGTCGGCTCAGCGTCGTCCGCCGGCTTGGCCACCCGGGCGCTACTCAGCATGCGGGCAGAGCCCAGAACCACTACGAGCGCCAGCACCGTCGAGATCCCGGCCCAGAGCACCTCTCCCCCACCGAAGGGTGAGTAATGCGAGGCCTCCCCGAGATGTTCGATCCTGATCTCGGCAGCCGCGTGGGTGGCGGGCTCCAGCCAGTGGTGCAGCCACTCGCTCATGGGCAGCAGTCCAAAGCCTCCGAAGACGGACTCCCGCAGTGCCTGGGGTACGTTGATCCAGCCTCCAAACACCGACAGCACCGCCAGGATCGCCAGCGGAGCCCACATCACCACCGGCGCGCCATGCAGGTGCTTCGCCTCCTCCTCACCGGTGCGATTGGCTCCGTGGAAGGTGAGCACCATCATGCGCGTCATGTAGAACGCCGTCATCAGGGCGGCTACCAGGGCCACCACCCAATAGACCGTGTACAGGCCCCCGTACGCATTGGACGGAGCGCCCGCCCACGCACCCGCGTACCAGATGATCTCATCCTTCGAGAAGAAGCCAGCGAAGGGCCAGACGCCCGCAATCGCCAATGTGGCGATCCACATCGTGATCCATGTGATGGGCAGGAACTTCCTGAGTCCTCCCATATTCCGCATATCCTGCGGATCGTCGTGCGAGTGGGTGTGATGAAGCGCGTGGTGCATCGCGTGGATGACCGCGCCCGAACCCAGGAACAACAGCGCCTTGAAGAAGGCGTGCGTCATGAGGTGAAACACCCCAGCCGCGTACGCGCCCACGCCCACGCCCAGGAACATGTACCCGAGCTGCGACACGGTCGAGTACGCGAGCACCTTCTTGATGTCGTGTTGCTTGAGCGCGATGGTCGCCGCAAACAGCGCGGTGAACACGCCGATTCCGGCCACCGCCGCGCTACCGACCGGAGCCAGCGCAAACAGCACCGAGGAGCGCGCCACCAGGTAGACACCGGCGGTGACCATGGTCGCCGCGTGAATCAGCGCCGACACTGGCGTGGGGCCGGCCATAGCGTCGGGCAGCCACACATAGAGTGGGACCTGGGCGCTCTTCCCCGCGCAACCCAGCAGAAACGCGAGCGTGATCCACGTCACCAGGCTGCCGCCGTAGGCAAGGGTCTCCGGCGCCGCACTGAACACACCCACGAAGTCCAGCGTGCCAAACGCCGTGTAGAGCAAGAACATCCCGATCAGGAACCCGACGTCCCCGATGCGGTTCACGATGAACGCCTTCTTCCCCGCGTCCGCCTTCTCCCGATCGCTGAACCAGTACCCGATCAGGAGATAGCTGCAGAGCCCCACGCCCTCCCACCCCACGAACAGCACCGGGAAGCTCGCGCCCATCACCAGGATGAGCATGAAAAACACGAAAAGGTTCAGATAGGCGAAGTAGCGTGGGTAGCCGGGATCGTCCTTCATGTAGCCCACGCTGAACACGTGGATCAGGAATCCCACGCCGGTCACGATCATCATCATGATCATGGAGAGCTGGTCCAACTGGAGCGCCCAGTCCACACCGAAGGTGTCCGTGACCATCCACGCGCCGTAGCCTACCACGACAGGGTCGTGCAGCTCCACACCCAACATGCGGATGAAGTTCACGAACGTGATCAGGAACGCGCCCAACATCACCCCGGGCCCGATCCACGTGGGCAAGGTGTGTGTGGTGGGCCTTGGCTCCAGGCTCAGCTCTGCGCCCGCGCGTACGGCCTCCGCCGAGCGGCTCCCGTGCTGAAGGGCCAACACGCCGTTGGCCAGGAAGCCCAGCAACGGCAGGAGGATGACCCAGCCCGGCATGAAGGGATGGAAGTCCCCAGTGGCGGCGTGTTCCTGCACGATCGCGAGACTCGAGAGCATCATCGCGCTACCACTTCAACTGGTTGAAGGCACTCACATCAACCGTCTCGTAGTGCCGGAAGATGGAAATGATGATGGCCAGGCCCACCGCGGCTTCTGCAGCCGCCACGGTCATTACGAAGAAGACGAATACCTGTCCTTCGATGCCCCACATCCGCGAGAGCGCCACGAACGCCAGGTTCACCGCGTTCAACTGGAGTTCAACACTGAGGAACATGATGATGGCGTTGCGGCGCACGATGACGCCCAGCGTGCCAATGACGAAAAGGACACCCGACACCAGCAGAGCAGCGGGAATCATATCACACCCTCCGCTTGGCGAGGGCGATGGCACCCACGATGGCGATCGTGAGCAACAGACCCGTCAACTCGAACGCGACCGCGTACGTCGTGAACAGCGGGTCGGCGATCATGCCAACAGCACCGATCTCCGCCGCGGTGGCATCGAGCGCAGCAGCCGCGGCGCCGTCTCCGTCCGGGAGGGCACCCAAACCGAGGCCTCTCAGGATCCCCCACATGGCGGCACCGCACAGGGCAAAGGCGACGATGAACCCTACCCCGACCTTGAGATCGGACTTCTCTTCGTGACCGAGGTTGAGCAGCATGATCACGAAGAGGAACAGCACCATGATGGCGCCGGCGTAGACCATGACCTGGATGGCGGCCAGGAAGTGCGCTTCCAGCAGAACGAAAATACCGGCGACACTGGCCAGCGCTGCCACCATGAAAAGCAGGCTCGCCACCGGGTTCTTGGCCGTCACCACCCCCAGCCCGCAGCCCACCGCCAGCGCCGCAAACACGTAGAAGAACAGGTCGACCACGGCGCCTCCTACTCCGAGCGGGGATCCGAGGGATCCCAGAGCAAAGTGGTCGGGTGGTCCTGTTCCATGAGTCGGTCCAGGTCGTACACGAAGCGCTCTCGGGTGTACTCGGCGTTCTCGAAGTGTCGCCCCACGTGGATGGCCTCCACTGGACAGACCTCCTGACACATCCCGCAGAAGATGCAGCGGAACTCGTCGATCTCGTACACGATGGGATACCGATTCCCCTGGTCGTCCTCGCCTCCCACCAGCCGAATACAGTTGGCAGGGCACACGGTGGGACAGAGACCGCAGGCCACGCACTTGGGTCGCCCGTCCGCGTGGACCTCCATGCGGTGCGTGCCGCGCCAACGTGGACTGAGTTGAGTGGGCTCTTCGGGGTACTGCTGTGTGACGGCGTAGGGCCTCACCATGTGCTTGAAGGTGAGCGCCATGCCCTTGAGCGTGGCTCGCAGGTAGGAGTTCTTCTCGGGAGCCGGCCTGCGAAGGACCTTCACGGTAATGGCCACTATTTCGCTCCTCCACGCACGGCGAGACTCGGACTCGGGGTCGGGACCGCCTTGCGGGCTCCCGCGCCCTTGATGATCCGTCCTCGATCCAGGAACAGAGTAAACGCCAACAGACAGGCCGCGCTCACCGCCGTCAACACCAACCCGAACAGGAAGCCGTACTGCACTCCCAGTTGGTCGAGCACCAGGATGGTGCCGCCGATCAGCATGATATACGCCAACGAAATGGGCAGCATCACCTTCCAGCCCAAGCTCATGACTTGATCGTAGCGGAAGCGCGGCAGCGTCCACCGAATCCAGATGTACAGCAGCACGAAAAACGCGGTCTTGAGCGTAAACGCGACGAGCGTCAGCAGCGTCTTCCACCAGGCAGGGCTTGCGGCGATCGGAGCCCCCATGGCATCGAAGCCCGAGATGAGCATGCCCTGATACCAGTAGGCGTCGTCGCCACTCCAGAACGGGATGTCCCAACCGCCGAAAAACAGCGTCGCCATCAGCGCGGAAGAGGTCAGGAGGTGGGCGTACTCAGCGATGAAGAACATGGAGAACTTCATGGCGGAGTACTCGGTGTGGTACCCGGAAATCAGCTCCGACTCCGCTTCCGGCATGTCGAACGGCAGCCGATTGGTTTCTGCAAACGCTGAGATGATGAAGAACAAGAACGCCAGTGAGAGCGGAAAGGCGAACCAGAAGTCGAGTTGTTGCTGCTGCCACACCACCTCGGTCAACGTGACGTTGCCGGCCAGCATCATCACGGTGATCAGACTCAGGCCGAGTGCCACCTCATAACTCACCATCTGAGCTGACGACCTGAGCGCGCCCAGGAAGGCGTACTTGTTGTTCGACGCCCATCCCCCCAGGAACAGCCCATAGACGCCCAGCGAGCCCAGCGCCAGCACATAGAGCAGTCCGATGGGGAGGTCGGCCACGACCATGTCCACGACACCCCAAGGTGTCGGGAGCGGCGCCGCAAAGGGAATCACCGCGAAGACGATCACCGCCGGAATGATCGACATCATGGGGCCCAGGATGAAGAAGAACTTCGACGCCGTGCCTGGCAGCGTCTCTTCCTTCAAGAAGTTCTTGATGCCATCGGCGATGGGCTGTAACAGCCCGAACGGACCCACTCGATTGGGGCCATGTCGGTCCTGAATCCAAGCGGAGATCTTGCGCTCGGCCAGCGTGGTGTACGCTACCCCTAACATGATCGCAGTGAAGCCAGCCAGGATCTTGGCAAACATCGCCGCCCAGTACCACAGACCATCCGAGAACGCGATCGGCTCCATCTATCCCTTCGCGAGCTCAATGGGTTCGTTTAGAAGCGCTCCGCGCTCCCCGATCTCCAGGTAGGTCAGGCCCCGAAACTCGGGTGCCAACTCGCCGGCCCACAGGAACGCCCGATCCACGCTGCTGGGTGGCTCCACCTCTCCCAACGCGCCCGCCAGGGCCGCCATGACGAACCAGGCGGGGCGTGCCGCGCCGGGGACATCCAGCGCCTTTGCAAAGCGCTGGACTCGTCCCTCATGGTTGGTGAAGGTCCCGTCCTGTTCGGCAAACGTCGTGGTGGGAAGAATGAAGTCAGCGACGGCCTCCACGGGCGACGCCAACGTGCCCAGATACACCACCAGTTCCGCACCCTGGAAGTCGTCGGCCGACGTGTCCTCGCAGGCATCGCCCATCACGATGACGACGCCCCTGCTCAACCCCGTGAGCCCACCGGTCCCGTCATCACTCCCAACGCGAGTGTAACCCAGCAGGCTCGCACCTCGTTCGTTGGGAGTCAGCTCCCGCCGGCGCACCAGACCCGGGAAGCCCGGGAGCGGGTTTTCATCGTCGGTGCGGATCGACCGGTAGAGCCGGTCCGTCACGTTCCCGACGGCAGCCCCGAGACGGGCCATCACCGCGAGGTCTTCGTTCGAGGCTCCCGCGCTGCCCAACAACGTCACCGAGGGTGTGGACAGCTCCGAGATCCGGTCGAAGAGCGCGCCCAACGCGTCCGGCCAATCCGTGGCGATGAGTTTCCCGTCCCGTCTGAGGCGCGGCACCTCCAGGCGGTCGCTACGGTTGATCCACTCGTAGTTGTGCCGGCCATAGTCGCACATCCAATGACCGTTGACCTTCGGATTGAGGCGGGGTTTGATGCGATGGACGAGATCGTCACGCGTGTGCAGGTCGATGTTGCAGCCTTGGGAACAACTCGTACAAACCGAAGGCGTGTGGTCCAGGTCCCACGCGCGAGCCTTGTAGAGGAAGTCCTTCGAGACCAGGGCCCCGACAGGACAGATGTCCACGACGTTGCCCGCAAACGGCGACCCATCCAGCCCGTGATCGAAAAAAGTGTCGATGACCGACCGGTTCCCCCGCTCTACCACGGTGAGTCGCGCGTCCTGCGCCATCTCGTCCATGAAGCGCACGCACCGCGTGCACATCACACAACGGTCCCCGTAGAACAATACGTCGCCGCCGAAGTCGTCCCTTCCGAACACGCGCTTCGGCTCACGGCTCCGTCCGTGCTCTCGACCTTCGGCATTGACGAAGTCCTGCAGCTTACACTCGCCCGACTGGTCGCAGATAGGACAGTCCAGCGGGTGGTTGACCAGATAGAACTCCAGCACGCCGCGGCGCATCTCGAGCGCCCGCTCCGACTGGGTGTGAATGACTTGGTCCTGAGAGGCCTGGGTGACACAGGAAGGCTGCAGCTTCCCAACGCCCTCCACCTCGACCAGGCAGAGTCGACACATGGCCGGGGAAGACAGTCCGCCGTGGTAGCAATAGTGCGGGACCGTTACTCCGATGGTCTCGGCCGCCTCCAACACCGAAGTACCTTTGGGGACCTCGACCTCTTGGCCGTCGATGGTCAGTGTGACCATTTCCTTGGCGGTCTCGCTCATGCGGCGCCCACTCGTTCACCTCGGCGAATCAGCGCCAGGTACTCGTCCTTGAACTTCTCGATCGACGAAACCACGGGAGCGGCGGCAGAATCGGACAACACACAGATGGTGGTGCCGGTCATCTGGGCACTCATGTCGAGCAGCGTGTCCAAATCGTCTTCGGTTCCCAGCCCATCCTCAATGCGCTTGAGGATGTTGGTCATCCACTGTGTGCCTTCGCGACACGGCGTACACTGACCACAGGATTCGTGGGCGTAGAACTGCACCATACGCCGCACTTGGCGCACGATATCCGCCGAGTCGTCCATCACGATCACGGAGGCGCACCCCAACATGGACCCGCACTCGACCACGCCCTCGTAGTCGAGCGTGCACGTGGAGCAGTCTTCGACGTTCATGAGCGGTACCGACGAGCCACCCGGAATGACGGCTTTGAGCGTGCGACCCTCTCGCATGCCCCCGCACACGTCGTTGATGAGGTCCATGAGGGGAAAGCCTAGAGGTAGCTCGTAGTTGCCGGGTCGCTTCACGTGACCGCTCACGCAGAACAACTTGGTTCCCGGACTCTTCTCGGTGCCCCACTGACGGTAGAACTCGCCACCCTCCCGTACGATGTGGGTGACGGCACAGAGCGTCTCCACGTTGTTGACGGTGGTGGGCATGCCAAAGGCGCCGACCGCCGCAGGAAAGGGAGGCTTGACCCTAGGCTGTCCCCGCCGGCCCTCCAGCGAGTTCATGAGTCCCGTCTCCTCACCGCAGATGTACGCACCCGCTCCGACGTGGAGGGTGACGTCGATCCGCTCGCCGGAACCCAATACGTCCTCACCGGCCAACCCCGCGGCGTAGGCCTCCTCGACTGCTTTCGCCAGCACCTGTGTGGCCTCGAAGAACTCGCCCCGCAGGTAGATGTACGCGTGTTCGGCCCCGATCGCGTAGGCACCGATCAGGCATCCTTCGATCACCTGATGCGGGGTCCAGCGGATCAGCTCCCGGTCCTTGAAGGTGCCTGGCTCGGACTCGTCCGCGTTGCAGCAGAGGTAGTGTGGCTTTCCACTCTCCTTGGGCATGAAACTCCATTTCACGCCGGTGGGAAAGCCTGCACCGCCCCGTCCCCGCAGTCCCGAGGTCTTGACCTCCTCGATGACCTTGTCGCGGCCATCCTTGAGCGCCTTGGCCAAACCCTCGTAGCCCCCGTTCGCCCGCCAGAAGTCCAACGTCCGGGCTTCGGGGTTGCCAAAGTGCTCGGACAGGAGGCGGGCCTCACTGGGGTGGCGGTAGGGATAGGCCACGCTACTCCCCCCGCTCCTTGAGCCGCGCAATCAAATCCGGGACTTGATCGGCAGAGACGTCCTCATAGTACCGGGAGTTGACCTGAACACAGGTGGGGAATCCGCACGCGGCCAAGCACTCTGCCTCGACGACCGTAAAGTTGCCGTCGCTACTCGTCTGGCCCAGCTCGGTCCCCGTGTGCTCCAGGAACGCAGCGAGCACCTCGTCAGCACCACACAGGTTGCACGAAATGTTGGTGCAGACCTGTACGAGAAAGCGTCCGACGGGCCGCTTGTTGTACATCGTGTAGAACGTGGCCACACCGCGAACGTATGCGTCGGGCAGCTCCAACAGCGCTGCCACTGCGTCCATGGTCTCGGGGGACACATGCCCCCGAACTTCCTGGGCCAGGTTGAGGGTCGGAATCAAGGCTGCTCGGCTCGTCGGATACCGCGTCTGGAGCTTCTCGAACCTCGCCTGGTACGGGCCCTCGAACAGCGGTGCCTCAGGATTCTTCTCGACCTTCATGTATGGATAGCTCGCCGCCGTCGAGGCATGCGCACCATCCAAAGGGCGAAGACCCACATAGTCATCGCCCCGAACCTGCTCTTCCTCGAGCTCGAACTCGCCCGTGTTTCCGGCCCAACCCGGGTTCCGGAAAGGATAGTCGCCGGTACTCAACGGTCGATCTCTCCGAGTACGATGTCGAGGCTGGCGTTGATCATGATCAGATCCGAAACCAAGTGCCCTTCTGCAAGCTTGGGGATCACCGAGAGGTTCACAAACGAGGGCGGCCGCACGCGCCAACGTACGGGCTTCGGGCCACCATCGCCGACGAGGTACATCCCCAGCTCACCCTTCGAGCCCTCGACCGCGAAATAGCAGTCCTCTTCCGGCGCGTTGATTCCGTCCATGATCAACTTGAAGTGATGGATCATGGACTCCATGTCATTCATGCAGTCGGTCTTCGACGGCAGCGAGACCCTGGGGTCCGCTACGTTCATGGGTCCATCCGGTAGCCGACCCACCGCCTGCTGGAGGATGCGGAGACTCTGACGCATCTCCTCGAAGCGCACCAGGTACCGGTCGTAGCAGTCGCCGTACGTTCCCACCGCCACTTCGAAATCGTAGGTCTCGTAGTCGTAGTAGGGAGCGTCCTTGCGACGGTCGTACGCCACGCCGGAGGCGCGGAGGTTGGGGCCCGTGAAACCGTAGTTCACGGCGTCTTCCGCCGAGATGGCACCCACATCCTGCGTTCGGCCCAAGTGGATGGCGTTATTCGTCAGCAGTCGGTCCACCTCATCGAGCGTCTTGGGGAAGTGGTCGATGAACTCCTGCACCCCCTCGATCCAACCCGAGGGTAGGTCTGCCAACATTCCCCCGACCCGCGTGGCCGACGTGGTGATGCGAGCGCCGGTCAGCGCCTCATGTAGCTTGTAGATCTTCTCACGCTGCTGGAATGCGTACAGGAACGGAGTGAAGGCTCCCACGTCGATGGCCGTGGTCCCGAGCCACAGCAGGTGGCTGAAAATGCGGTCCAGCTCCATGCAGATCACGCGCGTGACCTTACAACGTTCGGTCACTTCGATCCCCATCAGCTTCTCGGCCGCCATGGCAAAGGCGCAGTTGTAGATGAGCGGCGCCAAGTAGTCCATGCGGTCCGTGAGCGGCACGATCTGGTTGTAGGTGCGGTACTCGCCCAGTTTCTCGAAAGAGGAGTGCAGGTAGCCGATGTGCGGCACCACTTTGACGACCGTTTCGCCATCCAGCTCACAGACGAGCCGCAGCACACCGTGGGTGGCAGGGTGCTGGGGTCCGATGTTGATGAGCATGTGATCGGACTCGAGCCCCGGCTCCGCAACGTCCACGGGAGCGAGCGGACCCCAAACAGGCCTCCCGTCCATTCCGGTTTCGGGCGCACGCGAAACCGCGAACTCGACCGTTCGGCTACTCATGATCTCGGCGGGTTGGACCTTCGACCACTTGTGGCGTACCACCCGTGCCGGCCTCCAGCGCAGTGTAGTCCGAGTCGAGGTCGGTGTGCAGTGCCCTTCGCGTTTGTTCGGCGCGCGTAAAGCGCCCCCTGAGTGGGAAATCCTTCCTGAGCGGGTGTCCCTCGGCGTAGTTCTCCGGCATCAGGATACGGCGGAGATCCGGATGCCCCCGAAAGCGGATCCCGAAGAGGTCGTACACCTCGCGCTCGAGCCAATTCGCTGCCTGCCACACGCCCATCACTGAATCGATTTCCAGCGAGTCGAGCGGCAACTCGCATTTTACACGCAATGCAGTCCGATGCGGAATCGACCAGAGCTGGTATACCACCTCCAGCGGTCCACCGGCGCCGTAGTCCACTGCGGTCACGTCAGCGAGCAGATCGAAGTGGTGGGCGGGGTTCGTCTTGAGAAACTCGAGCACTTCGAGGTTCCGAGCTCCGTCCACATAGACGACGTGTTGGTCGCCGGAAGCCACGAGATGTCGCCCGATGGCTCCACCGAAACGGGAGCGCAGTGCCTCCACTGCCGGATTCGCCGGGGGCTCGGGCTGCGGATTGAAGCCGCGCTCGCTCCCTGGCGCCGGGCGCGCCGGACCGGCAGCGACGAACTCGAAGTCGGGCCGGTTTCGATCCTCGCTCACGCCGACGTCGGCTCCATCACGGAAGGCGGTCCTTGGGGCGACTCTGCGCGTCGGTAGACACGTAGCCGCTCACCCGATTCTGGTGGGTCGAGTTCCCGAAAGGCCCACTGAGTTGGGCGACTTCCTCGGCGGAGGCACGAGGCAGTCCCACTGCCAGCGGGTCCTCCGCACGGAGGTCCTCATTCTTCATGCTCTCTTCGCGGATCTTCTCCTGGATCATCATCAGACCATAGATCAGACCCTCCGGTCGAGGTGGGCAGCCCGGCACGTAGACGTCGACGGGGACAATGGTGTCGATCCCCTGCACCATGGAATAGACGTCGAAGACTCCGCCTGAGCTGGCGCAGGCGCCCATCGACACGCACCACTTGGGTTGCGGCATCTGGTCCCAGATTCGACGGAGGACAGGTGCCAGCTTGTAGGGCACCCGCCCAGCGCAGATCAAGACATCCGCCTGTCGAGGGCTGAACGACATGCGCTCCATGCCGAACCGAGCCAGGTCGAAGTTGCTGGCAGCCGACGCCATCATTTCAATGGCGCAGCAGGCCGTCCCAAACGGCATCGGCCAAAGCGAGTTCCGTCGAGCCCAATTGACGACGAAGTCCAGCTTGGTGGTCAGGAAGGTTGGACTCCCCACGCCGGTCATGCCGGTATCTGGCACGTCTGGTCCGTCTACTCCCACTCCAAGCCTCCCTTCTTCCACTCGTACACCAGGCCGAGCGTCAGCACCACGACGAACAGGCTGACGGCCAGGAAGGGCCCCCATCCCAGCTCTCGCATGCGGACCGCCCAGGGGATGAGAAAGACGGCTTCAAGGTCGAAGACGATGAAGCTGATCGCCACGAGGTAGAACTTCACGGAGAAACGCTGGCGGGTGGACCCCAGCGGCACCATTCCCGATTCGTAGGGCATGTCCTTTTGAGGCGTGGAGCGCCGGTCCGAAAAGATGTGGGACGCGACGACCATCCCGACCGCTTGCGCGACGGAAATTCCTAAAAGGATCAGCACCGGGACGTAGCTTCCCGACATACCCTCGCGTGACTTGTGAAATTGTTCACGAATCGGAACCCGCTGAATCTACCGGCGTTTCAGGGGCGGGGCAACCCAAATCTTCGCCCTCCAAAGAGGTCGTTTGCCGCCCCTTTGGGACCCCTCTATCTTGCCGCCGCCGCCCACCTCGGGGAGCGCCCCGGGGCACCCGTACCTCCGGTTTCAGGGACGAAAAAGTACCCATGGCCATCCTTAGCGATCGTTGGATCCGTCAGATGGCGGAAGAACACGGAATGATCGAGCCCTTCGAGTCCGGCCAGGTGCGTGAGGGGGTGATCTCGTATGGTCTTTCGTCCTACGGCTACGACATTCGGGTCGCGCCCGAGTTCAAGGTGTTCACCAACGTGCACAACGTGGTGGTCGACCCCAAGGAGTTCGACGACCGCTCGTTCGTAGATGTCGACACCGACGAGTGCATCATCCCCCCCAACTCGTTTGCGCTCGCCCGCACCGTGGAGTACTTCCGCGTTCCCAGAGATGTGCTCGTGATCTGTCTGGGGAAGTCCACCTACGCGCGCTGCGGGATCATTGTGAACGTGACGCCGCTGGAGCCCACCTGGGAGGGATACCTCACGTTGGAGATCTCCAACACGACCCCCCTACCGGCGAAGATCTACGCCAACGAGGGCATCAGTCAGCTCCTCTTCTTCAGAGGCAACGAACCCCCCGAGGTCGCCTACGCCGATCGCAAGGGGAAATATCAGAACCAGATCGGGGTGACGCTGCCGCGCATGTAGGGAAGCGGTTGCGAGACGCCCTCAGCTCCCCACCTGAACCAGCTCGACATCGAACACCAGCACCGAGTTGGGTGGGATGGCGCCACGGCCGCTACTCCCGTACGCCATGTCCGCCGGGATGACCAGTTTGCGCACGCCGCCCACCTTCATGCCGGGGACGCCTCGCTCCCATCCCTGAATGACCTGAGCCTGCCCGATGGTGAAACTGAAGGGCTGCGACGGTAGCCTGCGGTCGAACAGCGTCCCGTTGGGCAGCCAGCCCGAGTACCCGACGAAGACCTCGTCACCGACCCCGGCCTCGGCCCCCGTGCCTTCGACCAGGTCCTGGATGTACACGCCGCTGGGCAGCTTGGTCATCTGCGAAAGGTCCACCCCCAACGCGGCGTCGAAGACCGCATCCTCGGGCACCCCCACGCCCATCACACTGCCGCCGTCGTCCCCGCAGCCCCCCATCACCACGAACGCGCACAGTGCGGCACCCCATACCCAAGCCAACCTTGGACCTCTCATCCCATCTCCTGTCGAGCGAACGCAGGCACGCCGTTGGCCTGCACGCGTCTCCTACCTCCGCTCGTGTACGATGGTGCCGTCGACGATGGTGTAATCCACGCGGACGTCCTTGAGCTCGGTGGGATCGACCTCGAGTGGGTTCCGTTCCAATACGGCCAGGTCGGCCAGCATGCCCACCTCGATGAGACCCTTCCGGTCCTCCTCACCCGCGGCGTAAGCGTTGTTCACGGTGTAGGCGCGCAGCGCCGTCTCCACATCGATCCGCTCTTCGGGGAACCATCCTCCGGCGGGCTCGCCATCCAGGGTCTGACGGGTCACGGCCGCGTACATGCCCTCGAGCGGATTCGCGGTATACCAGGCGGCGTTGGTGCCAGGCCAGTCGCTCCCGAACGAGAGGGTCACCCCCGCATCGTGAAGCGTCCTGAACGCGTAGGCCCAGCGGGAACGCTCGCCGATCCGCTCCTCCATCCACCGCATATCGTCGATGGTGTGGTAGGGCTGCATCTCCGCGATGATCCCCAACCGCGCCATGCGTTCGGCGGGCTCGGGACCCGACAACACCTGCGTGTGAATGATGGCGAAGCGTCGGTCGTCTCGGGGGCCGTTTTCGGTGATGACTCTCTCCATGAGGTCGATCAACGTATCGATGGCCTGGTCACCAATGGCATGGACGCGGGGCGACAGGCCAATGGCGTCCGCACCGAAGAGCAGACGCTCCATGTTCCCCGTCGGATCGAGACCCGAGCCTTCGTTGGTCACGTACCCGGTGTTCGTGGCGTTCCGCCAGGATCCGCGCACGCCAGTGGTGAGGTAGGGCTGGTAGAAATGGGCGCTCGAGTTCCCCATGATGCCATCCACAAACCCCTTCAGCCCACCAAAGCGGATCCAGTCGTCCCCGAACCCGTAGCCGATGCCTACGTCGGCCAGTTCGTCCCAGGTGTCGAGTACCGGACGCACGTTCACGCGGGCGGTGAGCTCTCCGGACTCACGCAGCGCCTCATAGACCGGGAGTTGGGTGGGGGGCGTGATGTCGAAGAAGGTGGTCACGCCGAAGCTCGCCAGTTGTGCCAGCGCGATGCGAGCCTCGGCCAAACGTTGTTCCATGTCCTTTTCGGGGATCGCGGCCCGGATCCGGTTCGCGGCCTCCCGGTCAAGCCGCCCGGTCGGGTCGCCACCCTCGCACTCCACCCCGGCCCAACTGCATGTGGCCCCCGCGGCCGACAGCGCTGCCTCATTGGCCAGGTACTGGCTCTGGTCCCAGTTCCAAAGGAGGGCTGGATTCTCCGGGGAGACCGCGTCGATCACACCACGGTCCGGCCGATAGGCCGCTGCCTCCGCATCCCCGTCCGCCCCGGTCGAGTTCATGGCCCATTGGGCATAGGCGCCCCACATGCCTCCGGTCATCCACGCTCCGTCGGGCAGGCGCTCCGCGGCCTCCTGGACCCGGGTCCGAATGCCGTCCGCATCGGCGACGTCGAGCAGATTCACGCCCAGCAGCAGTTCGCCGGCGCGGTTGAAGTGGGTGTGGTTGTCGATGAAGCCCGGGGTCACGAACCGCCCTTCCAACTCGATGACCCGCGTGGACGGACCCTCCATCCGACGAGCCCCCTCGCTGGCACCCACGTACCGTATCCGACCGTCCCTGATGGCCACGGCCTCCGCAGTGGGGACCCCCTCGCCACCCGTCCAGACGACGCCGTCGACCAGAATCAGATCGGCGCCTGCCGGCACCGCCGTCCGCTCGCACGAAGCCACTAAGAACAGCGCCAGACCCGTAACCACAGCACGATCGACTCGCATGGTTGCCTATCCCGGAGAGTACACACGTCACCAGCGAGCAGACTACTGGACTACCGGGAACGGGAGCAAGATCACCCGTTCGCGTGTTCAGGTATTGGGGTCGCGCGAACCCTGGAGACGCCCGACATTGACCGACCCCCTTGAACCCGCTCGGAGGAACATGAGAGGCAGAGCCCAGCGATCGTCGTTTCGGAGGTTTTCGTGCGCCTTCCTGCTGCTCGCTGGCGCCCTGATGGTGGGATGTGCTAGCGCGGAGGCGGGGCCATCGCGTGCAGAGGTGGTATTCCACGGCGAGGGCGACCCCGCCGCCCAAGCCCTGGTCGGTCGGTGGATCGAGGCGCTGGGCGGTATGGAGGCGTATTGGGCGGCCGAACGAGCCCGCTACACGCTCACGACCGAGATGTGGGATGCCACCACAGGAAGGCTCCGGCGGACGCGACCACGCTACGTGACCATTGCGCGGACTCCGGAGGGATTACACACACGGATCGAACGGTGGGAGGGCGATGACTTCATTGCCCAGGGATGGTACCCGGGCGGGCAGTGGGCCACGATGAACGGAGAGTCGCTGGTTGAGGGCGACAAGGACTACGACGAAGCCGACTATGTGGGCGGCGACGTGCATTACTGGTTCGGGTTGCCGTTCAAGCTCACAGACCCCGGCGTCCACATTCGGGACGAGGGGACCGACGCCGAAGACCGCCAGGTGGTGCGCGTCACGTTCAACGAAGGGGTGGGCGACCATCAGGACACCTGGCGGTACTACTTCACCGACGCGGGAAGCTGGCCGGTGCAGGTGGACTACACCGAGGACGGCAGGACGAACGTGAACCAAACCCGCTGGGAGGACATCCAACAGGCGGGCGGGTTCTACTACGTGGGGCGCCGGGTACACTTCGACGAAGACGGTCGCACCTGGAAGGTGCTGGCCGTCGGCGACGTCGAGATCAACCCAGAACTCCCGGCCACGGTTTTTTCGACCCCGTGACACAGTAGGCTCGACTGGCTGGCTCTACGACACAGTAGGCTCGTCTGGCCGGCTCTACTGGCGCAACACCTCTAACGTGCTGCGTACATGCCCGGCGCTGGTCGCCAACGCAGCCCGCTCCGAGTCGCTCAGCTCCACCTCGACGATCTGCTGAAGTCCTCCGCGACCCAACTTGCAGGGCACGCCGAGGTAGATGTCGTGCTCGCCATACTCACCTTGCAGGAACGCGGCGCACGGCAGGATGCGCTTACGATCGTGCACGATGGCGTCGACCATCTGCACCGCGGCAGCGGACGGCGCATAATAGGCGCTCCCCGTCTTCAAGTACCCCACGATCTCCGCACCACCCTTGCGGGTACGCTCGATCAACGCGTCGATCCGATCCTGGGACAGCAGCTGGGTAAGCGGAATGCCAGAGATACTCGTCGACGAAACCAGCGGAACCATGGTGTCCCCGTGCCCACCGAGCACCAACGCCTGGATGTCCGCCACCGACACGTCCAACTCGAGCGCGATAAAGGACCGGTAGCGGGCCGTGTCCAGCACTCCAGCCATCCCGATCACGCGTTCGCGTGGGAAGCCGGTCGTCTCCCGACACACCCAGCTCATGATGTCGAGCGGGTTGGAGACCATGATCACGATGGCGTCGGGCGCGACGCGCTTGATCTCCGTGCTCACCGACTTCACGATGCCGGCGTTCGTCTTCAACAGGTCGTCACGGCTCATGCCGGGCTTTCTGGCGATCCCGGCCGTGACCACGAAAATGTCCGAGCCAGTGGCCTCCTCGTACCCGGTGGAACCCACGATGCGGGTGTCGAACCCTTCGATGGGTGCGCTCTCCCACATGTCGAGCCCCTTGCCCTGTGGGATCCCATCTGCGATGTCGATGAGGACGACCTCGTTGGCCAGCGACTTTTCGGCGATGCGCTGGGCGCAGGTTGCGCCCACGTGACCCGCTCCTACGACCGTGACCTTCCCGCTACTCATCTGCTGGCACTCCCTCATCGAACTGAAAGATTGACTGACCGTCCATAAGCTCGCCCCTCTACGCCAACTTCGTTAGCCCCCAGTTTGCGACAGAGCCACGAGTCCACCCGAGCCCTCCGTACTGCCCTGCACCAGGTTGTGCCGTTCCGGCTTGATGCGGAGGGTCTCTTCGATGAGCGGGAGCAAGTCGGAGCCGGCTCGTAGCGCATCGCGAAGGTTGGTCTGGAGCGACCCGAAGAGGCAGGGGCGTAGATGCCCATCCGCCGTGAGACGCATTCTGTTGCAGCGGTCGCAGAAGTTGTGACTCATGGGGGTGATGACCCCGATGGTGCCCGCCGCGCCCGGGAACCGGTAGTATGTGGCTGGCCCATTTCCAGTGGGGCCCCGTACCGGCTCGAGCTCCCCGATCTCCCGCACCCGCCGGAGTGCCTCCGCACAGGAAAGGAAGCCCTCGACGCTGAGGTCGAGGTTGGAGCCGGTGGGCATGACCTCGATGAACCGCACGTGCCAAGGACGGGTGCGGGTGATTTCGGCGAAGGTCTGGATCTCGTCTTCGTTCTGCCCCTTCATCAGGACGACGTTGATCTTGATGGGCGCGAACCCAACCCGTTCGGCGGCATCGAGGCCGGCCATGATGGCAGCGAAGGAACCCGGTCGCCGCACGATGGCATCAAGGCGCTCCGAGCGCAGCGAATCCAGCGAGACGTTGACACGATTGAGGCCCGCTTGGGCCAGGTCTTCCGCCTGGTCGGCCAACAGCACGGCGTTCGTCGAGAGTGAAACATCCTCGATCTCGGGGACCGAGGCCACGGCCTCCACGAGCCGAGGGAGGTCCTTCCGGACCAATGGTTCACCGCCGGTAAGACGGACCCTGCGAAGACCCAGGGGAGCCATGACACGGACGATCTCCGCGATCTCTTCGTAGCTGAGGATCTCCTCGCGCTTCAGCCAGTCGAGACCCTCCATGGGCATACAGTAAACGCACCGGAGATTGCACTTGTCCGTGACGGAAACCCTGAGGTATTCAATCCGGCGGCCGAATCCGTCGATCATCTTCGTCATCCCGAGGGTACCTGTCCGGCGACCCAACCCGCGCTGCCGTCTACATAGTGCTCCTCCTTCCAGACGGGTAAGCGCGTCTTGAGCTCTTCCATGATGTACCGGGCAGCGTCGAAAGACTCAGCACGATGGTGTGAGGACACCGCAACGGCCACCGCAATGTCGCCGAGCGTGAGGGTCCCGGTCCGGTGAACCACCGAGATCCGATCGGTACTGAAACGTTCCACGGCCTCGGCAGCGATCTCGCTGAGAACCGCCTCGGCCATGGCTGGATACGCCTCGTAGCGAAGCCCCTGGACGGCCCTCCCCTCGTTGTGGTCTCTGACCGACCCCAGGAACAGAATCTGAGCGCCATCCTCGACGCTCCCCACCGAGCGGAGCACCTCGGCCGGATCGATCGCCTCATCTGTGATACGAATCATGGGTCGCGGGGCGATCAGGAGTGCCTTTCCAAGAGTCCTTCGAGCGCTTGGATCACAGTAGTGGGTCGGAGCTCCAGCATACAGGGGTGCCCCGCCACCAGGCACTGTTCGTTCTTGAAGCGGTTGTTCTCACACACTTTGCAGGTGTGTTCGGTCCGCGCCAGCGCCACATGGTCAACCCGGGGGGCCCAAAGATGGATGGGGCTGGCACCGTGCCCCTCGGCATCGTTGCCGAAGATGGCCAAAGTGGGACACCCCACGGCGGCAGCGACGTGCAAGGGCCCGGCATCGACGGTGACCAGCGCGCGGGCCCGTTCGAGGGCGCCCGCCAGTTCCAGGAGTCCGGTGCGGCCCCTCAGGTCGATCACCGAACCGCCCTCCAACAACGCGTCCTCGGAGTCCCCACTGTGATAGAGATCTCGCTGCCGCTCGGGAGCGCTGCCCACCAACCCCATGGAGAGCCCGCGCGCCTCACACCACCGCACCACCGCGTGCCAGCCCGCGAGCGTCCACATCTTGGCACGACGGGTGGTGGTGACGTGGAGAAGCACGTCGGGGACATCGAAGTCGGGTGGAGCACTCGCGAGCTCCAGACGGTGGAAGTCGGTCTCGATCCCCACCATTCGACAGAAGATCTCGGCGATGTAGTTGGAGTCGAGCACCTCCGAGTAACGCGTGAGGAACCCCGGGTCGTTCCAGTCCGACTCCGCGAGCATGCGCTGCTCGGGAAGTTCACCGGGGGGCAAGCGCGAGGACAGTCCCGGCGCGAGCGCTCCACCCGCGATGTACCGGGGTGCCACCGCGGACACGGCCACCACGTTCAGCTCGGCAAACTCATCGCAGTTGATGGCGAGGTCGTAGGGGCCGTGCCGTTCCACGCGCTCGGTCACGGCGGTGACCAGAGCGGGCAAGAAGTCGGAGCGCTCCGTGTACAGTGAGTAGCGGTAGTCGATGTGGGGGTTGGCCTCCTCGAAGCCACGGGTGACGTCACTCCCGAAGAAGTCCAGGGTCGCCCCCGGGTACCGCTCCTTCAGTCCGCGAAGGAGGGGTGTGATGACCACGTAGTTCCCAACCTTGGTCGACGAAAAGACCGCGAGGTGGGGCGAGTCGCCGAGAGCCTGACCTGAGAAGCGCTTCAACCAGCTTATCCGCCAGCCACGGGCGGGATCAACGCGACCTCATCGTTGGGGGCCAGCGGCGCGTCGTTTCTCACGTAGCGCTGGTTTACAGCGACCGTCGGCGAGGGCGGAAGGCTCTCCCAGGCTCCCCCCCGAGCGCGCAGTGCGCCAATCAGGTCCGAGACCGAGGCACCGTGGGGCAGCTCCACCGAAACCGACGAGACGCCTACGAGGTCGCGGTAGCTGGCAAAGAAGAGGGTGGTGACGTTCATGCCGAAGAGACCCCCTGCGGCAATCAGGGGTTCCCGGGACGTTGCTGCCGGAGCTGCAGAATCCGTCGATTGAGTTCCGCACGTAGCCGGTAGAACCGCACCAGTTCGGGAGGTGTGAGGACGTCCAACAGCCGTTCCTGCTCCTCGCGGAAGAGCGTCGCCTCTCGTTCCTGCAGCCGCACGCGCGCATCCAGGATCGCTTGGGCCTCCCCCACATTGCCATCCAGGCTGAGGGCCTGGGAGCGACGGTTGAGATCCTGGTTCTCGACGGCGATCGCTCGCCTTTGGCCGTCCGACCATGCGAGCGTTTCTCGCAGCGCCCCCACCTCCGAGTCCGTAAGGGCGAGCTGACGCTGGGCCCGTTGAACGAAGGCCGCGCGTACGCGCCGCTCCAGGGCGCTGCGGTTGTTGGGGTTCTGGGCCTCCAGCTCGCTTGCCCCCATCAAGAGCAAGCCAGCCAGCACGGCCACGGTAGGTGCATATCTCATCGTTCCAACTCCGCCAACAACGTATTCAGGTCGGCCTCTGTCAGGCCCTCTAACCCCGCTTCACCCGCGACCACGCTCTCGTCGAGGATCCAGGCCGTGGCGACTTCGTCCAACCCCCGCTCACCCAGGTCGGGGCTCCGACCCGTTCGCTCCCATACCACGGCCGTGCCCGCCGCCACCACCACGAGGGCCGCGGCGCTCCACTGCCACAGGGGTACGCGCCAGCGTCGCCGGGCAGGTGCGCTGGCCAGACCGAACTCGGCTTGCGCCCGGTCACGCATGGCCCGGACTGCCGCCTCCGGCATGCGGGGTCGGGCTGCCAGGAGCCCTGCCAGCGCTTCAGCCTCGCGTGCCAGGTCCGGGTCGGCCTCCACAGCGCGGGCCATCTCCTCGGCCTCGGCTCCGGACAACCTTCCGGCAACCCAGTCCGGTAGCTGATCCCGAGGCTCTCGTCGGTCCTTCATTCTTCCAATTCCTCCCGAAGCTTCCGCACTCCGTGGTGGTAGTTGACTCTCGCTGACCCTTCCGTCGATCCAATCAGGGCAGCGATCTCCCGAAACGGGAGTCCGTCGAATACCCGTAGCGATACCGACAGCCGCTGCTTCTCCGGCAGGCGCTCCAGCGCCCGCCGCATGCGCGTGACCTCCGTGCCGGCCACAGCCGCGTCAGCAACGTCGGGGGTCAGACTGGGGGGATCGAACCCATCGGCCATCCGCGTCTCCCGGCGCCGGCTCCGCCGTCGCAAGGAGCTGCGAGCTTCGTTGGCAGTGATGGTCAGGATCCAACTCCGAACCGGGCTCTCTCCCCGGAAACGGTCCAGTCCCCGCACCACCTTGACGCAGGCTTCCTGAGTGGAGTCGGCGGCCAGCTCAGGGTCCCTGAGGATCCCGAGCGAGATCCGATACATCGTATCGGCATAGCGGCATACGAGGGCATCGAGCGCCCCTCCGTCCCCGGCCCGGGCGCGCTCGACCAATACGGCGTCTTCAGCCGGCAATACGGCGGTCGTGTCCTCCACTGATCCCTAGACGTCCGGGGGGTGAAGTTCGTTAAAACCCAGCCCAGACCCTGGGAAGGTGGGCTAGCCGCCCGCTTCGGACAGATCCAGGCGGGCGACCCGCGCCCGGAGATGCTTCGACGGCTTGAACACCGGTACTGCCCGTTGGGGAACCTCGACGGACTCCCCAGTGCGGGGATTCCGGGCCATCCGGGTCCGGCGGGTCCTGACCTTGAAGGTGCCGAACCCCCGAATCTCGATGTTCTCGCCCTTGGCCAGCGCGGCCTTCACGGCATTGAGAAAGCCGTCTACCACAAGGGCGCAGTCCTTCTTGGTGACCCCCGGGCCGATGGCCTCCGCCACCTGCTCTACCAGATCGGCCTTCGTCATGCCAACCTCCGTATGACCCTAAGGTGGAAACACCCATCGGGGATGGGCCCGAACGGGGGCACTTCGGCCCGTGCGGACGATAGGACAGGGTACCGGCCCGTGCCCGGAACGTCAAGCCGGGAACCAACCTACGGGTCTGGTCCTACCCGGGCACCGCGGTTTTGAGGCTCGACAAGAACATGTCGAACAGGTAGCGGCTGTCGTGGGGGCCCGGGGCCGCTTCCGGATGATACTGAACGCAAAACGTGGGCAGCGTCGTATGGCGGACGCCCTCGCAGGTCCCATCGTACAGGTTGACGTGGGTGAGCTCGAGCTCGGGTGCGCCAGGAATCTCCCGTCCGGATCCCATGCGCACGGCGAACCCGTGGTTCTGGGATGTGATCTCTACCGTGTCCCGATCGAGATTCTTGACCGGATGATTGGCGCCGTGATGTCCGAACGGGAGTTTGAAGGTCTCGGCTCCAAACGCCCGGGAGATCAACTGGTGCCCCAGGCAGATCCCAAACACCGGCCGTCCCTCCTCTGCGAGCGCTCTCACCACTTGGCTGGCGCCCTCCACCGCTGCGGGATCGCCCGGGCCGTTGGACACGAACAGTCCGTCGGGTTGGAGTGCGCGGATGGCGTCGAACGTCATGGTGGCGGGCACCACGGTCACACGACAGCCCCGTTCGGCGAGCAGCTTGGGGGAATGGGCCTTCACGCCGAAGTCGTACGCGACCACGTGGAATTGCTCCTCCCCCTCGGCCACCACCTGGTAAGGCTCGAACGTCGAGACCCCCGACGCCAGGTCCAACCCTTCCATGAGGGGATGCTCCTGGATTTCGGACATGACGTCATCAGGGTCGGCGTCTGCGGGTGCGATGGCGGCGCGCATGGCGCCGGAGGCACGGATGTGGCGCGTGAGGGCCCGGGTGTCGACCTCGGTGATCGCCACGATCCCGTGCGCCTCGAGATACTCGGGTAACCCTCCGGTCGCCTTCCATGAGCTATGCAGCCGCGCTACCTCGCGCACCACGAAGCCTGCGACCTTGGGGCCCTCCGATTCCTGATCCTCCGAGTTGACCCCGTAGTTCCCGATCAGGGGGTAGGTCATCGTCACGAGCTGACCGGAATAGGAGGGATCGGTCAGCACTTCCTGGTAGCCGGTCATCCCCGTGTTGAAGACGACCTCACCAAGCGCAACACCCGTCGCGCCGAGGCTTCGACCGTCGAAGCGTCGCCCATCCTCGAGCAGCAGGTAGGCCGGGGTGCCGGCTGGGTTCACCATGACGGCCGGAATCTAGAGACGCCCCCGTCCGGGTCAACCCGAGGGTAGACCCCGACCTCAGGCCCTACGAGCTTTGTCCCACTCACGGGCGGGTGGGATGAGGCAACCGATGCGGGAGATGGGATGAAGCGCGTTGTTGTTCATGTAGACGAGTCGTGCCTTGGGAACCAATACCAGGACCGCGCGACCCCCGGGGCCGCCGGTGGACTGGTGGAGATCGCGGAGGATGGCGGATGGGTGAGGAAGGATTTCTGGATCTCCGAACCCGACACCACCAACAATCGCATGGCGCTGCGCAGTGCCATCGAAACCATGATGGCGTTCACCGAGCCCCACGCCATCGAACTCACGTCCGACAGTCAGTACCTGGTGAAGGGGATGAACGAGTGGATCCATGGCTGGAAGCGCCGGGGCTGGAAGCGGAGAGCCGGCGCCATCGAAAACCTGGAGCTGTGGCAGCGGTTGGACGGTGAGGCGGCGAAGCACGCGGTGACGTGGCACTGGGTACGCGGGCACGACGGACACCCCAAGAACGAGTACGCCAACTTCTTGGCCACCCGCGCCGCCGATCGTCAGGACAGTTCGGACGGCCTCATCGACTCGGACCTACTCACTTGGCTCGAAGCCGAACATACGCGCGGGCACTACCTGGACTTCGACCCGACACCCTGACGGACCGTGCCCTAGTCGAGCCGGACCGCCCCGCGGCCGAACACGTCGCAGAAGCACTCTATTACCAGTGTACGGACCTGCGTCATGCTCGGCGCTGGGTCCAGCAGTCCGGCCAGGCTGGTGACGCGCTCATCCATGATGCCGCAGGGCACAATGGTCTCGAAGTAACCGAGATCGGGCGCCACATTGAGAGCGAACCCATGACTGGTGATCCAGCCCGACGATACCCGCACACCAATGGCTGCCACCTTACCCGCAGGCACCCACACCCCGGTCAGCCCCTCGCGTCGCTCGGCACCCCGCACACCCAGTCTGTGCAGCACGCACATCAGCACCTCTTCCAGGTCCCGCAGGTAGCGGTGAAGGTCTCGGCGATCAGGCTTGAGATCGAGGATCGGATAGCCTATGAGCTGTCCAGGTCCGTGGTAGGTGACGTCCCCGCCCCGGCCGGCCTCCTCCAAGGCCAGCGCTAGTTCCTCCCGCCGGGCCGGGCCTACGAGTACGTGATCGGGGTTCGAGGAGGAACCCATGGTGATCACGTGGGGGTGTTCTAAGAGGAGTAGTTGGTCCGGGATCTCGCCTTCGCGCCTACGCTGCACAAGATCCGCTTGGAGCGTCAGGCCGTCCCGGTACGCCAGCGTCCCCAGTGAGCGCACCTGCAGCTCGCGCATGGGCGACTTCGCCTAGGCGTCTTCTGGGAAGTCCTCCAGCAGCGCCTTGAGATCCCACAGGAAACGCGCAGCGTCTGCGCCATCTACGATCCGATGGTCGTACCCCAAGGAGAAGTAGGACCGTTTCCGGATCGCGATGGAATCCGCTCCCGTGGTGGGATCCTGCACCACCACCACCCGTTTCTCAATGGCGCCCGTGCCCAAGATGGCGGCGGTCCCCTTGGGGATGACCGGCATCCCGACCATGGTGCCCAACACACCCGGGTTGGTAATCGAGAAGGTCCCCCCCTGGATCTCTTGCGGCAGCAGCTTCCTGGCGCGTGCACGCTCGGCCAGGTCGATGATCTTCCTTGCAATCCCCACGAGCGAAAGATCCGTGGCCCCGGCGATGACGGGTACGATCAGCCCAGGATTCAAGTCCACCGCCATGCCCAGGCTGACCTGTCCACGGTAGATGACGTTGTTCCCCGACACGGTCGAGTTGACCATGGGGTAGCGAGGCAACAGTCGCGAGCACGCCCAGGCCACGAACGCAGTGTAGCTTACGCGCGCACCCTGCTCCGCCCACGCAGCCTTGCGCTCGCGGCGGATGTCATCGATCCGAGAAAAGTCGATCTCGATGAACGAGTGAACGTGCGGTGCCACGCGCTTGGCCAGCACCATGTGCTCGGCCGTGAGACGCCGGATCTTGTCCATGGTCTCGACACGGTCACCGTCTCGCACCGGGAACTCAGGATGCTGGACCTCGCCATAGAAGCGCTTCCAAAGCTCCGAGGTCTCCATGGGCGGCGACGGCGCACGACTGGGCTGCGGCGCGGGCGGAGAGGCGGTAGGTGCGGCTGGAGTCGAGGGCGTGGGAGCGGCTGGCGCAGCCCCCCCAGATTCGATGAAGCCCAGGATATCCGCCTTGGTGACGCGCCCCGCATGCCCGGTCCCGGCCACGGCACTCAGCTCGATGCCATGTTCCGCGGCAATCTTGCGCACGACGGGCGTGGAGCGCTGCCGCAGACGCTCCTCGGAAGAGCCCGGGGGCGACGTCGGCGCGCCTGCGACAGGGGCAGCAGCTGGCGCCGGGCTGGACGACGTGGCCGGGGCCGGTGTTTCGGCCACCGGAGGTGGCGCAGCAGCCGGAGGAGCGCTGGGCGCCGTCTCGACCACCGTCGCCGCGGAGGCGTCCGACTCGATGAACGCAACCACGGTGCCGACCTCGACGGTCTCGCCTTCGCCTACCTTGACCTCCACGAGCACCCCAGCCGACGGGGAGGGGATCTCGGCATCCACCTTGTCCGTCGAGATCTCCAGAATGGGCTCGTCGCGCTCGACGGGGTCCCCGACCTGCTTGAGCCACTTGGAAACGGTCCCCTCGGCGATCGACTCCCCCATTTGGGGCATCGGCACTTCAATGCGAGCCACGCTGGCTCCTCCGTCGGTTCAGGTACTGGAATGGCTGTGATGTGGGTCGTGCCATACCCCCGGATGTTCGGGGGTTTCCGTCCGCGGCCTCCGCAGCGACCGGGTCAATACCCGAGTTGGTAGCGGGCCGCGGCCACGACGTCTGAAACCTGCGGCAAGAAGTAGTCCTCCAACGACCCGGCGTAGGGGACCGGGGCGTCGATCGCGGTGACCCGCGAGATCGGCGCATCGAGCCACTCGAAGGCCTGCTCGTTCACACGCATCGCGATTTCGCCCGCGATGCCGCCGGTCCGCGTGTCTTCGTGGACGATGAGCAGCCGCCCGGTCTTCTTCACGGAGGCCATGATGGCCTCATCGTCGAGAGGTAGGAGTGTGCGCAGGTCGATCACCTCGATGGCGACTCCGTCCTCGGCGGTCAGGGTGTCCGCGGCCTCCAGGCACTTGTGTACCATGGCGCCATAGGTGATCACCGTGAGCGCCCCACCCTCTCTCGCCACCCGAGCCTCACCCAGGGGCACGATGTAGTCCTCGTTCGGCAACACCTCCCGAAGTGCGGGTGCCCGGTAGAGGCTCTTGTGCTCCTCGAACAAGACCGGGTCTTCATCGCGGATCGCAGCCTTCAACAGCCCCTTGGCGTCACGCGGGTTGGACGGATAAACGATCTTGAGTCCGGGCGTGTGAAAGAACGCCATCTCGATGTTCTGAGAGTGAAAGGGCCCCCCTCGGTTTCCGCCCCCGACCGGTCCTCGAATCACCAGCGGCATGGGCCCGCTGCCTCGGTAGAGCGATGTCGCGATGTAGTTCGTGATGACGTCGTAGGCGGGGGAAATGAAGTCCATGAACTGCATCTCCACCACCGGCCGCATCCCCATATGGGCGGCGCCCGCCGCAGCCCCAGTGAAGCCGGCCTCGGCGATCGGAGTGTCGATCACGCGCTCGGCGCCGAAACCATCCAAGAACCCTTTGGTCACCTTGAAGGCGCCGCCATAGACGCCGATGTCTTCTCCCATGAGGAAGACGTTCCGGTCTCGCTCCATCTCCTCCCAGAGCGCCTCGGCAATGGCCTCCAACATCGTCACCGGCTCGCCGGCCGCCGTCTTGGACACGTGATCGGGCCGAGGTCCGGCGGGGGCCGAATCGGCTGCGGTCTTTTCGAAGTTGAATGACATCGGCTACTGGGCGGTCCGCGGCCACGCTGGGCCCTGGCGTGAGGTCGAATAGACCGGGTTCAATGCATCCGCCGGTTCGGGCGTGGATTCCTCGAGTGCGGAGGCCGAGGCCTCCAGCGCCTCGACTCTCACCTCTTCGTCGACGGTCACGAGTACGTCGGCCCGGATGTCGACCTGCTCGCGCAGGTGCGTACCATAGCGGAGGATCGGGTCCTGTGCCGCCCAGGCGGCCAGCTCCTCGGCCGGGACGTACTCCTGCGCATCGTGCTGGGCGTGCCCCAGCCGACGGTAGGTGCGCATCTCGAGGAGCACTGGTCCCCTCCCGGCCCGCGCATGCCGCACGGCACGCTGGGCGGCGTCGTAGACGGCCAGCACATCGTTGCCATCCACCGACTCCGTCGGCATCCCGTACCCCGGGCCTTTTTGGGCAAAGCTGGACAGCCGCGTCTGCTTGGAGGTCGGCGTGGAAAACGCCCAGCGGTTCGCCTGCACCACGACGACGAGCGGACACCGTTGCGCCGCAGCGAAGTTGATCCCCTCGTGCCAGGCCCCGGTGGAGGTCTGTCCGTCCCCGCCGAAGACAACGCCCACCCTGCCCTCCGCGCGCAAGCGGAACGCCAAGGTGATGCCGGCCAAGACCTCGACCATGGTGCCCAGCGGGGACACCGGCCCCACCAAGCCACGCCCGAAGTCGCTCCAGTGGACGTTCGCTTCCCTGCCGGCCGTGGGACTCGTGGCTCGGGAGAGGTACTGGCGGAAGTAGTCGATGGGGCGGCCTCCCATCATGAAGACGGCCCCCGTGGTACGAATGGTCTGGCCGATGATGTCGCCCGTGCCATCCGTGCGGCGGTCGAGAGCATAGCAGACCCCAGACCCCACGGCTTCCTGCCCCAACGACCGGTAGAGCCCGCCCTTCACGTGACCCTGTTTGAACAGGACCTCCAGGCGCTCTTCCACAGCCCGGCCCAGGGCCATGGACCGATACAGTTCAAGATGCTGCTCGACGGAAAGGGAAACGCCCTCGGGATCAGGCTCGCCGATTCCGGTCAACGGAGCCGATCCCCCGGTGTCTAGAGCCCAGGGTCGTTTGGATCGTTTCCGTTGTTGGACCCGCTGCCATCCGGGATGACGGCTGGCGGGTTCTCCGTGACGCCGGGAAGCACCGGCTCAGGCGCCGAGGTGGCGGGGGCTGTGGGCTGGAGAATCGACTGGGGCGCTGTAGCGCGCGAGGACATGATGGAGAGCACCAGAGCCAAAGCCATGAAGAGGCCGCCCGCCGTCCACGTGGCCCGTGTGAGCACGGTGGTCGCCTGCCGTCCGCCCAAGACGTCGGTTGCGGCCGCGCCTCCTCCCATCGCCGCCAGTCCGCCACCCTTCCCCGCCTGAAGCAGGATGACGACACCCAGGAAGATACCGGTCAGGACCAACAACGCGAGCAGGATTCCGTACATGGCCTATGGCAGCGCTGGCTGCGGTTTCGGAGGCCAGGCCCCGAGCGGGCACCGGCGAGTTCGAAGTCGACACTACTGGTCGGAAAAGCTCTATGTCCGCCTGACCCCAGTCAACCCGCGCGCCCTCCATCCGCCGCGGTGAGGATGGCACGGAAACTGGCCGGGTCCAGGCTGGCCCCTCCCACCAAGACCCCGTCCACCTCCGACTCGGCGAGCAGCTCGGCCGCGTTCCCGGGCTTGACGCTCCCCCCGTAAAGAATGGGAATCCCCCTTCCCCGACCCTCGCCGAGAGCCTGCACCAGCCGGTCTCGTAGGACCTCGTGGGCGCCCTGGGCATCGGTCGGGGTGGCCGTCTCACCGGTACCGATGGCCCAAACCGGTTCGTAGGCCACCATCACCTCGGCCGTGGAGCGTTCGCCCCAAACCGGGAGCACCGCATCCAACTGACGGAGAATCACCTCCTCGAGACGCCCGTCCCGTCGTTCTTGGAGTGTCTCCCCCACGCACACCATGGGAAGGAGCCCGCCCTCCATGACCTGACGTGCCTTGCGCGCCACCTCGACGTCGGTCTCCCCGAAGACGTGACGGCGTTCGGAGTGGCCGATCAGCACCGCCTTGGCGCCGGCTTCACGCGCCATCGCGACCGAGTTTTCGCCCGTAAACGCCCCCGCGTCCTCCCAGTGGACGTTCTGTACGCCCAGCTCCAAGCCCTCAGGCGCCGAGACTGCAGCAGACGCGAACGAAAGCGCCGGAGGAAAGATCATGACCCGGGCGGAAACGCCGGCCAGGTCGCCGAACCTGTCGAAGAACGCCTGCGTCTCGGCCGGCCCGTTGTTCATCTTCCAGTTCCCTGCCACCACAGTCATCCCTTAGTCCTCCCCCGCCTGTGAAAGAGACTCGACACCCGGCAGCGCCTTCCCAGCCAACAGCTCCAAAGACGCCCCACCGCCCGTCGAGATGTGGGTCATGCGCTCCGTCACGCCTGCGGCGTCGGCAGCAGCAGCGGAGTCACCGCCGCCCACCACAGTGAGGGCACCGCCGTCGGAGGCCCGCGCCACCGCTGCCGCCACCTCGACCGTCCCTTCGGCAAAGGCCGGCAGTTCGAAGACGCCCATGGGTCCATTCCAAACGATCGTTTGGGCTGTTGCCAGCTCATCGGCGAACAGCGCGACGCTCTTGGGTCCGATATCGCCAATACTCTGGTCCGCGGGCACCGAATCGCGCGCACAGACCGATGTGGACGCCTCGGCTCCGATCGAGGAGGCCACCACGCAGTCGACCGGGAGCATCAGCCGATCTCCGGCCCGCTCGAGGAGCGCCCGAGCCATCTCCACCCGATCCTCTTCGACCAACGAACGCCCGACCTCCAGACCCAGCGCAAGAAAGAACGTGTTGGCCATCGCACCGCCGATCAGGAGTCGATCCACCCTGTCCAGGAGGGCCTCGACCACCTCGATCTTCCCCGAGATCTTTGCTCCCCCCAGGACGGCCACGAAAGGGCGATCGGGGTCGGCGAGCGCACCGGCCAGGAATCGCAGCTCCTTCTCCATGAGCAGGCCGCCCAGCGCCATCCCACCTTGGGCCTTCACGGCCTCTGCCACGCCTGCGGTCGACGCGTGGGCACGATGGGCCGCGCCGAAGGCGTCGTTCACATAGAGATCCGTCCAGGCAGCCCAGTCCGCGGCCAGCGCGGGGTCATTGGCTGTCTCGCCCGGATCGAAGCGGGTGTTCTCCAGCAGCAGAGCCGTCCCCTCCCCGAGGGCGCCCACCTGCTCGGCCACCGCCGGGCCACGCCAACCGGGGGCCAGCGGCACCGGTCGGCCCAGGAGCTCACTCAGGCGGCCCGCTACGGGGGCCAGCGAAAAGGCCGGATCCGCCACCCCTTTGGGACGTCCGAAATGGGACAGCAGCACCACCCGGGCGTCGGCATCGAGGAGCTGACGGAGCGTAGGCAACGCAGCGTCCAACCGGGTGTCGTCCTGGACCTTCCCCTCTGAGACGGGAACGTTCAGGTCGAAGCGAACGAGTACGGTGCGCCCTCGGAGCTGATCCGGAGAGACGTCCTGGAGGGTCAAACGGCGCATGGCGACGACAGGTTAGGGATCCGAGACCCAAGAAGCTGTCACCCACCCCCCACAAAGGGAAGCACAGCGCCCTAGTTGAGGGGATGACCCGGCCGTCTACCGGGTGGGCGCGGCCCGATCTCCCTGCACGTCGATGTTGAATTCCACCCAGGTGCCCACGGGCGCACCACGGCGACGCGCTGGCTTGAAGCGGAAGTGCTGCGCGGCCCTGAGGGCGGCCTCGTCCAACTCGGCGACACCGGAGCTAGCGAGAACCTGGCGGTCGGCCACGGAGCCATCGTCCTCGACCCAAACGATCAGGCGAACGACCCCCCCGATCCCCTGGTTTTCGATCCGATCCGGGTAAAACAATCGCACGAGGTGATCGACGCCATCTCTATCCAGCAACACAGGATAGGCATCGATCGGTGTGGCGGCCGGCAGGTCGCCCGACCACGGTGCTTCGATGACCTCCTCCTCTGCCTCCTCTCGCAGGTCGAGACCCACGGGCAGGGGCACGAACACCGGATCTTCGGCCGCGCGATCCAGGAACTCGAAGGTGGTCGGGACCGGAACCACCCGTTCGGGGGGCGGACTCTCGCCCTGCAACCGCGTCCACATCTCGAACGCCGAGGCGCGCAGCGACGGGACCGAGACCGTACCCGCGACCAACACCAACGCGGCGGCCATTCTAGCCATCCGGGGAAGACGCCGACGAGACTGCGACTGCTCTCCAGCCAGCCCTTCCAACTCGGCTCGAAGCTCGGGCCCGAAGGACGGGCGCTCCTCGAACTCCACGGACTGGAGCTCCCGATCCAAAGCCTGCAGATCGGGGGCCCACTCGCGCGGGTACTCTCTATTCGAATCAGACATTCCAGCCATCTATCTTGAACCGTTCCATTGCATTTCTTCTTTCTCGATCGCCAGCTTCAGCCGCGCCAGAGCCCGGTGAAGGCGAACCGCGACCGCATTGGCGCTCAACCCCAGTGCCTCCGCGATCTCATGGTTGGAGAACCCGGAGCCATACCGCATCGATAGGATATCCTGGTCTCCCTTCCGAAGGGAGGCGGCCGCGTTCAGGATGCGCTGAACCCGGGCCTCACGCACCACCCGTACCTCGGGCGAATCGTCCCCCGACACCAGGTCGGGGACCTTGTCCAACGAAACGTGGAGCGACCCTCTGCGGCGTAGGGCGCGCAGGTGGTCCGTGACCGCGTTTCTGGCAATCCTGAGCAGCCATGTCCGTGGAGAGGCTTTGGTGGGGTCGTAGCGAGCAAAGGCCCGCAACGCCTTCACGAACACCTCGGACGTGACGTCCTCGGCCGCCTCTCGGGTGGCCAGGCGAAACCTCACGTACCGAAACACCGCCCCGCGATGCTCGTCGAACCACACCCCGAAGTCGGGCGGTAACTCCTTCCCCCCTTGGCTCACTTCGGGTCGTCGCACGCTGGTGGATTGTCTTCTTGCCATCGTGCCTCCCTTACGCCCGGCCACGCCCGTAGTTACAGGGTTTCAGCGCCCGCTACTTCCGCTACAGCTGGGCTCCCACATAGCGGGCCAGGTCCACGACCCGATTGGAGTAGCCCCACTCGTTGTCGTACCAGGCCATGACCTTGACCAACGACCCCTCGGCCACATTGGTCGAGAGCCCGTCCACGATGGAGCTGGCTGGGTGGCCCGTGTAGTCCACCGAAACGAGGGGCTCGTCGGAGAAGGCCAGGATGCCTTCGAGCGAGCCCGCGGCGGCGGCGCGCAACGCATCATTGACCTCGTCGGTGGTGGTGGAGCGTCCCAGGTTCGCCACGAGATCCACAATAGAGACGTCGGGCGTGGGCACCCGAATCGCCATGCCGTCGATCTTCCCCTGCACCTCCGGGATCACCAGGCCGGTGGCTCGGGCCGCGCCCGTGGTCGTGGGGATCATGGACATCGCCGCGGCACGCGCCCTCCTGAGGTCCTTATGGGGGGCATCCAGCATCTGCTGGTCGTTGGTGTAGGAGTGGATGGTGGTCATGAAACCGCTCTCGAACCCGAACGCTTCCCGGAGCACCTTCACGACGGGCGCCAAGCAGTTGGTGGTGCAGGAAGCATTGGAGATCACGTCGTGCTTGTCCGGATCGTACGACTCGTGGTTCACGCCCATGACCAGCGTGACGTCTTCCTTCTTTCCGGGCGCCGAAATGATGACCTTGCGCGCGCCCCCGTCCAGGTGGGCAGCCGCCTTGTCCCGCTCGGTGAACCGGCCCGTCGACTCGATCACGACGTCGATGCCGAGATCCTTCCAAGGGAGTGCCCTGGGATCTCGCTCGGAGAACACCTTGAGATCGTCCCCATCCACGACCAGGCCGTCCGAGGACAGCTCAACGGTGCCCGGGTAAGGGCCATGCACAGAGTCGTGCTTGAGGAGATGCGCGAGCGTATCGTTGTCCGTCAGGTCGTTCGCCGCCACGAAATCCAGGTCCGTGCGTCCAGCTCGCTTGGCCGCTCGGAGTACGTTGCGGCCGATGCGGCCAAAGCCATTGATGGCGATGCGGATAGACATAGTCCTCAGAGACTCCTTGGTGTCCGATTTTGTAGAGCTATATGAGCGAAAATCTGGCCCGCTAGGCGTGTGACCCGGCCTACCGAGCCGTGAGCGGGGTGGTTCGCGCGAAAGTTAAAACAGACAACCTTCGAACGCCTACTGATGCGAGAATCCGGCCAATGGCAGCGGCCGTCGCACCGGTCGTCAGGACGTCGTCGACCAACAACACGTGGCGGTTCCGAAGTTCGCTCCGAGCGGAGCCGACGGCATGGAAGGCCGCCGCCACGTTTCCCCGGCGCCCCGCCCTCCCCAGGCGGGTCTGGGATCGACGAGACGGCTTTCGCTCCAGACCCAAAACGACTTCCAACTCCATCTCAGCAGACAGTTTACGTGCCAGAACTTCAGCCTGATTGTACCCCCGGAGCCGCTGCCGTCGTGCGGTCGTGGGGACGGGTACCACGCACGTATCGCCCTCCGCATCGACCAACGGGAGCATAGGCTTCACCATGACGTCAGCGGCTCGTCGCCAGCCCTCGTACTTCAGTCCATGCACCAACGACACCGCGGGTCCCTCGAGCAGTACGGCCGAACGAACCCGTGCCAAAACCGGCGGCCAGCGCTCACACTCCAGGCACGGCAAGTCCAACCCGCGGGTCCCCAGCCCCGCATCGCAGCGAGGGCAGCGAGGGTGGGGGGCCACCCGTAGCCCGGTCAAACACTGGCTGCAGATCAACGAGTCCGGTCGGCTCAAGCCGCCTCGGCAGCCCATGCAGGCCGGGGGCAGCAGCAACTCGGCGAGACCCGTGATCCAGCTCGCCGCTCTCAGGCTCCCCCGTCCCCCGCCGCGAAGGCCCGGTGCATGACCTCGAGCGGGGCCGGCTCGCCGAACCAACGCTCGAAGGCCACCGCGCCTTGATGTACCAGCATCGACCCCCCGTCGATCGCCGGAATGCCGCGTGCCCGAGCGAACTCCAGGAGTGGGGTATCCGTGCCGTAGAGCACGTCGAACACCGCCCCTACCCGACCCAGGCTGGAGATTGGCAAGCTCGACCCATCCTCTCCGTGAAGTCCCACCGGGGTGGAGTTCACGACCAGATCCCAGGGCTCGTCCGAGACCGCCTCCGCGGACTCGACGACTCGGACGCGCTCCCCCCCGATTCTGCGCGACACCGACCGCGCCCGTTCCACCGTGCGGTTGTGGAGCCCCACGTGCGCCACTCCCTCGTCCAGCAGAGCCACCAGGATGGCGCGAGCGGCGCCGCCCGCGCCAAGTAGGAGCACCCGCCAACCGACCCGCGAGCCCGGCAATGCGGCATCCAGCGCCCGCCGGAAACCCTCCACGTCGGTGTTGTCCCCATGAATCCGCCCGCCTTCGAGCCAGAACGTGTTGCAGGCTCCCGTCCGCCGCACATCGGCGGACGGCTCTTCCACGGCCAAGGCCGCTCGTTCTTTGTGTGGAATCGTGACGTTGCCCCCGCCGCCGGCCCGGGCGATCCCGGTGAGGAGCGGCGGAAACGACTCCTCATCACACCGCAGCGTGACGTACACGGCTGCACGTCCAGCCGCCTGGAAGGCCGCGTTCTGTATCGCCGGCGAGGAGGAGTGGGCCACCGGATCGCCTAGCAACGCGTACGTGCGGGCGCCCGCGACCGTAGGTGCTGTCATGGGTCGAGGCGATCCAGGGCGGCTTCGATCCAATGCTCCAACCGCTCCAGCGTGTCCTCATAGACCCTGAGACCGCGTCCAATCGGATCGGGTACGGACTCGTCCGAGCCGTCCGCGAACTCGGCCAACAGGTGGACCGCCGCCGATCCTGGCCGACCCTGAAGGGCCGTCAGGTGGCCACTGGTCATGCAAAGGACCAGATCGAACGAGTCCAGGTCCTCCCGACGCACACCCCGACTCAGGTGGTGGGTCAGGTCGAGGCCGCGCTGCGCCACGGCCGCTACCGCGTCTGCCGCCGCCGGTTGCCCCTCCCCCGCGAAGGTCCCGGCCGAAGCAACGGACACGCCGGTCCAGCCCCGGCGCTCGACGCTTGCCCGCGCCACCGCCTCGGCCATCGGACTCCGACAGGTGTTGCCGGTACAGACGAACAGGATCCCGTAGGGGCGACCTGCGACGGACTCCTCCGGTGTCTCCTCAGGTGTCGAGTCGGACATGGCTTCCGATATCCTCCGCCGTGAGTGCGCCTTCCCGGAGAATCCGGGGCTGGGGACCCGTGAGATCCACCAGGGTCGAGGACAGGCCCCCTTCCACCGGACCGCCATCCAAGGCCCAAACTTCATTCCCAGCGCTCAGTTTCTCCAAGGCCTCGAGCACCTCGGGGCCGCTGGCCGCCGGTGGTTCCCCAGGTGCGTTGGCACTCGAAGAGGTGAGGGGCTGGCCGAAGCGCTCCAAGAGTTCGCGGACCAGGGGATGGCCGTCCACCCGTACCGCGACGCCGCCTTCAGGCCCGTGCACCCCGGGGGGGAACGACCGCTCCGGATCTGGGAGGATGAGCGTGAGAGGACCGGGCCAAAACGCGGCGGCCAGCGTGCGGGCTTCCGGTGTCCAGGACAGCGCACGCGCGGCCACCACCTCGGAGCTAGGAAGCAGCACCAAAAACGGCTTATGCGCACTCCGCCTCTTTAGACGAGCGAGCTGAGCCACCGCGAGAGGATCGATGCTCCCGCCGAACCCGTACACGGTCCCCGTGGGATACGCGAGCAGACCGCCCATCTCCAGATGCGCCACGACGGCATTCCACTCCTCGTCGGTCCTGGGCGCCCAGCTCCGCCGCGGACCGGTGCGCCCAGCCAGCAGGTGAGCCGCAACCTCGACGTCGTTGGGGAAGGTCACCTTGACGTTCCAACGGTCGGCGGGCACCATCCTCACGGGCTCACCCGAGGCCTCTACCAGCGAAGCATCATCGGTCCCCTGCGTGTCGTGTTTCGCCGCCCGCGCATGCGCTCGCTCCAAGACCTTCCGCGGAAACACCTGCGGTGTCTGCACCTGCCAGAGCTGGTGCCGGGGCTCGGTCCCAGTGACAAACTCGCCCTCCACCCGCTTCATGGTGTCGACGGCTGGATGGCCCACCACCGCGGAAACTCCCTGGCCCGCCCACCAGAGGCACCGTTCCAGGGCCGGCACATCGACGAGCGGGCGCGCCCCGTCGTGCACGACGACGACCGAGTCCCTGGGTGGCAGGGCGGCCAGCCCCGCTGCCACAGACGCCTCCCTGGTCGCGCCACCGCCCGCAAGCACGACCCGCTCATCCAGGTCCGTCAACCATTCCGGGGCCTCCGCCAATTGGTCCGGGGGAAGCACGACCACCACCGTGCCAACCCGCGGGTCATCGAGAAAGGTGCTCAGGCTCCAGGACAATAGCGGCTTACCAGCAACTTCGATGAATATTTTGGACACGCCGCCCATACGTTGTCCGGACCCCGCTGCTGCCAGGATCACACCGACGGACAACCCTGACCCCGCATCGGTTCTCCTGCTGTCGTCAGAAACCACCGTAGGCGTCCGGGGGAGCGGCCGGCACGGCGGCCACCTCGTGTCGTTCGACCGAGTCGAACCGGGTGTAGGCCTTGTTGAAGAACAGCGGCACCCGCCCCGTCGGACCGTTGCGCTGTTTGGCGATGATCAGGTCGGCCTGACCTTCGACTTCGCGTGCCCGCTCCAGGTCGCCGGTCTGAACGAGATAATACTCTTCTCGGTACAGGAACATGACCAAATCGGCATCCTGCTCGATCGACCCCGATTCGCGAAGGTCGGAAAGCTGGGGTCGATTCCCGGCGCGTTGCTCGGGCCCGCGACTCAACTGACTGAGCGCGACCACCGGTACCTCCAACTCCTTGGCGAGCGCCTTGAGGCCACGGGAGATTTCGCTCACCTCCTGCTGCCGGTTCTCGGAACGCTTCCCGCCACTCATGAGCTGTAGGTAATCGATGATCACCAGGCCGAGATTGGTCTCGGCCTTCAGGCGTCTCGCCTTGGCGCGCATTTCCAGAAGCGAGATGCCTGCCTGGTCGTCAATCCAGATGGGGGCGGCGTTCAGGTGCGCGGCCGATGTGGCGAGTCGCTGGTACTCGTCCGCATCCAGCTGTCCCTTACGAAGGCGCTGCAGGTCGATCCTGCCCTCGGCGCAGAGGAGCCGTTGGACCAACTGCTCCTTGGACATCTCAAGCGAGAAGACGCCCACTTCGACCTGGTGATCGATGGCGGCGTTTTGCGCGACGTTGAGGACCCAGGACGTCTTCCCCATAGAGGGACGCGCCGCAACAATGGTGAGATCGCCGGACTGGAGCCCCGAGGTCATCTTGTCGAGGTCGGGGAAGCCCGTCGGAACGCCCGTGATGCCCGACTTGGACTGCTGCAGTTGTTCGATATGCTCGAACGCCGGCCACAGGATCTCCTTGATCCAGACGAACCCCTCGCGTTCATGACTCTGGGCCACCTGGAAGATCTTGGACTCGGCTTCGTCCAGAATCTCGTCGACGCCACGCTCCCCCTGCGAGTACGCGTCCTCGGCGATGGCGTTGGCCTGCTTGATCAGCCGGCGCAGAACGGCTTTGTCCCGGACAATCTGAGCATGGTAGGTGATGTTGGCGGCCGTCGGTACGGCGTCCAGCAGCTCAGCCAGATACTGAACCCCTCCGGCGTTCTCCAGCTCGCCCGTCTTCTTGAGTTCCTCCGATACGGTGATGACATCGATCACCTGCCCGGCTTGGAACAGCCGCAGCATCGCTCGATAGAGGCGGCGATGCCCCTCGCGGTGAAACATGGTGTCGCTCAGGATCTCGATGACCTTAGTCACCGATTCCGGATCGATCAGCATACCGCCGAGCACCGACGCCTCGGCCTCCGGTGAGAAGGGGGGACGTCGTTCCTGACGTAGCTCAGAAGTCACCGACATCTCGGGAGTGCTCACGACGCGCTGTCCATTACCTCTCGAAGAAGCTGTAAGTCATCCCAGGTCGCACGGGTCCAACTCTGGTTCCGCAACAGCGCGGCCGGATGGTAGGTCACCACGAGGGGCGCGCCTTCATAGGTGTGCACGCTGCCGCGCAACTTCCCGATGGGGCGCGCCTCGCCAGTCAGAAGTTGGGCTGCGAAGGTTCCTACCGCTAGCAGCGCCTGCGGTTGCACATGCGCCAACTGGGCTTTCAGGTAGGGAGCGCAGGCGGCGATCTCCTCAGGGAGCGGATTGCGGTTCCCGGGAGGACGACACTTGAGCACGTTGCAGATGTACACGGACTCCTTCCGCGACAAGTCGATCGCGGCCAGCAGCAGGTCGAGCAGCTGACCCGCCCTTCCCACGAAAGGCAGGCCGGTGGCGTCCTCGTTGGCCCCCGGCGCTTCCCCCACGACAACCAAGCGTGCACTCGGATTGCCATCGGAAAATACCACCTGCGTCCGCCCCTGGGAAAGTGCGCATTTGGTGCACACGAGGGCGGTTTGCCGGAGCGTGTGATACTCCGTGGTGCTCGGGTCGGGAGCCGTCGGAGTGACAGGTGTGCTCGACTCCGATGAGGCGTGGTCCAGCTCGAGTGCGGCCACCCGCTCCAGCGCTTCGTTCCGATCCAGAGATTCGAGAAAGACCTCGCGGCCGCCCAACTGGATCTGTTGCGTGAGATAGCGCCTTAGGGCCTCGTTCACCGCGAGGCGGTCCGAATCCGCACCTGCTCCGCACGATCGAGGATGATCTGGGCGAGGTTCGCCTTGGACATCAATGGGATGTCCTCGCTGGACCCGTCCGCGAACAGCAGCGTGGCACGGTTGGTGTCGACGTCCATCCCTGCCGCGGGATCATCGGCCGGGTTCGCCACGATGAGGTCGAACCCCTTGGCCAGCAGCTTCTGCTTGGCGTTGTCCACGAGGTTGTCGGTTTCCAGTGCGAACCCGACCGCCACACTGTCGGGCCCCCGACGGAGATGCACCTGCTCTGCGATGTCTGGGTTCTCGACGGTATGGATGGTCAGGCCCACACCACTCCGCTTGAGCTTTCGCTCGGCACGCTCCGACGGGCGGTAGTCCGCAACTGCGGCCGCGAAGATCAGGACGTCCGCACGTTCGGCGGCTCGGGTGGCCTCCTGGAGCATCTCCTCGGCCGTCTCGATCCGCACGACCTCCACACCCACCGGGTCTGGCAACGTGCTGGGTCCCGATACGAGCACCACCTGCGCACCCCGCTGCCAAGCCGCTGCCGCCAACGCGTAGCCCATCTTTCCGGACGATCGGTTGCCCAGATAGCGCACGGGATCGAGCGGCTCGTGGGTCGGCCCGGCTGTCACCAGCACCGTGGAGCCCCGAAGCGCACTCGCACCGGTCAGCGCTCTGCCCACATGGGCCACGATCTCCTCGGCCTCAAGCATGCGTCCGACTCCTGAGGCCTCCCCCGCTGCCAAGGGCCCACGACCTGGACCCGCGACCGAGTAGCCGAGCTCATCTTGAACGTGCGCGACGTTCCTCTGCGTCTGGGGATGGTCCCACATCGCCGAGTTCATGGCGGGGCAGAGCACAACCGGTGCGCGGGTCACCAGGAGCGCGGCTCCAAGGAGCTCGTTCGCCCGACCGTGTGCGGCGCGGGCCAGGAAGTCCGCGGTGGCCGGGGCGACGCAAATGGCGTCGGCGACTTCGCCCAACTCGATGTGGAGGGCGGCTCGGTCTGCGGCGAACATCGAGGTGTGGACGGGCCTGCCCGTCACGCCCTGGAACGTCAGGGGCCGGACGAACTCCTCCGCGGACCGCGTCAGGACCACATCGACCTCGGCACCCAGACGGGTCAGATCACGGGCGACCTGTACGGACTTGTACGCGGCGATGCCGCCGCACACGCCCAACAGTACACGGCGCCCCTGCCAAGGCCTGTGGGGCTCGAGGTGGTTCGTTCGCCCTACCATGGGGCTCCCCCCTGCGGGGTCCTACTCGGAGCGACGGCGCCGCTTCGCTAGACGGAACTCGATCTGTCCCGAGGTCAGCGCTTCCAGCGCGCGCGTCGTCAGCTTCTTCTGCTCGCCCAAGGTCATGGCTTCATGGGGAAGCGCATTCAGTTCCCGGGCATATTTCGCGGAAACCAGCACCCCCAGGTACTTGCTCTGGGTGTTGCTGGCGAGTTCGTCAGGTGTGAATACGCGCATCGGGTTGTTCGGTTGGGGAGCGGGTCGAGTCGAAAACGAGAACTGTAGTATAACCCCTGTGGCCGGCCAGGCGGACCCCGGGCAGGGGTGGTGTCCTCAAGACCCCCGCCGTTCCGGGCGTTTCAGCCGGGAGGTGACCGCATCCGCCACATCCACGATGAGGCGCTCGAGGGCGCCAGAACGTCCGGGCAGGTGCGCCTCCTCGACGATGCCGCGGATGCTGGCCACGGTGTCCTCGAGCCGGTCGTTGACGAGCCAGTGCGGGAAGTGATCGGCCTGACGGAGCTCGTCGAGAGCGGTCTCGAGCCTTCGCCGGACCTCCGCGGGGGACTCGGTGCCGCGCCCTTCGAGCCGACTTAGAAGCACCTCGCCACTCGGTGGCAACAGAAAAAGACTCGCCGCGTCTGGCACGACCCGCATCACCTGGAGGGCGCCCTGGAAGTCGATGTCCAGAATGAGCGTCTGCCCCCGCTCTCGGGCCGCCGCAAAGTTCTGCAATGGCGTCCCGTAGAGTTGCCCGTGCACCTCAGCCCACTCAGCGAAGCGGCCGGCGCGGGCCATGTCCCCGAACCGCTCGCGATCAACGAAGTGATAGTCGACTCCGTCGCGCTCCCCTGCACGGGCGGACCGGGTAGTCGCGGATACCGAAAACGAGTAGTCGTCGGACTCGGCCAGGAGCGCGCGCGCCACCGTGGTCTTGCCGGTTCCGCTCGGTGCCACCAGCACCAGGGCGCAAGGTCGTTCGCTCACTCCACGTTCTCCACCTGCTCCCGCAGTCGCTCGATCTCCTCCTTCATCCCGACCGCGGCCCGCTGAATGTCCGGATCGTTGGCCTTGGACGCGATGGTGTTGGCTTCCCGGTTCATCTCCTGTATGACGAAGCCCAGGCGCTTTCCGGCTGGCTCGGCGTCGGAGCCTGACATCGACTCTCCGAACAGAGTCAGATGAGAGCGCAATCGCACCACCTCTTCATTCACGTCCCAACGTTCGGCGAGATAGGCGATCTCCTTGGCCAGTCGGTCCTCGTCGACCTGCGCGGCCTCCGTCAGTTTCTTGATCTGTTCGCGCAGCCGATCGCGCTCGGCGAGGAGGCGAGCAGGTGCCTTCGCCTCGACTTCATCGGTGAGCTGGGCCAGCCGGTCCAGTCCTCGTTGGAGATCGGCGGCCAGCCGGGCTCCCTCCGACTTCCGCTGCGCGACCAAGCCGTCCAGGGCCTCCATGACCATGCTCTCCAAGAGCTCGGGAGAGAGCGCCAACGTGCGGGAACCCGGCTCGGCCGAGAAGATGTCGTTGAACCGAGAGACCGTCTTGATGTCGATGTCGCCGGGCAACTCCAGTTGGTCTTGAAGTTGGCGGAGCGCATCCCGGTAGGCTCGGGCTCGCTGTACATCGAGCGTAGGTAGACCGGGTGGGCGAGCCGCGGTGCTGCGGTCGAGGTTGCACGACAGCGTCACGTGTCCCCGGCGAACGACCGTCTTGAGCCATTCCAGCACCTTCGCTTCCAGGCGTTCCGTGCCAGAGGGCAGGCGGACGTTGGCGTTGAAGAACCGGTGGTTCACGCTCTTGATTTCGACTCGAAGCGCGCCTTCTTCGATGTCGCGGCTGCTTTCTCCAAAACCCGTCATGCTTCGAATCATCGGGCCCTTCCGTGCACTAGTTCCATAGTCCCCATCGCACTCCGTAGTAGGTTCTGGTGCGAGGGAGCAGGCGATCGGGGATGTCCTGGTTCTCCTGGCGGGTCGTCAGGTTCTCCCAATGAACGAAGAGCTGGAGCGAGACGATGCGCATATGCAGTCTGGCAAACCAGCTCTGGTGGAAACGCACATCGGTGGTGGTGGGCCCGGCGCTCAGTGAGTCGGGAGGACCGAAGAGCGCCATCGCCTCGCGTTCCTGCACGCCGACGTCCACCAGGAGCTCGAAGTTTTCGGTTGGGAGAAAACGATTGTGGAACCGAACCCGCGCGTCGTACTGGAAGCGGGGTGTGTAAGGCCACGGCGTTTCATCATCCCAAAGGACCGCGTTCCCGACCGCCGAGAGGCCATCGAGTACCAGCAGCGGCACGGCCGCCTGAGCCTCCCAGGCGCTGCGCATCCCACCTTCGACCGCACCGGTTCCGACGTCGAATGGGAGATCGTACCGATAGATGGAGTCGGCCTCGACCTGCACCCGCGCACCCCTCAGCATCAGGCCCCAACGCTCGAACGCAGCTCCCCACCGAACCGTGGTCCGGTGATCCACTCCCCGTGGACGCTCCGCGAACCCGGTGAACGCGCTGTCCGTGACGTTCTCCCAACTCCGCGCAGGAATCGCGGCATCGCCGCGGTCGGTTTCGGCAAACAACGAGAAGCCGGCCAGCGGGACGGTCCATGCCCCGGCGCGGATGCGTCGTGCAGACGCTCCGTCCCAGGACTCCTGGCGCACCGCGGCTGAGACACCCCCGGCACGCGCCGACTCCAGCGTGAACGAGCCTTGGGTGAACCAGTTGGGGATGCCGTCCCCGTCCAGGCGACGCACGGAGGCGCGCGCCGCCCCATTCGTCCCAGACCAACCGGCCTCGGCGCCGATCTGCCGGATGTGTGTGGTGCTGAGCAGTGAGTCGGCCGACGTCGACTCCGACGTGGCAGCAAATACGCCTAGCGCCATCGATGGCGTGGGCACAGCCCGAATCCGACCCAGCCAGTCTCGCCGATCTCGTTCAAGAGGGGCATATAGAGAGCGCTGCGTCGACCGCTTCAGCAGCGTGATCTCGGCACCAAGACGGTCACTGGGCGACAGCGCGTAGCGAGCCAACACGCCGTTCAGGGTCCCCGGGTCCTCGTTCGCCCTGCCGTTGGTGTCGATCCGGTCAATGGTCAGCAGCAGCGAGCCTCCCGGCGCCCGCGGCATAGAGAACGTGCCTCGGAAGAAGTTGGTCTCCAGGTCTCCGGTACCGGCTTCAATCTGCGTGTAAGGCCTCGGATCGGTGTCCCGACGGCTCTCCAGCTCGATGTCGATACCACCGGGAGATCGCTCGACGCGCACGTGCTCGAGACCTGCAAGCCCGACCAGGGACAGGTCGACGACTCCACCCTCCAGAGGGATCAACTCGATGCCGTCGAGAAACACCCGTACTCGACCAGCGGTGAGGCCAAAAGCCGCAGCCACGTGAGGGCCGCCGTAGTCACCAGCTCGCACGATCCGGAGTCCCGGCACCTCGCGCAGCAAATCCGAAAGCGACAGTCCCGGTGCCCAGAGAAGATCCTCGCGACCCCATGCCCAGACCCCCGCTCGGGCAGGGCGCCGGCCGGCCGGCGCCGCGAGGGTCGGAAAGTGGACGACCCGAAGCGAGTCGGAGACGGTGTCAGCGGTCTGCAGCAACGAGTCCGCGACCATGGTCGAGTCGGGCTCGACGGGAACGACGAGGCTGTCGGGCTCCTGCCCGGGTAGGGTGCTAGGGAAGACTCCGACCCCGAGGATCAGAACCGCCGCCCCTACGCCGGGAGCCCTCCGGCCCCACGGGCTCAGGCGGAGCGAGCGCGCACCCACTCGAAAAGCAGGCGCGCCGGAACTCCCTTGGCACCCTTCCGTTGGTAGGAGAGCGCGGTGTCACCGTAGGCGGTCCCCGCAATGTCGAGATGCGCCCACGGCGTGTCCCCCACAAACTCCTGGAGGAACATGGCCGCGGTAATCGTTCCCGCCTTTCGGCCTCCGACGTTCTTTAGGTCCGCAACGTCGCTGTCGAGCTGCTTCCGGTACTCCGGATAGAGCGGCAGACGCCATACCCGTTCACCGGTCCGTTTACCGGCCTTCTCGAGCTCGGCTACGAGCCGGTCGTGGGCCCCCATGACAGCCGACGCCTGGTCCCCCAACGCCACCACCACCGCACCGGTCAGGGTGGCGCAGTCGACGATGGCGGCGGGCTCCTGTTCGACGGCATAGGCCAGCGCATCGCACAGGAGCAAGCGTCCCTCGGCATCGGTGTTGATGACTTCGATGGTCTTGCCCAGATAGCTCCGAATCACGTCCCCGGGCTTGGTGGACTCACCAGACGGCATGTTTTCGCTGGCGGGCACGATCCCGATCACGTTGGTCTTGAGCTTGGCTTTCGCAATCGCAAGCATAGCCCCCAGTACGCCGGCACCGGCCGACATGTCGTACTTCATGTCCTGCATGCCCGAAGCGGGCTTCAATGATATCCCACCCGTGTCGAACGTGACGCCTTTCCCGACGAGGGCCAACGGTGGGGTGCCCTCCCGGCCTCCCTGATGACGAAGCACGATGAGGCGGGGCTCCTCGGCCGACCCGTGCGATACCGAGAGCAGGGCGTGCATGCCGAGCTTTCGGAGGGCCTTCCTGTCGAAGATCTCGACCTCGAGTCCCACTTCCTCTGCCATGGCGCTCGCTTGCTCCGCGAGATGAGTCGGCGTGGCGAGGTTGGCGGGGCGCGTCTGTAGAGTGCGTGCGAAGTTGGCTCCTTCAGCGGAAGCTCTGCCTTCACGAAGCTGACGGTTCAGGTCGGAACGCTTGCCACCCGGTGCCCAGACGTCGAGTCGGGTCAACTGCGTCTCTTCTTTCCCTTCGGCGGGCGCGGCTTTGAGCTCACGAAACGACCAGGCGGCCATACAGGCACCTTCCACCGCGGCGCGCGCCAGATCGCCGGCTCGGCGGCCGGCTGTAGGCACCACCAGCGTCAACGACGCCTGTCGGCAACGCTCCGCCGCCCGCACGGCCTGACCGGCGGCGCGGCGCATGCGCTCTTCGGTAAAGGCTGCGCGAGACCCCAACCCAATCACCAGGACTCGACTACGCTGATCCGCCGGGCCACTGAGCAGGAGGGTCTCCTTCCCCTCGGAAGTGGAGAGGTCGCCGGCCTGAACAGCCTGGGCAACCGATTCCTGGGCGTCGGCAGCCAGAACGCTGGGAGTCGCGGTTTGCCCCTCGAAGAGCCCGAAGGCAATGAAGGCGGGGGTTTCGCGCGGCGGTGTGGATCGGGTGCTGAGAAAGACTTCCATGACCTCTCTACAGGCTCTCGGTGGTGGGTGGCTCAAAGCGTGGACGCACCCCGTATGAAGACGGTCCCTGGGGCGTTTGCGGCCCGGAACCTAGAGGAGCCCCTCCGGCAGGAGCAAGGCGATACAAGGGTGGCGCGAGAAACGGTATAGGCAGCCACGAAGCGAGCCAACTGACCGCTGGCGAACACCCCCTGGCCCATTTTGTGCCACTTCGGGTTGACGACGGTACGCCGGATAGAGATGTTGTAGCGTCACAACGACTAAATAGAGTCGGCTTCCAAAAGAACTGACGACCGGGAAGTAGTACCGTAGCAGGGTTTTGAACCGGGCCCTGTCCACGGATCCCGTCTTTTGGAAGCCGACTTTTTCGTTGGAACTTCCCCTGTTCCATTCCGGGACACCCCCCTTCTGTCAGAATTCTCTTCCCGCATCTTGCAACACCCGGCCCTCTTCGCCTATCTTCGACTTTCGGTTTTTATTCGGTCTCTTGAAACCCCTCACCCATGTCGGATGCTCGCAAAGCTTCCCATGCCTCCCGCGCCTTCCATGCGCAGGTGTCTCAACTGTCCATCCGGCAGGGACGCTATGCTCACGTTGCCCAGGGCAGATCCCCCGGGAGCCGTCTGGCACTGTGCCTTTGGCTCCCCACGTTCGAGCTTCGCCTGGAGCTGGCTCGCACCCCCGAACTGGATACGACCTCGGTGGCGCTCCTGTCTCCGAGAGAGGGTGCCCGAAGGGAGATCTGGCAGGTCTCGGAGCGGGCCGCCGAAGCGGGCGTGCGTCCAGGGATGCTCGTCTCCAAAGCCGTAGGACTCTCCACCGCGCTCACGTTGTTGGAGCCCGACCCCGCCCACTACGACGCGGCCATGGAGGAACTGCTCGAGGCGTTGACCGCTGTGAGTCCGGTGGTGGAGCCGGCCGGTCGGGGGCGGGTGTACTTGGGCATGGACGGGTTGGAGCGACTCCTGGGCTCTCCACGACGTCAGGCGAGTTACGCGTTGCGCACACTCCTCGAGGTGCTCCCCCGTCCCCTGGTTGCGGCCTTTCGATTGGGGTGGGCTCCCGGACGTTTCGGCGCGTGGGTCGCTGCGGTCTCTTCGGAACCGGGCAAGCCACGGATCGTCCCCGAAGAACACCTGATTCACTTCCTGGCGCACTGTCCGACCAACGCCCTCCCACTCGAGCCCATTACACTCGAGCGCTTGGAGCGGTTGGCGCTCCGCACCCTGGGCCAGCTCCGCGCCCTCCCGGAGGCCTCCCTGGTCGCGCAGTTCGGTGAAGACGGTCGCAGTGCCTATGCGTTGGCGACCGCCGCTCGGATCGATCGGGTTCGCCCCTGGCATCGTCCCCGCCCCATCCGCACGTCGCTCGACTTCTCCACTCCCATCGGGCAGGCGGATACCCTGCACGGTGCCCTGGACCGCCTCATCGAACGGGGCCTCGCCCGCCCCGAACGGCGTGGCCGAAGTGTTCGTGGCCTGCGTATGGGGGCACGCCTGGAAGGGGGTGGCTCGTGGCATGTGGATGCCGTCCTGAACGATCCCTCTTCCGAACGGACGCGCCTGGTATTCGTGCTCCAAAACAAGATGTCGCTCGCACCGCCACCGCGGGCCGTGGAAACGCTCATGGTGGAGTTCTTCGAGTTCGGCGTGGCGGCGTCGCAAGCAGAACTGTTCGCGCGCACCGACGAAGCCGGACGGCCCGCAGACGGTTACGGGCTGGTGGCCGGAGACATCCCCGAAGGTCTGCTGGAAGCCGTTCGTGAGCTGAAACTCAAGATCGGATTCTCCCCACTCTTTCGGGTCGTGGAGATCGATCCCTGGTCGAGACTCATTGAGCGCCGACACGCTCTGTTGGAGTTCGATCCGGGGTAGGAGGCTACCCCGGCTGCGGCCTCCGCTCTTCCCACCCGAGGTACAGTTGACCATAGTCAGTGACTATGGTAATTTAAGAAATGAACCAACCTAAAGAGACGATGGCAATCTCTCGCTTCAAGGCCACATGCCTCGAGGTCGTCGAACGAGTGCGCCGGACTGGAACCCGTGTGATCATCACCAAACGCGGTGAACCGGTTGCCGAAGTGGGGCCGATCACTCCACCCCCGGCGCCCGACCCATGGATTGGCAGTATGCGTGAATCCGGCACGATTCGCGGTGATCTCGTGGCGCCGATCGCAGACGCAGGCGACTGGGAAGGGCTCTCGTAGTTGGAGGAATCCGGGCTCCTCCTCGACACGCACATCTGGCTGTGGAGCCTCCTGGATCCCGAGCGGCTATCCGAACCAGTGCGAGACAGTCTCACCGGGGGACGCTACCAGCTCTGGATTTCGCCGATCAGCCCTTGGGAGGCGAGTCTGCTGATAGAGAAGGGACGCTTGCAGGTCGATGGCTCATCCCCCAGTTGGATCCGATCCGCCTTGAGAGCCGCCCCTCTCCGAGAGGCTCCCCTCACAACCGAAATCGCACTGCTGAGCCGCGAGATTGCCCTCCCCCACCCCGACCCCGCCGACCGCTTCCTGTGCGCAACGGCACAGGCGTACGGCCTCACGATGGTCACGGCCGACGCTCGCATCATTGCACTTCCCGGTCTGTCCGTTCTCCCGAACGCGTAGCCAGACTCCTTGCCTTCGCCTCTTCGTACAGTCGTCGTCCCATCCAGCAATGGACGGATTTCGGAGCTCGCGATGGGTGGGGTCCGAGAGGTGGCGCTCGGGTGCCGTTCTAGGGCCGTGACAGCCTCCCTGCCGCACCTGGACGAAGAGGGTCGAGTCATTTGACCTGATGGGGGCTATTCAGGCCTCACGCGGGCGCCCACGAATCCCCGTAAGTGCCTCATATATTTAAGGATAGATGATTCATACCCCCTCTATCCCGGAGGCCTCCCATGCCGAACGTTCCGTCCCCCAACGCCGTCGTTCCCAACGACTCCGCCACCCCCGACGAGGATGTCTTCTCACTCGGCGAACGCTGCGCCGAGGCGTTCCGACAGGCGGACGTCCTGAAGTACGAAGGGCTGGTGCTGCTCGCCGAGTTCGACGCACGGAAGGGCTACGAGGATATGGGGTTCACCACCACCGCAGACTGGCTGACCTGGCGGACCCAGATCGAAGCCAACGCTGCCCGCGAACGAGTGCGGACCGCCCGTGCGTTACAGCACCTTCCCAAGACGGCGGCCGCCATGCGCGATGGCGCGTTGTCGTTCACCAAAGTCCGCACCCTCACTCGCGTGGCCAAGCCGGAGAACAAAGAACAGCTCCTGACGTTTGCGCGGGCCGGGTCGGCCGCCAACCTCCAGCGCCTCGTGAAGGGATGGAAGCAGCTCGACCGTCGTGCAGAGGTGACCGCGGAACAGCTCAGGTTCCGCAGCAGGACATTCAGCGCGTTCGTGGCAGACGACGGCATGGTGGTGCTGAAAGGACGGCTCGACCCGGAAGCCGGCGCGGTACTGATGCGGGCAATCGAGGCGGCCTCGGACGCGCTCTACCGCAAGGAAGACAAGTCCGACGAGCGTGAGCCCCAGCAGCGTCGGGCGGACGCACTCGGACTGATGGCGGAGCGGGCATTGGCCGCGGGGTTCGGTGAAGGCGCACCGGTCAGTGGCTCACGAGCAGAGCGTACGCAGGTCATGCTCCACGTGGATGAAGCCACGCTGAGCGAGGCGGGGGAGCCAGGGATGTCCGAGTTGGAAGACGGGACGCGGGTGTCTGCCGCAACATCACGGCGCATCGCGTGCGACACCGGGGTGGTGCAGGTCACGGTCGATGACCGCGGTCACGTCTTGGGCGCCGGCCACCGCAAACGCACCGTGCCACCCGCACTACGGCGAGCCCTCGAGGTCCGAGACCGCGGTTGCCGTTACCCCGGCTGCGGACTTCGCTTCACGGACGCACATCACATCCAACACTGGGCGGACGGCGGTGAGACCTCGTTACGGAACCTGGTCCTGCTGTGCCGCCGACATCATCGTGCCGTTCACGAGGGTGGGATGCGCGTGTGCATGGGCCGGAACCAGCAGGTTGTGTTTCTCACGCCCCAGGGGAGGGCGATTGCGGACGTGGCCCCGAGGTCAATCACTATGGAGATTCGCAGGCCTACGGCCTGCTCAGTAGCTCCTACGTTACCGCGGTAACGTCCTCGCGATCCGCAGTCACGTCCGCTCACCCAAGACGTCACCCCCCGCTATAAGCGGGATACTCACATCCCCTGGTCCATTGAGGGTGATGCGTGGGACGCGCTGGACTGTGACTGACACCGGTCATCATGTTGATCGCTCTCGCAAGAACCGTCGCCTAGAGAGCGCTCGGTTCCCTCAACAGAAACCGGACGGCGTAATCCTCACCGAAGTCTCCTGTCACCACTGCCCAAACCGTATCATTGCTGATCACCTTGGGCTCGATTCCCGCGGGCGCTCGCACCTCGCCTTTGAAGACTCCATTTCTGTCAAAGACATCGGCCACGACGGGTTCGCGGAACTGAGGGAGCACGAGGCCTTGGCCGATATCCACCTCCGACCACCGTTCCCCGACAGTGTGGCGAAACACCCAGACGTCGCCTGAGCGGGTGGGGAGAATCCGCTTGTAGGCTGGCTTGAACTCCGGGATCTTCCCGAAAACTCGGGCCATCCTCGAGCCCCGTCTCCGCTGCCACTCTCGCTCGATCTCAATGGCCCCCGCCTCTCCCTCACTCACGGCGACGGGCTCGAACGACTGGCTCAACCGCACCGTGGGGCCACGGTCCTTTCTGAAGTCGATGTGGTAGCCGCTACTCACTCCCACGATCAAAAACCCGTCCGGATGCCAGCTGAGGTGCTTCTTGGGCTCGAACTTGCCGAGCCTCACCTCTTCATGATCCCACGGAGTCGGGGGCGGATAGATGGAATCCAGCACCTCTCCGAAGGATGTGTAAAGTACGAAGCCGGTCCGCCGCGGCTTGCCCAGCTCGGTTCGCTCGAAGCGTCGCAAAACCGCGAGCCGCCCGTCGCCATCGACAAAGAGGTCGTCGTCTTGACGGAAGTCGCTGTCTAACGTCCAGACACCTCGGAACCGCGCTCCCTCGTCGAAGACCGTGAACCCAGGTCGCCGCGGGTCTCGGATGGCAATGTCACCGTCCGGAAAGACGACGACCCCCTCTGGCGTTCGGTATTCGCCGGGCCCCTCGCCTCGTCCTCCGATGGCTCCAAGTGGGGTCCCATTCGGCCCGAACCGCAATACGACCTTCGCGAGTGGATCGTTGACCAGGATGTTGCCGGACTGGTCCACCGCGATGTGACTCACCATTCCGAACGCGGCGCCCTCGTCGATCGCCGCGGTCGTACCGATCGTCGCCCCCAGCTCTCCTATGACCAGGTCTTCTTGGAGTTCGAGGTGCCCGCTCCACTCCGTCGGCTCCTGATGTTGGACAACGATCGTATCCCCAACCGTGTCCACCCTCGCCAGCAACGACGACTCGCCGCTTCGATCATTGCAGGCCGTAGTGAGGAGAACTTGCGTACACGCTGCGACGATCCAGACGCTACGGGGAGATGCACTTTGGAGACCGCGCGAAACCGACATCGTTCCCCCTGGGCCGATGGCATGGCGCCATCTTCGCAAGGTAAGATCAACCCGAGGTCAGAACAAACTCATCCTCGTGAAATACCCCACCTTGAACGCGGGACCTGCGGGCAAATTGCGGCCTGCCAACGCGAGGCGCACGCCGAGGTCGAACTGACCCGGGCCGGCAGGAACCAGGAGCGAAGGCGTGACCTGCACCATGTCACGCTGAAACGAGGGGACGGCAATGCCTTCGACGATGCCGGAGCGGCCGTCCCAACCTTCGATCTCGAACTTGTAGCCCACCCTACCCCAGCCACCACCCATGGCGGCATAGTAGAACAGTTCCGACCCGAAGTCCTTCCTGGACGCCTCGTTCAGTTCGCGCCAGCGGTATCCCAACCAAGCCTGGGCATACACTGAACGGGGGTAGAAAGAATGCCCTACTTCGGCCATCGCCTCCCAATCTCGTTGGCCGTCTCCCAGGGGAATGATCTCGGCATCCACGTCGAAGTCGCCGGCAGGTAGTTTCACACCACCCCGGAGCGCGAAGGGGAAGTCAGACCCGAGCCACTGCAGGGGTGCCACCCGGACCCAGAAGCGGGAATCGCCAAGACCGGTCGACGTGCGATCCCCGGCCACGTCATCGAACTGAAGATGGTGAAAGGACGCCTGCCCCCAGACATCGACGTTTTCCAGGACCCCGAGCGCCACGGTCAGAAAGGTCGACGTTGTGACAGCCTGGCCATCGCCCAGGAACGAACGTCTGTTCTTTCTGGTGTCGTAGAAATCGCGGGTATTCTGGTGGTAGGTCGCCACCGAAACCCAACCGCTCCCGGCCGCCTCCACCCACTGCCCCATCGCTTGGCTCGGCAGCCACAACGCGCCGATCCACAGGGCCCCCACCCACCTGCACCTCCTCACTCCACGCCCAACACCGTGCCCGGATGGAAGGCCGCCCAGGAAGCCCAGAATGCGACGTAGGCCACATCAATGGCCTCCAAACGGGTCCCCTCGAGCGCCCCGGTTGTTGCGCTCCCGTGAACCTCCCAGGTCGACCCGGTCGCGACGTCTCGGATCTCATTGCCTACGACCTCGAACTCGTGTGTGTCGCTCCAATACGCCGTCGCCGACTCCCTGGAGTCATCGGAAAACACCACCGCCGAACGACCTTCCCATTCGAACGAAACCGCGGCCCGCGCCCCCAGCTCAGCCAGCGCCCCAAGGGGGAACGCCAACGATCCGCCGCTCCCCGACAAACCCAACACGCGCTCTTTGGGTTCACGACGAGTGTCGAAGGCCGGCTGAGGGAAGCCCAGGAAATCCGAATTGCCCGGCAGTTCGTACGCAGCCCCGTACGGGCTTTCCAGATACTGGAAGTTGGCGTTCTCGGGAATGGCGACGACTTCGGAGCCGGGGAATAGCCTTCGCCAGCCCTCCCAGGTCATTTCGAGGGTGGGCAATCGGGTGAGTACCGCACCCGTCCGGCTCCCGCAGCGCGCTTCACCGAGCATCTGAGGCCAGAGCGACTCGTCGGGGGCATTGCGATCGTACATGATCAGGTTGGCCTGATACAGCAGGCCGGATACGCCCAGGGTCGCGTTTCCAATCGTCGATCGATCAAACGCCAGCGCGGAACCGGTCAATGGACAGTAGGTCACGGCAACAGACGTGTTGCCCACGTCCAAGTTCACGATTTCGTGCCGCCAAAGCACGTTGTGGGGAATGGCGTACCACGCCCCGTCCAGCTCGATCCCCACGACCCGGTCATCATCCGAGATGTAGCTGTTGTCCGGCTGAGGTGCGACTGACACGAAGGGTGGATCGCTGAGCGCGGGAATCCCATCGCGTCCCACCCCCCCATCGGCTAGAAAGGAGAGATCGATGCCCGTACACTGCAGGGAGTCGGTAGGATCAGGTGCGTTGGGCTGATCCGAGCACGCGCCCATCCACACGGCCAAGACGACCAGGCAGCCGCAACAGGATCGGGACCGAAGCAACACGGCTGGCCTCCCAGGCGTTGAGTTGCATGCAGGCAGTTCTCTCACTACGCCAATCGAAACGCTGCGACCGCGGTTCCCGGACCGTCCTCTAGAGTCGATCCAACCGGAAGTCCTGCCGAACCACCCTCGCGCCTCCGACATCCAACTGTCGACGCAGGGTCTCCCCGGCCGCAACCGAAAAGCCGACCGGCAGTTGCAGCGAGAGCGTCCAGGTCCCGGCGCCCACATTCCCGAACCGGAAGTTGCCCGCCGCGTCCGTGTCGGTACTCCTCACATCACCCGCGCCATCGGAGAGCGTGACCACCACGCCTGCCAACCCCACTCCCGCATCGTCCCGCACCGCGCCTTCGACCGCTCCAGCCTGAGGCGCCGCAATCAGCGCGCCCCCTGCCCCGTCGCGACAGGCCGACCCACTTAGACCCAACCATACCAATGCGCAGAGGAGCGCTCCTCCCCGCCAGCGGTGTATACCCAAAGCCCTCAACACTCACTCCTAGCTGTCGACCCCCGTGGGCCGATCGGTTCAGTGACCGACGGTCCACCACCCACGAATACGGCACCGGCGGCCGCGGCGCGAGGAGCCATTCCACCGACCCGACGACGATCTCCCTTTCCGGCAATCCGCGTCTGCAACGTTCCTTTCCAACGTGTGGCTTGGACCTTGCTCATCCGTGTGGTGCCGACCCGATCAATCGTAACCTTTCTTAACAGTCTTCCATCGGCTGCGACGCCCCCTCGATATCATGCATCTCCTTATATTTCAGTCGGTTACAGATCTGCCAAATGCTTCGGATTCCCGGGGAATACGCCTTGCCCTACGAGGTCCGCACACGGTGTCGCCCTCCCCGCGACCTCAAACCGAACCGACGAAGACGAAGGAGAAATCGAATGCCGACCCCCCGCACCCTCATCCGCGGCGCCGCGCTGCTGCTCACGGGCGTGGCCGCTGCCTGTGCAGATACGGGCCCCGCTGGTCCCGACCTCACCGAGCTCGAGTTGAACAACCAGGTAGAGTCCTGTCAGCCAGCCCCGGGGCTGGACAGCTCGCTCCTGAACGAGGCCCAGACCGATCTACTTGGTGGACCCAAGGGCAAGAAGGGCGGTTGGGGCAGACTGTGGCTCCCGAAGAAGACCGGCACCAGTGGGACGACGACGACCAGCACGTCGGGAACGACCTCGACCAGTGGACTCCTGAACACTGGCTGGTCCACCCAGGTCGACGCCGGAGGCGTGGGTGCCGGCAGCACCAGCGCGGAGGGCGCCTGCAGCGGCTGAGCCGCGGCTTCGCCTCCGCGCCTAGCGCGGGGGCACTGTGTGGGGTGAATCGGTCGGGCGTCGCGAGACGCCCGGCCGTTCGCCGTTTCAGTTCCGAGGGACAGTCCAATGACTGATGGTCAAACCGCCGCCAGCCCGGTCGGAGGGGTGTCTTTTCCAGGTGTGCCGGACGTGCTCGGTCGGAGCCCGGCGTTTCGGGCCCTGACTGTGGGACTCGTCGATTGGGCGGCGACCCCGGACGCGCTGGTTCTGGTGGGTGAGCCCGGTACGGGGAAGCGCATGTTGGCCCACGCGGTCCATCAGGTCAGTCGTCAGGGTGGCCCGCTACTGGTGCTCGACTGCGCTGAACTTCCCGAACCGGCGTTGGCTCGGGTGCTCCTTGGCCGACCCGGCAGTCAGGGCCTCCTCGAAGTGTCAGGGGACGCCACGCTGCTGCTGCTACACGTCGACGGACTCGGGAACCGCCTGGAGCGACGTCTTTTGCGTCGGCTGGAAGCAACTGCCCCCGATACCCGTCCACGGCTGTTGGGAACACTGAACCGTCCCACGCTCGGAGCGGATGCGATTTCACCGTTGGGGGGAGCGCTTCATACGCTGTTCGAGGATCGTCAATTCGAGGTCCCCCCGCTGCGCCATCGCGACGAGGACCTCGAGCTCCTGACGGACCACTTCCTCCAGCTCTTCGCGCCGGGCGGCTCGGCACCCTCGGTGACCAGTGCTGCTCGTTTCGCGCTCCAGTCCCATCGTTGGCCCGGAAACGTGCGGGAGCTGCGGTCGGTGATCAGGCAGGCCGCGGAGGTCGGTGATGAGGTGCGACCGGAAACGCTGCCCATCAAGACCCGCACGCGAGCCTTCCAGTCGGTGGCCCCGCCCGTCGCCCCACCCACGCGCGCCGGTCTCGAGGGTCGGTCGCTGAAGGACATCGAAGCGGAGGCCATCAAAGCCACTCTCTCGCTCACCAAGGGGAACCGGAGCGCTGCCGCCAAACTGCTTGGTATCTCCCGTCCCACGCTGCTCCGGAAGATCAAGAGCTACGAGATCGATCGCTGACGACCTAGCGCCGGAAATAGGGCTCGAGCGCTTCTGAAGGCGGAGGCGGCGTGATCAGACTTACGCCGACGAGCAACAAACCCGAGACCAGAAACCCCGGCAGCACTGGGTCGACGGAGGGGGGCCCCCAGACCTCCCACAGGAGCGTACTGGTGACCCCCCCTATCATGGCTGCGGTCGCGCCCTCGCGGGTGGCCCGTTTCCACAGCACACCGCCGACCACCGGCATGAAGAAGCTCGCCGCCATCAAAGCGGTAAACAGCAGGACAATGAACTGAACCAGTTCTCCCTCTCCCACCCCCAAAAAGATAAGCGCGAGCGGAGCACTGCCGACCAGCACAATGCCCAGCCGATCCACAACCCTTCGTCGTGCCATCGGCGCATCGGGCGCCACCAGGTTTTGATAGAGATCCACCGACAGAGCCGAGCCCGCGACGATCAGCAGCGAATCGACGGTGGACATCATCGCCGAGAGGATCGCGGCCAGTAGGATTGTGCCCATGATGGGCGGCAATACCGCGCTGGCGATCATCGGCATCGCGAGGTCACCGGTGGGAAGCAGCGGGAACAACACGATACTCGCTAGCGCTAGGATGAAGACCAGCAGGTTGATCCCCGTGCTCATGATGATCGCGAACAGGATACCGCGCCGTACCTGCCGCATATCCCGCATGGCGAAGAGACGAATGAGACGTTCGGGGGTCGCGATCGAACCGAGCAGGAACGAAAGGCCCATCGTGAACAACAGCGCCGGAGCCATCCCGTCCCACGTGAACGTGAGTGGGTTGGCGCGCTCGACGAGCATGAACAGCGCGTCGGTTCCGCCCACCTGTCGGATGGCCAGGGGCACCGCAAACACCACACCCACCGCCATGACCAGGAGCTGCAAAAAATCCGTGTAGACGACGGCAATCATGCCGCCCACGACGGTATACGCGAGCAGGATGGCGGTGAAGCCGAGCATCCCCCACGAAGTGGGGATCCCAAAGATGGTGTTGGCGATCAGGCCACCGGCCACAATCTGCGCCTGCACGTACACCACGGTCGCCAGCAGAATGATCGCCGCAGCTAATCCGCGCACGTGCTTCGAGTAGTAGCGATGCTCGATGAAGGCGGGCAGCGTGAGCTGCTTCACGCGTGTGAATCGGGGCGCCAGGACTGCCGCCAGAAACCAATACGCCAGGGGAATCGACAGCACGAGCCAGGTAAATGACCACCCGACTGTGTAGATGACGCCGATCGTCCCGATGAATGTGCCTGCACTGACGTGGGTAGCCGCGATGGTGGCGCCGCCTACCAGCCATCCCAGCTTGCCTCCGGCAATCCAGTAGTCCGCCTCGGAACGGGTGCGCCGCAGACTCAAGTAGCCGATGGCGAAGATGAGACCGAAGTAGGCCGTGAACGTGACGATGCGGACGGTCATGCGTCGTCCTCCGGCGGGCGCGCCTCGGCGCGTTCGTCTGCATCTTCCGAGCGCTCCGTGCGGACCATCCAGATCCAGTAAAGCAGGATGATCGCGAAGAAGGCCAGGAAGAGTCCCCAGAACACGAAGTGCTCCACTACACCTCCCGTTCGAGGTGCCGCCACCCCTGCCAGGTCAGCAGTAACACAAGCGCGAGCGCGGTCCCTTCCACCCACCACACGAAACCCAGTCCCGCCTGGTCCATGGGAAGTGCCCTGAGCCGAATCAGCCCCGGCACCACGGGGAGCGTCATGCGGTAGTGGCTGTCCTCGGAGCGCCGCGCCTGACTGGGGAAACTCTCGGTGAGCTTGAAGCCGTCGGGCAACGCGACGTCCCCTTCGAAGTAGTCGCGCCGAGCCTCAGTTGCGACAGCGTCGGGCACCAGAACGGGTACGGCCGCGGCAAGTCCCTCCGCGGACGCACTAGGGGCAACACGGTATTCGATCCGGAGCCTCCCATCGCGGATGTCACCCGGCCCCACCGTCGCCCCGTACCCCAGTTCGTCGTGCGTGACGTCGAGGACCCGGGTGGCATTCTCCGGACCCACCCTGCCCCCCTCCAACGCCACGCCGTCGAAGCGGACCCCCTCGAGAGCGAGGTCCCCCGCAACGTTCGACAGTCCGTACTCGAGGATCACCCGGACCCCGGTCGCGCTTACCTCGATGCGAGCGCGTGCCTCGCCCACCTGGAGCCGCGGAGCGGTGCTCTCCGCTTCCTGACCCAACAACGGCGAGGTAAGCAGCAGGAGGGCGCAGCCGATCCCGCTCGCAGCGCACGCGAACCTCAGGGCCACACCTCGTTCAGCACCCGGAGGATGTTGCCCCCCATCACCGCGGCCACGTCATCATCGGAGTATCCGGCCTGCACCAGGCAACGAATCAGGTTGTGCGACCCCTCGGTTGGGTTCTCAAGACCGTCGACCCACTCGACCCGGTCGGGGTTCGCCATCGTCCTGGACTCCGACGCACCGGCCGCACGGGATTCCTTGATGGAAAGGTTAGCGGAATAGACATCGTGCAGGCCCACGTGGTCGCCATAGACGGTGTCGGGCCCGAACGCGACGTGTTCGATGCCCACTAAGGCACGAATGTACTCGAAGTGATCCATGAAGGACTCGAGTGAGTGCTTGGGATGATCGGGACTGACCGTGGTATGGGGTGCACATTCGATCCCGATCACTCCGCCCCCCCTAGCGCAGGCTTCCAGCACGTCGTCAGGGGCAAGCCGATTCGAGTCCTGGAGCGCGCGAGCGCCGATGTGGGAGAGCACGATGGGGTGTTCCGACCGCTCGATGGTGTCGAGGGTGGTCTGATCCCCGCAGTGTGAGCAGTCAATCAGCATGCCAACCTTGTTCATGCGCTCGACAGCCTTGCGACCGAAGATGGTCAGCCCACCATCCCGGGGCTCCTTCAGTCCGGCACCCAACGCGTTGCCCTCGCTGTAGGCGATGCCGAGCGCCCGCACCCCCAGCCCAAAGAGAATCTCGATGCGGTCGAGCTCGTTCTCGATCATGGCCGCCCCCTCCATCGAGGCGACCCACGCGACCCTTCCCTCCCTCTTTGCCGCGTGGATGTCGCCCACACGGGTGGCATGCACCAGGAAATCCTGGTGGGCGAGGTCGCAGAGTCGGATGCCCAGGTCGTGCACCACCTCCGTCCACTTCCATCCGCTGCCGGAGTGGATGGTGCAGATGCCGTCCATGAGGTTGTCGAAGACCGCGTCCCAGTGCGCGTGCGCCAGGCCTTGGAACGCCGTGGGCATCCGGCCCGTGCGTACCATGTCGGGCGTCTCGCGCACGTCCGCGGGGAAGATGCCCAGGTGCTCGTGGAGCGAAATCATCGGTGCACGCTGGATCAGGGCCGCAACCCGAGCTTCCCCAGCCTCGTCGAGCGTGATCGAGCGCGAGGGGACACGATCCAACTGTGGGGCCATCTCGAAGCCCCGGTAGTCGGAGCCTGACTCCAGGTAGTCGAAGGAGCGATACCCGCGGTAGGCGGACTTGGGCGTCATGGGTCCTCACGGCCAGGGTGGAGGTGCAAACTACGCCTCGACCCCGGATGCGCGACTTGCCAGGCGACGCGGCGAACGGTAAGACCGGCTATGCCCCTTTCCAATCGACCGCCCGACCGCGGCGTGCATCCGGACATCCGCCGTTCCTGGACCACCGCTTCGGGCACCTACCACGATCCAGACGTCTTCGCCCGGCACGTCGGACGGGTCTTTGCCCGTTCCTGGCAGTGGGCAGGGAACGGGGACCAGGTGAAGGCCCCCGGACACGTTCGGCCGTTCACGCTCCTGGAGGGGTGTCTGGACGAGCCGTTGGTCCTCTCTCATCACCCGGAATCGGGGATGACCTGCCTGTCCAATGTGTGCACGCATCGCGGTGCGCTGGTCGTGGAGGGGGAAGGCCATATCCACGCGCTCCGGTGTCGCTATCACGGCCGAAGGTTCGGACTCGACGGCGCGTTTCAGTCCATGCCCGAATTCGAAGAGGTCGAGGGTTTCCCTGCTCCCTGCGATGACCTTCCGCGGTTGCCCCTACACGAGTTCGGCCCGCTGCTCTTCACTGCACTAGACCCTGCACATTCCTTTGCCGAGTGGATGGACCCCGTGAAGGCACTCGTGGACTTCTTGCCCTGGGAGCGTGCCGAGTTCGACCCCGCCACCGCCACGGACTACTACCTCAAGGCCAACTGGGCGCTCTACGTCGACAACTATTTGGAGGAGTTTCATATCCCTTATGTGCACGGAGCGAGCCTCCAGGGATTGGACTACGGCGCATATCGGACGGATCGGTTTCGCTACGGCAACCTGCAGCTCGGAATCGGAAAGCCGGGCGAGACACTGTTCGAACTCCCTGCCGATCACCCTCACGCCGGGGAGCCGGTGGCTGCGTTCTACTTCTGGCTGTTCCCTTCCACCATGCTGAACGTGTATCCGTGGGGACTCTCGCTGAACGTCGTTGAACCGCTGGGGCCACAGCGTACCCGCGTGCGTTTTCTGCCGTACGTATGGGCGCCCGAACAGCGGACGGGCGTGGGGGGCGACCTGCACCGGGTGGAGATGGAAGACGAGGAAATCGTGGAGTCGGTACAGCGAGGCATACGCTCGCGGCTTTACGATCGAGGACGGTTCTCCCCGAGGCGGGAAGTGGGCACGCACCACTTTCACGTGTTGTTGGAGGAGTTTCTGGGATCCGGGAGGACTTGACGTTTCGTCGCTCGAATCTATATTCGGTTTTTATTCGGGTACCATGAAACAACGCTCATCCACCGCCTCTTCATCCACAGCCCCCCAGCGTCTCCGTCCGTTGGGAGAACCCACCAGGGTGTCCGTCGAAGCCAACCGACACGGACGTCCCTACCGTGTGCGTTCTCGTACGGGCCCCGGGGCTCGTGTGGATCATATCCGTGAATGCTGGAGAATCGATGATGAGTGGTGGCGCCATCCCGTCTCTCGACTCTACTTCAGCGTCACTCTCGAGAACGGACGCTCCATGACCATGTTTCATGACCTGATCGAACAGGTCTGGTATGCGCACTGATTCCCCTGCCCTTCGGCTGAGTGAAGAAGAACAGGCTCTGCTCGCGGGCGAAGAGGGCCCCGGTGTGGCCCTCGCCCTACGGGTGGTGAAGGCCGCTGCCAAGTTTCTGGGTGCTCCCGGTCTCATACCCATTGTCTCGTCGCACGTAGACGGATGTCTGTACCATGGCGATGGCGGTGTGGAGTTCGCCGAGCGACTGGTCACCGAAGGCGCCCAGGTACGGGTGCCAACGACCCTGAACGTGGGGGCACTCGACCTGTTGCACCCGGACGTCGTCAAGGGTGACAAGCATCATAACCGCATGGCCCAGCGCCTAATGGATGCGCACCTGTTCCTCGGCTGCAAGCCCACCTGGACATGCGCCCCCTACCAAGCTGGGCATCGGCCCGAACTGGGCGCTCAGGTGGCCTGGGGGGAATCCAATGCCGTCGCGTTCGTGAATTCGGTTCTCGGAGCTCGTACCAACCGGTATGGAGATTTCCTGGACATCTGCTGCGCGATCTCGGGACGGGCGCCCTACGTAGGACTGCACACCGACGAAGCCCGGCTGGCCACGATCTGGATCGACGTGAGCCACCTCTCCTCCACCCTCCTCGAATCGGACGCGTTCTATCCGGTGATGGGAGCATGGCTGGGACGCGTTGCGGGAAACGAGGTCCCGTGCATCGAGGGCCTCCCCTCCGGCGTGAGCGAGGATCGACTCAAGGCGTTGGGCGCGGCCGCCGCCTCCACCGGGGCCGTCGCGCTCTTCCACGTGCTGGGGAGCACGCCCGAAGCACCCGATCGACGTACGGTACTGGGAGGGCGGGAGCCGCTTCGCACGCTGAAACCCGACGCTCGGGAGCTGTTGGCGGAATTCGAACGTCTCAGCAACACCCCCGCCGAGTGCATCGACGCAGTTGCGTTGGGCAGCCCTCACTTTTCCCTCGAAGAGTTCGCACAGCTCGACGCGCTGCTGGACGAGGTCGAGTTCGCGGTGCCGTTCTACGTCTGCACGGGCCGGGGCGTGCTCGACGCGCTCCGGCGAAAGGGCGGACTCGCCCGCCTGGAGGAGGCAGGCGTGCAGCTCGTCGCCGACACCTGCGTGGTCGTCACGCCCATCCTCGACGCCGCGGGCGGGGTGCTCATGACCAACTCGGGCAAGTTCGCGCACTATGCCCCCGGCACCACCGGCTACTCGGTGATCTACGGAAGCCTGGAAGAGTGTGTTCGCTCCGCCCAGACCGGGACCGTCGTTCGGGACGCGACACTGTGGACGTAGTCCATGGCCGGGTCCTCATCGATGGGGAGGCCGAAGCCGAACTCCTCGTGCTGACTGCGGCGCTGAGTTTCTGGGGAGGGGTCCACCCAGACCACGGCACCATCATCGACCCTCGGCATCCACAGTTCGGCGAGGCCCTCGGCGGACGGGTGGTCCTCGTGCCGGAAACGGTGGGCTCGAGTTCTTCCAGCTCGATCCTGCTTGAGCTCTATCGGCACGAGTGCGCGCCGGCAGCCCTTTTGCTCCGACAGGTCGATCCCATTTTGCCCCTCGGCGCCGTGGTGGCTCGAGAGCTGGGGTACGCGACCTGTCCCATCGTGTCGATCGACGCCTCCGCGATCAACACAGTCGAACACGCCCGGACCTGTCGAGTAGAGTCTGGAGGCCGGATCACGCTGGAGGTGTAAGCGCTTGCCCGCCCCTTCTTGCCGGCTCATTCTGGTCGCTACGCACTTCAACCCTTTCGGTGACTACGATGAATCGCGCTGCTCTTCTTGGTCTTCTCGCCATCCTGGCGACCTTCGGTCTCACCCTCCCCGAACCGGCTGAGGCACAGTCGGGGGGCCCGGCGGCCATGCCTGACCAGCTCACGGATGGCCTCCGGTATCGCCTGGTCGGACCCTCGCGGGGTGGCCGCGTGACGGCCGTAGCCGGTCATCGGTCGCAACCCAACACCTACTACATGGGTGCGACGGGGGGCGGTGTGTGGAAGACCACCGACGCGGGCGCTCTCTGGGAGAACGTCTCCGACGGCTATTTCGCCACAGGCTCCGTCGGTGCGATTCGGGTTGCGGAATCGAACCCAGACGTGGTGTACGTGGCCACAGGGTCCGACGGCATCCGCTCGAACATCATCATCGGAAAGGGCGTCTATAAGTCCACCGACGCTGGCGAGTCCTGGACGCATGTGGGCCTCGAGGACAGCGGGACCACGGGCGCGGTACTCATCCATCCGACCAACCCCGACCTCGCCTACGTCGCCGCGATCGGGAATCCGCACATCCCCAACGAGGAGCGGGGAGTCTTTCGCACCTCCAACGGTGGCAGCAGTTGGGAGCGCGTCCTGTTCGTGACCGACAGCACGGGCGCGGTGGACCTGGAGTTCGCACCCGACGATCCCTCTACCATCTACGCCACCACCTGGACGGTGGACCGCAAGCCCTGGACGATCGACTCCGGATCGCGTGAGGGTGGTGTCTACCGCTCGACCGACGGGGGCGACAGTTGGACGCACATGACGGAGGGGCTTCCGAGCGGGCTCCGCGGCAAAGCCGACCTGGCCGTGTCGGGTGGTGATCCCGACCGGGTATACGTTCTGATCGAAGCCCCTGAGAGCGAGGGCGGCGTGTACCGCTCCGACGACCGTGGGCAAACCTGGCGTCAGGTCACAGACTTTCAGCCCATTCGGAACCGTCCCTTCTACTACACCAACCTCGACGCCCATCCCACCAACCCGGACATCCTTTGGGGCCAGGCCGAGGGCTACTGGAAGTCGGAGGACGCGGGCGAAACTTGGCAGTCCTATCGGACCCCGCACGGCGACAACCACGACCTTTGGATCAACCCGGACAACCCGGACATCCTGATCCAGTCCAACGACGGCGGCGCAAACGTTTCTTTCGACGGGGGTGCGACCTGGTCCACCCAGATGAACCAGCCCACCGCCGAGCTCTACCAGGTCGATGTGGACGACGGATTCCCCTACCGGCTCTATGCGGGCCAACAGGACAACTCCACCATATCCGTCCCCTCTTTTGCGCCCTTCAACTCTCCCGCTGGCGCTCAGGGCCATTGGGAAGCGCACGGCGGATGCGAGACGGGGCCGGCCGTGCCCAAGCCGGGCGATCCCGACATCGTCTACGCCAACTGCAAGGGTCGCTTCGGACTTTATAACCGACGCACGGGCCAGGAGCAGCAGTACTACGTGGGGTTCGAGAACCTCTATGGCGCCAACCCCGAGGACCTGAAGTACCGGTTCCAGCGAGTCGCCCCGATCCACGTGTCACCGCACGACCCCAACACGGTGTACCACACCTCCCAGTTCGTGCATCGCACGCGAAACGGCGGCCGCACCTGGGAGACCATCTCGCCCGACCTGACCGCGATGCCTCCGGAGTACCAGGTGTATTCAGGTGCGCTGATCACGTTGGACATCACGGGTGAGGAGCACTTCAGTGTGCTGTACGACATCCAGGAGAGCCCCCTTGAGCCCGGGGTCATCTGGACAGGCGCCAACGACGGCCCCGTCCACGTCACCCGCGACAACGGAAAGAACTGGACGGACGTAACGCCGCCCATGGAGGGCCTCGGGCGGGTTCAGAACATCGAGGTCTCCTCGCACGATCCAGCGAAGGCGTACGTCGCGGTGCTCCGCTACCAGTTGGGAGACTTCGCGCCGTACGGTTGGAAGACCGAGGACTACGGGGAGAGCTGGACCAGGATTAGCAACGGGATCCCCGACGACTTCCCCATTCGGGTGATTCGCGAGGATCCGGTGCGGGAGGGGCTGCTCTACGCAGGCACCGAGTTCGGGATGTTCATCTCGTTCGACGATGGTGCCAACTGGCAGTCGTTCCAGAAGAACCTGCCGGTGACACCGATCACCGACATCAAGCTTACGCACGGGGACATGCAGATCTCGACGATGGGCCGGTCGTTCTGGATCATGGACAACCTGAGTCCGCTTCGGGAACTCGATGCAAGTATCGCTTCTGCCGATGCGCACCTGTTCGAAATCCAGGACGCGTATCGCCTCCGCATCGGCGGCGGCTTTGGCGGCCGGTTGCCGTACGAGCCGGAGAACCCGCCGGTCGGAGCCGTCATCGATTACACCCTCGGGTCGGCACCGTCAGGGGAGGTGCGCATTGAGATCATGGACGACCGTGGCAACATGATCCGCACCTTCTCGAGCGAAGACCCACCCCAGACTACCACGTCGTTCCCCACCATGCGCGAGTACCGCACGGTCACCCTTGGCACCGCGCCCGTACCGAAGAGCGCAGGTGCGCATCGGTTCGTGTGGGACCTGAGAATGCCCGGCCCCTGGTCTCCCCGCCCGGGGGGCTTCGGAGGGGCTGGCCCAGTGGTGAAGCCCGGCACCTACCAGGCGCGTCTGGTGGTGGGGAACTGGAGCGACACGAAGTCCTTCGATGTGATGGCCGACCCCCGCGTCTTGGACAGCGGGATCACCATCGCCGACCTCTACGAGCAAGTGGATCTCGCGGTCGAGGCGCGGGACGCCTTGAGTGAGGCGCGGCTGGCAGTAGCGCGCATGCAGGCGGCCATGGAGGCCGGCGCCAGCGGTGAGGTGAAGCAGACCATCGATCGGATCCGACCCTTGATGGAGACCGCTCCGGTGCGCTACAGCCGCCCCATGCTGGTCGATCAGCTCCAGTACCTATACAGCAATGTGATGCGCTGGGATCAACCACCCGGTGACGACGCAGTGGTGCGCTACGACGAGCTCTACACGTTGCTACAGTCGTACATGCGCGACCTGGAACGGGTACTCAGGACCGTGACGGAGGACGGCGCTCCCTACTAACGGGTGAACCCATGACAGGGAACGACCGGGATGGGAGTGAGTTGAGCCACGCTGGAGACTCGCGGGCTCCCCCCCCACCACAGTTTCCGAGGCGGGCTGAGGACCTGCCTGCGCTTGAGCAGGTCTTCGGCTTCGCCGCCGAGTACCTCCGAACTGTGGATGAGCGCCCGGCCCGACCCCCGGAAATGGCGGCATGTTTGGGAGCGCTCGACCGATCGCTCCCCGAGTTCGGCTTAGGCGCGGCTGAGAGTACTCGCCAGCTCCTGGCGCTCGCCGACGCCGCCTCCCTGACCACCAGCGGCCCGAGGTCCTATCACTTCGTCATGGGGGGCGCCACCCCCGCCGCGCTGGCCGCCGATGTCGTCGCCCCCGTGATCGACCAGGCCGCCTACGCCTGGGACTCTTCGCCGCTCGGCACCGAGCTCGAGCGCCTCAGCCTGGACTGGCTGAAGGAGCTGTTCGGGTTGGATGCCTCCATGACCGGCGTCATGGTGACCGGAGCCACCATGGCCAACTTCGTGGGGCTGGCCGCGGCGCGTCAGTGGTGGGGCGAGCAACGCGGCTTCGATGTGTCGAGCGAAGGGATGTCCGGCCATCCTCCCCTTCCCGTCCTCACCGGCGGGTACGTCCATGCGGCCACCAGGAAGGTACTTTCCCTGCTCGGCATCGGACGCGATCAGGCCCATGTCGTCAGCCGCGATGACGCGGGCCGGGTGGATCTTCGCGGGCTCAGGAAGCGACTGATCGCACTCGGCGGGGCCCCGACCATCCTTGTGGCCAATGCGGGCGAGGTGAATGCGGGGGACTTCGATCCGATCGAAGCCATGGCTGACCTCGCCGAGGAGTACAACGCATGGCTCCACGTGGACGGCGCCTTCGGTCTGTTTGCCGCGCTTAGTCCTAGGAGCGTCCACCTGGTGCGTGGGATCGAGCGAGCCGACTCGGTCACGGTGGATGGACACAAGTGGCTGAACGTACCCTACGACAGTGGCTTCTCGTTCGTACGCGACGCCCGTCTGCTCAATCGAGCCTTCTCCTATACTGCGGACTACCTCCCGACCGAAGACGATCCGCGGGCCAACTTTGGGATTCTGGGCCCGGAGAGCTCGCGTCGTTCCCGAGGCTTGGCTGTGTGGTCCACACTTCTGGCATACGGCCGTGAGGGCTACCGACGACTCGTGGAGCGTCACCTCGACCTTGCGCAGTTCTTGGCCGGTCTGGTCGACGCCGCACCGGACCTGGAGCGTTTGGCCGAGGTGCCCCTCTGCATCGTCTGCTTCCGCTACAACCCGGCCCGCACGGAGGCGGCCCTGTCTGAGGGGGAGTTGGACCGGCTCAACATCCGCCTGGGCGAGGCCCTGCAGGAGGACGGCCGCTACTGGGTAGGCACGACGCGATACCGGGGCCGAGTGGCGTTTCGACCCGCACTCGTGAACTGGCGCATCGAGGAGCGTTTTCTGAAGGAGTTCATTACCGTTGTGCGCGAGGTTGGGGAACAGGTGATGAGCGAGGGAGTTGGCCACGCTCGAGTTCGTTGAGCGTTACCCCTCCCCATGCCTTTCCAACCCTTCCCCCAGCCCGACTGTCTGACCCCACGATAACGGCGCCGTTCACTTTCGAAACTGATCACCGAGGGTCATCCATGCATTCGCTCAGGGCTCGCCGGCTCCCCCGGCTGTCATCCGTCCTCGTGGTACTCCTGGCCCCCCCAGCACTCGCCGCCCAAACCGGGAGCGAGCTCCTGTTCGAGGAAACACTGGCGGTCGGAGCCGGCGGCTCACTCAGGGTCGACGTCCCGGATGCGGACATCGAGGTTCGGGTGGGTGGCGACGAGGTTCTTGTGGAGGTCTTTGGGCGATCGCAGACCGAAGGCTGGGCAGCCGAGCTCTTCGAGTTGATGGACTTCCAGGTGGCAGCCCGCGGCGACGAGGTCGTGGTGCGAGCCCGTGAGCCGCGGGTCACATCGGACATGTGGCGTAGGAACAGGGGGGCCAACATTACCGCGGTTATCCACGTCCCGTCCCGCTTCGACTTGAACGTGGGGACGGAGGATGGGGACGTGGTGGTGGAGGGACCGCTCACCGGTGCCGTGCGGCTGGACACTTCCGATGGAGATGTCACGGTGTCGGACATCGAAGGCCCGAGTGTGCGGGTGTCCTCTTCGGACGGAGATCTGCGGGTTACGGATGTCGTGACCCAGACCCTGGAAATCGTCACCTCGGACGGTGACATCATTGCGCGCGGGATCGACGCCCGCCTCGACGCCGAGACCTCCGACGGGGATGTCTCCATCGCCCTGACCCGGTTCCTGGGTGCCAGGATTCGCTCGTCCGACGGCGACGTCGACATCACCGTCCCGGAGGGCACCCACGCCGACGTGAATCTCAGGGGCGACGACGTCGAGGTGGAGGCGCGGGTGCGGGTGAGTGGCAGGCTCCGGGAAGACCGGATCCAGGGTACCCTGGGCGACGGCGGTGAGGAGTTGGTGGTGACCAGCGCCGACGGGGACATCACGCTCAGGACGCGGTAGTGAGGCTTCGGGAGCCTTGACCCCAACCCAGGCGCCGACTAGCGTTCGAGGCTGTATCCGTTTTTTGCTCCTGTACACTGGCCGGCCCGGCCCGCACCGAACCCAACCATGAAGCCAGGAATCCATCCCGAGTACCGACCCGTCGTGTTCCGGGACGCCTCCAATGGCCACGCCTTCCTGACCCGTTCCACCATCAAGACGGAGCGGACCATTCAGTGGGAGGATGGCAACGAGTATCCCCTGGTGAACCTGGAGATCTCCGCTGCGTCGCACCCGTTCTATACGGGCACCCAGCGCATGCTGGACACCGCAGGACGGGTGGAGCGCTTCAAGCAGCGCTATGGAGGCGGGGGCAAGAAGGCGACGAAGGAAGTGGCGAAGAAAGAGGCGCCCGCGGGCGCCACTCCTGAAGCTGAGGCGACGCCGGCCGCTGAGGCCGCTCCAACCGCCGAGGCCTCCCCCACCACGGAACCCGCGGAAGCCCCAGCCACCGAAGCCGCGGCCAAGAAGGCGGCTGCCAAGAAGACGACCAAGAAGCGGGCGGGCAGCAAGAAAGCATCGGCCAAGAAGGCAACAGCGAAGAAGGCGACCGCCAAGGAGGCGACCAAGAAGAAGGCCAACGCCAAGAAGGCGACGGCGAAGAAGGCCTCCGCCAAGAAGGCCGTCAAGAAGAAGGCGCCCGCCGAGAAACCGGCGGAGGATAAGGTCGAGGACGCCGAGCCCCCCACCGACGACTAGCTGCGGGACTCGGTCTCGCCCTACTCCGCTCGGATGGCCGTGGTAGGCTCAACTCGCATTGCGCGACGAGCCGGTACCCAGGTAGCGAGGACTGCGCCCAGGGCCAGAACCGGGATCGTTACGAGGACGGTTACCGGATCGTAGGAACTGACTTCGAACAGACGGTCACGGAGGAGCCTTCCTCCGAGCAGCGCAGCCAGTAGCCCCACTGCCAGGCCTCCTGTCACCATGACGAGCGAGTCCTTCATGACCAGGCCCATAACTTCGATGGGGCGGGCGCCAAGTGCTATTCTGACGCCGATCTCGCGGGTACGGCGGGCAACCCGGTACGAAACGACGCCATAGACGCCGACAAGCGAGAGCAGCAGCGCCACCGCCGCGAACGCGCCCAGAAGCAGGACCAAGAAGCGCCGATCGGCCACAGAGTCATCCCGAAAACTGCTCAGCAGGCTGATCCGCGGGGGCAGCTCGGGGTCGAACCTCTCCAACGTGGCACGCAGCGCCACCGTGGAGCGGGCCTGGCTCCCTTCCCTTCCGCGCACTACAACCGTGGCTTCGCTTTGAGTACGAAACGGTCGTTGGGCGAGCGGGAAGTAGATGGTGGGTTCGGGCGATTGCCCGAGGCTCCGGTATCGCACGTCCCCCACGACGCCAATCACGGTCGCGAAGCGCTGCTGATCCCAGTAGTTGTCCATACCCCCGCCGGTAAGCTGGCGGCCGATAGGATCGAGTCCCGGCCATACCCGATCGGCGAAGCTCTGACTCACCAACGCCACGTCGGCCGCATCGGCTCGATCACGTCCATCGAACAAGCGTCCCCTCAGCACCGGGATCTCCAGCGTGGCGAAATACCCGGGTGACGCCGCCACATAGAAGCCGGTCGCCTCACTGCTCATATCGCCATCGAGCTGGATCGTACCGTTGGAGGCGCCCCCTATGGGATGCGTATCGGCGAGGCCGACGTTGGCAATCCCGGGCGCACCCCTTACCTCATCCAGCAGCGCCTCATACCATCGCGCTACGTCGGGGAGCGAATCGAAGCGCGCGGGATCCGGCGCCAGCTGCGCCATCACCACGCCCTCCATCTCGACGCCAGTATCCTGGCGTAGCAACGTGGCGAAGCTGCGCACCAGGAGGCCCGTGCCCACCAAGAGCAGAAGCGCCAAGGCGACCTGTGAACCGACGATGAGGCGCCAGGTAAGGCGTCGTCCCGGGCCCTCCCCGCTTCGAGCTCCCCCCGACCCCACCTCATGCGCCAGCCCCTCCCGAGCCAACCGCAGCGCCGGAAGTAGCCCGATCAGGAACGTGGTGAGCAGCGTGAGCGCCAACGAGAAGGCGAGCACTGGCAGGTTGAGCGCAATCTGGGCACCACCCGGTAGCGCAGCGGCACCCGCCTGCGCCGCCGCAAAGTTGATGAGTGCCGCGACCAAGATGCCCGCCGCACCCCCAACCACCGAGATCACGATCGTCTCAGTAAGAAGCTGTCGAACCAATCGCCTGCGGCTGGCGCCCAGCGCCGCACGCACCGCCAGCTCGCTCACGCGGGCGGTGCCCCGGGCCAGCAGCGTCCCCCCTAAGTTCACGCAGGCGATCAACAGAATCAGGAACGACGCTCCCATGAGCAGCAGCAGCGGAGCACGACTCTCGCCTACAAGACTCTCCTTGAGCGGGGTGACGACACCCCCGACCGCATCGAACTCCTCATCGCCAAGCTCCGACAGTAAGCGTCGTGCGACTGCGTCCAGCTCCCGGTCGGCGGCGGCGACGCTGACGCCGTCGGATAGCCGCGCCATCGCATTCCAGTTGTGCGCCGTCCGACTCACCGGTTGGGGCTCAATCTCCAAGGGCGTCCACACGTCGGTTCCGTGCGGAAAGTCGAACGCGGCCGGGAGCACACCAACCACCTGGACTGCCTGTCCATAGATCCGCAGCATGCGGTCCAGAGTCGACGAACCGCCCCCCATTTGATTGCGCCAGAACCGCTCGCTTACCACCGCCACTGACGCCGCGCCCAAGCGGTGGTCGGCCGCCGTGGGGAATCGCCCTCGAATCGGAGCCACACCGAACGCGGTGAAGAAGTCCACCGACACCGACGCCACGTCCGTGCGCAACGGCTGATCTCCTCCGAGCACGGTCGTGGTAGCAGCACCGTAGAGGGCCAGCGCCTCAAACGATCCCGCCCGTTCTCGGAAGTCCACATAGTTGGCCCAGGGCAGTGAGTTGGCCCGCCCTCCCTCGTGTTCTTCGGCGACCGACACCAGACGATGCGGCTCCGGGTACGGCAGTGGCGCAAGCAACACCCCTTGAATCATGCTGAAGATGGCGGTGTTGGCGCCCACTCCCAGAGCGAGCGTCAGGGCAGCCATGACCGCGAAGGCGGGCGCGCGGACCAGCCGACGGATTGCCACACGTACGTCCTGGCGCAGACCCTCCCACCAACGCGCACGCCGCACCTGGTGCTCCGCCCGCTCCGCAATGCGCTCGCAGTCTTCCCGCACCGTGCGAACATCACCGAACCGGCGCTCCGCCTCTTCCATCGCCTCAGCCGGCTTCCATCCCTCCGCAACCAAGGCTTCCGCCTCCGCCGCCAAATGCGTCTCGATCTCCCGCCGCACATCCTCCGACACCGGCAGCTCTCCGATCAAAGGTGCTGAGCGACGCCGCTTCCGCGCACTCATGGGACGGCTACCTGCTGCCAAGGAATCGCATCCATGAGATCCACGTACCGAGACCACTGCTGAACCGACCGGACCAGGTGCGCCTGCCCTTCAGTCGTCAGCGAGTAGGCCTTCGTGTCGCGCCCCGTCTCCGACACCCGCCACTGCGACTCCAGGTATCCCGCTGCCTCCAACCGCCGGAGCGCCGGATAGAGCGCCCCCTGCGTCAGCTCGAACTCATCCCCGGAGTGCTCTCGCAGCCAGCGACTGATTCCGTACCCATGCAGGGGTCCCCAACTCAGCGTCTTGAGGATCAGCACGTCCACTGTGCCCCGGATGCATTCCATCCTTCCCACTCCCCGACCCATCTGAACGGACGAAAGGTCTCGGCAGATATGTAAGTATCTTACATGTAGTGTACTGACCTATCATGCGCAATTCGAGGTGCGACGAAGTGCGCGAGCTTGGGCCCCGCTGGGGCTGCCGCGAATCACCCGAGTTTAAGGTTCATCACCTCGATCCGTTGCCCTCGGACTCCAACGCGGCCTCATGCCGGTCGAGCGCACGCAGGATTTCGTCGATGACCAAGGCGAGGCGAGTGTTGTCGCCGTGGAGTTTGCCCATCGTCGTGATCCCCTGAATCGAGAAGACGAGGAACTGCGTCAGCGCCGCCACCCCCGCCTCATCGACACCCGCCGCAACCAGGTTGGCGCGCAACAGCGCCTCGATGGCCGCCAGGGTATCGGCGACCCGCTCCAGAGCGCCCGAGGGGACGACCTCCCGCTCATTGATCGTCATGGTCATGAGGCACCCGCGGCAATTCTCCTCGTAGTGCATTCCCGAGAAGTAGATGCGGATATTGTGCAGGCCGAGCGGCTCGACCGTCAGCGCCGAGCGCGACTGCGCGAGACCACCGGAGGTGTACATCCGCATCGCCTCTTCGAAGAGGCCCTCCTTGCTTCCGAACTCACTGTAGAGGCTCTTGGGATTCAGGCCGGTAGCCTCACACAACATCTCGATCGACGTGCTGCGGAAGCCTCGGCGCCAGAAGGTATCCATCGCCCGAGCGATGACCTCTGTCCGATCATACCTCTTACGGGTCATGGGCCCGCGCCCCTCTACCCCTTCTTCGCAGCCTGCGCACCGGCCGCTGCCGCCTCCGCCCAGGCGCGGAGGGTGTCGGGATCCTCGAGAACGTCGGCGGGGATCTCGTAGTAGGGCATCTTCCCGTGAGGCTTCGCCCCCCGCGTCGTGAAGCTTCCTTCGGTCGCGCCGGTCACCCGCAAGTGGGCGACCCCCGCCCGATTCACCAGGCCGAACATCACCCCGTCACAAAAGACCCCATACCCCCCGAACATCCCCTTCGACGTGACCTCCCCCAACCCCGAAAGCCGCCCAACCAGATCGTCCGCCGCCTCACGGGCAACCGCGGTTCGCGTTTCGCCCCGTTTTCCCATTGCACTCCTCCTTGAACACCGAACGTAAATGATCATTTACTTTCGATGCAAGCCAAGGACTCTCAGCCCACATCGACACCCGGCGTCCCCCAGAGTCAAGCCTTCCCCACGACGCCCGGAATGCGGCACCCACCTCCCGCCCCCCAAACGCAAAGACCCGGCACACCTCCGTGCACCGGGCCTTCGGTTTTCAGTCCAGCTCTGGCTCGCGTCTAGCGCCCGGAAGCGTCCTCCGACACGGAGCCTGCCTTGGCCTGCCGGACCATTTCGCGGACATCCTCCAGAAGCTGCTTGGCGTCATAGACGATGCCGTCCTTGATGGTCCACTTGATGCCGCCCACGCGACCGACCTCACCGGTCTCGTCGTCCAGCTTCACTGCACCCGTTCCGTAGAGCACCTTGAGGTTCTCGAGTGGGTTCTCCTCCACAACAATCAGATCCGCTCTCATGCCGGGGCGTATGATGCCGAAGTCGGCCGGAGTGTCCGAGTGTTTGTGGAGCTGCTGGGCGCCGTGCATCGTGGCCGACCGGATCACCTCGACGGGATGGAACCCGGCCTCCCGGAGCAACTCCAGCTCACGGATGTAGCCAAAGCCGTACAGCTTGTAGATGAACCCCGAATCCGACCCGGTGGTGACGACACCGCCGGCGTTCTTGTAGTCGTTCAGGAAGTGCATCCACTTCTGGTAGAAGCGGGTCCAGTGGTACTCGTCCTCGGTAGTCCAGTAGAACCAATAAGAGCCGTGCGCGACGCGGCTCGGCTCATAGAAGTCCTGTTGGCTCGGGAGTGTGTACTCGTCGTGCCACTCCGCCTCACGCGCTCGCATGACGTCGCGGCTGGCCTCGTAGATGGTCATCGTCGGGTCCAGTGCGAAGTCGAGCTCCAAAAAACGATCGATAAGCTCGTTCCATTGCTCGCTGCCCGGCTCCGCCGCCTGGAACCACAGGCGAGCCACGTTGCCGAACCGGTGCTGTTCGTCGTTGTAGTTGTAGTCGAGTGGCCAAGCCTGAATGGAATAGTCCGTCAGCATGGACTCCATGAGCCCGTAGTAGTGGGTCATCATGTCCAAACCAATCTCGGCCGCGTCCAGCGCGGTCATCCTCACCACCCCCATCTGGCCGAGGTGGGCCACCGTCTCGAGCTGATGCTGGCGCGCCTCGTCGGTGAGCGCCGCCATGATCTCGGGATCGTAGGCCCCGAGCTTGAGGCCGTCGATGCGCTGACCCTCGATCTCCTGGGCCGCCGCCCAGCGCACCCACTCCCGCGCGGTCTCCGGGTCGTCGAGGGGCCTCCCGCCCCAGCCCGCGCCGGACCCCGGCCTGGCGTACGCGAACATGTGCGGAGCGACGATCTCGTTGCGGGCGCTCATCGCCTTTTCACGCAGCTGCCACTCGAAAGCACCGTGCGGGACCCCGCGCGAGGTCGTGATCCCGTGGCCCAGCCACAGCTTGTACGTGTACTCGGCCTGCGGGGCCTTTGGCGCCCCGCCCGTGTGGGCGTGCATGTCGACGAGCCCGGGCAGGACGTACATGCCGTGGACGTCGATCTCCTGGGTGGCGTTCGCGGGGCGGGTCCGATCGTTGATGGGGACGCCGGGGTAGCCCACGGATCGCACCTCGGCGATACGCCCGCCTTCGATGACGATGTCGACAGGCCCCATTGGCGGTGCCCCTGTGCCATCGATCACGGTGGCGCCGCGGAGGATCAGCCGCTCGTGCGGACCGTCACCCTCGGTGGCACCCCTGAGCGTGGTCGGCGCCATCTGCGCCTCCAGCGCTGTAGAAACCGCGAACAGCAACGCGAAAGCGCCCACCGCTCGGGGCACCCAACGCGGCATCGACTTCATCATGTTTTTTCCCCTCCGAAACGTGGATTTCGCGCGGAATGTAGGAAGGCTGGGCGCGGGCCGCGAGCCGAGCCGAGTGCGCCGGACTTAGCGCAGCAACTCAGTGGAAACCCACCACACGCCCACGGTCGCGACGGCCAGGGGGATCACGAAGCGAATCCAGATCCAAAGCAGGCGCGGAGCCGACCCGTCTTCCTCGCCCAGCATTCCTTTGAGGGCCGCACTGCGGTTCAACCACCAACCGGTGGTCAGCACGGCAAGCAAGAGCCCCAGGGTCTGCATCCCCGACCCGAACGTGAGGTCCCAGGGTGTGAAGACGCGCATGCTCAGCATGGGTGGGATGGCCAACAGCCCCACCACTCCCGCCACCGTCCACACGGCCCGCCGGCGGGAGAGCGTCGTGTTGTCCGTGAGGCCACGTACGAGGACTTCGAACGCGGCCACGTCCGACAGATAGGCGGCCCCACCGAGTGCGACGAAGAACACCAACCCGAACACCCCACCCCAGGGCATGGCAGCGAACACGGACGGAAGCGTCGAGAAGATCAGACCCGGTCCCGAGGCCGGCGTCCCTCCCAACGCAAAGACAGCCGGGAAGATCGCCAAGCCCGCCAGCAGCCCGGCGGCCGCATCCCCCCCTGCCGTGGCCAGCGCATTCCCCAGGAGTGGCTCGCCATCGGGCAGGTAGGAGCCGTACACCACCATGAACGTCCCACCCAAAGAGAGCGAAAAGACAGCCTGGCCCAACGCTGCCACCACGACCCCGGGCGTGACCTCAGACCACGCAAAGCGGCCCAGATACCACTCGAGGCCTTCCCCGGCTCCGGGCAAGGTTACCGACCGCAGGACCAGGAGCAGCAGGCAGCCGAACACCAGCGGCATGATGAAGCGGCTTACACGCTCAATCCCGGACTGGAGTCCCCGCAGCAACACCCAGGCGCACAGCCCGATGATGACACCCGTGCACGCCAGCTGGCGCAGGACGGAGCCGCCGATCGGCTGTTCTGCCGCGGGGAGGACCGCCCCCGCGTCCAACTCGACCCCGACCGTTCCCAACACCTGCGATAGCGCGTAGAACCCTACCCACCCCACCACGTTTGTGTAGTAGGCCGTGGCCGCCGCCACCACGAGGAAGAAGAACCAGCCGAGCGGGCGTCCCCCGGGCAGGCCAGCTTGTTCGAAGGCCCCGACGGTGCCCCGCCGGGTCTGCCGACCCAGCGTCCACTCCGCCATCAGGGCTGGGATCCCCACCAGCGCCACCAAGCCCACATAGAGGGCCACGAAGGCGCCCCCTCCGAACTGCCCCACCATGTAGGGAAACCGCCAGACGTTCCCCAATCCCACGGCCACGCCCACCATGGTGAGCACCGTCCCGATCCGACTGGCGAAGCGGTCCCTGGGGGCCGCCGGGTCGCTCAAGCGCGCACCGCCAACAGGCGGAGCAGCGCGTCCATCACGCCGTCGATGTCCTCTAGCGTGGAGTAGAAGTGAGGGGCGATCCGAAGCACAGGACCGCGGGCCGATACCAGGAAACCTTCGGTACGGAGCGCCGTCTCCAGCCCAGCGGCGTCGTCGAGCAGTAGTGCGGTACTCGGGGTGCGGAAGGATGCCAACTGGGGTCCGAGCACGGAGATGCCTGCGACGCGCGCCCGGTCGATTACGTGGGCCGTTAGCCCTTCGGTCCAGGTCTGGATGAGAGGCGGCCCCACCTCACGAATCCAGGAGAGGCCTTCCCTGACCACGTAAGCCTCGAAGATTGGAGGTGTGCCCAGGTCGAAGCGTCGGGCTCCCGGCGCCCAGTCCAGGTCCGAGGTGAACGCGTAGGGGTTGGCCCTCCCGAACCATCCGGTCGCGAGGGGTTCCAACCGCTGCGCCAGGCCCGGCCGCACCCACATGAACGCCAGGCCCGGGACTCCCATGAGGTACTTGAGGCAACCGGACGTGATCACGTCGGCACCCATGCTAGTGACATCGATGGGGCGGGTCCCCAGGGTCTGATAGGCGTCCACGACGGTGACGGCGCCGGCTGCCCGGGCGGCCTCGGCGATCGGAGTGGGATCGACGACGCACCCAGAGCCATAGAGCCCGTGGGACACGGACACGATGGCCGTGCGGTCGTCGATACTGGCGATGTAGTCGCCCGTCACCACCATTCCATCTAGGGCGGGCACCTCGTCCACTCCCGCACCGCGACGTTCTTGAGCGCCCCACACATGCAGCACCGTGGGGAACTCCCCAGCACAAGCAAGGATGCGATCGCGCTCCTCGGGGAAGTCGAACGCCCCGGCCAAGGAGCTTAGCAGCGCGGAGACCGACGAGCCCACCGACACGTCCGCGGACTCTGCTCCGATCAGGGCCGCGAACTCGGCCCGGGCCAACTCGACTTCACCGATCCAAGCCTCCCAATCCATGCCGGTTTCGGCCCAGTTCTGGAGATAACGGTCGGCGCCACGACGGGTGCGGTCACTTTGGGGAGCTTGAGAGCAGTTGTTGAGCGGCACCATCCGCTCCAACAGCGGGATCTCCCGGCGGAACGGCTCGGGGTCGTACACGCCGTTGACCTACGAAGCCTGGTCGCGTCGCGCCGATGGGTACGGGATGATGTTCTCCCATTCGGTCGCGTCGGAGCGGGCCACCACCGCCACGACTGGAACGTCCTCGCTCACGTTGTAGACCTCGTGCGGCACGCCCGGTTCGATGTAGATGAAATCCCCCGCTTCGTTGATCACACTCCGGCTCAGGTCCTCCCCGTAGTCGTGACGCACCCGACCTTGGAGGATGTAAAGCATGACCTCGAAGTCCACGTGGATATGCGCAAAGGCGACACCTCCCGGCGGAATCGTGGCCACGTTCATGGACAGTCCCTTGGACCCCACGTTACCGGCCCACATGCCGGTCCGGTACTCGATCCCATTCCAGGCACGATCGCCCGCCCCGTTGCGGACGGTCTTGATCCCGTCGAGATCCTCCACGGGCGCCAACACCCTTGTTTCTCCCTTCATGTGCCTCTCCTACAGGTGAAACGACTGACCGCGCTCCGGTATCTGGATATTGGTGTACCCCTCGGTCTCGAGACGCGTGCGCAACAGGTCCTGCCTACGGTAGTCACCATGGACCAAGAAGAGGTTCTGAAGGCGATCCCGATCCAAAGGCTCGAGGAAGTCCACGAGTTCGTCCTCGTCGGCGTGGGCTGAGTACGCGTTCATCACCTCGACGTTCGCGCGCAACGCGTGCGGTTCACCGAAGATGCGCACCTCCGGTTTCCGTTCCACGATCCTCCTCCCCAACGTGTGTTCTGCGCAGTATCCCACCATCATCACGGTGTTGCGCGGGTCTTCGATGTTGTTCCGGAGGTGATGTAAGATCCGTCCTGCTTCGCACATGCCCGACGCGGAGATCACCACCATGGGGATGCGCGATCCATTGAGCTTCTTAGAGTCGGCCGCGTCGCGGATGTAGCTGAGCTGGTCGAACCCAAACGGGTCGGCGTCGTTTCTCAAGTACTCGTTCAGCTCGCGATCGAAGCACTCGGGATGGAGCTGGTAGACTGCGGTGGCGCTGATGGCCAGGGGCGAGTCCACGAACACGGGAATGCGGGGCAGATCCCCGTCACGTGCCAGTCGATCCAGCGCGTGGACGATCTCCTGTGTGCGCCCGACCGCAAAGGCGGGAATCAGAACTTTGCCGCCCCGTTTGGCAGTGTCGGAAACCACCTTCCGGAGTCGCTCCATGGAGTGATCGCGAGGCTCGTGCTTCTTCCCTCCGTACGTGGACTCGCAGATCAGCCAATCGCAATCGGCCATGGTCTGGGGATCGCGGAGGATTGGTCGATCCGGTCGGCCCACATCGCCTGTGAACCCCAGTCGCTTGGTCTTCCCCTGCTCCTGGATCTCGAGCTGGACACTGGCCGAACCCAGGATGTGCCCGGCGTCCCGGAACTCGGCGGTCACGCCCGGCACGGGACGGAACGACTGGCGATAACCCACACTCACGAACAGGTCGAGGCAGCGCTCGGCGTCGTCGGTGTCGTACAGAACCTCGGCGTCCTTCACACCCCGCTTTCGCCGCAGGAACTCCGCATCCTTCTTCTGGATGTACGCAGAGTCCAACAGCATGATCGCACACAGGTCGTACGTGGCCTGAGTGGCCCAGATCCGGCCGCGAAACCCCTGCTTCCAGAGTCGGGGCAACAGCCCCGAGTGATCGATGTGGGCGTGAGAAAGCACGACAGCGTCCAGATCCGCGACGGAAAAGGGCAGCTCGGAATTGATCTTCCGGCCCTCGGCGCGACGGCCCTGGAAGAGCCCACAGTCCAGGAGCACCCGCTTTCCGTTGTCTAATTCCAGCAGGTGCATGGAGCCGGTCACGGTGCGTGCGGCCCCCCAAAAGGTCAGTCTCATTCGGCTTCTAGCTTCTCAGACGATCGGGTGGAAAAGGAGCTCGAGGATAGCCCTCTACAGCAGCTCCTGAAAGAGAATCATCCCGAAGAGCGTGACCGAAACGAGCAGCGCCACCGAGGAGCGTCGACCCTCTTGGTACGCCTCCGGCAGCAGCTCGTAGAGCACCATCAGAACCATCGCCCCTCCGGCGAACCCCATGGCGTACGGCAGGGCCGGTCGAAAACTGTCCACGAACAGGAAGGCCGGCACCGCCATCAGGGGTTGGGGCAAGGACGAGAAGATGCTCCACCCTGCACAGGAAGCCACGCTCTGGCCCTGGGGACGCAGCACCGCCGAAATGGCCAGACCCTCGGGGATGTTGTGGACCGCGATGGCGATCGTGATCAGGGTCGCCAGCGCCGCACCACCCGCGAACGAGGCGCCCACGGCCACCCCCTCCGAGATGGAATGCACCGTCATCACGGCGATGATCAGAACCATGCGTCGCGCCCCAAGTCCCTTGAGCTGTCCGAACTCGATGTCGTGACCTTCGAGGATCCGGGACAACAGAAGGACGAACAGCACGCCCAGGTTGGCGCCCACGACCGCCTCCACGGCGCCGTAGGCCGACCCCTCCACCAACAGGCCAAAACTCGCGCCCAGCATCAGTCCCGCGGCGATGGCGTTGGCGTGGGCCACGGCTCGATCGGAGACCGTCTTGAAGAAGAGGAATGGAAGCGCTCCTAGCCCGGTGGCGAGGGCCGTGATTAGCGCCAACACGAAGACCGTTGCGGCCGGATGGGCCTCCGCAAACGCCAGCCACTCGGGCCTCAAGCCACCCACTCCAACAGCAGGATGGCTACCCCCACCGCGGAGCTGGTCAGGAGCGCGATGCTGGTAGTGCCCGCTTCCCGGTAGGCCTCGGGGAGGAGTTCCACGAGCACCAGGTGAACGAGGGCACCCACTGCGAAGCCGGCCACCCAGGGCTGGGCCGCGGGAACGGCCTGCAGCGCCAACAGGCTCCCCACGGCAAAGAGAACCTGGGGAGCGTTACTGAGTGCAGCCAGGGCGGCCGACCGGGCGGCACCGGCCCCACGCGTGCCCAAGACAGCCACCAGCAGCACACCCTCGGCGATATTGTGGAGCGCGAGGATTCCCAGCAGAAACAGACCGAGTCGCAGGTCGAGGGCCGCCGCTGCCCCCACCGCGACGCCCTCCCAGGCGGAGTGCAGCGATTGGACCACGAACACCTTGCGCCCGTACTCGGACGCGACTTCATGTTGCCTGTTCAGTTCTAGGTCGGAAGTACCTGTCATACGGTGGGTTAGATTAACCCAGCCAACGCCTAGCAAAGCCCCCAGAATGGGGACGTAGACACCTTGCCCCACGCCCTCGCCCAGCGAAGCGATGAGCAGTGAATAGGCGGCCCCAAACATGAGGCCCGCCGCCAGCGCATTGGCCCACCCCAACCACCGAGGCGCGACTTCCTTGCGCCCCACGAAGACCAATCCCGCCAAGGCAGCGACCACGGCGGCTACCACCGACCAGAGGAGGACGGCTGCGATCGAACTCATGGGATCGGCAGGGGGCGTAGGGCGGTCATTTCACGGGTCGTCATTCAGCGCGAAGCACGGAGATAGTCGCGCACACCTCCCGGAGCAACGCCTCCCACAGGCCAGCCACTGGACAAAGGGGGGGATTCGGGCCTAAGCTGGCGCGTCCCAAAGTTCCAGATGTAAGGAGATATCGACATATGGCGGAAGGCCAGCGGATTCGCATCACGTTGAACTGGATCAAGATCCTGGACAGCCTCGACACCGGGGACGAAGGGCAGTTCCGGTTTACTGCGAAGGTCTCCAGTTCGGATCACGGCGGCATCGCCGAAGAGATCCGTTTTCCGGAAGAGGGATACTACCCCTTGTCCTCGAAACCCGGTTGGAACTTCGTGAAGCTCGACCGCGTCCTCTGGGAGGGCGAGATCGCGACCGGCATGACGTTCGAGATGACCGGGGAGGAGCTCGACAAGCTGAGCGCCAGCGACTTCCTCGATCACTATTCGCGGACCTTCCAGGGCCATCCCTCCGAATGGGCCGGACGCTACCATCCCATGGATGAGGGCTCTGACGATCCGGAGAACATGAGCAACTGGCGGATCGCCTACACCGTGGATCTCGTGTAGCACCACGGCGCATCCCAGATCGGGAAGAACAGGGCCGCTTCCGACAAGGGGCGGCCCTGTTCGCTTCTATGTCGCTACGTCCATGGGGGCGACCTTGCCGACTTCAACTTTCGGTTTATCTTCGGTATCCTTCTGACCTAATGGCGAGAAGCGAGGCGCCATGTGCTCTTCCACTCCCTACATCGAGCTCCATTGCCATTCCGGGTATTCCTTCCTGGACGGCGCCTCGCATCCCGAGGAGCTGGTCGCGAGGGCCAAGGAGTTCGGGTATCCGGCACTGGCCCTCACCGACCACGATGGGCTGTATGGCTCCATGGAGTTCGCTCAGGAGGCACGCGCCGAGGGCCTTCAACCCATCACGGGCGCCGAGCTTACCCTCGAGGGTCCCGAAGGCAGTGCTCCTGCACCGCGCTGGGATCCCTATGCACCTCCTGCCCCCGACGAACCGGGGGTCGGTACGACGAGCGTCTTTCGACCGCACATGACCGTGTTGGCCGAGACTCCGACCGGCTACGCCAATCTTTGCCGTCTGATCAGCGCCTCCCGTGGGCGAGACCGTCGCGACCCTGCCCTCCCGTTGAACTCATTACTGGAGCAAAGCGAGGGGTTAGTGGTGCTGAGCGGCTGCAAGAACAGTCCGCTCGCACGAGCCCTGGAGAACTCAGTCGCCGAGGGGGAGGCCTTGGCTCGTACTCTGCGCGACCGTCTGGGGCCGAGAGGCTTCTTCATCGAACTCCAGGTGCATCAAATCCGTGGAGAGCGCGCCCGCAATCGGGCTCTGTGTCGACTCGCGGACCGCTTGGGGATCCCGGTCGTGGCAACCGGCAACGTGCACTACCACGATGCGTCGCGGGCGCGGCTCCAGGACGTGCTCGTGGCCATACGCCACCGTACCACCTTGGACGGCGCACACGACATCCGGCGTCCCAACCACACGTTTGCACTGGCGCGCCCCGAGGAGATGGCGTGGCAGTTCCGGGGGCGCCCGGATGCTTTGACCAACACTTTGCGTATCGCTGAACGCTGTAGTGCGTTCGACCTCACCCAGGACCTGGGCTACCGCTTCCCCGACTTCGAGGGCAACGAACGGGGCAGCGCTGCCCAGATTCTTCACGAAGTGTGTCACGCGGCACTCGAGGAGAAGTACCCGCGCTACTCCCCACTCCGCGCTGAAGCGATCTCTCGCCTCGAACAGGAACTCCAACTCGTCGAACGTCACGGACTGTCCGGATTCTTTCTGGTCTACCGGGACATCATGAACCTGGGCCGAGAGGTGGCCCTGCGCGTTCGTGGCAACGCCCCTCGCGCGTTCTCTGGTCTCCCTCCCGGACGAGGTCGAGGGTCATCGGTCTCCTCGATTATCTGCTACCTCGTCGGGCTCAGCCATATCGACCCGGTCGCCAACAATCTTTTCCTGGGCCGTTTCCTGAACGAAGCCATGAGTTCGGTGCCCGACATCGACCTGGATTTCGCACGGGATATCCGCGAAGAACTCATCCTGGCCGTCTACGAGAAGTACGGATACGAGCACGCGGGGCTCGTATGCACCTTCCCCACATACCGGTTGCGCTCCTCCGTGCGCGATGTGGGCAAGGTGCTGGACTTGCCGCTCGGCGACATCGAAAAGCTGGCCAAGGTGGCCGAACGACACAGCGCCTTGGAGGAGGAGTACGAGCACATCCCCGAGCTGCAGGCGCGAAAGGACTCGCCACTCTGGAGGCATCTGGCCGAACTGGCGCGTACCATCAAGGGTCTCCCCCGCCATGTGTCGCAACATGTCGGCGGAATGATCATCTCCAGCCGACCCCTGGTGGAGATCGTCCCTATGGAGCCGGCCGCCTGGGAAGGGCGCGTACTCTGTCAGTGGGACAAGGACTCCTGCGACGACGCCCGCTTCATCAAGATCGACTTTCTGGCGTTGGGCATGCTCTCTCTGGTAGAGGAGGCCATGGATTGGATCGCTGAGCGCCATGGCAGTACGCCGGACCTGTCACGGATCGACTTCGAGGATCCCGTCGTGTACGAGCGCATCTGCTCGGGGGACACCATCGGTCTGTTTCAGGTCGAAAGCCGAGCCCAGATCCAGATGCTCCGGCGCTCACAACCTCGCACCCTGGAAGAGCTCGCCATCCAGGTGGCCATCGTGCGCCCGGGGCCTATCGTCGCTGGTGCGGTCAATCCCTACGTGCGTCGCAGAGAACAGCTCCGGGAGACTCCAGGGTTCTCCGTTCCTTACGAGCATCCGCTCCTTGAAGAAGCGCTCCACGACACGCTGGGCGTGATCATCTTCCAGGACCAAGTGCTGATCGTATGCCGGGTGCTGGCGGGCTTCACCGATGGCCAGGCGGAAGGGCTGCGGCGGGCCATGAGCCGCAAGCGTTCCAGGGAAGCGCTGCGCAGTTATTGGCAGGCCTTCCGAGAGGGCGCTGCCAAGAACGGGATCGACGAGGAACTGGCCCAGAACATCTTCAAACAGGTCATGGCGTTCTCGGAGTTCGGGTTCCCCAAGTCACACGCGGCTGCGTTCGGGCTCCTGGCGTATCAATCCGCCTGGCTTCGGCACTACTACCCCACCGAGTACTACGTCTCGCTCTTCAACAACCAGCCCATGGGATTCTATTCCTTGGACGCGCTGGTCCGGGACGCCAAACGCAACGGACTCCGCGTCCAACTCCCTGATCTGAACCGTAGCGCGGTGGCCTGCACCGCGGAGGAACAGGATCTCCGCGTGGGGTTGGGTTTCGTGCGGGGCTGGGGAAGTGACGTTGCCGAGCAGGTCGTGGCGGAGCGAGACGTCCGCGGACCGTTCCAGTCCCTTCCCGACTTCCTTCGACGGACGCCCTCGAGCCTGAAGCGACCTGCAATCGAAAACCTGATCTGGGTCGGTGGCATGGACTCCCTGGGGCTGTCGCGCCGCGAACTCATGTGGCAAACGGGGTTGTGGTTGGGCCCCGAGTCCGATGCCAAACGGAGCACCGAGCGGGAAAACCACCCTCAGTTGGGGCTGGCGTTGGACGACCCCCATGCCGACCTGCGGTTTTCTCAACTGGGAGACCACGACCGCCTCCTGGCGGAGTACCGCATGCTCCGTTTTTCGACCGCTCTCCACCCGCTCACGTTCGTGAAGTCCGCGCTTCCCTCAAACCGTGTGCTGGCCAACCAGCTTCCCGACCTTCGCCAGAACGCCACGGTGGCCGTCGCCGGGGTCGTGGTGGCCCGACAGCGCCCCCAGACCGCCAAGGGCTACACGTTCGTATTGATGGAAGACGAGGACGGCCCCATCAACGTGATCGTCAAGCCCGACATCTACGAACGGGACCGAAGTGCGGTACGCATGGAGCCGTTTCTCCTGGTACGCGGTCGTCTTCGTAAGGATGGCGCCACGATCAATGTGGTGGCCTACTCCGTGGAAGGACTTCGCAGCACCGGAAGTCCCGACGTGGACGCACCTCCCACTCAGGAGTACTGGGGAAGCCTGACGAGTGCACCGGCGCCTACCAAGCTCCTGACTGCGCTCCGGCAAGCGCCTCCTGGCATTAAGAGTTTCGGGTAGCCCTACTCCGACCGCTAACCCAGGTCCGCACGGATCTCCTTCTTCAGCCAGGCGCGCGCTGCGACCCAGTCGCGCTGCACGGTCTTAGGAGAGATCTCCATCAACTCGGCTGTCTCTTCCTGCGAGAAGCCTGCGAAGAAGCGGTGCTCGACAACCTTGGCACCCCTCGGATTTATGGCGCTCAAGCGCTCTAACGCCTCATCGATGGCCAACAGTTCTTCGGCTTCGCCCTCGGAGAGAAACTCCTCGACCTCGACCAGGGGCACCGGAACTTGCCCCGCCCCCCGCTTGGCTCGCTTCCGGGTCCGGGCCCAGTCGACCAGAATGCGCCGCATGGTGTGACCGGCAATGCGCAAGAACTGGGAACGGTCATCCGCGCCGATGTTGCGCTGCTTGGACAGACGAAAGTACGCCTCGTGCACGAGCGCCGTCGCGGACAAGGTGTGCCCCGCATCCTCTCTGGACATCTGGCGCCCCGCCAAGGCGCGCAGCTCTTGATAGAGTAGCGGAATGATGGCATCCAACGCGGCAGGGTCGCCCACCCGCATACGCTGAATCCACTGCGTGACCGGTTCTGGTTGCTGCACGGTGCCTCCGTCGACCCCTGGAATCCTAGCGATCCCTCCCGGGGCAGGCGAGGCTCCCCCGTCGCTAAACGCGCTCCAGCCGATCCAGATACAGCTGCATCCCCGCCCAGTCACTCTCCGCCTTGAACGCGTCGAAGTACTTGTGGACGCGGGAAGGATCTACGAACCCGGACAGTCGACTGCGGACGCGCTCCTCGTAGCGCACCCCCGCCTCCGCGTCACCCCGCTGCTTGGCGGCTTTCACGTCCACCACCAACCCTCCCAGGGCCCGGTCCAGCTCGCGGGCCCGCTCAGACACATGGTTGTGGATGCCGAAGTGGGTGACGGCCGCCTCCTCGGGCCCAATGTGGGCGATCTCGTGCAGGGTCGCCGTCCAGGCTTCGACATCCACGCCTGGGGGCGGAGTCGCGGGGTGCGTCGGGGCGGCCGGATCCAAGATGATCCCGAGGGAGTCGCCCGCGAACAGCCGCCCCTCGGCCTCGTCCAGGTAGGCAAGATGGTGAGGCGTGTGCCCAGGAGTGGGAATCACCCTCAGCCCTCCCACACCCTGAGGGCCAGGTTGTGCCACGGTGACCCGTGACTCGGGAACCGGAAGGACGTCACCCCAAAGTGCGTCGTGCGCATCACCGAAGGTCCTTCGAGTGCTTTTGACCAACCGTTCCGGGTCGACCATGTGCGGTGCGCCGTCCTCGTGCACCACCACCTCGACATGCGGCGCCCGGGCGGCTATGTGCCCCGTCGCTCCGGCGTGGTCGAGATGCACGTGGGTCAGGAAGAGCCGACAGATGTCGGTCCAGGCTACGCCCGCTCGGGCCAGCCCGGCTTCCAGCCGGTCCAAACACGTCGTAGGGCCCGGGTCGACCAGGGCCGGTTCGGTACCGAGCACCAGGTAACAGGCGATCGCACCTTCTAATCCGTTGTGATCGAGGTCGATCGTAACCGTCTTCACGGCCTCAGCAGCAGCCGGTTACCTGCGCTCCACCGGGACGAAGTCCCGTGCCCCCACTCCCTCATAGACCTGTCTTGGCCGAGCAATGCGCTGTTCTCCATCCCCAAGCAGTTCCTGCCACTGTGCCAGCCACCCCACGGTCCGGGGGATGGCGAACAGGACCGGAAACAGCTCCACCGGGAAACCCATCGCTTGGTAGATGAGCCCCGAATAGAAGTCGACATTCGGATAGAGGTTGCGCTCAACGAAGTAGTCTTCGCTCAACGCGATCTTCTCCAGCTCCAATGCGATATCGAGCAGGGGATTGCGGCCCGTGACCGCAAAGACCTCGTCCGCGGTGCGCTTGATGATCTTGGCCCGGGGGTCGTACGACTTGTAGACGCGATGGCCGAAGCCCATGAGGCGCTCTTCCTTACGCTTCACCCCTTCCAGAAAGGACGCGACATTGTCGACGGAGCCGATCCGTTTCAGCATCCGAAGCACGGCCTCGTTGGCTCCACCGTGCAGTGGCCCATAGAGCGCCGCCATGGCACCGGCCATCGCGGAGTAAGGCTCCGCGTGGGCACTCCCGATCACCCGCATCGTACTGGCCGAGCAATTCTGTTCGTGGTCGGCATGCAGGATGAACAACACGTCCAACGCCCGTTCCAACACCGGGTTGGGCTTGTAGTCCCGGACCCCGATTCGGAACAACATGTTCAGGAAGTTCGCCGTGTACGACAGCTCGTTCTCGGGGTACACGTAGGGCAATCCCCGGTGGTGCCGATACGTATACGCCGCCAACGTCGGCATCTTGGCGATGAGCCGAACGATCTGACGCCACCGAGAGTCGGCATCCTCGATGTTCTTGGCACCAGGATAGAAGGTGGAGAGCGCTGCCACCGCGGAGATCATCATCCCCATGGCGTGGGCATCGTAACGGAACCCACCCATGAGCTCGAGGATGTTCTCGTGTACGTAGGTATGGAACGTCACGTCCTGGACGAAGTCGTCCAGTTCGCTCTGGGTGGGTAGCTCTCCCTTCAGGAGCAGGTACGACACCTCCAGGTGGGTGGACTGCTCGGCAAGCTGCTCGATGGGATACCCGCGGTAGCGTAGGATACCCTTCCCACCGTCGATGAACGTGACCGTGCTTCGCGTCGACGCTGTGTTCGTGAACCCAGGGTCGTAGGTCATCATGCCGAAATCGTCTTCGTTGACCTTGATCTGGCGCAGATCAATGGCACGTACCACATCACCGTCGAGGATTTCTACCTCGTAGTCGCGGCCCGTGCGATTGTCCCGGATCGATAGTGTGTTCCGGGCTTCATCCGTCATCGACAATCTCCCTTGGTTCCTGTTTCAGCGGCGGAAATGAGCGGGCATTCGAAAGGCAACCTCTTCCCATCGAGCCTACGCCCGCGCCGTCGAGAGTGCCGGGGGCGGGACTCGAACCCGCACGCCCGTGAAGACAACAGATTTTGAGTCTGTCGCGTCTACCAATTCCGCCACCCCGGCCTAACCCTGATCTCGACGTTAGCCTTATAGGATAACGGCTGCGGCTACTTCCAATCAATTAGGAACCGTTGTATCGAAGACCGTCGGCGCGGTAGGTTCAACGTGCCTTCCCTGACCAGTACCGTCCTCAGGAGAACCGATAGTGGCTCAACCGTTTCCAGATCCGTTCGGCGCCCGAACCCAGGTCGACCTCACCGAGGGACCGACCACGATCTTTCGACCCCAGGTCCTCGAGGAACGGGGGTTGGTCTCTTTTGATCGCCTCCCGTTTTCCATCCGCATCCTGCTGGAGGGTGTGTTGCGCCACGCCGGTGGTGGCTATGTGTCGGAAGCGGACGTCGAGACGGTCGCGGGTTGGACACCGAAGGGACCCCGCGAGGACTTCCCGTTCATGCCGACGCGGGTCATCCTGCAGGACTTCACCGGCGTTCCTGCGGTCGTGGATCTGGCCGCCATGCGCGATGGCCTGGCCCGCCTGGGGGGCGACCCCACCCGCATCAACCCCGTCGTGCCGGCCGATCTGGTCATCGACCACTCGGTCCAGGTCGACTACTTCGGACGGCCCGACGCCTACCGGCTCAACGTGGAGCGCGAGTACCAGAGAAACGGAGAACGCTACCAACTCCTGCGCTGGGCCCAGAACGCGTTCGAGAACTTCAGCGTGGTTCCGCCCGGGACCGGGATCGTGCACCAGGTGAACCTGGAGCACCTGGGTTCGGTCGTACATCGCCGAGAGGAGCACGGGACGTGGCTGTCCTATCCGGACACCTGTGTAGGGACGGACTCCCACACCACGATGATCAACGGTCTGGGCGTGGTGGGCTGGGGTGTGGGCGGCATCGAGGCCGAGGCGGTCCTGCTCGGCCAACCGTACTACATGCTGCTCCCCCAGGTGGTGGGCATGCGGTTGACCGGCAGTCTTCCCGAGGGCGCCACCGCGACTGATCTGGTGCTCCGCGTCACCGAGATGCTTCGTAAGCACGGGGTGGTGGGACGGTTCGTGGAGTACTATGGGAGTGGACTTTCCAACCTGCCACTGGCGGACCGAGCCACCATCAGCAACATGTCGCCCGAGTATGGGGCCACCGTGGGGCTGTTTCCGGTGGACGCGGAGACGATCCGATACCTACGCAGTACCGGACGGTCGGACGCCCACTGCGAGCGGGTGGAGCGCGTGAGCAAGGAGCTGGGGTTGTTCCGCACCGATGCCACTCCTGACCCGGAGTACACGTCTACGCTGGAGCTCGACATGAGCACCGTGGAGCCGAGTTTGGCCGGCCCGAAGCGGCCCCAGGACCGCGTCCGGCTCTCAGAGATCAAATCCAGTTTCGGGGGCTCGCTGCCCTCGCTCCTTCCGCAGGGCTTCTCGCTCTCCGACGAGGGGGGCGGTGTGGCGACTGCAACGGCCACTCGACGCGAAGTGGACGTCGAACTGGACGGCGCGCCCGTACCGATCGGGGACGGCTCGGTGGTGGTGGCCGCGATCACGAGCTGCACCAACACCTCGAATCCTTCGGTCATGGTCGGCGCGGGTCTACTCGCCAAAGCTGCCGTGGAACGCGGCCTCGACGTGCAGCCCTGGGTCAAGACCAGCTTGGCACCGGGATCGCAGGTGGTCACCGACTATCTGACCGCTGCGGGACTCCTCCCCTACTTGGAGAAGCTCGGGTTCGACGTGGTCGGGTACGGGTGCACCACGTGTATCGGTAACACCGGCCCCTTGGCCGCCCCCATCGAGGAAGCCATCAAGGCGGAGGGCCTGGTGGTGTCGGCCGTGCTTTCGGGGAACCGGAACTTCGAGGCACGCATCCACCCCAACATCCGGGCCAACTACCTGGCGTCTCCGATGTTGGTGGTCGCGTTCGCGCTGGCTGGCCGTGTGGACTTCGACATGTACAACGAGCCGGTGGGTCACGACCGCGACGGAAAGCCCGTCTTCCTGGAGGACCTCTGGCCCACGCTCTCGGACATCCATACCTGCATTGCCGATGCGTTGAAGCCCGACATGTACCGGACTCGTTACGCTGAAGTGTTCGACGGGGACGAGCACTGGAAGGGGCTGCCGCTACCGGAGGGCGACTTGAACCTCTACGAGTGGGACGCTGCGTCGACCTACATCCGGAATCCGCCGTTCTTCGAAGACATGACGCTCGACATCGAGAAGCCGGGCGACGTCGAAGGAGCCCGAGCCTTGGCGCTACTCGGGGTCTCGGTGACGACCGACCACATCTCGCCCGCCGGAGCCATCGCCAAGGACGGGCCCGCGGGTCGCTACCTACAGGAGCATGGGGTACGACCGCTCGACTTCAACACCTTCGGTTCGCGTCGTGGTAATCACGAGGTGATGATGCGCGGGACCTTTGCCAACGTCCGCATCAAGAACCTCCTGGTGAGGGGGAAGGAAGGGGGCTACACGGTCCACTTCCCCTCGGGCGAAGAAACGTCGATCTACGATGCTGCGATGCGCTACGTGGAGGCGGGTACTCCGCTGGTCGTGTTGGCCGGTCCGGAGTACGGGACCGGAAGCTCCCGCGACTGGGCGGCCAAGGGAACGTTGCTGCTAGGGGTGAAAGCCGTGATCGCCAAGTCCTACGAGCGAATCCATCGGAGTAACCTGGTGGGGATGGGGGTGCTGCCGTTGGAGTTCGTGGGCGACGACGACGTCGAGTCCCTCGGCCTTACCGGAGAGGAGACGTTCTCGATCCGAGGCATTGCCGGGGGACTGAATCCGGGCGACCACGTCCAGGTGGAAGCGACGCGGAGCGATGGCGTGGTGATCCGCTTCGAAGCTCGTGCCCGTCTCGACTCCGATGTCGATGTGGAGTACTACGAGAACGGCGGGATCTTGCAGACGGTGCTTCGGAAGATGGCGAGCGGCGAGATGTAGGCTTGGGGTGCCCTACCCGCGCCGGTCATCCCTCTCACGGGCGGCCAAGGGCGGACCCAACACCTCTTGCAGGATCATGGCCTTTCGGGCGGCACCCGGGTGGCTGAGATCCAGTTCCGCCAGGAGCGATGGCGCAGCCGCCCGTTCGTGGCGCCCTGACTCTGGGGCGTCTTCGACGCGCGCCACCACCGGCTCGACGGGGTCCTCGACCACGACGAGAGGAGCCTTCGGCACGGGGACCGGAGCGGGCACGGGCCGGTGGGACTCCAACGCTCGAGGCTCACGACTGCGGGTCGGTAGGGGCCGCGCACGACGCGGCCTGGGACGCGTCGGCCGCGGGACCCGCGCGGGGACCGGAAGGGCCTCAGGAGCAGCTTCGGGCGGTGCCTGGGGAAGCCCGTCCTGCGGCGGCGCTGGAGGGACACGGGGCCGCTTCCCGGTGGCCAACGCCTCGATCTCGGCCCACAGGTCTTGAGGCACCAGGTCCCGCCCCTTCCGGGCGGCCGGAGCCTCTCCGGATTCAGCGCCCCGTGGGGGTCGACGCGCTTCCGGAGGGAGGCTCGGCGGCATCCGACGTTGCCTCTGCTTCTTTTTGCTTCCCGCAGCTGCCATGAGCCACGCGAACACGAAGAACGCGATAGGAATGAGGTCTTCCACGATGCCTTACGCGCTGGGGCTCTTGGTGGCATCGCCGTCCTCACCGCCGGCGATCGCCGCACGCATGGAGGTGTCGGCCTCCAGGTTCTTGTAGCGGACGTAGTCCATGATGCCCAACTGCCCCCCTCGGAAGGCCTCCGCGATGGCCAGGGGCACCTTGGCTTCGGCCGACACCAGGTCGGCGCGCCTTTCCTGCACCTTGGCCCGCATCTCCTGCTCGACCGCCAGGGCCATCGCATGTCGTTCCTCGGCCTTGGCCTGCGCGATGCGCTTGTCTGCCTCTGCTTGGTCGGTCTGCAGCTCGGCGCCGATGTTCTTCCCCACGTCCACGTCCGCGATGTCGATCGAGAGAATCTCGAACGCGGTACCGGAGTCGAGTCCCTTGGCCAGCACCGTCTTGCTGATGGCATCGGGGTTCTCGAGCACCGCCTTGTGGGAGGAGGCGGAACCGATGTTCGACACGATCCCCTCGCCCACCCGGGCCACGATGGTCTCCTCGCCCGCACCACCTACCAGCCGATTGATGTTGGCCCGCACGGTTACCCGCGCGATGGCGATGAGCTGAATCCCGTCGCGCGCCATGGCGGCCACTCGCGGGGTCGTGATCACCTTCGGATTCACCGAGACCTGTACGGCCTCGAACACATCACGGCCGGCCAGGTCGATGGCGGCGGCCTGTTGGAACGCCAGATCGATGTTCGCCTTGTCGGCGCTGATCAGCGCCCGCACCACCCGGTCGACATCGCCGCCGGCGAGGTAGTGCGCCTCGAGCTCCTCACCATTCAAGGGCAGCCCGGCCTTGGTAGCAGAGATCATGGGACGTACGACCTCGGCCGGGTTCACCCGCCGGAGCCGCATGCCGATCAACTGACCGATCTTGATGGGGACGCCCGAAAAGACCGCCTCGATCCAGAGCTTCACCGGCACCGCCCACAGGACGAGCGAGATGAGGAGAACGGCTCCAAGCGCACCCAGAATCGTGAATACGAAAACTGCTTCTTCGCCCATCATGTCTCCGAAATGCCGCGTACCACATGACGATAGCCCTCAGACGCGACCACGCGGATGCGCGCGCCCTGCGGGATCCATTCCGATTCAGAAACCACGTCGATCCGTTCGTCATCGAACAGGCCGATCCCTGAGGGGCGGAGATCGGTGGCAGCTTCGCCCTCCCGACCCACCAGCTCCCCCCGCACGTGTGCCGAGACGTAGCCCAGCGACCGATCGGTCTCCGTCTCGAGGAGTACACCTCGACTCGCGAGCCGCCCGCTCTTGGGCAGACGCCGAAGCAGCGCCCAGCCCACAAAGATCATCATCAGGACGGAGGCCGCGAGCACGCCCGAGGCCTGCACCATATCGGCTCCGGTGGGGAAAGCACCCAGCAGGCTCAGGTAGAGTCCCCCGGCCACGGCCCCAGTGCCGAGGACGCCCAAGATCCCCAGGCCGGGCATCAGAAAGACCTCCGCCGCAATCAGTACCACGCCGATTCCAAACAGCAGCAGGTCCTCCCAACCAGCCAGGCCAAGGATCAGGTGAGACCCGAAGAACAAGGAAAGCGCCAAGAAGCCCGCCGCCCCACCCAACCCCATCCCCGGTGTCTTGATCTCGATCAACAGTCCCAGGAACCCGATCGAAAGCAGGAAGGGCGCGACCGCCGGGTGCGTCAATACGCGCACCAGTCGTTCCGCCCAATTGGCGGTGGCCACCTGGACGGTAGGGACCTGCCCAGCGGGCGTCCCGACCACTGCACCCACCAGAGCGTCCCAGCCGGACACGGGTTCGGCATAGCCCAACCCCGCAGCTTCGGACGTCGTGAGCGTGAGCAGCTTTCCCGCCTCGACCACCCCTTCGACCTCGATCTCCTCGTCCACCATCGCTTCGGCGACCCTGGGGTCGAGGCCGCGGGCCTCGGCAAGGGCTCTCATTTCGCTTCGCATCGCCGACACGATCTTCTCCGGAGCCTTCTCGCCAGTACCCACCACGGGCGTGGCCGCACCGATCACCGAGCCTGGCGCCATGTAAATACGCTGCGTCGCCAGAGCCACGAGCGCGCCCGCCGAAAAGGCTCGCCGGTTGATGAATGCATAGACCGGGATCGTGGCGTCCCGCACGGCATCGGCGATGCGCTCGGCCGCGTCGACCCGACCGCCGGGGGTATCGATGTCCAAGATCAGAGCTTCCGCGCCACCCGCCTCGGCTTCATGGATCGCGCGTTCAACGAAGGGGGCCAGCCCCAGCTCAATGGTGCCCGTCACCGGGACACGCACCACGTCCGCCTGTCCTTGGGCCACCGCCGGCCCCGCCCCCACCAGTAGACCCAGGGCGGCGACGACTGCATGAATCCCGTGGGGTCGTTGCATTCTGCTACTCCCGCTTTTTGGATAGCGTCCCATGCTCGGCCAACAGGCGGCACCCGTAGAAGGCTCGCCTCACGGCCAGGCCCAGGTTGTCCTCCAGCATGGCCATCCGGGCACCCACTCGGAGATGCTCGGCCCGGCCGTTCATCAGCTCAGAATACGGGTCGGCGCCAGGATTCCTTCGTCCGTCTCGACCGTCACAGTCCAGAAGACTCTCGAGGAGCATCGATGGCTCGATGGACAGGAGGGCATCGGAGGCTTCCAACAGGAGGACCCACGATTCGGTCCCGTCGGTCGAGCCGGCCCTGGCGACGGCCCGCTTGGCCGGCTCCATGGCCCGCCCAGCGGCGCTCTCCGCCCCGACCAGAACCTCCATCCCCTGAATCAGGGCGTGGGCGCGCAACCGCTCAGCCTCCGCGTCCCGTTTGGTCGCGGCCAGAGCGACCTCCTCGCGAAGTGACGCCCGCAGGGCCCTCCCCTCGGCCGACCCGTTCGTCCACGACTCCCGCCACGCTCGACCCCAGTCCTCCCCTCTTCCGTCGGGGGCCACGATGGCGCCCAAGGAGGCCGTGGTGGCCAAGTCGAGCGGAAGTCCAGCGAAACTTGGATTGGACCCCTCCGGACCCATGGCATCCTCGCAGCCCCAAAGCGGGGGCAGGAGAAGCAGGGTGCACAGCAGCGCTCCACGACGCATGGGAGCTCGCGCAGGAGGGCGAGGACGGATGGGGCTCGAAGTCTCCATGATCCCTTGAAGATAGCGGTCGGCGGCACTCCCGCACGGGGAAGCAGGAAGGAGGCCGCCCGAGGACTTCGAGCACCTTGACCCTCTCCCTCGAAGTCGGCAGGTTCGTTCGGACGATCGTCCGAATCTCAGTGGTGCCCCAGCAGCAGGCCGAGTGGAAACCCGAACGCGCTACGACGACAAGTTGGCCACCATCCTCCATCAGTCCGCGGAGGTGTTTGCCGATAAGGGGTTTCACAGGGCCAGCGTTCGGGATGTCTCGGCGGCGACCGGAGTGAGCCTCTCGGGACTCTATTACTACTTCCGGAGCAAGGAAGAGCTGCTGCTGCTGATTCAGACCAATGTCTTCGAGACGTTGCTGGCTCGGCTGGAAGAGCAGTGGGCGACCCCCTTGGCTCCAAGGGAGTCGCTGCGCCGTCTAGTCCACAACCATGTGCTGTTCTTCGTGGACAACATGGCGGAGATGAAGGTGCTCTCTCACGAGTCGGACGCCCTGTCCGCCGACCTGAGTGCGCCGGTTCGCACGCTCAAGCGCCGCTACGTGGGCATGGTGCAGGACTGCCTGGCCGCCATCGCACCGACCAGTACACCCCATGAACGGCGCATCGGAGCCTTTGCGCTCTTTGGACAACTCAACTGGATCTACACCTGGTATCGACCGGGCAAGGATCCCCCGGCTTCAGAGCTCGCGGACCATCTGCTGAGTCTCTTTCTTCGAGGCTTCGCACCCGCTGGCTCAGACCTTCACCCGGGCTCGGAACGCACCGGGGTATCAAGCACAGCCTTTTAAACCCGCCGAGCATCGGCGCCAACAGGACAACGGATGAGCGACAAGACGCTGGTTCACTACGAAGTGCAGGACGGAGTTGCGGTGTTGACCCTGGACGACCCGCCCGCCAACACCTACACGCATGAAATGATGCGTCAGTTGGACGCGGCCATCGTGCGGGCCCGCTTCGACGACGATGCCTGGGTCATCGTGCTGACCGGGAAGGGCGAGAAGTTCTTCAGCGCCGGCGCCAACATCCAGATGCTCTCGGAGGTGACCACGGGGTTCAAGTACTGCTTCTGCCTGCACGCCAACGAGACACTCAACCGCCTGGAACAGACCCCCAAGTTGACCATCGCTGCCCTCAACGGCCACACGGTGGGCGGAGGTCTCGAGATCGCCATGGCGGCAGACCTCAGGATCGCTCGTAAGAATGCGGGTAAGACCGGCCTACCGGAGGTGAACCTGGGCGTACTTCCGGGCACCGGCGGTACCCAACGGCTCACGCGCATCGTGGGCAAGAACAAGGCGATCGAGCTGATGGCGACAGGCGAAGTATTCGGCTTCGACAAGGCCGAGGGGCTCGGCATCGTGAACCAGGTGTGGGAGACCGAGACCCATGCCGAGTTCATGGAGAAGGTGATGGAGTACGCCAAGCAGTTCACGCCGCCCAACATGGCGTCGAAAGCGGTCGGGAACATCAAGCGCGCGGTGCAGAGCGGGCACGAGGTGCCCTTCGAGCTGGCGCTGACCCTGGAGCGCGAGCTTCAGCAGCAGCTCTTCCAGAGCGACGACGCCCGTGAGGGCCTCACCGCCTATACCGAGAAGCGAAAGCCCGTCTTCAAAGGCCGGTAAGCGCGCATGGATGGAGTACGCACCCAGCTCTGGATCGACGGTCAGTGGTCGGACGCCACGGACGGACAGACCGTTGCCGACATCAACCCGGCCACCCACGAGGTCATCGCCGAAGTCCAGTGGGCGGGCGCCGGAGACGTGGACCGTGCGGTCGCGTCCGCCGAGGCCGCGGCGGCCGGTTGGGCGCAGCTAAACCCGCACAAGCGGAGCCGCCTACTCTGGAAGTTGGCGGACCTGCTCCAGGCCAACGCCGAGGAGCTTGCCCACCTGGAGACCGCGGACAACGGCAAGCCGCTGTTCGAGTCTCTGAAGGTGGACCTGCCCAGCGTGGTGGAGAACTTCCGCTACTTCGCCGGCCTGGCCGACAAGATCCAGGGCGACACCATCCCGGTTTCCGGGCCGTTCCTGAACTACACGCTTCGGGAGCCGGTGGGGGTCGTGGGCATCATCGTACCCTGGAACTTCCCCCTGTCGTTGGCGGCCTGGAAGGTGGCCCCGGCGTTGGCCTGCGGGAATACTGTGGTACTGAAGCCGGCCGAGCAGACGCCCCTCACGGCACTGCGGCTGGGCGAGCTGGCGGTCGAGGCGGGCTTCCCCCCGGGCGTCCTGAACGTCGTGGGCGGAGATGCTGTGGCGGGGGCCGCCCTGGTGGCCCACCCGGACGTGGACGCCATTGCGTTCACAGGCTCGACCGAGGTGGGGAAGATCGTGATGCGGTCCGCCGCGGACACGCTCAAGAAGGTGTCGCTGGAGCTGGGTGGAAAAAGCCCCAACATCGTCTTCGCCGATGCCGACCTGAAGAGCGCCGTGCGGGGCGCCTCCATGGGGATCTACTACGGCAAGGGCGAGGTGTGTGCGGCCGGATCACGCATCCTGGTCGAATCGAGCATCTACGACGACTTCGTGGAGGCCTTCGCCAAGCGCGCCGGCCAAATGACCGTCGGCGACCCGTTGGACTCCAACACCCGTTTGGGAGCCATCGTCAGCGAGGAGCAGCTCGACCAGGTGCTCTCGTACATCGAGGCCGGGAAGTCGGACGGAGCGCGTTTGGTGGCAGGCGGTGAGCGGACGGATGTGAACGGTCGTGGCAACTTCGTCACCGCCACCGCCTTCGCCGACGTGGAGCCCAGCATGAAGATCGCGTGCGAAGAAATCTTCGGACCAGTGGCCGCCATCATCCGCTTCGAGGATGTGGAGGATGCCATCTGCATCGGTAACGACACCATCTACGGGTTAGCTGCGGGCGTGTGGACGCGTGACATCGGAAAGGCACATCGGGTAGCACGCGACCTGAAAGCCGGCACCGTGTGGGTCAACACCTACAACCAGTACGACTCGAGTTCTCCGTTCGGGGGTTACAAGTCGAGCGGGTTCGGGCGCGATCTCGGTTACGCCGCGGCGCTGGACAAGTACACGCAGACCAAGAGTGTGTGGGTGGCGGTCGACGGGTAGGGCCGTCGCGACCCATTGCGTCGCTAGGTACGAGCAAGCCACGGAAAGACTCTGGAGGTCATCGTGGTCAGCAATCTCCGCTGGTCCCTCGCCATCATCATGGCCTACTTGGGCGCCTGTACGAGCGATCGCGATCAGGTCGGTCCAGCGTACACGGTCACAGACAGCGCCGGCACCGAAGTCGTGGAGAGCAAGCGTCCCGCGTGGATCAATGGCAGCCCCTGGAAGGTGGGAGACGAACCGCGGGTAGCGATCGGAAGAAGGCGCCCGGGAGAAGCATATGCGCTCTACCAGGTTGGTCCGGTGTTCCGTATGCCGGAAGTCCGGACGGTCGTTGCCAACGGCGGGACCAACCAACTCAGGGTTTTCGGTCGCGAGGGCGGGCACCTCTTCGACATAGGAGGCAAGGGCGACGGGCCGGGGGAGTTCCGGGCGTTGCGACGAGCCTGGCGCGTATGGAATGACTCCCTCCTGGTCTACGACAGCCGACTGAGCAGGGTCTCGATCTTCGACGCCGGCGGCAACTTGGGGCGGGTCATGACGCTCAGAGCCGTTGCTCCTGCGAGGCATGCGTTCGGCATGAGGCCATTTGACGACGGGACGCTGCTAGTGGAGGGAGTGGTCCCCGTGGTACCAGGCCTTGGGCTATTTTACGGAGGGCGCCGCATCTTCCTCCGCTACACGGCCCACGGAGAGCCTGGCGATTCGATTGGGGGCGGGGATCTGGGACCTCATTGGGGGTACCTGGTCGGAGAATCGCAGGGGTACAGCAGGGCACCCTTCGCACTGAGTGTGGTTCCGAGTGTCGGAGATGGTCAGACGCTCTACTTCGCGAGCGGCACTGACTTCGTGGTTTCTAAGGTCACCGCGGATGGCAAGTTGACACGGATCATCCGATGGGCGGGAACTCGGCGGGACGTCACCGCGAAGGATCGTGAGCGCTACGCCGCGCTACAACGAGGTCAAGTCCCGGATCCCGAGTTCCCCAATCTCGCTGCTGCGAAGCTGGATGGGATCGTGTACCCGACGTTCATGCCCACCCTGCAGCGGTTGCTCGTGGATACTGAGGGCTATTTGTGGGTCGAAGACTATAGCCCTCCATGGCAGAAGTATCGGGCGTGGTCAGTCTTCGATCCGGATGGCCGCTGGCTAGGCCAACCGCCGATCCCACCCGATCTGGACCTTCGGGAAGTCGGAAGCGACTACGTGCTCGGGGTGCGCCGAAATGAGGCAGACGTGGAAGAGGTGGTGATGTACGAGCTTCGACGCTAGCACATCCCGAACTCGAGCGGCGGCACGTTCATCAGGCGCCGCCCCGCCCGCGCCATGAAGTCGGGCGTGTACAACCGCACGTGCGCACCGCGCGCAAATACCTCGACAAGTGCGAACTCGTGGGGGTGCATGTCCCGCAGGCCGTTGACCCCGCCGTAATAGGGCATCTCATCCAGGCAGACCGTCATGGCCTGTGCGCGCCCACGTCGCATCACGCACTCGAACTGGTAAGAGAGTGCCCGCGGGCAGGGCACCACCCGCACCCCCGCCCTGCCCCGCACGAAATCCACCATGTCGGTCGAAGCATTGGCCAGCAGCTGGTCCCGTTCGATTGCGCGGACGGAATACGGGAAGGCGTTCCGGCGGCGCTTGAACCGGTCCGCCACGACTCGGATGCCTTCGAGGGCAATCGGGTCGGGAGACAGCGCGATCTGGAACGTCTCCCCGGGAGTCAATTCGACCAACAAGCTCTCGTACCCGAGCATCGACACCTCGTAGTACGCGGCTCCACTATAGACGCGCGGGAGCAGGAAGCTCCCATCGTCCTTGGAGTACGTGCCCCAGTCCTGATTGACGGGTCCTACCCAGGCGCCCAGAAGGGGCGCACCGGTCTCGGCGTCCACGACCTTACCGACCAGTGGCGGGTTGTCGATCCGGTCCTGAGCCATCAGGACCGCGGGGGTGAACACGAAAACAAGTCCGACGGTGAAGAATAGAAGCCGCGTGCGCTGTTGTCTCACACCCCCCTCCGCCTCAAAATCGTCCCCATCAGGACCGCTCACTCTATAGATACGACGGCCGCCCAGGACCGTTCCGGCGGGTTGCTCCGACCCCAGGGCCCTCGGTAGGCTAGACCCGCCTCGCCAGGAGGTCGGCGGTCCCCTTCTCTCCAACCGGATTTCATGGCTCGCACAGCTTGGATCATAGACGCAGTACGCACCCCCATCGGTCGTCACGGCGGTGCGCTCGCATCGGTACGACCTGACGACCTCGCAGCCCTCACGCTGGCTGCCCTCCTCGAAAGGACCGGCATCGCCGCAAGCGAGGTCGATGATGTGCTGATGGGCTGTACCAACCAGGCCGGTGAGGACAACCGTAACGTCGCCCGCATGGCGCTTCTCCGGGCCGGCTTCCCCGTGACCGTACCGGGTCAGACCGTGAACCGCCTGTGCGGGTCGGGGATGCAGTCGGTGGTGTCCGCCTTTCACCAGATCGTCGCAGGCGAGGGGGATGTCTTCATTGCCGGTGGTGTGGAGAGCATGAGCCGCGCGCCCTGGGTGCTCCTCAAACCGCCCGTCGGATATCCGCGCGGCGCTCCCGACCTGGCCGACACGGTGCTGGGATGGCGCTTCGCCAACCCCGAGCTACCCAACCAGTGGACCATCGGCTTGGGCGCCACGGCCGAGGTGGTGGCCGAAGAGTTCGGCGTGACGCGCGAGGCCCAGGACGCGTTCGCTGTGGAGAGTCAGAGGCGGGCTGCTGAGGCCATGTCGGCCGGGCGGTTCGGTGGGGAGATCACGCCGGTGGAAGTGCCCCAGCGGAAGGGCGACCCCATCCAGGTGACCCAGGACGAGCATCCCCGCCCGGGCACCACCACCGAGGCGCTCGCTCGCCTGCGGCCGGTGTTCAAATCAGGGGGGACCGTCACGGCCGGAAACTCGTCCGGCATCAACGACGGCGCGGCCGCTCTGCTGGTGGTGGAGGCGGAGTGGGCCAGGGCGATGGGCCTCACCCCGCTCGCCAAGATCCGGGCGAGCGGGGTTGCAGGGCTGGAGCCCCATCGCATGGGCATGGGCCCGGTGCCGGCAACACGAACCGCGTTGGGCCGCGCAGCCATGACCGTATCCGACATCGAGTTGGTCGAGCTGAACGAGGCGTTCGCAGCGCAGGCCCTGCCCTGCATGGAACAGCTCGAACTAGACCCCGAACGCGTCAACGTGAACGGAGGCGCCATCGCGCTCGGGCACCCGGTGGGCTGCTCTGGAGCGCGCATCGTCACCACGTTGGTGCACGAGATGAAACGCCGGGGCGCCGCCACCGGGCTGGCCTCCATGTGCATCGGTGTCGGCCAGGGCATCGCGCTCGTCGTGGAGGCCGCATGAACCTCCCGGAACGCATCACGGTGGTGGGCGCCGGCACCATGGGGCACGGCATCGCACAGGTCGCCGCGGCCTCGGGCTATCAGGTTCGGCTTACCGACGTTTCCGCGGAGACGTTAGACGCGGGCCTGGCGCGGGTGCGCGCGAACCTCGACAAGGGGGTGTCCCTCGGTAAGGTCAGCGAGGACGCCCGGGCAGCCACGTTGGCGCAGCTCTCAGGCGAGCTCGACCCGGCGGCGGCGTACCGGGACACTGACCTCGTGATCGAAGCCATCCCCGAACGCATCGAGTGGAAGCAAGCGCTCTTCGAGGCGGTGGCCGAGCACGCGCCCACTGACGTCGTGCTGGCCAGCAACACATCTTCGCTGTCGATCGCCGCGCTCGCGGAGAGCACGCCGGACCCAGCGCGGTTTCTGGGCCTCCATTTCTTCAACCCGGTCCACCTCATGAAGCTGGTGGAGGTGGTCCACGGGCCCAAGACCTCACCGGAGGTGCGCGACCTGGGCCTGGCGTTCAGTCGCAGCCTGGGGAAGGAGCCCATCTCCGTGAAGGACTCCCCCGGCTTCGCGTCGTCCCGGCTGGGGGTGATCCTCGGGCTTGAGGCGATGCGCATGGTGGAGGAGGGGGTGGCTTCGGCCCAGGACATCGACCGGGCTATGGAGCTCGGGTATCGACACCCCATGGGTCCGCTCAAGCTAACCGACCTCGTGGGTCTGGACGTACGATTGGGCATCGCCCAATACCTGCACGAGACGCTGGAGGCGGAGCACTTCCGCCCACCCCCCATCCTCGAGCGCCTGGTGGGCGAAGGGAAGCTCGGCAAGAAGACCGGCGAGGGATTCTACCGCTGGAACGAAGGGAAACCGCAATGAGCACGCAAAGCGTCGTTGTCACCATCGAGTCACCCCTGGCGTGGATCCGAATCGACCGGCCCGAGAAGCTGAACGCCCTGAACGAGGCGGTGCGTCAGGAAATCATGGAGGCCATAGACGCCCTGGCCGTGGACGACTCCGTCCGGGTGGCCATCCTGCACGGCGCGGGCGAGAAGGCCTTCGTGGCCGGTGCAGACGTGGGCGAGTTCGCCGCACGGACACCCGCCGAGCAGCGACGCGTGTACCAGAAGCGCCGGGTCTACGACGCGGTGGCCGAGTTTCCCAAGCCGATCATCGCGGCCATCCACGGCTATTGCCTGGGCGGAGGCTCCGAGCTGGCGCTGGCCTGTGACGTCCGCGTGGCCGACCGGTCGGCCAGGTTCGGCCAGGCCGAGATCCGGATTGGGCTGATCCCCGGGGCCGGCGGTACCCAGCGCCTGGCTCGGCTGGTGGGTCCGGGTCAGGCCATGCGGATCGCGCTCTCGGGCGACACCATCGGGGGCGAGGAGGCCCACCGGATCGGACTCGTCGAGATTCTGGCCGACGACGGCAAGCACCTCGAGGAGGCCGAGGCGCTGGCCGAGCGCATGGCCAGGCGTAGTCCGGTGGCGGCGCGTCTGGCCAAGCGGGCCGTGCGCGCCGCTTCGGAGATGCCACTCTCCGCCGGGCTGGAGCTGGAGAAGGAGTTGTTCTTGGCGGCGTTCGCCAGCCACGACGGCCGCGAGGGCGTCACGGCGTTCGTGGAAAAGCGGGACCCTGAGTTCACGGGAGAATAGGCGCATGCTGACGAGCTCGTCATGAGGGCCCGCGTAGTCGGCCTCTACATGCTGTTCTTCGTGGCGGCGTCCCTCTGGCCGGGGGCCACGCTGATCAATCGCACCCACCCTCGCATCCTCGGTCTCCCCTTCAACTTCGCCTGGTACGCTCTTCTGATCGTGGGCGCCTTCGTGCTCCTGCTCTGGTTCGATGCCGAACAGCAGAGAAGGGACGCGCGGGAACGGGTGGAGCGAGACTAGATGGAACGCTGGGTGCTGATCGCGATCATCATCGCGCTCTACCTGGGCGTCACCCTCACCATCGGGTTGGTCGCCGGCCGCAGGGCCAGCCGCAGCGTGCAGGGATACGTGGCGGGCGACCGCTCGTTTGGGCTCGTGGTGATGTACTTCGTCACCGGCGCCAGCGTGTTCTCGGCGTTCGCCTTTCTGGGGGGACCGGGGTGGGCCTACTCGCAGGGGGCCGCCGCGTACTACATCCTTGCCTACGGTGTCATCGGCATGACCGCCTGGTACTGGTTGGGTCCCCGGGTTGCCGACGCCGGCCGGCGCCTGGGCTTCGTCACTCAGGCCCAGCTCCTGGTGGGGCGCTTTCCTTCGCGCCCCCTTTCGGCGCTGCTGGCAGCGCTCGCCGTCCTGGCGTTCATTCCCTATGTCACGCTGCAGATGTCGGGCGCCGCCATCGTGATCGAGTCGGTCACGGACGGACACGTGCCCATCTGGCTAGGCGCCGCTCTGGCGTATGGTGTGGTCGTGCTCTACGTGTTGTTGGGCGGGGTCGCGGCGGTGGGATGGACCAACACGTTCCAGGGCATCTTCATGCTCACCATCGCCTGGGTACTGGGGCTCTACCTGCCCTCCTACCTCTATGGTGGTGTGGGCGAGATGTTCGCTCAGATCGAGCTGGCCCGGCCGGAGCTTCTGAGCCTGCCGGGACTCCGAGGGGATGGCTCGGCTTGGAGTTGGGGCGGGTTCTCGAGTGCGATCATCGTGAGTGGTGTGGGGCTCATGATGTGGCCCCACTTGTTCATGAAGGCGTTTACCGCCAAGGACGACCGCACCATCCGGCGCACCGTGGTGCTCTTCCCCACCTTTCAGTTGTTTCTGATCCCGGTGTTCCTGATCGGATTCGCGGGCGTCCTGTTCGGAAGTGCACCGGAACGTGCCGACTTCATTCTCCCGTTCCTGATCTTGGAATCGGACCTGTCGCCCTTGGTGGTCGGGCTCTTCTGCGCGGGCGCACTCTCGGCGTCCATGTCGACTGGCGACGCGCTGCTGCACGCCGCGGCCTCCGTGGCCATCGAAGATGGCGTGTATCCTTTCCGACCGGACCTGAACGAGCAAAGGCGCCAGCGCTGGATGAAGATCGTGGTGGTCGGTGTCGCACTGGTGGCGTACGGCTTCGCGGTCAGTGGCAGTCAGTCCCTGGTGGTGTTGCTGCTGACCGCGTACGGGATCATCTGCCAGTTCGCTCCGCCGGTCGTGGCGGCACTCTACTGGAAACGAGCGACCACAACAGGCGTGCTGGCTGGGTTGATTTCGGGCTCCGCGACCGCGCTGTTCTTCTACTTCCGGGGCGGTCGACCCTTCGACCTACACGAGGGACTCCTGGGCCTGATGGTGCACATTCCGGTGCTGATCGGTGTCAGTCTGATGACCCCAGCTCAGGACCCGCTACACGTCAAGGAGTTCGTGCGGGAAAACCGCTAGGAGGTCGTGCGGCCTTGCCCGGGCGTAAGTGCCGCCACCACCGACTGTCCCTTCCCGACGGGCACACGCACAGGGTAGGCGCCGCCGGGAGGCGTCACGCCGCGCAGGAAGTGCGGGTTCAGGTAGCGGAGCTCCGAGACGGGCTCGTCGATGCGCTTGGCCACCCGACTCAGCGACGTTCCTGCCGGCACCAGAACCTGCTCGAACCGATAGGGTGCCATGGGGTCGACGTGGATGCCGCGCTCCGCAGCTTGTTCGGCCAGGGTGCGAGTGGCCAGGATGCGGGGAATGTACTCGCGGGTCTCTCGTGGGAGGTGACGAACCACGTCCCAGTATCGCTTCGTCTCCGCCGATCCCACCGGGCGGCGGACCCGCTTCCCTACCCGCGTTGGGCCGGCATTGTACGCCGCGGCCGCCAAAGGCCAGGAGCCGAAGCGGTCGTAGAGCATATCCAGGTAGTCGAGGGCCGCATCTGTGGAGCGGACCGGGTCGCGGCGTTCATCCACCCACTCGTCGATCCGAAGCCCGAGCGAGCGTCCCGTCTCTGCGCGGAACTGCCATAGACCCAGGGCCGAGTCACCCGACATGACGCGCATCCGGAGACCCGACTCCACCATGGCCAGGTAGAGCAGGTCGGTGGGCATCCCCCGCCGGTGCAGTCGCTCCTGGATGAGCTGTCCGAACGCACCACGGCGCGAGAGCATCTTGGCCACGGTCTCCGCGTCGGTACGGAGCAGGCGCTCCGTCCAATGCTCCACCTGGGCGTGCAGCTCGGTGGGGAGGGTCTCCCACGGCTCGAATGTCGCCCGAGCGTGTGCAGTGGCCGGCGCCGAGACCACCGTCGACGCGGTCGAAGGCGGCAGTGAGTAGAACGCCGGGAGGACCGCGATGGCGATGACAACCGCGAAACCGGCCCACCATCTACGGGCAGGCTTGGATCCGGGCCGGGGGTGTGGCGATGGATGCATCATGATCATTCCCTACGACCAGACGTCGTGGAAAGATCCGGCCCGCGCGTGCGGGGCCGAAAACCGTGAGTGTTTGGCTAGCCTGCCGGGTAGACTGAGACGACCTTGCGCCCGGAACGGCGCTCGAAGGTCACCCGCCCATCCACCAGCGAAAAGAGCGTGTCGTCCCGACCCCGTCCTACGTTGCGGCCCGGGTGAATCCGGGTACCGCGTTGCCGAATGATGATCCCACCCGCCCGGATGGCCTCGCCGCCATAGACCTTTACACCCAAGTACTGGGGATTGGAGTCCCGTCCGTTGCGGCTGGAGCCTCCGGCCTTCTTGTGCGCCATCTCTCTCTCCTATGCCCTCAGGGTCGTCGCTAGACGACGACCTCGGCGACCCGGATCTCGGTGAAATCCTGACGGTGGCCCTGCTTCTTCCGGTATCCTTTTCTGCGCTTGCGCTTGAACACGATAATCTTCTTGTCGCGTCCATGGCGGACCACTTCTGCTTTGACGGAAGCGGACTCGATGACCGGCTGCCCTACGGAGACCTTCCCGTCGTTCGACGTGATTAACACCTCATCGAAGGTGATTTCGTCCCCCGGCTCGGCCTTCAACAGCGGGATCCGCAGGGTGGCCCCCTCGGTCGCGCGAAACTGCTTGCCCCCGGTGCGGAAAACGGCGTACATGGTGTCCTCGATCATGGTCAGAACAGAGCCTGGAAATTTACGCTATTTAGGAGGAGGTTCAAGGGTGGGCTCCCTCGCCTCCAAATCCGCCACGGGCGCCCGCTTCCTCGCTCATGGTCTCCGGTGCGACAGTCGTGGCCGCTTCAAGCAAAGGCGCTGGCTCCGTCCATCAGCGATACCGTGGCTGTTGACACGGTTAACCGGGGGGGGGTATACGTTGAAAGGCCCCCCAAGAACCGACACTCCAATTCGTGGAGGAACTATGAAGCGGATTGCTTGGGCAGTTACGATGATGGCACTCGCTGTTGTTTGGGGGTACGATCCACCGGCGGCTTTCGGCTCGGGTTGCGCGGAGAGCTGTACCCGGGACTTCCAGTGCTATGTGCAGTGCAACCATTGCACCGGGAGTTGGCTAGAGCCCGGAGAGTGCGAGGTTCAGTTGTAGCCGCAGGCGAAAGCGATATGCCCCGCCCATCGCTCTCCTCTGCAGCGACCGCTGCGGCTGTCACCGCTACGGTGGTGGCGGCCGCCGTGGCCGTCCGTAGCTACTCTTCCCCGAGACTCCCACCCGTCGCGGCGCAATCGGCGCCCCGAGTCATTACCGACTGGTTGGTCTACGCACAAGGTGACACGCTCCACCTCGGACGACCGAACTCTGTTGTTGTCACCGTCTTCTCCGACTACTTGTGCCGATACTGTGCGATCGGCGATCAGATACTTCAGGCGGTCGCTCGCGGGCGAGCCAAGGACCTGACGATCATTGTCCGCCATGCTCCACAGTCCCCTTTGGCCAGGGACGCGTCCTTGGCCGCAGTCTGCGCTGCGGAACAGGGAGCGTTTGCCCGGGTGCATGCCGCGCTCTTCACACACTCCGATTCGCTTCGTGTGCGTCAGTGGCACAGATTCGCTGCCGGGCTAGGGTTGGAACGTCCGGAAGACTTCGTCGAATGTATTGAATCAGAGCGGGCGTCCGTACGGTTGCTGAACGACCGCAGTCAGGCGAGCGAAATCGGCATTGGCGTGACCCCGTCGATGTTACTAGACTCCCTGCTTTTCGTAGGCACGCCCAACCGTCGCTTTGTTGAACGCTACTTGAGCGTGGTACGAGCACGCAGGACGATGGACCGGAAGCCTGACACTGGGTCATCGAGTGCACCACGGGGGCGCTGGTAGTGAAAGGCATGTTGGGGGCGTTGGCGGTCTTGGGATTGCTGAGCGCGTGTAGCTCAGACAGTTCCTCCGCTGAAGGTGACGAGCGAAACCCGGTCATCGCGGATGCTCTTTCATGCTCGGACTGCCGAATCGAGTTTCATGAATTGGCGGTGCTAGGCGCTTCGACCGACCCGACCTCCGTGCGGACGGACGGGATGCGGGCCTGCATGGTGGGGCAACTGAGCACCGGAGAGTACGTCGTATCGGGGATGGTCGGTGGTGGTGCATTGTACTTTTTCCCGGACACCGGGGGTGGCATGGCACGGTCTCTTGGCCGGAGCGGACGTGGCCCCACCGAGTTCGGCCAGAGCATTCGTGTGATGGTTGGACCACTGGATTCATTGCACGTATTGGACGATAGCAACGGACGGTTACAGGTGCTGGACCCCGCAGGCGTCGTAGTGCGGACCTTCCCCCTGCCCACCGGAAACACCCCCGCAACCCTTCTGAGCGATGGTTCATATGTGTTTGGTCTGCGACCGACCGAGGTCGGTCAGGCGCTCTTCGATTGGGTCGGGCCTGCGGGGGCACGCCGGATTCGGCTCGGCAGCGCCCGCGGCCCCGATGCCGCCTCCGACCAGTGGATCGTCGGGCCCGGGGAAGCAGGAGAGTTCATGGCGGCGAGCATATGGGACTACGTTGTCTATCGCTGGGACGGCCCAGGGGGGCCCGTCGATACCGTGGCCCGTGCTGCTAGCTGGTTCTCATCCCGCGGCCAACCTCCTGCCTCCGAACTCGCGGAGATCTACGCCACCCTGCCACCACCCCCAATGTTTCGACACTTCTGGGACGATCCACAATCGGACACGCTTTGGACGTACCTGCAGGTGCCAGACCCGGACTGGCGACCGGGATTGCCAGTACGGATGTCGCCGGAGTGGGGGAGGGCAACGTTCGACACCGTTGTCGAAGCAATAGACCTATCGACCGGCGAGGTAGTCGCGCGGGGTCGTTTCGACGAGCAAATCGGTCCCATGTGCCAGGGCCCTCTCACCTACGTCGTACGTGAAACGGAGGAAGGAGATACCCGCATGGTCGTCCAGCGAGCAATCGTCGTGCGTAGGCCTTCTTAGCTCCCCCGCCGTTCCCAAACGGTGGACTGTCGCGGGGGGTTCGCATTCGACGGGCACTGTATGCTAGTCCGCTCACTCTCCATGATGTACTTCTGCGTGGCGTCGGTCAGGGCGGGGCCGACCAGCAACCTGAACTCGTCCTGACCGAGCAGTTGGCGCTACCCCGCGATGTCCTCGGGACGGGCCGTTTGGAGCCCCAGCGATTTGCGGATCAGAACGGGTTCTGGACCAACTGCCCACCCGACACGTCGATCTCACCCTGCGGGATCGGATACAGCTCCCGGATGCTTGCCTCGGTGAGTCCGGCGGCGACCAGCGGCGAGAAGCTTGCCATCACGGGCGGGGCGACCCCAAACCGGAGGAGGTCGGCCCAGCGCTTGCCTTCGGTGACGAACTCCAGCCGCCGCTCGAAGAGGAGCTTCTCCTCAAAGGTGCCAGGGGTGGCGGCGTTGATGGGCGTCGCGCCCGCTCGCTCGCGCACTTCGTTGATGAGCGCGTACGCCTCCCCCGACTCGCCGAGGGCCTCGGCCAGCATCAGGAGCACGTCCGCGTAGCGAAAGACCGGGAAGTTGTTGTCCCCATCCCCCGGACCGAACGGCGTACTCACCCACTTGGCGACGTACCAGGTCGTGTCAGCCGCCGCGTCGACCTGGAAGCCCCAGGTACCGCCCACGCCCCGCTCGTCGTCCTCGTCGATCCCGTACTGAATCTCGTGGAGGTATTGGACGTCGGGCGATAGATCCTGAGGTGCGTTGCCCGCTCCCACGCCGCCGCCGTCACCGAAGGGCGTGTAGTAGTCCGTGAACTGGCTCCCCGTACCGGTCCCGCCCGCCTTGTACTGGAGCTCGAAGACCGATTCCACGTTGTTCTCGTTCGAGACTCCCCAGAGGTCGGCGTAGTCGTCCACGAGCATGTACTGTCCCGAGTTGACTACGCGGCGCAGCGCGGTCTCGGCCCGCGCATTTTGGCCGTCCGTCAGATAGACGAGCGCCAGGAGCGTGTTCGCGGCCCCGCTGGTGGCACGGCCGAGGTCCCCACCGGAGTAGGAGGGAGGAAGCAGGCCTTGAGCCAACTCCAGGTCCGAGGCGATCTGCGCGTAGACTACGTCGGCCGAGACCTGGTTCACTTCGATGTCCGGCGACGTCACCGGCTCGAGCTGGAGGGGCACGTTACCCCACAGGACGGCGAGCTGGTAGTAGAAGAGGGAGCGGATGAAGAGCGCCTCGCCGCGAATCCTCTCCTTGAAGGGTCCGTCCTCCAGGTTGTCCAACCGATCCAGGATCGTGTTGGTGCGAGCAATCCCCTGGTAGGCCGTCGTCCAGGGGTTGGAGAGTTCGGATGCCGTGGCCAGTTCCGAGAAATGAGCGATGCGGAAGAAGACCTCCGCGAGACCCGTGTTACCCCCTCCATTCATGGTGTTGTCGGAGCGCATCTCGTGCAGGAGCACGTAGGAGCGGTTGTAGGCCCCGTTGCCCGCTAGCGTGCTGTAGGCGCCGTTGATCGCGACCGTAAAATCGGTCGGGGTCCGGTAGAAGGACTCGACGTTCCGATCGGAGATCGGGCTCAGGAGTGTGAATTCCTCGCTGCAGCCCAAGAGGACCAAGGCCGTCGAGAGCGCCAGGATCATGCGCGTGGTCGGCAATGCGTTCATGGATGATCTCGATTGCATGGTTGTCAGAATCCGATCTCGACACCGAGCTGGTAGGCCCGCATCAGTGGGTACGCCCCGTAGTCCTGTCCTGGGGTCAGCCCGTCCGACTGGACACTCACCTCCGGGTTCCAGCCGATGTAGTCTGTCCACATGAACACGTTGTTCACCGAAGCGAAGAGCCGGACGTTATCGGCCCACACTCGGTTCCCGACGCTGGCGGGCAGCTCGTACCCCAGCGTGATGCTCTTCAGCGCCACGTAGGATCCGTCCTCGACGAGCCGGTCCGAGGGTCGGGTGCCACCGCCGTGGGACTGCCGGTCCGGCTTCGGATGGATGCCGTCCCCCGGCTCCGCGGGCGACTTGTAGTACTTCCCGACGAAGTGCCTGTAGTGGTTGAAGTTCCCCTCGGGCTCCATGTGCCGCCTGGTGAGGTTCAAGATCTCCCGCCCCACCACGCCATTGAAGAAGATGCCGACGTCCAAGTCCCTATAGCGGAACCGGTTGTGGATACCCCAGGTGAAGTCCGGGTTGTAGCTGCCAATCTCGGTCCGATCCTCCGCGTTGATCACGCCGTCACCGTTGAGGTCCTTGAACCGTAGGTCGCCGACCGTCGGGTTTCCCTCCATATCGACGGGCCCGTTGTCGATCTCCTCCTGGCTCATGTACACGCCGTCCGTCACGTAGCCCCAGTAGGCACCGATCTCACCACCCACCTGGGTGATGTGGCGGATGCCGGCGGCTCCTGCAGCCAGAATCGGATCCCCTTCGTCGCCGAGCCGCAAGACCTCGTTCTTGTTCGAGCCGAGGCTGAAGTCGGTGGACCACTCGAAGCCGCCCACGAGGTTGCGGGAGGTGATCTGGGCCTCGAAGCCCTTGTTCTCCACCTCACCAACGTTCGTCAGGACCGTAGCGAAGCCGGTGGACGACGGCACGTTGACGTTGAGGAGCAGGTCCTCGGTTCGACTCACATAGTAGTCCAGGGATCCATACACGCGATCACTCAACATGCCGAAGTCGGCCCCCACGTTGAGCTGCCGGGTCGTCTCCCAGCTGAGATCCTCGTTGCCCAGCGTGTTCTGCGTAGCGCCGGGCACGAGCTGGTCGTTCAGAACGTAAGGGCTGGTCCCGACCAGACCGATGGACCCGTAGTTCGGGATGTTGAAGTTCCCCGTCACGCCGTAACTGACCCGAGGCTTCAGCTGGCTGAAGAGGGACTGGTCCTGCATGAAGGGCTCCTCGGTGACCTGCCACCCCAGAGAGATGGAGGGGAAGTAGCCCGTCTGGTTTCCCCACCCGAACCGCGACGACCGGTCCGACCGGAGGGTGGCGGTCGCCATATACCGGTCCTGCAGGGTGTAGTGTACGCGACCGAGCATCGAAACCAGGGACCATTCCTCCTGATTTTGGCCGCCGCCGGTGACCTCGCCGCCGCCGATCGTGGTGACCTGATCGTCGGGGAAGTTGCGGGCGATCACGAACTTGGTCTCTTCGTGGCTCTTTTCGGCCGTGTATCCCGCCACCACGTCGAACTGGTGCGCCCCGAGGTCCTTCGTGTAGTTGGCCGTGTTCTCGACCAGCCAGCTGTATTGCTGTCCGGAGAACGTCTGGGCATAGGGGTTGGGCGTGGTGCTGCCCCGGTACTGGAGCTGGGTGCTCTGATAGAAGTTCCGGTTGTTGGTGTCGTAGTTGAACCCAACCAGCAGGTTGTAGCGGAGGTTGTCGAGAATCCGGTAGTTCCCCCCCACGCTGCCGAAGACACGGGCCGTCTGCAGCTCATCGTCGATGAAGTCCCGGGCAGCCAAGGGATGGTTGGTCGTCGTCATTCCGTTACCAAGCTGGTTGATGCTGCTCGGACCGGATTGGAGGTAGCTGCCGTCCACGTCGTATACCCGCGCCACGGGCGAGGAAACCATCGCCGAGTAGATGATCCCCGGCGGCCGTCCGAAGTAGGGTGCGTTCGCCGATTTGCGGTCGTGGTCGCCGAAAGCGGTGTTGATGTCCGTGCTGATCTCCAGCCTTTCGGTGGGGTCGAGCGTCAGGTTGGCGCGGAGACCCAGGCGTTCGAACCTCGAGCCTTTGATGACCCCGGCCTGGTTGGTGTAGGCGCCCGAGACGAAGTAGTTGAAGTTCTGAGACCCACCCCTAACGGACATGTCGTAGTTCTGGAGGGTGGCTGGATCGAGGATCAGGTCCACCCAGTCGGTGTCGGTGCCGTCCCAGTTCACCATCGCCTCCGGGATCAGGTGGTTCCCACCGGCCCCGTTCGCCACCCGCCCCGCGTTCGTATTCGGATCGTAGTCGGGGTTGTAGGAGGGGCTGGATGGGTTGAGGGGATCCAGGGCGGTGATGTAGGCGTTGTTCCGGGAGAGGCGCACGAAGTCGATGTGCTCCTGGGCACTCATCATCTCCGGCCGGTTGAACGCGGTCTGGACCCCGGCGTAGGCGCGGAAGCTCGCCTGCGGCGGCATGCCCACCTGCCCCCGCTTCGTCGTGATGAGGATGACTCCGTTGGAGCCCCGGGACCCGTAGATCGCCGCGGCTGCCGCATCCTTCAGGACCTCGATCGTCTCGATGTCGTTGGGATTGAGGTTGGACAGCGGATTGGCTCGCGTCACCCCATGCCTGGGGTTGGCCTGATCGATCACCCCTTCCAGTCCGGTGTTCATGGAGTACGGGACACCATCGACGACGTAGAGCGGCTCGGTCCCGGCCGAGATCGATCCCCGCCCTCGGACCAGGATCTGAGGAGCGGCCCCGGGTTCACCCGAGGACTCGGCCACGTTGACGCCCGCCAACCGGCCCTGAAGGGCCGTCTGGACGTTGGGTGTCACCGCCGCCTCCGCGATCTCGGCTCCGCGAACGGAGGCCACCGACCCGGTAACCTCCCGGCGAATCCGCGTCCCGTAGCCCACCACCACCAGCCCCTCCAGATCGAGGGCCGTCTGGTCGAGAGTGATCTCCAGGGACAAGGGCGTCCCCTCCGACACAGTGATGTCCTGGCGCCCGGTGGCGTATCCCAGGATCTCGACTGTCAGGACATGCGATCCGGCGGGCACGTCGTTCAGAATGAACCGGCCGGCGCTGTTCGTGAGAGTCCCGAAGCCCGTCCCTTCGATGTGGACCTGAGCGCCGTTCAGCGGCGCCGCGGTCGCTCCGTCCCTCACGACCCCCGCAACCTGGCCCACCTGAGCCTGAAGGGGAAGTGCCGCCAAGAGCATAGCAGCGAGGAAGAGGAATACCGAACGAGTGGTCGTGCGCATGTTCTCCCCGGGTCGGAGGTGGCTGGAGCGGCTACGTCCAACGTCCCCGGGAGACGGCGCGCCTCGGAGCCTCGCCAGGGCAGATTAGACGCGGGTTTGGCCTCGCAGCCTCAACGTAGGTGTACATCGGCGTCATCCGCAAGCAGACCGGGGTCGTGGCGCCGCAGTGCTATCAAAGCAGCTTACCAGCCAATCAGGACGGCGGGCTCGTGTCCCTCCGAGCGGTGGAGATCAGCACGACGCCGTTGGCCCCACGGCTGCCGTAGATCGACGTGGCGCCTGCATCCTTCAGCACGTCGATCCGAGTTACTTCGCTCGGGTTCACGCCCATCAGAGCCCGCCCGGGAGCGGCGCGGATCGTCACCCCGTTGAGCACGTAGAGCGGCTCGGCGTTCCTGCTCAGCGAGGACGATCCTCGGATCCGAATCGAGACCCCGCCCGTGTTGAGTCGACGGACGGTGACGCCCGCCATGCCCTGGAACAGGTCTTCCCAGCTCGTGACTTCCCGCCCGATGTCCTCGGCCACGACCGAGGCCACCGCTCCCGTCACATCGCCCGGCTCCTGCGAGCCGTAGCCGATCTCCACTTCGTCGACGGGTTCGGCGGAGGTGCCGTTTTCCAAGGGCGAACTGGCGCATGCACCGGCCGCGACCGTGGCCAGCACCAGGGCCGTACAGGCGCCTAGTATCCGAAGGGTGGTCACTCGGCACCTGCGTCCCGGTGCCGGGAGACGACGCGATCCACGAATGTGTCCGCCAGCCCGACCTGACTCCGGAGCTCGAGGGCCTGCGCGAGCTCGGCATCGGTCAAGTGCTCCGTCACGGTGGGGTCCCGACCCACGATCTCACTGAACGCGACGCCCGTCGACACCGATTCCGCGGAGAGCCTCCCGACCAACTCATGCGCGGTACCCCGGCCGAGAGAATCGGCCAGCGCCATCAGCAGTGCCTCCGAGCAACACAGTCCCTGCTGCCGTTCCAGATTGCGCAGCATGTTCTCGGGTTTGACGATGAGGCTATCGAGCACGCGGCCGAGCGTCTGCAACTGGGCCGAGATGAGCAGACACGCCTCCGGAACGAACTTCCAAGCGGTCTCTCCCTGGCGATGGTCGTCCTCCCACTCGGCATGGATGTAGTCAAGAGCCGGGCCCGCGTTCGAACGCAGCAGGCGACCGAGGAACACCACCGACCCTGAGGCCACCGGGTTTTGCTTGTGGGGCATCGCCGAGCTTCCGACCTTGCCCTCGGTGAACTCGGTCACCTCGTCGATGTCCGTCTGTTGGAGGTTGTAGATGTTCTGAGCGATCTTGCCGAGGGTGGCGGAGAGCATGCACAGCAGCAGGACGAACTCAGCGACGCGGTCGCCGGCGGTCTTCACCGGGATGACGGACGCTTCGAGCCCGAGCTTCTCCATGAGACGTTCTTCGACCTGCAGGCCGATGGGTCCGAGAGACGCCAGCGTGCCAACCGCGCCGCCGAACTCGCCGACGAGGATGCGTGGTCGCGCCTCCAGCAGACGCGCTTGCTGGCGGTGGACCTCGTCGAGCCAGACCGCCACCTTGAAGCCGAAGGTGATCGGGATGGCATGCTGGCCGTGGGTGCGGCCCGCCATGACTGTCCCCCGATGCTCCTCTGCCAGCTCGGCCAGCGAGTCTCCCAGGCCACCCAGATCGTCGAGCACAAGCTTGTAGGCGTCCTTGATCTGAAGCATGAGGCCGGTGTCGAAGATGTTCTTGCTCGTGGCGCCCCAATGCACGTAGCGAGCGGCCGACGTCGAGATCACAGCTCTCAGCGCGTTGACGAGCGGTACGACCGGATTCCACGTGGCGTCGAACTCGGCCTTCATCGACTCGAGGTCGAGCCGCTCGATGCGGGCGGAGCGGACGATCTCCTCCGCCGCCTCGGTGGGTATGAGGCCGAGCTCGGCCTCGGCTTCCGCCAGCGCCGCCTCGACGTCGAGCCAGCGTTGCTGGGTCCGCCGGTCTTCCCAGATAGCCCGCATGGCTACGGTACCGAAGCGATCCCGGAAGTAGAAGGAGTCAAAGGCGGTTGAGGTCATCTCGATTGCGTACCGTGCGATTGGGCGAGCCGGCGGCCCCTGCTCTCCCTCCGCGGCCTCCGGCTGGACCGGACCCCCCGGGCACCGTCCAACATGCCCGTCGCGTGTCCCAGCGACAAGGGGCCCATGGCTCCTAGGTTGTGGGCGACCGAGCGGGGTAGAGCAAGGTCCCGGGACGTACCCCTCCTGCCGTGTGAACGGGGTGTGATTTCTTGGAGAACCAACTCGGGGGCGCTACGGTACCGACCGGAGTGGCGACCGTTTCGCCATGTAGCATGTCGATGCCGGAGGAATCCATGTTGCGTCTCAGACACCTCGTCATCGGTGGGGCCCTTGTTTTTGGGGCGGCGGCGGTTGGATGCGCGCCCTCCGAGCAGGAAGAGCAGCGGCCGGAGGCGCCGGCACAGACGCGGACCCGGCCCGAGACCTTTCCGGAACGTCGCGAGGGGACGACCGAGGTTCGGCCGGGGCAATTCCGTCGCCCCGAGTTCGACCCACCGAGCATCGTCGACTACAGGCCCACCTCGACGCTGGTCACCGAGGAACACCTCGTCCCGAGCGCGAAGTACCCCGTGGTCGACATCCACAGCCATCAACGCGCCACCGCCGAGAACATGGACGAGCTGATCGCGGAGATGGACGCGCTGAACGTCCAGGTGCTGGTGAACCTGAGCGGGGGCAGCGGTGAGGAGCTGAGGGAGCGCATCGAAACGGTTCGCAACGGGCCCCATCCGGACCGTTTCCGAGTGTTCGCGAACATCGACTTCGACGGCGTCGGGCCGGGCTTCGGTGAGGCGGCGGCGGCTCAGCTCCAGCGCGACGTCGAGGCCGGGGCCATCGGCCTAAAGATCTTCAAGGGCCTGGGCATGACCAACCTGAAAGCCGACGGGTCACGTCTGCGCGTCGACGACCCGGAACTGGATCCCATCTGGGAGATGGCGGGCCGGATGGATGTGCCGGTGCTGATCCACACCGCCGAGCCGGTCGCGTTCTTCGAAGACCCGGACTATGAGAACGAGCGCTGGCTCGAGCTGGCGCTGTTCCCCAGCCGAAGGAACTACGGCCCTGATCAGGTCGACTTCGAGACGCTCATCGCGGAGCGCGACCGCATGTTCCTCGCGCACCCGAACACCCGCTTCATCGCGGCGCACTTCGGCTTCCACGGACATGACCTGCAACGGGCCGCCGAGGTCCTCGACCGGGTTCCGAACCTGTACCTGGACTTGTCGGCGGTGCTGTACGACTTCGGGCGCCAACCGCGGGCGGCCCGGGAGTTCTTCATCGAGTACCAGGACCGCTTGATCTTCGGGAAGGATTCCTACCAGCCCGCCGAGTTTCCGTACTACTGGCGCGTTTTCGAGACCGCAGACGAGTACTTCGACTACTATCGCGACTACCATGCGTTCTGGAAGCTCTACGGAATGGACCTCCCCGACGACGTGCTACGGAAGATCTACTACGAGAACGCGCTACGGGTGACGCCAGGCGTGCCGTCAGCGGGTTTCCCAGGTTAGCAAGCGGCCGGAAGGGAGGCGCCTCTTCGGCGGCGAGGCCGAACCTACTGCGTGATCCCGCGCGGAGCCTTCGGCAGGCTCAGGATGTTCGCGAAGAATTTGAAGGCGTCGGTCACGCCCTCCGGGAGCTGACGGTAGAAGCCAAGGCCGGTATAGATCCACCGACCCTCCCCGTAACGAGTTTCCACGAAGATCCCCCGCTTCTCGCCGGCGTTGTATGCCCACGGATCCTCTGACGCCATCAGATCGACGTAGCGCTCGTCCTTGTCCCCGATGAAATAGGTGCCGCGCTCCTGGACCCAGTCGTCCCAATCGGCCTCCGTCACCCGGTTGGGGAAGTTGAAGACCGGATGATCCGGTGCCAGGATGCGCATGGGAGCTTCTTCCACCGTCACGCGGTTCCGGCTCACCTGGATGGGATACGGCCCCCATTGGGCGTCGTTGAATTCGAACTTGTTGTACTGGACCAGAACCGTCCCGCCGTTCTCGACGTACTCGAGCAAGCGCGCATTGTAGGCCCGGAGGTCCTGGCGGTTGAGGTAGGCCCGGACGCCCGTCACGATGACGTCGAAGCCCGACAGGTCAGCCTCGGCCAGGGCCTCTTCGTCCAACATGGTCACGTCGAGGCCGAGCTGCTGGATGGCTTCCGCAACTGCGTCTCCCACCCCCATGACGTATCCCACCGAGACAGGTGCCACCGCGATGTCGAGCGCTTCCACGATGGCCTCGGAGGCCCGGAAGATGTATCGCTTCTCGATGTGGTGGTAGTTGATGGTCTCGTAGCCTTCGCGGTACGACCTTCCGTCCATCGCAGCGACCGCTTCGACGGTGTACTGCCCCGCATCCACCCCGGCCGGCGCGGCGATCTCGAACCGGACCACCGCCGCCTCGCCCTTCCGGTGGAAGCTCAAGCGGGCCTCAGTCGGGCTCACGGTCCAGCCGTCGGGCACCTCCAGTCGGAGGGACCCCTGGGCCTCGGTGCTGCCCTTGTACACCAGGTCCACCGAGATCCCGCGGCTCTCGGTCCCGGTGGGATAGACCACGACCTGAGGGGATACGTTGACCGAGAGGGCCGGCAGGACGGTGATCCGCTGTTGCTTCTCAGTACCGACCCAGGGTCCCTCGTAGCGATATTGTACCGCCTCCTCGAGAGCGACGTCGACATCGCCGGAGCGGAAGGTCACCCGGGCGCGCACTGGTGCGGGAGCGAAGGGAAGCCCGAGCAGGTCCTCGTCGAGGATGTCGAACCGATCCACCTCATGATTCCGTTCCCAGTACGGACGGCTGTACTCGGCATCGTCGGCCACGACCACCTGGAAACCGCCCCACAGGTTTTCACCCAGGCCAAGGCTGCCTGCGACCTCACCTTCCGGACTGTGAACGGTCCATCCCTCGGGCGTCACCAGCTCGACGCGGGTGACGTCGAGGGGTTCGGGGCTCTGGTTGGCGAACAGGAGGTCGACGCCGAACGTGCTTCCCGGCACGACCTCACCCGCGTCGGCAAGCGGCTCGAGGGCGATCCCGTGGGCCAGGACGACGGCACGGACGAACTGCTCTTCCTTCAGGGAGAGGCGGTGCTCCAGATTGTGTTTGGCATCGTCTGTAAGCCTGCTCGCTGCCACTTCGGCCCGAAGGCTGCGGACGGTAGACAGGCCGTCGCGAAGAGCGGGTAGCGTCCTCCAGGGTGCGGAAGCGTCGAACGCCTCCTCCGCCCGGGCCACGTGCCCTTTGAGCGCCTCGAGGCCCTCGAGGAAGAAGCCCGCCTCCGCCTCCTGACCGCGGACGAAGCCCCCGTACCGATCGAGTCCCATCTCGACGCCGTCGAAGAGGTCTGTCTCCCCCTCGTCTATCTCGATCGATGCGTTCTCGAGGGACCAAAACGAGATGGCTTCCCCCGGGAGCCCGCGGAGCTGGGACATGGATTGGCATCGATGCATGGACCGCGCTTCGGAGCCCAATTGGGCGTAGGTAGCGCCGAGGATCGGGTCGTATATACCGGTGTCCATGCGGACGACGCTGTCCAGGCGAGGCGGGGCGGAGGTAGCGCCAAACCCCATTCCCCGAGCGCGTTCGTACATCTTGAGGGGCTGCCAGGGCCGGAGCCCGTCCGCGATCTGCTCGGGAAACCGATTGGGGTCGGCCGCGGCTTCGAACGCCTCCCTGGCCAGCCGTCCCGACGTCTGATGGTGCTGGCCACCGCCCTCGCCAGTCGTCGGCAGGTGGGTCACCACATCGGGACGTTCGGTGCGGAGAATGCGGACGATGTCGGCGAGGATCTCCTCCTTGCCCCACTTTTCCAGCGTTTCCTCAACGCTGAAGGAATACCCGAACTCGTAGGCGCGCGTGAAATACTGCTCCGCGCCGTCGTAGCGGTGCATGGCCATGAGTTCGGCGCTCCTCAGGATGCCCAGGGCCTCGAGGATCTCGGGCCCCACCATGTTCTGGCCGCCGTCGCCCCGCGTCACCGTGAGGAGGGACGTCCTGAGACCCCTGCCCCGATTGAGCATCACGAGCAGGCCGTTGTTCTCGTCGTCCGGATGGGCCGTGACCTCCATGTAGCTCGCGCCAGCACCGAGCTGACGTATCGCCAGAGCCAGTCCTGTCGCTCCCTGATCCAGGGGCAGTGGCTCGAGTTGCGCGGAGGCTGCGGACGGAAAGAGCAACCCCCCCAGGGTCAGGACCAGGATGGATCGGTTCACGTTCGCCCTCCCTTGATGGACGCGCCGAGTGGCAACCTCAGAATGCTTGTCACGGCCAGAGGCAGCAAGGCAGCGGGGCGACCAGTTCTCCACCGCTTGAGGAGGTCACCCGAGGCACGAAAAGAGAAGCTCGTGCTTCCTACCCTCCGGTGCCCGGCTCGCTCTCCATGATGTACTTCTGCGTGGCGTCGGTCAGGGCGGGCCCGACCAGCAACCTGAACTCGTCCTGGTTCAGGAGCGGATCGTCCCGGAAGTCCACCTCGAGGCGCATGCGCTTGGTGGTCCGCTCATGAAAGTCCGCCTCGGACTCCAACAGGTGCAGAATGACCTCTGGGTGCGTGCGCACCACCACGGAGCGCTCCTTCCCCTCCGCCTCGATGCGCCCGAGGGCGCGCTCGATGGAGCGGAGCACGGAACTGGGTGTGTACACCCGGCCCTTCCCGCCACACTGAGAGCAGGCCTCGGTGAGGGCGGTAAACAACGGAGGACGAACCCGCTGACGGGTCATCTCGATCAGTCCCAGGGGCGAGAGCTCGAACGTCTTGGTGCGAGCACGGTCGCGACCCAGGTGTGACCTCAGCTCATGCAACACCTTGTCCCGATGTTTTTGCGTCTCCATGTCGATGAAGTCGCATACAATGATCCCGCCCACGTCCCGGAGTCGCAGTTGACGCGCAATCTCTCGGGCAGCGTCCAGGTTGGTCTTGAGAATGGTCTCTTCCGGATCCTTCCGGCCTTTGCCGGTGAAACGGCCGGTGTTGACGTCGATCGAAACCAACGCCTCCGTGGGTTCGATGATGATGTAGCCGCCGCTGGGTAGATCGACCCGCCTCTGGAACGCCTGTTGGATTTCCTCTTCGACACCTTCCTTGTCGAAGAGCGCCTCCTCGCCCGTGTAGAGCTTCACGCGGTCGGTGAGGTCAGGGTCCACACTCGATACGTAGGCCCGGACCTCGTCGTACACCTTCTTGGAATCGACGAGCAGCTGCTCGAAGCGGTCACTGAACAGGTCGCGAATGATGCCGCTCACCAGGTGGGCCCCCCGATGGAGCCGGACGGGGGCCTCCGCCCCCTCGGCCCCCTCGGCCACCTTCAACCACGTGTTCCGAAGGTCGTTGAACTCCGCCTCGAACGTGGTCCGGTTGAAGTCCTCGCCAACCGTGCGGACGATGATACCCCCCTGGTTGTTGGGGAGGATTTCCTTTGCCAATGCTCGCAGCCGATGTCGTTCGGAGCGCTCACCGATCTTCCGCGACACGCCCACCCGCGACGAGTGGGGCATGTACACCAGGAACCGACCCGGGAGCGAGATGTGTTTCGTCAGCCTCGGGCCCTTCGTGCTGATAGGCTCCTTGGTGACCTGGACGATCACCTCATCGCCCTTGGCAATGAAGTTCTGGATTGGCGGGTATTTGCGGTTTCGGCGGCTGGTGCGCCCCGATCGGCCTCCCCCCTTCCCTCCTTTCTCACCTCTGTCGCTCTTGCCGCCCTGGCCACCCTTCCTGCCGCCCTCGGCATTCCCGTTGCCCTTGTTCCCACGGCCATTCGCTGAGGTGGACCCCTTCCGGCCCCGACGGCCGCGTCGCCCACGGCCGCTCCGGTTTGCGGAGGGTTCGTCCGAGTCGTCGTCATCCTCGTCCTCAGGGGCGATGTCGGCCACGTGGAGGAAGCCGGCTTTCTCGGTCCCGATATCGACGAAGGCGGCCTGGATCCCGGGCAGGACGGCTTCGACCCGCCCCAGGTAGATGTCACCTACGATGCGGCCCCCGTCCTGCCGATCGAACATGAATTCGACGAGGGAACCGTTTTCCAGCAGGGCCACCCGCGACTCCGCGGATGACGCGCTGATCAAGATTTCTCTACGCACCTCTCCCACCTGTTTCGCTCGGCAGGAGAATGACGATCCGGTCGCGATCCGGCCTCGTGGGCAACGAAGTCGTTCAGCCCACCAGAGCCTGCCACCGCGCCCTGATCCGACACTTTCCTACCGCAGATTCCTCAGCCGGCTGGGACGGTCACCGATGCGAGCGACGCGTCGTCGAACTCCTCCATCGGCACCGCCAGCCTCTCCTCAAAGCCTTCCTTCAACAGAAGGCGACCAATGACGAGCTTCTGCACCTCGCTGGTCCCTTCTCCGATCTCACACACCTTGGCATCCCGTAGCATCCGCTCGACGGGATAGGTGTCCGTGTAGCCCACGCCTCCCAGGACCTGTACCGCCTGGATGGTGGCCTTCATGCACAACTCGGAAGCATACAGCTTCGCCATGGCCGCTTCCTTGGAGAAGGGCCGGCCCTGGTCCTTCAACCAGGCAGCGTGGTACGTCAGGTGTCGCGCCGCCTGCAACTCGGTGGCAAGCTCGGCCAGGCGGAACTGGATCGCCTGGAAATCCCAGATCTTCTTGCCGAACTGCTCCCGCTTCTGGGCATAGGCGAAGGCGACATCGAATGCCCCCTGAGCGATGCCCAGCGACAGGCCGGCAATCCCGATCCGGCCCGCGTCCAACGTCTTCATGAAGTTGATGAAGCCCCGCCCCTCCTCGCCAATTCGGTTTTCCTCGGGGACGAACACATCCTCGAGCAGAAGTTCGCGCGTGTCGGAAGCCCGCCAACCCATCTTGTCTTCCTTCTTTCCTGCCCGGACCCCGTCCAGGAAGTCGAGATCGACGGAATGACCCATTCCCCGCGCGATGGCGCCCTCGACGTCGAGCGTGGGCTTGGTCACCACGAAGTTGGTGATGCCGCGGGTGCCCGCCTCGGGATCGGTGACGGCCGTGACGGTGAAGATCTCGCCGACACCGGCATGGGTGATGAAGATCTTGGCCCCGTTCAGCCGGTAACCGGACTCCTCGCGGACAGCTCGGGTGCGCGTGCCTCCGGAATCCGACCCAGCCCCGGGTTCGGTGAGACCGAACCCTCCGAGCACCTGGCCACTGGCCAACAACGGCACGTAGCGCCGCCGCTGGTCAGCGTTCCCGAAGTTCAGGATGGGGGTGGTGCCGAGGGTTGTGTGGGCAGATACGGTGATGGCGTGGCTCGCGCAGTGTTTGGCGAGCTCCTCGACCACCAGAATGTAGCTTCGATAGTCGAGTCCCATCCCTCCCAGCTCCTTGGGGACCGGGACGCCGAGCCACCCTCGCTCCGCCATTGCTTTGACGTTCTCCCAAGGGAACTCGCATCGGTGATCGAAGTCCCGGGCGACGGGCACGATCCGATCGAAGGAGAAGCGGCGCACCTCGGCCTGCAGCCGCAGATGTTCGTCGGTGAGGTAGGGTTCCATATCTCCAAGCGGGTGGGCGGGTCCAGGGGCCCTAAGCCCTTAACTCGTAAGGCGGTTTCTAGCTGCGGCGGGTACCCGTAGGGTAGAACGAAGGTCCGGTCAGGCGTCCTGCGCGGCAGTCGCCCTTCCCACGCAGCGGTCGCAGGCCTGGCAGCGCCTCGGCGCTGGCTCACCAAAGAAGCCCAGAAGTGTGCGCCGCCTGCATCGGCGGCTGCGGGCGAAACGCTCTACGGCCCGGATCCCCCGGAGCCCTGCCCGGTGACGGCGCTGGACGGGCGCCAGATCGAGCGGTCCCGGGAGGAGCCGGAGACTGGGATCCCCATCGACCGCGCCGACCCCCCCGGCCAACTCCAGACATCGAATCAGGGGCTCGGCCTGGTCGACCAGGCTCCTGGGCAGGCACTTCTCGAGGCGACCAGCATGGACGGCGCCACCGGGCCCCAGGCCGCGCATCAAGATGGAATGGGCCCTCGAGACCACGTCCCGGTGCGGACGGGACCGATTCAATAGGGCGCGCCGCCTGGCCCGATCCTTCGGATCGTCCAGGGCCAGCACCTGGGCGGACCGACCGTCGCGCCCTGCCCGCCCCGCCTCCTGGTAGTAGGCCTCCAACGACAGGGGCAGAGACTCGTGGGCCACCAAACGGACGTCTGAGCGATCGATGCCCATCCCAAACGCGTTGGTCGCGACAAGAACCGGGGCGCGCGCTTCGGTGAACCAACGCTGGGTGTCGGAGCGAACCGAGGCCGGTAGGCCCGCGTGATAGGGGCGACATCCCCAGCCGCACCCCGCAAAACGCGCGTGGAGTACGCGCACCGACCGACGGGTCGCGGCATAGACGAGCCGCGCCCCCCCATGCTGCCGAATCGCGTCCATCAATGCCCGCGCCTTGGCGGCGAGGCCGCGAACGTGCTGCACCGACCAAAACAGCTCCGGCCGGTCAAAGCTCGACACTCGAACTACGGGATCCACCATCCGGAGCACGCCCAGGATGTCTGCGCGAACCTCTGGGGCCGCGGTGGCCGTCAATGCGATGAGGGGGACTCGGCGGGGCCTCAGGGCGTCTCCGATCACTCGATACGACGGCCGGAAGTCCATCCCCCACAATGAAATGCAGTGTGCTTCATCAACCACTATCAGAGATGGTGCCCCACCCCTGAGAAGGACCCGCACCGGGCGGGCCCTCAGCCGTTCGGGAGCCAGGAACAGGAGGTCCAACCGGCGCTGCTGGGCCGCTTCCAGGGCCGCCTGATTCTCCGACGCCCGACGAAGCCCCGAGAGTCCAGCGGCCTGGAGACCCACGGCTCGAGCCCGCACGACCTGGTCCTCGATAAGCGAGACCAATGGGGTGATCACCACGGCGACCCCTGGCAGTAGAGCCGCCGGGAGCTGATAGCAGAGTGACTTCCCACCCCCCGTGGGAAGCACGCCGAGCACATCTCGCCCTTGGAGCACCGCCTCGATCAGGGAGCGCTGCCCGGGGCGGAACGCAGTAAGCCCGAAGCGGCGCGCCAGTACTTCCGCGAGTCGATCGGGTGCGCTGGCGGTTCCGTGCTCGGTGTCGTCCGTGGCCACACCTCAGACTCGCCCCGGAAACAGGGCACTTCCAGGGCTAGAGGGGCACCTCTTCGTCCTCGGCCACGTCCGAGACGCCGTCGCGACGCGCAGCGAAACGAAGGGCATACGCCGCCACCAGTACGCCCATGCTCAACCACACCAACCACCTGAGCTCGAGCATCATTCCCACCAGCGCCAGCGCGCCTCCTGCCACCAGGAGCGCCGACCGAGCGACCAGGTGGCCCTCGGTGGGGCGACGCCTAGACATTGCGCCCGGGGCGCTTGGCCAGAAACGCTCGAACCCCCGACTTGAAGCTCTCCGTGGACCTGGCCCGTGCGTTCACTTCGGCGCCCATGGCGATCCCCTCCGTGAACGACCGTCCGTCCAGGTCGTAGAGCAACCGCTTGGTGGCCCGGACCGATTCGGTAGGCTTCTTGGCGAGTCGGCGGGCGATGTCCCCGACCTCAGCGTCGAACGAAAGGCCAGGCAGGACACGGTTCACCAACCCCAAGGCCTGCGCGCGCTCGGCGGGGATCCGGTCCCCCAAAACGGCCAGTTCGAACGCGGCCAGCTCCCCCACCTTGCGCCTCAGGATGGCCATGACCATCGCGGGTATGAAGCCCAGGTTCACCTCGGGATACCCGAACTCCGAGCCCTCGGCAGCCAAGACCAGGTCGCAAGCCGTCGCCAACCCGCAGCCGCCGGCCAGTGCCCGCCCGCGCACGGCCGCCACCACCGGTACCGGATGTCTTCTGAGCGCCAAGAACAGCGCGCCCAGCCGATTGGCATTGTCGAGGTGGGCGATCTCGCCGTCATCGAGCGTGCGCTCTAGTTCGGCGAGGTCCGCCCCTGCCGAGAAGTCCGGACCCGCACCCCTGAGCAGGATGACCCTTACGTCCGGGTCGGATTCCGAGCTGTGTAAGGCCTCAGAAAGCTCGTGTACCAGCGGCGTCGACAGAGCGTTGCGCTTGTCGGGGCGGTTCAGTGTCAGGGTGAGCACTCCCTCGCCAAAGTCCTGCAGCAGCAAACCGCTCATGACACTCCCCCCGGTATCCGTCCACGCCCCTCGGTGGCAGCCGCCACGTCGGCGGGCACATCGATTTCCATCCTCAGCAGCGCAGTCGAAAAGACCTTGCCCTGAGCATCGGTCAGCAGGGACACCGTGCCGCCCCCTCCCAGCGCTCCGTGCAACAGGAAGTTCAGGGCATGCAGGTTGGGGAGCTCAAACCGCTCCACCTCACCCCGAACCCGCTCGCCGAAATGCGCCTTCACGCGCTCCGGCGTCAGCGCCTCTTTGAGCAGTGCGTAGTCCTGAGGCCGGTAGGCAATCACGCCGACGTTCGCAGTGTCGCCTTTGTCTCCGGAACGGGCATGTGCCAACTGCAGCAGTGGGACTCGGGGCATCAGACCTCCAACACGTCGACGCTCAGGTACGGCTCCACGGCCTCTCGGCGGATGAGGGCCGGCCAGTAGGCCACGATCTCCTGGACGGGCGGACGGCCACCGGCGAACCCCGTCACCGACGGTGGACCTGTCAGGACCAAAGGCGCCACTTCGCGAGTGAAGCGCTCCACGGAGGCCCGGTCGGATCCCCGCACCGCCACCCGCAGTTGCACCTCAGGTAAATCGGCTGGGGGTGGCCCCGCCAGGTGCCCGTGCGTGGCATCCCAACCCACCAGTTCGGTCCGCACCTCATCGAACACCAGACCAAGACGGTCCAGGCGGGCCCTGAGAATGCGGTCGGCCTCGCGCGCCTTGGCGGCCGCGTCCGGCCAAGAGTAGACGAGCGTCCCCACCGCCTTCCATCCGTCCGCGTAGGCGATCGAGACCTTCAGGAAGTCCGTACGGGGTCCCCCCCGCACGCCCGACACTCGGACGCTGTCGTCGCCGAGGTCCTCGAGCTGGATGGTCGTGAAGTCGGCGACCACATCGGGCGTGATGTAGGAACGGGGATCGCCCATTTCGTAGACGATCTGTTCGGTGACGGTAGCGCGTGACACGCGACCGCCGGTGCCCCCGTGCTTGGTCACCAGAAAGGTGCCGTCTGGACTGACTTCAACGATGGGAAAGCCCACCGACTCAACCTCAGGGATCGTCCACCAATCGATCATGCAGTTGCCGCCCGAACACTGCGCGCCGCACTCGTTGATGTGGCCAGCCACAACGCCTGCCGCAATCCGATCGTGGTCATTCCAGTCCCAACCGAACGCGTGGATGAGCGGCGCATAGGTGAGGGCGGTATCGGTGGAGCGCCCCGTCACCACCACGTCGGCACCCCGACCCAGCGCCTCGACGATCGGCTCCGCGCCGATATAGACGTTGGCGCTCTGAACCCGATCTCGAATGTCGGCCAGGGGCGCGCCTGTCTCCATGTTAGCCAGCTCGTGACCCTCCGCCAGCACCGCGTCAAGGCGGTCCATCAGATCGTCGCCCGTGACCTTCCCCACCCTCGCGCGCCCGCCCACGCCGGCGGCCCGGCCCGCATCCACCAGCGCTTCGGCGCACCCGTCCGGGTTCACTCCTCCGGCGTTGGTCACCACGCGAACACCCCGTTCGATCGCCGTAGGAAAAATGCGCTCCATGAGCGGAATGAAGTCACGCGCATAGCCTGCTTCCGGCCTGCGGTTCCGCTGCTTCTGCATGATGGACATCGTGACTTCAGCCAGGTAGTCGAGCATCAGGTAGTCGATGGGCCCGCCCTCCACCTGACGCACGGGCGCCTCCAGATCGTCGCCCCAAAAGCCCTGACCGCTGGCGACCCGAACCGTTGCCGGCGTACTCATGGCACCACTTCCTTCACGTGCGAGGGGAGAGAGAATGCCCCGATGTGGGGACCTGGGTTGGACAGGGCCGCTCGCAGCAGCAGCTCGAGCGTGTCGTGGATCTCTTCGGGCATGACGATGGCATCGACGAAACCCCGAGCTGCCGCGAATCGAGCGTCGAGCTGGCGGTCATACTCGGCCCGGACCTCGTCCATCTTGGTGGTGAGATCCTCGTCCGGGGCCTCGCCCTTTTCTTTGAGTGCTTCCAACTGCCTACTGAACAGCGCCACCACGGCACTCTCACCCTCCATGACGCCCATGCGGCCGCTCGGCAGTGAAAGGATGAAGTCGGGGTCGAAGCCCTGCCCGGCCATGGCGTAGTAGCCCGCGCCCGAGGCGTGGTTCAGGGTCAGCACGAGCTTGGGTACCAGCGCCGTCGCCATGGCTTCCACGAACTGGGCGCCCGCTCGGATGATGCCCGAGTGTTCCGCGTCCGGTCCCACCATGAAGCCCGACACATCCTGCACGAACAGGATCGGGGTCCCGTGCCGATTCATGGTCTCGATGAAGTAGGCGACCTTCTCCGCACTCTCGGTATATACGATGCCCCCGAAACGCGGTGGCCCCGCACGCTGGTCCTTCACCATGCCGCGCGCGTTGGCGATGACGCCGACCGGAATGCCCCGGAGACGTCCAGTGCCACATAGCATTTCGGCCGCGTATTCTGGTTGAAACTCGAGCCAGCTCTCGGCGTCCAGGAGCACGTCGAGGACCGCGTGGGCATCGTAGGGGGCGCGGTGGTTGGTGGGGAGAATATCGTACAGGGCCTCGGGCGCGCGGACAGGCGCAGCCGCCGCTTTGAGCTGGGCCTTCGCGGGAGTTGGCGGCAGATCGTCGATCAAGCGCCTGAGCAGCTTCAGTCCATCGTCGTCATCGGCCGCGCGGTAGTGCGCCACGCCACTGGTTCCGGTGTGAACGCCGGCGCCGCCAAGCTCCTCCGAGCCCACCACTTGGCCGGTCGCGCCCTTGACCAAGTTGGGGCCACCCAGCCCCATGAAGCTGGTCCCTTCGATCATGACGATCACGTCCGAGAGGGCCGGCACGTAGGCACCCCCCGCGATGCAGGGTCCCATCACCGCCGCCAACTGCGGCACCCGCAGGTACCGGCGCATGATGGAGTTGTAGTAGAAGATCCGAGCGGCACCGTACTGACCGGGGAAGACCCCACCCTGGTAGGGTAGATTGACGCCCGCGGAATCGACCAGATAGACGATCGGGATGCGACAGCGCATCGCGACTTCCTGGGCCCGGAGAATCTTGGTGATGGTTTCCGGCCACCAGGATCCGGCTTTCACCGTTGCGTCGTTGGCCACCACCACCACCTCGCGACCCATCGCCCGCCCCACACCGGTCACGACGCCCGCTCCGGGTGCCTTGCCATCGTAGCGATCGTGCGCAACCAGTAACCCGATCTCGGCGAACGGGCTCTCCGGATCCAGTAGTCGCGCTACCCGCTCGCGAGCCGTGAGCTTCCCCTGAGCGTGTTGCCGAGCGCTCCGCTCCAGCCCACCTCCCAGGCGGAGTTCGTCCTTGAGCGTTCGGAGCTCCTCAGCGAGCCTTCGAAGTCCTTCCGTGTCCTGTCCGCTCACCGGGCGCTCACGCCACCTTTCCCAAGTTCTCCTCCGCCCAGTCGCGGATGTACGCAACCGCCTCTCCGGTGGGCGAACCCGGACCGAAGAGCCGACCGACACCCCGCTCGCTCAGGGCGGCGATGTCTTCCTCTGGGATGATCCCCCCACCCGTGAGCAGGATGTGATCGGCGCCTTCCGCCTGGAGCAACTCCTGTACCCGGGGGAACAGTGTCATATGGGCTCCCGAGAGAATCGAAAGCGCCACCACGTCCACGTCCTCCTGGACAGCAGCGGCCACGACCATTTCCGGGGTCTGATGGAGCCCGGTGTAGATGACTTCGAACCCAGCGTCGCGAAAAGCGCTGGCAATGACCTTGGCGCCACGGTCATGCCCATCCAGTCCGGGTTTGGCGACCAACACTCGTATCTTGCGGTCCATCACTCTCTCGGTCCTGTGAACGACGGTATCAGAAGAACACCGGCTCTTTGTAGCTGCCGAACACCTTTTCCATGGCGTAGCGGATCTCATGCAACGTCGCGTAGGAGCGGGCGCACTCCATGATGTAGGGAACGAGGTTTTCGTCTCCCCGAGATGCGCTCTCAAGCGCATCGAGTGCTCGAGCAACCCGCCCGTCGTCCCTCCCCTCACGCAGCGCGGCCATATCCGCCCTTTGGCGCGCCTCAACATCCGGGTCGATCCGCAGCGTCTCCAAGGACACGTCCTCATTGCCCTCTTCGAACCGGTTCACGCCAACCACGGTCCGGGCCTTCTGTTCGAGCTCCCGCTGCTGCCGGAGCGCCGATTGGGCAATCTGGGCTTGGAACCAACCCTCTTCGATCCCCGGCACCACACCACCGAGACCCTCGATCTCGGCGAAGATGGCGAGCGCCTCGGCCTCGAGGGCATCCGTGAGCGATTCCACGTAGTAGGAGCCGGCTAGCGGGTCCGTGGTGTTGGGGACCCCGGTCTCGTAAGCAAGCACCTGCTGAGTTCGCAGCGCGATGCGGACCGCCTTCTCCGTGGGCAGCGCCAGGGTCTCGTCCATGGAGTTGGTGTGGAGGGACTGGGTGCCCCCCAAAACGGCCGCGAGCGCTTGGTACGCCACCCTCACGATGTTGTTTTCGGGCTGTTGGGCGGTGAGCGTCACGCCCGCCGTTTGGCAGTGCGTGCGCAGGCGCCACGCCTCCGGATTCTGAGATCCATATTTATCGCGCAACGTACGCGCCCAAATCCGGCGTGCCGCCCTGAGCTTCGCAACTTCCTCGAAAAAGTCGTTGTGGACGTCGAAGAAGAACGAAAGGCGAGGCGCAAACTCATCCACGTCCAGGCCCCGCGCCACTCCACGCTCGACATACTCGAACCCGTTGCGCAGAGTGAACGCCAACTCTTGGCCTGCCGTCGCGCCCGCCTCGCGAATGTGGTAGCCCGAGATGGAAATCGGGTTGTACTTAGGGGCGTTGACCGAGCACCACTCGAACATGTCAACGATGAGACGGAGCGCCGGCTCGGGTGGATAGATCCACGCGTGCTGGGCTTGGTACTCCTTGAGGATGTCGTTCTGTACCGTGCCGCGAAGCACTTTCGAGTCGATCCCCTGCCGTTCAGCCGCTGCAACATAGAAGCAAAACAGGATGATGGCTGGGCCGTTGATCGTCATGGACACGGACACTTGATCCAGCGGGATCCCGTCGAACAGCTTCTCCATGTCCGCCAAGGAGCTGATGGCCACCCCGCAAACCCCGACCTCTCCTAGCGACCTGGAATGGTCCGAGTCGTACCCCATCAGCGTGGGAAAATCGAACGCCACCGAAAGCCCGGTCTGCCCGTGATCGAGAAGGTACTTGTACCGAGCGTTGGTCTCCTCTGCCGTGGCGAAACCCGCGAACTGGCGCATCGTCCAAAGGCGGGTGCGGTACATCGTGGCATAGGGTCCCCGCGTGAACGGGTACTCACCGGGAAGCCCCAGGTCCTCGGCGTACTGTCCACCTGAGCGATCCAGCGGCGTATACACGGGCTGGATCTCCCGTCCCGAGATGCTCGTGAAGGCTGCGTTCCGCTTGGGTGTCCGCTCGCTTCGCGCGTACCAGTCGGCAAGCTGGGACCGAAGGGCTCGAATCTCCGCCTCGCGCGCCGCAAGCTCAGACTCCAGGTGAGCCACTGAGTCTCGGGCATCCTTCTCGGTGATCGACATGCGGGGCTCCCTCCGAGGAGTATTAGACGCCACCACTTCTAGGTGTTCAAAGCGAAGTCCAGCAGGAGCTTACCCCTCGGGGTGAAGCAGGTTCTGGACAATGGCTTCGGCAACCGAATACGGCGTACCTGCGCCCTCCAAGACGCGGTCCAGACCCTGATGGAGGAGTCCCCCCGCGCCCCCCTGGGCCCAGGCGAGCTGACCCAGCCGTCTTTCTACCACGGCCCTGACCCGTGCCTCAGCCCGCTGTCGGCGACGGCGCTCCAGCTCTCCTGAGTGCTCCAGAAAGGCACGGTGGCGGTCCACTTCCTGGATCACCTCGCCCACCCCCTCACCGTTCTGAGCCACGGTCTTCAGGACCGGGATCTCCCAGCCGTCATCGTCCGCCGGCGCCGGAAGGGGGGTGGACGGCATCTGAGCGCCGTGATGGCCCGAGCCCTCGGTGGGCGCGTGCCCCGTCCGCAGATGGATGGCCATTTTGAGTTCCTTGGCCAGCCGCTCCGCTCCGGGGCGATCCGCCTTGTTGACCACGAAGATGTCGGCGATTTCCATGAGCCCCGCCTTCATGGCCTGGATGCCATCGCCGGACTCGGGGACCAGCACCACCACTACCGTGTCCGCTGCACTTTGGATTTCCAGCTCGGTTTGGCCCACGCCGACGGTTTCGATGATCACCCGCGCCAGCCCGAACGCGTCCATCAGGTCCACCACCTCCTCGGAGGCTGTGGCCAAGCCACCCAACGACCCCCTCGTGGCCATGGACCGGATGAATATGCCCGGATCGGTGGCCAGCTCGTTCATCCGGATCCGATCTCCGAGGAGAGCGCCGCCCGAAAAGGGGGAGCTGGGATCGACCGCGACGATGCCTACGCTCTCGCCGGCTCCTCGGAACGACCTGGCGATCTCGGTGACCAGGCTCGATTTCCCGGCTCCGGGTGGACCGGTGATGCCGAGACGGCGTCCCCGCAACTTGCCACTCGTCGCCAGGTGCAACAGTGCCTGATAGCCGGGTCGCTCCCCCTCCACGGCACTGATGGCACGCGCCAATCCGAGGCGCTGACCACTCCGGAATCGCTCCAGCACTCCTTGGAGCTCGGGGTCGACTTCGTCCAACGGCGTTACTCCCGGGTTCCCGGCCGAATCCCGCGCGCGTGCCGCAGCGGGTTCTCCAGCAGGTGGGTGGGGATGAAGAGCACGAGCAGGAACATGATCAAGCTCACGCCCAACCCCAATGCCAGCAGCCACACGTTGCGAATGGCGACGAATACCACGGCCGATATCACCGCCGTAACTGACGCGAAGATCGAGAGCAGAAGACGCCGGGCCTGAAGGTGCAGAAACCGCTCCTGATCCTGTACGTCTCGGGGGTGCGCGCGCACGCGCAGCTCCTCTCGTTCTGCCCGCTCGAGGAGCTGCCGAACCGCTCGTAGAACCTGCGCCACTTCACCGACGGCGTCCCGCGCCATCGCCGCAGGCTCTCGCTTGGTCGTATCCATGATCTGGCGGCGAAGGCCTCGGATCACGGTTCGGATCAGGTCCAGTCCATCGAAGTTGCGGTCGTAGAGGATTCCGATGCCCTCGAGGAGGGCAGACGCACGGAAGAAGTAGACGAGTTCCTGAGGCAGAATGAGCGGCCAGGTATAGAACGTGTCGTACATCTCCTGCACGATCTCATCGATTCGTTCTCGGTTCGACCCTTGCGCCCGTTCCATGATACGGAGGATCTCGAGGGCGGCCTCGCGCACCTCCCCGCGGGACACCTCCGGACTAATCATCCCGAGCTGATACATCTCGTTGATGATGCCATCCAGGTCCTCGCGCTCAACCGCCAGCGCGATATGCAGGATCGACTGACGGGTCCATCGGGGTACGTCCAGTACCATCCCCCAGTCGAGCACCACGATGGTACCGTCGTCTTGCACCAACAGGTTACCCGGATGGGGATCGGCATGCAGAAAGCCGTCGACCAACATCATTCGCAGGTAGAGGCCGGTAAGGTTCTCCATGACCTGCCGGAAATCCAGCCGACCCTCGGAGAAGTGGTCGTGCAGCCGGTCGATCTTGGTGCCATCCGCGTACTCCATGACCAACACACGACGTCGTGTGAACCGATCCAGGACCTGCGGTGCACGGAACCGGCGATCCTCGTCGAAGAACCGGTGGAAGCGATCCATGTTGGCCGCCTCCGTCCGAAAATCGATCTCCTCACGGACCTTGACCGAAAACTCCCGCACCGTCGCAGTGAGTGACCGCACGTGGTGGTTGGGAAAGAGGATGTTCAGCCAGTACAGGATGCGAAACGAGATGTCCAGATCGAGCGCCACCGATTCCTCGACCCCGGGCCTCAGAACCTTGACCACGACGTCCTGGTCGTCGACCCGTGCTCGGTGAACCTGTCCCAGGCTCGCCGCCGCGATGGGTTCCCGCTCAAACTCGGTGAACAGCTCGGCAACCGGCTCGCCCAGCTCCTCTTCGATGACCCCGATCACGCCCTCTACGGACGAGGGCGGCACTCGATCCTGCAGCTTCGCAATCTCCGACAGATAAGGTTCGGGCAGAATATCCGCACGGGTACTCACCAACTGCGCCAACTTGATGAACGTGGGTCCCAACTCCCCAAGCGTCTTGGTAAGCCGCTCGGCCCGACTCAGATGATGGGCCTCGCTCCGCACAACTCCACGTCCAAAGACCACCCAACGATGCCGATCTCGGAGCGATGCGAACACAAAAGGCGCAAGCCTCCGAATCACGCCGATAGTGCGACCGATGCGCGTCATACGAGGAAGGCGGCCGCGAGTCCCAACAACAGAAGGAAACCACAGAGGTCGGTGAACGTCTGCACGAAGACAGATGAGGCCACGGCCGGATCCAACCCAGCCCTGGATAGCACCGTGGGCACGAAAGCTCCCGCAAACGTTGCCACGATGAGGTTGCCCCACATGGCAAAGAGAACCACGAGCCCCAGGATCGGGCGCCCGAAGAGCGCACTGGCGAGCAGTGCGGTGAGCCCTCCGAGAAGGAGGCCATTGGCCAACCCCACGAGTAGCTCCTTTCCCACTGCAGCCCACGGCTGCTCCCCCAGTTCGCCTTCGGCCAGGGTAATGCGGCGCAGTGTAACCGCCAACGACTGCACCCCCGCGTTCCCGCCCAAGGCCGCGATGATGGGCATCATGAACACCAACGCTACATCGCCCTCGATGGTGTCCGCGAAGAACCAGATCACCGACGCGGCGATGCTCGCGGTGACCAGATTGAGACCCAGCCAGGGAAAGCGGGATCGCACCGCGTCCCACCAGCCACCCCGCACTTCCTCCTCGTCCCCGACGCCCGCGAGGCGAAGCATGTCCTCGGTCTGCTCGGCTTCCAACACGTCGAGCACGTCATCGAAGGTGATGCGCCCCAGGAGCCTCGTTTGGGCATCCAGTACGGGGATACTCACGAGGTTGTAGCGCGCCATCAGCCGCCCCACCTCCTCCTGATCGGTGTCGGCGGTCACCGACGCGACCAAGGGCACGACCAACTCCTGCACCCGCTGTCCCGGGTCCGCCAGGATGAGGTCGTCCAGAGAAATCGTACCCAACACTTCGGGAGTCGCGTCGATGACGAATAGAGAGTAGAAGTCGCCTACCTCCCGCCCTTGCCGTCTGACCTCGCGGATCGCGTCCTCGGCACTGAGTTCCGCTCGGATCGCCACGCAATCCGTGGTCATCAATCCGCCGGCGGTCTCCTCACCGTACTCGAGCAGCTCTCGAAGCTCGACCGCGTCGGCGGTCGGCAAGCTGGCCAGGATGCGTTCCTGAGCGGGCCGATCCATCTCCGCGATCAGGTCCGCCGCGTCGTCGACCTCGAGTTCCGAGAGCAACAAGGCGCCCTTTTCGGGGGCCAGTGACGCGAGCAACTCCGCCGCCTCCTCACCCTCCTCCATCTCGGCCAGGGTTTCAGAGGCGAGCTCCGGCGGCAGGGACCTCAAGACCGTCAGCTGAAGGGGCGAGGTGTCGACGTGCTCCAGCAGGTCCGCGATATCACTGGGGTGCAAGCCATCGAGCAGCTTGGCAATCCCCTCGGAATCGCCCGCACGCGCCTTCGCCACGAGCTGCTCGAAGCGCGTCTGGTCGTCGAGCTTCGCCTCAGACGACACGGTCGGTCTCCAAGGAGCGCAGTGTGGCCACCAGCGCCTCCTGTCGTTGGAAGAACGGGCTCGCTTCCCGACGCTCGTCCGGGTGATCGTAGCCGAGCGTATGGAGCACGCCGTGGACGGTCAGGCGCACCAGTTCCTCATCCAAGGGCACGCCGAGCTCCTGGCTCTGTCGGTGGGCTTGCTCGAAACAGACATAGACATCCCCAACCACCGGCGCCCCTGGCTCATGCAATGCGAACGCGATGACGTCGGTCACCGCATCCTTGCCCAGATACTTGCGGTTTAGGTCCCTGATCTGCGCATCCCCCACAAGGGCGACGCTCACCCGCCCGGCCCCGACGCGTTCCTCGGCCAGGACCGCTCGAATCGCCTGCTCGATGAGTGACGCCTCGACGTCGATGAAGGTGCCGACATCGGCCGCGACCGAGATCACCGGGCTCCAGCCGACTGCTCGGCTTCGTTCGCGGGGGCATCGGTCAGGTGCTTCGTGGTGGGATAGTCGATGCGTTGATGGTGGGAACTCTGGAGGGAGCGGATAATCTCTTCTCGAACCCGGAAGATCTCGCCCAGCGTGAGCGGGGCCTCGTCCAGCTGCCCCTGCTCGATCTTGCTCTCCACGATACTCTCGACCAGCCCTCGGATGCGCTCCTCGGACGGATCCTGTAGTACCCGAGCGGCCGACTCGACCGAGTCCGCGATCATCAGAATGGCGGTCTCCTTCGACTGCGGCTTGGGCCCCGGATACTCGAAGACCTCAGGGTCGAGCGCGGCGTCTTCCCCCAGCTCTTCCAACGCGCGGGAGCGGAAGAACCCGATGGCCTGGGTGCCGTGATGCTCCAGGATGAAGTCCAGGATGACTGCGGGGACCCGCGCTTCCTTGGCGAGGGCATACCCCTCGGTGACGTGTTCCCGAACCAGCAGCGCGGACGTTTCGGGTTTCAGGTGGTCATGGGGATTGCGGGTACCGGGTTGGTTTTCGATGAAGTACTGGGGCTTGAGCATCTTCCCCACGTCGTGGTAGAAGGCGCCCACCCGACACAGTAGCCCGTCCGCACCGATCGCCGTCGCCGCCGACTCGGAGAGGTTGGCGACCGCGATGGTGTGTGCGTAGGTGCCGGGGGCTTCCCTCGCCAAGCGCCCCAACAGCGGACGAGTGGGATCGGCCCATTCCAGGAGGGTCTGCGGTGTGGTGATCCCCGTCCACCATTCGAAGATGGGCAGGAATCCCATGGCCAAGATGGCGCTCGCCATCGCGCCTAGCGCAGTCCAAGGGAGGGTCGAGAACCACTCCATCCACGCGTCTCCCTGCATCAGCGTGACCCCCAGCATCGTCAGCGCCTGAGCCACCGCGATGATGAGCGCGAACGCCCAGAACTGGGTACGTCGCCTCACGACCCGTACAGACAAGGCCCCCGCGGCACCCGCCACCAACAGCGCCGGCGTGACGACGGAGGCGTCGAAAGGCCCCAACATCCCACTCATCACGGCCAGGACCACGACATACATCAGAGCCATCCTTCCGTCCCAAAGAACCGCGACCGTCAGGGACACGAAGGCGATCGGCAGAAGTTGGAGCGGAAGCTCCCGCGACCCGATCACGGCGGCGACCCCAAAGTAGGCCGCGCCCAACACCGCTAACATCAACATCCATCGAAAGTTCTGATAGACTGCGACCCTGAACAACAGCAACAGCGCACCGAACACCAGCAGGAGCAGGAGATGGAAGAGCGTGCTCCCGAACAGGCCGGACAGTTGCCAACCTCCAGTGGAGCCGACGCCAAACGCTCGTTGGGCCTCCATGTATGCGTCCAGCCGCTCCATCTCGGCTGGTCCGATCTGCTCGTTTGCTCGTACGACCGCCTCGCCCGCCACCACGTTCGACTTGATCAGAGGCACCGCGCTCTGCGCCTGCGAACGTTCCTCGCGAGTGGTGACCGCGTTGAAGACCAGGGACGGCCGCATATGCCGGATCAGGATGAGCCGCAGCAGGTTCTGCACATCCGGCGTGGCAACCGTAACCGGGAGCCTACGCGCCACCTCATCGTAGAACTCACTGACGACCCGTACTTCGGAGCGGTCCAAGGTCCGATCCTCCGGCCCCTCTCGCAGGCGAAGGCGTTCCGTCCCTGCGTAGAGCGGCTCCAGCTCCTCGTACACGCCGAGCGGGATCAGCTCGCGGGTGACCGTCAGGGCCGTCTCTCGTATGACCCTTCGGGAGTCGGGGTCGAGCAGCACGTTCACCTGGGAGGGTGAAGCCGGCACGCCCGCCGCGTTGAGGAAGCTCTGCACCGGGTCCAGTGCCTCCGGACCCGCCGCAGCCCTCTCCACCCCATCGAAGAAGCGCTCCAGGTCGGCGACCATCGTGTCGGCGGCAGCGCTGCGGACGTCGAACGTCGGGGGTACTCCAGCGGCCGCGTTGGCCCGGGCACGTTCGAGCTCTTCCGCGTTTCTGGGCACGGGGAAGTTGAAGCGGGCGATGACGGTTTCGGGCGCGACCTGCCGGAGCGAATACCCCTCCAGGTTCATGCGGGGAACCGGAGGGAAGGCGAGCGTGATTCCCACTGCCAGCGCCAGCGCCAGGAGTATCCGGGCTCCATGAAAAGCGAAGGCGGCAGTCCGGCCTACCCGAGGCTGTCCGGACAGAGGGCCCTGGCCGCTCAGCCAGCGTTTCACTTCGCGTCCCCGTTGGCCTCGGCGTAGGCCCGGATGATGTCCTTGACCAGGCGATGCCGGATGACGTCGGTGGTATCCAGATACACGAACTCGATCCCCTCGATGCGCGCGAGGATACGCTCGATCTCCAAGAGTCCGGAGTCGGAGCGGTTGGGGAGGTCTATCTGCGTCTTGTCGCCGGTGATGACGACACGCGAATTCACGCCGAGGCGTGTCAGGAACATCTTCATCTGTGCCGACGTCGCGTTCTGAGCCTCATCCAGAATGACGAACGCGTCGGACAAGGTCCGCCCCCGCATATAGGCGAGCGGCGCAATTTCGATGGACCCCGACTCCAGAGCCGCCGAAATGCGGTCGCGCGGCATGAGGTCGTCGAGCGCATCGTACAGCGGACGTAAGTAGGGATCGACCTTCTCCTGCAGGTCGCCGGGAAGAAAGCCCAGGTTCTCGCCGGCCTCGACCGCGGGCCGGGCCAGAATGATCCTCTTCACTCGCTTCTTGTAGAGGGCATCGACCGCCATGACGACCGCAAGGTAGGTCTTGCCAGTGCCGGCAGGCCCGATGCCTACGACCACGTCGGTTTCGGCGATGGCCTTAAGGTAGGTCTGTTGTCCCTCGGATTTGGCGGTTACGGCGCGACGCGACCCCGGGAGGCTGATCCGAATCTGCTCGCTGGGGGACCGCAGGAGCCCGTTGCTGGCCTCCGCACCCTCAGCGAAGCGGCGCACATCGCTCGCGTCGAAGGGCGCCCGCATCTGCGCCAGCTCGATCATGTGCAGGGCCACGGGAGCAGCAGCCTCGACGGCCTCGAGGGGGCCGGACAACACCAGGTAGGAACCGCGGAACACCACCCGCACACCGCAGGCCCGGGCGAGCTCCTGGAAGTTTCGGTCGCCCACACCCGCGAGCAGCAGTGGGTCGGCTCCGTCTGTGGCCAGGCGATGCTCCACGACGGATCGCGCGGACTCACCCATTGGGAGTCGCGTTGGAGAGCACCCGGATGTGGAGGTCCGCCAACTCCCCATCGGACACCGCGGTCGGCGCCTGCTCGAGGAGCGCCCGAGCGGCGGTGGTCTTTGGGAAGGCGATGACGTCCCGCAGGCTGCCTGCGTCGGCGAAGCGCTGCACGATCCTGTCGACCCCCAGGGCGATCCCCCCGTGGGGAGGCGCCCCGGCATCGAGTGCCTTGAGCAGGAATCCGAACTTGACCTCGATCTCCTCCTCCGAGAGTCCCAAGATGCCAAACACCTTCCGTTGTAGGTCCGAGCGGTGGATACGGAGACTGCCCGAACCCAGTTCGGACCCGTTGTACACCAGATCGTAGGCCAGGCCCCGGGCCCGCACCGGATCGGACTCGAGCAGGTCGAGGTCCTCAGGGTGGGGCAGCACGAATGGGTGGTGCCCCGCGGTGAGCCGAGCCTCGTGTTCCTCGAAGAGCGGGAAGTCCTCGACCCAGAGCCAAGCGTCTCCATCCAGGACCCCACCAGCGGCCTCCCAGGCCGCCACCCGCACCGCGTCGAGGGCCCGGTGAGTGACCGCGTCAGGCCCCGCTGCCGCGAGTGCCAGGTCTCCGGGGTTGAGACCGATGCGATGCGCGGTATCCGCGTCCAGCCCCCGTGAGAGTGGTCCGGAGAGCGCCTCGTCGGTCCGCTTCGCCCAGAGGAGGCCCGGGGCGCCCGTCGCCTTGGCCAGATCCTCGATCGCCTCGATCTGCTTTCGCGAGAGGACGCCGCCCTCAGGAACGATCAGGCCTCTTACCCGGCCGCCCTCGGATAAGACGGCATCGACGATCCTGACGCCGCTCCCTGCGAGCACCTCACCCCAATCCTGGACCTCGACCGGGCAGCGCAGGTCCGGTCGATCGCTTGCGAAGCGCTCCATACAAGCCTGGTGGGTCAATCGCGGGAAGGGCAGCTCGGCCACACGGCCCGCTCGGTCCGCCAGGCGCGTCATGAGCCCCTCGATCCAACCCAACAGGTCGTCGGGCGCGATGAAGGAAGCCTCGACGTCGATCTGGGTGAACTCGGGCTGGCGATCGGCCCGCAGGTCCTCGTCCCGAAAGCAGCGAGCGATCTGGAAGTAGCGATCGAACCCCGCCACCATCAGCAGTTGCTTGTAGATTTGCGGGCTCTGCGGGAGCGCAAAGAACTGACCTGGGTGTACGCGGCTGGGGACCAGAAAGTCTCGCGCGCCCTCAGGCGTCCGTTTGGTCAGCATCGGCGTCTCGACTTCCAAGAAGCCCAGGCCGTCGAGGTAGTTGCGGGTTTCGAGGTTGAGGGCATGGCGCAGCGTCAAATTGGCCTGCAGCTCCGGGCGTCTGAGGTCCAGGACCCGGTGCCTGAGACGCAGTTCCTCGGAAGGCAGTTCCTCCTCGGGTCCCCGATACACGGGGATGGCCGGGGTATCGGCGGCTCCCAGACGCTCGAATCGCGTGGCCCGGACCTCGATCTCGCCCGTGGCCATCTCCGGGTTCACTGAGAGCCTCCGCTCGACACGGCCCCAAACGGCGATGACGTCCTCGCTCCCCAGCGCGAACGCTTCCCGCAGGTCCTCTTCGCACATCCACTCGGAGCCAAACGAGACCTGCAGCAGGCCGGAACGGTCGCGCAGGTCCAAGAACATCAGGCCACCCAGGTCGCGACGGCGGTGCACCCAGCCCGCGACCTGAACCTCGGTATCGATGTCCGCCACCCCCAACTCGGTCAGGCGGGCGGTGCGGTGCGAGGTTCGTCCAGCGTGCATGTCGTCAGTCCTGTGCAAGGTGGGCAGCTCTGCGCCCCAAAAGGAAGGTCAGCGCCAACCCGACCAGTGCGTACCCTACCAACACACCCGAGACGTCGGCGACCCAGTCGGCCCAGGAGGGGTTGCGATAGGGGACCCAACGCTGGTGCAACTCGTCCACGGCACCGTAGGCGAAGCCACCCAGGATGGGCAGCGTGTGCCCCAGGGGGCCAGGGTGTAGGTAGCGACCCCAAGCCAGCAGGCTGCCCAAGATGGCATAGAGACCGAAGTGGATCAGCTTGTCGTTGTTCGCGAAGGTCACGACCCGCGGGACAGCCTGCAGCTCACTCAACAGAAAAAGCACCACCGCCCAGGTGGCAGCGGGGCCCCACGCGACCAACCATGACCGAATGCCTGGTCTCGAATTCTCTGTAGGCAGATTCACTCCAGCGCCCGGGTCGAGGGGGGCCGGCCGCGTGGCCGCGCGCCGCGCATGGTCCGAGGTGGCGCGCACGAGGCGGGGCAGCAGCGAAGACGCGAGGTTCTGGGCCGCGTTCCCGCACCTCCCCCATCCGGCTAACTTAGCCGGGCCCCAAACCACCATCAAGGAATGACAGGCAGAAACCCAGCGCCCCCCGCAGGCCTTCCCAACCTCTTGGGGATGGAGCCGGACACCCTGCACGCGACGCTCAGAGCCCATTTCGAAACCAGGGGGCAGCCCGCCTTCCGCAGTCGGCAGGTGGCCCGCTGGATCTTCGAGGGGTTGGCGACCGACTTCGCGGACATGACCGATGTCTCGGCCGACGAGCGAACGGGCCTCACTCAGGCCTTTGTCCTGGAAGAGCCGGAGCTGACCGAGACCCAGCGGTCGGCGGACGGGACCGCGAAACAGCTCTGGCGACTCTCCGACGGGGAGCTGATCGAGTCGGTGCTCATTCCGGCACCCGATCGTCTCACTCTCTGCTTGTCCTCCCAAGCGGGGTGTGCCATGGGGTGTACGTTCTGTGCCACTGGCTGGAGCGGTTTTCGGCGTCAGCTCGATCCGTCCGAAATCGTCAGTCAGTACCGCGGAGCAACTCGTTGGGCTCAAGAGCACGACTACGGTCGCATCTCCAACGTGGTGTTCATGGGGATGGGGGAACCGCTTGCGAACCGCAAAGGCGTCTTCCCGGCGCTGACTCTGCTCAACCACGGCTACGGGCTCGGGGCTCGCCGCATCACGGTGTCGACCGTCGGATTGGTCCCGGGAATGCTGGAGCTCGCGGCCCGGCCGGAGCAGTTCCGACTCGCGTTGTCCCTCCACGCGCCCACCAGCGAACTGAGGCGGCAACTCATCCCTCTCGAGAAGCGGTATCCGCTACCCGAGGTGATGGCTGCGCTCCGGACGCTACAGGATCAGGGCGCTCGGCGGGTCACGTTCGAATACACCATGATTCGGGATGTAAACGACATGCCCGAACTGGCCCCGGAGCTCGGTCGACTCGCCAAGGAGGTGGGCGCGTTCGTGAACTTGATTCCGTTCAACCCGATTCCGTTTCAGCCTTGGTCAGCGAGCCCCAAGGCGCGGATCCGCTTCTTCGCCGCGACGCTCGCCAAGGCGGGAGTCCGCGTGGCCGTCCGGGAACCGAAGGGACGTGACATCGATGCGGCCTGTGGACAACTCCGGGCGAGTCGCGCGTCGGCCGTGGGCTAGGGCCTGTTCACGCTACGGAGATGGCCACTGCCGAGGCCATTTCTTCGGCTGGCAAGGCGGAACGAGCGACGCGTAGCAGCGTTACGGGAGCGAGAGACAACGCCGCCAGACGGTGAAATGACCCGGTCCGTGCGGATTGCGTCTGAACGCGCAACAGAGGGCATCTCCGTAGCGTGAACAGGCCCTAGCAGGCGTTCCGGCGACCCTGCGGCACCGACTCAGCGAATGGCGTCCCCGATGCGATCCGCTCTCGCCTCCCGGAAGAACCTGAACGGCTTCACCGAGTTGGTGTCGTAGGAGTAGTAGATGCGCATCGCACGCCCTTCCACGCGCCACGCTTCCAGGAGTCCCCAGTACCGCGAGTCCAGGCTCTTGTCGCGGTTGTCGCCGAGCATGAAGTAGTTGTCGGGTGGAATGACGATCGGCCCCCAGTTGTCTCGACTGGGTCGGTAGTCCTCGGCCGACACTCCGGGCGCCAGGTAGTCGTGTTGCCAGCGCATCCACGGATGGATGTCGTCCCCGTCCCCATCCTCGTGCAACACGTAGGGCTCGTCCTGGGCCACCCCGTTCAGGAACAACACCTTGTCCAGCATCTCCAACGTGTCTCCCGGCATCCCCACCAGGCGCTTCACCAGCTTGAGCGTCTGCTCGTGTGGAGGATCGAACACCAGGACATCGCCTCGACGCGGGTCGGAATAGCCCGGCATGCGCAGTCCCGGCTCGCCCGTGAAGGGCACGCGACTCCCCATGGCGGCCCGATTGACCACCAGGTAGTCCCCGACGAGAAGCGTGGCCTCCATCGACCCTGACGTGATCACGAACGTCTGGATCAGGAAGGTCCGCATGAGCAAGAATAGCGCGAACGCGCCCAGCGCCGACTTACCCCAATCCGCGGCCCAACTGGACTGAGTCTCCTTCTTCCCACCTGCGGCCTTGCGGGTGACGCGGCCATTGCCCGAGGACGGCGAGGCCTGCCCGGCATCCGCCTTCTTGTCTCCTCGTTTGCCCCGCTTCGCCATCATCACCTCGTTTCGTGCCCCGGCGTCTCGACCCCTCTAGCGCCGGCGCCCGCCAATATAACCCCTCAAATCCCACCAGGGTCGCGGGGCCTCGACCGCTACCGGCGCCTGCTCAGGCCGCCACTCTCGCCCCAGAACAACCGTGACTTCCAGAAGTCGGGTCGAGTCGGGCTCATTCCGGATGCCGGGGATCCCCAACAGCGCTCCCACCTGCTCAGCCCAGCGACGGCGTCCGACCCGATCCAGCACTACGGAGGGACCGTCCGTGAAGTTCTCCGCATTGAGGTAGGTGACCACGTCGAAGCCGCCATCCCTGAGAATCCGGGTCGCTGCACGCGCAGCTCCCTCTACCCCTCCGCCATTCAGCACCTCGACCCGCACCCGCTCCGCCACCGGAGGGGGAATGCTGTCCCCGGCGGCGTTCCGACTCGAGACCCCTGGCCCCCAGTTGGAGGCCAGCCATACACCGACCCCCACGCCCACTGCCAACAACACGACACCCACGCCAAGGCGGCGTACGTGGGAACCGCGGGTCAACGCCAACGCCCCGTCCGGACGTCAGCCATTCCGCTCACGTACCAGGACGTTCCAGAAATCCACGGAGTACTGCGACACCGGACGCCCTTTGGCGAGGAGCTGTCGGAGCCGCTCGGACATGATTGCGAAGACCACGTGGTCGAGCTTCTTGGGCATGAGCTTCCGCAGTGGCTTGCGCAACTCCGGCAGGGACGTGCGTCGGGGCTCGAGGAAGTCGGCCGCTCCCAACGCGCGTCCCATCACCCGAAACCGGGGGTGTCCCAACGTGTGGAAGCTGACCGCTTGCAGGAGCTCCTTGTCGCTCACGCCTTCTTCCTTGAGCCGCTGGGCGGCTGCTGGGCCATGAAGCACTGGCCCAGGGAGTTGCGCCAGCTTCCCCGGTACCTGCGACCGGAGCACGTCGTGACGCTCCTCTCGGAGCACGTCGTGCAGGAGCCCTGCGGCAGCCCAACGATCCCGGTGACGCGAGTTCAGACCCAACTCTTCGGCCCACTGCCGCATCAGCTTGGACACCCTCCTCATGTGGGCGCGACGCCCGGTCCCCGCCACGGTCCAATCAGGGAAGCGCCCCTTGGCGGCTGCCTTCACGATAGGGTGCAACTTAGAAGCCATCTGAGACTCCGAGCACGATGTTGTCGATCAGCCTCGTTTCGCCACAGTAGGCCGCCACTGCGAGAACCGAGCCGGGGACGGCCTCATCGAGGGATGCCAAGGAGTCAGGGTCCACCACCTCGTCGTACTGGGGCGCCAGGTGGGCGCGCTTCCCAACGACCGCATGGTAGGCCGCCCGCAGCCTTGCGGCAGCCCGTTCTCCCTCTGCGAAACGAGCGGCCGCCGCCCTCAACCCCAGCGAGATGCCGGAGGCGTCGGTGCGTTGAGCCGCCGACAGGTAGCGGTTCCGAGAACTGAGCGCGGTCCCGTCGGGCTCCCGCACGATGGGAGCAACCCGCACGTCCAAGTCCAGGTTGAGATCGGCGACCATGCGCCTGATGAGCACCGATTGCTGGAAGTCCTTGCGCCCGAACACAGCCACGTCGGGCCCTACGATGTTGAAGAGCTTGCAGACCACGGTCAGGACCCCACGGAAGTGCCCCGGGCGGTGCACACCACACAGACGATTCGCAAGCGGACCGGGATCGACCGACACCTGGGGAGACCCCTCCGGGTACATCTGCTCGGGCGTCGGAGCGAAGAGCAGGTCAGCCCCGTGCGCCTCTGCCAACCGAGCATCCCGCTCGAGCTCCCTGGGATAGACGTCGAGGTCCTCGCCTTCACCGAACTGGAGCGGGTTCACGAAGACGGAAACCACCACGACGTCCGCATCCTCTCGCGCGCGATCCACGAGCGAGAGATGTCCGTCGTGGAGCGCACCCATCGTGGGCACGAGGGCGATGCGTTGACCGGCGCCACGGGCCTCGGCGAGCCGGGTCCATAAGGACGGGATCTGGGCGACAACCTCCACAGCCTTCTAGAACGAGTGCTCGGGCCCTGGATACTGCCCGGCCCGCACCTCATTCACGAACTGCTGGAGCCCATCCGTGACCTCGCCATCGAGTTCGGCAAAGCGCTTCAGAAAGCGCGGTCGAAAGTCGGCGTTCAAACCGAGCGCGTCATAGACGACGAGGACCTGTCCGTCGCACGCGGCCCCGGCACCGATGCCGATCGTGGGGATCCCCACACTCGACGTCACCTCGCTGGCCAGGTCGGCGGGGATCAGCTCCAGCACCATGCCGAAGCAACCTGCCGTCTCGAGTGCGGCCGCCTCGGTCAACAGCCGCTCACGCTCCTCGGCTACTCTGCCCTGGACGCGATGCCCGCCGATCCGGTGCACGGCCTGAGGGGTGAGCCCCAGGTGCCCCATGACCGGAATCCCCGCCTGGACGAGCGCCTCGATGGTCCGTAGCTCCGCCGGTCCGCCGCCCTCCAACTTCACCGCGTGGGCCCCGGATTCCTTCAACACACGGCCCGCGTTGAAGAGCGCGTCCGCCACGGTGGTCTGGTACGCCAAGAAGGGGAGATCCACCACGATGAACGTGGACGGAGCACCGCGCTTGACCGCCTTCGCGTGGTGGATCATCTCGTCCATGGTGACCGGCACGGTGGAGTCGTAACCGAGAACGACCTGGCCGAGGGAGTCGCCCACCAGGATGAAATCGACGCCGGCACGCTCCACCAGCCTCGCGAACGTGAAATCGTACGCGGTCAGGCACACGATACGTTCCCCCTCGCGTTTCATCTTGCCGAAACGGCGAACACTCGGACGGGGACGCCCGGAGGACTGCGGGCTCGACAAGCGGGGCCTCGGATGGCAGAAAGTGTTTTGCGGCAGACGCTTAGCCGGTGGTGGCGCAAGCTAGACCGCAACCACAGTAGTGTCAATCCACACTAGCTGCGAGGACTCGCCCGATGCATGATCCGCCCGATGCCTGAACTGCCCGACGCGTTCGACTCCGTGTACGTACGGGGTCTCGCCGCCGAACTACACGAACGACTTGCCGGGGAACGTACACGCGCACTCCTCATGGATCGTCCAGGGAAGTGCCTGTACCTCTTCCTCCGGGCCGGAACCCTCGAGTTCCGTCTGCCCGGTATGGATGCAGAGATCCGCTGGATGGGCCCCTGTGAGCCTTTTGCGGGGAGTCGCCCGCTCCCTGCCAACGTGCAAACGGTCACCGCCCCGCCGGACGAGCGGCGACTCACCATCGAGCTACGAAGGCTCAGGGGAACACCCAAAGCGCATCGCCTGGAGCTCGAGTGGCTACCCCGACGACACAACGCCATCTGGGTGGCCGGGGGCGTCATCGAATCTGTTCAGCGGCCCAACGACCGCTTGGTGAGAGGACAGGCCTATGCCCCACCCTCGCCCACGGGTCGCCCATGGGCGAAGGGGGACATGACCGAGCCCGAATGGCAGAGGATCGTGGAGGGTCTCGAGCCGCCCACGGCTGAACGGGATCTCGTGCGCCGAGTCGCCTGGGCGAGCAAGGTCAATGCGTCGTCACTGCTCGGGCGGGAATCCGGCGCGGAGTGGGGCTTCGCGCTCTGGCAGCGGCTTGCCAGCGCCGCGGCCGAGGAGCCGGTACGGTTGGGAGGTGCAGAGGGAGCGCCGTACCCCGTGCCCCTGGGGGCGTACTCGTGCGTGGCCGCGGATACGCTGCTGCATCGCGTCGATCAGAGAGCGCTTCCCTCCCCACCATCCGAGGCCCTGCGCGCACTCGCACGGGAGCTCAAGAAGGCGCAGAAGTCGCTGCGCTCCCTCGAGCGAGAGCTGGATCGGACCGTCGATCCAGACCACCTCCGGAGTATCGCGGATTTGCTGCTTGCTCGACTTCACGACGTTCCATCGGGCCAACGCCTCGTGGAGATCGAGGGGTTCGACGGAACCCCTGTCGAAGTTGAGCTCGACCCGAAGACCTCACCGCGCGAGAATGCCGACGCGTTCTACCGGCGGGCCCGAAAAGCGGAGCGGGCCCGTGAGGAAATCCCGCACCTCATCGCAGGGGCCGAGGCCCGTGTGGAGTCGCTCTCGAAGCAGATCAAGCGATGGAAGGATGGGCGATGGAGTGAGGAGGAGCTGGCGCTGCACACCCGCACCGAGTCTCGCGGCGAGCGCGGGAACGAACAGCAATCGACTCGCGACCCCTACCGAGCCTTCACCAGCTCAGGGGGAATCCCCATTCTGGTGGGGCGAGGAGCACGCTTCAACGACCTCCTGACGTTCAAGGTCGCCCGGCCCAAAGAGGTCTGGTTACACGCACGGGGGGGCGGCGGCGCTCACGTCGTGCTCCGTTGGGACGCCGACGATCCACCCCCCGCTCGCGACCTGGAGGAGGCAGCCATCCTGGCCGCGCTTCACTCCAGTGCCAAACATTCGAATCTGGTCCCGGTGGACTGGACCCGACGAAAGTACGTACGCAAGCCACGGAAGTCGCCCCCGGGTGCGGTAGCTGTGGAGCGGACCAAGACGCTGTTCGTCACCCCCGACCGCAGAGTGCTGGAGCGCCTATCCGAGGCTGACTGAACAGTAGGGGTGCCTAGGTGACGAAGTCCGATACGCGGATGCCGTACTTCTGCGGGTCGGTGGTCTTGATGATCGACCTCTTGACCTCGCCCGTGACCTCGTCCCGCTCCGACAGATCGAGGGGATAGGGCTCCGCCCTCGGAACGCCCATTGCGTCGGAGATGACCACCACCCTGGGTTGGTGGAGCTTTTCGGGATCCGGACTCGCCTGCGAAACGACCGCCATTTCCAACGTATCCAGGATCACCAGCGTCCCGACCGGAAAGACGCCGGTAGCATTGATGAGTGCGCGGACCAGCAGCGGATCGAACCCCCTACGTGGGTTTTCTCGCATCTCTCGCAACACCTCGTCGGCGGGCCACGGCTCGTACTGATAGCTACGAATCGAAGTGCCTGCGTCGAACGCGTCAGCTACCGCCACGATCCGGGAGAACAGGCCGGGCACCCGCGGCCGTCGATTCTCCGGATAGCCCGTGAGATCGATCTTCATGTGATGCTCGTAGGCAATGAGCATTTGACGGTAGGGCAAGTCGGTAAAGCCCCGCATCTCGAACAGCGACAGCATCCCCTCAGTGGGGTGTTCCTTCAACTCCGCCCACTCCTCGTCGGAGAGTCCACCCGGTTTGTTGATGATCTCGGAGTCGATCTTCATCTTCCCGACGTCGTGGAAGAGCGCGCCGAGACCGAGCTCGTATAGCTGTCGCTTATCCAATCCCAACCGCTGACCGATCACGAGACTGAAGATGCACACGTTGACCGAATGGGTGAACGTGTACTCGTCGAAGTCACGCATGGTCGTCATGGCGATCAGCGAAGGCTCATCGGAGAGCACCTGATCCACGATGGTCTGAACGGCGCGCTTCACCTTGCGCACGTTCACGGCCTTCCCCAGCCGAACGTCCGTGAGCACGTCCTTGGCCACCTTCACCGAACGCACGTAGGTGCGTTTGGCCGCCTGGAGCTGCTCCTCTTCAGACGCCGGAGACTGAACTTCGTGTTCGGGCCGGAAATCGAAGTGGGGGATGTCCGCGGTCTCGGCCCCCTGGATGAATGCCTCGTAGGGGTCCTCCCCCTGAGGACGACGCAGCAGAAGCGCCAAGAAGGGCGCCCACTCCCGCTTCTCCACGCCCTCCATCACCGTGACCTCACCGACACCATGGTCGTTGAAGACTTTTCCGATACTCCCGAACGTGGAGTAGTTGGACAACTCGAGCCGGAGGCGGACCTCGTTGAAGAAGAAGAACTCACCGACCGCCCTCAGCTCCAGCGCTCCCTCCCCCTGAAGGATCTGCACCGTAAAGGAGTGGAGCTCTTCCAGCGCGGACTGCACCGTCTCGTTCTCAACCGGATAAAACTTCAGGGCCCTGAGGAGCGCATACAGCGAAGACAGGAAGTGCTTCCCATCTCGCTGCAGGGCCTGGGCCTGCGCGCGCTCGTCGGGCTGGTTCACGATCCCTCCCGCTCCATGCGTAGGGCACGACCCACGGCACTTCGGACCACGGGTTCGGTGGCCGAGCGGGCGGCCCGCAAGTGGGCCAGCGCAGCCTGCGTCCCTGCGCGACCCAATCCCAAGGCTGCACCCGCCCGGATTTCCTCGGGTTCACGGCGCCCCAAGAGGCTTCGTTTGTTGAGCAGGTTCCCGAGCAGTTCGACGGCTTCGTCCCCACCCAGGGCGCCATAACTCTCGAAGAAGGCGATCTTCTCGGAGATGTCCGCCGACTTCAGCGCTCTTCCGGTCACCACTGCCTTGAGCGCCTTGGCCGCGGGTTGATACCTCAGGTCCCCGAGGGCCCGGGCGGCCGCGATCCGTACCGCACGGTCAGAGTCCTTGAGCGCTGCCTCCAGGCCCGTCGCCGCCGTGGAGACCTTGAGCTTGGCCGAGGACTCTACGACGGCCAACCGCACCGACGCGGCGGGATGGCTCGCCAACTCGGCCAGTCGGGCACCTGCTGCTCCCAAGCCCATCTCGCCCACCATCCGGCACGCTCCCGCCAACACCAGCTCGTCCTGGCCATCGAGGAGCTGAAGCACCGCGCCAGGGTTTCGCTTCCCGATGTTCGCCACCGCACCCAGGAGTAAGGCCCGAATCCGCTTGTCCTCGGAGCCCATGGAGGCCCTGATCAGGGGTTCCAAGGCCCCGCCCCGCAGGTACTGGAGGAAGTGGGCGAGTTCCTCCGGACCCACATGCATGCCACCATCCGCCAGGGCGAACACCAGCTCCTCGATGGCTTCGGACCCGCTGACCTCATCGAGGACCGCGTTGGCATGTGCCTTCGCCTCCTCCGACAGCACGCCGGGCCGAGCCAGTTCCTCGTGGACCCCTTCGAGCAGCAGCGCGGCAGGGCGGATTTCACCACGAGACAGCAGGCTGGGAAGCAGCGAGCGGAACATGTCCACGATGTGGAGCTGGCGCTCCGGCCGACCTGGGTCCTCCAGTCGATCGAACAGCGCGAACAGCACATCCTGTCGAATGTCCCGCTCCATCTCCGACTCGACCTCCTTGCGGAGCTGTTCCACCTCACGGGGATCGAACGAGTAGAGCGTGGGATTGAAGTCGTCCGCGCCCACCTTCGCCTTGGGAGGCTCAGACTCCGGAGCCTGCTCGTTGATCGGCACCAGCTCCGCGTCGTCGGCCACCTCCTCCTCGAAGGCCGCCGAAAGATCCGGAAGCCCCGGATCCTTGTCGGGTACGTCCACGCCTTCGGCCAGCAGGTCGATGTAGTGGTACTCGAGAGACTTGAGGTCCGCCTCCCAGAGGATGGTCAGGAGATCCTCACCCTCGGCCCTTACCGAACGCGCTTTCTGCAGAACCTGTAGCAGGGGTTCCAGTTCGTCTTCCTCGATCCCCTTCAGGAAGCGGACGTCGCGGACCCCATCCTTGTAAAACGTGAACGCCAGCGATTCCGAGCGAGTGTCGTTGTGGTAGATCTCCTCACCGAACCAAAGAAACCGGAACTCCTCCACCTGGACGCGGAGCTCGTCCACGTCCTCCCAGAGCGCCTCGAACGCACCCTGGAGATTGCGCACGAACCTCTGGTAGACCGGGTTGTTTTCGTCGTATAGGAGGAAGGCTCGCAAGGCCTTCTGGAGTACCGTGAAGAGATCGCGGGCCTCCTCGAGCGGAAGCTCGGGGATCTCCGATTCTTCCGGCGCCGGGCCGGTTCGACTGGAAGGCGAAGGGGTCACTCGGCTCCCGCTGGTCCCACGATCAATAGCTCAAGTTGGCTAGGCAGGCCCTGACCTCACGCCAGACGCCGGCTGAGAAACGGGTTTAGAACAGGCTGCTCCATACCGCATGGACCGGACCAAATGGAGCCCCAACGTCCTTGCAAGGCAAGGCCCGGCACCCATCGGGATCCGAGGGATGGCCTGCCCCTCCTGGGCCTGCCGCACGGGAGCTCATCGCACGGGACGGCTTGCGCTTCGGGGAACCTTCGGGTTATCGTGTATTCGGTTCTTGTTCGGGATCCGCACGGAGACTGCCAATGCCCCTGACCAAGCGGCAAAAAGAAATCCTCGACTACGTCGAGTCGTTCATCGAGAACTCGGGCTATGCCCCGAGCTTCGAGGAAATCGCGGACGCGTTCGGCTATGCGTCGCTGGCCACCGTCCACGAGCACCTGAGCAACCTCGAGCGGAAGGGCTACGTTCGGAAGTCATACAATGAGAGTCGGTCCCTGGAAGTCGTACGAGACGGTGCACTCCACTCCGCCGTGGAGCTGCCGCTCCTCGGTGCTGTGGCGGCGGGCCTGCCCATCGAGGCCGTCACCGACCACGAAAGGCTGTCGGTCCCAGCGGACATGATACGCCGTGGAAGTGAGAACTATGTGCTCCGCGTGGAAGGGAATTCCATGATCGAGGAGCAGATTCGGGACGGCGATTACATCGTGGTCAGCTCGCAGCAGACCGCATCGGACGGTGAGATGGTCGTCGCTTTGGTAGGCGGCGACTCGGTCACGGTGAAGAAGCTGTATCGCGAGCCCGGTGATCGCGTCCGCCTGCAACCCGCCAACGAGTCGATGGAACCCATCGTGGTCCCTTCGGAAGATGTCGCCGTGCAGGGAATCGTCGTCGGCGTGATTCGGAAATACTGATTGACAGCGGCCAAGGAGAGATGACATGAGAGTACCCTTCGTTGTGGGTCGCCTGACGACGCGAACCACCGAGATCGTCATGCTGAACCAACCCTACCGCCGCTCCCCGGTTCCGGGACCGTGGCGCCTTCGCGCGCTGGTGCGGCCCCTTCCGACACTGGGTACCGCTGAAGCCTAGGACCACGCTGCAAATCAGGGTTGACGCCCCAACGGAGGAACCTAGGTTTCCGGCGTGAACTCTGAGGAGGAAATTCGCCTCCGCGTCACGCTTCAGTACGACGGGTCCCGGTTCTTTGGGTGGCAGGTTCAGCCCGATGTTCCGACGGTCCAGGGTGAGGTGGAGCGGGCCGTCCAACGACTCACCGGGTCGCGCAGACCCGTGTTGGGCTCCGGGCGTACCGATCGCGGCGTGCACGCGTCTGGGCAAGTCGCTTCGTGGACCGTGCCCGCGAAATGGACAGCGGCCTCGTTTCAGCAGTCGCTCAATGCTCTCCTCCCCCGAGACATTTGGGCCAGCCGAGTCGAGCGGGTGGCCCCTGCTTTCCATCCCCGGTTCGACGCGGCGGCCAGGAGCTACCTCTACCGGTTGGCGACCCAAGGCCGTGGACAGTCCCCCTTCGTCGCCCCGTTTTGTGGCGGCTCGCAGCGCGCTGTGGACCCAGCCATGCTCCATCCATGTGCGGCGCAACTGCTGGGCACCCACTCCTTCGTTCGCTTCGCGCGCAGCGGCCAACCCGAGCGCGGGGATGTCTGCACGGTCGCGCGCGCTGAGTGGCGGCCCTGGGAGCTGGGGTACGAATTCCTGATCACTGCGGATCGGTACCTTCACCACATGGTTCGCTACCTGGTGGGCACCATGATGGAGGTGGCTGAGCAGCGCCGGCCTTTTTCAGAGTTTTCGGAACTCCTCGCGGCCAAAGTCGGCGTGGTGACCTCTCCCCCCGCCCCTCCCAGCGGCCTCTTCCTCGCCCATGTACGTTATCCGGGTGACCCCGCCTGGGATCCCGAACTCGAACGACCTTCAGCCCCCTGGAGTCAAAGCGCCCCATGAAGATCTTTCTCGACACGGCCGACCTCACGGAGATCCGTCGTGCCGCAGCGGCCGGTCTGATCGACGGCATCACCACCAACCCCTCTCTTATGGCCAAGGCCATCGGGGACCGCGAACCGCGGGACGTCTTCCGCGAGATCAGCGAGGTGGTGGACGGGCCCATCAGTGCCGAGGTCGTAGCGCTGGACGCGGACGAGATGTTCTCGCAGGGGAAGCAACTCGCTGCGATCCACGACAACATCGTCATCAAAGTTCCCCTGACCGAGGACGGCCTGGGTGCGTGCCGCAGACTTCGTGCTGAGGGAATCGGTGTGAACGTCACCCTGTGCTTCTCCGGACCGCAGGCGCTTCTGGCTGCCAAGGCCGGAGCCTCTTACATCTCGCCCTTCGTGGGGCGCCTGGACGACATCGGTCACGACGGGATGGGACTCATCTCCGAGATCCGGGAGACCTACGACAACTTCGGAATCGAGACCGAGATCCTCACCGCATCGGTCCGACACCCTCGACACTTCGTCGAAGCCATGCGGCTGGGATCGGACTGCGCCACGATTCCGCCCAAGGTACTGTATCAGCTCTTGAAGCATCCACTTACGGACAAGGGCCTCGCGCAGTTTATGAAGGATTGGCAGGCGCTCGGCGCTGAGCTCTGAGGTGGTGACGAGGGATGGGATGACGGGAGGGGGATCCGCGCGGATCGGCACCCTCTGGATTGCGCTCCTCGGGCTCGTCGGGTGCGATCCGGGCGGGGCGGGTCCGGCTGTCATGGACACCCTTCAGGCCCAGGTCCCGGTGGTCTCGGACGACGTCGAGCGGTCCCGGGTCAACGCGATCGTGCGCGCAGCCGAGCGGGTGGCACCCGCGGTGGTCAGCGTCCATGTGATGCGTCGCCAGCAGGGCGGCTCGAGCTTCTTCGATCCGTTCTTCTCGAGGCCGAGGGTGGTCACCGGTTTGGGTTCCGGCTTCGTATACGGAGAGGGGCGGATCCTCACCAACGCCCACGTCGTGGAAGGGGCGGATCGGTTGCGCGTCACGCTCCCCGACGGTCAGGACATCGAAGTGGAGCTACTCGGCGTAGACCCCATTACGGACATCGCGGTACTTCGAGCGCCCGATGGGGCCACCCTGCCTGCGGCGCCACTGGGCACGTCGGAGGGCCTGATGATCGGCGAGTGGGCCGTGGCCATTGGCAACCCATTCGGAGACCTGCTGTCCAACCCCGAGCCCACGGTCACGTCGGGAGTGATCTCGGCACTGGGTCGCCACATCGTTCCCGACGCCAACGACCGGGGGTTCTACCTGGGGATGATCCAGACGGACGCGTCGATCAACCCCGGAAACTCCGGGGGCCCTCTGGTCAATGCATTAGGTGAGGTAATCGGTGTAAATACCTCCATATTCAGTCGTTCGGGTGGCAGTGAGGGGCTCGGATTCGCCATTCCCATCGACCGGGCACTGCGCATCGCAGAGGATCTCGCTAACCACGGTCAGGTGGCGCGAGCCTGGTTGGGGCTGGGCGTGCAGGCCGTCGCTGCCGACGAATGGGGAAGGACCAGTGGGGTCGAAATACGCTCGGTCGCCGGTGGGTCTCCGGCCGCAGAGGCAGGCTTGGTGGCGGGGCGTCGGATCGTCTCCAGTCAGGGCCGGCCCCTGACCGACCCGTTGGACTACCAGGCGGTGCTACTGGACCTACGGGCGGGAGACCGCGTGAGCTTCGAAATCGAGGGGCTGTCGAACCCGGTCACGCTCACAGCCACTCCGCTGCCCACGGTGACCGCAGAGCGAGTGGAAGCGCTTGGCGGGATCACCTTCATTACGGTAAGCCCAGCCGTTAAGGCCGAGCGAGGACTGGCGAGCGAGGAGGGGGCGCTGGTTGTGGCGGCGCCCGCTCGGATCTCCAGCCAACTGGGCTTGGCGGTCGGAGACGTTCTCAGGCAGGTGAATCGAGCCACGATCGGGAATGCGCCCGACGCCGCTGCCGCACTGGAAGCGGTGGCCCGGGCCGGAGGCCGCGTCCGACTCGTTTTCGAGCGAGGGGGTGGCCTGTACACCCGCGACCTACTCCTCCGGAGATGACGGAGATGACCCCCTCGAACGCCGAGTACCGACACCCTCTCACCGAGCGCTATGCGTCGAGCCACATGCAGCGCCTCTTCTCGCCGGGCCACCGCTTTGGGATCTGGCGACGGCTCTGGCTCGCACTGGCCGAGACGCAGCGCGAACTGGGACTCGACATTCCGACCGCAGCGCTCGAAGAAATGCGGGCCCACCTCGACGACCTCGATCTGGACAGAGCCGCGGAGTACGAGCGCCGCTTTCGACATGACGTCATGGCCCACGTCCACCTCTTCGCAGACGCCGCGCCCGCGGCCCAGGGCATCATCCATCTCGGTGCCACCAGTGCGTTCGTGGGAGACAACACCGACCTGATCATCCAACGGGAGGCCCTGCAGTTGGTCGCCTCGCGGGTGGCCCGCACCGTGGTTGTACTGGCGGAGTTCGCGAAGCAGCACCGAGCCCTGCCCACGTTGGGGTTCACCCACTTCCAACCGGCCCAGCCCACCACTGTCGGGAAACGCGCCACACTCTGGATTCAGGACCTCCTGTTGGATCTCGAGGAAATCGGGCATCGGATCGACCACCTGAGGTTCCGGGGAGCCAAGGGCACCACGGGCACACAGGCGTCGTTTCTCCAGCTGTTCGGTGGCGACGGCGCCAAGGTGGATGAGCTGGACCGACGGTTGGCTGAGAAGATGGGCTTCGAACGTCGCTTCAGGGTCACCGGCCAGACGTACGCTCGGAAGGTGGATGCTCAGGTGCTCGCCACGCTCTCGGGCGTCGCCCAGTCTGCGGCCAAACTCGGAAACGACCTGCGCTTGTTGGCCCACTTACGAGAGGTGGAAGAGCCCTTCGAAAAGGAGCAGATCGGCTCGTCAGCGATGCCCTACAAGCGCAATCCCATGCGCGCGGAGCGGATGGGCGCACTGGCTCGCCATGTCATCGCGCTGTCGGTGGATCCCGCCTATACGGCTGCCACCCAATGGCTGGAGCGCACGCTGGACGACTCCGCGAACCGGCGGCTCTCGGTGCCTGACGCCTTCCTGACCACCGACGGAATGTTGGTGCTCGCCGAAAATGTCAGTGACGGACTGGTGGTTCATCCCGCCATGATCCAGCGGCGCCTGGCTGGCGAGCTGCCCTTCATGGCCACCGAGACCCTGCTCATGGCCGCGGTTCAAAAGGGAGGCGACCGCCAGGCGCTGCACGAACAGATCCGCGTACATTCCCACGCGGCCGCCGACCGACTCAAGGCCGGCGCGACCGACAACGACCTCGTGGCTCGTATCGCGGACGACCCCGCCTTCGGTCTTTCGCAGTCGGATATCGAGACCCTGGTGGATCCAGCCCGTTTCGTGGGTCGGGCACCAGAACAGGTGGATGACTTCCTGGCAACGGCCGTCCAGCCGGCCCTGGAACGTTGGGCGACGGCACTGGGCTCGGACGCCTTGCAGCCTGAGGTTCGAGTTTGACCGAGGCGCTCACCCATCCCGACCTCCCCCTGCCCCGCGTGCATCGCGGGAAGGTCCGCGAGGTCTATGAGGTGGACGACGAACGACTGCTCATGGTGGCGAGCGACCGCGTCAGCGCGTTCGATGTGGTGATGAGCGAGGGTGTGCCATTCAAGGGACAGGTGTTGACGCAGCTCACCGCGTGGTGGCTGTCCCAACTGGAGGGCGTGCTGGACCACCATCTACTGAGTGCGCACCCCGCCACCATTCGGCAGGCGGTTCCGGCGCTGAGCCAGGTGCCGGAGGATGCCTGGGCGGGGCGCACCATGTTGGTACGGCGCACCCATCCGCTCCCCGTCGAGTGTGTGGTGCGGGGGTACATCTCTGGCTCCGCCTGGAAGGAGTACGAGGTGACGGGCACGCTCGCCGGAGAACCGCTGCCCAGAGGGCTGGTGATGAGCGGTCGGCTTCCCCAACCCATATTCTCGCCAGCCACCAAGGCTGTAGAAGGGCACGACGAGAACATCACGTATGACATCGTTTGCACCCTGCTGGGGGAAGAGGTCGCCTCCGAGCTCCGCGAGCGCTCCAAGCAGATCTACCAGGTCGGAGTGGAGGTCGCCGACGCCGCGGGGATCATACTCGCCGACACCAAGTTCGAGTTCGGCCTCGACCGGGAGGGCCGCCTTCGGCTGATCGACGAGGTCCTGACCCCGGACTCCTCCAGGTACTGGCCCGCCGCCACCTACGCGCCAGGGGGAATCCAAGAGTCCTTGGACAAGCAACCCGTCCGCGATTATCTGGAGACGTTGGATTGGGACAAGCAACCTCCCCCTCCGCCGCTCGCCCCCGAGGTCGTGGAGGACACCACCCGGCGCTACTTGGAGATCTTCGAAACGCTGACCGGAGAGTCGTTGGCGGACTACGAACCCGCTCGAACGCTCGGAGACCGGTAGTCCATGTTCGGTCGCATGGCCCGCGAAGGCATTCCGTTCTTCTACACGCCGATGCTGATCATGGTCGTCCTGATCGTACTCCACGAGAGGGGCACCTTCGAGAGTGACTGGGCAACTCTTGGGTTGCGGGTCCTCATCCCTGCGTTGTTCGCCCTCGGTCTCTTCACCCGCCACTTCTTCCGGGATCCCCCGATCGCCCCGCCCACCGATACGATGGCGGTACTGTCACCCGCCGAGGGCAGGGTGGTCGAGATCGTGACCGTCGACGATCCACCCTACCTCGGTGAGCCGGGACACCGTATCTCCATCTTCCTGTCGATCTTCAACGTGCATATCCAGCGCGCGCCCTTGGAAGGCACGGTGGAACTTCGCGAATACAACCCGGGGCTCTATCTTGCGGCCTGGGAACCGAAGGCCAGCGAGGCCAACGAACAGGCGAGTTTGGGAATTCGAACCGAACATGGACCCATTCTGGTGCGACAGATCGCGGGTCTGGTGGCACGGCGTATCGTGACGGATCCGGACGTGGGAGACGAAGTCGCGCACGGTGCTCGCATCGGCTTGATTCGTTTCGGGTCGCGGGTGGACCTCTTCCTCCCGGCGGACTGGCCCCTCGAGGTGCAGGTGGACGACAAGGTTTCCGTGGGTACGACGGTCGTGGCGCGGGTCCACCCGGCCACCAGCCCGGAGACGTCATGATTCTGAAACGGGAGTCCAGCCTTCAGCGCGGAGTCCTGATCCTCCCGTCGGCGTTCACGATCGCCAACCTGTTTCTCGGCGTGTATGCCATCGTCCTTGCCGACCGCGGAGATCCGATCACGGCTGCCTGGTTGATCGTGTTCGCGGCCATAACGGACAACCTGGACGGTCGAGTGGCGCGCTTCACCCGGACAGGCTCTCGCTTCGGTGCCGAACTGGACTCGTTGGTCGACGTGGTGTCCTTCGGAGTGGCGCCCGCCTACCTGCTCTATACGACGTACTTTCTGGACGGGTGGGGCTGGCTCGTTCCGTTCACGCACGTGGCCGCTGTCGTGATTCGACTGGCGCGCTTCAACGTCGAGCAGGATGGTCGCGCGCATAAGTTCTTCATGGGACTGCCTTCCCCGTCCGGGGGAATGTTGCTGGCGACGTTCTATCCCTTCTCGCAGACGGCCTTCTTCCAGAGCAACCTCATGGGGATGGCGTCGCCCGAGTTCCTCGCGGGGATGGTGGTGCTGGTGTCGGTACTCATGTTGAGCCACGTGCCCTATCCGGTCGTGCCCCGCCTGAACCTCCGCACGCGCACGGGCGTTGTGAGTGCAGTGGCGATGGCAACGGCCGTCGTGCTGGCCATCACCGTGCCGCGGTACTACTTCTTCCCCGCCCTGGCCATCTACACCTCCGCGGGCCTCGCGAGATCGTTTATCTTGGGACTGCTGGAACGCCTGCCCGAGCGTGACCCACTCCTCGATCAGGCGAGCCCAGACGACGCCGAGCGCCCATTGAACTACGACGACCTACGCCGGGGTGGCGCCACACTATCCCCGGATCACAGGGAGGATCTTTCTTGACCGAGTTCCTGGTCGACATCCGAGTCACACCCCGCCCCGGACTGTTGGACCCCGAAGGGAATGCCGTACATCACGCACTCAACGCACTGGGGTTCGACGGCATCGATGACGTGAGAATCGGGAAGTCCATCTCCCTGCATGTGAGAGCAAAGGACGAAGCGAGCGCCCGCGAAACGGCAGATGCCGTATCCCGCAGGCTACTGGCCAATCCGGTCACGGAAGACTTCGAGGTGGAGTCGGTGAGGGTTGCGAACCCGGCATGAGCGTCCAAGCAGCGGTCGTCACCTTCCCAGGCTCGAACTGTGACTACGATGCCTACCACGCCTTCAAGATGGTCGGGGCCGAGCCACGGTTCCTATGGCACAAAGATACGGACCTTGCGAACGTGGACGTGGTCCTCCTCCCGGGCGGGTTCTCCTACGGTGACTACCTGCGTGCGGGAGCCATCGCACACCTGAGTCCCATCATGGAGTCGGTCGTGCGCTTCGCGAAGGCGGGGGGTCCGGTTCTGGGCATCTGCAATGGCTTCCAGATCCTCTGTGAGTCGGGGCTCCTGCCAGGAGCCCTCCTCAGGAATCGTGGCCGGCTTTTTCTCAGCCAGGACGTCTGGCTCGAGGTGGGACGCAACGATACGGCGTTCACCTCCGACTACGCATCGGGACAGGTGCTTCGCATCCCCATCGCCCACGCGGACGGCAACTACCACGCCGACGACGAGACCCTGGCCACCCTCGAAGGCGAGGGTCGAATTGTGTTCAGGTACTGCTCCCCCGGGGGAACCGTCGGTGGTCAGTACAACCCGAACGGCTCGGCGCTCGACATCGCCGGCATTACCAACGTCGAGGGCAACGTGATGGGCATGATGCCCCACCCCGAACGCGCCATGGAACCCCTGCTCGGCTCCACCGACGGCCGAGCCCTGTTTACCTCTCTGCTCTCCTCCCTGGTAGGCACCTGAAACCTCGATTGTGACTGACAAGACGGCAGCACCCCCCCGGCCTCGACCTGGGGACCCCGACATCACGCCCGAGCTCGTCGACGAACACGGGCTGTCTCCAGACGAGTATGAACGCATCCAGCGCATCCTGGGGAGGGACCCGACCTTTACGGAACTCGGCGTGTTCAGCGCCATGTGGTCCGAGCACTGCGGGTACAAGAACTCGAAGCGCCTCCTGCGCCTATTGCCCACCGAAGCGCCCTGGGTCATTCAGGGACCGGGGGAGAACGCAGGTGTCATCGACATTGGCGACGGCTATGCGCTCGCGTTCAAGATCGAATCCCACAACCATCCGTCCGCAGTGGAGCCCTATCAGGGGGCGGCGACCGGGGTTGGGGGTATCCTACGCGATATTTTCACCATGGGCGCCCGTCCCATCGCGGTGCTCGATTCCCTCCGGTTCGGGGACCTGAGTTCGCCGAGGGTCCGGTACCTATTCGCGGGTGTGGTGAAGGGCGTGGGAGACTACGGCAACTGCGTGGGCATCCCCAACATCGGTGGCGAGGTCCAATTCGATCGGGGCTACGAGGGCAACCCCATCGTGAACGCCATGTGCCTGGGGTTGATGCGGCATGACGACCTGATCACCGGCGTGGCGGCCGGGGTAGGCAATTCCATGATGGCAGTCGGGGCCAACACGGGACGGGACGGGATTCACGGCGCCACCTTCGCCAGTGAGGAGCTGAACGAAGACTCGTTGGACAGTCGACCCCAGGTACAGATCGGCGACCCCTTCACCGAGAAGCTCCTGCTCGAAGCCTCCCTGGAGCTCATCAAGAGCGACCACATCGTGGGCATTCAGGACATGGGGGCAGCGGGCCTGACCTCCTCGGCATCCGAGATGGCTGGTCGAGGCGGAAGCGGGATCGTGCTCGAAGTGGCGGATGTCCCAGTCCGGGAAGAGGGCATGACCCCCTATGAGATCCTGCTCTCGGAGTCGCAGGAGCGGATGCTGGTGGTGGCGAAGTCTGGGCACGAGGCGCAGGTCCGGGACATCCTCACCAAGTGGGAACTGGAGGCCGAGGTGGTCGGGCACGTAACCGACGACGGACAGTTCCGGGTGCTGGAGCACGGCGAGGTCGTGGCCGACATCCCAGCCCTACCGCTCACGGAAGGGTGTCCGACGTATGAACGCGAGGGCGTGGAGGGGGAGGCAGTCCGGACGCGGAAGACCCATGATCTGTCGCGGTTCCACCGAGACGGTGATCTCTCGGATGACTTCCTCTCCCTGATGGCCTCGCCCAACCTGGCGTCCAAGACGTGGTTGCACCGTCAGTACGACTCCACGGTCCGCACGAGCACCGTCCAGCGTCCAGGAGGGAGCGCGGGCGTCGTGCGAATTCGAGGCACGCGGCGGGCGGTGGCAGCCACCACCGACTGTAACGGACGATACGTCTATCTCGCGCCGCGTCGCGGTGCTCAGATCGCGGTGGCCGAGGCGGCCCGCAACCTCGTATGCGTCGGTGCGCTCCCCCTTGCGATTACCAACAATCTGAACTTCGGCAACCCACTCAAGTCTCACATCTACTATCAGTTCCGTGAAGCAGTCCTGGGGATGGCCGAAGCCTGCCAAGCCTTCGAGACTCCAGTGACCGGCGGGAACGTGTCGTTCTACAACGAGACGAGCGGCGAGGCCATCCACCCCACACCGGTGATTGGCATGGTGGGCGTCGTAGAGGACGTCGACCACATGGTGGGGCGCGCGTTTCATAAGGCTGGCCACGCCCTGGTACTCCTAGGAGTCAACCGGGGCGAGTTGGGAAGCTCCGAATACGTCTACCAACAGACCAGAGAGGTGTTGGGCGAGCCTCCGGCGGTCGACCTCATGGCGGAGCGGAGTCTACAGCGACTCACGCTCGAACTCATCGGCGGCGATCTCATCGCCTCGGCACAGGACTGTTCCGACGGGGGGCTGGCGGCCGCGCTGGTGGAGAGCGCTTTGGCCGACCCCGAACGTCCTTTCGGAGTTCAGGTCCGTCTCGAAGACGACGAAGCGGGCAGTGCCCTGTTCTTCGGAGAGACCCAGGGCCGTATCGTGGTATCCTGCCCCGAGTCGCAGGTCGAGAATGTGCTGACCAGGGCCGGTGCCCACGACGTACCGGCCGCACGGATTGGGCGCGTCACCGAAGCTGAAGACGGCTTCCATATCCAGGCGCCCCGCGGACAGATCAAGGTGGACACGGCGGAGCTTGCGACCCGCTTCCATGACTCCCTGGAGGAGATCATGAACCGCGTAGACGGCAACGCATGACCCACTCGGACCCAAGTCACACGCTTCCCCTCGACGACCGTCCCCACGAGGAGTGTGGGGTGGTTGGGGTCAGCGGGGTGCCTAACGCGGCGGAACGAGCCTATCTGGCACTCTACGCCCTCCAACATCGAGGGCAGGAGTCAGCCGGTATCCTGGCCGTGGATGGATCGGGGAGAGGACGGGTCCGCAAGGGCCAGGGCCTGGTGTCGGACGTGTTCAGTGCGGACAACCTGGCCGACCTGCCCGGCGACACGGCGCTGGGTCATGTGCGGTACTCCACCGCCGGTGGAAGCCTGCTGCAGAACGTCCAGCCCATCGTGGTACGGTACCGCCACGGTGACCTGGCCATCGCGCACAATGGCAACCTGACGAATCAGTTGGCCATCCGGCAGCAACTCGTCGCGGAGGGCGCCCTGTTCCAGAGTTCGAGCGACTCGGAGCTGGTGGTGCACCTGATTGCCCGCTCCCGACAGTCCACGGTCGACCGTCAGGTGGACGACGCACTCACGCAGTTGGAAGGCGCCTTTTCGCTGGTGATCAGCGTGGGCGACACGCTGTATGCGGTTCGCGATTCGCGTGGTTTCCGCCCGCTCGTCCTCGGACGTCTGGGCGAAGGGCACATCGTCACCAGCGAGACGTGCGCACTGGACATCATCGGTGCCGAATACCAGCGCGACATCGAACCCGGAGAAGTGCTGCGGATCCAGGGTGGCAACGTCACTCCGCTACGATCGCTTCCCAAGGCGCCCAAGCCGTCGCCCTGCATCTTCGAGCTCGTGTACTTCGCCCGCCCAGACTCACGCATCTGGGGAGTCAGCGTGGACCGGGCTCGACGCGCCTTCGGACGCCAGTTGGCTCGGGAGCACCCCATCGACGCAGACTGCGTCATCGCGGTGCCGGACTCGGCCAACTCTGCAGCGTTGGGATACTCTGAGGAAAGCGGCATCCCCTACGAGCTGGGGCTTCTCCGCAACCACTATGTGGGGCGCACCTTCATCCGCCCCTCCCAAGCCGATCGTGACTTCGGCGCCCGCGTCAAGTACAACCCTGTTCGCGAGGTCCTGCACCGCCGCCGTGTTATTGTGGTCGACGACTCCCTGGTGAGGGGTACGACCAGCAAGAGCCTGGTGCGTTTTATCCGCGGGGCCGGCGCCACCGAGGTGCACTTTCGGATCGCCAGCCCTCCCGTGCGACACCCCTGCTTCTACGGCATCGACATGCCGAGTCAGGAGGAGCTGATCGGATCGCAGATGTCGGTCCCCGAGATCGAGACGGTCTTGGGCGTGGACTCGCTGGGGTACCTGTCGCTGGACGGAATGAACGGAGCCGTGCGGCAACTGGCCCCGTTTTGCAACGCTTGCTTTTCGGGCCAGTACCCGGCACCGCTCGTGGATGTGGAGCGAGGCCTGCAGCCGGCCGGCGCGCCGCCCGGCTGCTAAGCTTTCCCCCGACCTCGCCTTGAGAGGAATCGTGGAAGACCTGCTTCGAAGACTCCCCAAGGCCGAGCTTCACGTTCATCTGGACGGGTCGCTACGGCCACAGACGATGGTGGAGTTGGCTGCCGAGCGAGGGCTTCCCCTGCCCTCCACCGACGCCGATCAACTGGCGTCACGGATGCTGGCCGGAGACGCTAAGAACCTCGAGGAATACCTCGAGCGGTTCCGGATCACGATCTCGCTGATGCAACATCCCGCCCAGATGGAGCGCATCGCGTACGAGCTGGCGGAGGACAACGCCCGTGAGAATGTCCGCTACGTCGAGATCCGCTACTCCCCCATCCTGCACACCCAGGAAGGCATGCCGTTGACGGAGGCCGTGGAGGCACCGCTCCGCGGGCTACGGCGCGCCCAGGATGAGTTCGGGATCCAGACCAGCCTCATCATCTGTGGCATCCGAAACATGGAGCCCGCCACCTCGCGTGACCTGGCCGACCTGACAGTCGCCTTCAAGGGGCGTGGAGTCGTCGCGTTCGACCTGGCTGGCGCTGAGTACAACTACCCGGCCAAGAAGCACAAGAACGCGTTCTTCACCGTCATCAACAAGAACATGGCCACCACTATTCACGCCGGGGAGGCGTACGGGCCCGAATCCATCCACCAGGCGCTCCACTACTGCCGTGCCAACCGGATCGGCCATGGAACGCGCCTCTTCGAGGACCCGGACCTGATGCGCTACGTCCGCGATTTCCGGATCCCGCTGGAAATCTGCCTGACATCGAACGTGCAGACCCGAGCGGTGGACTCCATGGCCACGCACCCGGTCCGCCGCTACTTCGACGAGGGTGTGGTGGTGGCGCTCTGCACTGACAACAGGCTCATCTCGGGAACCACGGTGACGCAGGAGTACTGGGAGGCATACCAGCAGCTCGGCTTCACCTGGCCAGAGCTGGTGCGCGTGGCACGGATGGGCTTCGAAAGCGCCTTCCTACCCTGGGGCGAAAAGCGTGAGATGCTGGCGCGTTTCGATGAGGAGGCCGCCGCGCTCGAGCCCTGAACACCTGTCCCACAGCGTGCAAAGCCAAAACCGCCCCGGACGATGCTGGTCGTCCGGGGCGGCTTGTGTCGAGCGTCGCTCTCCGACTAGAACACGTAGCGTACTCCCAACTTCATCTGCCACCGAGACGAGCCCGAGAACACGCTGTAGGGCAACTCGGCCGACTGGTTCCCGTTTGCGTCGGTGTCCCTGAACCCGTCGTACGTGAACAGAACTCTCCCGTTGGGATCATCGTTTTCGCGTCCGCGCGTACGCAGCAGCTGTACGGTTTCGTTGAATGGTCCCTCCTGGATCCCCCACTCGGAGTTGAGCAGGTTGAGCACGTTGAACACGTCCCAAACGACCTCGAAGCGACCGTTGGGCGCGTTGATCCCCTGCGTCACCCGCAGGTCCAGCTGGTCCTGCCAAGGCGCACGGCACCCGCTTCGCTCGAGGATGCTGCCTTGAGCGTCGCTCAGGCAGGGGTCGAGTGCCACGAGCTCGTTGAACAGTCTCTCGTCGTCAGCACTCCTGAACGCGAGCTCGCTACTCGAGCTGGGAACGTACACGAGGTCGTTGGTACGGCTACTGGAGAAGCGTCCCGCGAACCCGTCGCCGTTCACATCACCGTCGTATACGTAGCTGTAGGTGCGTCCGGACTGCCCTCTATAGATGAGGGAGACGTTGGTGCCACCGTACTGCTCAAGCAGGCGTGTAGAAGCTCTCGCCACCACCCGGTGAGGCACGTCGAATGCCGAAGGCGTCACCGGCCGATCCTCCAGCGCCGCGCTCTCGCCGATCACGTTAAAGCCGTAGTTCGAGATGGCTCGGCTGGAGAGCAAGCTCTGAATATCGTACGAGCGTCCGTACCGGTAAGAACCGCTGAGCGCATGCCCCGCCTCAAACGACTTCTCCAACTCCCCAATCAGGGCGTAGGAGTACCCTTTCGACGTGTTGGTCATGCGCACGACTTCGCGGAAGTTGGTGCCGTCCACCAGGGTGGTGCGCCACGGATCGTCGTTGCTGTCCTGGGGCGTCCCGTAGATGGTGCGCGAGCCAATACCCAGTCCCGCCGAACTCTCGCTCGTCGGGACGGAGCCGTTCAACTCCTCGACCGCGATCTGGTCGATGGACTTGGTGTAGATCCCTTCAACCGTCCCGCGCCAACCGCTTCCGAACTCATGGTCGAGCGCCAGGTCGAACTTCAGCTCCTGTGGGAACTTGAAGTCCGGATCGACGACTGCGATCGAGGCCGCAGAGGTGGCCGCTGATGTCCCATCGGGGCAGGCCTGCGGAGGACTGGTCGGGTTGAACGCCGGGACCCCCTCCTGGCCGTCGTCGCACTGCAGGAAGGCCGACTCCATCCCCGTGTTGCCGAATGCATTCCCGATCCACACGAATGCGGGGCGACCCGCGAATATACCGGCACCTCCACGCAGTTGGGTCTGAGTGTCCGTGTCAAAGCGGTAGTTGAAGCCGAGGCGAGGTTGCACCAGGGGATTCCCGGAAGGCACCTCACTGGTCGGGAACCCGAATGCACCCGGGAAGTTCGGGTTGGCCCGTGGCTTGTCCGACGTCACCGGGACGTCCACCCGCAATCCGTAGGTAAGCGTGAGTTGGTCGTTCACCGCAAACTCGTCCTGCGCGTACACCCCGAACTTGTTGTACGCGAACACGCCGGCCGCGTCATCCACTGAAGCGCCCAACGACGCCCGTAACTGATAGCGGCTGGCCTCGCCGTTCTGGAAGTCCTCAACGCTGTCGAACTCGTAGAGTCCGAGCGACGTGTCCAGGAACAGGTTGTCGAAGCTCCAGCGCTCCGCGTTGAACCCGAACGTCACGCGGTGCGCTCCGAAATCGCCCGTCAGGTTGTTGGTGAACTGGAAGATGTCCTGATCCAACCGATTGGCGTGGGAGAACCGCTCGGCCCCAAACTGGATCCTGGCGCCGTCGTTCACCGCGTCCGTGGGGACGTCCACCACGACCGTCGAGAACTGGTGCTCCGGCGCGGGCGCGCGCTGGTCTCGCACGAACTGCACGGTGGTCAGTACCTCGTTCGACCACTTCCCGAAGCTCGAGAACAACTGCAGAACGCTTGTGTTGGTGCGGTTCTGGAAGTCGTAGGTAGCCGACTGGGGCTCGAACGTACCGCCGCCCCGCCGCGGGCTGTCGTCGTCATCGGCTCGGGCATAGGTGTGCTTCAGCGACAGCCGGTGGGCAGGTGACAACTGAAAATCCAATCGTCCGAACAGATTCAGCGCCGGGTTCTCGTTGATGTAGGCAGTGATGTCTCCGAAGTCGAGCCCGTACTGGTTCTCGGCGATGTCGCGCACGGCGTTGATCGATGCCTGATCCAGATCCAGCGCCGCGGCGCCCGAGTTGGCGCCGAGGCTGTTGGGAATGTTTCGACGCTCGAACTCACCGGAAATGAAGAAGTGAGCCTTGTCTTTCACGATGGGGCCTCCGAGGGTGCCCCCGAAAGCAGCGTTGCTGAAGTCGTTGAACGCGTAGTCTGTGCCGTCCACCGTCAGCGTGTCACGCACGAGGCTGAGGTTCCGGTACTCACTGTAGAACGACCCGAACAACTCATTCCGCCCGGATTTGGTCACGGCATTGATGAGTCCGCCAGTAAAGCCCGACTGACGTACATCGAACGGGGCCACCAACACTTGAAACTCGGCGATGGCGTCCTGCGAGATCGGCTTACCGTTCGCCTGTCCGCCGGGAACACCGCTGGCGGCCAACCCAAAGGCGTCGTTGTTCACAGCCCCATCGATCTGGATGTTGTTGAAGCGGTTGTTGGCGCCTCCCACCGAGGCACCGACGTTGCCCCCGATGGTCGAGACCAAGGGAGAAAGCGACGCCAGCTCAGTGAAGTTGCGGGACAGCGTAGGCAGCTCGGCGATCTGTTCATCGGTGACCACCGTCTGCTGACCGGTTCGCTCTCCACTGAACGTGGGGTCCACCGAGACCGTGAAGCCCTCCAGCTCAACCGCCTGAACCGACATCGTGAAGTTCGCTCGGAAAACCTGGCCCAAAGCGAGACGGATGCCCTCCCTCCGCTGCGCCTCGAAGCCAATACTCTGCACTTCAACCGTGTAGGGACCGCCTGGCTCCAGGTGGGCCACATAGTAGCGCCCGTCCGCCCCACTGAGGGCTCCTGACTGCAGGCCCGTTCCCGCGTTCACCACCACGACTTGAGCGGCGGCGACCGGCTGCCCGGACGAGTCCACAATGCGACCGCTAATCCCGGAGGTCGTCACGCCCTGGGCGCTCACCTCCGCAGGCATCGCCATCGTGAGCACTGCCAATACCGCTACGCCGAACCAAGAACCGCTTCGCATCACTCCTCCCTCGGAAGTCGCTGTCAGAAAGTAGGGCCTGGGGGGGCGCTAAGGCCCGCGTTCGCGCACATCTCAACGTGACTACTCAAAGGTACTCTTCGGGCTCGGCAAAGGAAGCCGAAGACCCGGGCCGTTACTGCTGTGTTACCCTCCGCTCTCGCCTCTCGCGGCAAACATGCGTTTCGGAGGGAGCCTGAATGGTCGAGGGTCCCCCAAAACACGAGACCCCCGCCCGGCTGACGCCGGACGGGGGCTCGTAGGCCCTACCGAAGGACCGCTTGAAACCTAGTTGGCTACCAGGTTCGCTACGGGCACCTCGATGTCACCGTTGTCGACCATCAGGTAGAGCAAGTTGGCCGGCGTTACGGTGGCGAACCCAGCGGTGACCGGGTTCGGCGTGGCTTCGTACACACCTTCCTGCAGGTTCGCGAACTCGTACATCCCGTTCGCATCCGTGGCCACGTTGAGCGGCGCACCCGGCAGGTACGTGGTGCACATACCGGCCGTCGGGGGCGAAGTCGCACCCGCGGAGTCCTTACAGCGACGCAGCGTCACAGTCATTCCAGCAACTGCGGCACCGCCCCCGTCCTCAATCGTACCGCGGACGGTCGTATTGTCGAACAGGAAGGTGAAGTGCGACGGCGTCACGAAGTTGCCCTGAGTCTGGCCGTAATCCCAGCGCGGCAGATTCGGCAGACCAGCAGACGTAACCGCTGTGTCACCCACCTGACGCGTGAGGTTCAGACCGAGATTCGTGGTCGTGGCACCGGTCGTCACGATCGCCGTGTCGGCAACGATACCAGCAGCCGAAATCGTGCGGAGCACGGTCGCAGCTGTCAGTGAGTTCGTCGCGTCCGACTCGAGTACGTACGTACCCTCGCGGAGCTTGCTGAAGCCGAAGTGCCCAAGGGCGTCCGTCGTAGCCGTACCCACCAAGGAGTCCGGATCCACGATGCTCGTGTAGAGATTGATATCAACCCCACCGAGCGCTTCGTTCGGATCGATCGTGTTGTTATCCGCATCGCGGTCGTTGATGACCACACCGAGGATCTCGGTGTCCATCCGCGTCGCGATGAAGTTGATGATGTCGTTGTCAGCGTTACCGACCAGGTCCGCAGTCTGCGGCGACTGGTTGCCGAAGAAGGCCCAAATGGTATCGCCGGCAGCGGTCACTGAGTCGAACACCTCGACGTGGTAGTCACCCTCGATCAAGCCACCCAGGGCGTACCCACCGCCGCTCACTACGAGCGTGGTGTCGAGCATGTTCGGCTGGATGGTCATCGAGTCCACCCAGATGTGCACCCTGATTCCGTCGGCATCCGTACCATCGGCCGCACGCACCACGCCTGTGATCGACGTATTGTCGTACTTGTAGCCGAAGGTCGAACAACCCGCGGAGCCCTCCGCCTGACACTGATCCGCCAAGAAGCTCTGACCACCCCACTGCTCCACCATCTGGAGCGTGTCGAGCAGAGCAACCTTCGACGAGAAGCCGGGCCGCGGATGCGACGATACGGCATACATGGTGTCGGTGAAGAAGCTGTTGAACGTGACCGTGTTCGCGCCACCCATCGGGTTGCCGCTGGCAACGGCCTGCGGAGCACTACCGTCGGACGGCAGGTACCACAGCGTAACCTCGATCTCGTCCACGTTGTTGATGTCGTCACCACCGGTGAACATCGGGGTCACCAGGGAGTCGTCTGCCTCGTGGTGGATCCGCACGACGATGTCGGCGGTCCGGAAGCGTACTTCCTCGGTCCCGATATGGGTGGCGTTTCCAGGCGCCTGGAAGCCGCTGTGCTCAAACACCAGATAGCGGGCTTGAGCCATTCCAGGATAGTCAGGATCGGGGGTCTGTTCGAAGATCTGGTTCCCCGCGGGAGCCGGCTGGCTTCCGATACCCTCGGCCAAACGTACCCAGTAGGTGATCGGCAGTGCTGCTACACCGATCGTGTCCCAGATCATCCCGACACCCATGGCGTCGGTGACGTCACTGCGACGCGCACCGGCCAGCGTGTCCGTCCAGGCGCTGAAGTTCCACCCGGCCAACGTGTCGATTCCGTTGATCGTGGTCGCATCGAAGCTGATGCGGACCTCGGAGTTCAGGAGATCGAACGTGTCGGACGCCAGATCCATCGACGTCGTCGGATCGTAGGCGGTCTCGATGCGAACCTCACCGTTCAACGTCAACAGTCCGTTCGGATTCCCGAAGAACTGAGCGAACACGATGTTGTCCGTCAGGCCCGGCTGCGGGCTGCGGTCGTCGGCACGCATGAACGTGAAGTCAGTACAACCCGACGCGTCCGTGACCTGCGTGCCGAACTCGTTGATGTCGGCAACCGCGTCTGCTTCGGTCGGATAGAGCTTGATGGTCGAACCAGACACCGGCTGGTGACCCGGACTTACCGAGTCGATACCCGTCCACGAACAAACGGACACCGTCTGCTGCGTGATATCGAAGGGGAAGTAGACCATCTCGGTCCCACCCGTCGCAACGGAAACATCGAACGTGTTGGTGGTGCCGCCGTACGAGGCAGACGCCGGAATGTCCGGATCCGTGTCGGCGATCATGACCTGGTAGTCACCGCCCACCAGCTCCGTGAACTCATAGTTCCCCATGGAGTCGGTCTGCGTGGTCTGAACATCGGCCACGCCAGGACCCGTCAGGGTGATGAGGACGTTGGCCGCCATGAGGTTGTTCTCGAGCGTCGCACCGTCATAAACATCGTTCTTGTCGTTCTCATCCAAGAACATCGCACCCTTGATCATCGCGGTGCGGAGCTCTTCACCCGTGAAGCTGACGACTTCGCTGGCGCCCGCGGCAACCGTAGCCGGCTTGGACGCGGGGTCGAAGCTGTACTTCGAAGCATCGAAGCCAGAAACAGTCACGGTGTAGGAACCGGCTCGCAGGCCTCCGAAGAGATACTGCCCGGCTGCGTCGGTGGTCGTGGTGGCGCTCTCGTCACCCGAAAGCGTGACGGTCACGCCTTCGAGTGGCCCGACGCCGCCAACCGCGACACTCCCGAGAATCGAGCTCGTACGTACGAACGAGCCGCTGAAGTCGACGGTGACGTTCTGGCCAGCCGTCGCGACCACCGCAGAGCCCGACGTCGACGAGAACGCCGCATCTGCCGGGAATCCGCTGATAGTGACCACGTACGTTCCGGCCGGAACGTTCGCGAAAGAGTAGTTCCCGTTCGCGTCCGTAGCGGTAGAAGCACCACTGCTCAGCGATACCGTGACGCCAGAGAGGCCCTGCCCCTCGGCCGACACAGTCCCGCTGATGGTGCCCTCTACCTGGACGTTCGTGCCGCCCTCGTCACACGCCGCAAAAGCGAACGCCGCAAGGGCCGCCAGGGAGAAGAGCTTTAGCTTTCTCATCATCCAATTTGGTCCGATGAAAGGTGACTGTTGTTGCCCGCGCGCCCGCCCCAAAGCGGGCGTCTGACCGACGGACAGAAAGAACCGGGACGTTAGAAGGCAAGACCGATGCCAGCCACCGGAGGGGGAAAACCGTTGTGTTTCAGGGGGAATTCGTGGTTTTCCACAGTTGATTTCTGGTGATTCGACAGGTCAAGCTTCAGTTTTTTGACGATTGACCTGCGGCGGTGTTCCCGCGAGCCCATGTCCGATCGCCCTTCTAGGGCTCCGCGAGCACGCGCTCGGCCAGATCGACATGGGCCGCAGACCCCAGAACCAAGGGCGTTCGCTGATGCAGGTCCGTGGGCTCGATGGCCAGAATGTCACGCGAACCGTCGGAGGCCCGGCCACCCGCTTCCCGGCAAAGCATCGCCATCGGTGCTGCCTCGTAGAGCAGCCTCAACTTGCCCTGGGGTGCACGGACGTCACCCGGGTACATGAAGAGTCCCCCCTTCAGAAGCGTCCGGTGAAAGTCGGCCACGAAGGAGCCGATGTAGCGGGCACTCCAGGCACCTTCGTCGCCGCTCTTCAACCGCTGAACCAGCCGTCGATATCCCTCAGACCAGCGACTCGCATACGCTTCGTTGACGGAGTAGAGGAGCTTGCCGGGCTCGGGAATGCGGATGTGGGGGTGGCTGAGCAGGAACTCCCCGATGGATGGATCCAAGGTGAAACCGTGCACCCCCCGGCCATCCGTATACACGAGCATGGTCGAGGAACCATAAAGCACGTAGCCCGATGCCACCTGTGCCATTCCTGGTTGCAGGCAGTCCGCCAGGACCCCGTGGTCGCCATCGGACACCCTGCGGTACACGGAGAAGATGGTCCCGATGGAGATGTTGACGTCGATGTTGGAGGACCCATCCAACGGGTCGAACATCAGGACGTAGTCTCCCCGCGGAAAGCGCTCGGGGATGTGGATGATCTCCTCGGATTCCTCGGACACCATGCAGCAGAGGGTCCCGGAGTGGTCCATCGCCTTGTAGATGACCTCTTGGGCAAACAGGTCCAGCTTCTGAACCGCTTCTGCATGCACGTTGGTGGAACCCTCCGCGCCCAGGATGTCCACGAGGCCCGCCATGTTGACCTCGCGCGAAATCATCTTGGCGGCCAACGCGAGGTCGGAGATGATGCGACTGAAGGCACCGGTGGCCTCAGGGGTCAGGCGCTGTTGGTCGATGATATGTCGATCGATCGACACGACGCTGGTTTCTGGCATTCGCCACTCCAAGAAGGTTCACGCCCGCCCCCAGGTGGGCTCGGCGGGAGCCACGGCTCCGGGGCTTCTCGCACCAAGCTAGCGAGGTGTTGCCGGCCGGCTAGTGGCCTGCAACCGCCGTTAGCGGCCCGGATTCTCCGGGACCCTCCAACGACCGTCCCGCTCCGCGAGGATTCGGATGTCTCCGTGTTGGTCCGTTCGCAGAATGCGTGCCCCAGCGGTCTCCAGGCGGGAGAGCACCTCGGGGTCCGGGTGCCCGTAGCGGTTGCGAGCGCCGACGGGAATCACTGCGAGTTCAGGTTGTAGACGTTCCAGGAACGCGGCGCCCGTGGAGGTGGAACTCCCATGGTGGCCCACTTTCAACAGCTCCACAGGTGGGAGTGGGCCTGACAGCAGTTGGTTCTCGACGTGTCGGGAGGCATCGCCCGTGAAGAGGGCCTCGAAGGCGCCGTACCGGAGGAGCAGTACGACCGACCCGTCGTTGACGTCCTCGGACCCGCGGGCCGAGTCGGGCGAGAGCACCGTGAACATGACACCATCCAGATCGAGGCGCTGCCCAGCTTGGGCGCTCGTCCAGTGGATCCCCTGGCGTTCGGCATTGGCGAGGAGTTCTCGGAACGGGTGGGAAGCCACCGCCACCCCGGGATCGATCACCCGACGGGGCGGGAAGGCCTCGAGCACCGACGGAGCGCCTCCCGTGTGGTCGAGGTCTGCGTGGGTCAGCACCAGCAGATCCAGTTGCCGCACTCCCCGACGCCTCAGGAACGGTACCACCCGGTCCCGCCCCGCGTCCCAACGCTCGGTTCTGCCCCCCGTGTCGATCAGGACCCAGCGGTCCCGAGGGGTGCGGATGGCGATGGCGTCCCCTTGGCCCACGTCGAGGGCCACGATTTCGAGTCGACCCGCTCCACGAAGGGTGGCCGTGACGGGTAGCAGCCCCGGGGTGGCCGTCGCGCACCCCACGATGACCAGGATGCGGACGTGCGCCTGGGCTGCCCCAGCCAGCCGAGATCCGACGACCGCACCCGCCACGACCGCAAGCAGCACGGGTTGCGTCACGTCCACCGACACCCAAGGAAGCTGCGCCACCACCTCCACGACCCGAACCAGGTGCTGTGCGGCCCAGGCGGTCGGAACTCCCAGGAAGGGACCCCACGCCGGGACGAGCGCCGAGACGGCCAGGGTACTCAGGCCGCCGACGATCACCAGCGCCACCCAGGGGGTCAGCACCACGCTCAGGCCAACTCCAATCCAAGAGACCTCCCCGAAGTGCCACCCCACGAGGGGCGCAGTTGCGGCCGAGGCGGCCAGTGACGCAGAGAGGGGCGCCCGCAGCGCTTCGGGCACCCGCCACCGGGCGAGGACGTCCGCGACCGGGTGCCGCCAGAGCGTCAGCCCCAGCACCCCCGCGAACGACAACTGAAGCCCAGGCGAAAACAACCACGAGGGCTCCACGGTGAGCAGCGCCAGCAGCGCAGTGCTCAACACAGCCTGGGTTTGCGCGGGTCTTCCTCGCCATCGTGCGATGGCGAGGGCCAAAAGGAAGATCCCCGCGCGGGTGGCGGCCCGCGGAAACCCGATCAGGGCCAGGTACAGCCCAACTCCCCCCGCGGTGACTAGAGGGCGCTGGGCGGGCGTGAGGGACAGCGGCAATGTGAGCATGAAGAAGAGGGTGGCCACCACCCCGACGTGGAAGCCCGAGATGGCCAGCAAATGCGCCACGCCTGAGCGGGCGAACGCCCGCGAGGTGTCGAACGCCAGTCCCTCACGCCGCGCCAACAGCACGGCATCGATGAGCGGGGCGCTGTCCCCGAAGGCCGTCGACGTAAGCTCCAGTAGATAGCCGCGCATCCGAAGCAATGGGGCTCGGCCGTCCTCTGATCGGACGGAGGCAGCACGCACCACGAGGGTCGCGGGTCTGCCGGTCTCGGTGGTTCGCCAGAAGCCCTCGACGTCGATTCGGCGACCGGGCGGTACCGGACCGGCCTGCCAGATGGCGACGACGTCACGGTCCCCACACGAGGCGTCGGCGATGCGCAGCGGGACCCGACCCTCACCTACCCGACCGAGCGACCTTGCCTGCAGATGCACCGGTCCGGCGATCGCAGCATCGGCGCAGTCTCCCGCTTCGAACCACAACACCGGATGAGAACGCAGAATACCAGCGCACCCCGCGAGCAGCAGTGCCGCTACAGTCCCGCCGACGCGAAGGTCCCTGCGCACGTGTGGGCGTGGCAATGCGAAAAGGAGAACGATGATCGGTAGCGCCGCGCCCAAGCGACCGGACCCGTCTACTCCTGTCGCTGCAAGGACGCCCCCAGCATAGGCGAGCGTCAGCCAAACAATCGGCGCTGGCGTCGTCTCGAAACTCCCCGCACCAAGTCGATCTCTCGGCGTTACTGTCGGTCGGGATCCTCCGACCCCGACTCACGCCCCGGGCTCTTCTTCCTTGAAGAGGTCCTGCTGTGCGCGATCGATGCGTGCTCTCTCCTCGCGTCCTTCCTCTCGAAGGCGCTCCCGCAGGATGCTTCTCACCTTCAGGTCGGTGTGGACCCCAACCAGGAGCATGATCACCATCCCGAGCAGGAGTGACGCAAACACCACCCACGCCAAGGGCACGCGGTAGAGGGTCCAGAACCCCAGGTCCACACGCACACTCTGCGCGCCGTTGGCCGCCGCGAACGCCATCGCGACGGCGAGGAGTGCGAGTCCCCCAAGGACCGCCATCCCCCGGGACATCATGGATCCCTCACCGCCGGCAGCGGGGAACTCAAGAAAGCCGGCCCCGGAACGTCGACCCCGTGGTGTCGGTCAACTCCACCCGTACGTAGCGTCCGACGAGGGCAGAATCCGTGGCGGGGAAAGCCACCACTTTGGCGCGGCGAGTCCGTCCCATCATCTGTCCCGGTCCCTTCGCGGGCCGCTCGACCAACACCTCTTCCACCCTCCCCACCTCGGACTCGTTGATCTCTGCTTGGATGGCGCGCGTACAGTCGATCAGCCGCTCCAACCGCGCCTGGGCCACCTCGGGGTCGATGAAGTCCTTCTCGGGCAACCGCGCCGCAGGAGTGCCAGCACGGAGAGAGTATTTGTACGTGAAGGCCTCGTCGAAACGCACTTCACGCATCAGGGCCAGCGTCGCTTCGAACTCCGCTTCGGTCTCGCCGGGGAACGCCGCGATCACGTCAGTGGAAAGTGCCATGTCCGGCACCCGTCCGCGTACACGGTCCACCACGTCCATGATGTCAGCCACGGTGTACCGTCTCAACATGCGCCTCAGGGTGCGGTCGGAGCCGGCCTGCACAGGCAGATGAAGGTGCTCGCACACCGCGGACTCCTCCACCATGACGTCGATCAGTGCGTCGGTCACGTCGTTTGGATGCGGAGAGGTAAAGCGCACTCTTCGCACACCCGGAGTTAGAGCCACGGCCCGCAGCAGATCGGGGAAGCTCCACTCCTCGTACGAATACGAGTTGACCGTCTGACCCAGTAGCGTGATCTCGGTGAGACCACGACCGGCGAGTTGGGCGACCTCCGCAAGCACCTCCTCGGCGCTCCGGTTCTTCTCGGGCCCCCTCACGTACGGAACGATACAGAAGGTGCAGCGGTGGTCGCATCCGCGCTGAACCGGAATCCATGCAGCGATGGAGGACGTGTGTCGCTGTGTGAGGCCTTGGTAGTTTTCGGCCGGATCCAGATCCAACACCGCCAGCTGAGTACGCTTCTTCTTGACTGCGGGTTGGAGCTGCCCGCCGTCTCGGATTCGACGCAACGCCTCGGGCAGCGCGCGGTAACCGTCGGGGCCCATCACCAGATCGAGCTGTCGCGAGTCCTTCAGGAAGGCATCGCCGAGGCGTTGCGCCATACACCCGGTCACTCCGATCAACAGGTCCGGGTTGTCTCTGCGGAGCGCCTGCAGCTGCCCTACCCGCCCGATCACCCGCTGCTCGGCGTGCTCCCGAATCGCACAGGTGTTGATCAAGACCACGTCGGCGTGCTGCGCCGCCTGCACGATCTCGTAGCCGGCCTCGACCAGCACACCCTCCATCAGCTCGCTGTCGCTGATGTTCATCTGGCACCCGTACGTCTCGACATACGCCTTGTGACGCCCGTCCGGACGGTTGGGGCGAGACGGTGGCTCAGGCTCGGGGTGCGAAGCCCGCTGGGCGGCGGTTGTCGGCATGAAGTCAGGGGTCCAGAAGGGGTCCAGCAGAAAGATCAGGGCGCGACCCCGGGCCTGCCAAGGTCGGTCTGAGCAGCGTCAATGTATAGATCGGCGGCGGATCCCTGCAGTGGGCCCCGGATGGGCCTCGCCACCCCTGTGAACCCCTGCACTCTCACGTGGAGGTAGTCCTCGGTCAGTCCCTGCGCGCCTCCCTCCGGAACCACCACCGCCTGCGAGCCGGCCCGACGGGCGCGGTACGCGGTCCCCTTCGCATGTACCAACTCCCGAAGCTCGCGGGCCCGCTCGGCTGAGACCTGCGGGGACACCCGGCCTGGAAGGGACCATGCCGCGGTCCCGGCCCGTGGCGAGAACGGAAACACGTGAAGGTAGGTGTAGGGCAGCTCCTCGATGAGGGCGCGGGTCGCCGCATGGTCCTCAGCCGTCTCACCGGGAAAGCCGGTGATCACGTCGGCGCCCAACCCCAACCACTCCACACGACTCGCCAGGTCCAGTGCGCGGATCCGAACCTGTTCCCGAGTATGCCACCTCCGCATTGCTCGTAGAATGCGATCAGATCCGCTCTGGAGCGGCATGTGCACATGGGGCACCAACCTTCCGTCGGAGTCGGAGAGGAGTCGTATCAGTCGCTCGTCGATCTCGGTCGCCTCCACGCTGCCGATGCGGAACCGCACCTCGGGCACAGCCTCCAACAACTGCTCCAAGAGCTGACCAAGGGATGAACCCTCAGGGAGATCCCTGCCATAGTGCCCGATATGAATGCCCGTCACGACGAGTTCCGGATGCTGCCTCGCCAGTAACCGTGCCTCGGCGACCACGTCGGCGGAGCTCCTGGAACGGCTGACACCCCGCGCCAAGCGGGTTGCGCAAAAGGCGCACTTTCGATCGCACCCATCCTGGACCTTGAGCCATCCGCGGGTCCGACCCCATCGAGTCCGCAGGAGTTCGCCCCCCACCGGCTCATGGTCGGTGTCCTCGATGGGTTTCCGAACGGTGATGCCCACCAACTGTGCCCCAGCCGCGGCGCTCACCGCCTCAGGATCGTGACCTGGGATCACATCCGTCACCCCGGGCTGGCCCCGGAACGCATCGGGCTGCAGGGCGGCGGAACAGCCGGCCACCAGGATACGCGCGGTGGGATGTTCGCGGTGGATCCGTCGGACCTTACGCCGCGCGTCCGCGTCCGCCTGATGCGTGACCGTGCACGTGTTCACTATGAAGAGGTCGGCCTCGGACGGGTCGGCCACGGTCGCCACGCCTCGGGCCTCCAGCTCTTGACGCATCCGTTCGGTGTCGTACTGGTTGGCCTTGCACCCGAAGGTCACGTAGTGGGCTGGCATGGTGTCGTACCGTTGGACCGGCGGCCGCTAGTGTGGTGTTGCAGAAGTTCGCGAGGCACCGAGAGTGTCGAGGCGCCGGTGCCTGCGAGGCGGGAGGACCAGTAATAGCAGGGCTATTGCGGGGACGAGCAACGAAGCAGTGACGGATGCATCGGCGCTCGAATGGCCGTGAGACTTCTGCAACACCACACTAGTTCCCCGAGACCCTCAAGGACGCCGTCATCCGCCAGAAGCGCTCCGAGAGCACGTCGTCGGAGCGACTCCCACGCTCGAGAGCGAGATCGATCCCCGCCAACGTGAACTCGTCGATCTGTGCCAGGTTCAGCGCCAAGCCCGCCGACAGGGACGACTCGACGGGGTCTCCTGCCTGATACCGATAGGGAAGCCCGCCCCGCCGGTAGCCAATACGAATGGGAACGGTCCGTCCCAGCATCCGAGGCCCGCCCCACTCGACGCCAAAGCCCACACTGGATACCCCTCCGACCGGTTGGATCTCTGGCAGGCCGCCGTTGGCGTTCGACCAGTCGGCACGTGCGAAGCTAGCCGCCAACAGCAGACGGGAGGTCAGGGCCGCCGACGCACCTAAGCGTATCTCGGTGGGCATAGAGAACGAGAGTTCGCCACCCGGCGATCCCTCCTTGGCTTTCTGGTGCAGGGTGCCTCCAAACCGGACCGCGCCGCCTACACGGATGAGCGGGGTGATATCCGCACTTACGCCCACCGACGAGGTGAAGCCCGAGTACGCAGCGGCGGCCCCCTCGCTGAAGACCGCCACGTCCGACCCGACCGCGAGGGAGTCCAGCGTCCGAGTGAAGACCCTGTCCAGTCGACCCGTGTAACGGCCCAGAGACGCGCCCACGGAGAGACGCCCTCCGAAGTCCCGAGCCCACCCCACCTCCGCCACTGCGATCCCGCCCCGGGACGAGAAGCGGTCGACCGAGGTCACATCCACTCCACCAATCGGGAAGGTGCCGGTCCGCTCGGCCTCCCAGCGTTGATCGAAGCCCCCGCGGTAGGTGGCCGTGAGCACGCCCAACGACGCCATCGGATACGCGGCCACGATGAGCGGGAAACGAACGCCCTGAAGATCCCCGGAGGTTGCGCCCTGCTCAAAACTCCCCCAAGTCGGCTGCATGGTCGCCGAAAGTGTGGGGAGCACCACGCTCGCCCCGCTGGCCGGATCCAGCGGCAGGACGCTCCCGCCCAGAAGGCCGGGCCCCAACGACCCCAAAGCCCGAGCGCGTGCGTCCAGCCCCTCCAAGGGCGATCCCAACCCCGTCGAGTTGAACAACGACTGTCCGAGTACGCCTGCGGGAGCAGCCCCCAATAGCGCCAGTGCAAGCGCGAACCCGCGGGTCATCGGATCCCCACCTGGGCTCCCACCGTCAGCACCAGTCTCAGCAGGGGTGCGTCGGCGCCCCCCAAGCCTGCGAACGACATGAACTCCAGGGACGAGGGTTCAGCGGGACTCAACAACGCGAAACTGTCGACCAATGTCTCACCCTCCTCAGGACCTTCGATCAGGCGCTGCACAAAACTGGTCACCGGGATGGTCACTGATTGTCCGGGGGCGGTCGAGAACGCGGGTCCGGTGATACGGATCCCGCCCGTGGGCGTGAGTGACTCGCCCAGCGGAGACCGGGGGAAGGTGGTGGGCGACAGCAGCTCCCTCGCACCAATGGAGATCGAATCGCGGGGCTGGAACGCAAACGGACTCTCGACCGTGGTCAGCACCAGTTGAGCGGAACTCAACTCGTCGGCCACCAGGACGAGCGGACAGGTGACGATGGCGCATAGGGCGGCCGGGCCGTTGAGTTGAGCCGGGATATCCATGGAGATCGCGGTGCGCCAGGCCGGCGCTCCCCCCACTCTCAGCTCGGTAGCGGCAGGGGGCGGTACAGGATCGTAGATGAAAGCGAACCCGCTGAAATCGTCGGCACCCGCGATCAGGATCACCGACGTGTCCGGGTTCACGCTGGGTTGCGCCTCGATCTGGATGGAAAGTCCTCGGATTCGGAGCCGTGTGTCAGGCGTCTCGGAATCGATCCGAAGGCCCCGCACCCGTGTGGTCGTGTCCGAGACGATGCGAATGGCGGTGGTGTCCAGGGGTATGCGGAAGGTGTCCGCCTGCTCCCCGCGGACCCAGGTGCCGGCACCGATCCGAGGAGAGGGACCCGCCCCAGGTTCTGTCCACTCCACCTGGGTCTGTACGGTGTCCACCGCGAACTCCCAGGACACCGTTTCTGCGTCCCAGAGCTGATCCACGAGTCCTACACTCAACTCCACGGAGTCCCCCGCGAAGCTGGCGAGCGTGTCGACCGTTCCCACCAAGAACCCGCGAATCGGTGTAAGATCCGTGTCGGTCACGCTGGCCCCGGTCGTGTCCCTGACCGTCGCCGTGGTGGGAGCGGGGAAAAACCGCACCAACGTCCGGGCCTCGAGGGAATCGGGGGAGAACTGATGGGCCACGAATCCGGCGGTACCCTGCAGGTCGAAAAACCCGGTGGTGCTTCCGAACCCACCGGACAGCCGGACCTCCGAGATGAAGTCGCTTGCCGGAATCAAGACCTCGATGGTTTCGGGGGCGAGGGGGATGGCGCTCGGATCCTGAGCCGTCGGCACCTCGTTCTGGCAGCCGGCCATTAGGAATAGCGCCACACCGACACGCCCGGCCGAACCCCATCGAGAATGTCGAGTCACGGGCCGCCGGGGACTAAACAGGGGTCTGACCCTCAACGAAACGGAACGTATCGGGAAGGAGATCGGCCAACCGCCAACTTCGACGCTCGCCTTCCTTCGTGACCGACGTGATGTCCATGTCCTCCACAAACTCGAGTAGCACCTGTCTACATGCCCCGCAGGGGGGCAGGGGTCGCTCCGCGCTCGTCGCGATCACGATACGCTCGAAACCCCTCCGGCCCGCCGCCACTGCGCTGGCCACCGCGACGCGTTCCGCACAAACCGTCAGACCGTAGGAGGCGTTCTCAACGTTGCACCCGACCCAAACCGATCCACCTTCGCACTCCAGTGCGGCGCCCACCCGCAACCCCGAGTAGGGGGCGTAGGCGAGCTCGGCGGCCGCCAACGCTGCCTCTTCCAACCGACGCGCCTCGTTCGTCACACTAGACCCACACCCGAGGGAGTCTGGGCGTCAGTCCCGTCAGGACCTCGTAGCTGATTGTTCCAGCCTGTTCGGCGACCGCGTCCAGGGTCAGTTCGCTCCCTCCGTCGGAACCCACCAACGTGGCAACGTCACCCACCGCGACGTCGGTAGCGTCGGAGATGTCTACCACGGTCAGGTCCATAGAGATCCGCCCGATGATAGGGACAACGCGGCCCGCCACCAAGGCTTGACCAAGGTTTCCGAGCGCCCGCGGGAGCCCGTCACCGTAGCCGATGCCGAGCGTGGCCCAATGCCGAGCCCCCTCCGCTCGGTGGGTGGCCCCGTAGCCGACCGTGCTCCCCGCCCTGACCGCTCGGACCAGCAGCACCCTAGCCCGCACCGATACCACGGGCTCCGGGGCAGGAGCCCCACTCCCCGCGCCGCCGCCGTAAAGGAAGATGCCCGGGCGCACGGCCCCCCAATCGCCCTGCATCCGAAAGGCGGCCGCGCTGTTCGCGGCATGCCGGATCAGCGGCGCTCCCGTACGGCCCGACTCGATCCGGGATATGACCTGTTCAAACCGGTGCCACTGATCCTGTGTGACTCGAAGATCGGTGTCTTCGGCACTGTGGAAGTGTGTCCAGCACCCCTCCATCACGAAGGTGTCCGACTCCAACGCGCGTAGGCGCGGCGCCCATTCGTCGACCCGGAAGGGATCGAATCCGGCCCGGCCCATCCCCGTATCGATCTCGACGTGGAAGCGCACGTGGCGGTCCCCGGCCCCCTCCTTCAAGCGGCGCAGGACATCGATGTCCGAAACGGTGACGCTGGCCCGGGCCCGGAGGGCCGCTTCGATGGAACCCCCGTCCAGGGGGCTGAGCACCAGGACGGGTCGCACGACGCCGACATCTCGAAGGTTCTGGGCCTCGGCGCAGGTGGCCACCGCGAATCCGAACGGATCCAGCGGTCGAAGTGCCCCAACCACCCGGTCGACCCCGAGACCGTAGGCGTCGGCTTTTACCACCGCGAAGATCCGACAGCCCGTCCCCACCCGTTCCCGGACTGCCAGAAAGTTGCGCTGGAGGGCCGAGGATCGGATCTCGACCCAGGCGCGTGAGGTTTCGTCGGCTAGCATGGCCCCGGAAGATGCGGGGACGGACCCGAATCGCCAATCTCCCCCCGTACGCCCCTTTCCCCCCAACCCAACCCCGATCTACATGACGCCAGCCTCGACCGACCCCCCCACCCTGGACCGCGCGCTCGACCTGGTCAGGTTCCTCCGGGCTGGCTGCTCGTGGGATGCCGAGCAGACGCCCAAGAGCTTGGTGCGCTACCTGATCGAGGAGACCTTCGAGGTCGTGGCTGCCATCCACAGTGGAGACCGCCACGCACTCCGGGATGAGCTCGGCGATCTCCTCCTCAACCTGGCGTTTCAGATCGTGATTGCTGAAGAGGACGAGGCGTTCACCGCCGAGGAGGTGACCGCCGGTCTGGAGGACAAGATGCGCCGGCGCCACCCACACCTGTATGGGGATGGCGCGGCCGTCGGGTGGGAGGAGTCGAAGCGCCGTGAGGGGCGGGCGCCCAACGAATCGATGCTGACGGACGTCCCGCGCGGCGTGCCCCCGACACTCCGCGCCCAACGACTCCAGGAGCGGGCCAGCGAGGTAGGATTCGACTGGCCCGATTCACGCGGCGCGTTGGCCAAGCTCTCCGAGGAGATCGAGGAGCTCCGCGCGGTTGCCTCGAGTGCCGACGCGCCCGAGGGCCGGGTACGGGAAGAACTGGGCGACGTGTTGTTCAGCGCAGTGAACGTCGCGCGCATGCTCGGCGTCTCACCCGCCGACGCCTTGGAGGGGACGAACCGCAAGTTCGAGCAGCGTTTTGCGGAAGTAGAGCGCGCCGTCCGTACGTCGGGACGCGAGTGGAGCACCTTTACGCTCGCCGAGCTGGACGCGTTCTGGGACGCAGCCAAGGGCGCATGACGCGCTAGAAGGCTACGGCGAGAGGCGGTTCATCATCCGCGGGTAAGGAATCAGCTCCCGAATATGGGGGCGTCCAGTCACCCAGGCCACGAAGCGCTCCAGCCCCAGACCGAACCCCGAGTGGGGGAAGGTGCCGTAGCGCCGCAGGTCCAGGTACCATGTGTACGCCTCTTCGGGCAGGTCCTCCTCACGAATCCGTGCGAGCAGACGGTCCAGATCGTCCTCTCGCTGGCTCCCCCCGATGATTTCACCGTACCCCTCGGGCGCGATCATGTCATTGCAGAGCACCGTGCGGGGATCGTCGGGGTTCTCCTTCATGTAGAAGGCCTTCGCCTCCTTGGGATAGTCGTGCACCAACACAGGAAGCTCGAACCGGGACGCTAGCGTTGTCTCGTCCGCACCGCCCAGGTCCTGGCCCCATTCGATGGCACTCCCCTCCGCCTGCAGGATCTCCACGGCTTCGGTATAGGAGACCCGCGGGAACGGCTTCTTGACCCTCTCCAACGCTGCGGTATCCCGTTCCAGGGTCTCGAGAGCGTCGGCGCGGCGCTCCAACACCCGCTCCACCAACGCGCACACCAAATCCTCCTGGAGCGCCATGTTGGCCTCCGAGTCCGCGAACGCAACTTCTGGCTCCAACATCCAGAACTCCGTCAGATGACGGCGGGTCTTGGACTTCTCGGCCCGGAAGGTGGGGCCGAAGCAGAAGACCCGGCGGAAGGCGGGACAGGCCGTCTCCACGTAGAGCTGACCGGTCTGCGCCAAGAACGCACGCTCCCCGAAGTAGTCGGTCTCGAAGAGGGTGCCCGCCGACTCGCCGATCGAACCGGTCAAAATGGGCGTATCGACTCGCACGAAGTCCCGCTCGTAGAGGAATTCGAGAATCGCCTGCTCCACCTCTGCCCGCACACGGAGCAACGCCCGCTGCTGCGAGGAACGCAGCCACAGGTGTCGGTGATCGAGCAGGAAGTCGACCCCGTGTTCCTTTGGCTGGATGGGATAGTCGGGGCTGGGTCCGATGATGCCCACCGCCTGGACGCCGAGCTCGAAGCCCCCAGGGGATCGGGGCTCCGCGCGAACCGCGCCGTCCACCCACACACAGGTCTCCTGCGAAAGCTGGGTCAGCTCCTGCCAGGTTGCCTCATCGAGGTCGCTCTTGACCCAGACCGTCTGAACGGTACCGGTGCCGTCGCGGATCACAGCGAAGCCAACCTTACCGTGGACCCGGGTCGTCTCCACCCAGCCCAACACACGGACCACGTCCCCGGTGTGCTCGGCCAGCGAGCGAACTTCAGCGATCTGCGGCTTGTCCATACGACAACAGCCTTCTAGAGGTGGGATGGGAGCGCGGACACTGCACGGACGCTCTGCCGCTGTCAATCGTACCGGCGCGCCTCTCCCGGCCTTCTAGCCCACCCGAAAGAGCTTGAACCCCTCGGCATGTCGGGTCTCCAGAACGGATCGGATCCGCGCGTGCCCCTGCGTGGTCAGGTCCGGGTCGGCACCGATGAGCGCTCGCGCCTGCCGCTGGGCTTCTACCAACAGGGCTTCGTCGCGTAGTAAATCCGCGAACCGCAGCGGTGGCTCACCATGTTGGCGATCGCCGAAGAAGTCACCCTGCCCTCTGAGTCGCAGATCCTCGCGTGCAATCAGGAAGCCGTCCGTGTTGTCGCGGATCACCTTGAGGCGCTCGAGCGCGGCCTCGCCCGGCTGCGCTATGAGAATACACGTGCTTGCGTCGGCTCCCCGGCCCACCCGTCCGCGCATCTGGTGTAGCTGGGAGAGGCCGAATCGCTCGGCGTGTTCGATGACCATGACGCTCGCGTTGGGGACGTCGATGCCCACTTCAATCAGGGAGGTCGAGACGAGAACATCGATGGCCCCCTCCGAGAACGCGAGCATCGTTTGGTACTTCTCGTCCGCCGGCATCTTGCCGTGGAGCAGGCCCACGGTCCGGTCAGGAAAGACCTCGTGTTGCAGACGCTTGTACTCCGTGGTCGCCGACCGTAGATCGAGCTTCTCGGATTCGTCGACCAGGGGGAACACGACGTACGCTTGTCGACCCTCGTCGAGCTCCTTCCGTACCAGGCGGTAGGCCTCGTCGCGTTTACCAGAGAAGCGCAGTAGGGTCTGAATGCGTTGGCGCCCGGGGGGCAGCTCGTCGATGACCGACAGGTCCAGGTCGCCATACAACGCCATCGCGAGGGATCGGGGAATCGGGGTCGCCGACATGACCAGGGTGTGGGGGGCCTGACCTCGTTCGCTCAAGGCCATCCGCTGCCTGACGCCGAACCGATGTTGCTCGTCCACGACCACCAGGCCCAGGTGTTGGAAGTCGACCCCGTCCTGGATCAGCGCATGAGTCCCTACGACCAGCGGGGCGTCTCCCGACGCCAGAGCCTCCAACACCCTGCGTCGCTCGGCGGCACCCAACCGTCCCGTCAACAGCTCGACCCCGATGCCCAGTGGCGTGAGTAGTTCGAGCAGGCGCCTACGGTGCTGCTCGGCTAGGATCTCGGTGGGCGCCATCAGCGCCGCCTGGTATCCACTTTCAATCGCCAGAAGCATGGCGAAGAGTGCCACCAGCGTCTTCCCGGACCCCACGTCACCTTGCACCAACCGGCTCATTCGCTGACCCCCGGTGAGGTCTGCCACGATCTCGCGCAGGGCCACGGTCTGAGCGGTGGTCAACTCGAAGGGGAGCGATTCGTGGAGCGGGCGGATCAGGTGGTTCGTGCGCTTGAAACGGATGCCCGATGGATCCTGTGCCACCTGATGCCTAGCCCGCGCCTGTACGAGCTGAAGGAAGAACAGTTCGTCGAACGCCAGGCGCTGTCGGCCCCCTTCCACCTCGGGCAAGGATCGAGGGCGATGCATGACGGCCAGGGCCTCGCGTAACCCCATGAGGTCGAGCGACGCCAACTCTTCCCCAGACCACACCTCTTCCTCCTCTTCGACCCGGTCCAGGAGGGCATCCAGGTTCTTGGCGATGACCGACCGCAAGACCCACTGGGGAAGCTCCTCGGTGGCTGGGTAGCTTACGAAGATGGTCCCTTCCGAGGCACCGTCCCCTTCCTCATCGTCCCGCGAGAGGTGGGTCATCTCCTTGGGCTGGATCTGGCGCCCGTGGAAGAACTTGACGGGTCCGCTGGCCAGGATGCGATCGCCCTTCGAGATCTTGCGATCCAGCCAGGGCTGTCCGGGCCATGCGGCCGTGATCATGCCGGAGTCGTCCTGCAGCACGGCCTGAAAGATCCTCAGACCCCTCCGGGTGGGCACAATGCCCTTGCTGATGACGCGACCTACGATGGTGACGTCGGTCCCAACCTCGGCCGCACTGATCCTGTCGACGTGCGAGGCATCGTCGTAGCGTCGTGGAACCCAATACAGGAGGTCACGGGCGGTACGCACGCCCATCCGGACGAACGCCTCGGCCCGAGCCGGGCCCACGCCCTTTAGGAACTGAATCGGCCGGTCGAGAAGGGAGAAGGTCACTCGACAATATAGGATGGGCAGCGATGGTGAGCCGGCGCGATCGGTTCGGCCCGTGGGTGGTTAGCCCGTTAGTGCCGCCACGAACTCTTCCGGATCGAACAACTCGAGATCGTCGATACCCTCACCGGTTCCGATGAGCTTGACGGGAAGGGCGTGCTCCTGGGCCAGTGCCACCACGATACCACCTCGGGCTGTCGAGTCGGTCTTGGCCAAGATGATGCCGGAAAGGTCTACGACCTTCCCGAAGGCTTCGACCTGTCGCATCGAGTTCTGGCCAAGCGTGGCGTCGAGCACGATCAGCGTTTCGTGCGGGGCGCCGGGAAGGCGCTTGCGGATGACTCGATCCACCTTGCCGAGTTCTTCCATCAGGTCTCGGTGGGTGTGTAGCCGTCCTGCGGTGTCCACCAGCACCACGTCGACGCCTCGGGCGACGGCCTTCTCAATGCCGTCGTACGCTACCGCCGCGGGATCACCACCGGCCTGCCCGGCGACGAACTCCGCGCCCACCCGCTCTGCCCAAACCTTGAGCTGCGCGACCGCCCCCGCTCGGAACGTGTCGGCCGCCGCCAACAGAACACTCTGCCCGTCATCCCGCAGCCGAGCCGCCAACTTCGCTACCGAGGTGGTCTTGCCCACCCCGTTCACCCCCACGATCAGGTAGACCGTTGGAGGTTGCTCCGCTCCCGACAGTTCGGGCGACGCGGCCCCGGCGAGGATGTCCCCCACCCTTCGAGCCACTTCAGCCTCCAGCTCGGGAACCGTCCGCACCTCGCCCCGCCTGAAGCGCTGCTCCACGTGATCGACCAGATCCAGCGACGCGGCGACTCCGAAGTCCGCTCCGATGAGCCGCTCCTCCAACTGCTCCAAAGACGCCTGATCCACGCCTTTCGCCACCACCCGCACGTCCGTGAGTGCCAGGTCGACGATACGTTTCCACAGGCCCTTCTTTTTCTCGCCTTTCCGCCGAAACAGCCTAGCCAAAATGCGTCTCCACACGACCCCTCATCGCAAACCACTCCTGCGGCGGGCGACCCACTCCACCAAGAGCAGCCCAATGAGCAACAGGTAGGGGAGCATACTCGTGCGAATGCGTCTCCTGCCGAGGATCCGCACCCGGTCGCCCGCACCCACCGACGCCCCGATCCTCTCGGGGTCCTGTCGGGGGAGCCGCAGGTCGGCGGTGAAGCGCTCGACGTCGAAACGCCCCTCCGCGATGGTCTGCTCCCCCGCCGCCACCACATATCGGTAGGTACCCGGATCCAGCACCCCAGAGGTCAACTGCTCGTCGGCGCCGACCGTCAGCAGTGTGTCGAGAACAGGCGTATCCGCTACCAGCACGTTGAGCCGCAACGTGTCCCCTGCCAGCCCGGGCGCCTGCCAGCCAATGGTCTGGCCGCGCCGAAAGGTCCTGCTGGAAGGTTGAACCTGATCGCCGGCGACGGCGCTTCCCTTGGTCACCAACCATGCACCCACCGCGGACCACAACCGTCGATACGCCTCCTCTGCCTCCCCTCCCCGCAACATCCAGCGGAAGTAGCCTGAAGTGAGCGCAGCTCCCCACCGCCGGTTGCCCGTCTCCGCCAGCAGTAGAGCCGGCTCTGGCTGCCCTCTCCCGTCGCGGCGTACCCGCACCGGAGCGAAACTGCGGGGCACGTCACCTACAGTGAAGGAAGACGCCAACGGTGGAAGTGCCTCCATACGAACCCCCGACAGCTCGCCCGCAATGGGCGACGCGGGGAGTACGGGGTCGACGAGCCACTGCCCTTCGATAGGTCCGCTTACAATGGCATCGAACGGAGTGAGCACCTCCGACATGGCGGGGATCACCAGGACGCTTTGCGCTCGGACCACCCAAGCATCGAACCATGTGGGACGATCGGCACCGATGCCATGCACGACTGCCAAGCGCGATCGCGCTAGCCGGGTCCGGACCTCATCAAGGGTCAGCGACCGTCCCGCCACACCGTCACGACCACCTTCGATGAAACGATCGGGCCCCACACCCAACAGTAGAGTGGGCCGCAGGCCCGTCGCGGCCGAAAGGACCGGCAACATGAAACGAGCCTCGAAGTCGGGTGCCCAAGACGCGAACACCACCCCTCCCTCTTCTCCCTCGGTGAACAGGTAGACGATTCGCTCGTCGTCGTCGCCGAACTCGTCACCGTTGACGGACACCCGCACACTGTACCTCAGCATCGACCCTTCATGGCTCGGGCCGGGCACATCGAGCGTAGTTCGGATGAGGCCGTCTTCGGGCGTCGGCGCCACCACGATGGCGGAAGCGACTCGCTCCGCTTCCTCAAAGACGTCGACGCTCACGTCTCGTCCACCCAACCCCTCCCCAAACAGGGCGACGCTCACCTGAAACCCCCCGCGCTCGGCCACCTCGGGGAAGTCGACCTCTGCGACGCCTACGTTGCGGGTGGGCTGGCCGACGTCCTCGAACCCGACGTCGAGACCCAATCGGGCGGCCTCCGCAAGCGCTTGCCCGAGGTCGGACACACGCAGGTCGCTCGCTACCACCACGTTGTTGGCGCCCCCCTGGGCAGCCACCTGGAGAGCGGGGAGCAACCTACTGCTGGGATCGCCCGCCAGAAGCGAGTCGAGTTCCAGGGCGGTGACACTGCGCGGTTGGACGCCGAACGTGAGTGTGCGGCTCGTCTCCGCACCAGCGCGCGCATCCCGCCAAGCGGCACCGTCCGACGCGTTCATGCTGAGCGAGACGTCGAGCAGTCGCCAGGCGCCCGCACTGGCCGAGGCACCCCAAGGCAGTCGCGGGTTGAGCAACAGCAGGAGTAGCCCCGCGAGCACCAGCGAGCGGATGACGAGCAGGACACGAGCACCCTCTACGGGCAGCTCGCGACGTCGGTAGTTCCAAGCTGCATAGCCCACCAGCAGCCCGGCGAGCAGCAGAAACAGCAGCCAACGAGCGGAAGTCACGAGGCCCGCTTCGCCAAGGGTACGATCAGAGCGTTGCGGTCAGGATAGGGAGTGCCCGATCGACACGGCTTCAACGAGGCGCGCCGTCCTGGGGCGTTTGCTGAGTCACACCCTTCACCGCACGGCCCGAGTCGTCCAGGTCGTCCGAGGTCAACGAAGCCACCGTCGCGGCCGGCTCCGAGGGCAGCTCGTCGAGGAGGGCGAGACTCTGAGCCAGGTGGACGCCCCAGGCTTCTTCAGCCTCGGCGGGCACCGGGTCCCCTTGAGGTAGGTCCACCGACAGGGGGTCCAGGGCGGTCCCGCGCCGCCGCAGCTCGTAGTGGAGGTGAGGTCCGGTCGCAAGACCCGTCATCCCCACGTACCCCACGATATCCTCTTGGCGGACACGATCTCCGACGTTGATGCCCGGGGCGAATCCGTTGAGGTGTGCGTAGCGCGTAGAGAACCCATTGGCGTGCTGGATCTCCACCAGGTTCCCGTAGCTCCCACTCCGTCCCCGTTTCACCACAACGCCATCGGCGGTCGCCATGACAGGGGTGCCACGGGCCGCAGCGTAGTCGACACCGCGGTGGGCCCTCCACGTCTTCCGGATCGGGTGGAACCGACTGTTCGTGAAGCGTGAGGAAATCCGACTGTACGCGAGAGGCTTGAGTAGAAACGCCCGCCGCACGGACTGGCCCTCGAGGTCGTAGTAGCTGCCCTTGCCATCCCCTGATGGATCGAACCAAATGGCGTGGAGCGGCAGCCCTTGATTCACCAACTCCGCAGAGAGGATGGTGGCTTCCCGCATGGAGCCGTCGGGTCGCACCTGGCGCTCCACCGAGAACCGGAAGAAGTCCCCCTCCTGGATCTGACGCGAGAAGTCCACCTGCCACTGGAAGACCTGGTCCAGCTTGTGAATGAGAAGCGCTCGGTCTCCCGGCGTCATTTCGCCTAGCCTGGGGTTCCCAACCACCGCGTTCCACAGCACGTCCTTGATCTCGCCGGCCACGAACATGGTGTCGACCCACACAGGCGTCTGAACCGTTTGCGACGTCCAACCCAGGGCCCGCCGATGGAGCCGAACGGTCTCGTCGGGGGACAACCCCACTTCCACGGCTCGCAGGTCCCTCGTGCCTACGTGTCGCTGGAACGTGACCTCGGTCCCTGCCCGCATGCGTCGGGGGCTGGCCTGCTCGCGGAAGGCCATCAGGACTTCCTGCTGCTCGGCCGCCGAGAGGTTGGCGGCCTCCAGTAGCTGACCCAGCGTCTCCCCACCACCCAGCGTGCGAATGTCCAAATGAAGGGGGGGAGTGGCATAGAGCGGCTGGACCATGCCGGAATCCGGGGGTGGTCCCGACGCCGCGACGAGACCCAAGCCTACGAGTCCAACCGTGGCCACAACCACAGTGGTCAGCTGTTTTCCTAGCTGCATCCAGCCTGTTCCATCCGTCGAGCCTTGGATGGAGGGGCGGGGAGCGCCTAGTCCATCTGCCGGCGAATAAACGTCGGTATGTCCAGCTCGCCGATCTGTTCCTTGGTGACGATCCGCTCCGGAAACCTCTGGAACGAACCGTCAGCGGCGTCCGGCGGCGCTCCGGCCGAGGCGACCCTACGGGTCGGTTCGACGGTCCGCTGCGGTTCGGGCCGATGGATCGGCTCTACGTTTTCTCTATCTACTTCGAAGCCGGTCGCGATCACCGTCACCCGGACTTGCCCCTCGAGTGAAGGATCGTGGACAGCCCCGAAAATGATCTCGGCGTCGTCCCCCGCCTCTTCCTGAATGATAGTAGAGATCTGGGTGACCTCGTCAATGGCAAGGTCCATTCCACCGGTGATGTTGATGAGAACGCCCTGAGCGCCCCGAATGGACACATTGTCGAGGAGGGGAGAGGAGATGGCCTCTTGGGCCGCCTCCTGCCCACGGTGCTCCCCTTCCCCGAACCCAGATCCCATCAAAGCGGGCCCTCGCGAGGCCATGATGGTCCGGACATCCGCGAAGTCCACGTTGACCTCACCGCTGACCCGAATCAGGTCGGAGATCCCCTGCGTGGCGTGCAGCAGCACCTCATCCGCCTTTTTGAGCGCTTCCCGGAACGAGGTGCCCTTGCCCACCACCGACAGAATCCGGTCGTTGGGGACGACGATCATGGTATCCACGGTCCGCCTGAGTTCCTGGAGCCCCAGTTCGGCCTGACGCATCCGCTTTCTTCCCTCGAAAGAGAATGGCCGCGTCACGATGGCTACGGTCAGAGCCCCCATCTCCCGAGCCAATTCTCCCACGATCGGCGCCGCTCCCGTGCCGGTGCCGCCGCCCATCCCGGCCGTCACGAAAACGAGGTCGGCCCCCTCGATCAGGGTCCGGATCTCGTCGGCATTCTCGGCAATCGCCTGCCGGCCGATCTCAGGACGGGCACCCGCCCCCAGGCCACGGGTGAGCTTCTTCCCCAGTTGAATGACGTGATGGGCTCGGGAGCCTTTGAGGACCTGGGCATCCGTGTTGGCGGAGATGAAATCGACTCCCTCCAGTTCCTCGTCGATCATGCGGTTGACTGCGTTTCCTCCCGCGCCGCCGACGCCCACGACAACCATGCGCGCCTGCCGAATCGGCGGTTCCTCGAACTCGAAGATCATCCATTTCCTCCGCTGCGGATCACCGCAGTCTGCCCAATCTCGACCAATTTGTGCGGCCTAGCGTGCCAAACCACAATATCTAGTGGGAAGAGGCGCCGCGCCATCCCTTCCCTTGTACCTACGCTTCGTTAGAAGAACTCCCTCAACCACGCTCCCAGTCGGGCAACGACGCCCGATGTCCTCGTGGAAGCACCTTCGCCGGTGAGGTAGAAGCGGTCTGCTCCCCGCAGGGCCAGGCCCGCGGCGGTGGCGAACCTGGGACGGGCAACCGAGTCCGACAGGCCTGTCAGACCCTCACCGGGTACGCCCGTCCGGACCGGAGCCGCGAACACCTGTCCGGCCAACTCGAGCACTCCGGGCATGGCCACCGTGCCCCCCGTCAGGACGATCCCAGCCCCCAAGCGGTCCACCACTCTCACCCGGTCCAGTTCCTCTTGCACCAAAGCCAGCAGCTCGTCCATCCGCTGCTCGATGATGTGAGCGATCAGCTCTCGCGCCACTTCCTTGACCTGTCCCGGACCGGGACCGGGGAGGGACACCGTCTCCTCCGGATCGGCCAGGCTGGAGACGGCCAGCCCCAAGGTCTCCTTCGTGCGCTGGGCCTCTGCAAACGGGACCGACAGGCCTTTGACCAAGTCGTTGGTGACGGATGTGCCGCCCAGCGGCAGGGTCGCCACGTGCCGCATCTTCCCTTCGAAGAACACCGCGATGTGAGTCGTCCCCGCGCCGATTTCGATCATGGCGACGCCCACCTCCTTTTCGTCCTCCGTGAGCACGGCACGGGAGGAGGCCAACGGCTCCAGCACCAACTCCTGAATCCGGTATCCCGCCTTCGAGACCGCCTTGCGGATGTTGGAGGCCGCCTGCGCTCCGCAGGTAATCAGAAATACGTCCGCCTCCAGTCGGGTGGCGGACATGCCCACCGGATCTACTACCCCACCTTGGTGGTCGACCACGTAGTCCTGCGGAATGGCGTGAAGTAGTTCGCGGTCGGGAGGCAACGCCACCGCCCTCGCCACCCGATGCACCCCCTCGACGTCGGCGTCCGAGATCTCGCCGTCTCCAACGGCAACGACACCGAGCGACGCACTGGACTGGATGTGACGACCCGCAATGCCAGCATAAACGCGATCTACGGTGACCCCCGCCATCAGCTCCGCTTCCTTCATCGCCACCCGAACGGTTTCGGCGGTCTCGTCTATGTGGGTCACGACGTCGCTCCGCACGCCTTCAGTAGGAGCCCGCCCCACCCCCACCACTCGTAGGGCTGGTTGCCGCATGTCCATCGAGATCTCGGCCAGGACGGCACAGGTCTTGGTGGTACCCACGTCGAGACCGGCGATGAGGTTGGACTTCACCGCAACCTCTCTTGGAACCGCACGACGACCTGTTCCGCGAAGCGCAGGTCGACCTCATCGGGGACACGCCCGTCGTCACGGCTGAACGCTCGCGTCAGGCTGGCCATCCCCTCCTCCAGCCTCCGTGCGCTGACCGGGGGACGCCAGTAGAAGGCCACGTCCGGAGCCACCAACCGGATTCCGATGTCGCCACGATCCGTCAACCACGCTTCGGAGATGCGAGCACGAAACTCGGGATCGACGTTCTCCAACCGCTCCAGCTCCTCCAAAAGGCTTCGCACGCCCGCTGCAGAGGAGAAGTTCTCATTGGCGGGATCCCGCGACACCCGGAGGAGCGGGAGGTCCAGCCTGTGCTGCCCGAGATCAAGGGGAAGAACCCGTCCGTCGGCGCCCACGGGCTCAAGCTCGGGACTCGCCACCAGCGCAACCGGCGAATTCTCTGTGATCTCAAACACGAGGGTTCCAGGGGGGCGACGCTTGATTCTCACCTGCTGCACGAGCGGATGCGTGGTGAGCCGCTCCTCCCAGTCGGCCGTTTCGTCCCAAACGCTGGAGCCGGCCGGGACTCCGGCAAGCCTGGCCGCTTCCGTACCACTGAGATACCGCGTACCGGAAACCTCGATCTCATCGACCGCAAAGGTCTCCATGCGGGCAAGCAACTCGGGCACCTGCCGCGCCAGCACCCACAGCAGGGAGCTGACGGCCAGCGTGCCGAAGATTCGACCCACCCACTGTGCTCGACGTCGGGACCGACGCATCACGGCTTGGCCTCCAGTTGTTGGAGAAGACGCGGACCCACATGCTCCACCGAGCCCGCACCAACGGTAACACACACGTCTCCAGGCTCCAGGGTGGGGGCCACTGAGACATGCAGGCTCTCGATGTCCGGGTGGTAGCGGACCCCGCTGTGCCCCAACCCCTCGAGGTCGTCCGCGATCAGTTGTCCGGTCACTCCGACAATGGGCGGTTCACGCGCGGGGTATACGTCGGTGATCCACACCCTATCCGCCCCAGCGAGGGCCTTGGCGAATGCCTCGTGATGCTGCTGCGTGCGGCTGTAGAGGTGGGGCTGGAACAGCATGACCAAGCGTTTGTCGGGGAAGGCTTGGCGGAGTCCCGCCAACGTAACCGCAACCTCGGTAGGGTGGTGAGCGTAGTCGTCCACGAGCTCGATTCCGTTCACCCGACCCAACCGTTCGAAGCGGCGGCCCACGCCGACGAAGGCCGCCAGGCCCCTGCGAATCGGCTCCCATTCCACACCCAGCGCTCTCGCGGCGGCCGCAGCTGCCACGCCGTTCAACACGTTGTGGCGTCCTGGGACCCCGATGGTGAACGACCCGGCGGAGGTTCCCTGCTCTGTGAGCGCGAAGCGTGTTCCCTCCGTGGATTCCTCAAGGTCGACGATACGCAACATGGAGCCGGCCCGGGTACCATAGGTGACGACCCCCTCCAGCCCGACCACGACACGGGAAGCCCCCACGTCGTCCCCGCAGGCGACGATGGTCCCTCCCGGCGTCAAACCGGCGAGGAAGGTACGGAAACCCTGGTCGACCCCCGCCAGATCGTCGTAGATGTCCAGGTGATCCGCCTCCACATTGGTGACGATTGCCACGTCGGGCCGGAGCGTGTGGAAGGAGCGGTCGTACTCGTCGGCCTCCACGACGAACAGTTCGTCCCCACCCGGACGAAACCCACTCCCCCAACCCCTCACTGCACCACCCACGAATGCCGTCGGATTTCTGCCCGCGGCCGTCAGCACTTCGGTCGCCATGGTTGTGGTGGACGTCTTCCCGTGGGTGCCCGCCACGGCTACCACGGTTCCGCGCGCCACCCACTGCCCCAATGCCTCTGCACGCTTGGCAATGGGGAGCCCACGGGCGCGCGCCTCGGAGACCTCGGGGTTGTCTTCGCCGACGGCTGCCGTGCGTACCACGGCGTCCGCCTCTCCCAACTGCTCGGCGGCGTGGCCCTGGAAGAGAGCAACCCCCAGGGACCGCAGCACCTCGGTCGACGCGCCCAGTCGGAGGTCCGACCCACTGACCGACACACCAGCGCGCGCCATTCCCTCGGCCAGCGCACACATGCCGGCGCCGCCGATCCCCACGAAGTGGACCCTCGACCCGGCAGGGTATGACCCGCTCATGGCGATCCCTCGAGTAGGGTGGAGAGCTGGGCCGCGATCTGGGGCGCGGCGTCGGGTCGGCTGCGGGCGAGCGCCCGCTCGGACATCTGGGCCCGTAGGGGATCATCGCCCAGGAGCTGGGTGAGCGCTCCCCAGAGCGTGGCACCCGTGGCTGTGGCCTCCTCCAGCGCGAGGGCGACCCCAGCGCGCGCCAGGGCCTCGGCGTTGTGGCTCTGGTGGTTGGCAGCAGCCGTGGGCAGGGGGATCAGCACCGAGGGTAACCCTGCGCACAGGAACTCCGAGGTGGTCATGGCGCCTGCCCGCCCCACCGCGATGTCCGCGGCCCGCAGTGCGGTGGGCATGTCGTCGAGGTAGGGCACGGCATACACCCAACCTGGAGTCCCTAAGCGGACCAGCTCGGCCTGCACGCTGGTGTGGTGGGACGGCCCCGTGGCCCAGAGGAGCTGGACGTCGGGTCGGGCATCTCGCTGGTGAGCAATCGCGTCGAGCACCCGTTGGTTGATGGCTCTGGAGCCCTGACTCCCCCCCGTGATCAACACGGTGCGCGCTTCCTCGGGAAGGCCCAGCGCCAACCGGGCTGCGGGTGGATCCAACGGCGGCAGCAACCGCACCGGATTGCCCGAATGGACGGCGAGGGAACGCGCTTTGACCGGGAGCCGCTCCGTGGCCTCGGGAAAGGCGAGGTGAATCTGACTGGCCCAGCGCGCAAGGAGTCGGGTAGTCACCCCGGGCCAACTGTTCTGCTCCTGAAGCGCCAGCGGGATCTTCAGAGCGGCAGCCGCCAGCCCCGCGGGCGCGCTCGCGTAGCCTCCCGTCACCACGACCAGGTTGGGACGCCACTCCCGATAGGCCCGAATCGTCCGGCGAACCGCTCTGAACAAGCGCAACACGATCCCGGGATTTCGGTGCCAGGCGCTCCTAGAGAGTCCCTCCACATCGAGGAGTAGCACTTCGATGGCTCGCTCAGATAGGATACGCGCTTCGAGACCGCGTTGGGCCCCCACGAACTGGCTGCGGATCGTGAGCCGATCCTGCAGCGCGTCTCGCAACGCCAGGGCGGGATACAGGTGGCCGCCCGTACCCCCGCCCGAGAACACCACCAGCGGCACCTCACCCACGACGCCCTCGGGCAGGCGCTCGGCCTCGAGCGACGGACATCAACACACCGATGGCCGCGAGCATCACCACCAGGTTGGATCGGCCGAAGGAGACCAGGGGCAAGGGCAACCCCGTGGAGGGGACGACGCCCAGCCCCACACCCATATGCAAGACGGCGTGAAGCGCGATTAATGAGGTCAGACCCACGGCCAAGAATTCGCCGAAGGCGTCCTTCGCTCGACGCGCCACCCGGAAGCCGAGCAGAATAAGCGCCAAATAGAGCGACGTCAGTACGAAGACACCCACGAACCCCCACTCTTCGCCAATCACCGAGAAGATGAAGTCCGTGTGCGGCTCGGGCAGGAAGCCGGCCTTCTGACGCCCCTCGGCAAAGCCTACCCCCGTCATGCCTCCCGACCCGAGGGCAATCAACGACTGGCGTACCTGATAGCCGACACCCGACGGATCGGTGCCGAGGTTTCGCCAAACAAGCAAGCGCTCCCATCGAAACCCGACTCTTAGCTGCACCCACAGGATGGGGGAGATCGCAAGGCCCATCATCACGAAGTGACCGATCCTTCCCCCTGCAACGAATACGACCAGAGCACAGGCGATACCGATGAGCGCCGCAGCCGACAGGTTTGGACCCAGCGCCACAGGAATCAGAAGTGCGGCCCACACCACCAAGAAGGGCACCATCCCTCTACGGAAATTGCGGAAATGCTTCTGCTTGCGGACGGCCAAACCTGCGGTCCAGACGACCAGCGCAAACATCGCGATCTCCGACGGCTGCACGCTCACGCCCAACCGCACCCATCTGCGCGCCCCGTTGATGCGAGGTGCGATCGCCTCGGTGCCGGGCAGCACGCAGATCATCAGCAGCACCCATGCGACTGCCACCGCAGGCCAAGCTAGCCCACGCCACCACCGGTAGGGCATCCGAGCGCAGGTAGCCAACGTAGCCAGCCCCAGCACCGCAGCTACAATCTGCTGGAGCACATAGTAATAGTCGGCCCGTCCCTCATGCTGCGCGAGAGGTGAGGTCGTGCTGTAGAGCGTGACCAGGCCAAACGAAAGCAGAAGCAGCGTGATCACCAGGATCGCCGCCGGCTCCCACCCGCGCCCCAGGCCGGTATCGGGAAAGCGAACTGGGTTGGAGGGGGCAATGTCATCGCGCGGCGCCATCCTACATCTCCTCAATCAAACGACGGAACGCGTTCCCGCGTTCTTCGTAGTTCCTGAACATGTCGAAGCTGGCCGTTGCAGGACTCAGCAGGACCCCATCTCCGGGGCGGGCATGCTGTCGGGCCGCCTCCACAACTGCGGAAAAGGTCCCGGGGACCACGTGGACCGGGGCACTACCCTGAAGCTCCCGGGCCAACCGTTCGCGCACCTCTCCAAACAGAATAGCGCAGCGTGCCCGCAACTGGAGCGACGTGCGCAGGGGACCGAAGTCCTCGCCCTTGTCGACGCCGCCTAGCAGCACCACGAGCGGCCTGTCCAGGCTGGTCAGCGCACTCGCGGTCGCGGCAACGTTCGTGGCCTTGGAGTCGTTCACCCAGAGCACGCCGTCGAGCTCGGCGATGGCTTCGAGGCGATGCGGGAGGGGCTGGAACGTCCGCAGCCCGTCTTGTAGGGCTTCTCGGCCGACGCCAGCGACATGGGCGGCGAGCGTAGCACTGAGTGCGTTCTCGATGTTGTGTCGGCCCAACAGTCGGGTTTCCGCGAAGGGGACCAGCGGCTCGGGCTGTCCCTTGTAGTCCAGGGTCAACATTCCGTCCGCCATGTAGGCGCTTACGTCGGGACCCGGCTCGATGGCGAACCGGTAGTGTCGGCCGGCGACACCCTCGGCTAGGGCATCAATCTCGGCTTGAGCTCTCAGCACCCACACCGAGTCATCGCTCGCATGGTCGAAGATGTGCGCCTTGTCGGCGTAGTAGTCCTCGAGCGAGGCGTAGCGGTCGAGATGGTCCGGAGCCAGGTTGGTAATCACACCGACATCGACCCGCAGCTGCTCTGTGGCGCCCAGTTGGTACGAACTCAGTTCCCACACGGTCCAATCAGGGGGCTCTCCCATCACCGTGCCGGAGGCCGGTGGACCCAGGCCCGCGCCGATGTTGCCACCCAGAGCCACGGTGCGCGCGTCACCGGCAATCAGATGATCGATCAAGGCCGCCACGGTCGTTTTCCCATTGGTCCCGGTGATCCCGATCAGTGGCGAGCGCAGGAACCGAAAGGCGAACTCAGGTTCAGATACCCAACCGATGCCCCGTGCGCGTAGCGCCTGCAGGATGTCGGCGTCGGGCGGGATGCCGGGACTGGCAACGACGCACCCGGCGGTGGCGATTCGCTCGAGGTCGTGGTGCCCGACATCGACCGCGATGCCGAGTCGTGAGAGCGCGACTCCACGAGCTGTAGTTGCAGCGCTCTTCTGTGCTTCCGAGACATAGACCTCACCTCCCTGTTGCTGAGCCAGGCGCGCAGCGAACTCTCCGCTGGCACCCAGGCCGAGGATTGCGATGCTCTTTCCTTGCAGGTTGTGCACGTCGTTCGACCTTCTTCAACAGCTTTCTAGCGGATCTTCAGCGTCCCGAACGCGAGCATCGCGCAGAGGACACCGAGGATCCAGAACCGCACCACGACCTTCGTCTCGGGCCACCCGAGTTTCTCGAAGTGGTGATGAATCGGGGCCATCCGAAAAATCCGACGCCCCGCTCCGTAGCGGCGCGCGGTATACTTGAAGTAGCCGGTCTGGAGGATCACCGAGACGCCCTCCATCACGAACACCCCTCCCACGATCACGAGCAGGAACTCGGTCTTGAGGAGGATGGCCAGCGTACCGATGGCGCCTCCCAAGGCCAGGGAACCTGTGTCGCCCATGAACACCTCGGCCGGATGGGCGTTGAACCAGAGAAAGCCGACCGCAGCGCCCGCCAGTGCAACGGCGAAGATGGTCAGCTCTCCGACGCCCGGAAGGTAGAGGAGTCCCAGGTACGCGGAGGTGTCCACGCGGCCGATCACGTAGGCGAAAATCCCAAACACCACGAGCGCGATTGCACTCAAACCAGCCGCGAGACCGTCCAAGCCATCGGTCAGGTTGACGGTGTTCGAGGAGCCAGCCACGACAAACGCGACGAAGGCCACGTAGATGGGCGGCGTGAAGACCGCGAGCCAATCCGCGAAGAACGGAACCATGGTGGCGTTGGGGTCGACCGTCGCCCAATAGGGTCGTGTCAGAAGCAGGATGCCCAAGGCCAACCCAAAGGAGAACTGCCCCAGGAGCTTGTAGCGCCCCACCAAGCCCGCCGGATGGCGCCTGACCACCTTGAGATAATCATCGAAGAAGCCGAGCCCCCCCATCCATACGAGCGCGCCCAGGGCGGTCCAGGTGAACGGGTTGGTCAGCGAAGCCCACAGCAACGTTGAGATCGTGGCTGCCATGACGATCAGAACGCCGCCCATGGTGGGCGTGCCCGCCTTCGAGAGATGCGACTGGGGTCCCTCGTCCCGAACGATCTGCCCCACCTTCAGACGCCGCAGCCAACGGATCGTCATCGGACCGAACAGGAAGGTCAGTAGAAGCGAAGTCACCACCGCACCGGCCGCCCGGAATGTGATATAGCGGAAGACGTTGAAGACGAAGTTGACGTCGCTCAGGGGAGGGAGCAGGTGATAGAGCATGGCTTAGCCCTCGCCCGTTTCGAAAGCGGCGCGCAGCGGCTCCAGGACCTGCTCGAGGCGCACCCCTCTGGAGGCCTTGAGCAACACCAGTTCATCTCCACGCAGCCGATCCGCGAGCAACTGTCCCAGGGTGGGCACGTCCTGCCCGACCAACAGACGCTCGGCGGGATCGGAGGCGGACACGGCCTCAGCGAACTCTCCGGCCAGGGCCAACCACTCAACGGAGCTGTCGAGGTACGCACTGAGCACCCTGCGGTGTAGCGCTCCGCCCTCCCTTCCCAGTTCCAGCATGCTGCCCAACACGGCCACCCGACTGCCGCGATGGGGAATCGTTTCCAACACGTCGAGGGCGGACGCCATGCTCTGAGGGTTGGCATTGTAGCAATCCACCAGGACGGTGAGGCTACCGATCTGTTCGACCCGTCCGCGCATGCGTGTCGGCGCCACCTCGCTGATCCCGGCAGCCGCCTCGTCGGCCGGCACGCCCAGTTCCTCGGCCACGGCCAGCGCCAAAAGGGCATCCGTCACCGCGGCTCGGCCCGGGACCCGGAGGTGCACGGGATGGCCTCGCCAGGACCACGCGTATCGTCCGTCCTCGTCGATCGTCGGCTGGTCGGGACGGAGGTCGGCATCGGCTCGTTCGGTCCAACCCGCGACGCGCAGCCGACGGCCTCGGCTCCTTGCTGCCTCGGGGAGCGAGGGAGGCTCGTCACCCACCAGGGCCGTGCCGGTGACCGGCAGCCCCCCCAGGAGCGACAGCTTCTCCTCGAGCACTCCGTCGAGGGTTCCGAGACCTTCAAGATGCGCTTCACCGACCGTGGTGACCACGCCGATCTCCGGTTCTCCCACCGCCGTCAGCGTACCGATCTCGCCGGGTTGGTTGGTGCCCATCTCGAGAAGCACCGCCTGGGCGTCATCGGGAGCTGCCAGGAGGGTAAGCGGGAGTCCGACGCGGTTGTTCAAGTTGCCTTCGGTGGCGTGAGTGCGCAGATGACCCGCAACGGCGCCGCTGGCGAAGTCCTTTGTGGTCGTCTTGCCGGAGGACCCGGTGATGCCCACGACGACGGCATCGAGCGCGCGTCGCCGGTGCCGTGCGAGGTCACCCAGCGCCACCAGCGTATCGGGAACGCCATAGGCCTCCAGCCCCAAGGAGGACGCCCTTCCCTGCTGGCTGTCCTCGACGACCGCGCCGCCCACGCCTGCCTGAGCGGCCGCTCCGAGGAAGTCGTGGCCGTCGAAACGATCGCCGACCAATGCCACGAACAGGTCCTTGGGGCGAGCGGTGCGGGAGTCGGTCGTCACACGGCCGTAGGCACCGACCTTCTCACCCTTTGGGAGCCCCAAGGCATCGCGGACACGGGCGTCCGTCCACTCGAAGGCGCTCAAGCGGACGCTCCCGCAAGATGCCGCTCCACCACGGCGCGCTCATCAAAAGGGATCTTCTCGGTGCCCACGACCTGGTAGGCCTCATGACCCTTCCCGGCTAGCAGCACCACGTCGCCCGGTTCCGCGGCGTCGAGGGCGTGCGCGATCGCCTCCCTTCTGTCGGTCAGACGTGTGTGAGCGGCCTCCCCGAGTCCCGGGAGGATGTCGTCGATAATGCGATCTGGATCCTCCGTTCGGGGGTTGTCGGAGGTCACCACGGCGAGGTCGGCCCAGCGTCCAGCGGCGGCTCCCATCCGAGGCCGCTTCCCCGGGTCGCGGTCCCCCCCTGCCCCAAACAACACGATCAGGCGCCCCGGAGTCAGGGACCGCAGGGTCTCCAGCACCCGAGTGAGCGCCTCGGGGGTGTGGGCGTAGTCGATGAGAACCGTGAACGGTTGGTCTACCACCCGTTCAAGGCGTCCGGGAACCTGTGGCGAACGGGAGAGCCCGACCGCGACTTCCGCGAGGCTCATCCCCGCCACCAGGCCGGCACCGGCCGCCCCCAGCGCGTTCTCGACGTTGAAGCGTCCGAGCAGAGGAAGCGCAACCTCGGCGGTGGCTCCTTTCCAGTGCAGACGAAACTGGGACCCGTTGGCGTCAGACGCGACGTGGTCTGCGAATAGGTCGGCCGATGGGTCGAACCCGAACGTGAGCACCGACCGTTCGCTTTCGCCGAGCCCTGCCCACGCAGGATCCTCGGCGTTGACCACCAGGGTGCCCTCTGCCTGGGTCAGCTCGGCAAGTCGCAGCTTGGCGGCCAAGTAAGCACCCAGGTCGGGATGGTAGTCGAGGTGATCTCTCGACAGGTTCGTGAACACCGCCACCTGGAATCCCAGCCCGTCCACCCGACGTTGATCCAACGCGTGGGACGACACCTCCATGGACACATGCCGGACGCCCTGGTCGGCCAGGTCACGCATCCAACGCGCCACCTCCACCGGCCCGGGCGTCGTCAAGGCCTCCGTCCCCGGCCTCACCGCGCCCTCGGGTCCCACCAGACCGAGCGTCCCCACCGCTGCCGAGGGGCCGTTGTGTTCCAGCAGCGCCCGCAGGACGAGCGCGGTCGTGGTCTTCCCGTTGGTGCCCGTGATCCCGACGATGAACAGGTCCCTGCTGGGCCGGCCAAACACGGCGTGGGCAGCGAGAGCTCCGGCCCGCCGACCGTCGGCAACGACGACCTGCGGGGCGTTCAGTCCCGGGTGGGCCCGCTCGACCACGGCGGCCACCGCTCCCCGCTCCACCGCCTCGGGCACGACGTCGTTGGCGTCGAAACCGGTGCCTGCCCAGGCCAGGAAGAGGTCGCCGGCGTGTACCCGACGGGAATCCTGGGACACCCCGCGCAGAAGCGGATCTCCGTCGCCCAGCGAGGCCGTGACCAGCCCGGCCTCGGTCAGCTCTTCGAGCACCGCTGAGAGGTGAACCTCGGGGGACGTCATCTCTTGGCGGATACCCAGACGGTGTCGCCAGGCGCGACGAGCGTCCCTACCGCGGGACGTAACGAAGCCACGTGACCGGTGCCTGTCCAGCGGACCCGTAGACCGGATGCGTGGAGCCGTCTGATGGCCACACGGGCGGACAGTCCCGCGACGTCCGGTACCCGAAGCGAGCCCTCATCGGCTGTGGCGGGCACCGCGCCCTGGAGGGGAGCCGGCGCGGGCAGACGGCGCCAATACCGGGAGGCGGGGACCGGATCGGTCGCGCGGGACGCGAATCCGACCGTCGCCCGACCGGTCACCGCGGAAGCGGTGCGCTTCGCCGCCCTCAGCAGTGCGCGCCGATCGAGGGGCGCCCCCCGAGCCGCCAGGATGGACTCCAGCGTGGCCAAGGTGACGGGCGCGGCAAGCGAGCCACCGTAATAGGTGCCTCCCTTGGGGCGATCCAGCTTCACATACACGACGAGCTGCGGCTCGTCCGCGGGGAAGAAGCCAACGAAGGATGCGTAGTGGCCCTGGTACCCGTTGGGGCCATAGGCACGACTGGTCCCGCTCTTCCCCGCCACCTGGAACGTGGACATCTGAGCGCGGGTCCCTGTCCCGGCGGCCACGACTTCGACCAGCACGTTGCGAATGGCCTCAGTGACATCGGGGTCCGCCACCTTACGCACCATCTTGGGTTCGTGAGGGACGACGGTCCCGTCGGCCTCTCGCACCTCTCGCACCAAGCGCGGCTCCATGAGCCGGCCGCCGTTCGCCAAGGCCGCGTAGGCCATGGTGATCTGGAGCGGCGTCACGTTGAGCTCGTAGCCGATCGCATGAGACGCAGGCGACTGCCGGCCCCAACGTTCGGGGCGGCTCAACCGCCCGGTGACCTCACCGGGGAGGGGCACGCCCGTGTAGGCGCCGAACCCGAAGTCCCTCAGCACTTCATAGTGCTGTGCAGGGCTCAGCGCCTGGGCCGCCTTGGCGACCCCGACGTTCGAGGATAGGCGGAGCGCGTCGGCCAGCGTGAACTTCCCGTGGGCGCCGATGTCGTGTAGCGTGCGGCCCTCCGTCGTCCAGGTCCCGTTCTCGGTATCGATCGAGTCGGTAAGGCGGGCCAGCCCCAGATCCAGAAGCGCGGCCACCGTAAAGGGCTTGATCGTCGATCCGGGTTCATAGGGGGCGTTGATGATCGACAGCGCCCCAGACTCGTCGTTCTTGACGGAAACCGCCGCCAGCACGTCACCGGTCGACGGATCCACGACCAAGAGGTCACCGCCGTCGGCACCCGTGTGGTCGACCTGGTTCTGTAGCGCCTCTCGAGCGATCTCCTGAACGTCGAGGTCGATGGTGAGCGTGACCTCACCCCCGCTCTTCGGCGCGACCATGGTCCAGGTCCCGCCCGGGATATCGTTCTCGAAGCCGTCGCGGGACCTGACTTCTCGGCCAGGTTCGCCAGCCAACACGCCGTCGAAGAACTCTTCGATTCCGCCCTTGGCCTCACCGTCCAGGATGACCCCCAGGAGCTGAGTGCCCAGCAGCCCACTGGGATAGCGTCGGCGCATCACGCGCTCCACGTATACCCCATCGATCCCCCTCAGCGCCTCGCGGACCGAAGGCGGAAACACTCCCCGGAAGTAGCGCCACCGACCCTCGTCGGTCACCACCCGAGCCGCCTCGCCATGGGTCACCTCGAGCACCTGCGCCAACAGCTCGATCACCTCGTCGGGATCGCCGATCTCGTGGGGGGCCACGGCCACTCGAGCACGTTGCTGCGAGATGGCCAATGGAGCGCCGTTGCGGTCCAAGATCGCTCCACGGGCGGCAGGAATGATGCTGGCCCGCTCGTGCTGGCCAGTGGCTGCCTCCTGCCACTCGGCCCCCTGGGCCAATTGGACCTGCCCGGCCCGAACGACCAACAGCACGCCAGCCAACAGCCAACACGCTAACAGAAAGCGACGCCGACCTGCGGGTCGCTTGGTGGGCTGCCTGGATCCGGATCTCCGTGCTCTACTCACCACGTCTCCAAGGGAATGTGTTCGAACTCACCGTCCGTCGGTGCGCGCAAACCCAGCTTATCCGCGGCAGCCATGATTTCAGGGCGCCGAGAGAGGTGCCGAATCTTGTCGTTGAGCGCCGTACGCTCATCGACCAGGAATAGGATTTCGGTACGCATCGCGTCCCGTTCCTCCATCACCAGTCGGGCCCGACCCTGCCTCCAAGCCACGGTGCTGAGAGCGGCCAGAAAGAAGGCGACGGAAATGGCTACGACCACCGGAAGCGACATGCGGTTCATGCGACCGCCTTGCGCCAGGCGCGCAGCTTGGCGCTACGTGCCCGCGGGTTACGTGAAACCTCATCGGGCGACGCGGTCACGGGTCGTCGGGTAAGCTCCTCCCCGAGGGCTTCGCCACGACAGGCACAGACAGGCAGCCTAGGGGGGCATACACAACTGCGGCTCCACTCACGAAAGGCGTGTTTGACGCGCCGGTCCTCCAAGGAGTGGTACGAGATCACGGCAATGACGGCTCCGGCGGCCAAGCCGTCGCGAAACGCGGGTAGGGCGCGCTCCAGCGCCTCCATCTCCCCGTTGATCGCGATTCGCACGGCCTGGAAGGCTTGCGCCTTCTGGCTGGGTGTGGGGCTTCGGTCCAGGCCCCGGGCCAGGGCCGCGACCAGATCGTCACTGGTGGCCATGCCTTCGACCTCACGACGCCGCACCACCGCCCGGGCAATCGAGCGCGCCCGGGGCAACTCACCCCAGGCGCCGAGCACCTGGCTGAGTGTTTCAACCGACGCCTCCCGAAGGAAGTCCGCCGCGCTTTGACCGCTCCCACCCATGCGCATGTCCAGAGGAGCTGCCGCCCGGTATGTGAACCCCCTCGCGTCCTCGTCGAGTTGATGCGAGCTGACACCGAGGTCGAGAAGCACGCCGGTCAGGGACCCCGATCCGAGGTCGAGTCGGGGCAGCACATCGTCGAAGCGGGCGTTCACAAGACGAACCCGGTCCGCGAAGGGCGCCAACACGCGGCGAGCCTGATCGAGGGCGCGGGGATCGCGGTCGACTCCCACCAACTGACAGGAAGCACACGCCTCGAGGAGGAGCGCCGCGTGGCCGCCCCCACCCACGGTGCCGTCCACCAGTGTCCCTCCCCTGAAGGGTCCCAGGTACCCGAGCACCTCGGCGCCAAGCACGGGATCGTGGAAGGACATGCGGGCGGGCTCATCCGAAGATCTTGAGGGCGAAGCGGTCGAAGTCGTCGCCTTTGGACGCTCGGACGCTTTCGGCGAAACGCTCTGGGTTCCAGAGCTCGATGCGGTCGATAGCACCGATCATCACCACGGGACCGTTCAACTCGGCCGCTTCCTTGAGCCAAGCGGGCACCAGGATGCGGCCCTGCTTGTCAGGCTTGGTCGACACCGCGTTGGTGGTGATCCAACGCACATGGGCCTGGGCCTCGGGCGAACTCCGGCGAAACTCCAAGAGTCTGCCTCTGACCTCCTTCCACGCCGACGCGGGAAAGAGGGTGAGCGACGGGGCCTGCCATTGGAGCAGCACGAAGCCTTCCCCTTCCGCTTCCCGGCGGAAGGGGGCGGGCAAGCTGACCCGACCCTTTCCGTCGAGTTGGTACTCGTAACGCCCCAGAAACCCAGACACGACACCAAGTCCAGTGGGTGATGGTGGTAAAACGTGTCAAATCGTGGGGCAAGATAGGGGCCAAGGGGGGAAACGGGCAAGGTCGGGGGATACGAGCACGAGAAAGCGCCCTGGAGCGATGGCTCCAGGGCGCTAGGTCCTTCTCGTTGGGTAGTCTGTGCCTACCCCGACGAACGCTCGCTCGGCGGGAGGCGGCTACCCGGCGGGGGAGCTATCCCCCACGCTTGATGATGGCCTCTTGAATCTCGATGAACGTGTTCGAGTTCGTGATGTACTGCTGGATGGGCACGTCCTGCTGCTGCTGGTAGGCGCGATGGGTCTGGAAGAGCTGCAGGGCGCGCTGGAACATCGGCAGCGAGCGCCGCGCGGTATCCAGCGTCTGCGGCTGCTGAATGGCCTCACCCATCTTGTAACGGGCGTAGCCACTCCAGAACCCGATCCGGTCCTTGACCTGGGCCGTCTCGGCGAAGCTGAAGGCATGGTCGAAGAGCTCAATGGCTCGACCGAAGTTCTGCTCCTGCACGCCACCATTGTACCCCTCACCGAAGAGCATGTTGGCGATGTTGTCGCCGGACTGCTGGCCATTCGCCACCGCATCGCGCAGGAGCGGAATCGCCTCGTCGGTACGCTCCGCTTCCATCAGCCAGAGGCCCCGGCGCGCCATGAGATTGGGATACGAAGCGTCGATCGCCGCCACCTGGTCCAGCGCGGCCAGCGCCTCGTCCAGGCGTTCGCTACGCTTGAGGATGTCCGCCTTGATGGACCAGAGCTGGGCCTCCTCGGGATGCGTCTCGAGAGCCGCCTCTGCCGCCGTGATCGCGTCATCCAGGCGCCCGAGCTGCTGGTACGCAACAATCTGGTTGCGGATGTCGGTTACGTTGGCATCGGCGCCCCGCATCGGCAGCACCTTCGAGTAGGCCTCCAGGCCGTCCTGCAGGAGCTGCCCCTGCTCCGCGGTGATCTCACCGCCATTGCCGTTCCCCGCCGCGGTGGCCGCCATGATGGCGTAGCGGGCATACTGCTCAAGCAGATCGACGTTGTCCGCTTCGATATCGAGCCCGGCCTTTACGGTCTGCATGGCGCCGTAGGGGTCACCGGCCTGCGCCATGTCGAACGCCACCTTCTGTCGCACTCCGACGTTGCCCGGCGAGAGTTCCAGGTAGTCGTTGTAGAAGGCGCGCGCTTCCTCTTCCTGACCCAGCTTCACCGCCGCGAACCCGGCACCCAGAAGCGAGTTTTCGTGGATGGGATTCCGCTCCAGCACGGTGCGGAAATCAACCAACGCGTCTTCGAACTGTTCGAGCGAGTTGTACACGAACCCGCGCGTATAGAGAGAGGCGATGCCGTTCGGGTTCAGTTCGATGGCCTGATTACAGTTCTCCATCGCGGACTCCCAGTTCTGGCTCGCCGCATACTCGGCACAGAACTGTCCGTAACGCTGCTGCTCCACAAGCAGACTGAAGGCGCCGGAGATGTGGTCGGCCGCCTGCTCTTCACCCTTCTCCGGGACCGTGATCGGATCCACCTCGAAGGATTCGCTGGTCGCGACGTCCCACAGGGTGACCGTCACCGTCTGATCCTTGCCGGTCGCAGGCGCCACGTTACCACACACCACCACCGCCGCGTTGGCGATGTTAGCGAGCTGACGAGCCTTGATGCAGTCGAGATCGTCTTGATCGACACGATTCTGCTTCAGCACATCCTTGATTTCGTTCTTGTCGATGGGCTGGTGCGTGGGGAAATCGTTGACTCGATCTCTAAGCTCTTCGGCGATCTTCTCTCCCAACTTCTTGTTCCCGTTCTCGCCGGGGAAGAAGTTGGGGATCAGGACGCGGAAGCGGGCGGACACCGTCTGTTCCTGCGCAGACGTCGCTGCCGGTAGGAAGGAGGCCACCAGCAGCGCCGCCAGCCCCATTGTGAAACACCGTGTTAAGCGTTCGAACATCATACCTCTCCGTGGGGACCCCCGATACTGGGAAATTTGTGAAGTCTGGCACCTGCGGACTGGGCCACTGTCCCGCTCCACGCATGTTGGTCGTCAATAAACCGCCCGGGCGCCCAGGGTCCCGGAGTGCTGCCAGCATTCGGGCAGCAACCTAGGCGGGGCCACGCAAAACGGTCAACCTTCAAGCTCCGGACCCCGAATCTAGGAGGGCCGTTGACCCTCGCCCAGCGGCCTCTTCTGACCCGGATGTCCAGATCTGACAAACGTTTCCGGGCGCTGCCCCTCGATTCAGCCGAGTCCGGGGTCGTGGGGGCTGGGTGGCGACAACGCCTCAAACGTCTCGATCCTGCGACGCATGTCGGCCGGTATCCGCTTGGACTTGCCAGCGCCATAGTCGAACATCACCTGGGTCGTCGCGCCCGTAGAATGCACCTGGCCGGTGCTGGACGCCACTTCATACGACATGACGAAGTGTTTCTTGCCAAGCAGGGTCACGGCCACGCCCACGTCCAGCACGTCTGGGTAGAGAACCCGCTGCTTGAACCGGATGGTCGCCTCGGCCAAGATGTAATCGATGTCCTCGACACCGGGACGACCGACCACCTGGCGCCAGTACGCGGCCCGGGCCTCCTCGAAGTACATGAGGGCGACCGAGTGATGCGCATGGCCCCCGATGTCGATGTCGCGAAACCGGACCGAGACGGGATGCCGAAAACGGAATTCAATTGGGCTCATGGCGGACCAATCTAATCGCTCCCCGCGCCTCGCGATCGTGGTGGGCGGTGGGATCGTGGGCCTCTCGGCCTCCAGGGTGCTCGCGCGTAGCGGGCATCGCGTCACACTCCTGGAGAAATCCAAGGTCGGGGGCGAAGCGAGCTGGGCGGCGGCTGGAATGCTCATCCCTCTCGCCGAATCGGATCCCGGCCCCTTCCGCGAGTTGGCACTCGCGAGTTTCGCGCTGTACGTGCCCTGGGTACGCACCTTGGAGGCGGAGACCGGGCGGGCGGTCGGCTACCAACGGACCGGACAGCTCTCCTATGCTCGGACCGAGGAGCGACTCGTGCGACTCCGAGCACGTTTCGAGACACTGCCCGAGCCCACGCACGCTACCTGGGTGGACGGGGCTGGCGCCCGACGCCTCGAGCCAGCGCTCGCCGAGGGCGTCCTGGGTGGCATCCACTTCCCCGCCGATGCACACGTGGACAACCGCAGGCTGGTCCCGGCGCTCCTGGCCTCGGCGGTGAGCGCCGGAGTAGAGGTCCGTGAGGACACGGAGGTAGCGCGGATCGAGCCGCTGGCCTCGGGCGCCGTCGCGGTGCTCACGACCGATGGCGAGCGACTCACCGCCGAGCGGGTCGTGGTGGCAGCAGGGGCCTGGAGCGCACGGATCGGAGGCCTGCACCCCCAGCTCGAAGTGCGCCCCGTTCGCGGTCAGATGTTGGCGTTGCGCTGTGGGAGCCCCGGACCCCTTCGGGGGCTGATCGACGGGGAGGACGTCTACATGATTCCACGGGATGGCCGGGTGTTGGTGGGGGGCACCAAGGAGGATCGGGGATTCGACCGCACCGTCGATCCCAAGACCCAGCAGAGACAGGTGAGCGCCGCCACTCGGGCGATTCCGGCGCTGTCGTCGGCGACCCTGGATGAGACGTGGATCGGCTTTCGGCCCCACACTCCCGACGCCATGCCGCTGCTCGGTTGGGACCCGGAGATCCCGAACCTCTTCTACGCCACCGGTCACTACCGCAACGGAATCCTCCTGACGCCCATCACCGAGCAGGTCATCGAGGCGGCCTTCAGGGGACAGACGCATCCGCTGGCGAAGCCCTTTGGATGGCGAACCTGAGCGTGGCACGCCACCCGGCGGAACAAGGGGACCGACGGGCGTGTTCAACGGCCGTCGAGTTCGGTTCTACTGGTGCCTATGCACCCCACTTGAAACAGGAGGTCCGATGAGGTTCCACTCCGGAATCGCAGGCCTGGCTTTGATGCTCACCGCCGTGGCCGCCCCGGGCGCACAGGCACAGGATGGTTGTTGGTTGGCACGCGGAGACATGGCCGCGGCGGCCGAACGACCCAGTCCGTTACAGTCGGCGTCGCATGCGGTTGGCGATGGCGAGATTCGGGTTTGCTACGGAGCGCCTTCGTCGAAGGGGCGAGGTCTGCTCGGCGGAGATGCTCATCCGTTCGGAACGGACTGGCGCATGGGCGCGAACGAGGCCACGACGGTCCACGTGCCGGTCGCGGCAGAAATCGCTGGAGTGTCGGTGCCGGCCGGGACCTATTCCCTGTATGCCACGTTGGGCGAAAGCGAGTGGGTCATCCACGTGAACTCCCAGGCTGAGCGCTGGGGCGTCCCCATCAGTGGGGAAGTGAAGGGCGCAGACATCGGCAGCGGCACAGTGCCGGCCGGGAGCACCGACGGACACGTCGAAACGCTCACCTACACGCTCGACGACCATGGCATGGGTCACGTGAACATCGTCGTGGAGTTCGAGAGCACGCGCATCGAGATTCCGGTGCAGCTCTCCATGTAGCCACCGCAGCACGCACCAAGAACGAAGGGCCCTGACCGCTGTGGTCGGGGCCCTTTCGTTGTCTCTGGTGAGGGTTCCTCAGCGGATCTGGATCCGTCCGTTCACCGTCTCCACCTCGACCAATTCGCCACCCTGGCCGAGCTGACCCCGAGCGCTGCGCTTGGACTTGTTGCTGAGCGTAACCGGGATCTCGGAGGAGAACCCTCCGTTTACCCAGCTCGCGGCGAAGTCGGCGTTGAGCGCATCCGGTAGGTCGAGGTCGACCGACCCGTTGACGCTGCGCACCAGGACAGGACCCGAAAGGTCGTTCCCCCACACCTCCGCCTCGACGGACCCGTTCACGCTCTCGGCGTCCAAGCTGCCCAGGGACTCGACGTCGATGCTGCCGTTGACGGCCCGCACCTTCACGTCGCTCACCCCACCTTCCACTTCGATCGCACCATTCACGGACGACGCAGTGAGGCCAACGCCCTCGGGAATAGAGAGTTCAAAGTGGACCTGCACGTCGCTGCGACGGCCGTCCCTGGTCCTGGGATTGTCCGCGCAGCCGTCCCAACCCCCTTCATAGACGGCGCAGACCATGATGCCGCCGGCATGCTCGCGTACTTCCACACGCACGTCGTCGACGTTTCCGCGACGGCTCCGCTTGAACGCGCGCACCGCCACTTCGCCTCCGGAAGCCGCTTGGGCGGAGATCTTCCCGTTCAACCCGCGCACCTCTACACGGTCTCCTGCGTTGAGGCGCCCGTCCCAACTGAACGGAGCCTCCTGGGCAGCGGCGCGACTGGCGCGTGGCGCCTCGGCACGCACTCGGTAGGCCCTTTCGACCTGATGATCGTCACCGTGGAAGAGGCGCTCGGCCAACTCGAAGCTCGCGTGCGAAACCCGGTCCGCGGCCCACAGGGCACGGTTTACGATCGCACTTTGCCTGACGAGCCACACGCTGCCCACCAAGGCCACCACCAACAAGACACCCGTGCCCTTCCTCATCCCGCCTCCTCGAATTCCGGAATTCGCTTTGACGTGCTCCAGACCCTGAACTACTCCCTACGCACACGGGAGGCGGAAAGGTTTCAGCCGAAACCGACTTGCGCCCTCCGTACGTATGAGACACGGTAGCCGCCCGAATGGTTGGGAGGCTACCTGCTCGCCATCACGCTGGAGTCCGCTCATGCAGATCGTCCCTGTTGACCTCACCGAACTGGTCGCGGTCATCCTCGGTATCTCGATTGTCCTGGTCCCCGTCATCGGCCTGACGGCCCGGTTTGCCCTCAAGCCCACGGTGGAGGCTCTTTCGAGTTTCTTCGAGAAGCAGGGCAGAGACCAAGCGTACGCCATGCTGGAACGACGCTGCGACCTGCTGGAGGCACAGTTGGACATGATGGAGACCGACCTGCGCCGGGTGAAGGAGGGTCAGGACTTCGAGCGGGCGCTCGGCACGGGCCCAGAGGACGCTGGGTGACCCTGGAGGTCATCGCTCACCGGGGATACTCGGCGCGGGCACCGGAGAACACACTCTCAGCACTCGAGCATGCGCTGCGTTGCGGGGCGAGCGCACTGGAGTGGGACCTGCAGCGTTCACGCGAAGGCATCCCCATCGTGCTGCATGACGAAACGCTCGATCGCACGACCAACGGAGAGGGCCTCGCGTCAGACTTCCCGCTGGAGGCGCTTGCCCGGTTGGATGCCGGGTCCTGGTTTCATCCGCTGTTCGCCGGAGAACCCCTCCCCACCTTGCACGCCGTGCTGAGGCAAGTCGGTCAGCGCGCCGAGCGGCTCTATCCCGAGATCAAACGGGGAGCGACGCGAAGCGAGGTGCAGCGTATCCTCGATGAGGTGTTGGCCGCGGACCTACTCGGCAAGACCGTCTTCATCTCAATGGATTGGGACGCGCTGGACAGGATTGGTGAGGTGGCGCCCACGAGTCAGCTCGGCTACATCGTCGAGACCCCTGAACGCTACGCGGCGGGGATCCAGCGGGTGCGCGACGATGCTCGATTACTCCTGGACCTCGACTACCGCATCGTGCTCCAGAACCCGGAACTCACAGCCGAGGCGGTCGCGGCCGGTATCGACCTCGCGGTGTGGACCGTGAACACGCCTGAGGAAGCGACGCAGCTCGCTGACGCAGGGGTGACCAGGTTCACGACCAATGAGGTCGAACGGCTCCTGAGGTGGCAGCGGAGCCGGGAAGCGGCGGAGCTACTGTAGGCCGCCCGTGTTGGGCATCGTCCCGAACAAAGGCTTCGACGACTCGGGCGCAGCCCCCTCGGAGGCCGGCAGGGTGAACATGAAACGAGTCCCCTCGCCCGGGGGGCCACTCTCGGCCCAGATCCTACCCTCGTGCGCCTCGACGATGCCCTTGGCGATCGACAGACCCAGGCCCGCCCCACCCTGTCCCTCGCTCATCTGCCAGAATCGGTCGAAGATGCGATCCAACTGATCGGGTGGGATGCCGATGCCGGTGTCGGCCACGGTGAACTCCACCTCCCCGTTCTTGGGCTCCGTCCGGATGGTGATCCGCCCTCCCTCGGGCGTGAACTTGATGGCGTTGCCCAACAGGTTGGAGAACACCTGCAGGACCCGGTTTCGGTCCGCATTCACTTCGAGCGGTCGCCCGTTCAGGTCCTTGATGAGGGCGACTCCCTTGCGGGCCGCGAGGGGTCGGGCCTGGGCCAGCACGTCGTCCAGGAGTCCTTCGATGGGCTGGGGGACCGCGTGGACGGGCAGCGTTCCGGTTTCGATCCGGGTGATGTCGAGGAGGTCTCGAATGAGTTCCTCCATCACCTTCGCCTGTCGCTTGATGACCCGCAGCTGTTCGTTCTGCTTCTCCGGTGGCAGCGGCACCTCCAACAACAGGTCCGCAGCAATGTAGATGGTGCCGACCGGGTTCCTCAGGTCATGAGACACCACGCCTACCACCTCGTCACGCGCGCGTACCGCCGAGCGTAGGGCGGCCTCCACCTCGCGGACCTGCGTCAGGTCGACGAAGCTCAACACCGCCCCCCGCACCTCGCGTCCGTCGATCATGGGCCGGCACGACACCTTGGCTGGGAAACGCGAGCCATCCTGCCGCACGAACTCGGCGTCCGTCGAAAACGAGACGTTGCCGTCCTCGAAGGCCGGCTTGAACAGGCGCGTCTCCGTTGCAGCGCCGTCGCCAAAGACCACCGAGTCCAGGTCGCGACCCAATGCGTTGCGCGGAGACCGGCCGAGCATCTCTGCCGCGGACCTGTTGATGAACGTGCAGTGCCCTTCCAGGTCCACCCCAATAACGCCGTCCGCCGTCGCGCGGAGCACTGCGTCCGTTTCGCGACGCGCAACCACCGCATCGCCGCGACGCTGATCCGCCTCCTTGGCGAGTCGCCGAAGGCGCCGAGCCACCAGGACCACGGCCAGGATCGCCATGAACGCCGCAATGAGCCCCGCGACCACCAGGTACGAGGTGATCTGTTGCTGCAGCCGGGCAGACTCGGCGGCGTCCAACCTCAGCTCATCGACCCGATCCTGAAACGCCGTGTTCAGGTTTTGTGAGGCGGTGAGCAAGCCATCGTAGTAGCGCTGCTCGGTCTGAACCCGCGGGAGCCACTGATTGAGTGGGATGTCGCCCGCCAGGACCGGCAAATGGTGAAGGTGCCAGTCCTCAGCGCGGTCCCAGAGCTCGGTGAGCCGCAGCTCGAGCACCTCATCCCGCTGCCCTGTCTGCTCTGGCAGACGCACCGTGATGAGCTGACTCAACTCCTGGAAGGCGGTATCGGCGACGGCGCGCTCGGCATCATACACCTCGCGGATTCGCCGCCGCTCGACCGCGCTTTGCGTTTGCAGAAACGCCTGCAGCCTCGAGAAGGCCCTGACCTGAGATACGTGGAACGCCCACGCCCTTCGCTGGGCCGGCTCGTAGATCACCGGAACGACGGTTTCGAGCGGGGCCGCCCCCTTTGAGAGCTGCAGCGGGACCAACCCTAAGGCCAGGAGCAGGAGAACCAGGAACCCGAGCAAGACGTGGGACGCGCGTTCGCTTCCGCCCTTTTGGGCGGCCACTTTCTGCCTTTTCTTGGGGTTTCTCGACACCTGCGGCACGTTCTCCGGGGCTCGGGAGGCAAGCGGACCGGGCTAGGGCCCTCTAAACATACGATTCCATGGGACTTACGGCACCCCCCCGTCCGCTGGACGTCCCTTGGGCATCAGGAGCTGGGCCTCCAGTAGATCCGCGACGACTCGGATGCCCACGTCACTCGACAGGGGCCACACCTGGGCACCAGCCACGAGGTCGGCTCGATCTGAGAAGACTCCCAGATAGGTGTGGCCAGCCATTCGCGACGTCCCGTACAGCGGGTCGGGGTCGGCCGCGTAACGAAACACTTCGACCTTGGGGTAGGGTGCCGCCTTGAACCCTTCGGCGACCACGATGTCGGCATCCCAGAGGTAATGTCTGACCACATCCGGGAGCGACATCTCACCGGTGAGCGGCCAGTCCCCAAAGACCCCCAGTCCTTCCGGACCCGCGAGCGCGACCCTGGACGCGCCTCCCTCGACGCGGTGTTTCCAGGAGTCGGTTTCCGGATGATCGATCCTGAAGTGGTGGCCGTGTTTGGCGGTCATCACCCGGCGCCCCCTCCCCACGAGTTCTTCGACCAACGCGACCACGTGGGTCGTCTTCCCCGACTTCTTTTTGCCGATCACACACACCACCACGGGGCCGGGCCTCCGCATCAGGCTTCGCTCCGGTAGAGCGCCGAGAGATCCGAGGGTGCGTTGACGTTGGTGAGCACGCGTGCATCTGCGAAGCGGACCCAGCGACGCGAGTGCCCATCGACGAAGTCCAAGACCTTGCGTCCACCGCCGTCCAGAAAGGCGGCGAGTCGGGGCAACAACGTCACAGGGTACCAGCCACATAGGGGTTGAAGGGGCTCACCCTCGGGTCCCGCCGCCGCTACGATCGTTGCGGGTTCTCCCGGCGCGGGTATCAAGCGGCGGAGTTCCGGCGCCCCCACCAATGGAAGATCGACGGCCAACACCAAGGCGCCCCCACGGTTCTCACCTGCAGCGTATTCGAGCCCTGCCATCACTCCGAACAGCGGCCCCCCATCGGCTATGGCGTCCACCACCGTCGAGGCGGCCGGCAGATCGAACGCGTCATCCCGGCCCACCGACACCACCACGTCGGGCACAACCGTTGAAAGGGCCTCGACAGCACGTTCGGTCAGCGTCCGACCTCCCAAGAGCGCCGAGCGCTTGGGCGCCCCGAAACGCAGACTCCTACCGCCTGCCAACACCACACCAACGCAGTCTGAGCTCAACCCGCAACCCGCTCGGCGCCCGCATAGATGTTGGCACCACTCGCTCGGGCGAAGCCTATCAGCGTCACGTTGAAACGGTCCGCCAACTCGACGGCCAAACTGGACGGCGCACCCACCGCCACCACAGTCCCGATCCCTGCTCTCACGGCCTTCTGCAGGATCTCGAAGGACGCCCGCCCACTGATCACGAGGCCCCGTCCCGTCAACGGGAGATGATGACCCAACAGCCGTTCCCCCACCACCTTGTCCACCGCATTGTGGCGCCCGACATCCTCGGCAACGATCTCCAGCGTACCCGCAGGACCGAATACACCCGCCGCGTGAAGCCCGCCCGTACGTGCGAACATCGATTGTCGGGTTTGTAGCCGGTCCGGTAGATCGAGCAGGTGCGCGAGTTCCCACCGCTCGTCCGCGACGGGCAGCACAGAACACCCCAGGTCTTCTACCGCCTCGATCGAGGCTTTGCCGCACACACCACAACTCGAACTGACGTAGAAGTTCCGATCCAGCTTGGACAGGTCGGAGCGGACGCCGCGAAGGCGGGCGGTCACCACGTTATAGCGCTGCGCCTCATCTTCGGAAGTGCAGTACGCGATCTCCCCGATCTGGCGCTTCTCATCCACGACCCCCTCGCCGAAGAGGAAGCCCGCGGCGAGCTCGAAGTCCGACCCCGGTGTACGCATCGTAACCGCAACGGCCCGCATAGGAGCCGTAGCTCCGTCTTCGGACATCTGGACGCGAATCTCGAGGGGCTCCTCCACGACCACCTCATCTCGCACCGACTCCGTGTGGTCTGCGTCACGCTGGACTCGAAGCACCTGGGCCGAGCGGGTCCCCTTTCTGACACCGAGCACCGTGACTCCTTGTTGCGGCAGGGGCAGCGTTGGTGGCCCCCATACCTCCTGGCCCCGGCACCCGTTCCCTCGAACGCGCCGTGCGGCCCCTTCCCCTCCCAGCCGGGTACCGGTATTCGTTCGAGGGTCCCGAGGAAGGACGCCATCAGGAAACTCTCACCAACCCACGTGGCGCATGGTACGAAGAGGTCATGGGATACTGGTCGTGGCGGGGCTGCTGGGTTGGGCTCCCGGGCTGACCGCCCAAACGGCCCAGGACATCATCCGGGCGGCCATCGAGCGGAACGACTCCAGGACGACGCGCGTGTACAACTACACCGTCGTGCATGACTTCCGGGGGTTCGAGTCCGAGTCTTATTTCGAACGAGCGGATGTGGGTGGCAGATGGGTGTTCGTCCCGGCCGTCACCGCCACGGATCTCGGGGGGCAGGAGGTCCGTCAGGAAACGGTGCGGGAGCTCGGCACGTCCGCGTGGGCGGATCCGTTCGGGTACCTGGAACGCTGGGCCGCGGCGGCCACCTCCGAGGGCACCCAGGCCATCGGCGGTGTCAACAACTGGGTGGTGCGGATCGATGACTTTCTCGGCGCACATTGGGGGCTCACACCCGGAACCTACGCGGATGGCGCGTTCGAACCGAACGTCGGTCGCCTCTACTTCGACACGCGCACCTACCTGGTAAACCGGTTTGACGTGACGGGGACGCTCCTACAACAAGACGGTGTGGCCCGTCCGGTCCGGATCGTGGCCAACATGGCCGACTATCGCACCATCGAGGGACTCACCCATCCCTTCACGCTCGATCTGGAGGTGTATGGCTTGGGGCCGGGTGGTGCGGAGATGGCGTCCGCTGCCGTCCTGCTCGACGACCTACGGCGCCAACTGGCTGAACTCGGAGAACAGGAGCGCGCAGAGGTGCAAGCACTCATCGACCAACAGTTGGCCCTGTTCGAAGCAGAGCTCGCTGGGGTGGCTCCGCTACGCATGACGGCCAGGGTTCTCGATATTCGCGTGAACGAAGGCCCCAGCCGCTAGGCGTCGGACCGGACGCGGCGCCCTATCCCAGCAGCATTCGCGGAATGGCGATGGCAAGCCATCCCAACACACCTGTGAGTACCGTCTTCCCAGTGCTGATGTCCAGGGCAGCACGCAGTCCCACGATCGCCGCGGCCAACATCCAAAACGGGAGCACCACTCCGACCCCCCACCGAATCAGCGGCAGGAGTCCCAGGATCGCCAGGACCCCCGGCGCCTGCGCGAACCCCAAGGTTCGGAGTACCTCTCCCCAGGTCGCCTTCCCGTCGAATACCCGGGTTCCGATGAAATAGGTGATCCCCGACCAGAGGCCCCAGCCAACGAGCGCTGTGGCCGCACCCAGGATCATCCCGCGCTGGTTCCCCCACTGCCCCAAGGCCTGACAGACGGCGACCAACATGACCACGCCAGCGGCTTGCTTGGTAGCCGTCTCATCCGCCTCCACCTCCTCGAACGTGTTGACATCGAGCAGGGATGCGCCCGCCATTCTCGCAGTGACGCTCCGGCCGGTTTGTTCCATGGGTTCTCCAGCGCGTGGTTGTTGAGGTTCGCTGAAAAAACATACACACGGCCCGGACATGGCGCGATGTCGGGCGACTGCTTGACACCTCGAAGGCTTGCCCTGAGCGTGAGGCATGCGTCAACCCTTGCGGCGGGACTTCCGAGCGCTGGTCCCGCTCCTCCCTCTCAGTGTCACACTCCTCTGTGGAAGTCCCCAGCGGGGCGCCGCACAGGGCGAGGGCGCCCGACTGGTCGTCGAGTTGGGTTGCGCCACGTGCCACGGTGGGCTCCCGGCGGACACACCCATCCGCAGCCGAGCCCCTGGTTTCGGTGGCGGGCCTCCGCCAGTCGATGCGTCGGACGTCTACGCCGCGTTAGGCAGCTCGCATCGTCCTGATTTCGGACTTGACGATGGAGAGCGCCTCGCGCTGGCGTTGTTCCTGGGCGGCACCCCGAGCGACGATGTCATGAGCGAGGTCCGGGAGCGCTTCCCTGACCTCGATGCCGCGTGGGGTGAAGCGATATTCAGAGCGCTGGGATGCGGGGGCTGTCACAACCACGCGACTGTCGATCCAGTGTCTGTCGGTCCCGACCTGTCCACCGAAGGGGCTCGCGTCCGGCGCGCCTGGCTGGACTCGTATCTGGCGGACCCCACACCCATCCGCTCCCCCGGGCACGCAACGGCGCCCGGGGCCCGCATGCCCAACTTCGAGCTGTCCGACGAGGACCGAACCGCTGTCGTCGACTACCTCATGGGCCTCGGTCGACCCAACTCCTCGGAGCCCCCTCCGATGAGCGCCTTCGAGGTGTCGAGGACGGAACGGCTCCTGGAGGATCGGCTGTCCTGCTTGGGGTGCCACCGGTTGGGCGGTCGGGGAGGGGCGCTGGGACCCTCTTTGGAGGGGGTCGGGCAACGGCTACAACCCGGTTTCATCGCTGCGCTCTTGAGTCGACCGCAGACGGCCAGCCCTGGCGCCCCCATGCCGGCGCTGCACCTACCCGACCGGGAGGTGGCACGCGTGGCCTCCCTGGTGGCCCGCTCCGACCAAGGATGGGAGGGGCTGGTACCCCGGTCGCTAGCGGATCCGACCCATCCTGCCTGGACGGTGCTCGACATGAGCGCAACAAATGAGGGTCAACCCGCCGGACGTGCGCTTTACATGCGGTACTGCGCCGCCTGCCACGGAGCCGAGGGGATGGGGAACGGGTGGAACGCGGCCAACCTTCCCATACCTCCGACCCCGCACGCGGACTCGGGGGCCATGGGCGTGCGTCCCGACGACACCCTCTTCGATGGCATCCACGCGGGCGCGTTCGTGTTGGACGGTAGCCCACGCATGCCCGCGTTCGGCGACCTGCTCTCCGCGGATCAGATTCGGCTCCTGGTGGCGTACATCCGAGTGCTCTGTGCGTGCGAGCAGCCGAGTTGGGTGGGATCGTGATCCGACGGGGATGTGGTGTCCTGTGCGTGGTGCTGGCTATGGGAGCCGGCTGCGGCCCGGACGTCCCAGAAGCGGAGCGCGACCTGGCCGCGTTCCCCGCTGCGCCGCCTGCCGTCCCATCGGTTACGCGCCCCACGGACTTTCTGGGGGCGGAAGCGTGCGCGGAGTGCCACTCCGAGGAGCACGCCGCTTGGGCCGCTTCCACACACGGAAGGGCCGGGGGCAGCCCCGACGCCCGCGTCGTGATCCCCGCCTTCGACGGTAGACCCATCCGGTTCCAGGACGGCGAGGTGGTGCCCCGCACCCGCGGGCCGGAGTACGAGTTCCTGGTGCGACAGACGGGTCTCCCCGATCAGGTCTACCCCGTGGTGGGGGTGATCGGCGGCGGGCACATGCTCGGCGGGGGCACCCAAGGGTTCCTGGCGGCCCTTCCCGATGGGACGGAGCGCTTCCTGCCCTGGGACTGGTCGGACGATGCGTCGGAGTGGTTCTGCAACACCGGGAGTCGACTCGACCAGGGGTGGCTCCCCATCACTGCGGAGCTCCGTATGCGGGACTGTGGCGATTGGCCACCCATACGGCCCATCGGAACCACGGCCCGGTTCGCCAACTGCCAGGAGTGCCACGGCAGCCAGATCCGCACCCAGTTCGACCCGTCGGCCCGACAGTACCGAACCGAATACACCACCCTGCAGGTCAACTGCGAGTCATGCCACGGCCCCGGGGCCACACATGTCGAATGGGCGCGCACCGGTGCTCCGGGCGCGGACATCGGCCTGGTCAGCCTGGCGTGGAGGGACAAGGACACCTCGCTCCGGGTCTGCTTTCAGTGCCACGCCCTCAAGGACGTGCTCCGTGAGGGGTACCTGCCGGGCGACCGCTTTCTCGAAACATACGCGCTCAAGTTTCCCGTGCTGGGCGATGAGCCCTACGCGGTCGATGGCCGTGTCCGGACGTTCGCATATCAGGCGAACCATCTGGCGAGCGCGTGTTACCTGCAGGGTCCGATGGACTGCGTCTCGTGCCACGAGCCCCACGGCCAGGGATACTGGGATGTCAACCGCGCGCCGTTGGCCTCCCCGTTCGACGACGGACAGTGCACGGCCTGCCATGAGAGCAAGGCGGTGGACCCGAGCTCCCATACCAAGCACCTGCCTGATTCGCCGGGCTCGAACTGCGTGGCCTGCCACATGCCCTACCTGCAGCACCCCGAGGTGGGGGAGCAGATTCCGTTCGCTCGTTCCGACCATACCATCGCCGTCCCGCGGCCGGCCTTCGACGCCTCGCTTGGGATCGTGAGCGGCTGTGCGCAGTGCCACGAGGACAAGAGCTCCCAAGCCCTAGAATCCGACTTGGTGGCGCTGTGGGGAGAGATCAAGCCTCACCGGCCCCTGATCGCGGGTCTACTCGCCGTGGGGGAAGGGACTTCTGCGGAGGAGGCGGCTAGACTGTTGCTCCAGCCTCGAGAGCTGGATCCGCTCATCCAGTTCCAGGCTTTGAGTCGTTTCCTCCTGGAGTACCTGGAGCCGGACTCGCCTCCGCCCCCAAACGTCCTGGACCGCCTGACTGGGCTGGCGGGCAGTCCCGATCTCGACGTGCGCGCGCTCGCCCTCACTGCACTGCACTGGAGCGCGGGGGACACCCCCGACACCCGCACGACCTTGGTACAAGCACTGGACCGCGCAACTCGCCCCGACGCCCTACGGGCCCGATGGGTGTTGGCGCTTGGTTTCCTGGGCGATCTCAATCGCGAACAGGGGTCACTGCAGCGGGCCCAGGCTGCGTACGACAAAGCGCTGGAGATCCGCCCCCAGGACCCTCAGGTCCTGACCAACATGGGGTTGCTTCATAGTCAGGCCGGGAACCTGACCGAGGCCGTGCGGACCTTTCAACAGAGCCTGTCCCAGGCTCCGAACCAGCCTCTGACCCGGGTGAACCTCGGGATCGCGCTGGAAACTGCAGGGGATCCCGCCGGAGCCCGAGCCGCATTCGAGGAAGCGGTTCAGCAAAACCCACACGAGGCGCTGGCTCATTTCAACCTCGGGAACCTCCACCAGCGCGCCGGACGGCTCGACGAGGCGCTGGTCGCGTATCGGGCGGCTGTGCTCGCCGACCCTGGCCTGGGCCGGGCCTATTTCGAGGCGGCCCGAGCGCTGATTCTCCTGGAGCGGGCCCCCGAGGCGCTTCCGTTCGCCAGAAAGGCGGCTGAGTTCCTTCCCGACCATGCCCCGTCCCAACAGATGCTTGCCGATCTCGATCGGGCTTTTGGGGGTGGGTGACCTGCGCCGCTCGCCGGAATCCCCGCTCACCTGTATCGTGCTCCGCATCCAACGACATTCTGATGGAGTACGTGTTGGGCCTTATGCGCTCAGCCCTCTTGTGGGGCTCTGAGAACCGCTGGCTGGAGGGACAGTTCCGACGTCGACGGTTCGCCAAGAAGGCAGTCAAGCGGTTCATGCCCGGCGAAGAGCCGGAAGATGCGCTGCGGGAAGCGAAGACTCTGTCTGAGAGCGGTGTGGCGTCGGTCGTCACGCTGCTGGGAGAAAACGTTGCCAACGAGGCCGAGGTGCGCGGCGTGGTCGAGCACTATTCGGGAGTGCTGGATCTAATTGGGAACTCGGGCCTGAATTGCCATGTCTCGGTGAAGCTCACGGCGATGGGACTCGACCTCAGCCCGCAGCTCGCCGCCGACAACCTGGTGCATCTTGCCAGCCTTGCGTCTAAGCAGGGACATACGCTCTGGGTCGACATGGAGTACTCTCGTTATGTCGATGCCACCCTGTCCGCATTTGAAACCGCGCGGGCCCACAGTCCCAACCTCGCCCTCTGCCTTCAGGCCTACCTGCATCGGACACCCGAGGACTTGGATCGGATCCTGGACACCGACTCCCCCATCCGGCTGGTCAAGGGGGCGTACGCGGAGCCCCCCGACGTTGCCATTCCCAATAAGGCCGACGTGGACCAAGCGTTTCGAGTCCTCGCACTCCGGATGCTCTCGCGGCCCCCCAGCTCGGGTCAGGGGCACGGCGTGGCCACCCACGACATCTCCCTGATCGAGAAGGTCCTTTCGGAAGCATCGCGCTCGGGGTTGGGGGGCCGCGCCGAGGTCCAGATGCTCTATGGTATTCAGCGACCCGCCCAGCTCAAGTTCGCCAAGCGAGGTGTGCCCACTCGAGTGCTGATCAGCTACGGGACCTCGTGGTTCCCCTGGTACATGCGGCGGCTGGCCGAGCGGCCGGCTAACGTGGGTTTTGTGCTCCGCAGTATGGTCGCCGGATGAGCGACCAATCCCTCTCAAGATGGATCGCATGATGAAGAACTATCTCACTGAGTTCATCGGGACCTTCTTCCTGGTTCTGACCATTAGCCTCTGTGTCTCACAAGGGGTCAACGCAGCGCCCCTCGCGATCGGATCGGCTCTGATGGTGATGGTCTACATGGGAGGCCACATCTCGGGGGCGCACTACAACCCCGCGGTGTCTCTTGCGATTTGGATGCGAGGAAAGCTTACCACAGGTGAGTTGATTCCGTACTGGGTGTCTCAGTTGTTGGGTGCAACGGTGGCGGGCTTCGTGGCTGCTCACTTGGCGGGCGCGTCCATTCCCATCGTACCGGGCGACGGTGCCAGCACTTTGGCCGTCCTGGGCGCTGAGTTTCTGTTCACCTTCGCATTAGCGTTGGTCGTCCTCAACGCGGCGACTTCGCCGGGGACTGCTGGGAACTCATTCTATGGTCTTGCGATCGGCTTCACCGTGATGGTTGGCGCCTATTCTGTGGGTGCCATTTCCGGCGGCGCGTTCAACCCTGCCGTCGGGACGGGGCTGACCCTTTCACATGCCGTCGTCGGAGGTGGGGGCATGGGCGCGCTGTGGTTCTATCTCGTGGGCCCGTTCCTGGGAGGCGCGGCTGCCGCTGCGGTCTTCAAGATCCAACACCCAGGTGAGGAGGCGTAGACTGGTGAAGACCCTCGCGGTCACTCTGGTGGTCGGCGCCGCAGCCCTGGGCTGCGGCGCCCCGCCCGACCCCACTCCGCAGCCGGAGGAGGCGGTACCCATGGAGCCGGCCGCCGCGGGAGAGCTACCCGCAGTGCTGCTGGGTGAAGCCCCCGCCCCCACCGGGACCCACGTCCAGTACGTACCCGACGACCCCGACACCCGTGGATATCTGGCGGTCCCAGCGGGCAGCGGTCCCTTTCCGGCGGTCATCCTGGTCCACGAGTGGAACGGCGTGGTCGACCGGATCCGACAGATGGCGGATGCACTGGCTGCCGAAGGCTATTTAGCGTTCGCTGCCGACCTGTATCGAGGTCGGACGGGGTCGAACCGCGACGAGAACATGGCCTTGGTGCGGGAAACCCAGGCCGACCCACAGGCCATCATCGACAACCTGAACGTGGCCGCGGCCTTCCTGCGAGCCCGCAGCGACGTCACTGGACGGATCGCCACGATGGGTTGGTGCTTCGGGGGCGGCATCGCGCTTTCCTACGCACTGGGCGGAGATCAGCATGAGGGCACTGCGATCTTCTATGGCCGACTGGTGGACGACCCCACGCAGTTGGCATCCATCCAGCACGAGGTATACGGCACCTTTGCCGCCGAGGATGGCGGGCCATCCCCCGAGCAGGTCGAAGGGTTCGTAGACGCGCTGCGCGAGGCAGGTGTCCCCAACGACGTGCACATCTACGACGCGGTCAACCACGGCTTCTGGCTGTACGTGGAGCGCGACCTGGAAGACGCCCGACCGGCAGCCTTGGACGCCTGGGAACGACTCAAGGCCTACCTGGAACGCACGCTGCGGTCGTGAGGCCGTCCTGACGGAGGTCCCCCTGACCGTCGTCGCTCTGGCGGCGGGTCTGGGCAGCCGCTTTGGCGGCCCGAAGCAGTTGGCACCCCTGGGCCCCAATGGAGAGACCCTGTTGGAGTTGAGCCTCGCCGACGCGGTCCGGGCGGGGTTCGGTCGGGCCGTCATCGTGACACGCTCTGCGCTTCTCGAGGAGCTCAAGCGATCGCTCGCGAGGGCAGACCGCGCAATGGATCTGCGATTCGCTCTGCAGGACGCATCGGACCCGGCCCGCGCGAAGCCGTGGGGCACGGGGCACGCGGTGCTGTGCGCACGGAGCGAAATCGAGGGGCCGTTCGGCGTGGCCAACGCGGACGATCTCTACGGAGCGGACGCGTGGCATCGGTTGGCCACCGGCGTATCCGACATCGCCAAGGGCCGCGCTGCGCTGGCGGGAGCGCTCGTGACCTTCCGCCTGGATGCCACCCTGTCCCCGCACGGGGGCGTCAATCGAGGTGTGTGCGAGCTCACCGAATCCGGCGCCACGCTGGTGCGCATCGAGGAGGTGACAGGAATCCGATGGGTACCAGGCAGCCCAGGGCTGGAGGGCGTGGCGGAGGATGGAACAGCACGCCGGCTCTCCGGAGGGGAGCCGGTGTCACTCAACCTCTGGGCCTTCGGTACCGAGGTGTTTCGGAGCTTGGGCGAAGGGTTCGAGGCCTTCCGCCACCACGCGGGAGCGGACGATGAGTTTCTCCTTCCCGCTCAGGTCGATGCACTCATTGGGCGTCGGGCCATCAGGGTCCGCGTATACCCCACCCCGTCTCAGTGGGTCGGCGTGACTCACCGTGAAGACGTGGGCCCCGTTCGAGCAGCCATCGCGGCGGCATTCGCAGCGGGTCGCTATGATTCCCCGCTCTTCCCCGAGTAGACCCGAGGCACTATGGAACTGCAGGCACTCGACTGGGCGGTGATTGCCGCGTATGGCGCGGTCGCCCTCTCCATCGGTCTGTTCTTCGCCCGACGGGCGGGACAGGGCACCGAGGAGTTCTTCCTGGCCGGCCGCAAGCTGCCCTGGTGGCTGCTGGGCACCTCGATGGTCGCCACCACGTTCTCGACCGACACGCCCAATCTGGTGACCGACCTGGTGCGCAACGGAGGCGTTGCACAGAACTGGGTGTGGTGGGCCTTCGCCATCACGGGACTCTGTACCGTGTTCTTTTACGCGCGGCTGTGGCGGCGGTCGGGTGCGCTCACCGACATGAGCTTCTACGAGCTTCGCTACTCGGGCAAGGAAGCTGCTTTTCTGCGGGGCTTTCGAGCCGTGTACTTGGGGGTCTTCTTCAACGTGATGATCATGGCCACCGTCACGTTGGCCGCGATCAAGATCGGGGGGGTGCTGCTCGGGCTCGGCAAGTACGAGACGGTGCTTCTGGCCGGGACGGTCACTGTCATCTACTCGGCGACGTCCGGGCTCTGGGGGGTGGTGGTCACCGATCTCCTGCTGTTTTTCATCGCCATGATCGGGTCGGTGGCAGCCGCCTACTACGCGGTCACCCACCCGGCGGTCGGCGGCCTGGAGGGACTGGTTGCACACCCCGCGGTGCGGGACCAGCTCTCCCTGCTCCCCGACTTCACCGACTGGAAGACGGCGCTGGCCATCTTCATTATTCCGGTCTCGGTCCAGTGGTGGAGCACCTGGTATCCAGGCGCCGAGCCGGGTGGTGGCGGCTATGTCGCGCAACGCATGCTGGCGGCCAAAGACGAACGTGAGTCGATGTTATCGACCCTCTGGTTCAACGTGGCCCACTACGCGCTCCGTCCCTGGCCGTGGCTCATCGTGGCGCTGGCCTCCATGATCATCTATCCAGACCTTGGAGCGCTGGCGGAACGATTCCCCCACGTCGACCCATCCATTGTCCGGGACGACCTGGCCTACCCGGCGATGTTGGTGTTTCTGCCGACGGGCCTTCTGGGCTTGGTCGTCGCGTCGCTGGCGGCGGCCTACATGTCGACCATCAGCACCCACCTGAATTGGGGCGCGTCCTACGTCGTGGACGACGTGTACCGTCGGTTTGCGGCGCCGGACCGGGACGAGCGCCACTACGTGCAGGTCGGTCGGATGACCACGGTCGCCCTGATCGTGATGGCATCAGGCGTGGCGCTTTGGTTGGAAAACGCCATGCAGGCGTTCGAGATCCTGCTACAGATCGGCGCCGGTACAGGGTTGGTGTTCCTACTCCGGTGGTTCTGGTGGCGGATCAACGCTTGGACGGAGCTGGCCGCCATGCTCATCTCGTTCCTGGTCGCGGTCTACTTTCAGTTTATCCACGCCCGGCTGGGTTTCGCACCCATCGACCCGTCGTTTCAGCTCGTGATCGGCGTGGCGGTCACCACTGCGGGATGGCTGGCGGTGACCTTCCTGACCGCCCCCACCGAGGCCCCGGTCCTTCAGCGGTTCTACGACAAGATCCGGCCCGACGGGAGGGGTTGGCAGCGGGTCGTCGACACGACGGCCGGCACGGGTGACGGCTCCATGACGCAGGGGCTGTTGGGCTGGTTCCTCGGTGTTACCACGATCTACGCCGCGCTGTTCGGCACGGGATTCTGGCTGTACGGCGAACGGCTGCTCGCGATGTTCGCGTATGCCGTCTTCGCGGTTGCGGGCATACTGCTACTCCGGATGATCCCCAGCTTGGGCCTGACGGACTAGCCGGCGGGTCGCCGTTCCTCTACCCGGGCGCCGACCGACGGCTGGGCCCGAAACACGAGCGGTTCCTCAACCCAGTCGGCGAGCTGACGGGTGAGGGCTTCCTCCACCGCAGCTGCGTGGGCGGGACCCACCAACGCGACCATGCAACCGCCCAGACCGGCGCCGGTCATTCGCGCGCCCAGCGCGCCCGCCTGATACGCCGCCGAGACCAGCGCGTCGAGACGCATCGTACTGACTCCGCAGTAGGAGGCCAGTGACTCGTGCGACGCCGACATGAGGCGGCCGAACGCGGCAGCGTCTCCGTAGGCCATCATCCGTTCCGCCTCCACCACCCGCTGGGCCTCCGACACAGTGTGCCGAAAACAGTCGTGTTCTTCTCCGATGAGCCGCTCCAGGGCCCAGTCCCACAGCTCTCGATCCACGTGCGGCAGGAGGGTCGGGTAGTCCCTGGCCAACCGGCGGGCATCCGGCCCGCGCTCCCTCTCCAACACGTCCCGCAACGTGGACAGGGCTCTTCGACACGCGTCGACCTTCGCGTTGTAGAGGGCTCGTGCATCGCCCGACTTCTCCGCGCCTTCGCCGGAGTGCGCTACCAGAAAGCACCAGTCGTCGGGGACCGCCACAGGACGGACCCGAACCGGAGAGAAGTCGATCCGAAGCGCGCACCCCGACCGCGCCATCATCGACGTGGTCTGGTCCATCGCGCCGCCGTCGGTACCTACGTACCGCTCGGCCCTGGCGAACCGAGCAGAGAGTTCGAGGGGATCGACCTCGGCCCCGTTGGCTTTGAGGAGGGCCAGACCCGTCGCTACCACCAACGCCGACGACGAACTCAACCCGGCCGCAAGGGGCAGGTCGCTCCGCACCTCGGCATCGATACCGACAGGATGGTCGGTGTCGAGCTCCTCCAGGACCAACGAGCCTGCGTGTACGTAGTTCCGCCAGTCACCCGGTCCATGGGGCCTTCTTGGTTCATCCAGTCTGAAGTCCGCTACGTCCTCGCGGTGCTCGGAAGCAACCCTACACCGGGCATCGGCTCGCACACGGAACGCGATCGACACCGTCTTCTGGATCGCCATGGGGAAGACCGGCAGGCCATTGTAGTCCGTATGGTCGCCGATCAGGTTGACGCGACCCGGGGCTCGGGCAACGAGCGGGGGCCGTGAAGAATGCATCTTCATGAACAAGGATTGCCGCCGCCGGGGCCCCTGTCTAGTGTGGTGTGCCAAGAGTCTCACGACCCCTCGATCGTCGATGTACAAGAAGCGTATCAAGGCCGTCGACGTACACGCTGGCGGGGAGCCGGGTCGCGTGATCGTCGGGGGCGTCGAGGATCTCCCTGGAGACACCGTCTTCGACATGATGCGGCACCTGGAAGCGCACGGGGATGGGCTTCGTCGGCTCATGCTCAGAGAGCCCCGAGGTTATCCCGTGCTGTGCTGCAACCTGGTCGTGCCTCCGAAGCATCCGGACGCGGACGCAGGGTTCATCATCATGGAGCAGACGGAGTACCCGCCCATGTCCGGCAGCAACACCATCTGCGTCGTGACCGCGCTGATCGCGGCCGACCTGGTGGAGGTGACCGAACCGGTCACCTCACTCACGTTGGAGACGCCGGCCGGACTGATTGGCGTCGAGGCGCGCGTCGAGAACGGAAAGGCCGTGGGCGTGCGGTTCGAGAACGTCCCATCGTTCGTCGTGCACGCGGACGCCGAGGTCGAGACTCCGATCTTCGGGCGGACCCGGGTCGATGTGGCATGGGGAGGGATGTTCCATGTGATCGCCGACGCCGACAGGCTTGGACTTGCGCTGGCCCCGGAGAACGGAGCCGCCTTAGCTCGCGCGGGCGCCGTCCTGACGGCCGCTGCCAGAGAACAGCTCCCCGCCCTGCACCCGGAGAACCCGGGCATCAGTGGTGTGTCGATCGCCCAGTTGTCGGGACGGTCGGCCTCCACCGAGGTGGACCTGCGCAACGTGGTCGTGGTGTCCACTGGGACCGTGGACTGGGACCGGCCGGAGACATGGCGGGGCGCCATCGATCGATCCCCCTGCGGTACCGGGACCTGCGCGAAGATGGCGACGCTCTGGGGCCGGGGAGACCTGCCGCTGGGCAAGCGTTTCCGCCATGAGAGCATTCTGGGAACGATTTGGGAGGGTGAGCTCATCGCAGAGACGTCCGTGGGTGACTTTCCTGCGGTCATCCCACGACTCGGGGGGCAGGGCTGGGTAACCGGCTTCGCCGAGTATGTATTGGACGAATCGGACCCCTTCCCGGAAGGCTTCACCGTAGGAGACCTCTGGGGTTGACGCTCGGTGTGGCACCGACGCCACGCTTACGCTCATATGGCGCGAACCCTGCGGGGCGTCTCCCAGACGCCCGACTTTTCGGTCTCCCCCCAAGCGGCTCGAAGAGCGATTTAACGAACCGCGCTCCTGGTACGTCTCCCAAACCGAGACGGTAGCTTTTCCAGAATGCGCGGCATGGCCGCAGGAGTTTCAAATGAAGAAGTGCGTTCCCTCCCTCACTCTTGCGGCCAGCCTGCTGGTCGCTGTGGCCTGTGACGACTCCACGACAATGTTGGCCCCCTCGCTCGAGGCGGCAGACGCGGAGTTCTTGGCGTTCGCCAACGATGCGGTGCTGAGTGGCATCCTGGAGGGTCAGTTCTCAGCCCTTTCCGCCGACGGTCTGGTGCAAGCCTCGGACGTGCACCTGCTCGCACCGGCGGAGCCGATCGTCACCACCTTCGACTTCACCCGCACGGCACCCTGCGCGGCCGGCGGACAGGTGGTGGCTGAGGGCTCAGGCACCCGCACCCGTGACCGTGATACGCAGGTCATGGAAATGGACGTCAGCGGCGACAAGTCCTTCCAGGACTGCGTGCGGGTTCGGGGCGATGTCAGCATCACTGTCAACGGTGGCGGCACCTTCGAGGCCTTCCACAAGAAGGTGGCAGGCGCGTGGTCAGGCCCGCAGACGCTTCAGCAGGAAGGGAGCTTCGTGGCCGAGACCAGTGACGGCCGCTCAGAGAACTGCGACTACGACCTACTCCGCGTGTTCGATCCCGAACTCGGGCAGACCACGGTCACCGGTTCGATCTGTGGCAAGGAAATCAATCGGGTGAAGGATCGCGGCTAGTTGCTCCGCGGGGTGCGCGAGGAGGTCGGCCCTTTCGTCAGGGTCGACCTCTTCGCGTTGAGGGACCTGGGGAGATGGAGCAAACCGAGGCAAACCTGGTAACACAGGGTCACTCTCCTGGTTGATGGACCTCGATTCTCGGACACGTGCTCAAGTCGCTTCGCTGGCCTCTGCATCTACAGAGCTCCTCGTCCTGGGTCCTCCCTCTCCTGCTACTACCCGGGGCACTCCACGCCCAGCAGCCCCCGGATACGGCCGCGGCGGACACCGTGTACGCCATCGACGAACTGGTCGTGACCAGTCAGCGGCGGGCAGCCGCGACCGGGGGCGCCAGCGCGCTCCGCATCACGGTCGACTCACTGGATCTTCGCCCGGTCGCAACGGTGGAGGATGCTCTGCGCGCTCTACCCTTCATCCTGGTACGCCAGAACTCGAGAGGGAGCGCAGAGATCTCCGTGCGGGGCTCCGAGTCCCGGCAGGTGGCAATTCTCCTGGACGGCGTCCCACTCACGTTGGCCTGGGACCATCGCACCGACCCGGCCGTGGTCCCCCTCATGGGTGCCCAGAATCTGATCGTCGTACGAGGACTCCCGTCGGTACTCAGTGGCCCCAACGTGCTGGGGGGTGTGGTCGAGGTGGATGTCGCCCGTGTTGGCACCACCCAGAACCCGGTGGATGAACTCCGCGCCGTCGCTGGTGTGGATCAGTCCGGAGCCTATTCTCTGGGCGTGACCGGCTCCAGGGTGGACGAGGGGATGGTCAGCCGTACGGTGATCCGTGGCGGACTCGGGTACCGTGCACGAGACGGATTCGAGCTCGCGTCGGGCGTCCAGGATCCGACCTCCCAGGGAGGGCTCCGCACCAACTCCGACCTCCAGATGCTGAACGGATTCGCGGCCTTGCACACCCAGGGAGAAAGCGGGCGTTGGCTCTCCGTGTCGGCGTCCGGGTTCAGGGCCGAACGGGGCGTCGCACCCGAACTCCATCTGCAGGAGCCCCGGCGGTGGCGCTACCCTGAGGAGTGGCAGGCGGTTGGGGCTGTGACAGCAGGCACCGGACAGCGCGAGACCCGCTGGGGTACCGGGGACATCGAGGCCAGCCTGGGCCTCAACCTGGTCCGCCAGTCGATCGAGCAGTTTGGTTCACTTGCGTACCAAACCATCGAAGGCACAGAGCGTGGGGAGGGCCGCACGGCCACGCTGCGACTCCTGGGCGACCACTCGTTGGGAACCCGGGGCACGCTTCGAGGGGCCCTTACCTGGGCGAACGTATCCCACACCGAGGTGCTCGACGAGACGGAGCGCAACGAGTATCAACAGCGGTTATGGAGTGCGGCTTCGGAGGTGAGATGGCGCCTACCTGCCTTGACCCGCCTCACTGCTGGCATCGCGCTCGATGGCGCAAGCACTCCCAAGACGGGCGGGAAACCAGCCTTGGGAAGCCTCTCCGCCTGGGGCGGCCGACTCGGCGTCACCACGCTTGGGCTCCGCAGTGACCTCCAGCTACACGGATCGGTCAGCAGTCGGGCCCGCTTTCCCGCGTTGAGAGAGCTCTACTCGGGATCGCTGGGTCGCTTCGAACCGAACCCCGACCTTGCGCCGGAGCGGCTGGTAGCGGGAGAGGTGGGGGCCACCTTCAAGAAGCCCGGTGTCGAGGTTCAGGCCACCCTGTTCCGGCATCGACTTTCGGACGCGGTGGTCCGAGCCACAACGGCCACAGGTCAGTTCATCCGCATCAACCGCGATGAGATCCGTAGCGCCGGGCTGGAGCTCCTGGTGGGGACGTCGTTCGAGCAGTTGGAAGTGTTGGGAGATCTCACGCTCCAACGCGTACGGGTAGAGGATCAGAACTCGGGAGTGGGCGCGCTTGAACCCGAGCACATGCCCGAGTTTCGCGCCGGGCTCGACTTCATCCTGCCGCTCCCAGAGGATGTCCAGGCCAGTGCCCGGTTCGAATACACGGGAAACCAGTTCTGCGTGCACCCGGAGATGGGCACCGATGTGGAGCTGGGCTCCAGCGGGCGCATTGATGTGGCCACCCGCCGGTCGTTCCAGGTAAGTAGACGGGGATTCTGGAGACGCTTGGCCGTGTCTCTGTCGCTGGACAACCTCACCGACAGCGTGGCCTACGATCAGTGCGGCATGCCTCAAGCCGGCAGGACGTTCAGGGTCGGGCTCGAGCTCAACTGAGCCCGACCCTGGGTCCTGACCGCTTGGGTCACCAGCATATCAGCGCGTCTGGGGACGCTCCACCTGCAGCTCCGTGATGTCGGCCTGCCACTGGTAGTCCCCGAGCAGGTTCTTCACGAAGTACTCGGCTCTCAGCCAGAACCAGTAGTCGCTCATATTGCCATACCCGTGGCGCTGCCCCGGGAACACGAAGAAGTCGAACCGCTTGTTTGCGCGAATGAGCGCCTCAGCCATGCGGTGGGTACCCGCATGATGCACGTTATTGTCGATATCGCCGGTCGTGAGCAAAAGGTGGCCCTTCAGATTGGCGGCCAAGTCGGAGTTCTTCTGGATGTCGTACTCGAAGGAAACCTCTCCGTCATCAGAGACGACCTCTTTCACACCGTCATGCTTCTCTGACCAGTTGAGGTTGTAGACGTCGTTGTTGTGGTTCCCAGACGACGATACTGCCACCTTGAAGAAGTCGGGATACACCAGCATGGCGGCGGTGGACATGAAGCCCCCACCCGAGTGACCGTAGATCCCGACGCGGTCGAGGTCCACGAACGAATGGCGCGCAGCCAACTGTTCTATCGCCGCCTTCTTATCCGCCAACCCATAGTCACGGAGGTTGCCGTAGCCATAGTTGTGGTACCACTTGGACCGATCGGGATGCCCACCACGGTTTCCAATCGTGATCACGATGAACCCCAGCTGAGCCAACCCCTGCTCGGACGGGGACAGGGAGAAGGACTTCGCCACCGACTCGGTCTGGGGACCGGGATACACGTAGGCGACGATTGGATACACCTTGTCGGGATCGAAATCGTACGGCTTGTACATGACGCCGTACAGGTCGGTCACACCGTCGGCCGACTTCACCGTGTACGGCTCCGGCATTTGATAGCCCGCCGCCTCCAGCCGTGACAGGTCAGCGGTCTCGAGTTCTAGAATCTGTCGGCCAGAAGCATCGTGAAGGGTGGACGCAGGGGTCTGGTCCACGCGTGAGAAGTTGTTAACGAAGTAGCCCGCCGACTCCGACATCGCGACGCGATGGTCGCGGTCGCCAGGTGTGAGAAGTGTCACTCCGCCCCCTGCGAGGCCCACCCTGTATAGGTGCTGGTAGTAGGGGTCTTCCCCTGCTTCTCGCCCGTTGGCGATGAAGTACACGTACCCACGTGCCTCATCGACGTCCACGATGCGCTCCACGTGCCAGGGGCCGGACGTCAACTGCGACTTCTGTGTGCCATCCGCACCGTACAGATACAAGTGGGCCCAGCCATCCTGCTCCGACCACCAGATCAGGTCGCCGTTGCTCAACCTCCGAGGCGAGGTGTGTTCGACGTAGGTGTTCAGTCGCTCCTCGATCACTGGGCGCACACCACCTGACTCGGGATCCGCGACCAGCACATCCACCCGATGTTGGTTGCGACTACGTCGCCAGAAGTACAACTCGTCCGACTGGTCGGAGAGCCAAGTACGAATGGGGATGTCTTCACCGCCGCCGGTGCTTTCGGGATCGATGAAGGTCCCCATCCGTTGATCCTTCCAGGGATCATCGTCGATGGTCTTCATCGCGCGGGCGTCCATGTCGAACACCAGGAGCTCGGTCTGGGTGACATCCTCCTCGCCCGGCATATCGTACTTGTAGGTTTCCAACTGCGGGCGCTCGTTACCCACCGAATGGATCACCCACAGTTCACCCACCTCGCGGCGATCTTGCCGGGTGAGCGAAAACCAGCGGCTGTCCTTCGACCAGGTCGCACCCGAGCGCTGTCGCTTCTCGTGTTCCTTCTCGGTTTCCTCGTCGTTGGCGCCCCGGCCCGCAAACCCGTAGCTGTAGTGCCGTTCGCCGTCGGTGGTGAGCTGGGTCTCGGTGACCTCGACGGCCGCTTCGAGCGAGTCCGCCTCCTCGCCGGTCTTCCCCCTACGGGCCTCCAGAATCCTCTCGTACTCCGAGTAGTCCATCATCCAGAGATTGAACTCCCGGCTGAACACGACGACGCTGGTGTCGGGCGATACGCTGGCCCACCCGGGGTGCCGGATGGGAGCCTCGTAGTCCTCCAACTCCCGGAGGGTCTGGGTCTGCACGTCGTACTGGAAGTGGTGCACCTTCTTTTCGGTGCGACCCCGGCTACTCCGTTGCCGCTCGTCCTCGTCGCGCTGCTCCGTGGTGTCGGCCTCGATCTCCTCCTCTTCCTCATCCTGAGAGGACTGCACCTCGAACTCCAGTGTGTTTTCGTCGATGAACCGGATGTTGCGGATCGGGAGGTGTTGACCGTCCCAGGGGTCCCTGGTGATCCGCGTCAGTTCGGCCGCGATGCGGTCGTTGTCGAACAGCTCGCGCTTGGTGCCCCGAGCCGGGTCCACGATGTAGTAGTGGGTGCCCTCTGAACTCTCCCATGGATACCAGAAGCGGTCCCCTTCCTCGATCCAGCGGGGCTGCACGGCTGTGCTGCCCACGAGGGCACGAATGCGGTAGGGAGCGAAGCGGGCGGCAAGCTCGTAGTTGGCGGAACCGGGTCCACCAACCCAGTGTGGCTCTCCTGAGGTTTGCGCGTCGAGCGAGGGTGGTGCGAACAGCGCGATGATGAGTGCAAGGGCGGCGACTTTGAGTCGGCGGGTACGCATTCCAGGTTGCTCCGGGGTTGGGCGTCGAAGAGGTGGTTCAAGAGGGGACGACGACGACGATTGGGCAAACAGCCGGGCGGGTCAGTGTCCCCCCGCCACTGCGGATGCCGCGGCATGCACCGGAGCGCTACGCCCTTCGAACCGCGCCCATCGATCGATGGCCCCGTTGAGGCTCTCGACCTCGGTGCGTCGATTGCTCCGAAGATCGTGCAGCACGCTGGGGTAGAAGTCGTCGGAGAATCCGTCGACAAGGGTCAGGATCTCGTCAGCGTCGATCTGCGCGCCGCGGAGCCCAGCCACGCTCACGACTTCCGCTGCTGCCTCCCGGATCAGCCCAGGACCGTAGGGGTGGGCCCGCACGCGCCCCATCCCGCCATCGAACAGAACGCAAGCAGCGCTCAATGTGCAGACTACTCCCATCTTCCTCCAGAGCTCATCCTCGATTTTGGGAGAGGTCCGGCACTGCAAGCCGCTGACTCGGAATACGTTACTCAATCCCTCCACGCGGCTACGTACCCGTTTCGTCTCGCCCTGACCGAGCACGATGCGGCCATGGTCTCCCACCCGCTCTACGCTCCCGGGGCCTCGCAGGAAGCCCGTCAGGTAGGCAACCCCCGGCACAACCGACGCGCCGGGTAGCCCAGCCTCGACCAGACGATCCGCAGCATCGACTCCGTTGAGTAGCGGGACGACGACGGTACCCTGATCGGCGGCCGTACGGAGGTCGTCGAACAGGGATTCGAGGGAAAAGGTCTTCACTGTCACAAAGAGGGCGTCGACCGCGCCGAGGCGAGCCACGCCAGACACCGCCGGGAGTGCGACTCGTTGAGTGTCAGCGCCGCGCCGCACCTCGAGCCCACGCTGCTCGAGCGCTGCCAGGTGCGCGCCCCTTGCCACCAGTGTCACATCGACGCCGTGCTCGGCGAGCTGAGCGCCGAGACAGGCTCCCAATCCACCCGCGCCCACGATTCCGATCTTCATGCGTCCGTCACGCACCCCTGCGATGCCGGCGACACACACTTCACGTACTTCCTGAGCGTCCCGCTCGGTCCCACACGCGGCCTCGGCACCCACGCTGCTTCGCGCCGAGCGGCCTCCTCCGAGGAGACCATCCATGAGAGTCGGTGCTCGTCGATGTCGATCTCGATGGGGTCGCCCGACTGCACCCAAGCCAAGGGTCCCCCCTCTTCGGCTTCGGGACACACGTGCCCGATCACAAAGCCGTGGCTTCCGCCCGAGAAGCGTCCGTCCGTGATCAGCGCGACCCGATCTGCGAGGCCGGCGCCGACAATCGCGGAGGTGAGGCTCAGCATCTCCGGCATCCCGGGTCCCCCCTTGGGGCCTTCGTAACGGACGATCACCACGTCACCGTCGAGGATGTCACCTCGTTCGAGCGCGCTGAGCGCGTCTTCTTCCGAGTTGAAGCAGCGCGCCGGTCCCTTGAAGCGGGTACCCTCCTTTCCGGAGATCTTGGCCACTGCACCGTCAGGGGCCAGGCTACCCCGCAGGATTTGGATGTGCCCGGTGGCGCGAACCGGGTCACGGACCGGGTGGATGATTGTCTGACCTGCGGATAGACTGCGGAGCACATCCAGATTCTCGGCCAACGAACGCCCCGTAACGGTCATGCACGAGCCGTCGATCAGGTCGGCTTCGAGAAGCCGCTTCAGCACCCCGGGCACGCCTCCCACGGCGTGCAGGTCCTGCATGAGATGCCGTCCGCTTGGTTTCAGGTCGGCCAGCACGGGCGTGCGGTCGGAGACCCGCTGGAAGTCGTCCAAGGTGAGGGTCACGTCCGCCGCGTGCGCGATGGCGAGCAGGTGGATCACCGCGTTGGTGGAACCGCCTAAGACGGTGGTGAGCACCATGGCGTTCTCGAACGCGGGGCGGGTCAAGATGGCGCTCGGCCGAATGTCGGCTTCCATCAGCGTTCGGAGCGCCGCCCCCGCGGCTCGACACTCGGTGCGCTTCCCCGGATCGAGCGCGGGCGTGGATGAGCTGTACGGGAGCGACATCCCCATCGCTTCGGCCGCGGCGGCCATGGTGTTGGCGGTGTACATGCCACCACAGGCGCCCGCCCCCGGACAGGCGTTCCGAACCACCTGGTCCAGGCGAGCTTCGTCGATCGTGCCGGCGATGAGCTGACCGTAGCTCTCGAAGGCGCTCACGATGTCGAGTGGCTCATCGCCCAGGTGACCCGGTCGGATGGTCCCGCCGTACACCATCAAGCTCGGGCGATCGAGGCGCGCCATGGCGATCAGGGCACCCGGCATGTTCTTGTCGCACCCCGGCACCGTCACCAGTCCATCGTACCACTGGGCTCGCATGACCGTTTCGATGGAGTCCGCAATCAGGTCTCGGGAGGGCAACGAGTAGCTCATGCCCTCCGTCCCCATGGCGATGCCGTCGCTCACGCCGATGGTGTTGAACCGGAGCGCGACGAGGTCGGCCCCGCGCACACCCTCGGCCACCGCCTGCGAAAGGCCGAGCAGGTGCATGTTGCACGGGTTGCCTTCCCACCACATGGAGGCAATGCCCACCTGTCCCCTGTCCAGGTCGGCTTCGCTCAGACCCGCTGCGTGCAGCATCGCCTGGGCACTTGAGTGTGCCTTTGGCTGGGTGATGCGGGCGCTGTAGCGGTTCAGTGGGGATGTCATGAGGCCCTCACAGTAGGGCGGTCCCCGTCAAGTTGAAACACTGGCCCCCACCTCTCCCTAGCTGCCGCGAAACCGCGTTCGCGAAATATAGCGTATTCGCTATATTCGACGGCATGGATATCGGAAGCGTACTCAGAACGGCGCGGCGCTCCGCCGGCCTCACCCAGACGGAATTGGCTCAACGCGCCGGCACGACCCAGTCGGCGATCTCGCGGTTGGAACGAGGTGGCGTTCGCCCTTCCCTGGAAACGCTCGAGCGCGTGGCTCGAGCCTGCGGGTCAGTCGTGGAGGTACGGGTGCGGAGGGTGCGGAGGGGTTCGGGGTAACTACCCCCGCACAATCGGCAATACCGCATGCGACGGCCGATCACGGTCCAGCCATACCGTGTTGGTCGCGACGCGGGCGTGGCTCGCCCTTCCTTCGGGCTCCCCGGTGTTGAAGTTCAGATCGAAGTGCGGATAGTTGCTGCTCGATACGTCGAGCCGGATCCGGTGACCCGCCTTGAACAGGTTGCTGGTGGGGAACGCTTCGATAGTCACCTCGTAGGTTCGGCCCGGATCCATGAGCGTGGGGGCCTCCCATGAGTCGCGATAGCGACAGCGAATGATGCCGTCCGTCACGTTCATGGCGAAACCGTCGGGGTAGTCCTCGTTGGGCGGATAGACGTCGACGAGCTTGGCCGTAAAGTCCGTGTCGGGACAGTCCGATGAGATCCAGAGCCTGACTACCAGGGGCCCGGTCACTTCGACGTCCTCCTCCAGCGGCTGGGTCTGAAACACGAGCACGTCAGGGCGCTCAGCGAGCGGCCGGTACGGCTCCGTCGAGCCGAAGAAGTCGGGCCCCTCCCGCTGGTCGAAGGCGCCGCCCACCATGATGGGCGCCCCCGAAGTGATGGTGCCCCCGATGCTCGGGACAGGGTGGGCGGGATCGTACTGGTAGGAGAGACCGTCGCGCTCGGGGGTGGGCAGTGCGGTCCCTAACGTGCCGTCCGCATACAGGTAGTAGGGTGTCTCCACGGTCCCCGGAATCGGCCAATCCTGCGCGGACTTCCACCGACCCCCATGGTCGAGCCGACCGTCTGCGTTCCTCAGGCCACTGCCCCCGCCCATGACGAAATACCGAACCGCCGGTTCGGCGTCGACGCCGTTGGGAACATCACGCAGCCAGTGGTCGAACCACCGCACGCGCAGCTCCCAATAGTCGGCAGCCAACTGCCCATCGAGCGTGGCCTCCGCCCCGAAGTCCACATCACCGGCGTAAGTGAGCGAACGGTCGCCGTGCGTCCAGGGCCCCAGGATCAGGCGGACGGGTTCCCGCTTCCGGTCGGTCAGACCGCGATAGTTGTCCGCGGCGGTCCTGGGGTACGGGTCGAACCACGACGACATATGCACCATAGGCGCATCGGGCCACGCGTCGTGGAAGCCCTCGGCGTAGATGCCGGGCTGCCTCCAGTAGTCGTCGAAGGCCCCATGCGTCCATTGCTCGAACAGATAGGCCTCGTAGGCCGGCACCAGACTGACCGGCGAATGACCGGGACCCCAAGGCATCTCACGAAACCACTCGTGGATGTCGACAGCTTCCATGGCGGCATGCAACTCGGGGTGATCGGTCACCTCGGGACTCACCAGGGCATTGCGGTACGCCCAGGTGGCCTGCTTGAGCTCGAAGGCTCCCCCCTGGCGGATCCCCCCCTGGTATGAATTGGAGAAGCCGCCCGAGTCCAGAAACATGGCCGCAACGCCGGGCGCACCCGCCGAGGCGAGGGCGCCTTGGGTGTGCGCCGCGTAGGAGAGCCCTTTGGTACCGATGCGACCGTTGCACCACCCCTGCTCCAGGATCCACGCGCAGGTGTCGTAGCCGTCGTTCGCATCGTCCAAGTACTTCTGGTACTCACCCTCGGAGTCGTAGCGGCCGCGCACGTCCTGATACACCACAACATACCCGCGCTCCACGAAAATCTGCGCCACCTCCGCTCGGGTCTTGGCCCGATCGGGCTCAACCACCGACCGCTCGGAGCGGCTGGGACGGTTCCGACCGTAGGGCGTGCGCTCCAGGATGACCGGCCAGGGACCCGACTGTGCCACCCCGTCCCTGGCGGGCACATAGACGTCGGTGGCCAACCGCACGCCGTCGCGCATGGCCACCATGACGCCGTCGGTCACCGACACCTCGTAAGGGCCGTCGGGCGGGAGACCATCTGTACTGCGGTCAACCGAGCAGGCCGGCAGAAGTGCCGAAGCCCCAGCCGCCGCCATCATCCTGGAAAACTCCCGACGGGAAAGCAGTGTACGATCAGAGTTCATCAATGACGTCCTGGGTGAACCTGCGAAGCAGGACTGGGGCGGCCAAGCTCAGTGCCGCCAAGACCCACAACGCGAGGGCAATGGGCGAATCAACGAGCACACCGACATCTCCGCCAGAGAGGGCCATGGCCCGGCGCAGATTCTTCTCCATGATGGGCCCCAACACCAGGCCCAGCACGACAGGCGCCAGGGGGAACCCGGACTTCCGCATCCCGTACCCGACCACCCCAAACGCCGTCATGAGCACGAGGTCAAACGAGCTGCCATTGACAGCGTAGACCGCCACGAAGGCCAGGGCCGCAACTCCGGGTATCAAGAACCACCGCGGTAACGTCAGCGCCCGGACGAATAGCCCAACCAGGGGAAGGTTGAGCAGGAGCAGGAAGAGATTACCGAGATACATGGACGCTGCCAGCCCCCAGAACAGATCCGGCTCCTCAGCAATCAAGAGGGGCCCCGGTGTAATCCCCAGGCCCAGAAGCGCACCCAGTAGCACCGCGGTTGTGCCGCTTCCCGGTACACCCAGGGTTAGCAACGGGATCATGGCGCCGTTGGCGGCCGCGTTGTTGGCGGACTCGGGCGCCGCCACACCCCGAATGTCTCCTTTGCCGAACGTGCCTGTCGACCCCGCGATCCGCTCTTCGGAGCTGTAGGCCAGGAACGAGGCGATCGTACCACCGGCGCCGGGGAGCACACCGACCAGGAAACCCAGTACGCTGCCGCGGAGCATGGTCCAACCGGTGGCCAGCAGTTCCTGCGCGGAGATCATGACACGCCCGACCGTGCCCTTCACCTCCTGCCCGCGCTCGGAATCCTCCAATAGGTGGAACACCTCACTGATCGCAAATAGGCCAATGGTCACGACAACGAAGTCCATGCCGTCGAGCAGCTCGATCCGGCCGAACGTGTAGCGTGGGATGGCGCTGTTAGGATCGAGACCCACGGTGGCCAACCAGAGCCCGAACGCGGTGGACGCCAGGCCCCGCATCAGACTGCCGCCGGCAAAACTCGACAGCGCGGAAAACGCGAAGACCATCAGGGCAAAATACTCGGCCGGCCCGAAGCGAATGGCCCATGTGGCCAACAACGGAGCGAACAGCACCAGCGCAAGGATCGAGAAGGTCCCTCCCACGAACGACGCGATCGCCGACATGGCGAGTGCCGGCCCTGCCCTCCCCTGCTGAGTCATGGCATGTCCGTCGAGGGCCGTCACCACCGCGGACGCGGTGCCCGGGACATTCAGCAGAATGGTGCTGATCGAATTGCCGTACTGCGATCCGTAGTAGATCCCTACCAGCAGGATCAGGGCGGACTCGGGCGGCATGCCGGTCGCGAACGTCACGGGGATGAGGATGGCGATGGCGTTGATGGGACCGATGCCGGGCAGCATCCCGACGAACGTGCCCACGAGCACACCTGCCAGGGCCAGTCCCGCGTTCAACGGTTGCAGCGCAACCGCGAAGCCACCTAGCAGGTGGGTCAGCGAATCCACAGGGACCCGATGGGCAGCGGCAGCGCCAATAGCTGTACGAAGATCAGCCAGATTACTGCGGATAGGACACTGGCGGCCGCGAGCCCACGCGTCCATGGCGCTCCGTACAAGCGAGATAACACGGCCACCACCCCGGTCGTGCAGACGAAGAAGCCCACGTAGGGCAGGGTGACCGAATACACCACGAACCCGACCAACGCCGCTGCGATTCTCGACCTGGCGGCGGGCGCGGGCCGGGTGACCTCGGCGGGAGGCCAGAACCACGCATGGGCTCCCGTAGCGATCAGAATCAACGCCACCAGGTACGGGAGTGCCTTGGGCCCCACCGGATCCGTCAGGAAGCCCACGTCGAAGGTGCTGGCTTCCAGGGCCACGCCGGCACCCAGCAGAATCAGGAGCACACTGACCCAACCCTGACGTCGCGGGGTCACCGTGGTCAGGGAATCAACCCGATCTCCCGAGACATCTCCCGGAAGTCCTGTACCTGGCGATCTACGAACGCCGAGAACTCATTTCCCACCAAGAAGAAGGGCTGCAGGCGATTCACACGGCGAGCTTCCTCCCAGGCAGCGGATGTGCCCACCCGCCTCAGGACGTCCACCCACTCGTCATAGCGACTGTCCCCGATTTCGCCCGGGACGTAGAAGCCCCGCCAGGTGACCCAAGTCACATCGACCCCCGATTCGCGCGCCGTGGGAACGGATGCGAGCGGACCGTCCAGGCGTTCATCCGAGAGCACCACCAAGACGCGCAGCCTACCAGCGGACACCTGTCCCTCGACCTCCGAGGCCTCTCCCGAGAACACGTGCACAAACCCGCCCAGCAGGGCGGTCATGGCTTCCCCGCCGCCGTCGAAAGGCACGTACCGAATCCGACGGGGATCGATTCCAGCGCGATGCGCAAGGAGCAACACCTTCATGTGGTCCTGCCCCGCCACCGCCGAGCCACCACTCACCACGAGCGCCGACGGGTCACCGCGCCAAGCGCCGAGCAGGTCCTCCAGTGTGTGCCAGGGTGCATCGGCCGCCACCGCCAGGATTCCATACTCCGCCCCCAGGGCCCCCGCCCAGCGCACGTCGGACTCGGTCAGGTCACCGTACTGCCCCTGTGCCAACCGCAACACGGTTGACGGGCTGGCTGCAACCAACAGGTTGGGGTCCTGGCTCCGCTGGGCTACAGTGCGCGCGAAAGCGACTCCTCCTCCGGCGCCCGGAAGATTGATGGTGCGGACCAAACCGGGTGCGAGCGACAGGTCAGCGAGCACTTGCCCCACGGCGCGACAGGTGAGATCCCACCCACCTCCCGCGTTGGCAGGAGCCAGGCATTCCCACCCTCGGGTGTCGGCTGGGGCCTCGCAGGCGGTGAGCCCGAACAGAAGCAAGCCCCAGCTCACGAGAGTCCGCGCCTGACCCGGCTGTAGGAGGGTCAGGCATTCATGGTACGAGCAGTGGATGAGGCCAGATCGAGACATGCGCCTAGCCCGGGGGTGATGGACGCCGTCCAGCCGCCAGGTCCAGTGCATACACGGATAGCGGTCCTGAGGACATCAACGGTCGTAGCAACCCCGGGTATTCTCGGCCCCACACCTCCCAGTCCTTCCGCCGCGCCCGCGCCTCACCCGCGAAAGACACGACGTGGGTGATTTCGTGCCGCTGGGCCTCGTCCACGAACTGCTCGAAGCTCATTCGGGAGACGGGCATCGCTGGGTGACCGGTAAGCCACGTGGCCTTCCGCGGCCGGTCCGTGGCGACTCGAACGCCGACGGAATCGGGAAGTCCAGCCAAGAACGCCGAAACCGCGGCCCAGTCCCCCGGAGTGTCGGGGTCCGAGGGTCGGGCCTGAGCCGCGGACGTCGCGCAGGCGAGCAGCACGAGGCCGAGGCTCGCTGCCGCCACCGTACGTCGCTGTAGCTCGACGAGCCGGAGCTCGACCTCGCCGCGACGAGTGCCCCAAGCACCGACGAGATGGTGCACGCCCGCCAAGAGCCCGTAACACACGAACGGCGTCAGCACCCACACGTAGCGCGACGACCACACCCGGATGGCCGCCAGCAGCAGAAGGGTCATGAGCACGAAGCCGAAACCGAAGCTCTTGAACCTACGGCGCAGCCAATACGCCAAACCGATTGTCATGGGCACCAAAGCCGCAACATGGTAGAGGTTGTTGGCGATATGAACGGGGAATGGATACAGGAACGACTCGGACAGGGCATACCGGTATGCAGCGAGCTTGAAAGAGGAGCGATCGAGGAGCCACCGCACCTCGGAGGCGATCCCCGCAACGCCACCCTCGGCGAGACCCGTCCCTGCCGCGAACGACGGTCGCTCGCCGAGGCCGAACGAGTCGCGGACGAACAAAGCCACCAGCAGCCAGATGGACGCCACCAGTAACGGACGTAGGCCGAGCGTTCGCCACTTGACCAGCGCGAGCAGAAGAGCGGCCGGCACCAGGGCGGCGCCGGCCAACCGGTAGAGGATGGCGGCACAGCCGAGCGCTACGATCGCGGCGGTGCGTCTTGGCGACCAGAGCTCCGACCCGTCGGCAAGAACCAGCACCCCCCAGACCAGAACACAAAACCCCAGATCCGACCCTACCACCACCGCGCGGTCGTGGAGCAGAAACGAGCCCACCACCATACACCCGGTCGCCCACGCCACAGTGGGTCCGAGGTCCTTGGTGAAGTAGCGCACCGCCAACAGTCCCAACATCCCCACGCAGACGTGCATGAGCAGGAGCGGGAGCACTGTGCCCGGGCCGGTGAGCGCGAAGACGGGCGCCAGGGTTAGGGCCAGCCCCGGGGGGTAGCGAGGAGGCCCCACGGTCCACTCGTAGGGCGAGTACAGGTAGCCGATGTCTCCGTAGGGGCGTCCCTCGGCCAGCGCCAGGGCGTGGGAGAGGTACTGAGCCCAGTCCCCCCCCTCCGGAACGCCCGCCGTCGCCCACCGCCAGACTGCCAAGAGCCCCAGCAGGACCAGGAAAGCCAGCCCCCAGTAGCGGGGCCATCGCGGGGTGGCGTCGTCCTCCATGGGGGTACAACCTAGTGTGGTGCTTCTGGAACACCACACCAGGCAACTGGGCTCGACGTGCGAGCCGTGTCCCGAGTGGGCGCTACTGGACTCGAACCAGTGACCCCCTGCTTGTAAGGCAGGTGCTCTAAACCAACTGAGCTAAGCGCCCTTGGGCGGTTTCGACCCCGGGGAAGCCGAGGTCCGTACCGCGGCAACGATAACACCCGCCGCGGGCCCGGGCATCAAGGGCGAGGGCGTTCAGGAGGTCGCGCGGCTCCGAAGGCTGAAATCCAAGGTACCACAAGGGGATAGGGGACCCGAGCGAGCTTGCCGGCGCCCACCCCGCCTCCTATGATCGCCGTTGTTCCTCTCGCCGGGTCGTTCGCGAAGGAGTGCGGCGATCTCGTCCTCTTGTCTCTTCAGCATCGCGTCAGGGGTCTTCGCTAGAGGGACCCCATTCATGCGAAGGAGGCGTGGTATGTGGCGTTCAAAGTCAGCGTCTTACGTTCGTTCGGGCCTCGGGGTACTCGCGGTGATCGCCGCGTTTGCACTGGTCCTACCCCTGCAGGTGTCCGCGCAAACCGGACAAATCACGGGGACCGTGACGGACGGGCAATCGGGCTCCCCCATCTCGGAAGTTCAGGTGTTCGTGCAGGGCCTCCAGATCGGGGGCCTGAGCCGAGCCGATGGCCGTTTTCTGATCCTCAACGTGCCTGCCGGTACGCATGAGCTGAGGGCGGAACGAATCGGGTATGGAGCCGTCTCCCAGTCCGTAACGATCGCGGCCGACGGCACCGCGGTGGTGGACTTCCAGCTTCAGTCCCAGGCACTGGGGCTGGACGAGATCGTCGTGACCGGAACCGCGGGTGCCTCTCGGCGCAGGGAGATCGGGAACTCGATCACACAGCTCAACATCGCCGACGTTCAGGATCGTCCGACGGTCGTGACGGATCTCCTCCAGGCGTCCGCTCCGGGGATCGAGCTGACAGGGGGTGCGGGCCAGCTCGGCCAAGGCAAGCAGATCCGTCTCCGCGGGAACTCCAGCGTTTCGATGACGAACCAGCCCATCATCTACATCGATGGCGTGCGGATGATGGACGGGGCGTTCCCGCGAGTGCGCACTCCCGGCATGGTGCAGGGACGCGGTGCGCAGGTCACGGTGAGCCCGCTCGATAACATCAACCCCAACGACATCGAGCGCATCGAGGTCATCAAGGGATCCGCCGCCACCACGCTGTACGGCACCGAGGCCTCGGCCGGCGTCATTCAGGTCTTCACGAAGCGCGGCTCCCAAGGGGCTCCGCTCTGGACGGTGGATATCCAGCAGGGAACGGGATGGCTTCAGCCCTACGGCGCCAATGGCCTCAACTACCTGAACATGGAGCACTTCATCCGCGGCCCGTGGTGGGGCGGCGGCTATGATGGTGGGCAGTTCGGACGCGAGTGTGTCGTGGCCAACTCGCCAGACAACCCGGATTCGCCGGGGTTCGACGAGACCACCCGCAACGATCTCTGGGGCAGCCACAACGCCTCGGCCACCGGCAATTGCAGCTACCCGGGCCGGCAGTGGTATCAGAACTACAACATGTCGGTGCGGGGCGGCGGGTCCGCTCTGCAGTACTTCCTGTCGGGCGGTTATCAGGACGACAACGGCATGCTGCCCAGGGACGAGCAACGGAAGTACAACTTCCAGGCGAACTTCACGATGTCTCCGTTCGAGGACCTGCAGATCCAATGGAATACTGCGATCTCGAACCAATGGCTGCAGCTTACGCCGTCGGGGAACAACCTGTCCGGCCTCGAACTTCAGGTCATGCGTCAGGAGAGAAACTACTTCTCCAATGGTGACCCCCGGGACATCTCACAGGCGCTGGACTACGACTTCCAGATCTGGATCGAGCGGGTCACGACGGGCGCGACGTTCAGCTACTCGCCGCTCGCCGACCTCACCAACCGTTTGACGATCGGTTACGACAACAGCCAACAGGAAGCGCGTAACCTGATGCCGATCGGCTTTTGGGAGCTTCCCGAGGGCTCGATCACGTCGGATGTCTTCCAGAAGCGTCTGCTGACCTTCGACTATGTCGGGACCTACCGTTTCGGCCTGACCGACAGGATTCGCTCCAATTTCTCGTGGGGCGGGCAGGCCATCGGGAACGACCTGCGGCAGGTGACTGGCTCCGGACAGAACTTCCCCGGCGCCGTCGAGCCGACCGTCACGTCGGCAGCGGTCCGGCTGGCGGAGGAGACCCGTGAGCGCGTGTGGAACGCGGGCTTCTTCCTTCAGAACGTGTTCGACATCAACGACAAATACTTCCTCACCGGCGGCCTACGGGTCGATGGTAACAGCGCATTCGGAGAAGGGTTCGGCTTGCAGCTGTACCCGAAGGCCAGCGCAACCTGGGTCATCAGCGACGAGGACTTCTGGAGCGACGACCTGGGCGCGCTCAAGCTCAGAGCGGCCTACGGGAAGTCGGGGCGGGCGCCCGGGACCTTCGACGCCGTGCGGACATGGGATCCGGTGGGCTACATTGGCAACCCAGCGTTCATTCCGGACAATCGAGGAAACCCGGATCTCGGTCCTGAGGTCACCTCCGAGCTCGAGTTCGGATTCGATGCGTCCTGGTTCGGCGATCGACTGTCGAGCGCATTTACGTATTACACGCAAAAGACGACCGACGCCCTCATGCAGGTCTCGGCCATTCCCTCCCTTGGCTTCGCGAGCAGTCAGCTCGAGAATGTGGGTGAGATCGAGAACAAGGGCATCGAGCTGCAGCTCGACGGCACCGTAATCGACGGCACCGACTGGGGCGTGGACCTCGGTCTGTCCTTCTCAACCAATAAGTCGAAGGTCCTCAGCCTCGGAGGCGCGGAGCCATTCAATGCGCTCAGTGGACGCATCATCGAGGGCCACCCGGTACCAGTGGCCTGGGATCGGCGGGTAGCCAACCCCGACGCCATCGACTCGTTCGAGTACGTCTGTGCGGGCGAGGACCTGATCGTCGGGACGGGAGACGACTTCGACACCTGTAATCCATCCGACGGCGAGAACGTCATCATCGGGCCCGAGTTCCCTACCCACTTCATCACACCGAGCGTCACGGTACGGGTGCCTGGGAACATTACGCTTGCGGCCCGCGGTGAGTATCGCGGTGGCCACATGGTCGAGATCAACCCGATCCCGATCGGCCGCTCGGTCCGTTCCGCGCTCTGTTTCCCGTACTACACAGACCCGGCCAACGACATCACGCTGAAGTCGGGGGTCCCTGGTATCTGGGTGGAACGGTGCACGCCGGGGAACGGGGATGACTACTGGTTCGACGGAGACTACTTCAAGCTCCGCAGTGTGAGCGCGTCGATCCCGCTCGACTTCGCATTCCCGGACAACCTAGGCGTCTCCAGCTCGACGCTGACGCTGCAGGTCGCCAACATTTGGGATTGGTACCGCGAGGTCCCCTGGTACGACGTCGAGCTGACGTCGGACAATGGGGCGGGCCAGGCCGGTGAAGGCTTCGCCAATGCCGCCGAGCGCACGCCGGCTCCGGCGACGCTCCGTCTCTCCCTCCGCGTAACCTTCTAGGGGGGTACAGCTCATGACGAAGAAAATGATGCAACGAATTCAGCGATGTGGTGCGGTTGGGGCGGTCGTAGCCCTGACTCTGGTGTTGTCTGCTTGCGACGTCACGAACCCGGGTCCGGTACAAGACGAATTCGTGGGGGATGAGGCCGCACAGGTGGGTCTCATTTTCGGTGTCCAGCGGCAGATTTCCAGTCGCTTCACCGACGACGCCTTCGACTTCGCGCTCATTGGTCGGGAGGTATTCCCGGGCGGCCAGATCGGCGCCTGGGGCAACCCGGTCCAGATTCATGCGGGTCGCGTCGAGCCCAACTACGACAACAATAGCTTCGACAACTACCAAACGGCTCGCTTCATCGCGGAGACCGCCGTCGCGCGCTTCACAGAAGCGGGCGCCAGCTCCGATAGGATGCACGAGGCCCATCTCTGGGCGGCTTGGGCTTATCGCATTCTCGGTGAGTGGTGGTGCGACGCGGTGATCGCAGATCCGGACCCGACGGTGACAGAGGCCCCGGCGTACTTCCCAGGGGACAGCGATCCGTACTTCGACCGTGCCGTGACCAACTTCTCGGCCGCGCTCGGTTTCGCGGGATCGAGCGATCAACAACAGGCCGCACTCGCCGGTCGCGCCCAAGCGCATCTCTGGCTAGGGAACTGGTCAGAGGCGCTGGCGGATGCCGAGAAGGTAGATGAGGACTTCGTCTTCGTGACGCAAAACGACCCGTCGGAAACGGCCCTGTACAACTACCTTTACGAAGCCAACAGCGGCACCTTCCGCTCGTACACTGTCATGTTCACCGAGTTCGAGGACTACTACACGAACACAGGTGACCCCCGGACACCGTGGGGCGTAGATCCAAACTTCGATGTGGCGGTCGGCAGTCTGTCCGGGTATGGGCAGGTGCCGTATCGACCGCAGCTCAAACACACGAGCCGCACGGACGATGTGAACCTCGCCAGTGGGTGGGAGATGAAACTCGTCCAGGCCGAGGCGATTCTTCGGGGCGCGGGGAGTGGTGACTTCAACGAGGCGCTCGCCTTGATCAACGAGGTGCGTACCCGCAACATCTCGGACAACGACGGCAACCCCTTGCCGCCGCTGACGGCCGCGAGCGCCGATGATGTGTGGACACACCTGAAGGCGGAGCGTCGGGTCGAGTTGTGGCTGGAAGGCCGCGCCGCTCCCGATGAGCGTCGGTGGGCGGACTCCGGTGCACCGGGTGACCTGATCCTTCCCGATTGGACGAATCCGTCCCACCCAGGGTACACGCCACTCTTCACCGACAACCCCCGCACACGGCTCTGCTTCGACATCCCGGAGAGCGAGCGGGACCGGAACCCCAACGTGCCCGCGGTCGGGTAGCAAAGACTCGGGACAAGACAAAGGGGGCGCGGGAGAAATCCCGCGCCCCCTTCTGCGTCGAGGCGGACAACCGGTCTAAGCGGTAAGCTAGCCGACTGGCAGCCGAATCCAGGTGAGGAAGTTCCCCGGGTCGGACGGGTCCGGCCCGTTGCCATCGTCGCCGCCGATAATCGTGAAGAGCACGAACGCCGCTGCCCCCGCACCTCCGGCCGCCAGGAGCGCCGTCCGCGACGTGCTGAACAACTGATGCTCGGTCGACATAATTTCGCCAATGGGGATACGCGCCACCTGCTCGATGTCGGCCACCCCTTCCCGACGAATGGGAACCCGCAGGAGCAGGGAGCCCCCATCCTCTCCGGCCACCGTGCCGCGCACCGAGGGCGCCGCCGCATCCGGATCCACCAGCCCTTCCAGATCCGACGTGCCGTTCTGTGTCACTACGAGCCGGACTCGTTCACCCTCGAGTTCGAGTGCCTGATCGACGCGAATTGGTGCGTACGTGTAACAGCCCGTCGCGCCAAGCAACACACCACCGTACGCCAGCCGTAGGGTACGGCGCACTGCGGGGAGCCGTGGCACTACCGGACCAGCCTGACGTTGCGACGCGTCACCGCCCACTCGATTCCAGCCACGTTGACCAGGTTGAACGTCTCCGACTGGCGATCATCCTCGCCGACTACCTCGGCCACCAGAGTGAACTGCAGGTTCCTCGACGTGGGCGTGTAGCGGAAGGTGGACCGCTGGCTGCCCGGGATGGCGCCCAGCCGACGCCGGCTGCCGCTTTCGGGAACCACGTACACTGTGATGTTCGAGGGTGGGCTCGTGTCGTTGTCGACCACGATCCGGACCTCATCTCCACTGGCCGCCACATCGCCGTCGCCGGCCGCGCCACCGCTGGACGCACAGGCCGAGACTCCGAACGCGACGAGCACCAGGAGAGCGACATAGGTCGGGCGAAGGTTCCTCATCATGCACACTCCAGGGTGCTTTGAAACAGTCTGAAACAATCGAGCTTGGAAGAGCGCAAGCTTCCACGGGCCCCCTTCGAAGTCAAGATTCACGAATCAGATCGGTGACCCCAGCCATCCGCCCATCCCCGGCAGTTGGAAGGTGGCTGAGGCTTGCCGCAGGGCCGGCACCGCGCCACTTTGGCGCCTGAGATCTCGCTAAGGAGGATCCGGGATGAGGCGTGTTGTGCGGGTCGTGGGTGTCGTCGTTGGCACACTCGGAACGCTCAGCCCCTCATCCTTGGCCTCTCAGGCCGTCGTCGGAGATGTCGTCGACGATGGAAGGCAGGCAGTTGGAGGAGCGGTGATCGGAGTCTTCGATGTTCGAGGACGCCTGGTGGCTCAGGGATCGTCGGACGATGCCGGTCACTTCCGAATCAACGTCCCGGCGTCTGGCCCCCATCGCCTGCACATCACCCGGCTCGCCTACCGCTCGCTCACGGGCGGTCCCTACGAGCTGCGGGACGGTCTGGAGCTGGAGCTGTTCGTGGTAATGCATCCAGCACCGGTCTCTCTGGAAGGTATCGATGTGGCGGTGGCGGGTCGCTCCGCGCGGCTCGAGATAGCCGGTTTCTATGAGCGCGAGAGCGAGGGCTTCGGGTATCACTTCGACCGCGAGCAGCTTGCACGTCGGGGATCCATCGACGTGGCCGAATTCCTCGCCCGCACGGTCCCCGGCATGAGAGGTTCTGGGGGCAAGCGGCTGGTCGGGCTCGAAGCCATGCAGAGTGACCGGGTCACGTTCGAGCGTGGGTCGCGCGGGTGCGTGCCCGCCATGTGGGTTGATGGGGTCCTGGTTCGCGGGGGAGGCAGCTCCTCCGACCCTCTTCGCCCCGACGATTGGTTCGACATCAGCGAAATCGAAGGCATCGAGTTCTACAGCACGGTTTCGGGGGTCCCGACAGAGTTCGCCAGTTCGGCGATCTGCGGGGTCCTGGTGGTGTGGACTCGGGGTTCCGGCCTCGAGAGCGGAGCCGCAGCACGAAGGAGCGGGACCTAGTGGTAGCTGGCGCAAGCCCGGTACCCCCCCAAACGTACCGAGTGATGGCCCCGTACTGAGGCCACTTCGGCGAATCAAGGAGGCTTGTATGTATCTTGTCGAGTTGGATGTAGGTGACGCCGTCGCAGCGTTTCGGCGAAGCGTCGCAGGAACGGCGGTGGCGCTGGGGCTCGCCCTGGCAGCATTCGCAACCCCGGTCGCTGCGCAGACCGGCAACATCGCCGGAACGGTCCGGTCTCAGGGCACCACGGAGCTCCTGAGCGAAGTCGTCATCCAGGCGGTCGGGACCAGCGTGTCCGGACTGACTAACAATGATGGCCGGTTCGTCCTTCTGAACGTCCCTGCCGGCACTCATACGGTGACCGCGACCCTCATCGGGTACGGACAGGCGTCTCAGGAAGTCACGGTGACTGCGGGGGGCACGGCGGTCGCTGACTTCACGTTGCAGACCCGCGCCGTCGAGCTGGAGGGAGTGGTGGTGACGGGCACCGCCATTGCCGCTCAGCGACGCGAGATCGGAAACTCGATCGAGCTGATCACGGCCGAGGAGATCTCTTCGTCCGGGGTCACCACCGTCGATGAGATCCTGCGAGGTAAGGTGCAGGGCCTCACGGTGTCTGGTGGGGGCGGCTCACCCGGGGTAGGCTCCGAGATCAACATTAGGGGCCTGACCTCGATCAACGGTCGCACGTCGCCACTCATTTACGTCGACGGTGTCCGGGTGGGATCCGAGGATGGCGCCTACGACACGTCGGGCGGCAGCGACGGAGTGGTCACCGTGTTGGGCGCGATCAGCCCTCAGGACATCGAGCGCATCGAAGTGATCAAAGGTGCCGCGGCATCCACGCTGTATGGCACGGACGCTACGGCTGGCGTGATCCAGATCTTTACCAAGCGTGGAGAAGACGGGCCTGCACGCTGGACGTTCAGCACCCAAGGGTCCATCGTCACGCCATCCCACGTGGGGCCCGGAGTCGACGTGGATCCCACCGGCCTGCACCTGAACCGTTGCGATATCGAGGGCCCACTCCCCCAGGACACGATCCCGGGCCCCGATCCGGACTGCCCTGCGAGCGGGAGCTGGCTGCGCAACGCGTACGCGCAGGACTACGCACTCCAAGTCCGGGGTGGCTCCGAGACGTTCTCCTACTTTGCGTCCGGCCGGTTCGAGCGTGAGGAGGGCATCGTCAACGTGCCCGAGAATCGCGATCCGCAGAGCGCCAACAACTTGTTCTTCCGGGCGAACTTCTCGTTCAAGCCCTGGGAGTCGGTGGACATCCAACTCAACAACGCATATACGCAGCGCAACATCACGTTCATCCCGGATGGCTTCTCCACAAACGGCCTGATCTGGAACGTTTCCCGGCTCACGGACGGCGAGACGCCGGACGATCGAGACGCACTCGTATTCGACCTTCTGGAGTCGCAGGCGATCGACGCGTTTACCATTGGGAGCACCGTGAGCTGGACTCCGAACGAGAACATGCGTCAGCGACTCACGCTGGGGATGGACTGGTCGAATTCCAACCGCGACGAGGAATACAAGCGGGGTCACTTCAACGAGGCTCTTGGCCGGCGGACCGTCGACATCGAAAACAACCGAGTCATCACGGTCGACTATGCGGGATCGTACTCCTGGGAGCTGCCGGGACTCGACGCGTTCGACTTCGTCACCTCCGCTGGCGGTCAGCTTAACGACCGTCAGGCGTCGGGACTGCGGGGCGACTCCGAAGACATCATCAACCGCGGTCGTGTCGTCATCGAGCAGGGCGCTATCCTCGCAAACATCAACGAGGATCGGGCCGGCTTCATCAACGGCGGGTTCTTTCTCCAACAGCAGCTCGGCTGGAACAACCGCTTCTTCCTTACCGGCGGGTTCCGCATGGACTCGTACAGCACCATCAACGAGCGCCTGGAGTCGCGGCTGCTTACGCAGTTCTTCCCCCGCGTTCAGGGAACCTACACGTTGTCTGACCACGCCTGGTGGCCGTCGGGATTCATGGACACGTTCCGCTTGCGCGCTGCGTACGGCACCGCAGGTGACCCGCCGCCCCAGACGGCATCAAGGACGCTCTGGGATCCCCGCCTGACAGGGCGCGGGAGTGTGGGCTACGTGGTGGATCAGATCGGGAACCCCGATGCGGCTCCCGAGCGCACCACCGAGTGGGAGATCGGCGCGGACATCTCTGCGCTGCAGGGACGGGTGACGTTCTCGGGTCAGTACTTCTCCCGGACGACCACGGATGGTCTGATCTTCAATGACCCGCTGGGATCCCAGGGCATCATCGAACCCACGCCGTTCAATGCCGGCGACTGGGACACCTGGGGGTTCGAGGGCACCATCGACGCGAACATTCTCGAGATGGACAACTTCCGTTGGAACGTCAACGCGAACTACCAGTGGCTCACCAACAAGATGCTGGACATCGGGCTGGACGAGGACAACTCGTACAACCTCGACTCGGGATTCGGGCTCTCGAGCTTTCGGGTCGGACGTCCCTTCCCGGCCATCTACATCGAAACGCTACTCAACGAGGACGCGGTGGGTGAACTGCCGATCTACTCGGACACCACCGAGTTCCTGGGCATCAACCTGGCGCCTCAGGAGCTGTCCGTCGGAACGTCGTTCGGAATCGGCAATCGGCTGAATATCGACCTGTTCGGGTACGGCCAATTCGGTCACTACCTGCTGGACGGCCAGGCGCAGGACGCCGCAGAGGACGGCACGTGGCCGGGTTGTGTGGAGGTAGTGGAGGCCATGGCCGCCTGGCGGGCCGCGGGTGAGCCGGCGAATGCCATCCCGCAACTGCCCACGAAGGAGATTGCGCTGTGCGACGGTGCGGACGGCCTTGCGCAGCCGCGAGACTGGTACGACGCGGGGGATTTCTTCCGCTTCTCCTCGGTTTCGGCTCAGTACCGGCTGCCGGAGGGGATGCTTCCCGGCTCGATCGCGGGTGCGACCCTCCAGTTCCGAGTGCAGAACCTGAATCTCTGGACCGACTTCAACGGGACGGATCCGGACGCGATTCGAGGATCGGGCGTACAGCAGGCGTTCCGTGAGGCGGGCTTCGTGATGCCGCTGCCGCGGACGTATTCGCTCAATCTCCGCTTGAACTTCTGATCATGACCATTCAAGGACATCGACATATGCGTTCCTTTGACTCAATTCGTGGCCTGGGAGCCCTCGCCCTCGTGGTGGGGCTCCTGGCCTCCTACGGGTGTTCGGAGACGGCCCTCACCGGCTTCGTTGACGACACCGAAATCCAGGACCCCGACGTCGTGGTGTTCGCGGCGCTCGGCATCGCCCGCGAACACAACGACCTCGTGTACGCACAGGGCGATGGTTGGTATCGCCAGTACATGGGTGTCGACGAGATCGTGCACGATGGCGCGTCCGCGAGCGAAACGGAGGCGTCGATCGGCGACTTCCGGGACCGGCGTGCCAACTTCTGGTACGAGCAGGCCCATGAGGCACTCTGGGCGAGCTACAAGGTGGTCGAGCTGGCGAGCCTTCAGTTCGACACTGACCGGTTCGAGAAGACCCCCATCGTTGCGCGGGCGTGGCTGAACGCAGGGTGGTCGGAGCGGTTCCTCGGGGACATCATGTGTGAGACGGTCTACCAGTACGGGCCGTTCGGCGGCTTCAACCTCGGTGGCCTAAGCGACGGTCGCGAGTACCAGCGCGGCGTCTTGGCCGGACAGGACTCCATCTTCCAGCGAATGGCCTATGCTATGGAGCAAGCGATCGCCCAGTCTGATCGGGCCCTGGCGGCCGGCGAGGTTCCCAACCCCGCCGACGAGGAGTACTTCGATCCGATGAACATTCGCACGCACGCCTACGCCGGGCTCGCGCAGGCGCGCGTTGCATTGGCCTCGTTGGGTGTGGACCCGGCGGCCAACTACCAGGCGGCAGCAGCGGCCGCGGCGAACGTCCCCAATAGTGCGGAGGAGTTCATCGCCACCACGACCGACCTGCGCGACAACGAGCACTACGACATCTCATGGGGCAATGACGATTTCACCGCCTGGGGTGGCGAGATCAACGGAGAGCTTTGGGGCTCACCGGCCATGTACCTGCGCGACGGGCCCAACGACCCGCGGGTGCAGGTGGCGAAGTGCGCGGATTTCGGAACCACGACGGGCCCATTTGCGGACCTGTTCAGGACCAGCAACATCGTGCAAGGCCCCGACTACTCCGAGTGTAGGGCGGTAGACTCGCGGATCGACACCGAGAGCGTGTGGCCAAAATGGAACCCGCGCCGTGAGTCTTGGGGTGAGGAGTACGGGTTCTTCAACATCTATCGGGGTACCGAGATGCGGTTGATCGAGGCGGAAGCGGCGCTCAACCGCGGTGACCTGGCGGCCTTTACGACCGCGATCAACGACGCGCGGGCCGCACACGGGCTGGACCCGATCACGGAACCGACCGCGGTGGGCGAGCTCGAGTTTCCCAACGCACAGGATGACGCGTGGTCCATTCTCGACCGAGAGTATTTGCTGGATGGGTGGCTCGAGGGACGTAGGATGTTCCATTTGAACCGATGGAATCACCCCTACGTGCGCGACAACCTTACCATGCAACCGGAACACGTGGGACGCGTGATGGACCGGATGGCCTGCCATCCGCTGGGACAAAACGAGTGCAACCTCAACCCAGAGATCGACTGTCCTGTGCTGAGGTAGCTGTACTCAGCCAAGGCCGAAGACATCGCCCCGTCGGAGCTTTCCGGCGGGGCGATCTTCGTGCTACGAGGAGGGCGCCTCGACGGTGATTTCGATCTCGCCCACTACCTCGTCGTCGCTGGCCTCGACCCTGGCCTGTCCTTCGGACACGCCCGTCGCCACCCCCGCCTGACTGACCTCCAAGACTGCCGGCGTATCGCTCGACCACTCGAAATCGATGGTGGCGGTGATGGTGTCTCCGCTCTTGTTGAACGCGATGGCGGTCAACTGGGTCGTGCCGCCCACCTCGATGACATCCGTCTCTGCCGAGACTTCGATGCGCTGGATTTCATTGTCCACTTCGGGGAGCGCGGTCGTGATCTCCGCGCAGGCAGCCAGGCCGGCGAAGAAGCACAGAGGGACCGTCAGCGCTTTAATGGATGTGGGCATGGTTTTGACTCTCCGATCGAAGTGAAGCGTAGGCATTAACCCGAACCGCGACCTCTAGGTTCCGCAGGCGCGCCGCCCCCGTTCACCTCGGGTGCGCGTACTCCACCTCGGCTTCTACGAGGGCGGCGTCCGCGTCCTGAAACACGTGCACCTCGAACCCATCCCCGAGTTGAAGATCCTCCTCGACCGAGAGCTCGAGCGTGCTGCGGGCGCCCAGTGTCGGGCGCATCATCTGCTCCTCCAAGACACGTTCCTCGGACCCGTGCCGTGACACCCGCACACCTCGCCGCCCCCCCCCGTCCGGGGCGAAGGTCACCCGCACGCGCAGCAGCTTCCGTCCAGGAACGGGATCGTGTTCCCCGTGTCTGGCGTCACGTCGGGTCCCGATGAGCCGAGTCGCGCCGTCAGCCTCCACGCCAAAACCGTCGTACAGCGGCGCAGCGCGGTCCCAACTCGTGACGCGTGTCCACCGCCCGGGAGGGATCCGCTGCCTCCCCTCATCGAGCGCCAACCGATAACGAATCTCCTTGGGGTGTTCGATCCGACCGGTGACCGGGGGAGCGGAGTCGGGATCCACCCAAAGCTGTTTCACCGTGACACCACGAACATGGGGACGGACTACCTGCACCCGGCTGCACTGTCGGAGCAGGATGCCGTACTGGGTGCGATCACCGGACGTGCGGGTGTCCTCGATCCTCACATCTGTGATCACGCAATTCTCAGAGCGCAGGTCGCGAGTGCCCGACACCGCTACGCCGAACGTCTCGACGCCCGACATCCGATTCGATTGCCCGATGTTGCGAAACACACCCCCCTCGATCGAGGAATCCCTGCAACCAATCAGGGCCGCACCGTGGATCGCATCGGGAACGGCTCCGGTGTTTTCGTGTGTGATGTTTCTGAAGTGAATGTGCTCGCCGTGCTGACCTGCTTGGTCGAACTCGGCCCAACATCCTCGTAGACAATCAGTGATGCGTAGGTCGCTGACAATGGCGTCGCGGACTGTGGTGTTGGGATCGGTGCCATGGAACACGACGGCCTCACCATCGAGCGCCCCGGCTGCGCCGTCGTCGACCAACGAGATGTGGCCGCCCAGCACACGGATGTACTCCGCGTCGCGGTTGGGCTTCACCCCGCGGAACCCCTCACTCGACTCGCTTGGCGCGTGCACCTCGATCCCGTTGTTCCGGATGTTGGTCAGGACCGGCTCGTGGATGATCAGGCGTACTGGCTTCCACGCCTTGATGCCCTCCTCGATGGAGTCTCGCACCTCGGGGTTGAAGAACTGCCAGTCGTCCGATCGGTGCAGGAACCACGCGGAACAGGCCACACCCGGCGTGAAGCCGTCCCGGCGCATGTCGATGGCGCCGCAGAGCCAGCGGACCCGATCGGCGCGTCCGAGCTTGTCGTGGAACATGTGGTCGACGGCGCCGCCCTCGGCGGGCGTCAGCTTCTGAAGCGTCGCACCTCGATAGTCGAACCAAACCCGCGCATCGGATCCAAAACCGATGTCACCCCAAACCGCCGACAAATCGATCGAGTCCACCACGTAGGTCTCACCCGGGGGCAACCGAACCAGCCCCCCGACCTCGGGGTCCAGCTCCCGCAGCGCCCGCAGGATGGCGTCGTCCCAGACCACGGACTGAGGCCGAGGGACTTCCACCTCTCTGGCACCGGGACGTAGCCAGAGGCCCAGGAACTGATAGGCGCTCAGAAGAAGAAGACCCCCCCTCCGCCTCGCCCCCTGAAACGCAATCTCGGGTTCACCACGTTGTTGAAGATCGAGCCGAATCGGTAGCTGAAACCGATCGACGTGAAGTACCTGAAGTTCGTTTGTAACTGCTGCAACCGGAGGAGGATCTCCTCATCCTCCAGCGTGCGTTTGGGCAAGTAGAGCTGGTCGCGTACCCAGGAATAGGATCCGTTGATACGAAGGTCCAGGCCGCGGGTAAGTCGCAGGTTGACGCCGCCCGAGCCCGACACCGAGTACTTGGAGGCGTCATGCAGAAACTGTGATGCCGTAAGGTTGAGGTTGACAGACCCCCAAGGCTGCTTCTGTTCCAAGCCCGCGGCGAACGTGTGGTCGAGCCTGACTTCGGAGACCTGGTCGAAGAGGGTCTCCTCGGTGTAGTCGAAAGAGTTGAAGCCCATGCTGTATTGGAGTGTGAACTGCCGGCGCGTGGACTCCGAGTAGGGGTAGACGTTGTACTCGACCGCTGGCGCGAACCGCACGGTCAGGTCCTGATTCTGGCGGCTGTCGCGCTGTGCCGTTGCCTGTGCCCCCGCAGCCCACTGTGCCCCCAAGCTCTTCACGACCGACACGCTCCCGAACGCGTCCCTCGTGATGTTCTTCGACGTCCCCGTAGAAAGCTCGAACTCACGCTCGGAGTAGTTGCCGCGAGCCCCAATGTCGATCTTCCAAGCCTCTGTGACCCGACTGGCGCTCACGTTGGAGCCTACGTCCGCAAAACTCGAGGACGACTCTCCGTTCAGAAACGAATTCAGTCCAAGCCGAAAGACCCACGAATCCCATGGATCGTCCGCCGGGTTGCCCGGTCCTTCTCCCGTGTCGGAGCGACCCGTACGACTGCGAATCTCGACCCTTTCCAACCCGCCCGAGTGGGCGAGGTAGCGCACCAGCCCACCCGTAATGGCTCCCGCGAGCCCGGATCGACGTTCATCCTCGGTCTCGACGGCGGTGGTGACATGCTGAATGGTGTCGGTGAGGCGCTCAAAGCCTTCACGGCCGAGGAACGCCAGGGTGTACTCCGAGCCCCCTCCCCCAGTCTGCTCGGATGTGACGAGCACGTGCACATTCGAGTCGGCTCGGTCACGCACCCAATTCACATATGTGATCTGCTCGCGAAAGTACTCACGGTCACATCCGCGACCCTGACAATCCAGGAAGACGCGCACGTCGCTCTCGATGGACTCCTGGGCCCCAACCGGTGCCGCGGACCCACACCACCGAAGGGTGCAGAGAGCCAGTGACACAACGCACAGGCGAACGGCCTGCTTCATTCTCGTACCCCGGGGCTGGAGAAGCGCGTCCTATAGCTTATGAGCTACTTTCTCACCAGGTGAGAAGTTCCCCGTTTGCGTGTGGCGAGGATCGCCGGAACGGACCCAGACTCCTTCACTCGAACTGCAGCCCGTGGGTTCGGCGGGCCTCAGCCAACGCTTCGGGCGTGTCTACATCGGTCAGCACTCCGTCGTCGGCCACCTCGACCTCGCACACATCGGACGCGTGCTCGATCAGCAGGGCGCGGGCTCCCACGTCGCCGCTTAGGCCCACCAGCTGTTCGAAGTATCGGGCGCCCCACAGCACGGGGTTGCCTCGTTTCCGGTCCCGCACCGGCACACAGATCCCCGCGCCGGTGTTCGGCTGGAACGCAGCGGTCAGGGTTTCGACGTCCCCGCGCGAGACGCCCGGCATGTCGCCCAGTGCCACCAGCGCACCGGCGAGACCGTTCGGGAGCGCCGCCACACCGGCTGCCACGGAAGTCCCCATGCCTTCCGCCCACGACGCGTTGGTCGTGAACGTCAGGGGCAGCCCCTCCAGCACATGCCTTACCCGCGCTGCATCTGAGCCCAAGACGACCACCACCGGATCGACGCCGCTGGCACATAGCGTCTCTGCGACGGTCCGAACCATCGGCGTTCCGCCCACCTCTTCCAACAGCTTATTGGCCTCTCCCATGCGACGGGATCGTCCTGCGGCCAACAGGACCGCACCGATGCCCCCGCCTTTGCTGGACGGCTTGGAAGTCGACTGCTGTCGCGGTTGCGGCCTACCAGCCCCCTCTTTCCAGAGACCTCCCACCCCCAGCCGGGCGAGATCCGGGGGACTCGGCATGCGTCCTGCCAACACCTGATCGAGCACGACGTCGAAACCGTTGCGGCGTGGGGCACGTGCACATCCGGGCACCCCCAGTACCGGCTTCTCTGCATGGCGGGCCAGCAACGTCAGATTGCCCGGATCCACGGGCAGACCAAAGTGAAGGACCACCCCGCCGATGGACTCGATCGCGGCGGGGATGACGTCCCGTCGATCGACGGTCGCCGTGGCGCCCAGCACCAACACGACGTCTACCTCGGAGTCGAGCACGTCGAGCAGCGCCTGTCCGATCGCGTCCTTGGCGTGAGCGCACTGGACCGTTCGCTTCAACGTGCTCCCCCTGGCCCACACACGCTGCTCGAGGACCTCCGCCGAGCGCTTCAAAAGCCGTTCGGACGTCCCCGGCACAGTGGTCTGAATCAACGCACATCGTTGGGGTCGGTAGGCCTCCACCCAGATCGGGGGCTCACCAACCGCGTTGAGACATTCGTCCAGCGCGTGTCCGGGGACTCCAAACGGGATGATCTTCACTGTGGCCACCAAGGTGCCCGCCTCTACCGACGCTCCGGGCGCCAACGTCGACACCGTGATGGCTTCGTGGACCTGGTTTGCGGCGTGTACGGAGTCGCTATCGACGTGCAGTCGACCCGCGATTGCGGCCACCAGATTGGCACGGCCGGTCGACGCAGGACGCGCACTGATCCCCTCGCCCGCGAGCGCCGCAGCCACGTCCCCAGCGGCCCTGTCCTCCCCTATGTCGTCGGCTTCCAGCCGACAGACCACCACTTCGCCCACCCCTTCGGCAACCAGGGAGGAGACGTGCTCAGCGTCCAGAACCGTTCCCTTGGTCAGGCGGCGGCCCGAAGGGAGGCGAAACGAGTGCGCCAACACCGTCCCCAACGCTTCCTCCGGCGGAAGCGGGCCGAACTTCATGCGGTCCGGTCCCTCGAAGCAGCAATCACCTGGCTCAGAATCGAAAGGGCGATCTCCGAAGCGGTGCGGGCTCCGATGTCCAGGCCCGCGGGCCCATGGATGCGAGCGAGAGCCGCTTGATCGAAGCCGGCCTCCGTCAGTCGCTCGAGTCGTTTCGCTTGGGTCTTGCGGCTACCCAGCGCGCCTACGTAGAACGCCGGAGTGCGCAGCACTGCCTGTAAGGCGGGATCGTCCAGCTTGGGGTCGTGCGTCAGGGTCACCAGCGCGGTGCGATGATCGGGGCGCAACGCCTCCAACGCCGGTCCCGGCCAGCGCCGATCCAACACGACGCCTGGGAAGCGCTCCTCGGAGGCATACGCTTCCCGGGGGTCCACCACCGTGACCGCATATCCGACTCGGGTCGCGAACTCGGACAGCGGCTGCGCGATATGCACCGCGCCGACCACGATCAACCGCACGGGAGGGTTGTACGGGCGGAAGAGGAGATCCCCGTCCGCCGGATCCTCGAACACGATGGAACGATCCTCAGCGATGGCCTGGGCCGCGGGTTCGGCAGGCCAACCCTCGACCTCGCCCTCGAGCGGAAAGAGCAGGGCCTGAACCCCATCGACCAGCCGCGTAACCAGCACCACCGCGCGCTTGTCATGCTGAGCGGCCAGCAGGCCGGTCAGGAGCTCGAGCTTCACGACAGGCGCTCGACGAACACCACAACCGTACCCCCGCAGGCCAGGCCCACCTCCCAGGCCTGATCGTCGGTCACGCCGTACTCCAACACCTTGGGTCGTCCCGTCCGAAGCACTTCCTCGGCCTCGTGAATGACCGCGTTCTCCACGCAGCCCCCCGACACCGAGCCCACGAACGAACCGGCCGCAGTGAGCGCCATGTGACTCCCCGCCTTGCGAGGTGCCGACCCCCAAGTTCGAACCACCGTGGCGAGCGCCACCTCTTCACCAGCCTCGCTCCAGCGCGCGGCTTGGGCCAAAACGTCGACATCGAGGTGGGCGGACATGACCGCCAACCTGGGAGGCCGAGCCCTGAGGGTAAAGAGGGACTGCTACTCCGGTCGGTCTACAATGCCGGCGGCAGCCCGGATCTCACCGACCAATCCATGCAGCCGGTCTTCGATGGCGTCCATCTCACCCTGCACCTTCGTCTCCTCTCGGAGCCCCCGACTGGCGTCGACTGCCAGCCAGTTCAAGCGCTTGACCTCATCGATGAACACGGAAACCGCGCCGCGGAGCCGGTGGTAGCGACGGCTGCGGGCCCAACGGTCCTCTTCGGCGGCGCGAGCGACCCGCTCCATCTGTCGAGGGATCCAGATGATGGGCGCCAGCCAACCGACGCCGAGAATGGCACGCTCGATTCCAGGAAGAGGCATCACGATCGCCAAAACGACCATCGCCACCGATCCCCAGAGCACGATGCGGAGCATCGTCGGTGTCAGGAGCGAATCGATGGGCCGTTTCCACACGCTACCGGATAGGGAACCGGGGTCCGCCGATGCGACGGTGCCTGTGCGAGTAGCGGATTCTGTCGTAGCCATCGAGTTTCTGGTGCCAGAGGGAACGCAGTTAAGGCCTCTCGGGACGACTGTTGCGCAAGGACCACGCCAAAACACCTGCTGAACCCATGACGCCTGAGGAATACGAACGCTACGGACAGAAGGTCGACGCGTGGATCTCGCAGTACTGGAGGGCCCTGCGCGACCTCCCGGTGACCCCAAGCCAGGCGCCGGGGGACCTCATCGATCTGCTTCCGGACCAGGCTCCCGAACATGGCGAATCCATGGACACCATCCTGGCAGACTTCTCGGAGCAAATCCTGCCGGGGGTCACGCATTGGAACCACCCGCGGTTCCACTCCTTCTTCGCCATCTCCAGTTCGCCCCCCGGCGTGCTCGCCGAAACCCTGATCGCGGGGCTCAACATGCAGCATATGCTGTGGGCTTCAGGCCCGGCCGGCACCGAGCTGGAAGCCGTCACCGTGGATTGGCTCCGCCAATGGATGGGTCTCGAGGGTCGTTGGTTCGGTCAGATCCTGGATACCGCCTCAACCTCCACGGCCCACGCCATTGCCGCCGCCCGTCACCGGGCAGATCCCGAGAGCCGAGACCGGGGCGCGAACGGAACGCTGCGCATGTACACGTCCGAGTACGCGCACTCGTCGGTCGACAAGGGGTGCCTGTTCGCGGGCGTGGGCCTCGACAACCTGCGGAAGCTCCCGGTCGACCGAGACTTCCGGATGGACGTACAGGCACTCGGGGAGGCGATTCGCGCAGACCGGGCAGCCGGGCTCAAGCCGGCGTGCGTGATTGCGACGGTAGGCACCACCGGGGTCACCAGTGTGGACCCGGTTCGCGAGATCGTCGAGGTCGCCCGGAATGAGAAGCTGTGGGTGCACGTCGATGCCGCGTATGGAGGCGCGGCGGCGATCGTACCCGAACAGCAACACCTGCTCGACGGGGCGGACGGCGCGGACTCGCTGGTCGTGAACCCCCACAAATGGCTGTTCTGCCCCATGGACATCAGCGTCCTCTACACGCGCCATCCGGCCACCTTCAAGGCAGCCTTTTCCATGAAGCCCAGCTATCTGGACTATGACCAGAGCGACCGGGTCGTGGACCTCATGGACTACGGGGTGCCTTTGGGTCGACGCTTCCGTTCACTGAAGCTCTGGTTTGTGATGCGCTACTTCGGGCGCGAAGGCGTGGTGGCCCGTATCCGCGAACACATCGATTGGGCGAAGCGGCTGACGAGCTTGATCGAGTCCGATGCTCGCTTCGAGATCGCGGCCCCGACCACCATGGGACTCGTGTGCTTTCGCCACCGCGGTGGGGAGGGCCCGACCCGCGACCTCCTCGAGGCCATCAACGGGTCAGGGTTCGCGTTCTTGTCGCATGCCGAGATCGACGGGCAACTGACGATCCGGTGGGCGCTGGGGACGTTCCTCACGACCTGGGAGGACATCGAGGACGTGTGGGCTCGGGTGCAGGAGGCTGCCCTGCCGTAGCCCCCGTACGGCCCCCCTTTAGTGTCCTGGCTTAGTGTCCTGCCGCGTGCCCGTCCTTCCGCGGGTCCGAGGCGGCTGCGTAGCCCTTGGTGAGCTTGATCACCAACTGGGCGCCCCCGTAGGCGGGGTCCTGTTCGGCGATCTCATGGCCCTGGGCGGCCAGCGCGTTGCGCACCGCCTCACCGATCGCCGGCTCTAACGCCACCCTCTTCCCGGACTGGTGGTAGAAGCGGGCGGCATCGACCGCCGCCTGCGGATCCATCTCGAACTCAATGAGGTTCAGCAGCAACTGGGTATGCCCCTGCGGCTGCATCGCGCCCCCCATCAGGCCGAACGCCATATAGGGCTCACCCGCCTTGGTGACGAACCCCGGGATGATGGTGTGGAAGGGACGCTTCCCGGCGGCCGCCCGATTGGGGTGCCCATCCTCCAGCGTGAAGCCGGCCCCCCGGTTTTGGAGCACGAACCCGGTACCGGGGACCACCACCCCCGACCCGAAGTAGCCATACACCGAGTTGATGAACGACACCATGTTCCCCTCTTGGTCGGCCACCGAGAGGTAGATGGTCTCTGAGGCCTGGGCCGCCTCGGGAGCCTCGAGCCGATCGGCCGCCACCCGGGGCAAGATCAGCTCACGGCGTTGGTTCAGATAGGCGTCGGAGAGCAACTCTTCAGGCGAAGTCGTCATCCACTCCGGATCGGCGACGTACTTGCGTAAGTCCTCGTACGCCAATTTTTTCGCCTCGATTAGATGATGTAGATACTCGGGCGAATTGTGGCCCATCTCCTTGAGGGCGAAGGGCTCCAAAAGCTTGAGCATCTGCAGCGCGGCGATGCCCTGTCCGGAGGGAGGCAGCTCCCACACGGTGTAGCCCTTGAAGTCCACCGAGAGGGGTTCGACCCAACGGACCTCGTGATGCTCGAGATCCTCGAGCGTGACGAACCCCCCGTTGGCTTGCAGGAATTCCGACACCTGCGCACCCAGGGCACCTCCGTAGAGCGCGGAGGGGCCCTCCCGCTGTAACCGAGCATAGGTCTTGGCCAGGTCCGGGTTGCGGAACCACTCCCCGGCTCGGGGACCGCGCGTCCCGTCGATCAGGTAGGTGGCGGTGGCCCCTGGGTCTCGGGAAAGCGCTCGCACCAGGCCTTCCGCCGACCACTGGGCGGCGATGATGGGGGTCACAGGGAACCCCTGCTCGGCGATCACCCTGGCGGGCTCCAACGCTTCCGCCAAGGAGAGTGTCCCGTAATTGTCCAGCAGGGCCGCCCACCCCGACACCGCCCCTGGCACCGTCACGGCCCGGGTCCCCCGTCCCGGAATGCGTTCCAGGCCTTCAGCGACGAGCGCGTCCGCATCCAGCAGTGAGCCGCCCTTCCCCGAGGCGTCCAGGCCCACCAGCCGCCCCTCACGAGCGGACCAGAAAAGCGCGAACAGGTCTCCGCCCATCCCCGTCATGTGCGGCTCGGTGACGCCCAACACGGCAGCAGCCACGACAGCCGCATCGATGGCGTTCCCCCCCTCCTGCAGCACCCGCAACGCAGCGGATGTCGCGAGGGGCTGACTGGTGGCCACCGCGCCGTTGGGCGCGTACACCGTGGAGCGTCCGCCTGCGCTGAAAGGACCTTGTTGTGCGGAAAGCTCGGCACTCAGGCTCATGAGAACTCCGAGGGTCAAGGCCGGAACGAAACGTTTTAGCTCGCTCATACGTCCTATTGGGTGAAAGGCAGACGGCGTGGAGGAGAGGAAGATGACAAGCCTGAGAAAAACCCCCCCTAAGATCGCGTTTCTCGGTATCGCACTGACGGTGTTCGCGCTGACCACCGGGACGCTCCTGAGCGGCCCCACCGTTGCGGCGGCAGACCCACCACCTGAAGTCGAGGTGGAAACTGTGGAAGTGCTTCCAAGCTCAGCGGTGCCCAGCGTCCCTGCCTCGCTGAACTGCTGAGGTCTGGCGGCCTCCGGTCAGACCCGTCAGAGGACGATGGCTAGCGGGATCAAGACGACGTAGCCCAAGACCAGCAGCAGCGGCGCTGCGGTGATGGACCCCTGGGACAGCAACAGGTATCCGAGTCCTACGGTGGCCAACCCAATCACGCCGATCCCCGCGTTCACCTTCGAAAAACGGAGCGGTTGAGACGTGGGCACCCCCTTCCCGGTGTTCTGCTTTGCCGTCTTGTTCTTCGCCATGGGTCCAGGCTAGGGCGCCCCTGGGCAGGGTGCAAGGGTCACCGTTCCTAGTCGTCCTCGAGGGTCGTGTCGTCCGTGGGGTCGGCCTCGCCACTCTCATCCAGGTGGAACTTCCTCAGAATCCGGGCCAAGCGTGACCGGGAGATGGCCAGCGTACGGGCCGCCTGACTCTTGTTCCCCCCACAGCGAGCCAGGACGTCGGCCACATGCGCGGCGATGACGCTGTCCAAGGTGTCCGATGTGGGTCCCACCGTCCGGCGCGATGGATTGGCGAGCGTCAGCCCGATGGAGATGTGGTCCTCGCCGATCGCGTGTCCGCGGGCCAGTACGATGGCTCGCGTCAGCACGTTCTCGAGTTCCCGAACGTTGCCCGGCCACGAGTGCTGGCGCAGCCGCTTCATGGCCGCGTCGGAGATGAACGAGCTTTCCGACCCCATGCTGCGCGCGGTCTTCACCAGGAGGGCCTGAGCGAGCAGGTCAATGTCCTCCCTTCGCTCACGGAGCGGCGGTACCTCGATCTCGACCACTTTGAGTCGAAAGTAGAGGTCTTCGCGGAACCCTCCCTCCTCGACCAGCTTCTCGATGGGCTGATGGGTCGCGGCCACAACCCTCGCGGCGGTGAACCTCGGCTCCTCCCCACCCACCGGATAGAACTGGCGCTCCTGAAGCACCCTGAGAAGCTTGGTCTGGAAGTCAGGCGAGGTATCGCCGATCTCGTCTAGAAAGATGGTCCCGTCTCCGGCGAGCTCGAAGTAGCCGCGCTTCGAGCTGACCGCGCCGGTGAAGGAGCCCTTCACATGGCCGAACAACTCCGACTCCAACAGCTGGTCGGAGAGCGCGGTGCAGTTCACGGCGATGAACGGCTCTTTGGAGGCGGCCGAGTTCTGGTGAATCGCGCGGGCGATCATCTCCTTGCCCGTGCCGGTCTCTCCCCGGATCAGTACCGTGGTGCGATTCTGCGCAAGCACACCGATCGTCTTGAAGATGTCGATCATGCGCGGGTCCCGGCCAACCACGGTGTTTTCGCCCACCGATGGGTGCTCAGGGTCTTGGCTCTTTCGACGGGCCGCTCGGTTGAGTCGTTGCGCGTCGAGGCACCGTCGGACCAGGGACTCCACCTCGCCCAGATCCATGGGCTTGACCAGGTAATCGAACGCACCGGACTTCATCGCCTGCACCGCCGAACTCATGTCCTCGTGCCCGGTGGCGACAATGACGTCCACGTCATCCATGTCGGACTTGACCCGCTCGAGGAGCTGTAGGCCGTTCATGCCCGGCATGTGTAGGTCGGTGATCACGACGGCCGGATCGAACTCCTTGATCCGTGAGAGGGCCTCCTCGGCACTGCCCGCGATACCGACGTGGTGGCCGACATACTCGAGCTTGGTCTTCAGTACTCCGAGGGCGTCAAGGTTGTCGTCGACCAGAAAGATGCGCGACGGCATAGTGCGACCCTTTTAGGCGGGGGAACGAACAGAACCGGTGGATCCACTGTGCTACCCGTTCTCGGTGGAGGAGTTCGGCGAGTCCGGCGAGCCGGGGCGAGGGTCGGGCGCCCAGAAGGCAGGCTGATCCGGGGGTTCCGTGGCTCGGAGCTGAGCCATGCGATCCCGCATGCGTCGTGCACGCCAACGCCAGAGCAGCAGAAGAACCGCCGCCAGCCCCAGCCAAAGCGTCACGGATTGAGAGGCGATCAACAACCATCCGTAGCGACGCTTCACCGAGCGCAGCCACAGCGTCTCGAAGCGACCAGGGGTGTAGCCGTAGACCCGTCGTAGGGCCGTGTCGAAACTCTGCTGCTCCCTCCAGGTTTCGAAGAACTGTGTGAGTCCGGGCTCGCCACCCGCACGCACCAGGAACTCGTAGGCGCTGGCCGCCAGATCGTACGCCAGCCCCGAGCGATTGGCTTCAGAAGGCCAACTGAGGCTCAATGAATCCAGCGAGGGCGCGGCGCCGGTCAAGAGCGCCAACCGAAGACGCCACCCCGCCGCAGCGTCCCACTCCAGGGCGGCGTGTCGCGCGTAGCCCTCGTGGAACCAGCGCGGAACCCGTAGCCCTTCCAGATAGTCGCCCAGCGCGACGTGCGCCCACTCGTGGCGAAGCGTCACCGCACGATCGCCTCCCAACGTGCGGTTGGACGCGTAGGTCGGCAGGACGATGGTGCGGCGCTCAGGGAACGCCAGCGCCGCCGACCACTCCGGCAGCGCGTCGCCCACCAGCGAATCCAGTCGCGCCTCACTGTCGGCCAGGAACAGCGTCACTCCGGTGGGGACGTCGTCGGGAAGGCCGGGAAGCGGAGGCTGGCTTTCGAGGTCGACTACGAGCGCACGCGCACGCTCAGTGAGGCCGTCCCAAAACACCACCGACACGCGCTCCCCACGGACTGTGTCGGGGGGCGCGGTCTGAGCGACGCCACTCGCCGCGACCAGGGCCGTTGCGAGCAGCGTAGTCGCCGTCATCCCTCGGTGTGCTGTTGAGCCAGTTCGTTGTCTGGGTTGAGTTCGAGCGCCCTTCGGAAGTACTCCGTCGCTCCGGCGCTGTCGCCCTCTTCCTGCAACAGCACTCCCAACTGAGCGTACACGTCATCCCCCAGCTTGGGTTCGACGAGCACGGCGCGCTCGTAGTGGGCCCGCGCCCCTCCGGTGTCCCCTCGCTGACGTGCAAGATCGCCGAGGTTGCGGTGGGCCTGGGCGGGAGGGTCCTGGCTGACGGCTCGCAGGTAAAACGCCTCAGACGCCGCGGGCTCGCCCACCTGCTCGAGCACCGCCCCAGTGTTGACCAGGATGGCCCCGTCGGTCGGGTGGTGGGTGAGTCCCTCCCGGCCGATCCGCACCGCGTCCTCGGTAGAGCCCTCCATGGCCGCCGCCAACACCGCATGCGCGTAGAACATGGGGCTGGGAACCTCAGACCGAACGCTCTCGCGGTAGCGGCGAAACACGTCGGAAGCTCGAGTGGGCTGTCCGGCCTTGAGCAGCGTGATCCCCCTTTGCAGGAAGACGTCGACCTCTTCGGGACGCATGGCCTCCGCCCGATCCAACAACTGAAGGGCCTCGTCGTAGCGCCCCAATAGCTCCAGGGCCAAAGCCCGGTTCCGGAGCGCGGGATAGGTCTTTTGGACGTCCGGCGGAAGCGTGTTGAAATGCTCGAGAGCTTCCTCCGCCTTCCCTGCTCGCAGCGCGATCCACGCCAGCTTGCGGTGGGCGGTCTCAGACCCTGGGTCCAGCTCTACGACGCGGCGGAATTCGCGTGCGGCGTCCTCGGCCAATCCGGCGCGGTCGAACGCGAGGCCCAAGTCGACGTGACGCTCGATCCTGGCTTCCAGGGTGTCCTTCTGAGCGCCGACCTTTCGCCCGGTCTGCTCTGCGAACCCTGCCTGGATGAGTCCGTAGAGCGCCTTGCCCGCCTCGAACTCGACCAGCCCGGTCGCACCCACGACTTCGTCCACCGAACGCTGCCCGTCCAGCGCCGCTACGATCTTCTCCTGACTCGGCGTCAGCTCGACCTCCTCACCTTCCGGCGAACGCGTCAGAGAGAAGATCAGGTCGAACGACGGAATCCGCTTTTCGATGAGACTCCACTCGTCAACACGACGGGCGCCCTCGAGCAGGAGGTTTTCGCAGTTGATGGAGACCAGGTTGGCCTCCTCCTCCTCTGGCACATGGTCCGGATCGAAGTGAAACGATCCCTGCGTCCACGCGAACAGGTGATACACGGCCTCGGAGATCTGTAACTCCACATACTTCTTGAGGTCGTCCTCGGTCATGGATCCCTGTCCGACCAGGAGTCGCCCCACTCGCGCTCCCGGCTGGTGGGCCTGACCCTCCATCGCCGCCGACAGTTGATCCCGTGTGATGATCCCGTTCTGAACGAGGAGCTCACCGAGGCGATCCGGACGGTTCAGGACCGAGGCATACGTAACGCGCCCCTGGTCGAAGTAGATGTAACCGAAGTTCGACCGGTCGGTGATCCACAAGCACCCACACTTCCGACCCATGGCCAGGAGCTGACAAATATCTGCCAGGTTGACGTCGTTGAGCGAGCCGCGGAGCGCCATCAGTCCCGCTCTCCCACGACGCGGTCGGTGAGCGCCGGCCAATCCCAGACGACCTTCTCAGGGGATGGCTGCCAGGCCTGAGGACTCGGGGCCGCGGCCTCTGTGGATCCGGACCCCGGGGCCGCTCCAGCGGGCGGGGGCTCTTTCGGAACGGCGTGGGCATCGAAAGGAGCCAAGATGGCGTCGATGATGTCGCTCAGTTCCGAAACGGGGAGCGGCGCATCGAAGGGTGCGGCCGTCTCCGAGGGAGTTTGGGGCGGGGAGGTCACCGGGCCCGGATCGAGAAGGTCCGCCGTCGCTGGCTGGGGTGCTTCGGTCGGTTTCTCGCCGGGCTCCGGTGACTTCGGTGCCGACGCTTCTTCGAGCGGTACGCCTGTTTCGCGGAAGAAGCGTTCCTTTTCCGTTAGTAGTGTCGGGAAGTTCTCGGGACTGATCTTGATCTGGGTGAGTGGCTGAGGACCCTCCCAATCCGGGTCGTCGTCGACCGTCATGGCATGTTCGGCACTCCCGGCAGCCAGTTCGTCGAGTGTCGACTGGAACCCGGCATCCTCTTCAGCATTGCCTTCGACGACGCTGCCGTCGGGGTCGCCGCCGAGCAGTGGGTCGTCCGGCCCGATCTGTACGCCACCGTCCAGTCCCGACAGGTCCGTGGCAAGCACTTCAGGTTCCTCGTCCCGCATCGTGAGCAGTTCGCTCATCGGGAGCGGGGGTTCCCCCTTCACCTCGACGGGGACAACCAAGCCCCCCTCGAAGCGAGACCGCAGCCGGTCGTCGATGTTGCGGATCCCTCGCGGTGACCGATCGCTCGCGATGAGGATGCGGGCGCCCCGACGCTTGACCGCTTCAAACAGGTGAAAGAACTCGTCCTGCGCACGCTCGGTGTGGGCGAGCTCCTGTGCCTCGTGGACCATGAGCAACTCGACCGTCCACCAGCGCTCGCGCCACGCCCCCGCGACACCCTCGGAAAGGGCGTTCACGAACTCCTCGGCGAACTCCTGGGCCGAGATCAGCGCGGTGCGCGCCGTGGGGCGGACCTTCAGGTACGAGGTGCCGGTCGCCTCCAGCAGCTCGCGGGCCCCATAACCGTCGGCACTCCACACGTAGAGTGGGTTGTATTCCGGCGCGTCGTCCCCGCAAAGGTCGTGGGCAGCCTTGAGCGCGAGCGGTGGGAACCGCCGCTCCAGATCTTCCAGCGAGCGATCGGTTCTGAACGGGGGGAAGGAACGTACCCGTTCGCGCGCGGACGCCAGCAGTGCCCGCGCTTCTTCCAGTCGCTCGGGGTCGGTCAGGACCCCCCGTGCGGCTTCCGGCCAGGGGTTCCCCACCACATCGAGTTCCGACTGTATGAAGCGCAGTTGCTCGATGATCTCCTGGAACTCGCCGATCGCCATGCCCGTGTTTGAGGGCTCGATGTCCGAGGCGAGCATGCGCCGCAGCCGAATCGCGTTGAAGCCTTCGGACTCGGCTACCTCCGCCGCCTCTCGCAGTTGGGTTTGCCACGGTTCCTCGAAGTCGGGCTCCGCCCCCGCAGAGATGGTCTGCCCTCCCCCACCCTGGCCTCCGCGTCGGTTACGTTCCCTCGGCACCTCGACGAGCTGGCCGACCTCGTCCGCCGAGATGACACGCCCCTCCAGGTCCTGGATGGCGAGGATGCGGTTGAGGCCACCCATGAGCTCGCGCACGTTGCGGTAGGGAAGGCGTGCGACTGCCTCGGCAGCTTTGTCGTCCAGCGTCACGCCGCGCAGCTGGCGGAGTCGTCGGGTGATGGCGAGGCGCGTCTCGAACTCGGGCGGAGAAATGTCCACCATCAGACCCCCCGAGAATCGCGATAGCAAACGCGCATCCAGTCCGTCAATCTCCGCAGGAGGACGGTCCGAGGCCAGGACGATCTGGCTCCCCGACAGGTTCAACGCATCCAGGGTTCGGAGCAGGATTTCTTGCGCCTGCGGTTGGCCTGTGAGGAACTGCACGTCGTCCAGCAGCAGGATGTCCAGGTCCTTGTAGCGCTCGCGCATGGCCTCTTCCCGGCCCTGCGACAAGGCCTCGGTCAATTCCGCCAGGTAGCCCTCGAGCGTCTGGTACTGCACCCGAGCGTCAGGGTTGAGGCGCTCAGAGTGGTGTGCCATCGCGTTGAGGATGTGCGACTTGCCCAACCCCGACGCGGAGTACAGGAAGAGGGGGTTGTACGACGCAGCCGGAGAGTCGGCGGCGCGACGCGCAGCGGCGCTGGCCAGGCGGTTCCCCGGACCGACGACGAACGTGTCGAAGGTCATGCGCGGATCGAGGTCGACAGCGACTTCGGGCATCAGCGCTCCGGGAAGAGCCGTTCGAGGCTCGCCATTAGGGATCGTTCAAACTCCTCGGCGCGTTCAACTCCCTGTCCTCCGACGCCCGCGATGGTCCCGAGCGTGCGCCCCAGAACCTCGAAGGCCCCTCGCGCTTCGTCCGGATTGGTCTCCCCGTCGAACACCGTCAGGAAGAGGATGGGACCGGCGGGAGTCAGCAGTTCGCTCAGGAAGAACTCGGAGGAAGTACCCCGGTTTTGCGACTGGGACATCCCGGCGTCGCCCATGAGGTCGCCGATGTGCTTGCCGGTGGCATGAATGCCGGCAGCCAGAGTAGCCACCTTCATGACCTCCTGCCCGTCGTCGAAACCCCTCTGTAGGAGCAGACGACCGGATCGGTTCATCAGGACCACCCGTGAGGCACCCGCGTCCCTCACGAACCGATCCACCGCAGTATCGACTGGACCCGGTGGGGCCACGGGAGTCGACCCGCTCCCGGTCGAACCAGCGTTCATTCCTTCTTGGCCTATCCTCCACCGCGGGCCCGAGCGAACTCGAGCGCCGCCGTGAGATCTGGCGGAGGTGGGATTCGGAATTGCAAACGCTCACCCGTCACCGGGTGGTCGAAGCGAAGTGCCCTCGCGTGCAAGAATTGCCTAGGCACGAGGGCAAGGAGTTCCCTTGCCCATCGCTTGTTCGGTCCCGCGATTCCGCGCTCCCAGCCCGCGCCATACAGGGAATCTCCGATGACCGGGTGCCCGATATGCAAGAGGTGGACCCGGATCTGGTGGGTCCGCCCTGTCGAGAGCCGCACCTCCAACAGCTCCGCTGCCGGCCAGCGCTCGAGGACCCGCACGTCCGTACGGGCGGCCTTCCCCTCCGCTCTCACGGCCATGCGTTTCCGGTCCTTTTGATCCCTCCCGATGGGACCGTCGATCCTGAGCGGATCCTCGGGTAGGTGGCCCCAGCATGCCGCCACGTACTCGCGGCCGATCTCGCGGCGCCGGAGTGCCTCGCTGAGCGCGAGGTGCGCGGTGTCGGACTTCGCCACGAGCAGCAGTCCGGAGGTGTCTTTGTCCAGCCGATGCACGATGCCTGGGCGGAGCCGGCCCCCCACGCCGGACAGATCACGGACATGGTGAAGCAGGGCGTTGACCAGCGTACCGGATCGGTGGCCCGGCGCGGGGTGCACGACCATGCCCGCGGTCTTGTTGACGACGAGGAGGTGCTCGTCCTGGTACTGGATGTCCAGGGGAAGATCCTCAGGCTCCATGGACACCGGCTCGGCGGCCGGGACCCGCACCGTGATGCGCTGTCCCGGCTCTACCAGTTCGGACTTCTTGGCCTTCCGACCATCGATCAGGACGAGGCCCTCGGCGATCAAGCCCACGACCCGCGTGCGGGAGAGCGGCAACCGTTCAGAGAGGAAGCGGTCGAGCCGCCCGACGTCTCCCTCGGCGACGTCGACGGTCTCAGTGCGCACGCGTGCGGGTACGTAGAGAGTGCTCGTCCCACCAGATGGCGGCAACCAAGGCGCAAGCACCCACCATGACCGCCAGGTCGGCCAAATTGAACACGGGCCAGGAAAAGCCGGCTGCCCGCACATGGATGAAATCCACGACACCGGGGGGATCCCGGAAGCGATCGATGAGGTTGCCCAGGCCTCCGCCCAGCATCATCGCAACGGCGCGCAAACGCGGTCGATTGTGCGCGGGCATGAACCAGTAGACCAGCAAGAGCAATCCTGATGCTGCTATGCTGGCAAAGAGGACCCGTCCGGCTCCCCCCATTGGAAGACCCAACGCACCCCCCGTGTTCAGCAAGTAGGTGAACGTCAGGTGCTCCCCCCACACAGATACGCGGTCACCTGGCTGGAGGCCGAAGCGTATGAGCGACTTCGCCAACTGATCCAGGACGATCACCCCTCCGGCAACACCGAGGAGAAGCGACAGTTTGGAGGATCTCATGGCGCGCTCCGCTATTTCGCCGCGGTCCGCTCGAGGCCAATCCACACCCGATGCCCGTCGACATCTTCGACATGGGTATGCGCCCAGCCCTCGCCGTCCTGATCCGCCTGAACGAGTTCCACGCTCAGGGTCTCCGACCGCAGCGCATCCTCGAAATGGGCCACGGCGTCGTGAACCAGCGCGTCTCCACCCACTGCCAAACGAATGCGGTCGGAAACAGCCAGACCGGAGTCTTTTCGCAGCCGCTGCACCCGGTTGACCAACTCGCGGTACATGCCCTCGCGCACCAGCTCCTCGTCCAGTTGAGGGTCCAGCGCGGCCACGTGACCCGCTTCGGCCCGCACCGCGTAGTCTCCCACCGCCTCCTCCTGGATGGACACGTCATCGGGGGTGACCTCGTGGGTGGTGCCTTCGACACGAATCTCCACGGGCTCCCCAGCCCTGAGGCGCTCGAGCTCGTCCCCCGACAGCGCACGGACGGCTTTCGCTGCGGCCTCGGTGTCCTTCTTGAAGCGCTTCCCCAAGGCCCGGTAGTTCGGCTTGGCAGTGCTCCGGACCAACCCATCCGCGGATGTGAGGAACTTCACCTCCTTCACGTTGAGCTCGTCACGCAGGATGGCCAATATCTCATCACTGACTTCGAGCCCATCAGGGATCACCGCGTGGAGACACCTGAGCGGCTGCCGCACTCGGATCTTCACATCCTCGCGAGCTGCTCGCCCCAGCTTCGACAACACACGCACCGAACGCATCTCTGCCTCGATACGAACGGCTTCCGGGTGATCCACCACGCCCGAGGGAAACGGGGTGAGGTGAGCGGAGCGCCCGGTCAGCGCGCGCGCCAGGGCATCGGAGACGAATGGGGTGATGGGTGCCAAGAGAAGGCTGATGATGTGGAGCGCCTCGTGTAGGGTTCGGAAGGCCGATCGTGTGTCCGCGGTGTCGGAATGGCCCCAGAAGCGACGCCGAGCCCGACGCACGTACCAGTTGGAAAGATCGTCGACCAGGGAGGCCACCTCCCGGTACGCGCGTGTGATCTGATAGCTGGCCAGCTCCGAGTCGACGAACGCCGCCACGCGCTCCACCCGAGCCAACATCCAACGGTCCAGGACCGGGCGGTCCGCGGGTGCGGGATCGGCCACCGTGGGCGCCCACGACTCGAGGTTGGCGTATAGCGAAAAGAACCTGTACGTCTCCAGCAACGTGTCGAAGAAACTCCGACTCGCCTCGGCGACGCCAGCGGAGTCGTAACGCTTGTCCGCCCACGGGTAGCTCACGGTCATCATATGCCAACGGATGGCGTCGGCCCCGTGCTCCGCGATGGCCTCGAAGGGGTCGACGATGTTCCCGCGCGACTTGGACATCTTGAGCCCATCAGCGTCCAGGATCAGACCGTTCACGATGACGTTCCTGAACGATGCGCCCTTCCCCAACATCGTAGAGATCGCCAGCAGCGAATAGAACCACCCGCGGGTTTGGTCAGTGGCCTCACAGATGTAATCCGCGGGGTACTGCTCCTCGAACACGTCTTGATTCTCGAAGGGGTAATGCCATTGCGCGTAAGGCATGGCCCCGGAATCGAACCACACGTCGATAACCTCGGGCGTACGGTGCATGGTGCCCCCGCATCCACACGTCCACTGCACCTCGTCGATGAAGGGGCGATGCGGATCAAACGGCTCCGGAAGCTCCCCAGCGCGGGCCCGAAGCGCGTCGAACCCACCGATCCACTCCACGTGTTCCTCGTCGCGATCGCAAATCCACACGGGGAGCGGTGTGCCCCAGAAGCGATCCCGCGACAACGCCCAATCCACGTTGCCTTCCAGCCACGCACCGAAACGCCCCTCCCCCACCTCGGGAGGGTTCCACGAGATCGTGTGGTGGTTGGCGAGCAGTTGCTCCTTGAGGGTCGAGGTCGCGGCGAACCATGAGTCCCGCGCCATGTAGATCAACGGAGATCGACAGCGCCAACAGTGCGGATAGCTGTGCACCGCCGTCTCAGCACGGAACAGCATTCCGCGTTCTTCGAGCAGGGCTACCAGGCGAGGATCGGCATCCTTGACGAACACACCAGCCACCTCGGCGACCTCAGGCCGGAAGCGGCCTTGGTCGTCCACGGGACGAAGCATCGGTAGCCCGTGCCGCTGACCCGCAGCAAAGTCGTCGGCACCGAAGGCGGGGGCCAGGTGCACCAGGCCGGTACCATCCTCGGCGGACACGAACGACTCGCCGATCACCGTCCAGGCGGCAGGAGTCGGCTCGGCTTCGACCAGATCCAACGCCCGCTGGTAGCGCGTACCCACCAGTGAAGCCCCGAGGTGGCGCGCCACCACAGGAGCCTCCTCGCCGAATACCGCTGCCGCCCGACCTTCCGCGACGATCCGCAAGCCGTCGGCGGTCTGGACCTCCACATAGGTGAGGTCCGGATGCACGGCGAGGCCTACGTTGGAGGGGACGGTCCAGGGTGTGGTCGTCCACACCACGAACGCCCTCCCCGCCGGATCGGGGGAGCCATCCGCCTGCAGCAAAGGCGCCAAGAAGTACAGGGAGGGGTCCTCGATGTCCTCATACCCCTGAGCCACTTCGTGCGAGGAGAGCGCGGTGCCGCAACGGGGGCAGTAGGGCACGCTCTTGTATCCTCTATAGAGCAGCTCCCGCTTTGCCAACTCCGCCAGCACCCACCACACACTCTCCACGTACTCGGAGTGGTAGGTGACGTAAGGACGGGTGTAATCCAGCCAGTAGCCGATCCGCTCCGACAGCTCCTCCCAAACCTCCTTGTAGGTCCAGACGGACTCGCGGCAGACGCGGTTGAAGGCCTCGATCCCGTACGCCTCGATCTCCGGCTTCCCCGAGATCCCGAGCTTCTTCTCGGCCTCGATCTCCACGGGGAGACCGTGGGTATCCCAGCCCGCAATCCGCACGACGTGCCGACCCTTCAGCGAGCGGTAGCGACAGATGAGGTCTTTCGTGGTCCGGGCGATGATGTGGTGCAGGCCGGGGCGCCCGTTGGCCGTTGGCGGGCCCTCGTAGAAAACGAACCGCTCCTTACCCGCGGTCCACTCCTGCGTCTGCTCGAACAGTTCCTCCTCTCGCCAGGTAGCCAGTACGCCCTCTTCGAGTTCGATGAGGGACTTGGGGAGATCCGGAAAGTTCATGACGGCTTGGGCGCAAGCTGGCGGACGACGTCGCGAACCAGCGCGGTCAGGTGGGGCTCGGCGGACATGGCGGTCTGGATGATGGTGGGTACATCGGCGGGCTCCAGCGCATCGGGCAAACAGGCGTCGGTGATGATCGACAGTCCCAGTACCTTGAGGTTCATGTGCCTCGCCACGATGACCTCGGGAACTGTAGACATGCCCACGACGTCCGCTCCCATTCCCCGCAACATGCGGTACTCCGCGCGTGTCTCCAGGTTGGGACCGACCACCGCCACGTAGGTCCCACGGCGCAGGGGGAGCCCCCGCTTCAGGGCCGCCTCCGACGCCACTGCCTGAAGTTGCCGGTCGTAGGGCTCGGACATATCGGGAAAGCGTGGGCCGAGGGCGTCCAGGTTCGCCCCCACGAGGGGGTTGTCCCCCAGGAGGTTGATGTGGTCGTCCAGCATGACGACGTCACCCGGTGACCACAGTGGGTTCATCCCCCCACAGGCGCTCGTGACCAACAACGCCTCGATGCCCAACCGCCCCATGACACGAACCGGGAAGGTGACCTGCTGAAGCGAGTATCCCTCATAGCGGTGGAAGCGACCCTGCATGACGACGACAGAAACCCCCTCCAGTGTGCCGAACAACAGCTTGCCGGTATGCGACTCGACTGTCGCGAGCGGAAAGCCGGGGATGTCCTCATACGGTACCATCGCGTCCAGCTCGATCTCGTCTGCAAGGCGGCCGAGGCCGGTCCCCAGGATCACCCCTACGTGAGGGGACGCCTCGGGAACCCGTTCGCGGACCCGCTGTGCCGCCGCATCGATTTGGGCTAACGACGGAAACCCGTCCGTCACTCGCTGGTTTCCTGTGTCCCGCCGCCCTCGCCCAAGGTGAAGCGCCAATGCGGCTCCCAGCGGCGCTGCTCAGTGCCCTCGGTGGCGGGGTTTGCACCATCCGGAGCGCGCCCCTGCTCCATGCTTTGAGCGGGTGCCTCCGCGACGGGTGTTTCCACAACGGGTGCCTCGACGACGGGCGTTTCCACCACCGGAGGTTCCGCTACGGGGGCCGCAGCGGGAGTCGCCACGTACGGTGGAGCTGGCTCGTTGACGCGCTCGGGCTCGCGGGTGTCCGGTGCGGTCCACTGTGGGCTGGAGACGGGGAGTCCTTCTTCGTCGGCACCCAGCAGCTCTCCCGCCTTGTCCGCCGGCACCGCCCTATCCCAGGGGCGGGCCTCGGGGGCCCCCTCGTCTGTTTTGGGGATGAACAATTCGAGCTCCAACGGCTTATCCGCCAAGGGATCGCGACTCTCTTCGACACCCACAAAGTCCAGCTCGCGCTCAAGCATGGCCCTCAAGGCTCGGAGGAACCGACGGCGCCGTCGATCCATCTCGTCCATCGACAGTCGGATCTCATCCAACCGGTTCTCGGCCTCCATGAGCAGGCGCTCGATTTCGGCTTCGGCCTCGCGGCGCAGCAGCTCCGCCTCCCGCTCGGCCTGTCCCGAGATGTCCTTGCGGAGCGCCTGGGCGGTCACCAGCGCCTCTTGGACCGCCTTCTCTCGGTCCTGCTTGTCTTTCACCTGTTCGCTGAGGCGATCGGAGCGCTCCTTGAGCGTCATGTTCTCCTTCACCAGGGTCTCGAGGCGCTCGGCCACGAGTTCGATGAACGAGTCGACCTCGCCCGGGTCATACCCGCGCATCCCCTTTCGGAAATCCCCTCGCTTCTTGCGGACGTCCAGCGGTGTAAGCTCGATCATCTTCGGTTCAAGTCAGGTGGTCGAAGGTTGCGGGGGTCGTTCCCCAAAAAGCGCTGTTCCGATACGCACCATCGTGCTGCCTTCTTCCAGCGCCCATTCGTAGTCGTTGCTCATGCCCATGGACAGCTCGGTTCCAGTATAGCCGGGAAGGGCCCCAGCCCGCTCCTGCAGCTCACGCAATCGTTGGAACACGGTTCGGACGGTTCGTTCGTCTCCAACGAAGGGCGCCATGGTCATGAGACCTCGCACATCGAGCGATGGGAGTTCGCAGATGCGGTCGAGGGCCTCGAGGCTCTCGGTCGGAGTGAAGCCGCCCTTGGTTTCCTCGCCGGAGGTGTTGATCTGCATCAGGACCGAGAGTGTCGTTCCTGCCTCGACGCAGAGCCGACTCAACCGTTCCGCCAGCCGGATGGAGTCGAGTGCGTGGAACAGATCCGCCCCCGCGACCACCTCCCTCGCCTTGCGGCGCTGGACGTGGCCAACGAGATGCCAGCACACGGCGGCCGGGTCCAACACTTCGCGGCGCTCAGCGAGCAGCTCAGGACGATTCTCGGCCAGGTGAACGAGTCCTTCGGCCCCAGCGGCCCGAAGTACCGCGGCCGGATGCCCCTTGGTGACGCCGATGAGGACCGCGTCATCCTCCCCCCGCCCCGAGCGCGCCAGGGCCTCGGACATTCGAGCCCGTACGGTGGGCAGCGTGTTCCGGAGATGTGTCCGGTAACGGTCGACGAGCCGCCGCTCCTCCTCCGAATCCGTTTTGGAATGACTCACTGCCTGCGACACCTGGGTCTCCTCCGGGCCACGCTCCGCCCCCGACGCTACCGCCACCAAGCTACACCGGCGGCTGGCTGCCTCCAACGCCAAAGGCCCCGCCGGACCTCGGGGTCCGACGGGGCCCTGAGGCCCGAAAGCTGGCCTTGCTACTGGATCTGGAACGTAATCGGGAAGGCCACCCATACCTGGACGCGCTTGTCGCGGTTCAGTGCCGGCGTGAATTCCATGATGTTGGCCACCTTGAGGGCGGCGTCGTCCAGCGCCTTGTGCCCCGACGACTCCTGAACACGCGTGTTGATGACGCGTCCGTTCTCGTCGATGAAGAACCATACGCTGACCGTGCCACCGATGCCCGCGTCACGCAGAAGCGGCGGATACTCACGCGTAAGCGCCCGTCCGACCTCCGACCGATTCTTCAGGTCGGGTTTCACCGTGTATGGTGTAAACGTGGGAGCGGCCGAGATGTCGGTCTCTGTTGCTTCGGGCGGCGGCGGCAAATCCTCGACCGGGTTGTCGTCGAACGTGGTCGGAGCGATGGTCAGCTCCTCCTCGATCGGGGTGTCGGAGATGACGGGCGTCGCCGGACGGGCAATCGCCTGCGGCGGCGGCGGGATCTCGATCTCGGGTGGGAGGTCGATCGCCTCGAACTCGACCGCTTCGGTCGAGATGTCCGCAGCGGTCATCTCTGGCCAGAAGTTGAAGACCGCAAAATGCAGCGCGGTGGCGGCCAGGACCGAACCCCAAAACCAGTTGGTGAACCCTCGCTTGAACTTGTCGTTCGCGGTGGTGGCCAGGGTGGTACGAGTTTCCTCGGTCATCGTCTTTCTCCCTGCATACGGCGCTCTAGCTCGGTCGCGAACACCACGCGGACCGCGCCAGCCGCCTGTAGCTCTTTCTGGACCTGGTCAATATAGGAATACGGCACGTCCCGATCCGCCTTGATCGACGTCACCAGCCTCCGGTCGGACTCCACGTACATGGGCGCGACCAGATTGGACACGTCCGCCATGGCGACGGCCCTGTCGTTCACGAAGACGTTGCCGCTGGGAAGCACCCAGAGCTCCAACACGTTCTTCTTCTTCTCGTCGATCTTCTCGGCCGCCTCGGCCTCGACCCACTCGATGTTCTGCTTACCGGCGGTCCTGAAGACCGTCGTCACCATGAAGAAGATCAGGAGCAGGAAAGCGATGTCGGCCAGCGACGAGGACGGAATCTCGTCAGAGACACCCGACTTCCGCTTGAACCCACCTTGTTTGATGGCCATGGCGGTTAACCCTCCAGCAGTTGCAGCGAGATGCGTTCAGCGCCAGCAGACTGCAAGGCGTCGAGTACATCGACCATGAATCTGTACGGCGCTTCCGGATGAGTCTTTACAGCCGCGATGAGCTGCTCGTTCGAGGTCACCTCGAGTCGCCACATGGCTTCGAGCTGCTCGGGTCGGACCTGCTGGGTCTGTTGACTCTCGCCCCGCTTCACCTCGACCAGGCCGTTCGGCTGCACGATGAGGTGAAGAATGTTCTTCTGGCTGACGGCCACTTCCTCGGATGCCTCGGGCAGCACCACCCCGAGTCCCTTGTCCTGAGGAAACTCGGTGGTCACCAGGAAGAAGATGAGCAGCAGGAAGGCGATGTCCGCCATCGAGGACGTGGGAACCTCGTCGCTCACCTTCGATTTCTTTCTCAGAAAAGCCATTTGACTGCGTTCTCCGCCAAGTTCGGCGCTTTAGTGGTGTACTGACCGGGGGTTCCGAGGGTTCCGAAACGCCGGCACGCTCCGCTTCGTGGTCTCTGGGCTCAAGGGTCCGAAACCGTCAGTTTTCCAGCTTTCTCCATGTCCCAGGCCAGGTTCAACACATCCTGAGTTCCCTGTTCCATGTCCACGATCAACTTGTCGACTTTGTTGACGAAGAAGTTGTACGCAATGTTCACGGGAATGGCGATGATGAGCCCCGCAGCCGTCGTGAGCAGGGCCACCTTGATGCCGCCGGCCACCAGGCCGGGATCCACGTTTCCGGCCGCTTCAATGGACCCGAAGGCGAGCACCATACCGAGCACGGTGCCCAGGAAGCCCATGAGCGGAGCCACATTGGCGATGGTGGCCAACACCACCAACCCGCGCTCCAAGAAGCCGAGCTCGATGGTTCCGGTGGTACTGATGACCTGCTCCAGTTCACCCTTGCGGACCCTCTGATCCCGGAGGCGGCTCAGCCCGGCATGAAGAATGGCGGCTACCGGCCCCCGAGAGGACGCGGCCGTCGCGAGCGCATCGTCGATGCGTCCGGCCTCCGTGGCCTCGCCCACCTGCTTGAACAGCCGCTTGGTATCGTGGTGGGCGACCCACAGGGTGTACCCCTTCGCAATGATGACCCCCACGGCGAGCAGCGAGCAGAGCACGAGGGGATACATCATCTTCCCGCCATCGGCGAAAAGGGTCATGAGTTCGTATTGTGCGCCGGTTTCCAACCCTAACTCCTTGAATACCAGGGTGATGGAGTGCCGGAGGCCACAGCCGCCAGAACTCCTGCTCGACGAAGACTCATCCGTGCGAACGGCGGCCAATGTAGAAGGGCCGGAAGCGGGATGTCAAACCCCTATTCCTCAAGCCCTTCCAGCCTCCAACCGCCCTGCCGACACCGGCGCTTCCACCATTTCGCGCAGCCGTCCTAGATCCACCCCCACCTCGAGTCTTCCTCCCTCGGCCACGGCGATCCGCGACGTCTCCTCGCTCACCACGATGACCAGCGCATCCGTCTCTTCACTGAGTCCGATGGCGGCCCGATGGCGGGTGCCCAGCGAGCGGTCACTCACGGGGCTCTGGGTGAGGGGTAGGATGGCCCCGGCCGCCTTGATGCGGCGACCGGAAATCAGGACCGCTCCGTCATGGAGCGGAGAGTAGGGGGTGAAAATGGTCGCGAGCATGTCCGCCGAAACCTCGGCTTCCACTCGGCGCCCGGTCTCCCCGTAGGCGTCCAGCCCCAATTCCCGCTCGATGGCGATGATAGCGCCCACTTTCTGGCGCTGGAGCCGTTCCACTCCGGCCACCACCTCGTCGGCGACCTGACTGCGCTCCATGCGGGTGAAGGGCCTGAGCATGCGGGTCTGCCCCAACCGCGCCAGGGTCTGACGGAGTTCGGGCTGGAATACCACCAGGAGGGCGATGGCCCCGTACCGGAAGAGCGTCTCGAGGATCTGTCGGATCAGGTTGAAGCCGAACAGCCGGGCCACGAAGTAGACGCCGGCCAGTAGGAGCACGCCCAGCAGCATCTGCAGGGCCCTGGTGCGGCGGAGGATGACGAGCAGCCGGTAGAAGAGCACCGCCACAATGGCGATCTCGACCAGGTCCTTCCAACCCGGTCGCAAGAGCATCAGTTGTTCGATCAACCCGCTCACGGGTCACGCCCCCAAACGGCCGAACCTCCCAATCCGAGCGACGGGCGCCGCCACCTCGCTCTCACTCCCCTGCCCCGACTCGCTCGCCGGGATGGGCTTCAGCGCCTCGGGTGGACGCTCGAACGGGGGCAGTTCCTTGCCCTCGGCCAATCGCTCGATCTCCTCACGATCCAGGGTCTCCCGTTCCAGAAGTGCCTGGGCGATGGCCTCCAGCAGATCCCGCTCCCTGGCCACGAGCTCCCGCGCCTCTTCGTGTGCGACGTCGAGGATCCGTTTCACCTCTCGGTCCACGAGCTGAGCCGTGTGCTCCGAGACACCGGTCCGGTGGCCGATCTCTCGACCCAGGAAGACCTCCTGCTCGGAATCTCCTACGGCCATCAAGCCGACCGCGTCCGACATACCGAAGCGGGTAACCATGCGGCGTGCCATGGAGGTGGCCCGCTCGATGTCGTTGCCCGCACCCGTGGTGACCTTTTCGGGTCCGAACTCCAACTCCTCAGCCACACGGCCGCCGTAGAGCATGACCAGCTGCCCTTCCAACCACTCCTTGGTGTAGGAGTGACGGTCCTCCTCGGGGAGGGAGGCGGTAATCCCGAGCGCCCGTCCTCGGGGGACGATGGTCACCTTGTGTACGGGGTCCAGACCCGGAAGCCTGAGGCCCACGACCGCATGTCCGGCTTCGTGGTAGGCCGTCAAACGCCGCTCGGCCTCCGTCAGGACCAGACTCTTCCGTTCTGTTCCGAGCATGACCTTGTCCTTGGCCTGCTCGAAGTCCTCCATGGTTACCTGCTCGGCGCCTCGGCGGGCCGCCAGGAGCGCAGCCTCGTTGCACACGTTCGCCAGGTCCGCTCCCGCCATCCCGGGCGTACCCTTGGCGATGATCTCCAGGTCGACGTCCCGGGCCAACGGCAGCTTCTTGGCGTGTACGTTGAGAATGCCCTCGCGGCCTCGGACGTCGGGCAGGTCCACGACCACCTGTCGATCGAAGCGGCCGGGGCGCAGCAGCGCTGGGTCCAACACGTCAGGTCGGTTGGTGGCTGCCAACAGGATGACCCCTTCGTTGGCTTCGAATCCGTCCATCTCGACCAGCAGCTGGTTGAGCGTCTGCTCGCGCTCGTCGTGACCACCGCCCAGCCCGGCACCGCGGTGCCGGCCCACAGCGTCGATCTCATCGATGAAGATGATGCAGGGCGCGTGGGCCTTCCCCTGCTCGAAGAGGTCCCTCACCCTGGAGGCGCCCACCCCGACGAACATCTCCACGAAGTCCGAGCCCGACATCTGGAAGAAGGGCCTGCCCGCCTCGCCGGCCACAGCTCGAGCCAGCAGCGTCTTCCCGGTTCCCGGAGGCCCGACCAGCAGCACGCCCTTGGGAAGGCGTCCACCCAGTCTCGAGAAGCGGGCCGGGTCCTTCAAGAACTCGATGATCTCCTCGAGTTCGTACTTGGCCTCATTGGCACCCGCGACGTTCTGAAACGTGACCTTGGGCGTGTCGGGCGCAATCATCTTGGCCTTGGACCGCCCGAACTGGAACGCGCGGTTACCCCCGCTCTGGATCGTGCGGAACATCCACAGCCAGAAGGCGATGAACAGGAGCCAGGGCAGCAACCCGAACAGGAGGCTCCGGATCCCCTCCTGGGCGGGTTCGGCCCGAATGATCACATTCTGAGCTTCCAACTCCGCGATCAGGTTGTCTGTGACCTCACCCGCGAGGACCACTTGGAACTTCGTGACCTGGGCGTCCTCGATCGTGATGGACCTGCGCAATTCACCGTTGGCCGTGGTGACGCGGGCATCGGTCCGGAAGGTCACATCATGCACGTTGCCCTGACGGACCTGCTCCTTGAACTCGGAGAAATCGAGCGTGGCTCCGCCCTCCTCATTCCCCCGCCTCGCCGTGGACACGGCCAGGCTGAACAGGACGATGAGCGCGATGAACGAGGTAATCCGCGAGACACGTGCAAGCCTGCCGCGGGGATCCTCGGGAGGTGTGGGTTCTCGGTCCGCCATGAACTCCAGGGTGAGACACCGCCTAGTTCGGCGCTGGAAACGCTACTCCTCCAGGCTACCGATGAAAGGAAGGTGCCGAAAATCCTCGCTGTAATCCAGTCCATACCCCACCAGGAACTCAGAAGGTGCATCAAATCCCACCCAACGGGCTTCGACCGGGAGCGTGGTGATGCGTTTGTGGAGTAGCGCGCAGACCTCCAGGCTCAGTGGAGACCTCGCCTCCAGGGCCGGAAGCAGCCGACGGAGCGTGTTGCCCGAGTCGATGATGTCCTCGACCACCAGAACATGGCGCCCCTCGAACGTGGTCTGCGGATCATAGAGCAGCTCCAGGCTTCCCGAGGACACCTTCCCACTCCCGTAGCTGGCCGCGACCAAGAAGTCGATCTGCACGGGACGGTCGATCGTGCGAACCAGGTCGGCCACGAAGATGAAGGACCCCTTCAACAGGCCCAACACCAATAGCTCCTCTTCGTGGGGGTAGTAGGCTGCGATGTCCCGGCCCATGGTGGCGACCCGCGCCGCCAGAGCCTCTTGGCTGTACACCACGTGGGCGAGCCGCTGTCCGGCTGCCCCGAGGAGCTTCTCCGCGTCAATGGGCACGTTGGTTCCTGTCGGGTGAGGGGAGCGGGTTCAATCTACGCGCTCTTCCAATGGTTCGATCCGTACTTCATGGGGAGTGACCGACACCTGAAGGCCCCCGCCCACGTGGGCGCAGGTGCGCGGTCGCTCCAGGGTGGTCAACGCCCGCGCGGTAGCCTCCTCTGTCCAGCGCACACCCAGGTGTGACGCCGCCGCTCGGAGCACCAGGGCCAACACCGGGAGAGGGACGGAAGCCAACCCGTCGCGGTCGAGCACCACCACCCCGGTTCCTTCGGCGCGGAGGGTCTCCGCGAACACCTGGTCGGCGGTCCGCTGCAGCACCGCGTTCGCGTCCCGCGCGATCTGGGCCAGGCGCACCAGCGAGGTACGGGCTCCCGGCGCGACCACGCGCTCGAGCTCCGGCAGAATGCTATGCCGGAGGAAGGCGCGGGGCTGGTCTCGGGACCGGTTGGTGGGATCCTCGCGAGCCACTAGGCCTACCGACGCCGCATACGTTTCGATGTCCTCACGCCAGAACGGAAGGAGTGGACGCGCGATGCCCGGGGCACGGGTGGCAGGCATTCCCGCAAGTCCCTTGAGGCCCGTCCCTCGCAGCACCCGAAACAGGATGGTCTCCGCTTGATCGTCGGCGTGGTGAGCGATGAGGACACGCGCCTCTTCGTCCACCTCACGCCGCACGGTTTCGAGAAATGCGTAGCGGGCATCCCGAGCGTCGGCCTCACTGTAGATTGTGGTCCGGGCCCGGCTCAGGTGCAGAGGTACGTCCCATGCCCTGCAGAGCCCGCGCACCCAAGCCGCATCTTCATGGCTCTTCGTCCGCATGGCGTGATCGAAGTGAGCGGCGCACACGTGTGGAGCATGAGGCGCACCTTGGAAGCGCAACAGATGAAGGAGTACGGTCGAATCGATCCCTCCGGACACCGCAACCACCAGGGGACGTTGCCAAAGCCAAAGCCTCGACATCTCCGCGCGAAAACCCTCTTCGAAGGGCGTAGCGACTACGCTCGACACGCTATTCAAGGAGTGCGGGTGGTAGGGGGCGGCCCACCTCTTCGTGAAGCACCCGGGCCAAGACGTCCAGCCGGTCACTCTGCACGCTGTCCACTCCCCAAGAGAGCAGCTCCCTGATGCGCTCCGCACGATCCACCACCCACACATGCACGGGCAGGTTGTGATCGTGAGCCTGCTCCACCAGCCTGCGCGACGCGATCTGCCGTCCTCGCCAGCGATCCGGGATCTGGAGAACATCGGCTCTCGGGCAATACCAGTTCCCCAGGCTACGCAGGAACCAGAAGCGCCTGAGCTGTTTGCCCGAGGCGCCCCATGGCCCGGGATATCCGATGGCGTCCCGACGGTGCGCCTCCACCTCGGCGGCGATCAAAACCCGCTGCTCCGCTCCGGCCGCTCTCACAGCGGCAACCAGGCCGGCCGCCGAATCTGCGGACTTGGTCTCCACGTTGAGGCGTGTGTGGGGAAAGGCGTCGATCACTTCCTCGATCCTCGGTATCGTCACCCCCCGGCCTCGGAACGAATGGGCACCATCGAGGTCGAGGAACCTGTAGCCGGCGTCCAGCGTGCGCAGCTCATCCCAAGTGGTGTCTTGTACCCGACCTCGTCCGTTGGTCGTCCGCTCGAGTGTTTCATCATGGAAAACCACCACGACACCATCACGACTCGCTCGGACGTCCAGCTCGATGAGGTCGGCCTGAAAGCGCTGCACCGCCTGGGCGAACGCAGCCATGGTGTTCTCGGGTGCCAAAGCGGCGCCACCCCGGTGCGCACTCAGGAGTGGGGCGCCGGCGAGGTAGGGGTGTCCCGGTCGCACGCCCTTAAACGATCGCGATGGTCGCCTTCGAGTTAGAGGTCGCCCGGGTCAATACCGTGTAGGTACTGGAGCACCACATCGATGAGCTGACTGGTCATGGAGCGCTCCGCCCGCGTGAGGTCTGGGTCGTCGCTTTCGTTGTTCGCCAACGTCAGATCTGCGCTCACCACCCGTCCCGCCAGGAACTCCGCGATGCTCTCCACGACTTCCGGGCGCGGCTGGGCCTCGACCCCGGCCGAGGGGAGCGCCTTCTCCAACAACAGCCCCCGCACCAGCGCCAGGAACCCCGGAAACGTGAGCTCCGGAAGAGGACCTCCCTCGAGCTCCTCTTCCTCGGTGAGGTTCTCCCACTCCAGTTCGTTCCAGTACAGGTCCAAGGCCTCGTCGAGCAGATGCTTCCGATCAGCGTCGGGAAGGGGCGTGTTCCCGGCGGTGACCGGCATCAGCTTCTTGCCGGTGGCGGCTTGAAGGCGGGCCCGTCGTTCTTCGACGAGGCGACGGGCGTCCTGGAGGATTTCTGCGGAATTCACGGTCGCGAGGCTCTGGGTGAAGTGTGCGGGGGAACTTACCCTCCGGCCTGGCCCGGGCAACCCCACACTAGCCGTTCTGCCACAGACGGCCCACCGTGCAGCCACCACCCCTGGTCCACAGTCCCGCACCTCCCATGAGGCCCAGCCCGTGAAGCGTTCTGCCACCCTCTTCGTTCTGCTTTGCTCCTGCCTCCACCTCGCGGGCGACGCAGCGAACGCCCAGGTACTGCTGCTCCGCCCCGACGCCGTCTTCGATGGGGAGACCCTACGGTCGGAGTGGGTGGTGCGCGTCGAGGGAGATCGTATCGTGGCGGCCGGCCCCGAGGGTGAAGTGTCCGCCAGTGGCGCTGAGGTCGTCGCGCTCGGGGGCCTCACGTTGTTGCCCGGGCTCATCGAGGGGCACTCTCACCTGCTCCTCCACCCCTACAACGAGACGCCTTGGACGGACCAGGTCCTCAACGAGGCGTGGGGGGAACGGGTGGCCCGTGGAGTCGTGCACGCGGCGGCCACCCTTCAAGCGGGCTTCACCACAGTACGCGACTTAGGCGCTGAAGGAGCGGGCTACATGGACGTGGGCCTGCGCGACGCCATCGACAAAGGGGTGGTCCCGGGTCCCCGAATGTTGGTGGCAGGCCCAGCCATCGTGGCCACGGGCAGTTACAACCCGAAGGGCGCTCCCGAATGGCACCTACCCAAGGGTGCCGAGGAGGCCGACGGTATCGACGACCTGATCCGAGTGGTGCGCGACCAGATCGGGCGGGGCGTCGATTGGGTGAAGGTCTACGCCGACTATCGCTGGGGACCCAACGGGGAGGCCCGCCCAACGTTCACGCAGGAGGAGCTGGCGACCATCGTCGAGGTGGCGAACAGCTCGGGCCGGCACGTGGTGGCGCATGCGTCGACCGCCGAGGGGATGAGGCGGGCCACGCTCGCTGGCGTGCGTACCATCGAACATGGCGATGGCGGGACTCCTGAGGCCTTCGCCCTCATGCGGGAACACGATGTCGGGTATTGCCCCACCATCGCGGCCGGCGATGCCATCAGCCAATACGGCGGATGGGACCGAACCCGCGACCCAGAACCTGCGCGTATCCGACGCAAACGTGAGAGCGTCCGATTGGCCTACGCCTCCGGAGTCGCCATCTGCATGGGTGGCGACGTGGGAGTATACCCGCATGGCGACAACGTCCGTGAGATGGAGTTGATGATCGACTACGGGTTGGACCCGATGTCCACGTTACGATCGGCCACTTCGGGCAACGCGGACCTGTTCGGGCTGTCCGACCGGGGTCGGGTAGCCAGCGGTCTCCTGGCCGACCTGGTCGCGGTGGCCGGGGACCCGACCGAGGACGTTGGCGCGCTCCGCCAGGTGAGGTGGGTCATGAAGGGCGGGACGGTGGTCGGAAACTAGGTGCGGCCTTCGAGCAGCCAGTCGTACACACCACGCGGCAGGAGGCGTCCGAACCGCGCACTCATGGCCAGCGGGACCGGGAAACTGAACGACTTCTTCCGGGCCAGGATGGCACGGGTCATCCGCGCGACCGCCTCATCGCACTCGAGACCCATGGGGCGCCGATCGAACGCAGTGGCGGTCATGGCCGTGCGCACCCAACCCGGACAGATCACGGTGACGTCCACACCCGTGCCCCGGAGCTCGATCCTCAGGGACTCGAAGTAGGTGGTAAGCCCGGCCTTGCTGGACGCATAGGCCGCGCGACTGGGAAGGCCTCCGTAGCTGGCCAGGCTGCTCACGCACACCAAATGACCCCGCCCCTCTTCCAGCATGCGCGGAAGCAGCGGATCAACGAAGTTCACCGCGCCCAACACGTTGACCGCATAGACCCAGCGCACCGCCTCCGCGTCCACCAACCGATCGACCTTGGGCTGTTGGATCCCGGCGTTGGCCACGAACAGATCCACCGGTCCCAGGGTGTCTTCGCAACGCCCCACCGCGGATCTGCACGCGGTCGGATCGGACACGTCGCATGGAAGGACCAGCGCGTGCTGAGCGAGATCGCGTACTCCCAATGCGACCTCCTCCAGCAACTCCGAGCGCCGGGCCACGAGCCCCACGTCATAGCCCTCACGTGCGAGGGAGAGGGCGAGGCCCCGCCCGAGACCAGACGACGCCCCAGTGATCAGCGCAACTGGCAAGTGGAGGTCCGGAAAGAGGGGCGTCTGGTGAAGGGGTCCACCGGGACCCGAGACGGAATGCCGGAGGAGGGACTCGAACCCCCGACACGCGGATTATGATTCCGCTGCTCTAACCGACTGAGCTACTCCGGCGAAGGGCAGGAAACCTAATCCGGGTCTATGGGGTTGCCAACCCCAGGCACCACTGGCAAACCGCCCCTCGCAAACTACTTGCCGCCCTCAGCAGAGAGCTGCCGTTATGGACCTCACCGCGATACTCTGGCCGGTCCTCGCAGTCGCAGGATTCGGGCTACTGACGAGCTTCAAAGTGCTGTGGGAGTACGAGCGGGGGGTGGTGTTCCGCCTGGGTAAGCTGAAGCGTGCCAAAGGACCCGGGTTGATCTGGTTGGTGCCCTTCGGGCTGGATCGCATGAAGCGGATGGACCTGCGCATCGTGGCCCTGGACATCGCGCCCCAGGACACCATCACCAAGGACAACGTGAGCTGTAGGGTCAACGCCGTGGTGTACTTCAGGGTCGCGGACCCGGCCAAAGCGGTTGTGGAGATCGAAGATTACTACTTCGCCACGAGTCAGCTAGCCCAGACCACGCTCCGCAGCGTGATCGGGCAATCCGAGCTGGATGAGTTGTTGGCGGAGCGCGAACAGATCAACGAGGTGGTACGCGACATCATCGATCAGGGCACCGACCCTTGGGGCATCGACGTGACGGGCGTCGAAATCAAGGACATCGATCTGCCGCAAGAGATGAAGCGTGCCATGGCCAAGCAGGCGGAGGCCGAGCGTGAGCGACGCGGGAAGGTGATCGCAGCCGAAGGCGAGTACCAGGCGTCCGAGAAGTTGGCACTGGCCGCCGAAGTCATGACGCGGTTCCCCGCCGCGATGCAGTTGCGGTTCCTCCAGACCGTGGTGGAGGTGGCCGCTGAAAACAACTCGACAACACTCTTCCCGATTCCCATCGATCTCTTCAAGCCGTTGCTGGAGAAGGCAGAGAGCGCCTTATCCGCCGAGGGAGCAGCCGACGCCGATGAAGGGGCGCCTAGGCAGTTGACCGATGGGGCTCAAGCAGCGTTGATGGCGCAGGCGGCACGGCAGGTGCTGGGGCTGGAGTCGGGTGAGGCCGAGCCGGCGGTACCCGGGACGGACGACGACTCCGACGAGACCTCGGAGTAGCCTCAGTTGGTGGTTGGTCCACTTCCCGTCGAGTCCGCTACTGGCCAGTAGACGTACTCTCCGTCTCTGATCAGGCCGAAGCGTTCACGCGCGATCCGCTCCAGCACGACCGGATCGTTCTGCAGGGAGTCGGCCCATGCGCGCAGCGAGTCCGTTTCCCGTCGAAGCTCGGCGAGTTCATCCTGCGCCCGCGCAATGTCCTGACGCGCGTTGCGTACGTCGAAAACAGTGAACTCCCCGCCGAACAACGCGAAGTAGAGCGCGACCCCGGCCACGGCAGGCAGCACCCAGCGCCCCCAATTCCGGGGAAGGGGCTGTTGCCGCCGACGCCGACTCACTCCCAAAGCGTGGCCCCCGGGTAGCGGGCACGCGCGCCGAGCTCCGCCTCGATGCGGAGCAGCTGGTTGTACTTGGCCACGCGATCCGTGCGACTGGCGCTTCCGGTCTTGATCTGGCCCGCGCTCGTCGCCACGGCCAGGTCGGCGATGAACGTGTCCTCCGTTTCACCCGAGCGGTGTGAGATGACCGAGGTATATCCGGCTTCGGCCCCCAGAGCGATCGCGTCCAATGTCTCCGTGAGCGTTCCGATCTGGTTGACCTTAATGAGGATCGAATTCCCCACCCCCTCATCGATCCCCCTCTGCAGGCGCTCGACGTTGGTTACGAAGAGATCGTCGCCCACCAACTGGCAACGCCCTCCGGTCCGCTCGGTAAGTAGCTTCCACCCTTCCCAATCGTTCTCGTCCAACGCGTCTTCGACCGAGCGGATGGGGTAGCGGTCGAGCCACTCGGCCCAGAAGTCCACCATACCCGCCGAGTCGCGTGCAGGACCACCGGACCAGGGGAACTCGTAGCGTCCGTTGCGATAGAGCTCGCTCGAGGCCGCGTCGATCGAGAGCACGAGGTCGGTTCCAACTTCGTATCCGGAATTCGCAATCGCTTCCAGCACCACCTCCACCGCTTCCTCATTGCTGCCCAGGTCGGGCGCGAAGCCGCCCTCATCGCCCACCGCCGTGTTCTTGCCCTGCGACGTCAGCACCTTCTTCAGCGAATGGAAGACCTCGGTCCCCATGCGCAGGCCTTCGGCGAACGAAGACGCACCCACAGGCATGACCATGAACTCCTGAATGTCCACGTTGTTGGGCGCGTGGGCGCCGCCATTCAGAATGTTCATCATGGGAACGGGCAGGGTGCGGGCCCCCTCGCCCCCCAGGAACCGGTAGAGGGGTGCTCCGGCGTCGGCGGCGGCGGCCCGCGCGGAGGCGAGGGATACCGCCAGCATGGCGTTGGCACCCAGCCTTCCCTTGTTGGGCGTCCCGTCGAGTTCGATCATTCGCTGATCGAGTGCTCGTTGATCCGCGGGGTCGACCCCCTTCAGGCATCCGTGGAGCTCCCCCCCCACGTTGGCGACCGCCTCACGAACGCCTTTTCCGCCGTAGCGGTCAGCATCACCGTCGCGGAGCTCGACCGCCTCGTGTTCGCCGGTGGACGCCCCACTCGGGACCGCCGCGCGCCCCCACGCACCACTATCCAACACCACGTCTGCTTCCACAGTCGGATTCCCGCGAGAATCCAGGATCTCACGGCCTCGCACTTCGCGGATCTTCGACAACGCACCTACTCCTTGGTTTCTCGCAGGCCCGACCGCTCCTCGGCGGCCGGGTACCTCGCGCCTGGTTCTGAGTTCCAAAGGGCCGGGAAGTCCTCCTCCAAGCCGATCCGCAGATCGCGCACGGCCGCTTCCACACGTTCGAGCAGCCGCTCGCGATCGTCGTGTTCCATGCCGGTCGTGGCGACCGGCTCACCCACCCGAATGCGGATCTTCCCGGGCCGCACCCGAAAACTCCCCTTGGGCATGACGGCGCGTGTGCCCAACACGGCCACAGGAATCACCGGCACCTGTGCCTGAATGGCCAACACGAACGAGCCCTTCTTGAAGGGCTGGAGACGACCGTCCTCCGAACGCGTGCCTTCGGGAAAGAGCACGATGGTGAGGCCGTCGTCCCGGATGCGGCCTCCGGCCTTCTGTAGCGATCGAATCGCTGAGGCGCGGTCACTGCGGTCGACGGAGATGTGGCCGCAGAGTCGCCACGCATGGCCGAAGATCGGAATGCGCGATAGCTCCTGCTTGGCCACGAACCGAAAGCGTCCGGGGACGTAGCCCAAGAGCGCGAAGACGTCGAACCAGGAGACATGGTTGCAGACCAGGATGTGGGGTGCGGCCGGATCGATACTCTCCGCCCCTTCGACGCGCACCTCGCAACCGGCGATCGAGATGATCTTCTTTCCCCAGATACGAGCCAGGTGATCGCACTGGCATGGTGCATCCGCAGGCCGGAACCAACCCGTCATCAACGCGCGCGTCGCGTAGATCGCGGTGATCACAGCGCCATAAGTGAGGACCCACAGTGTTCTCAACACGCCCGTTTATGTGTCGAAGTGATCGAACGCCCGACGGACGTAGTCCGCCCCATCCACCCGCAGGGCCCCGGTGCCCGCCACGACCCGCCCGAGTTCGGTGAGCCTCGTCGCAAAACGCTCCTCGAAGTCGTTCCGGTACGGCTCTACCCCGTTGGCGGGAGATAGGAACAGCAGCTCGTAGTCCTCTCCACCGTCGAGGGCCGGATCGAGCCCGTCCGGGGCTGCCGCGGTGGCGCCTCGAGCTCGAGGGAGTGCCCTGGTGGAGATCTCGATGTCGACGCCGGATGCCACCGCCAAATGGGTCAGGTCCCCGCCCACTCCGTCAGATACATCGATGGCCGCCTTCATCAGTCCCTTTTCGTGAAGCCAACGCGCCTCCGCGATCCGCGCCTTGGGACGCGTGAAGGCCACCCGATCAGACTCCGACGGCTCGGTCCCCGCAGTCCACGCCGCCACCGCCTGCGCCGCCCCACCCAGGGATCCCGTCACCCAGACCTCATCCCCTGCTTCCCCACCGCTGCGCCGGACCGGCGCCTGCGCCACCGAGCCCAGACAGATCACGTCCAGCGTAAGCGCACCGTCCGCCGGCATACGGCTCAAGTCCCCGCCAATGAGATCGGCGCCGTAGGTAGCGCAGGCTTCACGCACCCCCGCAACCACGTCCACGAACGTCTGCTGAGCCAGCTCGGTAGGGAGTCCGACTGAAAGCAGGACCCCCACTGGATCCGCCGCCACTGCCGCCATGTCGGACAGAGCTGCCACAGTGGCTCGGTGGCCGATCTCGGCGTCGCTCATCCACGCGCGCCGGAAGTGCACGCCCTCGACGGACAGGTCGGTGCTCACCGCGAGGCTCCCTGCCTGGAGGATCGCCGCATCGTCGCCCCAACCGAGTGTCACTTCTTCGCGGCGGGCCTCCAGGCCGGCCAGGGCCCGCTCGATGAGACCGAACTCCCGGCCCGGTCCCAGGCGAGGGAGCGGCCGGCCGCTCACCGACAGGCCTCCACGTCGCACATGACGAAGTCGAGCGCGAGGTCACTCCGGACCGGTGGGCAACGCACGGCTTCGGGAAGGGACTCGATCACGTCCGAAGGGGACAGCCCCACACCCCAGTTCTGCATTCTATGCGCCACGGCTGTGTCGTGCAGCGCCAACCCCGCGCTGGCCATCGCAGGCAACCCCTGCGCAGCGTACGCGCCTATCACGCCCGCCAGCGCATCTCCCATGCCGGCGGTGGCGAGATCGGAGCTGCCCAGGACGTCGACCAGGAAGGTACCGTCGGAGCCCGCCACCACGGTCGGCGCACCCTTGGCCACCACGGTGGCTTCCCAGGCCTCGGCACCTGTGAGTGCGGCGTTCAGGCGAACATGATCGGGTGCGCCGCCGGCGAAGGTGTGTAGCCGCGCCAGCTCTCCGGGATGAGGGGTGACGATGAGGCGGTGACGACCTCCCCACTCCGGGAGCGGCGGCAACAGACCCTGAGCTACCATGGTCAAGGCGTCCGCATCCAGCACCACGGAAGCGGTTGGGAGTTCCAGGAGCGGCAGCAGCTCCTGGGCGCGGTGCTCGACCACCCCGTACCCCGGGCCCAGCACCCACGCAGGGCAGGCCTCGGCCGCGGCGCTGACGGCGCCCGAGTCGGTGCGGTCCACGAATAGGGCCTCGGGAACGGCAGCTTGGTAGGCGTCGCGGTTCACTGGGTCGGACACGATCCGAATGAGACCCACACCGGCCCGGAGGGCTGCCCTCGCAGCCAGGATACCCGCACCCGCCATACCGGGGCCGCCTGCAGCCACGAGCACCGATCCCACTGCCTTCTTGTGGGTGACGGGGGGCCGCTCGAAACGGTGCGCACGGGCCCAGGCGGTGGACAGCATCGTCCCCCCACCCAGCCGCCCCTCGGGCGGCGGGAAGCCGATGTCTACCGCCACGACGCGCCCGGCCCGCGCTCGCCCCGGCTGGAGAAGCAGCCCCAGCTTGGGAGCGCCGAACGCGACGGTGACGTCCGCCTCGACGGCCTGACCCGGTGCCTCACCGGTGTCGGCCTGGACGCCGGACGGCACGTCGAGCGCCACGACGCCACCTCGGGCCGCATTGATCCACTCGATGACCCGCGCTTCTCGATCCCGTGGCGGCCCCCGCAGACCCGTTCCCAACAGCCCGTCGACGACCACCTCCGCCTGCGGCCATGAGCTCCCAGCATGCGTCTCGATGGGTCTGACATCGAGGTCCCAGCCGTGGGCCAGGCGCTCGTGCGAGGTGGTCGGCGCCGCAAACAGAACGACCTCACGCCTCCAGGAGCGCAGCGTTCGCGCCAGTACCCATGCGTCACCCCCGTTGTTGCCGGACCCCGCGACAACCAGCACGCGCCCTTCGGGGAAGATTCGCTCAAGCACCTGCGCGGCGGCCCGTCCAGCGTTCTCCATCAGGACTGGCTGAGGCACGCCAAGCGTCTCGATGGACCACTCGTCGAACGCGCTTGCTTGGGACCCGGTGGGAACCGGCACGTCCGCGGAGAGGCCTGCGGACGTGAAGGGGCCGGCGGGCGTCATGTCACCACCCAGCGGAGGCAACCTCGCTCGCTATTTGTAAGACGGCCCGATTGTGCGCCCCAGCGTGATCTCCCCATTGTCGATCCGAATGTTGAACCCACAGTCCGGGTTGCAACAAACCCAGGCTTTGAACCGGATGGGCGCACCATCACGACCGTAGTCCGACAGCGGGAGCAATCTGCCCTCACCGCACTTCATACAGTCTGGATATCCCCGCTCTTCCGCCATGACACTTCCCCCTCATTCGGCGCGCTCGCCGCGCAAGTCCGTGTATCCAAGACCCGGACTGACTAGAGCCTCGCCTCCCACGGGTAATCCCGTTCAAAGGCCTCTTCGAAATCAAACACATCGCTGAAGTCTTCGACCCTGTCCTGCTCCTGTTTGACCAGCAGGCCGCATTCCACGAGAGCGAAGACGATCGAGCCCACGTCTTCGGTACGATGGACCCCCCAGTGCTCGAGCACCGTCCTCGCCATCGGTCCAAACCGCTCCAAGGCCAGCTCCCGTACACCTTCCGCCAGTTCGGGACCGGTGATGTGCCGTCGTTCCGGGAGCGAGGCCGTCACCCCATGAAGAGCACGTAGGACGAATGCGAAGGCCTTCCCATGAAACCGGGGATGGCGCTCCTGCAAGCGGTCCAGGATCTCTTCGGCACAGAGCAGTTCCGTCATGGCGGCAATGTCGGGCCCCGACCCAACCTGCGCCACCCCCAGGGGAGACCCTGGCTCAGGCCATGACCGGCGCGGGATACAGCGGATATTGGCGGCAGAGCGCCTCCACCTCACCCCGCACCCGACGCTGCAACCCTTCGTCGCCCGGCCTCGCCAACAGGTCGGCAATCCACTCGGCGATTCGGGCGAAGTCGTCCTCGCCCATCCCTCGGGTGGTGAGCGCAGCCGAACCGATCCGCAGCCCGGAGGTCACGAACGGCGAACGCTTCTCCCCGGGCACCGTATTCTTGTTGACGGTGATGCCGGCCGCTTCCAGCACACGTTCCGCCTCCTTACCCGTGAGGTCGCCGTCCCCCAGATCCACGAGCACGAGGTGGTTGTCGGTTCCCCCACTGACCAGGGTCACCCCCTTTTCGATCAGCCCAAGGGCCAACGCTCGGGCGTTGGCGACCACCTGGCCGGCATACTCGATGAAAGCGGGCTGAAGGGCTTCCCTGAAGCTGACCGCCTTGGCTGCAATCACATGCATCAACGGCCCTCCCTGGATGCCCGGGAACACCGCCTTGTCGATCGCTTTGGCGTGCTCTTCGTTGCAGAGGATGAGCCCGCCACGAGGGCCGCGCAGCGTCTTGTGGGTGGTGGTCGTCACCACGTCCGCCAGGCCCACGGGGCTGGGGTGGACCCCGCCGGCCACCAGCCCAGCGATGTGGGCCATGTCGACCGCCAACACCGCCCCTACCTCTCGGGCGATATCGGCAAAGGCAGAGAAGTCCAGGGTGCGGGCATAGGCGCTCGCCCCGGCGATGATCAGTTTGGGTCGCTCAGACCTGGCGCGGTCACGCACACGGTCGTAGTCGATCCTTCCGGTCTGGGCATCCACGCCATACGCCACGACGTCGTACAGCAGGCCGGAGAAGTTCACCGGAGAACCGTGGGTCAGGTGGCCGCCGTGACTCAAGTCCATCCCCAGGATCCGGTCGCCCACGTTCAGCATCGCCGAGAAGGCGGCCATGTTGGCCTGGGCACCCGAGTGCGGCTGCACGTTGGCGTGCCCCGCACCGAAGAGCTGTTTCGCACGGTCTCGGGCCAGGTTTTCGACGACGTCGACGTACTCGCAGCCCCCGTAGTAGCGTCGGCCGGGTAGACCCTCCGCATACTTGTTGGTCAGGACCGTGCCCATCGCCTCGAGGACCGCATTCGAAACGAAGTTCTCGCTGGCAATCATCTCCAGCTGGCCCCGCTGTCGATCCAACTCCTTTTCGATCGCCCTACTTACTTCGACATCCGCCACACCCAACTGCTCCACCTACTGCCCTCCGTTGCTTCGAGTCCACCGCCAACCGGGCACCTCAGACCCAGCTCTTCTGCAGGGCCTGGACCTCGGTCAATCTCTGTTCGGCCAGGCGGTCGGCAGCCTCGTTGGTGGGAATGCCCTCTTCCTCGGCGCGGGCAAAGATCCGAAGCAGTGTGTGGTAGATGTCCCCAGCCTGCAACTTTGCCCGCTCCGGATTCCAGTCGTGTATCTCGCCGTAGACGTTGATCAGGCCACCCGCGTTGATCACGTAGTCCGGAGCATAGAGGATCTTCTGGTCCAACACCGCCCGTCCGTGGCGGGTCTCGGACAGCTGGTTGTTGGCGGCCCCGGCCACGATGGAGGTCTTCAGCACGGCAAGCGTGTCGTCGTTCAAGACAGCACCCAACGCGCAGGGCGCGAAGATGTCGGCTTCGACGCCGTAGATTTCGTCGGGGGCGACACTGTCGGCCCCGAAGTCGTGCGTGACGCGCCCCACCCGCTCTGCATCGATGTCGGTCACCGTCAGTTGCGCGCCCTCCTCGTGAAGCATTCCACAGAGGTGATACCCGACATTTCCGAGCCCCTGCACCAGAACGTGCTTGCCATCCAGGCTGTCCGATCCGTAGCGGTGTTGTGCCGAGGCCTTGATCCCCATGTAGGTCCCGTAGGCCGTCACGGGCGACGGATCTCCTGAACGTCCGCGCAACCCCACGACCGAATCGGTTTCCATGCGGACGAAGTCCATGTCGTCCACCGAGGTTCCGACATCTTCCGCGGTGATGTAGCGTCCGCCTAGCGACTCCACGGCACGTCCGTGCGCGCGGAAGATCATCTCGCGACGGGTCGTCCGGTTGTCTCCCACAATCACCGACTTGCCGCCGCCCAGGTTGAGTCCCGTAATTGCGGCCTTGTAGGTCATGCCGCGGGATAGCCGCAGCGCGTCGATGATGGCGGCCTCATCGCTGTCGTAGTGCCAGAAGCGCGTGCCGCCCAGGGCCGGGCCCAGCGTGGTGTCGTGGATGGCGATGATCCCTCGGTAGCCCAGCTCGGGTTCACTCCAGAATACGAGTTGCTCGTGTCCACGGTCCTGGAGTGCTTGGAAAATCTTCATCTATGAAATCAGTCCTTGTGACAATCGACCCCTGTTATTTGGTCCCTTCTAGTCCTGCAGCATATCCCGCGCGACGATCCACCTCAGTACTTCGTTGGATCCCTCGTAGATCTCCGCGCCCTTGGCGTCCCGCATGAGCTTCTCGACGGGGTAGTCGCGCATGTACCCGTATCCGCCGAAGATCTGCACCGCCTCATCGGTGGCGAACATGGCGGCTTCGCTGGCAACGACCTTGGCCGCCGCGCACGTGGCCCCCACCGACAGCGCATCCTCGTCCAAAGGTGCCTCGTTTCCGTCCAGGACGGCATCGAGGCGGGTGCCTGCCTCACGCAGGAGCGCCCGAGCCTGGGAGATGCGAAGCGCCATTGTTGCCAGCTTCTCCTGGATGGCTCCGAACTCCGCCAGGGGCCGTTCAAACTGCTCCCGCGTCCTGGCGTACTCGATGGCGTGCTCCTGCGCGGCCTGGGCCACTCCCAGCGACTGCGCAGCAATCCCGAGCCGTCCCACCTCCAACGCACTCATCGCATACCGAAAAGCCCGATTCTGTTCACCCACCAGACTGTGTTCCGACACAGCGATGTCGAGGTTGACGCTGACCGTCTCGTTGGCGCAGAGACCCAGCGTGCGCTCTCGTCCCGTCACTTCGTACCCGTCCGCCTTGGGATCCACCAGGAAGACGCTGATATCGTGCGCATCGGGCCCGGTGCGGGCGAAGAGCGCGACCAATCCCGCCCTCCCGCCGTTGGTGACCCAACGCTTCCGACCGCGGATCCTCCAGCCGTCCTCCGTACGCTCGGCGTTGGTCTGCATCGCAGCAGCGTCGCTACCTGCCTCGGCTTCGGAGAGCGCGAAGGCACCGAGGGCCGCCCCCGACGCCAAGCGAGGCAACCACGTTGCGCATTGACTGTCGGTACCGTACTGCGTCAGCAGGTGCACGACGGGGCCGTTGTGAATCGAGAGGTCGAGCGCAGTTGATGCGTCACCCCAGGCGATCTGCTCCAACACGGTAAGGTAGGTGGGCAGCGGAAGCGCCAACCCACCATGCTCCTCGGGCACCCGCATACCCAGGAAACCCAGGTCGGACAGCTTCCCCAAGAGGTCGTCGTCGAAGCCGCGCTCTGCGTCCCACCGCGCCGAGTGGGGCCGCAACTCACCGTGTGCGAACTCGCGGGCCAGCGCCCGCATCTCGAGCTGTTCCTCGGTAACGATCATCAGTTCGTGTAGTCGTAGAAGCCGCGCCCGCTCTTACGGCCGTACCAACCGGCGGCGACGTATTTTCGGAGGAGCGGACAGGGGCGATAGCGGTCGTCGCCCAGCCCTGAGTGCAGCACTTCGAGAATGCTGAGGCAGGTGTCCAATCCGATCAGATCCGCGAGGGCCAAAGGGCCCATCGGATGTTTCATCCCCAGTTGCATGACCGTATCGATGGCCTCTGCTTCCCCCACTCCCTCCATCAGGCAGAAGATGGCCTCGTTGATCATGGGCATGAGCACCCGATTCGACACGAACCCGGGGAAGTCGTTCACCTCGACCGGCTCCTTTCCCATGGAACGCGACAGCTCGAACACGGTCTCGGTCGTCTCGTCCGACGTGGCCAGTCCCCGAATGACCTCTACCAGCTTCATGACCGGAACCGGGTTCATGAAGTGCATCCCGATCACCCGGTCGGGTCGGTCCGTGTGGGCTGCGATCTCGGTGATCGAGATGGAGGAGGTATTGGTGGCGAGAATGGCGTCGTCCGGCGCCGCCCGATCCAGTGCCCCAAAGACCTCGTACTTCAGGTCCGCTCGCTCGGGGGCCGCCTCGATGATGACCTGAGAAGCGGCCGCGGCCGCCTCGAGGTCGGTGCTGCCCTGGATTCTGGCCATCGCCTCATCGCGCTGCTCCTGCGTCACCCGGCCCTTCTTCAGCTGGCGATCCAGGTTCTTCGAGATGGCCGCCAAACCACGATCCACCGCTTCGGAGGCGACGTCGACGAGGTGAACCGACCGGCCCGAGAGGGCGGCGACATGGCCGATTCCGTTCCCCATCTGACCGGCGCCAACCACGGTGATCACATCGATGCTCATCAATCTCCAGTAGGTGCCTCGTTGGGCGGTTCTGAGACAGCTAGGCTAGTACTCCCGGCCCCGCCTGGAGTGCCCGTCGGGGTGTGGATCCCCCCAAAGGAAACCGCACAGAGGGGGCCGGCCGCCAACGCGCCAGCGCTTGGACGCAGCATGGGGGTGCGGGACAGCCAGAACAGGGCCCCGATCAGGACCAGCACGCTAGCAAGACTCCCTTCGGGGCCAAACCCACCACCCCCCCACCAGGCAGGGCCCCTCGGGTCGGTGACGATGTAGGGTGCGTCAATCATCTCGAGCCCACTGATGGGCTGGTCCGCCCAGAAGCCCAGGGCCCAGTTCCACCCCAGGTGCACGCCGGTGGCCCACCAGAGGGAGAGGGTCCGCAGGTAAACGACGCCGAGCACCAACCCGGCCAATGCCAGCGAGAGGAGAGCGACGGCGGTGAGCTCGGGGTTGGACAGATGCAGGGCCGAGAACCCCAGGCTGGTCAGGAAGAGCGCCCAGGGACCGCCGGAGCGTGCCGCCAAGAGTTGGAGCGGGTACCCGCGGGCCAGCGCCTCCTCGGCCGCCGCGGGCAGGGCCAGAAGCGCAAGGGACTGCCAGCCGATGCTGAGGAAGTCGCCAAGGGTGCCCGCCTCCCAGGACAGCACCAACCCCCCGGTCATCCAGAGCAGCACGGCCGGCGCGATCCCGAGCAGGGTTCCAAGCCCCACGCCTTTGAGTACCTCACCTGGAGCAGCGCTCGAAAACACGAAGCCCAACGCGCCCCAGCCCCGCCCATCCACCCGAAGCGCAGCCACCCCTGCCGCGAGCGCTCCGCAGAGCAGGGTGAGCCCACCCCCCAAAACCCCAGAGGCGCCGGCGACCTCGAGCACGAGCACGGTCGCTAACAGCACGACCATGAAGAGCGTGAACCGCCCTAGGAGACCGCCCCACCCCAGGGTGCGGAGGGAACGGGTTGAAGCGTGGCTCAGCGCCCCGCCAGGAGGCGGACCAGCACGGTAGCCATCGCCGCCTGGATCAGCGCGCCCGGCAGGAACGGAACGACCCCGAGCGCGAAGACATCCCCGGCGCCCCCAGCCGTCACCCACATCAATTGCGCCATCCCGCCCAGCAGAATGATCGCCATACCGAGAAGCCCGGCCAGCCACGTCCGCAGGACCGCACGATCAGCGCCGGCCAGGGCCCCGACCGCCAAAGCGGCAATGGGAAAGGCCGCCAGGTAACCGCCCGTGGGACCCAGCAACCAGGGCAACCCCGCCCCACCCATCGCGAACACCGGCAGGCCCAGCGCGCCGACCATGACGTAAGCCCCGGCGCTCGCCGCTCCCCTGCGGGCTCCGAACAGGAGGCCCAACAGCAGCACCGCAACCGGCTGGAGGGTGATGGGAACAGGCGTGCCGGGGATGGGAATGGCCACCCGCGCGGTCGCCGCCAACAGCAACAGGCCGGCGCCAACCGTCGCCGACACTACTAGAGGTCGTGTGGGGTTCAGCCCGCCAGTCTCGTTGGATCGCACTTGGCTTGTTCTCCGGTCTGGGATGGTGCGCGTGCCCGCGGCGCGGGACTCTAAGCCTTCTCCACCGAGAGCGCCACCGCGTTGCCGCCACCCAGACACAGGGTGGCCAACCCGCTAGAGGCGTCCCGTTCCTCGAGGGCCCTCAGGAGGGTCACGAGGATGCGTGCGCCGGACGCTCCGATGGGATGACCCAGTGCCACCGCGCCACCGTTGATGTTCACGCGGGCCTCGTCCATTCCCAGCTCCCGCATATCCGCAATGGCCTGCACGGCGAAGGCTTCGTTGACCTCCACGACTTCGTAGTCGTTGATGGCCTTTCCTGCCTTGGCCATCAGTCCCTGCACCGCCCGCACGGGCGCGAAGAACAGGTCCTGAGGCTCCGTGCCGCCCGACGCGTAGCCGGTGATGATGGCCTCGACGCCCAGGCCATGGGCTTCCGCATATTCAAGCGAGCACACCGCCAAAGCGGCGGCTCCATCATTCAAGCCAGGCGCGTTGCCGGCCGTGACCACCAGCTCCTCGATGTCCGCTGGGGCGTCCTTGGGGAACGCCGGACGCAGCTTCCCGAGCGCTTCGAGCGAGGTATCCTTCCGAGGCGCCTCGTCGGTGTCGACCACCTGGACTCCCCTCCGATGCTTCACCTCCACCGGGACGATTTCGTCTCGAAAGCGGCCAGCCTCGATGGCTGCTACCGCCTTCTGATGGGACGACAGGGAAAACGCGTCCGCATCGCTCCGGGTCACGCCGGCCTTGGCCGCCGTGTACTCCGCGTGTCCACCCATGTGGCACTGTCCGAAAGAGCACCAGAGCCCGTCGTAGATGAGCCCATCCTGGAGCGTTTGGTCGCCGAACTTCACGCCGTTGCGCAACCCACGCATGTAGTAGGGCACATTCGACATGGATTCCTGACCACCGGCGATCACCAGGCGCGCGTCACCCGCCTTCACCGCCTGCGCCGCGAGCATCACCGCCTTCAGGCCGGAGCCGCACACCTTGTTGACCGTCAGTGCGGGGACGGTGGCGGGGACCCCGCCCCGGATCGCTGCTTGGCGCGCGGGCGCCTGACCGGCCCCCGCCGTCACCACGTTCCCCACGATCACCTCGTCGATATCGCTCACGTCCACGCCGGCCCGTTCGACGGTGGCCCGGATGGCGATGGCACCCAGGTCGGGGGCCGACAGGGGCGCGAGGCCCCCCAGGAAGCGCCCGATCGGCGTCCGGGCCGAGCCCTTGAGAATGACTGGAGTGGTGGCTTTGTTCATGAATCTGGGTCTCCTGAACAACGTTGGTTCATAGCCCCTTACCCTAGCCGCACCTCGCCAGTCAGTCGAGGTCGGAGCGGATCCCCTTCCAAACGGGCAGCCAACACCTCGGGATCGTGCTCGAAGACCAGCGTCCACTGCTCCCGTAGCGCACTCTCCCAGAGCTTGGTCTTGGTGTCAAGCGTGACCAGCGGTTCCAGGTCATAGCCCATGATCCAGGGAAGGGACACGTGGGCCGACGTGGGGCATACATCCGCCAGGAAGCAGAGCGTCTCACCCCCGCTCTGGACCAACACGGACTGGTGGTGAGGCGTGTGCCCGGGCGTCGGTAGGAGACGGATCCCCTCGGTGACCATCGCCTCCCCGTCCACGGTGTCGAACAGCCCGGCGGCCGCCACCGGCTCGTAGTTGGCCTCCAGATAGCTGGCCCTGATACGGGGATTGTCCCAGCGTGCGAAGGCCAGCTCCTTCTCCTGTACGACGTAGCGGGCGTTGGGGAACGAAGGCGCGGGACCGTCATCGGAACGCCTTGTGTTGCCGCCTGCGTGGTCGAAGTGCAGGTGCGTGTCGATGACGATATCGATGTCGGCGGGCTGATGCCCGGCGGCTCGGATCGCGTCCTCGAGCTGGGTAGGATCTCCACTGTTGGCGATCCCATAGATGTCACAGAACTTCTCGGACTCCTTGTTGCCAGCTCCGGTGTCGATCAACACCAGGGCCGATGGGGCCTCCACCAGTAGACACCGCATCGCCAGAGGGATGCGGTTGCGCTCGTCCGCAGGGATTCGCTTCTGCCACAGCGGCTTGGGCACCACGCCGAACATCGCTCCTCCGTCCAGCCGCTGCCGTCCGGCCTCCAGCGCGTGTACAGGAATCCCACCGACGTCCCAGCTCGTCACCAAGCGCGTTCCGGAAGTGCTCATCTTTCCTCGCGGTCGAAGAGACTGCGCTGGGCCGAGGACGCCTTTCGCCGCCGCCGGGGCACGAAGCGCAGATATCGCTGTAGCGCGAACAGGTCGTGCAGCCCCATGCGCTCGGCCCGATCCAACAGGCGTAAGAACACCCGCGCCGTCGCCAGAGCATCGCCGTGGGCCCGGTGCCGTTCGAAGATGGGAATGTCGAAGTGGTCGGCCAGGTAGTCGAGGCTGCGCCGTCGCAGCTCGGGAACCAGGCGCTTGGCCATCCGAACGGTACAGAGTCGGGGCATCTGAGGCACGGTGCCGCTGGACTCGGCGAGCTGGCGAGAGAGAAAACCCCAATCGAACCCGACGTTGTGGGCCACGAAAACGCGACCGGCGAGCCGGTCTCCGACCGTATCTGCGATCTCGTCGAAGTACGGGGCCCCCGCCAGAAGCTGATCAGAGATGCCGGTCAGCCGAAACACCGAAGGAGGCACGGGGCGCCCGGGCTGAACCAGCGTCTGCCAACTCTCCTCCACGCGGCCACCGCGCACCTCCACGATGGCGATCTCGGTCACACGGTGCCCGCGGTCGAAGGGGCCGCCCGTCGTCTCCAGATCCACGATCGCGTACCGAAGCTGCCGCAGTGGTCTCCCCACCGGAACGGCACCCGGCGCCAGCGACCAGGTGCCCTCGGTGTCGACCTGAAAGCGCGTATCGCCCGCGAGGAGCGCGAACACCGCCTTCGACGCCGCCCCGGCATGACCCCGGAGCCCCAACACGCGCTCGGCCACCTCGAGTGTTGATCGCGGCCCGCCCTCGAGCACCTGATAAGCCAGATCGATCAGGGAGGAGGCGCGGGCAACTTCGCTCAATCCGCCTCCGGACGACTGAGGGCGAAGCCGAGTGCTTCCAGCTCCATGGACATGTTCACGTCCCTAAGCGCGACACCGGGCGGTGCGTGGAGCTGAGTGGGAGCGAAGTTCAGAATCCCTTTGACGCCGGCACCTACCACACGGTCGAGCACGCTCTGGGCCGCATCGACGGGCACAGCCAGAATGGCGATGTCGACGGGTCGCTCAGCGAGAACGTCCTCCAGCCGGGCTCCCTCCTCGACCCGTACCCCCCACAAATCGGTCCCCACCTTCCCGGGGTCGGTATCGAAGACGGTGACGATGTCGAACCCACGACGTCGGAAGTCGGCGTACTCGAACAGGGCACTCCCGATCCGACCCGCCCCCACCAGCGCCACCCGCCAGGTACGCTCCAATCCCAGGATCTGTCGGAGGCTGCTCGACAACTCTCCGACCTCGTATCCCAGCCCTCGCTTCCCAAACGACCCGAATCGGGAAAGGTCCTTTCGAACCTGAGCCGCTGTGGTCGCGCCCCGCGCCGCCAGCTCGCTGGACGAAACCGTCCGCGCGCCCTCCCGCTCGAACTCCTCCAGAAAACGGAGATAGAGCGAAAGGCGCCGAACGGTGGAATCGGAGATCTTTCGAGACACGGGGAGTTTGTGGCTTGTGAAATCCTTCACAATACTAGTGGGCTGGATCACAGGTGTCACGCCGTTCCGGGACAGCCGTCACCCCTTCGCCCTTAGCCGCTCGTCCTCCATACGGGCGGTCTGACGGCCCTCATCCACGTCCACGCGGGAAAGGAGCAGGATCCCCACCACGAAGAACACCACCAGTGAACCGATCGAAAGGCGGCTTTCTCCCGACCACTGATTGACCAGGGCAAAAAGCAGCGGGCCAAAGATCCCCGCGAACTTGGCGCTTACGCTGTATAGACCGAAGAACTCCGAGGAGCGTTCGCGGGGAACGATCGACGCGAACAAGGACCGCGAAAGCCCTTGGGCTCCGCCCTGCACTGTGGACACCAGAATAGCCAACGCCCAGAACTGCCACGCGTGTTGCATGAAGAACCCGAGGATACACGTCCCGGTATAGACCAGTAGTGCCAGGTAGATGCCGCGCTTGGTCCCGATCCGTGCAGCGAGCGCACCGTACGCGAAGGTGAAGGGTATGCCCAAGAACTGTACGAGCAGGAGGGCCCCGATGAGGTGGTTTTGCCCGATTCCGATGTCGGCACCAAAAATCGTCGCCATTTTGATAATGGTCCCGATGCCGTCGTTGTAGCACCAGAAGGCCAGCAGGAAGAGGAAGACCTGCCGGAAGTGCTTCATGTCCCTGAGCGTGCCGGCAACGCGTCGAAAGCCCACCCCGACCCACCCTTGGCCCTGCTCCTCGGCGCGCGTCGTGTGAGGAGGCTCGGGCACCTTGCGGAACAGGGGAATCGAAAACAGCGCCCACCAGACCGAGACACTGAGCAAGGAGAGACGGGTGCCCACGCCCGCGTCGGCCAGTCCGAAGGCACCCGGCGCCAGAATCCACGCCAAATTGATGGCAAGGAGAACCCCACCCCCGATGTACCCGACCGCGTACCCGGCCAATGACACGCGGTCGATCTCATCGGGACCGGCGACGTGCGGCAGCAAGCTCTCGTAGAACACCAGACTACCCGCTACGCCGATGTTGGCGACGATGAACACCACCGACGCGAACAACCAATCTCCTTCGCCCACGAACCAGAGCAGGGCGGTAGCGGAAACTCCTACCCCCATGAAGAAGGCGAGGAAGCGCTTCTTGGCACCGAGGAAGTCCGCGGCCGCACCGAGCACCGGCGAGATCACCGCGATGATCAAGAGCGCGATGCTGGTTGTGTAGCCCCAGTACGACACCGACAGCCCGTCAGGCAGGTTGGCTCCGGCTACCTGCTGGTAATACACCGGCAGCACGGCTGCCATCACCGTCGTGTAGAACGCGGAGTTCGCCCAGTCGTACATGGCCCAAGCGCGTAGCTCGGGCCGATGCAGCCCGAGGCGCTCGAGTAGGGAAATGCCAGGGGGGGTGGTGTTCATGTTGGCGGTGGGATCGGAAGGAGGCGCGCCACGGCGCGGCTGAGCTCGATGTACTCGTCGGGCCGCACTTGGTCCGGCCGGCGACGCCGGTCGATCTGGAGGCCGTCGAGCAGAGATTCACTTCGAGCCCCAAGGCGCAGGTCGGGATGATCTCGAAGGACCTTGGCCAGTTGTTTGCGCCGCCACTGAAAGCTGGCACGCACCACTCTCCGCAGCGTGCGCTCCTCAGCTGCGGTCAGGTGACTGGGGCGATGGGGCGTAAGCTGCACGACGGCGGAATCGACCCGGGGACGTGGACGGAACGCGCCTGGAGACACGGTCAGTACCGTGTGCGGATCCGCCACGGCGCGCACACCGACGCTCAGGGCACCGTACGCCTTGGTGCGGGGAGGAGCAGAGATGCGCTCCGCCACCTCTTTCTGCATCATGATCACGATGGCGCGCGGTCGGGGCCGAGCGAGCAAGTGGAAGACCAAAGGCGTGGTGATGTTGTAGGGAATGTTTCCCACGACCAGGGTACGGTCCGGCTCGCCCCAGTCACTCAGCCGCACGTCCATGATGGATCCATGGTGGACGCGGAGCCCGGGCTGCGCCTCCTGAAGCCAGGGCTGGACCAGCATGTCATCGAGTTCCACCAATACCAGGTCCGGGAAGCGGGCTCGCAAGAAGTGGGTGAGCGCCCCCTTCCCTGGTCCGATCTCCAACACCGTGTCGACACCCTCGCTCGGAAGGCCCTCGACGATGCGTCGGGCAACCCCCTTGTCGACCAGGAAGTTCTGCCCCAGGGCTCGCTTGGGATGCCCGCTACCCTGCACTGCGGGGTTCAGACGCGCATCAGGAGCGCGGTCCGGTCGTCAGCCGGCATCTCGCCTTCGCTCTCGGCAGCCAACGCGAACAAGCGATCTACGATCACATCCGCGGATTCACTGCGCGCCTCGACCACCTCGGCGATCACGCGGTCCTCGCCGTTGCCGCGTCGTCCCTGGGCGAGAAGGTCAGAGAGTCCGTCCGTGAACAGCAGGAGCAGATCCCCCGACTCCCACTCGGAGCTTTCTTCGGAGTAGCGTCCATCGGGAGCGATGCCCATCGGCGGATCGGTGGCGCACAGGCGGCTCGCCGTCCCACTGGGCTCGACCCGAAAGGCATGCGGATGCCCGGCGTTGGCATAGAGGAGGCGGTGAGCAGACGGGTCGATCACACCGTAGAAGAGCGTGAGGTACATCTCGGTGCTCTCGAGCTCGTCGCGCACAGCACCGTCGATGCGGGCGAGTACCCCTGCGGGCGAGCCCCCCTCCGCAGCGTAGATGGCAGCGGCACTCATCACCAGCGCCATGATCAGGGCCGCCGGAAACCCGTGGGTGGACACGTCGCCGATCATCACTCCTACCCGTCCGCCACTCAACGGGAACAACTGGTAGAAGTCCCCGCCCACGAGCTCCGCCGGACGCACGCGCGCGGCCACCTCGGCATGCTTGAAGCGATCCACCGCAGGCAACAACTTCATCTGGAGATCGTGGGCCAACTGCATCTCCCGACCCATACGCTCCTGGGTGAGCGTCTTCTCTATGAGCCGGTTGTTCTCGATCGCCGCGCCCACCTGGCTGGCAATCGCCGAGAGGAGCTTTTGATCGCTGGCGTTGAAGCGCTCCGTGGTGCGTCTGCCCATGAGATTGATCACGCCCACGGTGCGGGAGACGCCACTGGGTGGCGAATACTGGATCGGGACAGACAGCACGGTGTCCTGCCCCCGCTGCTTCGCGCGCCGCTCCTTCAGAGGGGGCTCTCCCATTCCCACGCGGCGATCCGAGGAAGGTCCAAACATCACGGGGCGCCCTTCCCGAAACACCCCCGCGGTCACTGAGTCATCGTCGTCTACCGCGAGCACTCCGCGCCGCCCGTCCCTGCCCACCGAAGCCACAATTCGCAACACGCCCTGAGCGGGATCGTGAACCCAGAGCGATCCACGCTCGGCGGCCAGGACATCGCACACCTCGTTGAGAATCGCGTGGGTCGCGTCCTCGAGCCGGAGGATCGAGCCCAGCGTCTCCGAGATCGAATAGAGCAGGTTGATCTCTTCGTAGCGCTCGGAAAGCTCGTAGGTGAAGAAGTGCACTTCATGGTCGTACTCGAGCCCGAGCTCGACCTGGTGGGCGATCAACTCGGCCACGGGCAGGGTGGCCGAGGGACCCCGGACCTGTACCTCCCAGGCCTCTCCGGAGCGCGCTGCCACCGCGGCCCGTACACACTCGACGTGGCTGGGTGGGCTCGCGTCGGGCGGGTCCAAGAGACGAGGCTCCCCGGCGACATCCACCAGGCGGATGTCCAACGGGAGTGCACCACGAAAGTCCGCGAGCGTGCGCAGAACGAGATCCGGCGGAGGCGGTCCCGGCGGGCCCGCCGAGGTCATGCCCGGGCTCCCCCCAAACCTCCCGACCCGGCCCTGAGGATCAGCGTGACCGAATTGCCCCTCTCGTTGAAGTGCACCTCGTCCATCAACTGGCGCATGAGGTACACGCCCCGTCCGCAGGGTCGGCAGCGGTTGATGTCCACCGTGGGGTCCGGCACCCGTGACGGGTCGAACCCGGGACCCTCGTCGGTGACCCGCACCGTCACATTGGGGCCGGCCCGTGTGATCTCGAGACGCACCCTCTTGGCCGGATCCTGGCGGTTGCCGTAGAGCATGGCGTTCGAGAGCGCCTCCGTCAGACCTACGCGCAGGTTCAGCGTGAGCTTCCGGGGGTCGACGTGCCCATTGAGTTTCGTGACGACGTACTCTACCGCCGACTCGATCGCGGCCAAGTCGTTCGGAAGCTCCAGCACCGTGTTGTCCGGGGTGGAGTTCCGGAAGCCCATGAGCGGATTGAAATCCGGACTCACAGGCCCTGCAGCGCTTCGGCTCGCGAGTCTGCGATGACGAAGAGGGTGTCCAGCTTCGTCAGCTCGAATAGGGTCCGCAGATCCTCGTTCAGTCCAGCCAGCCGCAGCTCACCCTCGTGCTCGCGAATCTTCTTCGAGAGACTCACCAAGACGCCCAGACCGGACGAATCGATGTATCCGGTCTTCGTGAAATCGATCACGAACGTCTGTTCGCCCTTCTCCAACTCCTCCAGCACCCGCTGCTTGAGTTCCTGCCGGTTCCCGACGATCAACTGACCCTCGACGTCGACCAAGGTGATGTCTCCCTGACGCGAGACCGTGAAACTCATCCTACCTCCGCGAAGCGATGGGTGGATCGTCGTCCAGAACGGCCCAAGGGCAAGGACAACGGGCCTAAAACGATATATTCAAGCGTCCGGAACGGGCAACCCGTCGGGCGGCGACGTTTCCGCAAGGACCGCCGTAACGCACGCCACATGGACGATATCGTCGACCGACGCCCCACGAGAAAGGTCGTTGACCGGGCGGGCCAACCCCTGGAGAATGGGACCCAGGGCCGTGGCGCCCGCCAGCCGCTCGACGAGTTTGTAGGAGATGTTGGCCGCATTCAGGTCGGGAAACACCAGAACGTTGGCGGTCCCGGCCACCGGCTCCGCCGCGGCCTTGCGAGCTGCCACTGCTGGGATGAGGGCTGCGTCTCCCTGAAGCTCGCCTGAGCCGCGCAGGTCGGGGTAGCGAGCCCGAAAGAGCCGCGTAGCCTCGCTCATCTTGTCTGGGTCGGGGCCCGACGCGCTTCCGAGCGTCGAGTAACTCAGAAACGCCACCCTGGGGGTGTCGCCCACGATGCGTGTGCGCGCCTCCGCGGCGGCTCCAGCGATCTGGCACAGTTGAGCTGGTGTGGGCGTGGGCACCACCCCCGCGTCCGTGAACGTGAGCACCTCCCTGGCCTCCGAGCGGAACGGCGGAACGTCCATGTAGAACGCGGAAGAGAGCGTCTCCGCCCCGGGGGCGAGCCCTACGCCGCGGAGCGCGGCCCGGATGACATCGCCCGTGGTGTGGACCGCACCGGCCACCGCCCCATCCGCCCAACCCAACCCGACGGCTGCGCAGGCGCGGGCCAGGGGGTCGTCCACGCGCTGGGAGGCCTGCTCCGCGGTGAGGCGTCCGCCCCCCCGGGCCAGCAGGTGTTCCTGCAGACGGTCTCGGCATTCGGGGGTGGGACCCTCGTCGATCTCGATCCCCGTGGACCCGGCGAGCTCTGCGGACTCCAGGAGCGAGGTCTTCCCCAGCAGTACTGGGTGCGCGAGTCGGTCTCGAGCCAGCCTGGCCGCCGCCCGGCGCACACGGGGATCGTGGGACTCGGGAAACAGAATCCGCTTGGGAGCGGCCGCGGCGCGCTCGAGCAGCCTCCGGAGGAAGGGGGACGGTGCTGCTGACGTCACTCCTGGAGCGCCTGGAGGACATGGGGAGATACAAAGGGGGACACGTCGCCACCCAACCGTGCCACCTCGCGGACAAGGGAGGCCGAAAGAAAGGCGTAGTCGTGGTGCGGGGTCAGGAAGACGGTCTCCAATCCCTCCATCAGCGCCCGATTCATCTGCGCCATCTGGAACTCGTACTCGAAGTCCGATACGGCCCGTAGCCCGCGGATCACCAACTGTGCGTTTTGCGCACGGGCGAAGTCCACGAGCAATCCCGAAAAGCGCTCCGCAGTGATGCTGGGTTCCTCCTCAAAGGACCTCTTCAGCATGTCCAAACGCTCGTCGACGCTGAACCGCGTGCGTTTTGTCTGCGTGGCCGACTCCGCCACCGCGACCACGACCCGGTCCGCCAACTTCAGGCCTCGACGCGCGATGTCCTCGTGTCCAAGCGTGACAGGATCGAAGGACCCGGGATACAGCGCCACGGTGGCTCGCTGGGAACTCATTGAACTTCTACTCCTCGCCTCTCAAATGATCCTCCACAGTGCCTGCCTCTGCTTCGGTGGCAAACACATGTGAAAGCGTGGTATCCCCGTAACGGCGCTGTTGAAGCCCCGGAAGGCTCGGCACGGAATCCCGCGTACGATGCTCGACCCAAAGCTCTGAGGCAAACGGCCGCTCGGCGAAGCGCTCGAACAGTTGGGTCTCGAAACCGAGTCCGTAGGGTGGGTCCGCGACCGCAATGTCGAACGCCCCCGGCTCGACGTGAGTCAGGTGCTTGAACGCGTCAGCATGTACGACCTTCACCCACGATTCGGCCTCGAGTATGCGGATGTTGCGTTCAATGAGCGCGCAGGCACCGCGGGCGCGATCCACGAACTGGACATGGGAGGCGCCTCGGGAGAGTGCTTCCAGACCCAGCGCGCCGGTACCCGCGAACAGATCCAACACGCGCGCCCCCGCCAAGCGCTGGTGTAATGCGCCCATCCACGCTTCCCGTACCCGATCCGAGGTGGGGCGGACCGCGCGACCCTTGGGTGCCCGGATGGCGTGGCCCCTCCAACGCCCCGCAATGATCCTCACTGTCTACTCCGAGACGCGCACGTCCCGCAGGCGGAGACGAAGCGAGGTACGCCCACGGTAGGTGCTCTGCCGAATCTGAAACACAGCGTCCACGGGCCCGCTTCCCAACGAGGCGGGGGGGATGCGATGGGCCAACCCAAAGCCAATGCCTTCGAAAGTCGTCCCGCCCGTCTCGACCACGAGGGACAGATGCCCGCTGCCCACTTCCTTGGGGGGGCGGGTCAATTGCAACGCTCTGGCCGCGAACAGGGGCCGGGGGTTTCCCATCCCGAACGGACCCGCGTAGTCCAATAGCTCGAACAGACGATCGTCGATCTCTTCCAGCCCAATCTCGATGTCCGGACGCAGCGTTGGCCGCGCCACCTCGGGCGTCAGGCGCTTTGCCACCTCGGCCTCGAAGCACGCCTCGAACTCGCGGACGCGGTCCCTCTGAATGTCCAATCCTGCCGCCATCTTGTGCCCTCCGAACCGTCCCAGCAGGTGTTCGCACGCCTGGAGTGCTTCGTAGAGGTTGAAACCAGGGATGGAGCGGGCGCTCCCGCGCCCTCCCTCCTTCCCTAACGCGATGACGACGACGGGCCGATGGGTACGTTCTACGATCCGAGACGCTACGATGCCGATCACGCCCGGGTGCCACCCTTCGCCTGCCACCACGATCCCCGACGGTGGCGCGGGTGCGGCTCGGGTCTCGAGGAGGGCGAGCGCTTCCGCCAGGGTGCGTTTGTCCTCCTCCTGGCGCTGCCGGTTCAACTGGACCAGGTCACGTGCTGTATCGGCGGCCTTCGCGGCCCCTGCTTCGAGAAACAGATCGAGTGCGGTCTGGGCTTCCGCGATCCGCCCGGCGGCATTGATCGGAGGAGCCAACACGAACCCTACGTTGCCGGAGTCGAGCGGGCGCCCCTCCAGCCCCGTCGCCTGGAGCAGGGCCCGCAGGCCGACTCGGCTGGACCCCTCCAGGGCCCGCAGGCCAACCCTGGCCAATAGCCGGTTCTCTCCCGTCAGAGGGACCAGGTCGGCGATCGAAGCCAGCGCCACCAGATCCAGGTGCGGCAGCAGATCGTCGAGCGCCATTCCCCTCGTCGACGCCATGTGCTGGCACAGCTTGAACGCCACCCCAGCGCCGGCGAGGCCGCGATTGGGGTACGTCGAGTCCGACCGGTTGGGATTGACGACCGCGATTGCTGGCGGGAGGGTGGCGGCAGGCGTGTGGTGGTCCGTCACAATGACGTCGAGCCCCTGAGCGTTGGCGTCGGCGACGGCCTCGCCCGCTCGGATTCCGCAGTCGACCGTAATCACGAGGCGTGCACGGGCGGCCACCGCCGCCGCCACGCCACCGGCGCCGAAGTCGTACCCATCCCGTAGCCGATGCGGCACGAATCCTACGACGTCCCCACCCAGGGTCCGCAGCCAGCTAACCAGCAGCGCCGCACCGGAGATGCCGTCCACGTCGTAGTCTCCGTGTACGAAGATCCGCTCGCCACCCCTAAGCGCAGTCTCGATGCGTTCGACCGCACGCTCGAGATCGACCAGGGCAGCGGGATCGTGGAGGTCTGCCACCAGGGGACGGAGGAACCGCTTCGCTGACGAAGGCTCGCCGTGTCCGCGGACTGCGAGGACCGCGCACAGGGGACGGGGCAGCCCCAGCTCGCGCTGGAGGCGCGCGACCGCCGCTGGATCGGGTGGCGCCGGAAAGTCCCAATGGGGTGCCGGCGGGACCAACGTCGCGGCGTGAGCGTCGCGGTGGAGTTGAGGCGGCACCCGCGCGCCAGACCTCACTTCTCGTCGTCCGCTACGTCCTCGTTGGCATCGGAGCCCTCTGAATCCGCAGCTTCAACTTCGTCCGCCTCGTCAATCTGCTCGAAGTCGGACAGCACCACCCCGCACGACTCACATCGGATGAGCGCTCCCCCCATGCGAACCTCGTTTTGCAGTTGCAGCGGAATCACCGCGTAGCAGTTGCCACAGGCGCCGTCCTCGGTGAGGGCAGCGACCACCACGCGGTTCCCCTTGCCTCGTATCGTCTCGTAGAAGGCGAGCTCCTTGTCGGGGACCTGCTGGGCAACCTCGTCCCGTTCCTTCAGCAGTGCCTCGAGCTGCGCCTCGACTGCAGTGCGCTCCGCCAATAGTTCCGCGCGCCTCGGCTCCAGCTCGGCCGCGGCGACTTCGTGCTCGGCGGCCAACGTCTCGATCCGCTCCTCCGCTCGACGAATCAGGTCCAGCAGGCTGAGCGCCTCGTGTTCGTCGGTCTCCATGGCGCGGCGCACCAGATCGGATTCAGCCCTCACTGCTGCCTCTTCCCGTACCGTGCGCACCGCGTTCAGGCGCTCGTCGAGCTTGTTCAGGCGCAATTTCTTATCGTTGGCGTTGTTCTCCAGGCGGCGCTCGTCGGTCCTGAGTTCCTCGAGCCTCGACCGAGCCGACCCCACCTCGGTTTCGAGCCGCGTCGCCTCTGCGGCCACATCCTCCAGCATGGGTTCGAACTCAGCCACCTTCTGCCTGACCTCGAAGATCATGGCGTCAATGCTCTGCAGGTCCAGCAGGGACTTCTTGGTAGCTTGGGTCATGCGTCAGGTCGTCCTAGGTCAGGTGCTTGCGATTGAGTTTGTCGGCGCTGCGAAGCCAGTTTTCTCCCAGCCCTCGGCGTTCGCTGAGCAAGGACTGCTTTTCGCGGAGGAGCTCGGTGGCTGCCGACCCCACTGCGCTGCGGATCCTCTGATCCAGCTCGTCGATCCTTCGGTCCAGCGCCTTGGTACGGATCCCGGCGATGGCATGGTCGAAGATCTCGCCGCCGTGCTCGATCACTTCGGGGTGGGCGAGGAGTTCCTCGAGCCGTTTGGCCACGCCCGGATCCAACTCCGGCGGCACATGGTTCAAGGTGTGGTCTTCGAGTAGCAGCTCATAGATCCGCCGGTAGGCTCGATCCTGAAACGCCCCGGGTCCCACGAATTCCAACGCCCGCACGATCCAGCCACGATTGCGCAGCAGCACCAGCAGCAACTGTCGTTCCGGCCCCATCCGGCGCCCGTAGGTCGGTGCCACCTGCGCCCCTCGGGCACGACGCCTGGTGGGAGGGGACGGTTGCCTGGCGCTGGGAACAACCATGCGTGGCGTAGGCTTGGACAGTTCTGCTTCGATCGTCTCCCGTCGCACCCCGACCCGTTCGGCACACCGCTGCACATACATATCGCGGAGCGCCGGGTCCTTGGCCGCGCGCACGGTGGGTAACAATCTGTCGAGTGCTCGCCTGGATTTGTCGATCCCCGAGAAATAGCCGCGTTCGTCCAGAATCTGGATCTTTCGCTCCAGAACGTCTACCGCCTGCTCCAGGTAGGTGGCCAATGCCGACGCACCCCCCGCGCGCACCAGGGAATCCGGATCCTCGCCCGGCGGGAGCGTGACCACCGAGGGCCGGAGCCCAGCCCCGAGCAGGATATCTCCGGCGCGGAACGTGGCCTTGAGACCCGCGGCGTCGGAGTCGTAGAGGATGTGGACCTGTTGGGTGTAGCGATGGATGAGCTCCGCCTGCTCGGCCGTGGTGGCCGTCCCCAGGCTTGCCACCACGTGGGAGACGTCCGCGGCGGCCAGGGACACCACGTCCATGTAGCCCTCGACGAGGATCGCCGACTCCTGCCGGCGAATCTCGTTCTTGGCCCAGGACAGCCCGTAGAGCTCCCGGCCCTTGTGGTAAATGGGCGACTCGGGAGAGTTCACATACTTGGGCGTCCCGGTGCTGGAGGTCAGTACCCGACCCCCGAACGCGATGGGACGCCCACCCCCACCCTCGATGGGGAAGATCAGGCGATTGCGAAACCGGTCGTAAGGTTCGTCCCGCCGCTCGCTCCGGCCTAGCAGTCCGACGGCCAACAGGATCTCTTCATCGATCCCGTGCCGAGCGGCGGCGTCTCGCAGCTCGTGCCACCCGTCGGGTGCGAATCCGATCTGAAACCGCTCCGCCACCGCGGGGGTCACTCCGCGCTTCTCCAGGTAGGCACGGGCCTCCTCACCCCCCTCCTCCGCGAGGCGCGCCCGAAAAAAGTCCCTCGCGAACGCAGCCGCCTCGTAGAGTGGCCGCCGCGGATCGTCCTCGGGCCGCTTCCCTCTGACCTCCCGCACCTGGACCCCGAAGCGGCCCCCCACGGCTTTGACTGCCTCAACAAAGTCGAGGCCATGGCGCTTCATCACGAACGTGAAGATGTCTCCGCTCTCACCGCACCCGAAGCAGTTGTAGATGCCCTTGGAGGGCACGACGTAGAAGCTCGGCGACCGGTCGTCATGAAACGGGCACTGCCCCTTGAAGTCCTTCCCCGACTTGGTAAGCGGAACGGTCTCTCCAATCAGCACCACGATGTCGGAGCGGTTCCGTACCTCCTCGACGACTTCGTCCGGGATCATCGCAGGTTCACCACCGTTACGCCGGTCCCACCCTCACCCTTGCCACCCAGCCGGAACGAGATGACCCGCGCATCCAGGGCCAATAGCTCCTGTACGCGCGCACGCACTGTTCCGGTGCCCATCCCGTGTATGAGTCGTAGCGAGGCGAGGTCGGAGAGGACCGCACCATCGAGCGCTCGCTGCACCGCCAAATCCACCTCGTCGAGCCTCAACCCGCGGAGATCGGCCTCGGACGCTGCGGACCCTTCGTTCTCGCGCCACTGCACCGTACCCTTTTTCGGTTTCTTCGATTGGGGACTCGGATCCAGCCTGCGGACGGTCTTAACCCGGACTTTGAGCCCGTTGTCCAGAGCTACGAACACTTTACCAGCCTCGACGGCCAACACAGTCCCCTTCCCACCCTTCTCGCCCACCTGTACCCGATCTCCCGGGACCACCTCAGGTGCCTCGCGGGAAGGTAGCTCTTCCGAGAGCTCTTCGCGCAGTCGATCGGCCGCCTTTTCGACGGTGCGCCGCGCCTCCCGTGCTGAGGCCGTCGGGTCCGGTCCGGTCTGCACCTCCTCGATGGCACGCTCCACCTCGGCACGGGCGTCCAACAGAATGCGTCGGGCCTCGGCCTGGGCGTCTCTCCGGGCAGATTTCTCCCGCGCCACCAGGTCGGCCGTGCGTTCCTGGAGGGCAGCCAGCTGAGCCTCTGCCGCGAGGCGCGCCTGCTGTGCCTCCCGCGCGTCGGCCCGGGCCCGCTGCTCCTGCGCCTCCATTTCGGCCAGCAGCGCTTCCATCCGGAGGTCGTCGCGGTCCACCCGTTCCTCGGCGCGGCGTAGCACTGTCTCGGGCAACCCGGCCATCCGAGCCATCGCCAGTCCGAAGCTGCGCCCGGGACGCCCCTTGTGGAACTCGAACGTCGGCGCCATCCCTTCCGCGTCGAAGCGTAGCGACGCGTTGACGATGCCGCTGCCGTCCTCGGCCAGGCGCTTGATGGCACCAAGATGGGAGGTCGCGAACACTCGGGTACCGCGGGCCACCAGCTCCTGGATGACGGCCTCCGCGAGTGCGGCGCCTTCAGCGGGATCCGTCCCCGTTCCCATCTCGTCGACGAGTACCAGACTCTCGTGATCGGCCTGCGCGAGAATCTCCTTGAGCACCTCCAGGTGTCCCGAAAACGTGGACAGTGAATCCGCAATCGATTGGCGGTCTCCGATGTCGGCGAACACTCGTCCGAACACCGGGATGCGACTGTTCTTGCCCAGGGGCGCCGGAATGCCCGACTGCACGAGGGCGGAAGTGAGTCCTACCGCTTTGAGCAGGACCGTCTTCCCACCGGCGTTGGGACCCGACACGACCACTGCTCGCTCGTCGACGCTGAGGCGCAGGTCGAAGGGCACGACCGTTCCGGCAGCCCACAGCAGGGGGTGACGTGCATCCCGCAACTCGTAGGCACCGTCGTTCGCCGACAGTGCCGGGTGCTCGGCGGCACACTCCAGCGCCCACCGTGCTCGCGCGTGTAGCGAGTCCAGCTCGACGGCTGCGCCAAAGCTCTCTTTGAGATCGTCCGCATGGGGGCGAAGGGCACGGGTGCACGCACCCAGAATGCGGTGGACTTCCCGAGCCTCGGCCAGTTCCGTTTCCCGGAGGTCGTTCATCGCGGAGACCGCCACCGGAGGCTCGACAAAAAGCGTCTGACCGGAGGACGACTCGTCGTGCACGATCCCCCCCACCGCGCCACGCCCCTCGCGACGGATGGGGATGACGAATCGGCCCTGACGAACGGTCACCGAGGCGTCGGACACTCTGACCCGTTCGTCCAGCTCACCGACGACGCCTTCCAGCATCCTCACGATGCGGGCCCGTCCACCCCGCAGCGCCTTTCGGAGACGCGCAAGTTCGGGGCTGGCCCGATCGCGCACGGTGCCGTCGTCGTCGATGACCTCCTCGATCCGGGCGATGAGGTCGGGCGCGTCGAGCAGACGGTCGCGAAGCGGGTGCAGAGGGGGGTCGGCCTTCTTGAGCGCTACGCGAAACTGCTGAAAGGCTGTGAGGGCGCTCCCCACCAGGCGTAGGTCGGAGCTGTCCAAGACCGTGCCTTCGGTTCTCAGGCGTACGAGCAGTGACGCCGGGTCGGGCAGTGCCGGAATGGTCGGGGACTCCTCGCCGCCGATCACGTCCTGGAACGACGCCACCCGCTCCATCTCCGCCTCGATCCAGGCCCGGTTGGAAGAGGGGCGAAGGCGTTGTACGTGTGCTCTGCCGGCATCGCTGGCGGCACGGGCGGCAACCAGACGCAGGACCTCGGGCAGGTCGAGTGCCTCGAGCGTGCGGCGCCCCCAGGAGGACGCGGGCGCGCTCCCCGCTGGGCCTTCGCTCTCGGTCACCGTCCGCTCCCCTCCTCTCCCTGCTGCTAGGCCTTTTCCAGCTCCTCCCGCACGATCCGGTTCGCGACCTTTCCGTCGAAGCGCCCCTTGAGTTTGGGCATGACCTGGCCCATCACGGCACCCATGGCCGTGGCGCCCCCCGCGATCGCGTCGCGCACCATCGCCCGTACGTCGTCTTCGCCGAGCTGCTCAGGAAGGTACACCGACAGCCACTCGGCCTCCTGTTCCTCCTTGGCTGCCAGTTCGGGGCGGGACGCCCGCATCTGGTCGGCGGCCTCTCGCCGTCGCTTGACGGCGGTCGCGAGCACCTGCAGCAACTCGTCACCATCCAGTGCGGCGCCCTTGGCGATCTCCGCGTTCTTCACCTCGGACAGGGTCATGGAGATCAGCGTCGTGCGCGGGGCGTCGCGCGCCTTACGCGCCGCAATGAGGTCGGATTGGAGGCGCTGCTTGACGTCGGGGTCGTTCACGGGTCGTCTGCTCGGTCGTCGGGAGGTGGGTCGGTGGGGGTGCCCACCGGATGGTAAGCTGGGCGAGCAGGTCGGTGGGGTCAACGAGGAGCCGATGCGCCCATGCACGGCCGATCAACCGGGCCCGACAGTCCATGTTCAGGCCCACCGCGCCCGTCGATCCTCTTGGTCCTGCTAACCGGCCCCGTCACCCGAGGAGGGAAACCGTGTCTGATCCTCTCGCCAAGTACCCAGTCGAAGACGCACCCTCTCTCCCCATCGCCCCACTGTCCACGATGACGGTGCAACAGCGTCGCGAGGAATCAGGGGACTCCGAGCACGAACGGGCGCGCAAGATGCACGTCCTCAACCCTTGGAAGGGACCATGGCGGCCATACCGAGGGGCGCGTGGGGTTCGGCATCATGCCCCGAGGTTTCCGGGCGAGCGTACCGAGCCCTGGGTGGTCGCGGAGCCCGACCCCCATGAAACCCGCCGCTTTGCCCTACGAAGATTGCACGAGTCTGTGGCGTTCCTTGGGCGTGCCGTGGACCAAAGCTCCACGAGAGCCGTGGCGCGGCTCCTCCGCCTCGCTCAGGAAACCAAGCCTTGGTTCGGAGTGAGAGGACGGTGAGGTCGAATGCGTCAGGCGTTGTCCAATGCATCCCAGGCATCGCCCTCGATGGACCAGGGGATGTCGATGTCCCGTCGGTAGCGGGGGTTACATCTTGGGTGAGCGGACGTTGCTTCGGGTCGCCGAAATGTTTCCGCGGATCGCGGAGACGCTTCTTCTGAAGTGCCGAAGCTACTGAGCGGGCCGAAGGCCTGCGAATCAGCGTCGGCGCCGCGTCCGCAATCGCCGTCCCCCTGGGCGTGAGGAACACCACCTGCTGGATTCGGCCCATGCACACTCGCATGCACTTACGGGGATCCACGTGTGCTCGCGTGAGGCCCAAAGAGGTCCGATCAGGTCAAATGACTCGGCCTGCTTCGCCAAGGTGCCACAGGGAGACCGCCACCGCCTTCGAACGGCGCCGAGGCACCACCCCTCGGACCACACCCATCGCGAGTCCAGAAATCCGTCCATTGCTGGTGGGACGATGAGCGCGGTCAGGCCTAGTGGGGTGTTCCTGAGTTCGCGTGCCACCGAGAGTGTCGAGGCGACGGTCCTGGGAGGCAGGAGGAACCGAGCGAAGCGACACTTGAGCACGAAGTGCGAAGACCAGGAATAGCAGGGCTATTGCGAGGACGAGCAACGAAGCGGGGTCGGATGCATCGGCGTTCGAATGGCCGTGCTACTTTTGGAACACCTCACTAGCCCCGGCGACGGAACAGCCCCCCCCACCACCCTTCCTCCTCCCGCTGCGCGGAGGGGATGAACCCGCGCCCGGCCAGCCCCTCGACCATCGACCCCGCCTCATGGACTTCACACCCACTGAGGACGATCCACCCGTCGGGCGCGAGGGCCTCAACCAGCCCAGGCAGGACGGCCTCCAGTCGGGTGCGTACCATGTTGGACAGGACACCGTCGAAGGTCCTGTCGCGGGGCGCTCGTTCGAACTGGCGATGCTCGACCCGCACCCTTGCTTCCGCGCCGTTCCGCGCAGCGTTCTCGCGCGCCTCCGCGCAGGCGATCCCGTCCGATTCCACGGCCCACGCCTCGTGCGCACCCAGGTGGATGGCCGCAATCGACAGGATCCCCGAACCGGCGCCCACGTCTAGGACGCACTCACCACCCCGCACCGCTGCCTCCAACAGCGTGAGCGCCAAACGCGTGGTGGCATGCTCGGCGGTGCCGAACGCCATCCCAGGATCGATACACAGCACGATGTCGTTCGCCCCTGCGCTCGGAAGGTCCCAGGAGGGTGCCACGACCAGGCGATGCCCCACCCGTCGGGGGCCCAACCCGGTGCGCCACAACTGTTCCCAGTCCCGATGCGCAACCCAACTCCACGTGACGGGGCAGTCACGGTCGAGGGCATCGCGAAGCGACGCCCCGAAGCGTTCGGCCCAACCCTCGGGGTCCGACGGGGGCTCCAGGTATGTCACCCAACAGTGGCCTTCCTCGACGACCGCCTTCCCTCCCTCGGCGACCATCAGGTCGGCGACCAGCGCGGCCTGCTCGTCGTCCAAGCCCTCGACGGCAAGTCGGAACCACTGGTCCGGGATCCCCGACCGACCCGTCACTTGGCCGTGAAGGCTTCCTTGACCCTGGACCAGAAGCCGCGGGACTCTCCGGGCGCCGGCGGTGGGGACTCAATGTCGCGCAGCTCCTTGAGCAGACGCTCCTGTTCGCCCGTGAGCGACTCGGGTGTCCATACCGACACCCTCACCATCTGGTCGCCCCTTCCGCGCCCTTCCAAATGGGGGAGTCCCATGCCCCGCAAGCGAAGCACCTGCCCGCTCTGCACACCGGCGGGAACCGACAACCGGACCGCTTCTTCGACGGTGGGCACCTCGATCTCGGCGCCCAATGCGGCCTGGGCGAACGTGACCGTCAACTCATAGGTCAGGTTGGCTCCGTCGCGCACGAAGCGCGGGTCGTCCTCCACGTCCAACAAGACGGCGATGTCCCCGCGGTCCCCTCCCCTGGGGCCCGTGTTGCCCTGGCCTCGCAGCGTGAGGAAGTGCTCGCTGCTCACACCCGCGGGCACCTTCACCTCGACTTCGCGCTCGTGCCGCTCCCGACCGTCCCCCTGACAGCGCGAACACTGCTGCTCGATGATGGAGCCCTCACCACCGCAGGTGCGGCATGTGGTCACGGACACGAACTGCCCGAAAACGGATCGCTGCACCAGCCGCTCTTCGCCCGTGCCTCCGCACGTGGGACAACGGGTGGTGCCCCGCCCATCAGCTGCTCCGGTTCCCGAACACAACTCGCACGGGTCCAGCACCGATACCTTGATGCGCTTGGTAACTCCGGTGGCTACCTCGGACAGTGTGAGCGGTAAGCGGATGCGAATGGTCTGGCCGGCCTTGGTGCGCGGGCCCCTGCGCCCACCCCGGCCGAACAGGTCCTCGAAACCTCCGAAGTCGCGCATGAAGACTTCGACCGCATCGGCGAAGTCGAAGCCCGAGAACCCGGGCCCGCCCCGAGCACCCTTCAGGCCCTCCGCACCGTAGCGGTCGTAGCGCCCCCGTTTCTCGGGATCCCGGAGCACCTCGTACGCTTCCGTCACGGCCTTGAACTGCTCTTCGGCCTCTTTCGACCCCTGGTTGCGGTCCGGATGAAACTCGAGCGCCTTCTTGCGATAGGCCTTCTTGATCTCGTCGGGCGAGGCATCGCGTGCCACGCCCAGAAGACCGTAGTAGTCACTCATAGTCGACGGACCAACCTCGGGTTGCCAATGTCATGGGGAGCAGCCTGTAGGGCTCAAACGCTGAGCACTCGGCTGATGAGCGTCGAGGTGTAGTCGACGATGGCGATAACCTTCTCGTAGGGCATGCGCGTGGGCCCGATTACGCCGAGGACACCCTTCAGGTTTCCGACCTCGTACTCGGCAGTCACCAGCGTGAAGTCATTGAGTTCGAGCGTCGCGTGTTCCTTCCCGATGGTCACCGACGGTCCTTCCCCTTCGCTACGCTGCGACAGGACGCTGGCCAGGAGGTCCCGCTTCTCGGTGAGTTCGATCAGGCTCTTCAGGTTCTCGCCGCTATGGAACTCGGGTTGTTCGGCCAGGACGCTGGTCTGGCCCAAATGAACGGCGCTCTCGGAGTATGACGGGAGCGAGAAGAGTTCGGAACCCGACTGCATAAAGATGTTGAGGAACTCACCGGCGGCCGGGTCGTCACCGGCCGTGTCGCGCAGCCGGTCCGTGATCGTTTCTCGAATCTCCCGAAGCGAGTGGCCGGCCAACCTCTCGTTGAGCAGAACGGTCAATGTGAGTAGGGTGTCAGCGGGCACCTCTATGCTCAGGTCCACGTAGACGGTCCGCACCACACCGCTACCGATGGTGGCCACCAGCAGCACCTTACTGGGCGAAACCTGAACGAGGTCGAGCTTCTCGAGCATCGCAGTGTCGATCCCGGGCGCAATGGCCACCCCCAGCTCGCGGGTAATCAGGCTCAGGGCCTTGGTGGCCAACCGCACCAGGGATTCGATGCCGCTGGTCTCGGTGCCGAGCTCCGCGGCCAGGCGCTGCCGCTCGCTAACCGTGGGCGGCTCGGGCATCATGATCTGATCCACGTAGTACCGGTAGGCACGGTCGGTCGGCACCCGCCCTGCCGATGTGTGGGGATGGGAGAGAAAGCCCTTCTCCTCCAGGTCGGCCATGGTGTTGCGGATCGTGGCCGCCGAAACCCCCAGATCATAGCCGCGGGCAAGCGTGCGACTGCCGGCGGGCTCGGCGGTCCGGACGTAGCTCCGCACCACAGCCTCCAGTACCCCCCGTTCTCGGTCCGAGAGGTCCACGTTCTGAGAAGGAATCCGTTCGTCAGCCATCAGCGCAATCTGTCGTGTTGTCGGATCCGTTGCTCCGGGCGGCGTCCAGGTCGACCGCGAGCCGGTCGAGCTGCAACCACCCACGGGCGGTAAGCCGCACCCGTCCCTCCACCCGAACGGCCAACCCGTTCTGGGCCCAGCCACGAACCAGAGCCTTCTGCCGCCCTGCCAGTGCCTCGATTGCCACTCCCTCGCGGGTCCGAAGCCCTAGCCACAGACCCTCCAGACGGGTCTCCGCCTCGTTCAGCTTCTCCTCCCCACCCAGGGGTAGGGCCCCGGCCACCGCCCGGTCCCTGTATTCGCTCCAGTCTCTGAGGTTCCAGCGCCGGAGCGGCCAACAGTAGCTGTGGGCTCCGTTGCCAAGGCCCAGGTAGGCCTCTCCGGTCCAGTACACCGAGTTGTGTCGTGACCGAGAGCCGGGCCGCGAGAAGTTGGAGACCTCGTAGTGCTCGTACCCCGCGGCGGACAGGACCTCGGCCGCCTCCAGGAACTCCTCGGCGTACCGGGCGTCGTCAACCCCGGGCTCACGACCCTCTCGCACCGCCCGCCCCAGCGCCGATCCTGGCTCTATCCCCAGACCGTACAGGCTGACGTGCTCGGGTCCGAGACGAATGGCCTCTTCGAGGTCGTGACGCCAGTCGCGTTTCAGATGCGAGGGCAACGCGAAGATCAGGTCGAGGCTCACGTTCGTGAATCCCCCCCGCCGCGCCGCACGCATCGCTCGACGGGCCCCTTCGGGGCCATGGAGGCGGCCCATCCACCTGAGCGCGTCTTCCTGGAAGCTCTGTACACCGACGCTCAGGCGGTTCACACCCGCTTCGCGCCACGCCGTCGCCAGTGTCGGCGTCAAACTCTCGGGGTTGGCTTCGGCCGTCCACTCGTAGTCCTTTGCCAGAGGGGAGTCGACACAGCGCAGCAACCCCGACATGGTTTCGTCGCCCAGTAGCGAGGGCGTCCCTCCCCCGACATAGAGCGTGTCCACCTCGTCGACGCTGAACCGTTCCTCACGCCGCACCGAGTGCCATTCCGCGGCGATCGCCTCCAGCCAAACCGTAGGATCGGGTTCGGCGTTCACGTGGACAGCGAAGTCGCAGTACGTGCACCGCCGTGCACAGAACGGCGCGTGAACGTAGATCGCCCGGACCGGGCTCAGGAGGCCACCCGGCGGCGCGCGTAGCGTCCGTCCAACCCGCGCACGATCAGTCCCATCAGCTCGAGCTCCGTCAGAATGGTGCTGATGTCGGAAGGCGCCATCCGGGTCAGGGCGGCCAGCTCGTCCGCACCGGAAGGTTCGGCGAGCCCCTCCCACACCTTTCGGGTAGCCCCGCCTCCCACCCTGGCCTCTGGCTCGCTCACAGCGACCCCCAGCTCCGGCGCGAACAGCGGGAGGGACAGGTTGCCTTCGAGCTCGAGCCAGAGGCTGTCGAGGTCGGAAAGCAGGGTCGCTCCCTGACGCAACAGCTCGTGGACGCCTCGGGAACGCGGGCTATCGATGGGTCCCGGGACGCCGAACACCGGCTTACCCAAGTCGAGCGCGTGGTCGACGGTGATGAACGAACCGCTCTTCTTCCGCGCCTCGACCACGATCACTGCGTTCGACAGGGCGGCCACGATCCGGTTCCGGCGGGGGAAATGGGCGGGGTAGGCGGGCGTGCCCGGCAGGAACTCGGAGAGCACCAGTCCGCGATCGCGAAGTCGGCGCGCGAGGCGTTGGTTCGCCCGCGGGTAGGGCACGTCCACTCCCGTCCCCAGGACGGCGATCGACCCTCCCTTCGTCTCGACCGCGCCCTCGTGGGCAGCCGCGTCCACGCCCCTGGCGAGGCCGGACACCACGGTGACTCCCCGAGCGCCCATCTCTGAACCCATCCACCGCGCGATGCGTGTCCCATACCGGGAGGCCGCACGCATCCCCACGACCGCCACCGCTGGACCCGAGAGAAGCGAGAGCCGCCCTTGGGCAAACAGCACTGCCGGGGGATCGTGCAAGTCCCGCAGACCCTCCGGGTAGTTGGGCAGGCCCCAGGCGAGCACCTCGCAACCCAGCTCGCGTGTGCGCTCGAGCGCCTCGTGGGCGACCCGCTCCGCGGCGGCCAGCTCCTGACGCTTACCAGACACGCCCCGCAGTTCCTGGAGAAAGCGCTGGGCTGTCCGACACCGCCTGAGCCCTGCGCCGGTGGCGCGCGTCCGTGCTCCCATGAAGGAAGCCACGGAGACCGCCGCCCACTGCTCACGAGCTACGGGGTCCATACCCCGTCATCCTCAGGCTCGGCTCGCTCTGCCTGGGAGGCGCGCCAAAGCTGCTCGTTTAACTCCTGCAGGCCGCTGTGAGTCGCCGACGAGATGGGAAACACGCCCAACGCACCGTCGGCCGTGACCTCCGGAAGCGGTGCGTCCGCTGGCAGGAGATCGGTCTTCGCCAACACCAGGCAGTGGGGCCTGCGGGCCAGCTCGGCCGAGTAGGCGTGCAGCTCTCGTCGCAGTCCATCATACTCGGCCTGCGCGTCCTCTGAGTCGACGGGAACGAGCAACGCCAGGACTCGCGTGCGCTCGATATGGCGGAGGAACTGATGCCCGAGTCCCTTCCCTTCATGGGCACCCTCGATGATGCCGGGGATATCCGCCATCACGAACGTGCGGTAATCCGAAAGCGACACGACCCCAAGGTTCGGTTCCAGCGTGGTGAATGGGTAATCCGCGATTCGGGGGCGAGCCGAAGACACGGTACTGATCAGTGTCGACTTTCCCGCGTTGGGTTGGCCGACCAACCCCACGTCCGCAATGAGCTTGAGTTCCAATGCCACCTTGCGAGACTCCCCCTCGCCTCCCCGTTCCCAGCGCGTGGGTGACTGGTGGGTCGCGGTAGCAAAACGGGCGTTGCCCCGCCCGCCGCGCCCACCCTTCGCGACCACCAGTCTCTCCCCAGCTTCCGTGAGTTCGCCCAGGAACTCGTCGGTATCTGCATCGGTCGCCACGGTCCCCGGCGGCACCCGAAGTTCGAGCGTCTCGCCACTCGCTCCCGTCTTGTTGCTCCCCTGCCCGTGCTGTCCCCGCTCGGCGCGGTAGTGCCTCCGATGGGTCAGATCCGTGAGCGTTGTGAGCTGGTCATCGGCTACCAACACCACATCGCCCCCCCGCCCCCCATCCCCGCCGGCGGGACCTCCTCGGGGCATATACTTCAGCCGCAAGAACGCATCGGAGCCACTCCCACCCGTGCCTGCAACGACCTCGATGACCGCCCGATCGACGAACATGTTCAGCTCACCTCGGCCGGTGACGCATCGGACCCGGTGGCACGCCTAAGTACGTCTTCCCACACCTGTCGCACCCCGACCGGATCGGGCACGCCGGCTGCCACGGCCAGTTCGATCGCTTCTTCCACGTCCGCAGTCGCTGCGCCCACACGGAGCGCCCCGCGAAGGTGCGAGAAGAGCTGAGGGGAGGGTCCCAAAACGGCAAGCTGCACGGCAGTGACCAGTTCTCGCTGGCAGAGGCTCAAGCCGTCCCGGCCCAACACCTTTCCGTATCCCTCTTCCACCATCCACCGCTCGAGCGCCGGGTGCAACGCACGGACATTCTCTCGCAACCGCCCCGCCTGGTCGCCGTACACCCGGGCGAGCACGTCGGGGCCCCGGACAGCCCACACGTCACGTCCTTCCGGGCCCTCATTCCCCGCCGCGACCGGATGGTGTCGGCGCCACCGGGTCAACCCGTCCAGAGTCGCCGGAAACCCCAGGAAGAGATGCGCCTGCAGCAGCACCTCCTCCACGGCCAGGGCATCGGCAACCCTCGACGCCGCCTCTAGCGCCCTGTCGATTTCGGGGGGCTGCCTCCTGGCCAGGGCCGCCGCAACCCGCAAGAGCACCCGGGTGTCCGGCTCAAGCATGCTGGACCTCCAGTTGAAGGCGCGAGACAATGTACCCGACCTCCTCACCACAGGTGTTGTGGAGCCGGACAGGCCGGAAGGACGCGAGCACGCCCGCCCCGGCGGGCAACAGCGCCAACTGCTCGAACACCGACATCAGCGCGACCTCCGCTCCCCGCCAACCACCATCTTCGACCTTGAGCGCCACGCCCCACCCCCGCTCCGGAATACCCGCACCGTACACGCCCTCAGCGCCCACCTTCACAAAGGCACGGCCGTCCATCGCCTCCATGAGCATGGTGCAAAGGCGTCCCGTCCCTGCAACGCACCAGGGATGGCGGGTCATGGCTCGTACGATCGTTCGAGCGCCGCCCTCCGTGCGGGCCGCCTCCGCGAAGCGCGCGTACCCCTGGGCCATGTGTTCCACCGACAGGCCGAAGCACGATACGCCACATCCGTCAACGCCCACCTGGATGGCGTCCCGATCGGCGCCCGTCCAGCGCGACACCTCACTCAGCATGCGCCGCTGGACGGGATGCGCGTGGGCTTGGTAGCCCTCCAAAGGCCACCCGTGATGTTTGGCCAACGCCAGCATACCGGCATGCTTGCCCGAACAATTGTTGTGGATGCGTTCAGCCTGTCCCCCGTCTTGAATCAAACGATGGGCCGAGGGCACGTGCATGGGTAGATGCGCCCCACAGGCGAGGGCCGTCTCCGGAACACCCACCTTGGCGAGCAGGGCACGGACGCCCTCGACGTGCGCCGGTTCCCCTCCGTGCGATGCGCAGCAAAGCGCCAGGTCTTCTGCACTCAAGCCCCAGCGCACATCCACGCCGTCCTCCACCAAGGGCAGGGCCTGCAGCGGCTTGGCGGAGGACCGGAAGTAGGTGAGGCGACCAGCGTCGCCGGCGGTTACCAGGCGCGTCCCTTCTGCGTTCACCACGGCCAGGTGAACTCGATGACTGGATTCGACGACATCCCCGCGGACCACGTCGATTCGATTCGACTCCGACGTCACTCCGGGTTCGAAGAAAGCCCGCTTGCTTCGGTCATGGGCTGCCCGCCTCCATGAGCGCCGAAGGTGCTCCATCGGCGGCCCGAAGGCGTTCAACCGCGGTCATCAGCACGACGTCCTCGGAGGCCCGCACGTGAAACTGGGCCAGGTTCCCCGATCCCTGCAGCGCAACCTCCGAGGCCAAGCGAAAGCGCAGGAACGGTAGCGCCAAATCCCATGCCGCCCGATCCACAGACACGCCGCGATTTGCCAGCTGACTCTTGAACTCCGTGAGCAGCGCGTCCGTCACCTGAACCTCGGGTCCGTCCTCTGATATCTTGCGCACCACGAAGTCGAAGAGAGCCTGGTTCACCGCCCCGCGACTCGCGTAGAGGTCGTACACAGCCTCCTGGGCCTCGGTCGTCAGCGTGTCGGGGGACACGAGTAGGTCGGGTGTGATCCCACCCCCACCGACCAGTGTACGACCGCCGAGCGATTCGAACTCCGGTAGTTGCACCGTGTCGGGCCGGGGCACCAGGTGTCCGTTCAGGGCGAGCGCTCCCGCGGACAGGGCCTCACGCTGTTCGGCGTGGTCCTTCTGGATCGAGCGCCCGACCGGGGTAAACCAGCGAGCCGTCGTCAGCTTTAGTACATCCCCCCCCGTGAGCGGGTAGAGCGTTTGGACCGACCCCTTCCCGAACGTCCTTTCACCGATGACCAACGCTCGATCGTGGTCCTGGAGTGCTCCGGCAACGATCTCGGAAGCGCTGGCCGACTGACCGTCTACCAGAATCGCCACCGATAGACCTTCGAAACGCTCGGCTTCGCTGGCCCGATAGATGGTCGACTGTCCGCGAGCGCGCCCACGGGTTTCCACGACATCGTCGCCGGCCTCCAGGAAGAGGTCCGAGATGGCTACCGCCCCGTCCAGCACGCCGCCCGGATTCCCACGCAGGTCCAGCACGATGCTCTCTGCACCGGCGCTCTGGAGGGAGTCGATGGCCTGCTCCAGGTCGCGTGTCGACGTCTCGGAGAAGACCTGTAAGGGAACGTAGCCAATGCCCTCTTCCAGCATCGTCGCGAAGGGGACCGACATCACCTGCACCAGGGCGCGGGTCACCTCGAAGGTCAGTTCATCCTCGACACCGGGACGTTGCACGCTCATCGAGACGTCGGTGCCCGGCTCACCTCGAAGGAGATCCACCGCCATGGCCGCGTCGCGGTCCACCACGGGGGTGCCATCCACAGCGACGATCCGGTCTCCGGCCCGCACCCCGGCGCGAGAGCCCGGTGCGCCTGGAATCACCGACATCACAGTGACGAAACCATCCCGCTCCAGCACCTCGAGCCCCACCCCTCCGTACTCACCGTCGGTACGGATGGCCAGGTTTTCGAACTGGCTGCCCTCCAGGAAGCCGGTATTGGGGTCGTTCAACGTCTCCAGCATCCCGTCGATCGCCGCCCGATACATCTCGCTCTGATCGACCTCATCGACGAAGCTGCTCTGCACCAAATCGGCGACCTGGTCGAAGAGACGACCGGTGGCAAACGAGGTCTCCCCTCTGGCGGTCCCCTGCTGGAAAAACCAGCCGCCACTCACAAATGCGATTGCCAGAACCACGGTGGGCCCCATCCAAGACTTCCCGCCTATCATGCCTGCCTCACCATCAGGAGAACCTCGAGATCAGGCTGGGAAGAGCCCGGGCAAGCGGGCGATCAGCACATCTCTCAAGCACGTCTGCACTTCGTCGACACTGCCAAGACCATCGACCACGGCTATACCCGGCTCGGTGGTCGCCAGTTCGCGGTACCCGGCTGAGACCCGCTGCAGGAAGTCCGATCCCTCCCGCTCCATCCGGTCCGCCACCTTCCCCGCCACCCGCTGCCGCTCGGTCCCCGCGTCCTCGGGCAGGTCGAGAAGAACATACAGGTCCGGCTCGATTCCGCCCGTGGCGAGCCCTGTGATCTGACGGATCGTATCCAATGCAAGGCCTCGGCCATACCCCTGATAGGCCAACGTAGATAGGGCAAATCGGTCGGCCAGCACCACCCGACCCTCGTCCAGGGCAGGCGCCACCACTTCCTGGATCAGCGCCGCCCGAGCCGCCGAGACCAGCAGCAGTTCGGTCGTGGCGTCGATCGAGAGGTCGGGGCGCACCCACACATGACTCCGGATGGCCTCGCCCACGGGGGTGCCCCCCGGCTCCCGGACCTGCGTGACTGCACGCCCCCCTTCCCTCAGCCACTCGCTCAGCAGGAAGGTCTGCGTGGACTTCCCCGACCCTTCCGGGCCCTCGAGCGCAATGAAGACGCCCTTCATAGTCCGATGTTCAAGAGTTCGTGAGCCACACAGAGAGTCGAGGCACCGATCAGGTCATTCGTAGTACTCGAGCCCAAGGTGCGTGAGTTGATCCTCTCCGCCCAGCCAGCGTAGCGTGTTCTTCAGCTTCCAATGCTGGATGAACAGATCGTGTTCCGGATAGAGACCCTGCGGCGCCTGCGGGCTCTTGAAATAGAACGACAGCCACTCCTGCACTCCGCGCATTCCTGCACGCGACGCCAGGTCGAGGAAGATGGCGAGATCCAACACAATAGGCGCAGCCAGGATCGAGTCGCGGCACAGGAAGTCGACCTTGATCTGCATCGGGTATCCCATCCACCCGAAGATATCGAGGTTGTCCCATCCCTCCTTGTTGTCTCCCCGCGGAGGATAGTAGTTGATCCGCACCTTGTGATAGAAGTCCTTGTACAGTGCCGGGTAGAGTTCAGGCTGCAAGATGTGATCGAGCACGCCGAGCTTCGACTCCTCCTTCGTTTTGAACGAGTCCGGATCATCCAGCACGGCGCCGTCGCGATTCCCGAGAATGTTGGTGCTGAACCACCCGCTCAGCCCCAGCATCCGGGCCTTCAGCCCGGGGGCCAGGATGGTCTTCATCAGCGTCTGACCCGTCTTGAAGTCCTTGCCGCCGATCGGCACGCCGCGATCGATGGCAAGCCGCTCCAGCGCAGGAAAGTCCGCCGACAGGTTGGGCGCACCGTTGGCGTAAGGCACTCCCTCCATGATCGCAGCATACGCGTACAACATGCTTGGAGCGATGGAGGGATCGTCATCCTCCATTGCCTTTTCGAAGGCTTCGATCGAGGCATGCGCCGCGCCGGGCTGAAGGAAGATCTCGGTGGAACCACACCAGATCATCACCAGGCGTTCACAACCGTGCTCGGCCTTGAAGCGGCGAATGTCCTCTCGGAGTGCCTCGGCCAGTGCCTTCTTATTGGCCGCCTTCTTCACGTTCGGCCCGTCCAACCGCTTGACATACTCACGATCGAAGGCCGCGGCCATCGGCTTGACGCCCCTCAACTCCGACTCGATGGGATCGAGGTGGCTGCGCTCCAGAACGCCCGCGTTGACCGCACTGTCAAAGGCGTCGTCAGCGATCGGATCCCACGCCCCGAACACGAGCTGATCCAGCTCGGCGAGACCGATGAACTCACGGATCAAAGGGGTCCGCCCCTCGGTCCGCTTGCCGAGGCGAATGGTGTTCATTTGGGTGAGGCTTCCGATGGGGCGGGCCAGTCCTTTCTTCGTGGCCTCCACCCCAGCCACCAGTGTGGTGGCTACGGCGCCCAGGCCTGGTAGGAGAACCCCCAACTTGCCCTGAGCACTGCGAATCTCCGGCCGATCCATTGCGAAGACTTCTCCTTGATCAGTTCTTGTGTCGGTCCGACTCGAGTCGGACCCTGAATTCCGCTGGGCCGCCGCCTATTCGAGCGGCACACCCGAGGCGTGCTTGTATACCCAGATCATTCTTTGCACGGCCGTGATGTTGGTGGTGATGGCCATGATCACGATGATGCCACTGATCACGGCGCCACCCCACATCAACCCGAACAGGAGCGAGCCGAGTCCCAGCAACACGACCCGCTCGGCCCGCTGCATGAAACCGACGCTACAGTCCAACCCCAGGGCTTCGGCCCTGGACCGGGTGTAGCTCACCATCATCGAGCCTGCCAAGGCCAAAACGATCATGTAGATCATCCCGACATCGGACGGGTCCGTACGGTATTCATTGTACAGAGACAAGAGCCCTAGAAAGACCACGATTTCACTTATGCGATCCATTGTGGAGTCGTAGAAGGACCCGAACTTCGACGCCAAACCGCTCTCGCGGGCCACTCGGCCGTCGAAGATGTCGAAAAGCCCCCCCAATAGAACGAAGAAGCCCGCGGTCCGAACGTGATCGGAATGGTAGAGGAGACCAGCCACGACCGTGACGGCAAAACCCAGCGTGCTGATGAGGTTGGGATGTACCCGGTGCCGCACCAACCACTGGGTGATGGGCTCGATGATCCGGTAGACTGGGGTCCGAAGTGCTTTGAGGCCCTTTTCTCGCTCTTCGGTCGTGCCTCCGGCCGGCTCCGCTACGCTCACGACGGCAGGATGATCCGGCTCTCGCCCGCTTCCTGGAGCCCTCTGGTGATCGTCTCGTTCACCTTGGTGAGGACCTTGTCAAAATTGGTCTGAGCGGCAACCAGCCGCTGATAACTGGGATTTGCCTGGAGGCTACTGAAGGTGGTGTTGTACTCCTCAGCCAGTGCAGCCTCCGGTTCGTTGCCCGCTCGGAGTGCTTCGGAAACTCGCGTCTCCAGCCCATCCATCTCGGCACGCAGCTCGTTCAACTCCTGATCTTCGTCTGCCGAGCGCACCGCACGTTGCAGGGCCTGATACTCGTCGGTGCGAGCAATCACACCCCCGAGCTCTTTCGCCATGTTCATTAATGCGGACATCTATCCCGTCCGGATCTCGAGGTCTGGCTACTGCTTCTACAGCCTTCTACTCCATTCTTGCGGCGAGAAGATAACGATCTCGACCGCTCAAGTCCTTGGCCACGCGGATTTCCCGCCAGTTTCCGGCGCGCTCGGCGAGGGCCTGTACGGCGGGCCCCTGGTCGGCACCGATCTCCAGCGCCAGCAGCCCCCCTTCGCGCAGCACCGCGCCCGCCCCGGCGATCAGGGGGCTGAGCACCTCCAGGCCGTCGGTTCCGGCAAACAGCGCCTCGGCCGGCTCGAACGACACCACCTCGGGCTCCAGCTCCCCGGAGGCTTCGAGGGAAACGTAGGGGGGATTGGACACCACGACATCGAACACCTCCCCCTCCCGCAGGGGATCGAAGCCGGCTCCTGTTCGCCAGTCGATGCCGTCGGCGCCGAGGCGCTCCGCATTGCTCCGGGCCAGCGCCAGCGCATCCTCCGACAGGTCCGTTGCGACGATCCGCTCGAGGGGTGGGTCGGCCTCTGTTCGGAGCGCCAAGGCGATGGCCCCGCTACCGGTCCCGATTTCCAACACCGACCGGGGCGACGCCGGTTGTCGGCCCATCCAACCGAGCACCTCCTCCACCAACCCTTCAGTTTCCGGGCGCGGGATCAGCGCTCGCCGGTCGATTCTCAGCTCCAGATCCCGGAAGGCCACGGAACCGAGCAGGTACTGCACGGGCTCCCGCCTGGCCCGTCCGCGCAGCAGTGGGCGAAAGCGATCCAGTTCTTCGGCCTCGAGGGGCCGATCGTACTGCAGGTAGAGATCGAGGCGAGCCAGGCCCAGGGCATGGGCCAATAACAACTCCGACTGCAGACGCGCCTCCGGGACATCCTTCTCTCCGAGGTACTGGGTGCTCCAACGCAGGAGGTGGAGCAACGTCCAGGGCCTGCCGGCCGGGGGGGGCTCTACAGGACGGGTCCGGTCCACGATCTGAGGGGACGACGGAGGTGGACGCGTCACTCCTCCGCCTCCATGCGCTCCTGCTCTTTCGCCAGCCGAAGCGCGGTGACCACTTCGTCCAGGTCCCCATCCAACACCTCGGGTAGCTTATAGAGCGTGAGGCCTATCCGGTGGTCGGTGACCCGGTTCTGAGGAAAGTTGTAGGTCCGAATCTTCGCGCTCCGGTCGCCGGTGCCGACCTGGAGCCGGCGTTCCCTGGCGCGTTCCGCTTCCTGGTCGGCTACGACCCGATCCAGCAACCGGGACCGCAGGACCTTCATGGCTTTTGCTTTGTTCTTGAGCTGCGACTTCTCGTCCTGACAGGAGACCACCAGTCCGGTGGGCAGATGGGTGATCCGAACCGCTGAATCGGTGGTGTTCACGGACTGTCCACCCGGGCCCGAGGACCGGAAGACGTCGATTCTCAGGTCGTTGGGATCGATTGCGACGTCGATCTCCTCGGCCTCGGGCAGGACCGCCACCGTCGCAGCCGACGTGTGGATGCGTCCCTGACTCTCGGTGTCGGGCACCCGCTGTACGCGGTGAACCCCCGACTCGAACCGAAGTCGTCCGTACGCGCCCTTCCCTCGCACGACCGCGATGGCCTCTTTGATCGAGCCAGGGATGCCCTCGCTCAGGGAGAGCAACTCGACCGCCCAGTTCTGCCGCTCGGCCAAGCGCCGATACATCCGTAGCAAGTCGGCCGCAAAGAGGCCCGCCTCGTCCCCGCCAGTACCGGCCCGCACCTCGATCACCGCGGCCCGATCCTCCAAGGGATCCTTCGGCACCAGAAGCTGTCTGACCCGCGCTTCCAAGGTCGCCAGCGACGCCTCGAGCCCCTCGGCCTCCACCTGCGCCAACTCGCGCATCTCGGGATCTTCGGCTTCCTCCGCAAGTTGACGGGCTTCGGTCAACTCGACCTGTAACCTCAGCAGGCGCTTGCCCTCGGCGACCGCTTCTTCCAGCTCCGACCGTTCGATTCCCAGCTCCCGAAGTCGATCGGGCGCCTGGAGCGTCTTAGGGTCGGACAACTCACGCTCTACACCCTCGAAACGCTCAATCGTCCGCTGGAGACTGGCCAGCAGGCGTTCGTCCACGACGCTGTTGCTCATTCGAGGAGCGGACCCAGAAAAGGAGGGCGAGCGGAGGAAGCCCCGGGAGGTACCATTGCGGTGACCGAGGCCCTACGGAGTGCTCGGTGATTTTAGTGGGGTGCATCCACGGCCTCAAGGCCGTTCGAGTGCCTGGGTGCCCCAGCTCGAGAGGCCCTCCCCGCGCCCAACAACAGCAGCGTGAGCGCCGCGGACGACATCCCCACGAGGTCTCCCAAACGGGTGAAGAGCGTTCGACCGACGTCACCGAGGGGGACGCTCACCTCCAGCAGGGTCGCTTCGCGTAGCGGGGTTCGTCGCCCGACGCGTCCATGAGGTCCCACCACGAACGACGGACCCGTGTTGGCCACCCGAACCACGGGGCGCCCGGTTTCCACGGCACGGAGCACCACGTGGGCCGGATGCTGCTCGAGGCCGAGCCTGCCGGCTCCCGGCCTTCCGTACCAGGCGTCGTTGGTGAGGTTCAGGATGACGTCCGCCCCCGCCTCCACCACATCGCGGCCGGCCGCTGGAAAGATCGACTCGTAGCAAATGAGCACGCCCCAACGCCACCCTGTGAGCTCGAAGAGACCGGGTGCCTCACCCGGGGTCAGACCCTTCCCCCCGATCCCCAGCGGAATCCACTCCACGGCGGGGACCAGCCGACGCTTGTGGTACACATCGTCGGACAGCCCGTAGGAAGTGGCGACGAATGCGGCATTGCCGACGCGCCTCGCCGCCACCAGAGGCCCCTGTGCCCACCCCCCAAACACCAGGGGAGCCCCCACCTCCTCGGACAGCCCAGTGAGCGCATCGACCAAACGGGGGCTGCGGACCACATCCACGGGGAAAGTTCCCTCCGGAAGCACCACCAGGTCGACCGATGGCTCGGGCGTCCCGTACGGAGCCAGTGCCGATCGGGTCCACGCGAGCGCACGCTCGGACTGTTGGGTCGGGTCGGCGAAGGCGGGGAGGTTGGGCTGCAGGATGAGCACTCTACGCTCCTGGGTCCCCGTGCTCGTCTCCCGAGCGGCCGTGACTGGAAGTGCCATCCACACCACCAGCGCCGGGAGCAACACGAGGCGTCGGCGAGGTGGGAGGCGCGGAGGCGTGGATCGGGCCACCAGGCCAGCGGCCCAAGCCTGTGGGAGCAGGAGCCACCAGGCGAGTCCGGAGCTCCCGAACCAGCGGGTGGGCGCCAACAGTGCGGGCCAATCGACCAACCCTGCGGCGACCGGCAGCCATGGGAACGAGAGCGGCCCCAGGTGCCCTCGCAGCCACTCGAACGCGACCCACCCCAACGGGAACGCCAGGGCCAGGGGGAGCCCGACGTCCCGGCGCAAGAAGACGATCGCTACGCACATGAGGCCAAGAAGCAGGGCGAACGCACCCACCAGCGACAGGTAGGCGCCCAACCCCAGGAGCGGCTGAGGCGCCAGCGCAGCCCACGTCCACGGCAGCAGGCCCCCCCAGCAGACGGTCCCCCAAAGCGCACCCGTCCAGAACGGAGACGCAGCGCCGGTAGCGAGGCAGTTCCGCTCGAGTGCCAGGGCCAGAAGCGCGTATGCTACGAAGGGAGCTGCCGCAACGCGGAGGGGGGGGAACCCGGCAACCACCAGCAGCGCGGAGGTCGCGACGAGGGCGCGGTGTCCCCAGACGCTCACCCGGGTGTGCTCACTGCGCGCGGGGACGCACCTCGCGCTGCTCCTGCGCGGACTGATAGGCCGCCTCGATGATGCCCATCAGCACCACCTGATCCTCGGAGTGCTCCGGAGCCCGGATGCCTGAAGCCATGCTCAGGAAGCGATCGAGCATCCTGCGGTAGCCGGCCATGTAGAGATTCTCCTTCGAGGACTGCCCGGGTGTCACGTCCATGGAGCGTCCGCCCAGCAGTCGGTGCATCTTGAGCGGAGGCAACCAACCCGATCCTTCCCTTCCAAGCACGCGCGTGTGGTAGTGATCGGCGTCAGCGAAGAGGCTCCACGTGGCCTCCAGAGCGATGGCGATGCCGCTCTCGGTCTCGGCCATCAGGACCGCTGCATCCTCCACCTCACCGTCCCCGCTCAGGGTCACCGAGCTGACCCTTGCAACTACCGGATAGCCTACCAGCCAGAGGCACAGGTCCAGGAGCTGCACCCCAAGGTCCATCAAAGCACCGCCCCCGGCCTCGGCACGTCGGTGACGCCATGAGTTGCGGGTGAGCGCCACCCGCCGATTGAGCACGCTACCCGACACCGAATAGATGGGACCCAGCTCGCCGCCCGCGACAAACGAACGGAGCGCGGTGACGTCCGGGCGGTAGCGATGTGAGAGCCCCACCAACAGCGTGCGGTCGTATTCGGCGGCGGCGGCGACCAAGGCCTCGGCGCCCTCGGCGCTCAGGGCGATGGGCCGTTCCACCAGCACATGCTTGCCGGCCTCCAGGGCTTGGAGCGCCTGGCGCTCATGGAGGTGGTTGGGGGTCGCGATAATCACGGCGTCGATGCCGGGATCCTCGACGATGGCGAGGTCCTCTCGCACCTGGCCGATCTCGAATCGGGCAGCGACCTCCCGGGCCTTCATGGGGTCCTTGTCCGCGACCGCCACGACTTCGACGTCCTGGCGATCCGCCAATAGCGGTAGGTGTGCGACCTGGCTGACGGCGCCCGCCCCCAGGATTCCCAGTCGGGTCCTTCCGTCACTCACCGCAGGCGCTCCCCGGGGAGGGCGTCGCCCACCATGATCTGACCGCCCAGCCGAACCTCGAAGGCCCGCAGGTCCTCCAGTAGGTGGTAGCGGGCAACGCTATAGACGCGATAACGGTCGGAGAGGGGCACCTCGGCCCCTCCGTGCACGTTGATCCCCACGGTCCAGGAGTCGAGGAGGTCTTCCACGAAGGTGCCTGCGATGGCTTCGCCCGAGCCGTTCAGGAAATGCGCCGTGGTCCCCACCCCGGCGAAGGTCAGCACACCGGCGCTGGGTACCGCCCACACGAAGTGGCCATCCAGACCCACCGCCAGATCCGACCAATCGATGATGCCGAGGTTCACATCGGGAGCCTGGGTGCCTGGGGGCAGCTCGCTCTCGATGAGTGCCATGAGCTGCGACTCCAACTCCCGGACCTCCGCAGCCTTGAACGACGAAGACCAGTAGCTCACGTGCGGGACGATGCGGAAGCTGGGCCCGAGGTAGCCGAGATCCACCCTGCCTCCCACGCTCAGCGTGGACTCCACCCGATTGGGGAAGAGATAGCCGACGTCTACCCCCACGCCTCGGAACGTCAGATTTTCGTAGTCGAACTCGCCCAGGTCGGGCCCCTGCCCCGCGACGGGTTGGACCGACGGTCCCAGGGCCATCCCCATCGTCCACACCACCACCGCACACCACAACCCCCGCACGTGTCCCCTCCTGTTCAGATTCGGGGCACCGTCTCCGGTACCCTCCCGATTCAAGCGCCTACCCTGCCGATCAAATCATGCTCCTCGGCATCCACAACTCTGACGTTCACGAACGCCCCGGCCCGGAGTGCGTCGGCGTCCCCGGAACGAAGAATGCGCGTCACGCCGTCCACGTCAATTGCCTGACCCGCGCTTCGTCCCACCCCTGCGTAGTCGGGATCGTCGGGTGTTCGCTCGTCGACCAGAACCCTCGCCCGGGTACCGACCTTACCCAGGTTGTGTTCAAGAGAGCGGTCAGACTGGAGGTTGAGGAGCCGCTCTAGGCGTTCGCGTTTCAGCGCCTCCGGTACCTGGGCTTCGTAGGTCGCTGCCGGGGTCCCTTCTTCGGTCGAGTAGGCAAAGGCGCCGACGCGCTCGAACCTCAGTTCGTCGAGGAGGTCGAGTAACTCCTGGAAGTCCTCGTCCGATTCGCCGGGGAACCCCACGATGACCGTCGTTCTCAGGGTCAGGTCGGGGACGGCCTCTCGAAGCCAACGCACCCGCTCGCGGATGGTGGCCTTGCGCTCGGGACGCCGCATCGCTTTCAGCATGCGATCACTGCCATGCTGAAGCGGCATGTCCAGGTAGGGAAGCAACCGCGACTCGGTGGCAATCAGTTCGACCAGTTCCCGCGTGATGCCGGACGGATACATGTAGAAAAGCCGAAACCACGGCACCTCGGAGCCGTCAAGCAGCGCGCGGAGAAGCTCTGGAAGCAATGGGGCCGCTGCCCCGAGCCTGCGCCGGAGGTCGCGACCGTACCAGGTGGTGTCTTGCGATACCACGTTGATCTCCTGCACACCACTCCGTGACAATGAGGCGGCCTCGCGCACCAGTTGATTCAGATCAGCGGAACGATGCAGCCCTCGCATCAGGGGAATCGCACAGAATGCGCATGTGTGATCACACCCTTCGCTGATCTTCAAGTACGAGGTGTGTGGAGTTGCCGTGGAGAGGACGCGGAGCGGGCGCTCCATGAGCGGGACTTCCGCTCCCGCAAGCAACCCCCGGTCCCTGAGTTGGGGGACCAGACGATCGAGCTCGGACAGGCCCAGAAAGAGATCGACATCGGGGAGTTCTGCCACGAGTTCATCCTTGTAGCGCTGCACCAGGCACCCCACCGCAACCACGGCTCGCACGTTGCCGCGCTGCTTCTGCGCGCAGGCTTCCAGGATGGTTTCGATCGATTCGGTTTTGGCAGCCTCGATGAACCCGCAGGTATTGATCAGGAGCACCTCGGCGAGCGCCAAGTCCTCAGACACCTGGGCCCCCTGCCCCAGCAAGCGTGCCAGGATGTGCTCGGAGTCGACCGTGTTCTTGTCGCACCCCAGCGTTACGAGACCAAAGACCGGACCCGTGGCAGGGGCGCCGGACATCGTCTCTAGGGCAAGCGTCGCTGGGTCGGCTCCGGTAATGGCCTCCAACGGCAGTACCGGAAGGTCACGGCGTCGAGCTCGCTTCGACACGCCGCTCCCTTTCGGACTCACGGACCCCCGACGACGTTGGTACCGGCGGGCGGGGTATATCGAAAATCGTCCGCGTTCAGGTCCGGGGCCAGATCTATGCGGGTAAGCTCCAGAATGCGCACGGACCCGTTCGTGTGTTCGATACGGATCCTTCGAATCAAGAACTCCACCTCGTCCAGCCACACCTCCGCGCTGTTGTAGTCGGAGGACGTCTGTGGAATCAAGCGGACGTGCTGCGTCGCTTTGCCGTCGACCTGCTCGGGACCCACCCATTCCGGCGCGTACTTTATACCGGGGTCCTCGAGGAACTCCCGCTGGAAATCGATCCGCTGACCCGACTCACCCATCTCGCGACGGATCGCTTGGCCTGGCTGGGCGCTCGGTAAATACATCCACAAGTGGGTTCCGTCCGCGACGATCACGTCACCGTCGGGGTCCGAGAAATCCATGCGAAAGAAGCTGGGATCCATCTGACACATGCGCCCGCGACTGGCGATGGTTTGGCCGAGGAGCGGCACCTGTAGCTCCTGAGCGAAGTCGGCACAGAGGCCGTGTAGCTCCTCGTACCGCTGGCTGGCCTGTTCCAGCAACGCGAGGGCCTCTCCCTCTTGCGCTGCGGCGGGCGCGGGGCCGGTCAGGAGGGCCAGGACTGTCCCTAGTGCCGCGCCCCACCCCACCCGGCGACGGACGTCACTCCACACTGCGTCTTTCACAATCAACTCCACCCGTCAACGTTCCATCGGAGCTCTCCAGACCTCTCCAACGAGGGGTCCCGGTTCCTACACGGGGGCGCCGAACGCCGTTCCTATCGGTGGACCGGGTCAGCGCGACTCCGAGGCATCGGCGTCGCCGCCCAATCCGCTCATCAGGAGGTCGAGCCCGTCGTGGCCAATCAAGACGTCACGGGGCCTGGAGCCGTCCGGGGGGCCCAACACCCCGGCTTCGTGGAGCTGATCCACGATGCGGGCGGCCCGACCGTAGCCGATACGAAGCTTGCGCTGCAGCAGCGAGGTGGAGCCCCCTTCCTGTTGGATGCACACCTCGGCCGCGGCTCGGAAGAGTTCGTCGTGCTCGGGGGCGCGCGAGGCGAATGAGGTCTGGTCCCCGTCCTCGGCTTCGCGCTCTCGGACAAGTGCGAGGATGTCACCCTCGTCTTCTGACACCTCGGCCAGGCGCGCGCGCTTCTCATCCATCCGCGTGCGGAACCACGACATTAGATGGTCGGTCTCTTCCGTGGAGATGAAGGCGCCCTGCATGCGCACGGGTTCGCTCTGCCCAGGGGGAAGGAAGAGCATATCCCCATTGCCTAGCAAGGCGTCCGCTCCGTTCTGGTCGAGGATGGTGCGTGAGTCGGTCTTGGACGCCACCCTGAACGCGATGCGGGTGGGGAAGTTGGCCTTGATGAGACCGGTAATCACGTTCACGCTGGGCCGCTGCGTGGCCACAATGAGATGGATTCCGATGGCGCGCGCCTTTTGCGCCAACTGGGTCAGTGGCTTCTCCACCTCACCCTGCACGCTCATCATGAGATCGGCCAGCTCGTCGACCACCACCACGACGAATGGCAGCACGCCGTCGGTGTAGATCCAGCGGTCCGGATCTCCCTCCTCTCCTTCGGCCTTCTTGCGCTTGTGCACTACCCCCGATCGGACCCGGTCGTTGAACTCCTTGATGGAACGGACACCGTTGACGGACAGCAGCGCGTACCGGCGTTCCATCTCCAGCACGGCCCACTTCAGCACGGCCGCCGCGTCTTTGGGGTCGGTGACCACGGAGTGCCGCAGGTGCGGGAGGTGACCGTAGGTGGAGAGCTCCACCATCTTGGGGTCGATCAGTAGTAGGCGGAGCGTCTCTGGTGTGTGCCGATACACCAGGCTCGTGATGATGGTGTTCAGGCACACCGATTTCCCCGATCCGGTGGCTCCCGCGATCAGGACATGGGGCATCTTGGTCAGGTCCGCAACATAGGCGCGCCCGGTCAAGTCTCTTCCCAAGGCCAGTGGGAGCGTCGCCCGTCCGTCCTGGAAGGCTTTCGACTGCAACACCTCACGCAGCGGCACCGAGCTCGCCTTGGGGTTGGGGATCTCCACGCCCACGGCCCCCTTCCCGGGAATGGGCGCAACGATTCGGATGCTCTTGGCCTTCATGGCCAGCGCCAGGTCCGCGTCCAGGTTGGCGATCTTGTTGACCTTGACCCCCGATGCGGGCACGATCTCGAACTGGGTCACCACCGGGCCCGTGGTGCGACCGCCGAGTGAGCAGTCGACGTTGAAGCTCTGAAGCTTTTCGACCAGCACCTGCCCCAGTCGATCGAGCTCCTCCTCCATCCCTCGACGCTCGTCAGCGGGAGGTTCGTACAGCAGGTCCAGCTCCGGAAGGGGGGCGTCCTTCTCCACCTCGTGGGTGTCCGCCGGAAGTGGGTCGTTGGTGTCCGCCTCTACGTGGGTGGGTGTCTCCGAGGCAGCATCCACCACCGGCTCCGGGTCAGGCTCCTGGCCTGACTCCTCGAAGCCCTCCGGCGCCGGTTCGGGGTGGACGATGGCAGCACCTCCCAGCGCTTCGATGGGAGGGGCCACCCCAGCCGACTCGTCGGGGCCGGGAGTAACCCGCAGCGACTCCCTGGCAGCGGTGGCCGTGCGACCAAGGGCGGTACCGGTCTGAGCGATGGCCCGTCCCAGCGGCTTCACAGGGCTCATCCGCAACGTCGCCACCACCAACGCCAACAATCCTGCCACACAGATCACCAGCGCACCGATCCAACCAAACGCCGTCGCGAGCGGCGTGGCGACCCACTCGCCCCACGCCCCTCCCACTCGTGAGGTCGGCGCCAGGACCTGCCCAGCGATGGGGAGCAGGACCAGCAGCCCTCCAGATAGCGCGGCGCCGCGCAAGCTCGGCTGCCTGGACAACCAGCCTCCGCGCTCAAGACCCAGCGACGCAAGCAAGACCGGTAGTAACCATGCCACCAACCCGAACCCAGCGTTCAGCAGTGCTGCGATGATGGCCCCTACCGTGCCGATCAAGTTGCCGGACGGAAACCACTCGATGCCCCTCTCTCCCAGCCATTCGACCGGTACAAGGGACAGGGCAATCAGGACGGCAACCGCGAGGAGCGCGTATCCTACGATCTCCCGCCTTTGCTCGACGTCCAGCCACGAGGCCTTCGATGCCTTGGGTTTGGAACGGGCCTTCGACTTCGTGGCGCGCTTGGACTTGGACTTCCGGGCCCGGCCCGTCCCCTTGCGCTTACTCACCGCGGAAGGCGGATCACCCGGTCGAGCATCTCGGGCGCCAGATCGTGTCGATCGATTTCGGCCACGAGGCGGAGGTCGTCCCCGAGGTCGATGTCCTCCACCGCGGCACCCGCCGCCGTCTCCAACAGCAGCTCAGTTGTCACGGAAAGACGTTCCGCCAGGATGAGGGCCGCCCGCGCGGCATCGTTTAAGTCGGCCTCAGGATGCTCTTCAAACAGCTTACGCACCAGCAGTCCACCACAGAGCGCGTCATCGAGGGAGAAGCGATCGGCCCGCCCTGCGCACAGCAGGGACACACGGTCCGCGCCACTGGCGGCTCGGGCGGCAGCGCTGAGGTTCATGAAAGACGCAGAGATGGCCCGATCCGCCTCGGCGGCCGCCAGGAAGGCCCGGGTGCCATTGCTGGTGGTCATGACCAACGCCCTCCCGTCGACGGCATCCTTCGTGAACTCACGCGGCGAGTTGCCGAGGTCGAACCCCACGATCTTCACGCCACGGCGTTCGCCGCAAAGCAACGTGGTCTCCCGGCCCAACTGGTTGGCGAGGTGCAGAGCCTCCTCGGCCTCGGCGACCGGGTATACGGCCCTAGCACCGTTCGCCATTGCTTCGGTGATCACACTGGTGGCACGAATGACGTCGATCACCAGGGCGGTCCCACCCTGGACCACGGGGCCCTCGACCTCCGGGATCGTGAAGTACAGGTCGACCCTCATGCACGCTCCTTGATCCGATCCAAGAAGCCGGTATCGAAGTCTCCCGCCACGAACTCCTGGTCCCGCGTCAACGCGGCCAGGAAGTCGATGGTGGTATGGACGCCCTCCACGACGAAGGTGTCCAGCGCGTTGCGCGCCCGGGCCAAGGCCTCCTCCCGATCCTGGCCATGCACGATCAACTTTGCCAGCAAAGAGTCGTAGAACGGAGGTACGCGGTACCCGGCATACACATGCGTGTCCACCCGTACCCCAGGCCCGCCGGGCGGATGGAACGTCGAGATAGTCCCGGGCGAGGGCGCGAAGTTTCGACTCGGGTCCTCGGCGTTGATTCGAAACTCGATCGTGTGGCCACGGAGCTCGAGCGGTCCTTCCCGGATGCTCAGGGGAGCGCCCTGGGCGACCCGAATCTGTTCCTTTACGAGGTCGATTCCGGTCGCGACCTCCGTGACGGGATGCTCCACCTGAATGCGGGTGTTCATCTCGATGAAGAAGAACTCGCCGCTGGCATCGAGCAGGAACTCGACGGTCCCTGCGCCCACGTAGTCGATCGCGGCCGCGGCCCGCACCGCGGCGTCGCCCATGCGGCCGCGCAGCTCCGAATCCAACGCGGGAGACGGGGTCTCCTCGACCAGCTTCTGATGCCGTCGCTGAATCGAGCAGTCCCGCTCACCTAGGTGGACCACCCGGCCGTGGATATCCCCGAACACCTGGATCTCCACGTGTCGCGGCCGGACGATCAGCTTCTCCAGATAGACACCTGCGTCGCCGAACGCCGCCCCGGCTTCGTTCTGGGCCGCGAGCAGGGCCTTCTCGAATTCGTCAGCACTTTGGGCGATCCGCATCCCCTTCCCGCCCCCGCCTGCGGAGGCCTTGATCATGAGGGGGAACCCAATCTCGGCCGCGTGCTGTTTGGCCTCTTCGACGTCTGTGACGATGTCCTCGGTACCGGGCACGGTGGGCACGCCCTCGGCGATCATCGTGCGGCGGGCGGTGGCCTTGTCGCCCATCGACCGGATCTGGTGCGGGGTTGGGCCGATGAAGGTGAGGTGGGCGCGCTCGCAGATCTCCGAAAACTCGGCGTTCTCCGCCAGAAACCCGTACCCGGGGTGAATGGCTTCAGCCCCAGTCACCTGCGCTGCGGATATGATACGCGGAATCTTGAGGTAGCTCTCCTTGGCGGGTGCCGGTCCGATACACACGGCCTCGTCGGCAAACCTCACGTGGAGGGACTCGCGGTCTGCGTCGGAGTAGACAGCCACCGTCTCGAGGCCCAGCTCCCTGCAAGCGCGCACGATGCGCAGGGCGATCTCGCCCCGGTTCGCGATCAGTACGCGCTGAAACAAGACCGTTCGCGTTAGCTGGCGCGAACGCGGAACAGGGGCTGGCCGTACTCGACCGGCTGCGCGTTCTCTACGCAAATCTCGACGATCGTCCCCGCCACTTCGCTTTCCAGCTCATTCATGAGCTTCATGGCTTCGATGATGCAGAGTGTATCGCCGATGCCCACTGCCTGTCCCACGTCCGCGTAGGGCGGCGCGTCGGGCGCGGGTGCTCGGTAGAAGGTGCCGACCATCGGCGACGTCACCTCCACGAGCGACGGATCGCCAGCCTGCCCGTCGGAAGCCTCTGTGGGTGGAGCGCCCCCAACTTGGAGAGCGGGAACTGCCGGCGCCCCAACCGCTGGCGCGCCCAACCCGGCCACGCCGGCGCCTACCGCCGCCACGCCGTATTCCGGAGACTTCGCCAACCGAATCCGGGTTCCGGAACGCTCGATCTCCAGCGAGTCGAGAGCGCTGTCTTCTACCAGTTGGATCAGGCGACCCAGGAAGTCGAGATCGATCATTGGTTAGACCCGAGTGAGGTACTTGTCTTCGCGGCGATCCACACGCACGACGTCTCCGATCTCAATGAAGAGTGGCACCTGAATCACGGCCCCGGTCTCGAGGGTGGCCGGTTTGGTGCCACCCTGCGCCGTGTCGCCACGCACTCCGGGATCGGTTTCGGCCACAGACAGCTCCACGAACTGCGGCAGCTCCACGCTCAGTACGTTCTCCTCGTGGACGAGGCGCTCGCACTCCATGTTCTCCTTCAGATACTTCAACTGATCCTCGCCGATGGTGTCGCTCGACACCGGGATCATTTCGAACGTCGTCTGATCCATGAAGTAGTACAGCTCGCCGTCGGTGTACGAGTAGGCCGCGGGCCGGCGCTCCAGCCGTACATCGACCACCTTTTCTCCTGCGCGAAAGGTCTTGTCGACGACCGCGCCGGTCAGGACGTTCTTCAGCTTGGTGCGGACGAATGCGCCCCCCTTCCCTGGCTTCACGTGCTGGAAGTAGGTGATCGTCCAAAGGGTGCCATCTACATCCAGCACCATCCCATTGCGAAAGTCCGCGGTGGAGGCCATGTGAGAGCGAGAAAGGCGTGAGGGTAGGACGGGTGTCAGCGGGCGGCTGAGACATGGCCCACAAGACCCCGGAGCCCTAGAAGGTAGCTATTCGCCCCGAATCCGGCGACGGTTCCGATCGCCGCATCCGACAAGTAGGAATGCTGGCGGAACGGCTCTCGGGACTGAGGGTTGGAGAGGTGGACCTCGACGAAGGGGCGCCCGACCCCGACCAGTGTATCCCGCAGGACGACGCTGGTGTGGGTGAGGCCCCCGGGATTGATCAGGAACCCGTCGACCTCGGGCGCGACGGCAATGATGTGGTCCACGAGTTCACCCTCGTGGTTGCTCTGAAAACTGCCCAGTCGGATGCCCAATGTGTTTGCGACGCTCCCCAGTCGCTCGTCGATATCGCCGAGGGTGGCGCTGCCGTAGATCTCCGGCTCGCGCTGGCCGAGCAGGCCCAAGTTGGGCCCGTGTACGACCTCGATCCTCATCCGTCCCTCCCCTGCAGCCACCTCCTGAACTCCTCGTTCAGGCGCTCATCCTTACGGGGGGGAGCCAGGTCTTCGATCGGACTGGCCTCGGGTGCGATCTCCTGAACTGGGGTCGCGTCAGGTCTCAAGTCCTGCACAGACCGGGGCGGCGGTCCCGACTCGACTACCTCGTCGGGCGCCAGATCCTCCACAGGATGCGTTTCTGGAGCCATCTCGTCGACCGGGTGCAGGTCGGGGCCCAAGGCACCGACCGGCTCGGCAGCAGGCGCCAGCGCGTCGACGGGTTGGGGTGTGGGGGCCAGGGCGTCCACCTCGACCACCTGAGCCGAACGCTCGGTGGGCCCTGCAGTGGCGAGCTGGGTGACCTCCTGCAATCTGCGGCGGAGCGACTCGTCCGCGGGAGCCCGATCCACGAGCTGTTGAAACGCCCCAACCGCCTCGGATAGGAGGCCCTGCGCCACCAGCAGCTCCGCCAGTGTCCTGGTGAGCAACGCCTCACCGCCCTTCTCCCCGGCTGCGCCCGAAGTGGTGGTGACCTCTTGGATGGCCGCCGACAGGTCGTCCGTCGACGTCGGCGCGGCTGCCGATTCCTGCACGGCACTCTGCTGGACTCGTGCTCCAAGGGCTCGGACCGCCTCGGGGTCGCCCAGCCCTCCGGCTGCCATGCGCTCGTGGCAAAGCCTCGCCTCGGTGACATCGCCGAGCGCGAGGGCCACCTCGGCCGCTCCCAGCAGGGCGACATGGTTGTCGGGATCGAGCGCGATGACCCGTTCGAAGAACGACCGAGCCTCCTGGGCATCTCCGGACGCGAGCGCTACCCGGGCTGCGACCACGAGGCCCGACGGGAAAGCGGGGTGTCGCTCGACCCCGTCCAACACCACCTCCCGAGCCTCGCCCAACCTCCCCGCGCGCCGCAGCGCCTCGGCCAGCATGGCGAAGGACGTCCCCTGTGGATCCCGCTCCGATCCGGAGATGGCGCGGAGCCGGGCAAGACCGGTCTCGGTGAGCATGGTGTGTTCGGTCGACGTGGGAGGCGGGCGCGGCCGCCTGTATGGGCCGACATAGTAAGTCGACATGAGAACGAGTCCAAGGACGCAGTGGTCGACGCGAAAGCGGCTCCTGAGACGCCGGAGCGGGTAGGACCGGTCGGATTCACCGAGCCCACCCCTCCGTTGAGGGGTGTTGGGGGCGGGTTTAGTTTTCCCCCCTCGGACAATTCGATCTCCAACTCACTCACATGCGGTCGGCGGCGCCGTCGCGAGGAGGCAGCGTTTCACCATGATGCGGCAGCTGCGTCAGAGCACGAAGTGGATCATGCTGGCCACGGCTCTGGCTTTCGTCGGCCTGATGGTCTTCGAATGGGGGATGGACGCCACCGGCCAGAGTGGCACCGGGGTGGGAAGTCTTGGGCGGGTCAACGGGGTCTCGATCCCCTTTGACCTCTATGAGAACACGCGCCGCAATCTCTACGACCAGGCGGCAGCCGCGCAGGCGGAGCCCATCACCAGCCAACAGAACAGTGAGATCGAGGACCAGGCCTGGGAAGAGGTCATCAACCAGGTTCTGATCAGCGAAGAGCTCGAACGACGCGGGATCGTGGTCACTGACGACGAGATTCGAAGTGCAGCGCAGTTCAGTCCGCCGCCTGCCCTCCAGAGCGACGCCGCCTTCCAGACTGAGGGAGCGTTCGACCTCCAGAAGTATCAGACGTGGCTGGCGGGGCTGCCACCCGACGTGCTGCTTCAGCTCGAGGACTACTACCGCTCGGTCATCCCCCGGGGGAAGCTGCTTCGGCAGGTCGGTGCCGGCATCTACCCGAGCGATGGGGAGCTGTGGCAGGCGTGGCGGGATCAGTACGAGCGGGCCACGATCCGGTTCGTGGCGCTGGATCCCACCAACTCCATTGCTGACGTGGAGGTATCGGTCTCCGACGCAGAGGTCGAATCGTTCTACGACGACAATCAAGATGAATTCGAGATGCCTGCACGGGCTCGGCTGGCTGTCACCGTGATCGGGAAGGCGCCTACGGCTGCGGATACGCTGGCCGCGATGGAAGAAGCCGAACAGATTCGCCAGTTCCTGCTGGATGGAGAGGATTTCGCCGCACTTGCCGAGGACGAGTCCGCGGACCAGGGGAGCGCGAGTCTGGGAGGTTCGCTGGGGACCTTCCCCAAGGGGCGCATGGTCGCCGTGTTCGACTCGGCGGTCTGGGCAGCGCCCATCGGGGAGGTGACCGAACCGGTCAAGAGCTCTTTCGGCTGGCACCTGATTCGGGTCGATGAGCGCTGGGAGGACTCGGCGACGGCAAGCCATATCCTGATTCCAAACGAGCGGACGGATGCTTCGGAGATTGCACTGCTTACCCTCGCTGACTCGCTCGAGGTGCTTGCCGAGGACATGCAGCTCTCCGCAGCCGCTCAAGTCCTCTCGCTCCCGACCGACACGATCGAACTGAACGAGGACTTTCCGTTTGCGAGTGGCGCCGGTCGGATCGGCGAGGGGATGGACTGGGCGATCGAAGAGGCCGAGATCGGCGATGCGAGTCCGGTATTCGAGACCAGTGAGGCGTTCTATGCCCTCCAGCTCCTGGACAAGTCGCCCGCGGGCATCCTCCCGTATACCGAAGCCCAGCCGATCATCGAGGCCCGCCTCCGTACAGAGAAGAAGATGGCGCTCGCGGCCGAGCGCGCAGGGGCGGCCCTGGCTCAGGCCGGGGGTTCGCTGGACGCGTTCGCATCCGCAATGGGACTCGAAGTCAAGACGCCGGAACCCTTCTCACGGTCGGACTTCGTTCCCGGCCTGGGACGGCAGAACGCCGCCATCGGCGTCGCATTCGGGATGCCCCCTGGGCAACTCAGTGCACCGATTCAAACGGACAACGACGTCGTGGTGCTCGAGGTGGTGGGCGTCGAGTCCGCCGATCGCGAACTCTGGGAGCAACAGAGGGACACCCAGCGCGCCGGGCTGCAGCAGCAGCTCGCCAGCACACGACTTCAGGACTGGATGGACGGACTTCGCGCAGATGCGAGAATCGTGGATCGGCGGGCCGACGTGTTGCGGCCCGCGGGTGATGACGACCTTCCGCTCGCTACCGGGCCCTTCGGCTTCTAGCTAGCTGGACGGCGTCAGCTTGCGGGGTTCCCCGGTGCCTTCGGGCTCAGGCGCGGAGCGGACCTGAGGCGTCGGCCGTTCGTCGGGGACCTTCAGCTCCCGCTCGATATCCCGCACGGAGCTCTTGAACTCGCGAATCCCCTTGCCCAGGGACGAGCCGATCTCGGGTAGGCGCTTGGCCCCGAATACCAATAGGGCAACCAGCATGATCAGGAGGATTTCCCACATCCCCAGTCCGGTCAACGGCATCTCGCCCTCCCAGATGGCCGGCTACGCGCCGCCACCAATGAAAACCCAATGATTCTGCTCAAATCAGCGATCGAGCCACGAACCACACGGTCCCGATCCCGACGAGGGTCAGGACATTCAAACTCAACTGAAGCGGACCGATCGTAAAGGCCACCGCCACCAGATCCATGGAAAAGGGGCCCAATGACGCTACCGCTGAAACCGTCAGGAAGGTCCTTGCGGCGCTCTCGGGCAGGAACAGTTCACAGAGGTGAGTGAGCAGCCCGCCCAGGAAGAGCCCCAGGACCAGCGTCCACAGCAGCCGCGAAGAAGTCCGGCGTGTCTCCCCGAACCGATTGTTCATAGGCTCCGATCCACAGCGTAGCCGACCGCATCGCGTAGCGCGTCCAGCGCCTGGCCCGGCGCCAACCCGTCGAGCGCCGTCAGCGCCTCACCTGCGAACTCACGGGCTCGGGCTCGGGCGTAGGAGAGTCCGCCCCTGCGGTCCACGATCTCGATCACTCCGAGAATCCGCTCGTCGGAGGGATCGACGTCGTCGAAGAGCGCTCTGATCTCAGCCATCTCGTCCCGGGTCGCGTGCCGCATGGCCTCGACGAGAGGGAGCGTCACTTTGTGTTCGCGGAGGTCGTGTCCGGTCGGCTTACCAGTCACCGCCTCGGAGCCCGTGTAGTCTAGCAGGTCGTCGGCGATCTGGAACGCCATCCCCAGATTCTCTCCGTAGAGCGCAAGGGCGCCACGGTAGCGTTCGACACCGGCCAGGGCTCCCATCTCGCAGGCGGCCCTCATCAGGGACGCCGTCTTGGCGCGGATGAGGGCATAGTAATCGGCCTCGCTGAAGTCGAGCGCATCGAACGAGGTAAGCTGTCGCATCTCGCCGACGCTCATCTCGTTCGCCGCCTGCGCCAGCGCGCGCAGTGCCTCCAGACGATTGAGCCCGGCAAGCTCGGTGATGGCCCGACTGTAGAGGTAGTCGCCCATGATGATGGCGACCTGGTGTGTCCACACGGCGTTGACCGTGGGAAGTCCCCTGCGGAGTACCGAGTGGTCCACCGCGTCGTCATGCACCAGGGTGGCCAGGTGCACCAGCTCGACCACGGCGGCCAGGGTCACGGCGTCATCCGCTCCATCGTCACCCACACGACTCGCCAAAAGCAAAAGCGTGGGACGCAGAAGCTTTCCGCGCATCAAGAGCAGGTGGTCATTGACCCCCTGGACGTCGGTGAACTCAGATACGACGACACGACGCAGCTCGGAAACAACCTGGCCGAGCTGCTCTTTGACAGGAGCCTGAATGGCGGCAAGCTGGGCGGCGGCCTCCTTTAAGAGAGACCCCGTCCAAGCGCTGTACTGCATGGGCTTGAGCTTCGTAACGGTGACCGTTTAGCGAAGCGAGCGAAGCCTCTCCGTGACATCCTGAAAGTTGATGTCCAGGGCGAAAACCTTCTCGTAGAACTCGACCGCTTCGTCTCGCTGGCCGAGCTCTTCGTGGGCCCGACCGAGGTAATAATAGATCCCCAGCAGCTCATCCTCCACATCGTGGGGCAAATTGGCTGCTTTTCCCAGCGATCGTACGGCGAAGTTCGCCTCCCCTTTCTCCAGGAAACACTGACCGAGCATCTCGTAGGTGGCCAGGTTCTTTTCATCCGCCCTCAGCGCCAGTTGGAACTCGCTGATAGCCTCATTCATGAGACCCATTTCCCGGTAGGCGGTCCCGAGATCGTAGTGGGCGCGGACGTCGCCAACATCAACGTGCTCAGCGACTTTCTCCTTGAACTGACTGAGCATCTGACGGAAGTCGAAGTCAGCCTCGTCGGTCGGCTCTTCAGCCTCGACCGTCCAACGCGTCGTCTTCTCGACCCGATCGATGACCAGCGACCCCAAATCGATGTACCCGCCCTCGACCTCGGGACCGTCCAAGGTCTTTAACTGACTGGATGCCAATTCGTTAGCTGGATCCAGCTCGAGAACTCTCCGGTACTCGACCTCGGCCTCCTCGGCCTGCCCCGCGCCGACGAGCACCCGCCCTAACGCGAGGTGCGCCGCCACCTGACCGTCGATGTCGCCGGTCCGCTCCAGGTACTCGACATGACGGCGATGGTGGTCGACCGAGTTCGGTTCCAGTGCGATCAGCGAGGCCACCGCCAGGGAGGCGCGCTGGAAGTCCAGGCGCTCCGAGAAGCCCAGGTGCGCCTCGACGTATGCGGTGCGTGCCTGTTCGCGGTCGCCCTCAGCCTCGAACCGTGCGGCCAGGCCGAGCCAGGTCTCCGGGTCGTCGATGGGAGCCTCGTCCTCGGCGGGTCCGGCACCAATCCAATCTCCGGTTGCCAGCGGGTCGTCGGCACCCTCCAGATCACCGTCGGTCCAGGGCGCGGGTGCCGTGGCGAGCGCAACTTCGTCCTCTTGGACCGGCTCAGCGAGAGACTCGCCGTCCGGCACGGACAGCCAGGCGTCGTCCAGACCCCCGGCCTCCAGTGGCTCGTCCTCGGCTCCATCCCCCAAGGGATCGCCGTCCGCTGCGGCATCCACTGGGGAGAGGACCTCTCCCTCGGGCAGATGGTCAGACTCGAGCGTGACCCAGGATTCGGACAGGTCCGCGCCTTCGACCGCAACGTCCGCCCCGTCAGGCTCGTCGGATTGACCTTCGTCGTCCAGTGCCGCCCAGGACTCCAGCTCCAACGTGGCGGCCTCGAGATCACCCTCCGACGCTTCGGGCTCGGGGTCGATCTCCAACATCGCGGCGTCCAGGTCGGGCCCCTCGCTCTCGAGTTCGAGGGCGGCCGCATCATTCTCCGCGATCGCCACCTCGAGGTCGAACCCTTCGGGCGCGTCGGCCTCCACATCCCTGTGCTCTTCTGTCCCTTCTGCCTCGATCTCGAGTGCCCAGGACTCGTCACTGGACTCAATTCCCAGGGGCTCGGTCGGTGCTTCGTCGGCTGCTGCCTCAATCTCCAGGCCCGGCGTGCCGACTTCGAGCTCGAGGTCGTCCTGGCTCTCGATCTCCAGATCCTCGCCCGTGTCGATCTCCGCCAACTGGGTCGACTCGATCTCGATCCCGGCTCCGGCCCCGTCACCCGCTCCGGTGTCGATCTCGATGAACGTGTCTTCATCAGCGAGAGCGGTCGTCTCGAAGTCGTCGTAGCCCGGAACCTCGCTCGGGAGGATGGCGGACGGATCGATCTCGTGAATCTTGGTCTGCAGCGCCTCGCGGCCCTCCGACTTCCCGTCCCGCAGGAGGTGCGTGTACGAACTCACCAGCAGCCGCACTGCTTCGTCGCTCTTCTCCGCAGCGTGGAGCTGGGAGGCCACCATGATCTGAACGTCTACATCGGTCGGCGCCAGGCCAGCAAACTCGGTCAGTGCGCGCAGGGCCTCAGGTAGGTTGTCCTCCTGCTGCATGACCTCCGCGTACTTCAGGAAGTTCTCACGCGCGTCCACCAGGAAACCCTGGCTGGCTCGGATCTGCCCCATTCTCAAGAACACGTCCGTCTTGAACGGCATGTTGCGGAGGATCTTCTTGAGGATGGCGATCGCGTTGTTGGGAAGCTCGGACTCCAGGTAGAGCTTCACCGCCTGCTCGTAGTGCTCGAGGGCCCCCTCGAGGTTGCCCAAGCGTGTGCTCAGGTCTCCGGCGCGGTTGAATAGCCCGAGATCGGCGTGCTCGTCCTCACTCTGGCGCTCGATGGCCTGCGTATAGAGGCTGAGCGCCTTGTCCCATTCTTCGGCCTGCTCGTGTCCGCGAGCCTGCTCCTTAAGTGCTTCGATTCCCATGCCTTTTGATCCGAGCGTGAGCGTACGCCCCGGTCCGAGCGACGTGTGGTGGGGCCGAGGGGGACAGATACACGTTCCAGGCCAAAACCTTCGCGGCCCAGATCAGGCCGAATCGGACCAGCGGCCTGCCTCCGTGGAGAACCCGCAAACACCTACGCGATAACCGCTTACGTCCACACAACTCTATGGCACCCAAAAGGGGCGACCCGGTGGGCCGCCCCTCTCTGCTCACTGGCGGCTGGGTAGCGACTACTTCGTGGCCTGGGGGCTCACCGGCTTCGAAAGCGCGGGGTTCCCCGCCTGCAGCTGATAGGACCACTCGAAGATCATCAGGCCCGTCCCGCTCTGGTCGGCTCCCAGCGTCTGGATGCGGACCGCACCGAAGTGGACCGCCCCGTCGTTCCCGATGACTCGCATGGGATAGGTCGTCTGATCGAAAGCGGCGACGGGTTGGGCGGTGTAGCCCGTGGACGGAGCGGCCTCGAGCGCCACACAATCCACATCCGCGCCGACCCCACAGGCCAGGGCCGTGGTCGCGAATCCCTGGGCGTGAATCTGGGTGCCCGGCCCTGGAGCCAACCATAGGCCTGATGCATCCTCCTCCAGCCGGAAGTGACGCGCGGCGTCGACGCCGTCGAGTACCGGGCTCACCGAGTCATCCTCGCCGAAGCGGAAACCGGACTCCTGGGCCCGGCCCTGGAAGCTGTATAGCAGCTCACCCGAGTAGTCGGGGCGGGGTGTGCCCGAGGCCTCAGCTGACACGGCACTCTCGTGGCCGTAGGCGTCCACCGCTGAGACCCAGTACGTATAGGTCTGACCGTTCTCGGGAAGGAGGTCCACAAACCCGTGCGAGTCGGTCTCGCCCAGCAGGAAGGCGCCGCTCGATGGCTCATCTAGGTAGACCCTGTAAAACGCGAAGTCAGCCTCCGATCGCGGATCGTCCAGCCAGGTCAGGAAGGTGGCTTCGTCCAGTCCGAGCACGTGGAGGCCCGTGGGGACGGGGGGTGCCTGGAAGTCCGGGACATCCACCGCGATAACGTCGGAATCAGCCTCTTCTCCCGTATCCGGGTTCAGAGCCGACACGAAGTACTCGTAGCGGACCTGATCGACGATGTTCACGTCGGTATACTCGCAGAACCCGTCCGCGCAGTTGGTCACCTCGGCGATGAAGAAGAAGTCCGGGTCAGACGCCCGCCTGCCGTAGACCCGGAAGCTCTCGCCGTCCCACTCTGGCGGCAGCTCCCACGTCAGGGTGACCCCAAAGTTATAGTAGCTGCCCTGTAGATTCCGTGGTGCGTCGGGCGGGAAGCCAGATCCGAAGAACCCGTCGTCATCACACCCGCCCAACCCCACTGCGAGTCCAACCGCCAATGCCACTGTAGCCCATCGCTTCACGTTCGCTCCTCCGTCTCAGGGTCACGTCGCCCATTGAAGCAATGCGCATACCGGGACCTAAGTGATTGACGGTCAGGCGATTACAGGAAAGGGGGGCCACGCGAGTGTCCCTCCGAGAGGACAACCCGAATCAGAAGCGGGCGACAGCCCTCAGCGCCCAGCAGAAGGGGTTACCTCCGATCCAAGGAGCGCTGCTCGTAGTGCCCGCAGCGCCCCAGCAGAAGGGCTACCTCCGGTCCAAGGAGCGCTGCTCGTAGTCGAATTTCAGGTCCTGATTGTCCCTGAGCGACACCTCGAAGCGGAAGGTCCAGTTCCCCGTGACGGTCTGGATGAAGTCGAAGTTGGCGTCCCACCGGTGCATGTCTCGGGTCAACCGCACGATCTGGTCGAGGAACTGCCCCTGATCACGGTCGTACGACGTGCGCCAGGTCACGCTCCAACGCTCGGTGGGACTGAAGCTCACATTGCTCGTGAGCAGCTCGCTGCGCTGCAGGGCGGGGTCTCGGGGCCGCTGGAGTGAGTACGTGAAGTTGGCGTTGAAACCGCGACCTCCCCGGCGGGCCTGGGGCGACCGGAACGGATCGGCCGTCTGGGGCACGATGTTGGTCTCGTTGGCGATGGACCCCTGCGCCAACGGGTCGGTCGGAGGGGGCGCGGCCTCCGGCTCTCCCCCGCCAGCAAGGCTGCGGAAGAATCCGAGCCATTTGAACACCGTCGAGTTGCTGTTGAGACTGAAGCCGACGTTGACCGACTTCAGGTGCATGTCGAACCGACGATCGCCCGCACCCACCCCTGTACCCGTCCCTCCCGCCGGGTCCGTCCGGTCGAAGATGTCGACGGTGCTAGAGAGTGAAAGGCCTCGCAGGTAGTCCGAGGTCACACGGGCCGTGAGTTCTTCGTTCCGCAGGCCGTCCTCCCAGTGGCCCGTGGAATCTGAGATCACGAAGTCGTACTGGAGCGCACTGAGGCTCAGACCCAGCAACTGAACAGCCTGACTTCCTGCGGCGGGCCGCGTCGGCTCGCCTCGGTCCAGCGGGCCGGCACCCAGGGTCTGCACCCCCGGCTGAAGCTGCCCCCCGGGGCCCAACCCAACGGAGTCGGGCACGAACCCCAGGGAGTCCGCGGCGATCGAGTCCAAGACCGCCAGAGAATCGAATGCTGCTTGGGCACTATCGGCCCGCGCGGCTTCCGTCGGGTTGAGCTTGGCTTCCCACGTGTTGTTGAGTGTGATGGAGATCTGGTTGCGCCTGGCGATGACGCGACTCCCGCTGAACACACGCTCCTGCAACGCGGTGGGCGTCACCTCGGGCGCGTAGTCGTAGTCGAAGGACGGGGAGAACTTGTGCCGGATCCGCTCGAACGGCCCGAACCCGGGGCCGAACCCGTACAGGTCGAACTTGAGCTGAGCCCCCAGTGAGCTGCGTCGAGGCCCAGCCACGAAGCTCTGTGCGTCGGGGATGAGGTCCGACCGAAGCATCTGGCCCGACATGCGTAGGCGAGGCGTAAACGTCAGCGAACCGATCAGACCAAGTTGGTAGTCGAGCGTGGTGGACCAATCGATGGTCCCTTCGCTGATGTCTCGCAGGTCGGTCGTGCGGTTGATGGAGTCCCCAGTGATGATCGAGTCAGGGACCGCCTGTGTGATCTTCTCGTTGAAGGACACCGACTGGGAGAACCCGAACGAGCCCAACGTGAACGAAGAGTTCAGGTTGCCCCGTGTGTTGACCAGATCGGCAGTGCCAAAGGCAAAGGGGTCGCCTGTAGCCAGCTCCGGCTGATCGTTCAAATTGCGGGTAAACCCGGCACCACCCGACCAGGACAGGTTGTTGAACCAACGCTCCCTCCCCACTGGGGCCCGGAAGAACGTCAGGGGCGTCAGCGACAAGGACACCGACGGCAGCGTCATCTCCACCTTGTCATTGGACAGAAACTGCTTGCGACTAGCCCCGATGTTCGTGGTTCCCCAGTCGAAACGCCGCGTGAAACGCCCGTTCGAATCGATGGACTGGATCAGCTCGAGGGGGTTACGCGACTCCCTGCGAACGAAGTCACCGCTGGATGCGTAGCTGGCGTCGATGGCCAGGGACGTGCGCTCGTTGATCTCCCAACTATTCTGCGAGTTCAGGGAGCGTTGCGATGAACCGTCCGATTCCCAGTACTCCCGGTAGTTGATGCCTCCCCGCAGGAACTGTTTGGCCCAGTAGTAGTTGAACCCCCCCTGCAGCGAAAAGAACCGGTTGCTGTACCAGTCCATCGAGATCTTGGCGTCCGTATAGTCGCTCATGGCCCAGTAGAACCCTAGGCCGGAGATGCGCCGGTTGTAGCTCCCCGAGGTCCTGACGACATCGGTCAACGAGAAGCTGGGAGGCAGGAGCCCGGAAGAACGGCCGGAGCCAAGGCCCTGGGCCAGGAACGGCAGCCACATCACGGGCACATCCGCAAACCTCAGGGTCACGTTCCGCGCGATGAACCAGTCCTGAGACAGCCACTTGATTTCGCCGGTGGCGAAGTGATAGTGCGGTTCGTCGAGCTCGCAACTCGTGAAGGAGATGTGCTTGCCCCAGAACAGACCCGGCTGCACCGAGGTTAAATCCCCGGCCACTCGCCAGTCCGCCCCTTCGTTGTAGATCGTGCGTGCCCCGAGCGCCGTCCCCCGATCGGCGTTCAAGTCGTAGACCAAGCGCCGACTGGTCAGCGGTTCACCGCCTGGCCTCCTGAATTCGGCTTCGCCGCGGGCTGTGACAATCCCCCGCTCCTCATCGAAGTCGATGGCCGTATCCGCCGACAACTCGAAGTCGTCTCGTCGCACCACCGGCCGCCGAGAGTCACTCCCGATCAATGAGAGCCTGCGGTCGGTGGATCCGAACTCCGCGCCGTCCGCTTCGTAGCGGGTTACCGCGAACCCGGGCAGGCGTAGGAGCGTGGCTGCAACCGAGTCGAAACTGCTCGTTCCACCCTGGGCTCGGGCTGCCTCGAGCTGGGCCTGACGCACTGAGTCATCCACGAGGAGGGTGGAGTCGAGGCCCGGCGGACGCGCCAGTTGCTTGAGGCGTTCAAAGATGCGAATGCGGGTAGAATCCGGTTCTTGAGCGGCCAGATCCGGAGCATAGGCGCCGAGCAACAGCAGCACCCCAGCCACTCGGACGACGCCGAGCTTTACGGCTGCCCTCATCCATCCACTCCCACCGCGCCTTCCGGTGGCTCCGTCGAAAGCGAGTGGATGCGCTTTTCACGGCGACGGTAGATCAAAGCCGACAACCCGATGCTCACCTCGTAGAGCAGCGCGATGGGGACCATCATCAGAATGGTCACCGTCAGCACGTCCCCGGGAGAGAGCATACTGGCGAGGATCGTGTTCAGGACGAGCGCGTGTCGCCTCTTGCTCCTGAGGAAGTCGGGGGTTACGAGCCCAAGGGCCGAGAGAATCATGACCACCACGGGCAGCTCGAAGACGGCGCCGAACGCGATCAACAGCTTGGTGACGAACCCGAAGTAGCGATTCACCTCGAGGTTCGCCTGGAGGGCCTCGATCTGGAATCCCATCAGGAACGGGATGGTGATTGGGAGCGCGATGTAGTACGCCATGGCGGCCCCAGCCATGAACAACAGCAGCCCGAAATAGAGGCTCGGGACGATGACCCGCTTCTCGTGCTTTTCCAGCGCGGGAGAGAGGAAGGTCCAGACGTGGTAGATGATGATCGGGAAGGCCAGGATCAGTCCCAGCAGGACCCCGAGCTTCAGCGTGATGAAGAAGGGATCGGTGATGGACAGGTAGATGAGCTTGGCGTCAGGGATGTACGCCCTGAGAGGTGCCAGCAGGAACTCCACGACCTGATAGCGTTGGACGATGACGAATCCAACCACGGCCCCGAGCACGACCGCAAGCAGCGACCAGAGGATGCGCCACCGGAGTTCCTCCAGGTGGTCGAGAAAGGGCATTTCACCCCTGAGGTTCTTCCGCCGCTCCGTCATCCCCGTCCTGAGTGAGCCCTTCTAACCTGAGCTCCACTTGATTCTGACTGGCAATCTCGCGCCGCTGACGGGCGCGCACCTCGCTGACGAAGTCTTCAAACTCATCGAGATCCCGGAAGTTCCGGTAGACGGAGGCATACCGGACGTAGCCCACCCGGTCCAGGAGGCGGAGACGATGCATCACCATCTCACTGATCCTGCGACTGGTGACCTCCAGACCCGCGGACCGAGAGAGCCGCTCCTCCAGCTCCTCGACCACCAGGTCCAGGTCCTCGCTGGAGATTGGGCGCTTGGCGCAGGCCGCGGTGAGGCTCCGGAGCAGCTTGGACCGGTCGTATTCCTCGGAGTCGCCACTCCGTTTCAGCACCCGGACGGGCCGCTGCTCGACGACCTCGTACGTGGTGAAGCGGTTGGCGCAGCGCACGCATTCCCTGCGCCGGCGTACCGCACGGCCACCACGGGACATGCGGGTGTCTACCACGCGGGTCTCCACCGAGTCGCAGGCCGAGCAACGCATCGGCGGGGGCTGGCCTAGTGGCCGCCGTCGAGGATCCCGATCTCGGAGAGTCGCTCTCGAGCGACCTGGGCCGCCGCAGAGTCGGCGTACCCCGTGATGACCCGCTGAAAGTAGGTCCGGGCCACCTCCGGTTGGTCGCGCTCGAGCTCGATCACCCCCACCCGCACCAAGGCATCCGCGGCCAAGGGATCCGCCGGGAAGAACTCAGGAATTCGCAGGAACGCGGAGATGGCTCCCTCCACATCCTCCTCCTGCTGCAGCACGTCCCCAAGGTAGTAGTAGGCTTCGACAGTACGTTCGTGGGTGGGATATTGCTGCACGAACTGCTGGAAGCCCAACCTGGCCGCGGTGTTGGACCTCCGCTCGTAGGCATCCAATGCCGCCTGGAAGGCCTCGTCGGCGCCCGACGCGTCAGCGGTCCCCCCGCCTCGACGGGGAGCCGCATCCAGCCGCGAGCGGTCCTCCGCAACCTGATCGCGGAGCTGGCTAAGCGTGCGCTGGTTTACGCCGGACATCTCCTGGACCTGAATGAGTTGGTCTTGGATGTCCAACAGCTCACGCGCCATCTCTCCACGAAACTCGAAATCCTGGTCGGCCTGGAGCGACAGGGAGTCACCGATGGCGTTGAGTTGGCGACCAATCGCGAGGTAGAGCGAGTCCTGCCGGACGGCCTGCGCACGCAGTTCGGTGCGCAGATCCCTGAAGTCTCGTTTCGTGGCGCACCCACTCGATGCGACCGCCACAACCAGAACGGCCAGCAGCGTGGCGCTCCGAGGGCGCGGCCGCACCAGGGAGCGCCACACGTTCATTACCGCGACAGGGGTTCGATGTCGTTCTCACCCGCAGTGATCGTGAACGCTGCGCGACGGTTGCGCTGCCACGACCGCTCACTGGATCCGGAGTCGAGTGGGCGCTCTTCCCCGTACGAAATCAAGCTGAAGCGCGAGTCGTCCAGCCCGAAGCTCGTGAAGAACTCGCGCACACTCTCGGCGCGACGCTGGCCCAACGCGATGTTGTACTCCGTGGAGCCCCGCTCGTCGGCGTGTCCCTCGATGCGGAGGCGCACGGAAGGTGTGGCGCGCAGGATGTCCACCTTGGTGCGGAGGTTGCGCTGCGCCTCCGTGGTCAGCGTGGCCATGTTGTACTCGAAGAAGACCATCTCGGTCAGGGCGGCCTTGGCTGCGTCGATGCCACGCTGCCGCTCGGCCGCTGCTGCCCGAGCAGCCGCCTCTCTCTCCGCTTCGAGGCGAGCCGCTGCGGCCGCCGCCGCCGAGTCTGCGTTAGGGGTAGCGGCCTCAGGCGCGGGTGCGGGGGCTGGAGGTGGATCGCTTCCGCAAGCGCCGATCGCGATGCCCATCAGTACGCCCAAAACCATGGAGGTGCGCAGCTTCATCCTGTCTCCCGCAGAGTTGTTTGAGGAGGTGGGGCTGTGGGCGTGGTCCAACCCACAACCAATTGTGTGTTTCTTCCGGTGAACCAGTCCGACCCCAGCATATAGTGTAGTCCGTCTAGTTGCGCAATACATTTCCTTCGGCCCGAACCAGCGTGGGTGACCACCCGGGTGCCCGCGCCAACACGTTGGGCAGTACCAAGCGCATTCGACCGCTCACGGCATCGACCACCCAAAGGCCAGTGCCGTTCGAACGCTGGCCCACGAACACGATGTGCCGCGCGTCCGGCGCCCAGCTCGGGTCCTCGTTTTGACCCTCGCGTGTGAGCTGAACAAGCGACCGCGCCCGGCCCCGCCCCACCTCCGCAACCAGGATCTGGTAGCGACCCCGCTCCACCCGGCCGTGGAACGCAACCCGGTCGCCGATCGGGGCCCAATCGGGAGAGGTGTAGTACCCCCTTTGCCGGATATCGAACGGAGACAGTAGATCCCCATCTCCCCCTTCCGCGGGCATGACATAGATCTGTGGGGCCGACTCGCCCGCCAGGCGACTGGTCATGAACGCGAGCCGGGTGCCGTCGGGTGAGTAGCTGGGTGAGATGTCGTCGTAACGACGGGCGTTGGTCAGCCGCTCGAGGCAGCAGCCCTGGGTGACCTCGTAGGTGTAGAGCCCACCCGCGCCACCGCCGACAGCCCCGAACGCGATCCGATTCCCATCTGGGCTGTAGTTCGGGGTGAGCTGCATCGCCTCCCCCGTGGGGGGCAGGGCAGTTTCGCGACCGGTCGCCAGGTCGATCTCGAACACGCGGGCCGGTCCGTTCTTGTAGGACACATACGCCAGCCGCCCGCCGTCCGGAGACCACGCCGGAGACATGGTGATGGATTGGTGGTTGGTTAGGCGCCTCAGGTTCTCGCCGTCCGAATCGATGATCCAGAGCTCCTGGTTGCCCTCGCCGTTCCTTTGCGAGAACGCGATCCGGCTCGCCGCCATGCCCGGCTCTCCCGTGATCCACTCCACGATGGCATCGGAGACAGCGTGCACCGCCATTCGGAAGTTCTCGTCCGCGGGATCGGGAAGCTGAAAGCGCCCCCGCTGTTTCCGCTCCCGAAACACCACGTCGTGGAGCTCGAGCGCCAACACATAGCCCCCGCCGCTTCCCTCGACCTGTCCGTTCAGGAGCCAGACCACGCCGAGTTGGTCCCAGATGCCGTAGTTCACACCGGCATCGTCCATCATGTCGGCGGGGAGCGAGTCGACGACCTCGAAGCGATCCGAATAGCGAAGGTCGCGGGCCAGGATGTCCGCCACCGGCGCTGCGGCCGCTTCCCCACCGAAACGGGCGGTGAGCGGCGGAAAGGCCAATCCGGGACGACTCGCGTTGGGATCGTAAACCAACCCCAAGCGAACGTTTGGAAAGTCTTCCTGGGCGCTCAACGCGGGCAGCCGAGCCGCAAATAGGGCGGCCACGCCCATCAACAGGACGGCGCCGCGCGAACAATGGGAGGACATGGTGAATCCTATTTCTGCGTGAACTCCACGAACCGACGTGTGCCGGGGGACACTGGACGTCCGCTCATCCTCCGCGCGGTGCGAAGAAGAACTCGATGGGTAGAACGTCCCAAGGAAACTCATCCGGCAGGGGACCGAACCGACCTGTTTCGCCACAGCGCTCCACGGCCTCGATGGCTCTTACGTCGAACGCGAGGTTGCCGGTCGATTCTACCTTGTCGATCTCGGAAACGGTCCCGTCTCGGTGAACCTGAAAACGAACGGTGGCTGAGTGCCTACCCGCGGGAGCGCGGAAGCAGAGCCTCAACTGCGAGACGATATTTCCGTAGTACGCCGGATAGTCACGACGCAGCCCCTCGAGGCGAACGTTCAGGTCCTCGCCCCCCTCCTCACTGGTCTCGGCCTCGGGGTCGTCCGTGGTGGTTCGTTCGGGCGGATCCTCGGGGGGTGGATCTGGTGTGGGTTCCGGCTGCGTAACGGGTTCGGGGGTAGGCGTCACCTCTTCGGGCTCGGGTGGCGGTGGGGACTCCTCCTCCGGTTCGGGGGCCTCGACGACGAGTTCCTCTTCGGGGACGGCGACCTCCTGCACCTCTTCCGCCTGGGCGGGCGGTGGTGAGAACATCTGAATCTGCACCGTCTCGTAGAACGTCGGGGCCGGCCGAAACTGGGTGGCGATCCAAGCCAGCACGATGACGACCACGTGCCCAACGATGGACACGATCATCTCGCGTTTCCCCGGCCCGGCTCGTCCTGCCATGATCCCCCCTTCCCTTCGGACGTCTAACGCGGTCCGCTAGCGCGAATCGCGGTGCTCCAGCACGACACTGAGAAGCGCGTTCTCCACCTGGTTCACGGCGTCGAACGCTTCCACGACCCGTCCGTACGGCACGCGACGGTCCCCTCGTAGATAGACCGTGCCCCCACCCGTCTGTTCCACCAACCTGGAGACGAGCTGCCGCAAACCCTCGGCGGTTTCCACCGGCTGGTCCTCGACGAAGAACGTTCCTGCCTCGTCGATCGACACGATGATGGAGTTCTGATCCGAGTCGAGGGGAGCCACCGCACCCTCGGGCAACTCAACCTCGATACCGCCCTGGAGGATCGGCGCGGTGATGATGAAGATCACCAACAGTGTAAACGCCACGTCCACGAGACTCGTGACGTTGATGTGCACTTCCTTGGGCTGACCGCGTCCGACACGCCTACCCCGCCTCACACCCGCCCTTCTCGCGCCAAGGCACCGATGAACTCGCTGGAGAACCCTTCCAGCTCACCCGTGAAGAGGTCGAGCTTCGCGGAAAAGTGGCTGTAGGCGATCACAGCTGGGATGGCCACCGTGAGCCCGGCCACGGTGGTGATGAGTGCCTGCGCCACGCCGGGCGCGACGGCGGCGATATTGGCCGACCCAGCCGACGTGATGCCCAGAAACGCGTTCATGACGCCCCACACCGTACCCATCAGCCCCAAGAGCGGCGAGATGGACCCCACGATGGCGAGCCAGGGGAGCCCATGCGAAAGCTCGTCCCGCTCCTCAGCCTCCTCCTTCTCCATGACCAGCCGCAACGCTTCCAGCTGCGTAAGCGAGAGACCTTCCGTCGGTCCCTGTCCCTGCAGTGCGCCGGGCCGCAGCTCGGTGAAGAAGTTGATCCCGCGGCGGAACACGCGCCCGTACGGTGAATCCGGCAACGCCATCAGGGCCCGCACGGCCTCCTCGAGACGCCGGGCCCGCTCCATCTCCTCGATGAATCGTCCACCCTGTCGGCGAACCGCACCGAATTGGCGGACCTTCCACAGAATGATGATCCAACTGATCGCCGAGAGGACGGTCAGAACGGCAAGTATGATCTTGGTGGAAAGACTTCCCCTCAACACCATGTCGAGCGGTGAAGTTGGAACCGCTCCCTGCAGAAGAGCGAGGGAGAGTACGGTCACCCAGCCACCCTCGTGGCGGCGATGTGTTCGTAGGTCTCGCGCAGGCCGTCTCGGATGGCGAACTGGGGTGCCCAACCCGTGCGACGCATCTGTGACGCATCCAAGGTGCTGTGCCGCAACTCACCCACCCGCGCAGCTCGATACTGACGCCCGGGGTGCACGGCCGCGACCTCTTCCAAGAGGTCGGCCAGTCGATTCACGCTGGTGCCCACACCCGTCCCCACGTTGAACGCCACGTCGTCCAACTCATCCCCCTCCAGCGCGACATTAGAGGCGCGCATGTTGGCCCCAACTACGTCCTTCACGTAGACGTAGTCCCGTGTCTGTTCACCATCCCCGAAGATCGTGAGCGCCTCACGGTCCAGGAGCCTCTGTGAGAAGATGGCTACTACACCGGCCTCGCCATGCGGATCCTGCCGAGGGCCGTACACGTTGGAGTAGCGGAGGGCGACGTACTCGAGCCCCCGTTCCTTCCGGTAGTAGTTCAGGTAGTACTCACCGGTAAGCTTCGACACTCCGTACGGGGACCGCGGGTCTTTCGGCGCACGCTCAGGCGTGGGGATCAGCTCGGGCTCACCGTACACCACTCCCCCACTCGACACGAACACGACTCTCTTGGTGCCTGTGCGAATCGCGTTCTCAGTGAGGTTGAGCAACCCGAGCGTATTCGTGGTCGCATCCCTCACGGGATCGGTTACCGAGATGCGCACATCGATCTGGGCCGCGTGGTGGTTGACCAGGTCGAACCCGACATCGTCGAAGAGCTTCGCGACACCGGGATCGCCGACGTCCATCTCGACCAGCTCCGCACCGTCCGGAACGTTCGCCACTTTGCCACTGGAGAGATTGTCAAGCACCCACACCCGGTCACCTCGTGAGAGGTAGGCCTCGGCGACGTGACTGCCGATGAAACCCGCGCCCCCGGTGACCAATACTTTGCGCTGCGCTGTCATCCACCTGCTCTCGACAAAGATCCGTCCTGAAAACGATCGCGACCCAATGTAAAGACTCGGGAAAACGTTAGCGCATTTTCCGGCTCATTTTAAGGGCGATCCCCTCGGCGAAGGCCGGCGTGTTGATGGTCAGGATCCTGGCCGACGCCGACCCTTCTCGCACCCCCACGACCTGCAGTCGGCCGATGGGCTCGGGCTCCCACCCGTCGTCTGGGACCGCGTAGGCGCGAAACTCATCGCCCACGGCCACTCCGTCGGCGGCACCCTTGTCCAGGATCACCACGTCGTTGAGGAGCTGAAGCTCGTGCATACGCTGGAAGGTGATGATGCGGGCATCCATCCCGTCCATCACGTCGTCGGCCATCACGCCCGGCTCGAGTGGGAAGGGGCTGGCGTGGCGCACGAAATCCCCGAGCTGAATAGCGTCATACGCTTCAGCCACCTCACCCACGACCCCCAACTCCTCGTGATCCACCACCTCGATCATCCCCGTGGGAATGGCCACACTCCCAATGTCTTTGAGCTCACGAACCACGCGGTAGGCGAGCAGGCGATCTCCGGGGCGAACCATCTCACCGTCTCGGATCCCCAGGTGGAGCAGGTCGAACGGCACTGCCGTGTTGCGGCGCGACCGTACGCCGGAGGCCACGGAGAAGGTCTGGATGACGCCCACCGACTCCGGCACCTCGTCCACCTCCAGCAACCACCCTGCAGCGTGAAACGCGTCCACCGGCACGGTAGGCCGCAGCAAGGCGACCTCGTCGGCGTCCGCAAGCAGCGGGGCGTCCTGGGTGTTGGGCTGGATGCTGGGACCCGTCCAAAACGCGGTACGGGGGACCGCCCGCTCCTGCGGGATCGTCCTGACAGTGGTCGTCGTACCCTGCCGCGAAGTCGTTGTCACCGAAACCGACCGGATGGTACCGGCCGCGCCGGGAATCCTCAGCTCCTGACCGGGCTCGATCCAGTGGGGGTCCGCGATCTGCTCGCGATTGGCTTCGTAGATAGCCCTCCAGGAACCCACCTCGCCGAAGTACGATCTCGCGATCGAGGAAAGGGTTTCCCCTTCGACGACTCGGTGGACCCGGTCGGCTTCGGGTTCTTGGGCTGTCAGCCCGGAGACTGCCAGAGCAGAGAGGGTGATCAAAAGGTTCAGGGCCCGGCGCATGGTGTACTCCTTGTAGGGCCGGATGGCGAATTCACCGACGGCTCCCCGAGCCGGCGGATCGTATCGACGATGGCGCAGACGTCCCTAATCTGCATCACTTTCCCGTCGCTACCGCATGTCCATCCGATAGACCGATTCAGCGCCTAGGCCGCATGCTCCGTGCCACGGACGGAGGGGATCAGCTGGCCACCGCCGGCGTCTGGATCCCACCCCCGTCCGAAGAGGTCCAGGGCGTGCCGGCCAACCAATCGTCCGAGGCCCGAATCTCGAGGCTGGCCACCTCGGCGGTCAGACCCGCTTGGGTGGCGGCCAAGACGAAGTTGCGAATCTGATCCTCTTCGGTATTGGGGAGCGAGAAAATGACGTGTTGGGCCCCGTACAATCTCGCGATCGCTGGAAGGCGGGCCACCGGTCCCAGCACCCGAACACCTCCGATGAGGCTCCGCTGGGCTTTGGGGTCGTCGTCGGCAAAGCCGATCACGTTGTAACTCCGGTCGGTGCGCCTCTGAAGCGAACGGTACACGGGAAGTACCGCGTCGGCAGTCCCCGCGATGATGGTGCGTTTCCCCTCCCTCGCCCAGCGGTCCAGAACCGTGACTTCCCCCAGCGCCCTCACTCCCAGCCGGGTGAACGCGAAGAACATCAATGAGAGGACGCCCTCGAGGACGATCACACTCCTGGGAAACGACGGCGCCCGCAACAGGAACAACAGCGCCGAAAAGAGAAGGGAACCCACCAGGACCGCGGCCACCAGTCGCAGCGCATCACGTGCGAGACCGAAGTGCCACTGGGTTTCATAGATCCCCATGAGCAGCGCCAAACCGACCCGAAACGAAATCAGGTACGGAAGGGCGAGCCCCATGTTGCGGATCTGATCTTCGGGAATCTGTCCATCAAAGCGCAACATAAACGCCAAATAGAGCGCCGCGAAAACCAGCAGGACGTCCCCCGCGAGCGCCATGATTCGGATCACCCAGCGATGCCAAGGCGAGCCCTCCCATCCCGCTCCTGCCCGCTCCACCTGGAACTCCTCGTAGTTCTCGTGCACCCGCGCCTGATACAGGAAGGCACCCAGGTACATCAGAACGATCAAGAAGAGGGAGGCTCCGGCTGCATACTGGAGGGGGGAGAGCGTGAGCACCATGAGCCCGAGTGTGCCCCCAGCGGCCGAAAGGGCGTACACCGCCAACAGCGCCCGTCCACGGGAGAGTCCGTGAGCGATCAGTCGGTAGTTGATATGATCGGCCTTACCGCGGCTGAGGGGCACACCCGAGAGCTTACGCGTGACCGTCACGAACGTGGTATTGAAGATCGGAACGGCGAGCAGCAGCGTAGGCGCCAACACCGTAAACGCCAAGTTGGTCAGTCCACGCCAACTCCCCCCGATCGCGAGCCCCGCCAGCAGAAAGCCCAGGAACATAGATCCCGAGTCGCCCAGGAAGATGCGGGCGGGCGGCAGATTGAAGCGTAGAAAGCCCACACAGGCCCCTGCTACAGCCCAGCAGAAGAGAGCCGCCTCGGGTCGATCGGTCAGGAACGCGAAGAGCCCCACGAACAGTGCCGCCACCGCCGCCACGCCCGGGAGCATCCCGTCCATGTTGTCGACGAGATTGAAGGCGTTCGTCAGTCCCACGAACCACAGCAGCGTCAGTGGCACTGCCAGCCACTCCAGGGACGCTCCCAACGGGAAGCTCACCCCCATCACAACCATCGCCGTGGCCGCTGCCAGCTGGATCAGCAACTTCATCCGAGGCAGCAACAGCCGGACGTCGTCCCACACGCCTGCCAGGAAGAGGACGCTCGCACCCAGGAAGACAGTGGCGACCCGACGCACATCGTGGCCCGTGCCCCCCAGCGCCATCAGGAGCCCACCCACCACCAGCCAAATCGCAATCCCACCCCCGACGGGCACTGGCTTGGGGTGGTTGGGGTCGGGGGCCGAGACCAGGCCCAGCTTGGGCAGGGTGCGCACCGCGAGCGCCGTGAGTGCGAATGTGGCCACCGCTGCGAAGACTGCGACGAAGAGCGCCTCGGTCCACAGGGGGTTCACGAGCCGAACACCTCCGCAACTTCCAGGTCGGGGGCGAAGTACTCGAGGTGTTCCTTGACCCAGGCTGTGGTGCGTAGCACCGCCTCCTCGATCTCTACAGACGGTTGGAACCCTAGCAGGCTAGCCGCCTTTCTCATGCGAGGCACCCGAACGTCGATATCGGAGAAATCGATCTCGACGAAGTCGACCTTGGATCGGGACTCGAGTAGGCGCACCACACGCTGCGCCAAGTCATAGATCGTGAGAGTATTGCGTGGATTGCCGAGGTTGAATGTCTCACCGACCGCTTCGGGCATCGCCATGACCCGGACGAGCCCGTCCACGAAGTCATCGATGTAGCACCAGGACCGAATCTGGGTGCCGTCCCCATGCACCTCGAGGTCGTCGCCGCGGAGCGCCGCCAGAATGAAACGCACCATGGCATGATCGCCGAGACGCAATGGACCGAACACGTTGAACGGCCGCACGATGGCGGTCGGCATCTCCATGTCTCGGTGGTAGGTGTGCACCAGGTGTTCGCCGGCCAGTTTGGCGATCGAGTACGTCCAACGTGCTTCACTGACAGGTCCGATCGACGAGGGCGTGTCTTCTCCGGCGCGAAACGCGCTCATCCCGAAGACCTCGCTCGTGGAGAAGTAGACCACCCGCTCGAGATCCGCTCGCCCTTCCAGTGCTCGTAGGAGGTTCGACGTACCGGTGAAGTTGATCTCGATGGTGTCCCGCCCTCGGGACAGGACGTTCTTGACACCCACCACGGCGGCCAGGTGCACAACCATGGTGGCGCCATCGGTGGCCTTGGCCAACGCGTCGGCATCCATGACATCGCCTTCGACGACCTCGAGGTTGGGATGTCCCCACGCCTTGCTCAGCGAAACGCTGCTACGGTCGAAGCCCAGGTCGTAGACTCGGACATGATTGTGTTCGATCAGTCGTTCAGTCAGGGCCGCGCCGATGAACCCGGCGCCGCCCGTGATGAGTACGCGCCGACCTTGGATTTGAGGGGTGGCGTTCAAGGGAATCTCAGTCGTTCAAGGATGCAGTGAAGGCTGTGATGACGAACTGCTGTTCGGCAGGACTCAACCCTGGGAAGATCGGTAGCGAAAGCGCGGTCTCGGCGAACCGCTCTGTGTTGGGAAAGGAGCGGTGGGCATCTCCGAACTCGCGGAACACCCCCTGACTATGCATCGGTGGGTAGTAGAGTCGATTCCCGACCCCCCTTCTGGTGAGTCCGTCTCTCACCCGATCTCGCCCCTCGGAGCCGCCGCCCTCCTCGATGCGCACGGTGTAGAGTTGGTAGTTTGCGTCCTGCGGGTGCCGCTCCGCAGGAACCACCACCCCGGGCAATCCTCCCAGGGCATCGGAGTAGACTCTCGCAATGGCACGACGCTGCTCCACTGCCCGAGGCAGCTTGGCCAGCTGGGCAACGCCGATCGCGCCCATCATCTCGGGCATGCGAAAATGGAAGCCGAACTCGGCCCAATCAAACTTCCCGACATCACCGAAGTTGCGATACCGGCGGCAGCGTTCGGCGAGGACCGCGTCGTCGGTCACCAGCATCCCCCCCTCGCCGGTGGTCATCGGCTTGGAAGGGGTGAAGGAGAAGATCCCGATGCGGCCCATCGATCCGGTGACCTGCTGTCCCTGGTAGCGCGCAAGATGCGACTCGGCAGCATCCTCCAGCACAGCGAGTCCGCGCTCCTCCGCGATCGCCAGGATAGGCGCCATCTCGGCGCTGTGCCCGGCGTAGTGCACCGGAACGATGGCCTTGGTACGAGGGGTGATGCAGCGTTCGAGGTCGGCCGGGTCCATGCCGTACCACTTCATTTCGATGTCCGTGAACACCGGCCGGGCACCCAGGAGCAAAGCCGCTGACGCCGTAGAAACGAACGTCATGTCTGGGGCGATGATCTCGTCGTCCGTGCCCACTCCGAGGACCGCCATGGCCACGAGGAGCGCGCTGGACCCCGAGTTCACCGCGATGGCGTATTCGGTTCCGATGGCCGCGGCGAACCGTTCCTCGAACTCGGCGACCTTGGGCCCCTGAATGAGCCAACCGGACGCCACCACGTCTCGGGCGGCGTCTGCCTCCTCCGCTCCGATCCATGGCCGGGCCAGCGGGACCGTCATGCCGCGAGCCCCCTCCAGATCGGGGCCAGCCGCGGTTCCGGGCCCGACCGTCACTGCGACCCCAGCTCCCGCGCCGGCACACCGACGACGGTCCGGCCCGGCGGCACATCACGAATCACCACCCCGCCGGCACCGACCACGGCGCCTCTCCCCACGGTTTGGCTCGGGATGACCACTGCTCCGGTACCCAGGTACGCCTCCGCCTCCAGAGTGACTCGTCCCGCCAGGTGAACGCCGGGCGATAAGTAGGAATAGTCGCCGATTCGGACGTCGTGCGCGACTGTGCACCCCGGATTCACCACCGCGTGCCGCCCCACCGTCGCCTCGACGGTAAAGGAGCAGGCCGCCATCACCAGGGTCCCTTCCCCGAAATCCACCCAACGGCTCGCGGCGGTGTCGGGATGGATCCACGTCGCATATCGGCGCCCCCAAGCACGGATGCGCTCGTCCAAGGCTCTGCGCACCGCGGGTGTACCCACGGTCAAGAGGGTCCGCACATCGGACGGCGCGTCCTCGAGCCAACGGAGCCCCCCTAGCACGGGGTATCCGAGGACCTCGGTGCCCGGAGGAACCCCATCGTCCAGGAAGCCCATCATCTCCCACCGGGCGTCTTCAGCGTGCAGCGCCTCGAACACAGAAAGGCCGTCGCGTCCCAGCTCGCCCGCCCCTACGCACACCACGGGACCGGGAGTTCCGCGGCGCCCGTTCAGCGTACCCGCCCTGGCTGGAGCACGGCCCGTCCGGCATCGGCCTTCAGCGCCACCGCCTCCTGACAGGCGGCCGTGTAGAGCCCCAATCGACGGTTCCAGTCCGGCAGCCCGGCCAGGACGCGGGTCCCCTCTCTTCGCAGGCGTGCCGCTTCGTCGCGGTCCCGAAGCACCAGGGCCAGCTCCCCGGCGAGAGCCTCGGCGTCGAACGGATCGGCGTACCGGGCCGCACCCTGACAGATGTCGCGCGCGAAGTCCATGTCGGACGTCACCAGCGGCACGCCGAAGTGCATCGCTTCCACGTAGGTGGCTGAGAACGACTCCAGGAACGAAGGCAACAGAACCGCCGAGCTGGCCCGATAGAGCGCACCCAACTGCTCGTGCGGTACGGTACCGATGCGCCGAATCCGATTGTGGGCCTCCGGCACCTCGGAGAGGGCGCGACTGAACGGTCCCAGCCACTCACCCTCCGCTTCGGGGATCGTCATCACGATTTCCCAGGAGGGGAGGTCCATGCTCTCCAGGGCACGTGCGACGTAGGGGACGACCTCCAAGTTCTTGGTCGGTTTGGCATCGCCGATCACGAGGATCTGGAGGGGGCGCGCGGTCGTTCCCGCGGGAGCTCGCGGCTCGCTCGCGAGAAAGGCAGAGGGACCGTTCGGTACGATGCGGAAGCGGGCCCGTTCGATCCCCCACACCCGACTCAACCGGCGGGCCATGGTGTCCGTTTGCACACAGATGTGAGTGGCCGTTCGGGCCGCACGTGCCACGTATCGTTGGCGACCCCACTCGAAGGCGCGAAAGCGCCGGCTGGTGCGGGTCCAGAGTTCCGACTCGGGGTACGCGAGGCTGGAGTCATGCCAGCCAATGACTCGCGGGAGCTTCCCCCGCAACGGGCCTGCGCCCATGGGCGTCAGCACCACGTCGGCGCCTGCGCGCGCCGCCAGGGCGGGCAATCGGCCGTTTTCGAGAAACAACCGATGCGCAAAGCCTGAGACCGGCCAGATGGCAATGTCCTGATGGTGCGCGGTGGTGAGCTCCTCGAGACCGGTCCCCGGTTGGGTGACGGCAAGCCATTCGTGGCCACCTCCCGAGGTGCTCACGGTCCTCCAGAAGTTCTTGGCGTTCTGCAGGCCACCTCCCCGGGTCACAGCCAGAAAGTCCACGAGGAGCTTCACGTGTGCGCCGGGCTCTGGAACACCGGGGCCAGTCCCCGGGCTGCGCTGCGGCGGCTCACCCATAGCTGGGCCAAGATGGCTACGCCCGCAAAGAAGATGAGGCTGTTGCCAAAGAAGCGATGCGTCCTGAACGCCAACGTGGTGGCCAGCAGGAAGTCGATGTACACCACGGTCCAGAAGAGGCTCGGCTTGCGCCTGAAGCGGCCGTACACGAAGGCGGTACAGGCGCCATACAGCGCGGGGATGAGCAGGAGCCCTCCCCAGCCGAAGTCGTAGTAGAGGAACGCCAGGAACGTGGGTGTGTTGTGCGTGCCGTACCGGTAGCTGAACTCATCGTCCACAGCCCGAGCCCGGGGATAGAGCGTCTTGGGCAGATCGTAGCTGGTCAGACCCATATGAAGCGGGCTCACCCGCTGCAGCGTGTACTGGAGGTTCTTGAAGCTCGCAGCCGAATGGGCCCAGGCGGTCGCGGGGACGCTGAGATCGACGCGTGGGTTGGCCAGGTTGGGGTCGATCCGAATGATGGCGCGCCTCGACTGCTCGATCACCCCAAACACCGTGATCCCAATCACGAACGCTGCGATCACGCTGCGGAGCCGGACCCGGCCCGGGCGATAGGTGAGAAAGACGACCACCCACGCCATGGCTGTCAGGGGGGATACCCGAACCCCTCCGGACATGAGCAGGATCATGGACGTCACGGCCAGGCCCGCCCACGCCCAGCGTCGCCTCCCCCGACTCCAGACGGCCAGCATAGCGGCGAACAGTGCCACGGCGAAGTGGAGATCGTACAGGTAGCCAAGGAGCGGGACCTTGAAATCGAGGCGGAGCTCGTTCACCCGAGGCGACAGAATGGGCACCTCCCCCAGCCGGATCACGAAGTACACCGTGGTCGCCGTGGCGATACCGAAGATGGCCACGGTGAGCGCTCCGAAACGCCCGGGGTGAATCGCTTCGCGGAATCGCGCCTCCCAGCCTGCCTGCTCCTCGGGGGTGGGAGGACTCAGCTTGGGATTCACCAATAGGAATCCCGCCAAGAACGCAATCAGCCCAAGGAACACGGCTCCATAGGCCACAAGGCCGAACGGTTCTTGATAGTACGGCTCGTCGTAGCTGCGCGGCACATCGAAATGCGCAAACGAAAACACCACCAGCCAGCTGAGCCAGAAGAGCGCCAAGGGATGGAGCAGATCCCCCGTGCGCCGCACCAGAAAAGCATACCCCAAGACCCCCAGGGTCAGCACCCAAAGACCGAGTAGTGCGTCCACGAGGGAGCTAGAGTCTCCGGGGCGCGCCCAAGCGCGCGTCATGACACCCCGAGGGCGTTCGGTTCATGGTTAGCCGGGCCACCTCATGGAAGGCGCGTTTGAGGGAAGAAGCAGCGACCCTCACTACCGCCGCCCCGACCGCGGCTCAGTCACGACGGAACGAGACCTGGAGACCGCCCGCGTAGGAGCCGTTTCAACGGCCCGCAGGGAGGCTTCGGGAATGTGACCGGTGCTAGGGGCACCGTCAACGTCCTGCCAGGCCCCCGCTTCCTTGATCCCGCAACCCCCGCTCTATAGCTTCACGCGGCTCGCCTCCATCTGGAAGAGCCGTTGAAATCAGGGAAAGAGGGAGGTCCCGGTTACCGGTCGGATCGTGAACCTTAGAACTGTGCTGATCGTGATGGCCGCGGTGGGACTCGGATCCCCGACCGCCACCAGGGCCCAAGTCTCATCCCCAGGCAACTCCACTCCAACGGCTTCAGCCACTTCCCTGCTCCCCGGCGATGTCATCCGCGTCCTCATTTGGCGGGAAGAAGACCTCTCCGGCGAGTTTCAGGTCTCGGGCGACGGTACGGTGGTACTTCCCCTCCTGGGCTCCCGCACGGTGACCGGCGTGTCTACAGAACGACTTCGCGATCAGCTCACAACCGAGTACGACGAGTACCTGGTAAACCCGTCGGTGAACGTGACGCTACTCCGTCGTATCACGGTCTTGGGCGAGGTCCGACTACCGGGGAACTATCTGGTCGACGCGACCGTCAGCGTGTCGCAGTTGATCGCCGAGGCCCAGGGTGTCACGCAGGATGGAGATATCAACAAGCTGCAATTGCGCCGCGACGGCTCCGTGGTCCGGGGCGACCTCCCCAGCACTCTCCTCCTTACCGAAGCCGGGATCCGGAGTGGTGACCAGGTCACAGTGGGGAAGCGCAGTTGGTTCTCCCGCAACTTGACCGCCATGGTCGGAGTGCTGTCGATCGTGTCCAACGTCGTTTCAGTGATCATCATCACCGGTCGGTAGGACGGAGCGAGCCATGGACATCCACACCAACGGCGCCGGCAGCGGGGAGCAGGAGTTCCACCTTCGTGACTTCCTCAACCTGGTTCGACGAAACGTCGGGTTGATCGCGCTGGTGGCCGGCACCACCATCCTGGGCACCGTGTGGTACACCTGGCGTGCGGCGCCGGTGTACGAGTCCCGCGCCACCATCCATGTGGAGCAGGACCGGAACGCGGTGATGCCCGATGTGGAGCTGCTCTCGAACGTGTTGCGTGGCGGAGGGGTGGAAACCGAGATGGCCCTGCTCCGCGCTCGGCATATTGCGGAAGCGGTGGTCGATTCGTTGGCCCTCCAGGTCCAACTTGTCCGACCTCATCGGGCCTCCCGCGACTCCATCTTCTCCGCCGTGTCGGCCAGCACCTTTACGGAACCCGCCGAGTACCGTCTGAATCTGCAGGATGGGAGTTATTCGGTCGTGGATGTAGAGGGCGACCAGGTCGCGTCGCTGCGACCCGGCGAGGCTACCGTGTTCAATGGGATCCGCCTCGTGATTCGGCGAGACCTCGAAGACCTCCCCGAGATCAGGCTGCGCGTCAACACTCGTCACCAGGCAGTCGAGGAGCTGTCGAGCCGGCTTTCTGTGAATCGTCCTTTCCGTGAAGCCGACTTGATCGCCGTGGGCTACCAGGGGAACGACGCCTCTTTGGTCCGGGACATCCCCAATACGGTGGCCTCTGGCTTCATCGCGCAGCGCCGGGCGGCCAAGAAGACCGAAGCCATCAGTATGGTCGACTTCCTCACCGAGCAGCTCGCGACCTACTCGGAGCAACTTCGGGACGCGGAAAACGCCGTAACCAGCTTCGAGAGGGGCCAGCAGGTCGTCAACGTCGAGGGTGAGAGCGCTGCCCAAGTGGGTCGGCTGGTACGACTCCAGGCGGATCGCGACGAGGCCAATGCGGAGCTGCAAACCCTCACTGACATCTTGGTGGAGATCGACGAGAACCCGGAGGGAGGCGAGGGCAACCGCCCGTCTGCATTCACGCGATTGGCAGGGTTCTCCACCTTCCTCCAGAATCAGGCCGTGACGCAGTTGCTCACGGACCTCAACAACTACCAAAACGAGCTCAACGATCAGCTCCAGATGCGCGAGCGCACCCACCCGGACATCATCGTTCTGGAACGACAGGTGGGTCAGATCGAACGACAGTTGGAAGAGCTTGCGAGCAGCTACCAGTCCAACCTGCGCAGTCGGGTGGCCTCGCTGGATCAGAGGCTGGCTGCGTTCGGCGCGGAACTGGAGAGGATCCCACAACAGAGAGTCCAACTCCAGCGGTTGGAGCGTCGAAAGGCAACCCTTGAAACGCTCTATAACCAACTGTCGACCCGGCTCAAGGAAGCCGAGATTGCACGTGCTGTCGAACCGGGCGACGTGCGTATTTCGGACTTCGCCATGCTACCCCTCGACCCCATTCGCCCACGCAAGGGGCGGAGCCTGCTCCTCTCGATTCTCTTGGGGCTTTCGCTTGGATTGGGTCTGGCTGCGCTACGCGACTACCTGGATGAGACGGTGCACACTCGCGAGGATCTGGCTCGGGTTACGGGCCTGCCGGTGTTGGCACTCATCCCGCGCATCGCGGGCACAGTCAACGGGAATGGTCGCAACGGCAGCTCGGTCCATGACCGCTTGGTGACGCGTTTCGACGTCAGCAATCCTGCCTCCGAGGCCTACCGCGCGTTCCGCACCAACATCACGTTCCTCGACCTCGAGAAGAAGGCGCAGGTCCTGGTCTTCACGAGCCCAGGCCCCGCCGAAGGCAAATCGACCAGCGCAGCCAACCTGGCGATTACACTGGCGCAACAGGGGAAAAAAGTGCTGCTGGTCGACTGCGACCTGCGCCGGGGGATCGTGCACAAGGTGTTCGAAGGGACGAAGGAGCCCGGGCTCACCAATGTGCTTCTGGACCAGGGCACCTTGAGCCAAGCGCTGCAGCAGGTGTCGTTGGATGACGACTCCGTGCTGGACGTGCTCCCTACGGGCACCCTGCCCCCCAACCCCTCCGAGCTCCTGGGGTCCGAGCCCATGCGGCGGCTCGTGGCCCAACTCCGTGAGTCCTACGACACCATTCTGCTGGACTCGCCGCCGTTGAACGTCGTCACCGACGCGGCGGTGGTGGGGACGCTCGCGGACGGTGTGATTCTCATCGCGCGTGCCGGAGCTACCGCCCGGGACTCGCTGCGCTTCGCCGCCAATCAACTGAAGGCCGTGAAGGCGCCAGTGAGCGGCGTCGTGCTGAACGACGTCGACTTCCATGGACGGGACCGGTACTACGGGACGGGCGGGGCGTATCGGTACTACTACCGCTACGATAGACAGGGAGCGAGTTAGCTCCCCGGCGGCTTCGCGACAACGACCGCCTGTTGCCCAAAGGGGTCAGCCTAGGGAAACAGGATCGATCGCAATCTGGGGTACTGAACGTCGGCCCAGATCTTGGACTCGATCAGTTCGCGGGCGGCTCGCCCCTGTCGGCGTCTAAGGTCTGCGCTGGCGGTCAATGCGGTCAGTGCCTCGAGCCAAACCCTGGGCTCGTCGGCGAAGCGGACGGCTCCGGTACTCCCCACCAACTCCTCCAACCCGCCGCCAGGTGCGGCGCATACCGGCACACCGGACGCCAACGCCAGCAATACCGATACACGACCTCCGCGTGCCCGGCTCCAGGGTTCAGGGCCCAACGGCGAAACCCCGATATCGAAGCGCTGGAGTGCCTCCAACTCCCCCTCCTCGGACCAGGGCACGAAGTCCATACGCGCCAGAAGGTCAGCGGGAAGCGCAGGCGGATCCGACGAGCACACGCAGAGTCGCACTCGGTCGCTGTGCCCAAATAGCTCCTCCAGCACTGGCACCAGTTGGGTCAGGTAGTGTTGGCTCTGTCGGTTACCGATCCATCCCAGGGCCAACGGACGCTCGGGAGCATCGGGCACGGGCCCCGGCGCCGGAAAACGCTCACGCAGCAGGGAGGGATACATCACATCGACGGTTTGACCCCTGTCCCGCACGTAGTCGGCGAGCGGAGGTGAACCAGCGATGACGTGGTCTGCCAGATCCAACATTCGGTCGAAGCGCACCTTCCGCCGCCTCGCCTTTCGTCTACTCTCCCCCCAACTGAAGTGCTCATGGAGCGCGTCGTCGAAGTCGTACAGGACACGGTGACCGGCGGCACGCCAGCGTCGGACGATCCCAGGTGGTGGGAGCACCTTCTGCACGAGGATGACCGCACCCTCCGGGGGACGAGAGCCCAGCTCCGACAGAAACCGCGCCCTCTCACGCCAACCCGACAGGACCCCACCTCTCCCCCCACCCCGGTACTCGCTCCAGCGGAGCTCGACACCGTCCGCCTCGAGCATCGTCCGATAGTTCCAGAGGCGGTGCCGGGATGAAGCAGTCGACCGTGGACCCCCCGCGATCACCCAAAGCCGACGCTTCAAACGAGACGGCCCACCAGCGCTGCTTCGGGATCGGGAACCGACACGCCGACCTCGGCAAGGATAGCCACGGCGACGCGGTACGCGGAGCGTCCATCCAGCCGATGGCAGAGTCGGTCCACCAGTCGAGCGCGACCCTCATGGTCGAGCGTGGGGTCTGCGAGGTAGGCGGACACCGCATCGACCATCTCGTCGAGACTGCCGACCAGCCTGACCCCTCCGGACCGCACCACGTTCTGTTGGTGGGTGAAGTCGAAGTAGCGCTTCAGGGATCGGTGATAGGGGACGTCGGGTGTCGCATCGAACGCGATCCCCACGATCGGAGTATCCACGGCTGCTGCGTCGATGGAAATCGAGGAGGCTGCGTTCAGTACGACGTCCGCGTGAGCAAGCGTGTCGGCGAGTCGCTTGGACTCCGCGTGATCGAAGTCACGATCCCGATACCCTCCCATGACCCTGTGACCGGCCGTGTCCAATCGCAGCAACGAACGTCCTTCCAGGAACGTGTACCGTTCCGGCTGGTCCAATTGGTGAAGTCGCACCAGGAGCTGCGCGTCCGGGTGGGTGACGCGCAGCCGCTCGTAGATTTGTTCCACCAGTTTGGGTTCGTCGGGAATGGTCCCCTCGGTCTGGGTGGTGTAGAGCACGAGCTTCCGATCAGGCTCGAGGTCGAGCCCGCGAAAGAAGCGCTCTCGACTGCGATAAGGCGCGTTGGCGTACACATCGTGCTGCGGCGCCCCGGTCACCGTAACCTGCTCCCGCGTCAGGTCGTGAAGCTTCATCGCCTCATCGGCCATGATGCGGTTCCACACCGTGAGCCGAGTCACGGGCGCAGGAAGGAACCCCTTACTGGTCAGGTTGTCCCAGCTCGAAACCAGCAGCATGGCGGGTACACTGTGCTTGGCCGCCGACATGACCAGATACCGATCCAGGTAGGGCCCGGCCTGCACACCGGTCTGTGCCGACATGGTCAGCACTCGTGTACCCACCACCAGGTCGGGTGTCAGAGCTCTGAACACGTCGCCGTACAGATCGGGTGCCAGTCTGAGCACCGTACCGCGGGCCATCCGAATCAGCACGGTCTGTCCGGCTCTTCCGAACATCCGAAGCAGCCAACGTGCTACCCGAACCGCGGGATTCCGCTGAAGCGTCGTATGCACCATGATGTGCGCCGTCTCGCACCGGAGAGACAACACCAGGACGTACAGCTTCAGAACGACCGCGTCGATGGCACGAAACAGTCCCCCGCCAGGCGCCCGCAGCGCGTGCAGGGTGATCCGCTCGTCGGCAAACTCCTCCGCGAACGCGGTGTCCTCGGCCGCTGCCGTGAAGATGTGCAAGTCCACCCCCGCTTGCAGGAGTGTGGGGAGGACCTCGGTGCGCAGGACATCGCGTACGTTGATCGCCATGGGCACGCCCAAGAAGACTACGGGACGCCTGCGTGGGTCAGCCACTTCAGGCACTCCCGCCCGAGCCCATCAGACCCAGCTCCGCCATCTCGTTCAGCGCCTCGTCCAACCTCGAGACCGGGCGCTCCGTGTGGCGGATCCACTGCAGTAACCGGGACACACCCTCGCGGAGCGGTGTGCGTGGCCGAAAACGCAGCCTCTCGGTCATGGCGGAGACATCCGCGAAGGCGTGTCGGACGTCGCCCACGCGGTACTCTCCTGTGACCTGCACGAGATCGGGCGGCAGCCCCAGCATGTCCACCAATAAACGCGCCACCTCGAGCACCGTGGTGCGCTCTCCACTTCCCACATCGATCACACCGCCCGTGCCCTCGGCACCGCCGCAGCGAATGAGGGCCTCCACCGCATCATCCACGAACACGAAGTCGCGGCTCTCCGCACCATCCTCGAAGACACGCAGCCCCTTCCCCTCCAACAGTAAGACCGAAAAGATGGAGAGGATGCCCGTATAGGGATTCCGCGTCGATTGCCCAGGACCATAGACGTTCTGGAATCGCAAGGCCCATGGATCGACACCCAAGGGGGGCGCCATCACCTCGACGAGCGCTTCCTGAGCCCGCTTGGTTTCCCCGTAGACAGACGTGGGGGCCGGGAGGGTGTCGCCACTCTGCGCGAGCGGCTGCAGCGGGATGCCGTCGCGATGGAGCTCCCACCGTCCCGCGTGGAGGTCCTCTTCCAGGCGCGCGCCTGGATAGCAGCGACTCCCATCGGGACCGGCATAGGCCCCTTCGCCGTACACGGCGCGAGAGGAAGCCAGCACGAGTCGATCCGGACGCCGCTCCAGGGCTGCAATGGCGTCGAGCAGCACCGCCGTCCCGCGCACGTTGACGTCGACGTAACGCTCCGTGCGGTACATGGACTCGCCCGTGCCCGTTTCGGCCGCCAAGTGATAGACGATGTCGATGCCCTTCACCGCATCGGTGACGGCGTCACGATCTCGTACGTCGGCCCGCACGAATGAACAGCCTTCCAGCTCCGGAGGCTGGGTGGCGTCAGCCCCGTGAACGCTCTCGATGAGGGCGTCCAGGACCCGGACCTGAGCTCCCTGGGCGATGAGTGCAGCAACCAACCTGCGGCCGATGAACCCGGCGCCGCCGGTAACGAGCACTCGGGCGCCTTGCCCGACTTGGAGCGAGGGCCCGCGATGGGAGGCTGAAGAGGAATGACTCACGGAGGGCCAAGTTAGGCCGCCACTCCCCCGGATTCAACGCCTCCCCTCGATCGTCCCCTCGAGAAGGTCCAGGAACGTGAGGGCATGGTCTTCCCGTCGAAAGTGCTCGGCCACGAACGCCCGGCCGGCTGCCCCCTGCTGGCGACCCAGTTGGGGATCCGCACGATAGCGTCGCACCGCTTCCGCCAGCGCCCCCGGGTCGCCAGGGGGCACGAAGCAACCGCCTCCGGCCGTTTCTACCACGTCGCGGGCCGCCCCGTCGATGTTCAGCACCACCGGCCGTCCCGCCGCCATGTAGTCGAAGACCTTGTTGGGGTAGACCGTTTGAAACAACTCCAGGGGCGCGAGAACCGCGAGGGTCAGGTCGGCGGCTGCGAGGACGTCCGGCATGGCCCGCTTGGTGACCGGGGGAAGAAACACGACCTGCGAGAGACCTCGGCGCTCGGCATCGGCCACCAGCCGGCGCTTCTCCCGCCCGTCCCCGACGAGCACCCAGTACACTGTCTCGTCCCCCAGGCGCTCGGCGGCATCGAGCACGCATCCCAGGTCATTGGGGATTCCGTGCGCACCGGCGTAGACCACCAGGAAGCGTTCCTGAAGGTCGTGCTGCGCCCGAAACGCACTGCCGGCCGAGGCGGGATCGAACGCGTTGGAGTCGACGCCGTTGGGCACCACCGCCGGTGCCTTCCCCACCACACGTTCCACGTGATCCACGAAGCCGGGCGAGTTCACCACCACCTGGTCGGCGGTCCGATAGAGCCATCGTTCGAATCCCCGAGCCACCGCGATCAGCCATGAATTGCGAAGGACACCGAGGCCAATCGCGAAATCCGGCCACAGGTCCCGGACTTCGAGCACGAAGGGTATCCCCCGAATGCGCGCGGCCGCGGCCGCGGCGCCAGCCTGAAAGATGGGCGGGGTCGTCCCCACCACGACGTCGACGTCCCGCACACGGAGGGCGGCGAACAGCGCGCTCAACGTGAACGCCACGAAGTTGGCCAAGCGAGCCACGAAGCCACCCCGACCGATTGGCAGTGTGCCCACCCGTCGAACGGAGAGTCCATCGGGAAGCTCACCGTCCTGTGCATGGCTCGCGCCGGTAAGATAGCTTCGGCCGCCTGCGACTACGGTGACCCGAGCGCCACGCCCGAGCCAGTGCCTGGCGAGCTCGTAGTGTCGCGTGCCGCCCGCCTGATCCGCCGTAAGGAAGAGCTGATGAATCAGAAGAATGTGTCGCCCATCCGCACCGGTACGGACGGCCATCAATAGTACAGCAGCTTGAAGGTCGCCTTGTGGAGCCAGGCTCTCCTTCTCTTGAACGGACTAGCCTGGTAGCCGGCCCAGCGGTCGGCCCACGACCGGAACACATCGCTGTCCGTGAGCCGAAACATGATCCGCAACTGGGTCACGTGAAGCGCGTGGTAGAAGCGACTGGCGGCATTGCGCACCGGCGTCCCCGCTTGGTCGTAGAGCGACCAGTAGCCGATATCGAACTGAGCGAGACAGGCTTCGAGGGTACGTATGCTCTCCCGCCAGAGTCGGCCAGCTTCCTCGTGCCCATCATGCAGCCACAGATCGTACAGCCCCCACGCGGCCCACATGAATCCGTTCAGGATATGCGTGGGCGGCTTCACCACGGTCTCCTCGAACCAGATGTAGCCCTCGTCGTCCACGTCCTGCACGCCGCCATCGTCCATGGACAGCGTGAAGCTCAGGAACGCCCTGCGCGCGGCATTGAGATATCGTGCGTCGTGGGTCAGCGCGTGGGCCCGAACCAGGACTGAGATGCCCTGCCCCTGGCTGAGGCACGAATACCATCCCGCCTTCATGGGAGTACGATACTCCCAGTCGAAGTTGTGCTCCCAAACAGGCACCCCCGCCGCGTTGGGCACAAGGTGCTCGACCAACCAATCGGCGACACGCACGAAACGTTGGCACCGCTCCTGCTGGCCCGTCCACTTGAACTGGTTGTAGTTCCCGAGCCCGTACTGAGCGATGGCGATGGGGTTGTACTGGAGCCCCACGTGCCCGTGATAGTCGAGCATTGGGATGCCGGAGGCATCGTGTTGCCCGGGGTAATCCGCCTTGGCGGCGAAACGCTGCCAATACTCTCCCAGGGTCCCGGGCTCAGCTCCGGGGTTCACCTCGGGGGTGCCATGCCAAAAGGTGAGATGACTGGTGCCGCCGCCACCGTAGGCGGAAAAGATGCGTTTCCAGTATCGGAGCCGGGCCGCCACCCCGATTCCTGCTCCGGGAACGCTCTCGGGAACGTGAACCTTCCCAGCCTCCGGGGGACTCACTCCGGAGCTTCGTCCCACGAGGGGTAGCCGATGGTTTCGTCGCTGCCCGTCTGCAATGAGCGCACGGCGGCCAGAGACACCAGGGTCGTGGCGGCAACCGAGGCGAACGATGTGGGAGAAGGACCGCCCCGGTGCAGTGTCTCCGCCAACCGCTGCAGCTCCGCTTGGTGCCCTTTGTCCTGCCTGAGTCGATCCTTCTGGATGGTGGGCTTTCCGGGACCGAACAGCGACACCGACCGAAAGTCGTCGAGCACCGCGCTTTGCCCCCCGCCCGACACCTCGATCCGCTCTTTGCCGAGCTTCTGATGACCGTTGGCCAGGTACGTCACCGTGAGGAGTGAACCGTCCTCCATCTCCACTTGAATCGAGACGTTGTCTTGGGGAAAGCGCCTCGAGGAGGGCAGACTAGAGGCACGCACGCGCGTGGGCATCGAGTCCGTCAGCCAAGCCCCCAGATCGAGGAAGTGACACGCCTCGCCTACGATGCGCCCCCCACCCACCTTGGGGTCGTGCAGCCAGTGGCCCTCCGGGAGCGCGCCCGCGTTCACGCGATAGTGCACCATCAAGGGGTCGGTGACGCCTCCGAAGAACTCCTTCAAGCGCACCACCATGGGCGCGAACCGCCGATTGAATCCGACCATCAGGATCCGATCGGAGCCATTCTCGTGGGCCTGGGCAATGCGCTCGAGCCCTGCGAGGTCGAGGGCCAGCGGCTTTTCGACGAACACGTGCTTCCCGGCCTCCAGGCACTGGACCACTTGATCGGCGTGGAGGTCGTGGCGGGTGGCGATCAGGATGCAATCTACATCGTCGTCGGAGAGCAGCTCGTCGATTTCGGTGGTCGTGTACCTGAAGCCGAACTTGTCGCCCGCATGTCGTCCGGAGGCCCCGCTGGCCGTGCACAAACCGATCGGCTGAAGCCGCTCCACCGATTTGAGCGCAGGCAACAGCGTACGTGTGGCGAAGAGTCCCGCACCCACGAGACCGACCCCGACGCGCTCTCCGGCTGGTGGGGCCACCGGGCCCGGCACCAGGTCGATTCTGCGCCGCACGGCGCGTTCCCCCCGAGGGTAGGTCAGCAGCACGCCCAACGGCTTCACCGAATCGTCGCCGAATCCGTCGTAGATCTCGAGGGCACGGGCGATGGGCATGCGGTGCGACACGAGGGGCATCGCGTGGAGTGCGCCCTTGGCCATCAGGTCGAGCACCGCCTCCAGGTTGCGCTGTTCGGTCCAGCGCACGTAGCCCACCGGGTAATCCACGCCCTCCTTCTCGTAGACCGGGTCATAGCGGCCCGGCCCGTAGGACCTCGAGATCTTGAGGTCGAGTTCTTTCATGTAGAACGGCCGTCGAGGCACCTGCATTCCCACGGCTCCCACCGCGACCACCCTTCCCCGATCCCGGGAGATTTCCGCGGCCAGTTCGATGGGATCGGAGCTGGCGGTCGAGGCCGTCAACAGCACGGCATCCACGCCCCGACCGTCGGTCCACTCCGACACCCGGGCCGGGACGTCGTCGGATCCCACGGTCACGGCCACCTCAGCGCCCAAGGTCTCGGCGCTCGCTACCCGTTCTGCATCGAGGTCCACGCCCAACACCCGCAACCCGGCCGCCCGTGCCATCTGCACGGTGAGCAGGCCAATCAGCCCGAGACCGACCACGGCGACCTGCGACCCGATCTGCGCCTCGGCCATCCGGATCCCGTGAAGCCCTATGGCGGCTACCGTCGCGAAGGCCGCCGCTTCGGGCGGGACGCCAGCCGGAACCCGGGCGGCGAGGTTCTGCGGCACGGAGATGACTTCGGCGTGTCCCGCCCCGGCGGCAGCGACACGATCCCCCACGTTGAAGCCCTGCACCCCCGAGCCCACTCCGATCACGGTGCCACTGGCCGAGTACCCGAGTGGCAGGGGCTGATCCAATCTGGCACGCGTCGCCTGAACAGCCGTCAACACCCCCTCCGTCCTGGCCTTGTCGATCACCTTTCGCACGAGGTCAGGGCGAGCCCGCGCTTTGGCCAGGAGACTCTTCTTTGCGAAGTCGACGACCATGCGTTCGGTCCCGATCGAGACGAGCGAAGCCTCGGTCCGAATCAGGAGCGCGCCCGGACTGACACCGGGCGCCGCCACCTCCTCGATCCGGGTCTCGCCTCCGGGGAACTGCAGTAGCTGCTTCACGTCGCTTCCTGTGTTTGCCCATCACGAGCCAGGAGGTCGTCGGTCCCGTCGTCCGGCAGCGTCGGTGGCTCGTCCATGAAGGTGCGCATCCACAATTCCAGCGTGAGGAGCTGCCACACGGGATACGCGAGGTCCGTACGCCCAGCTCGTTGCGCGTCGACCCGTGACCGCACCTCGTCCGCATCGAAGAGGCCGCGCCGCCGAATCTGCTCGACGGAGAGGAGATCGTCCACCATCTCTCGAAGATCGTGGGTGAGCCAGTGGTCGTGGGGGGCTCCGAACCCCGCCTTGGGCTGGTCCAACACCTCATCCGCCACATGGCCCCGCAACGCCTGACGCAAGGCGTACTTGGTGGTGGGTCGGCTTGTCCCTCGGAGTTTGAGATCGGGCGTCAGTTGCTGGAACGCATAGTCCACCAACGGTAGATCGAGCAGTGGGACGCGCACCTCGACGGACGTGGCCATGCTCATCTTGTCGTTGTAGTTGAGATTGAGGCTGAGCATGAACGTCCCAATGTCGACTGCCAGCATCTGGTCCAGGAAGTCCGCATCCGCGGTCTGTCGCAGGATTTCGCGATGGCGGGCAAAGGGATCGGAGTCGGCGCCCGCCCGACGCCATTCGGCCACGATCAACGCGTCCTTCTCGACCTCATCCGTGTAGACCGAGTCCCTCAAGAACGCTTCAGTGGGCGGGAGCGACGCGCTACGCCCGAACTTACGGCCCAAGCGCGCCATTCCCTGGAGGCGCGATCCCCTCAAGCCCGGAAGCGAACGCAGTGTCGGGTCGATCGCCCCTTGGCGGAACCAGGCGGGAAGTTTGCGATAGAGCGACCGCAGCCGGGTGACCGCATACTTCCGGTATCCTGCGAAAAGCTCGTCGCCTCCCACGCCGGACAGGAGCACAGTGACATCCCGGCTCGCGGCCCTGCATACTTCGTAGGCGGTCAGGATCGCTGGATCCCCGACGGGGTCATCCATTGCCCACACCAACTTGGGTAGGAGATCAACCACATCGGGTTCCACGATGATCTCTTTGTGCTGGCATCCCAAACGTTCAGCCGTACGCCATGCCACAGCCGGGTCGTCGAGCGTGCTCTCGCCTTTGCGATGGCTGCGCGGAAACGTGACCGTGAAAGTGCGCACCGGCTCGGACGCTCGGTGGCACATCGCCTCGACGATGGCCGAAGAGTCGAGACCCGCGCTCAGAAACGCGCCCAACGGCACATCGGACACCATCTGCCGGTGCACCGATGCCTGGATTTGCTCCCGGAGGCCCGCTACCAACTCCGACTCCGACCCGCGCGGTACCCGTTCAGCGGGGGGGACCGGCAGACGCCAGTAACGCTCGAGCTGCCACCGCCCGTCCTGATGGAGGGCCCAATGGGCCGGTGGCAGCTTCTCCACGCCGGCAAATAGGGTGTCCGGATCAGGCACCCAGAGCAGCGTCAGGTAGTCGGACAGAGCGGGCGCATCGACGGACACCGAGAAGCCAGGTACCTCCAGAAGCGCCTTTACCTCGGAGGCGAAGGCGAGCGTGTCGCCCACGCGGGTCAGGTAGAGTGGCTTGATCCCCAAAGGGTCCCGCGCCAACAGCAACGCGGGTCCCCCCGCCGGGCGTCCAAAGCGCTTCGCTGTCGTGTCCACCGCCGCCAGCGCGAACATCCCCTCCAGCATGGGCAGAGCGTCCACCCCGTAGGTTTCCAGGGCGCGCAGCACCACCTCGGTGTCGGAACCAGACCGGAAGCGGATGCCCCGTCCCTGCAGCCGGCGCCGCAGCTCGTCAGCGTTGTACAGCTCGCCGTTGTAGGTAAGCGCCAGCCGTCCGTCGTCCGTGCACATGGGCATGTGCCCCGCTGCCGACAGGTCGCGAATGGCCAGGCGCCGATTCCCCAACCCCACGAACGGAGCACGCTCCTCGGTCCAGGACCAGATCCCCGCGTCATCGGGGCCCCGGTGTCGGAGGCGGCTGGTCATCCGCGCCAGCACGTGCCGATCGCCCAAACCCACCAACCCTGCGATACCGCACATCGTCTACCCGACCCCACGCTTCTGCGCCAACACCCGAAGTCGATAGCCCAACCCGGCCTCCTCGATCCACCGGTCCATTGCGGCCCGCTCACCGGGGTCTTGCAGGCGGTCTGCAAACTCAGCGGGCAGGGCGGTGGTCCGTAGCCCACCGAACGGGTCCTGGCCCTGGAGTCGATTCAGCACGGAGTCCAGGAGGGAGACTGCGGTCAACACCTCACGGATCTCGAAACCCTCCTCTTTGAGCAGTCGGCCCAACGTGCCCGAGTCGAAGTAGTGCAGATGGTTTCGGTTGAACGTCCGGGCGGTGGAACCCAACGCCAACACGCCCAACGACCGGAGGTTGGGAACGCCCACCAGGAAGGCGCCCCCAGGCCGCAGGATTCGATGAATCTCCCGCACCATGCCCCGGGGATCAGGCACGTGCTCGAGGGTCTCGATCAAGGTCACGACATCGAACACGTCCGCGGCGAACGCACACGCTTCCAGGCGCTCCTCTCGCACCTCCACCCCATAGACGTCGCGCGCATGCTGGGCGGCCCGCGCTCCCAGCTCCAAGCCAAGCACATCGTACCCGCGCTCGCGGGCCAGACGGGGAAGGCGGCCTATGGAACAGCCCACATCGAGGAGCTTCCCCACCCCTCGCACGGTGGCGATCTGGGAGAGTAGGTGGGAGAAGTCCCTGGTCTGGAACGCCTCCTCCGCGTCGGACAGGAGCACATCGACCCACGCATCGTTGGCCGCGGACTCGAATTGATAGAGCCGTTCGAGCGCCTCTGCGGTGGGGCGCGGGTTCATGAACACGAGCCCACACTCGATGCACGTCACGAAGGTGAGGCCTTCCTTGTCGAAGAGATGCTCAGCCTGAGAAGATCCACAGACCGCGCACGGCGCGCGCTCCCCCAACTCCTCTCGCATGCGGCCCGTGTGAGGGTCGAGCAGAACCTCCATTTCCCGCTCCAGAAGCTCGAAGAAGCGGTCGCGTCCACTCTCCTGCTCGTATCCGCCGCCTTGGGAGGTCAAAGCGCACCCGCTTCCCACGCACGCACCAGGGCGTCGGCCACGATCAGGTCGCGCTCGTCGTCCACGTTGGCCAACCAGGCCGTGGGCATGACCAGAGCCCGCGCCGACGTACCCATCACGCGGCCGCGCTCCACCAGCGTGCTGCGGCGAACGGCGTAGATGGCCCCGTTGCGGTAGTACACGGTCGGAAGGTCCTGTCGATTCACCTGCTCCAAGCTTGGATCCAAGGGCCGCAGGCTGGCTTCTTCGGCGATCTCGTACATGCGGGCCGGGTGCACGTCTTCCATCGCGCACACGCTGATGATGGAGTCGGCCCGATCGTCAGCGGACAACATCTTCACGGCTTGGTCGATCTGAGCTCCGGTCCGAATGGGTGAGGTCGGCTGCAGCAACACCACCGCATCGTACCGCTCGGAGTGGTGCCTCTCCAGGCTCTCGAGGGCGTGCACGAGTACCGGCGCCATCGGCGTCTCGTCCTGTGCCAGCTCCGCCGGACGCGGCAACACGTCCACGCCCAACGCGCCTGCCGCCCCTTCGATCTCGGCGTCGTCCGTGGACACGACCACACGCGCGAGGGTCCTCGCCTCCTGAGCCGCCCGAACCGCGTGGGCCAACAGAGTCGCGCTCCCCACCCTCCGCAGGTTCTTGCCAGGGACGCCCTTAGAGCCACCCCGGGCCGGAATGACCCCCAATGCGTTCAGGGTCAAACCCCGTGCCACCTCATCTGAAACGCTCCTCCATTGCAACCATGATCCACTGCCAGACGAAGAACGCGTTGTCTCCCTGTCCATCGACGAAGCGCTCGAACGCGGAAGAGGCACGCGAGGGGCGCAGCCACCCCCGCTCCCGCAGTGCAGAGGATCCCAGCGCCTCGCGAACGATAGCCTGCCACGGACCCCGCAACCACTCCCGTTGGGGGGTCACCACCGCCCGCTTCGGCGTCCCCGAAACCGCAGGGGTCAGACGGGGGGCCATGAGGCGTCGGAGAAGCCGCTTCGACACGCCGCCTCCAACCTTCTGGCTTCCCGGGAGGGAGAAGGCGAGTTCCACGAGCCGGTGGTCGAGAAACGGCTCCCGCAGTTCCCGCCCGTGGGCCATCGACAGCCGGTCGTTCATGCGCAGGACCCGAGGGAGTTTGGTATGTCGGAGGTCGCGGTAGAGGGCGTTGGTAAGATGGCTCTTGAAGGGGCGCTCGAACCTGGGGCGCGGACCAGCCAGTGCAACGAGGTCGGGGTGGACGCACTCGGGACGCAGATGACGAGATCCATCCTGATAGCGAGGCGCGTCATTGCCCTTCACTTCACGGCGGGCCAGGTCGACGGTGCCACGGAGGTCATCACCAAACGCTTCGGCCTCCCGACTCGCCTCCGCTTCCTGCCCGGCCTCGACGAGGTCCAGATAGCGGAGAGGCCGGTAGTAGGCGTAGCCCCCCAACAGCTCGTCGACCCCCTGGCCTTCCAGGAGCACAGTAACACCTGCCTCCCGGGCCTTTTGGTGAAGGGCATGGTAGGCCACCGTCGCGACACCGCCGAAGGGTGCGGACTGGTGCTGTGCAACCTCCTGCAGCAGCGCTCTGCACTCCCGCTCTCCGACCCTCGAGACATGTCGGACCCAGGTGGCTCGGTGGGGGACCGCCGCGGCGAAGTCGGCCTCGTCATAGGCCGGGTCGGAGAAGCTCGCGGTGAAGGTCTCCACCTGAGCCCTCTCGGAGATCAGCCCGTCCACCGTGCCCATGAGGGTGGCCGAGTCGAGCCCGCCGCTCAGATTGACACCCACGGCTACGTCGCTGCGTAAGCGCAGCCGTACTGCATCCTCCAAGAGCGCGGCGAACTCCGCCTCGGCTTGCTCCGGATTCTGCTCGAGGGCGTCCACGGCTTCCGGGAGTCGCCAGTAGGCGCGTCCACCCCTCCAGCCTGCCCTGGGCTGGACCACCTGCTCCCCCTCCAACACCAGCGTCTCCCCGGGCGCCAAGGCGTGTATGTTGCGGAAGAAGGTCCTGGAATCGTGATCGTACACGCCGTGGACGAGGTATTCCGCCCAGGTGCTCAGATCCGGCTCAGCAGGTATGCCTGCCGCGAACAGACTCCGCAGTTCGGACCCGAACCAGAAGTGTCCGTCGTGCCAAGTGAAGTGAAAGGGCTTGATTCCCAAACGATCGCGGGCACAGAACAGTCGCTGGGCGCGGGCATCCCAGAGCGCGAACGCGAACATGCCGTTGAACCGCTCCACGCAGGCGTCTCCCCAGGCTTCGTAGGCGGCCAACAGCACCTCCGTGTCGGTGCCTGTACGAAAGCGCTGATTGCCGCCCAGCTCCTGGCGGAGTTCCAGATAGTTGTAGATCTCTCCGTTATGGACGACCGTCAGCTCACGGGTCGGATCGGACATGGGCTGGAGGCCCGCGTCGGAAAGATCGAGGATGGACAGGCGAGCATGGCCCAACCCCACCGTGGCCTGCCGCCCTGAGGTCGGGATGGCCCGGTGCGCCCGGGCGTCCGGACCGCGATGGGCGAGGGCCTCGACCATGCGAGTCAGAGTGGAGGGCTCCCACCAAGGTCCCACGACGCCCGCAATCCCACACATCAGGCCCTAACGGGTTGCTGAAGAAGGGAATACGCCGCACATCAGTAGGTAATCCGCTTCCCGCTCTTCAGCTCGGAAGAAGCCAGCAAGCCGGCGACCTGTTCCCCCGCCGTCCCATCACCGTAGAGGTCGTCCATCGGGTAGCCACCGCGGCGGAGCTGCCTGCGCGTCGCGTCCAGGATCAGGGTTCGGTCGTGGGCGACGTCGGTGACATTGGCCGCCCGGTCCCGCCCGGACTGCCGATCTCCGATGTTGACCACGGGAACCCCCAGATACGCTCCCTCACGGATGCCCACGCTCGAGTTCCCGATCAGACATCGCGCGCGAGCAAGCAGTCGCAGAAAGTCCTCGGGGGCCAGGTTCTTGAAGAAGTAGGTATGTGGAATGTCGTGTGTTTCGCGGAAGTGCCGGATGCCTTTCGAGATTTGATCCGATCCCGCATCGACGTTCGGCCAAAACCAGAACGTCGGCAGGTCGAGTGCCTCAATCGCCAGCAGCGTTTCCCGTACTTGGTCCAGCGCGCGATCGTAGTCGGTCGTGACCGGATGTTGCATGACCATAAGGTAGTCTTCGTCGCTCACGTCGAAGCGTTCTCCGACGCCGCCGTAGCTTTGGAACGGATCGAACCCGCTCTCGCCTTCCGACGTGACACGCGCAGCCAAGTCGATCGAAGGGCACCCGGTGACGAACACGGTCTCCGGTGGCTCCCCCATGCGGACGACCCGTTCGGCGGCAGCCTCGTTGGCCACGAAGTGCAGGTTGGAGAGCTTGGTGACCGCGTGGCGCACCTTTTCATCGATGGACCCGGTGACCTCCCCGCCCTGGAGGTGTGCGACCGGGATGTTCAGGTAGGACGCGGCAATCGCGGTGGCGATGGTCTCGTAGCGGTCCGCCACACTCACGACTACGTCGGGGCGCAGATTGTCGAAGATGGTGGCCAGCTCCACCACGCCCAACCCGGTGGACTTGGCGGTCGTGACCAGGTTCTCTCCCTCGACGACCATATACACGACCGCGTCGGGGTCGAACCCGTCCGCACGGATCACATCCACGACCGGTCCGTATCGTTCCAGCAGAGCGGACGCACCCACGACCAGCTGGAGTTCCAGCTCCGGGTGGGCGTGCACCGCCTGCATGACGCTCTTCACTCGGGCGTAGCTGGGGCGGGCGGTGATCACGATACACACGCGACGCCGACCGCTCGTCTTCGGGGCCCTCAAACTCACGTACGACTCCCATCAGAAACTGCGGATCGGGGAACCACTCCAAGGGCCCGCGCCAGCTTATCGGCCATGAAGATCTCGGTCTTCTCCATTGATTCGACGGTTGCGCCGCCCAGGTGCGGAGTGAGTAAGAGGTTCGCATGACTCCGGGCCCAGTCCAACAAGTCCGTAGGCTCGGGGCCACCCTCCTCCACCCGTTGGACGTCGAGCGCAGCACCCCCAAGATGCCCGCCCCGCAGCGCCTGCACCAAGGCAACCTCATCGAGCACGCCGCCCCGGGCCGTGTTGATGAGCACCCCACCCTGACGGATCGCCGACAACTCGGTGGCGCCCACCATGTCTCGCGTCTCTTCGTTCAGCGGCACATGCAGGGACACGATTTCGGCACCGCTCATCAGCTCTGACAGCGTGTTGGCCCGCGCCACTGCAGCGGGCCAATCCTCTCGGTAGGGATCGTAGGCCAACACCTTCATCTGGAACGCCGAAGCGATCTCGGCAACCGCGCTCCCGATGCGCCCCAGGCCGACGATCCCCAGCGTCTTGCCGGCCAGCTCCCTGCCCCGGAAGCGGTCCCGGTCCCAACCCCCAGCCGCCGCATGCTCCGCCGCTCGGTGCGTCAGGCGGAGCAGCGTCAGTGCCAGCGCGAAGGTATGCTCGACGGTGGCCCGGACACTTTCCAAGAACGCGCGCTCGCCCCGGAGGCTCAGCACCTCCACGCCTGCACGTTCGGCCGCATCCAAATCGATGTGGTCCAACCCGGTGGTGGCGGAGGAGATCACCCGCAGCGAGGGAGCCGCGTGGAACACGTCACTGTCGATCCGGTGACCCAAGCGCACGATGACGGCCTCGACGTCGTGAAGGCGACCGAGCAGCTCATCTCGCGTAAGCGGTCCCTCGCTGACACGCGCGAATGCCTCGAGACGCGCTTTCGCCACGGGGGAGAAGCCCGAGGGCTCCAGGTTGAGCACGTGCGGTGAGGTGCCTCGGTTCACGCCAGGTCGTCGGACGCGAGGGCACAATCCCGAGAGACGTCACGGGCCAACCGCCGACCGATCAACTCAGACAGCTCGTCGGCGGGGAACCCCGTCCCCGGCTTCTTCAGTGCGAGGTGTTCCGGGGTCAGTACCGTGCCGGCCGTGAGGTCGCGGGCCGCCACGACGCTCTTGGTGAACAGATCCCTGAGCGGCGCCAGCTCGGCGGCCATCCGTTCCTTATCGACCGGACAGGTGCGGGCGCGCTCGAGGAACCGGACACCCCGGACCAGCTCGGCCAATTCATCCATGGTGACGCTGGCCGGGACGTCCGGCCCGAAGCCTTCGCGGGAGAAGCACACGTGGACCTCCACGACGTCCGCGCCGAACGCAACCGCCGCCAGCGAGGGGAAGATGGTTCCAGAATGGTCCGACAGTCCGACACCACACTCGGGAAACCGCTTCGGCAACTCGGTCAGCAGGTTGAGGCCCACCTCTTCGGGAGGAGTCGGATAGCGGGACGTACACTGAAACACGGTCACGTCAGATCGGTGCTCCGACAGGAGGGCGACCGCCCGTTCAAGCGTCGCCCAGTCACTCATTCCCGACGAAAGCCAGACCGGGTGCCCGGTCCGGGCCATCTGCCTCAGGAGGGGGGTGTTGGTCACCTCCCCCGAGGCGACCTTCCAGGCATCGACCCCGATCCGCTCCAGCAGGGCGAACGCCTCCGGAGAAAACGCCGAGCTGACGAATCCCAGACCCGCCCCCTTGGCGCGCTCACGCAGGGTCGCCCATTGGGCCTCGCTGAACTCCATCCGGCGCCAGTAGTCGTAGCGGGTCTCGTCCTGGGGGCTGAAGCGGACTCGCCAGGGCTCCTGGGGCGTGCTTTCGGCGGCCGCGATATGCGTCTGGAATTTGACGACGTCCACTCCGGCCCGGGCGACCGCGTCGACGTAGGCGAGCGCAGTACCAAGACTCCCGTCGTGGGCCTGGGCGACTTCCGCAACCACCGTCACGCCTTTCCCCATTTCAACAGCCTCCTTCCAGGGTGAGCGACATGATCTTGGCGTCCTCCACCGGCCGAGTGTAGTAGGCCCTCCGAATCCCCACGACCTGAAAGCCCCGCGCTTCGTATAGCTCAGCGGCCCGGATGTTGGATCTCCGCACCTCCAGAAACAAGTGCCGGAGCCCCAATCCTCGAGCGGCCGCCAACACGCCATCCAGCAGTACGCCCCCAAAGCCCTTCCCCCGCACGGCCTCCGCAACAGCGATGTTGACCAGCTCGCCTTCGTCCAGGGCATAGCGGAGCACGGCGTAGCCGACCACTGCCCAGTCATCGCCATCTTGGACGGGCGCCTCAAGCACCCAGGCGCGCGAGCGACCGGTCCAGGTCAACACCTCCTCGAACGTGGCCTCGGTCCACGGCGACGTGAACGCCCGTCGCTCGATGGCCACCACCGCGGAAATGTCGGGACGATCCATGAGGCGCAGGCGCGATCGCGACCGCTCGCTCAAGCCGTCCGCCCTCCCGACCCGGACCACGCACGAAGGTAGAGGGGCTCCCACTTCCGGGGATCAGGCACGGGAGTCGGGCGGGGATCAGCGTCCAGCAGCTCGATCAGCCCGCTAGCGGCCGGCACGCCGCTCCCCTCGATCACCCGAAAACCAGCCTCCTCCAGCCACGCCCGGTGACGCAACGCACCCGAGCCGCCCAGGTCGGGCCATACCCCCTCCTGCGCCGCCCAGGAGACCACGTCCTCGATTTCGCCCGCGGAGGGCGGGACGAGGCAGGGCGCCTCGGGCTCCGCGGACGCAACACACCAGTAGATGCGCTCGCCCCGGGCATCGAAAAGGACGCCACGGTGACCCGAGGGGGACCACGCCGGACCTCGGGCCGCCGCGAGCAGGCTCGGGTAGGCGAACAGCGGCACGCCGAGGGCATGCACCAGCCCCTTTGCGGTTGCCGCGCCGATGCGCACTCCGGTGAACGACCCGGGACCGGCGCCAACCAGCACCGCGTCCAGCTCCGAGAACCCTACGCCAGCACGCCCCAGCAGGGCTACGATGGCCGGCATTAAGTCGGCACCGAACGCCCTGGGCTCGCCGAGGCTCGCCGTCACGAGCTTCCCACGGGAACGAAGTCCGACCGTGCCCGTCGAGGTGGCGGTATCGAAGGCGAGTATGGCTGCTCCTACCCGCCGGGACGCCCCTGAACTCACCGGAGCCGTGGGTGCGTGGGCGGACCTCGCTCCACGGTGAGGGTACGCCGTTGGGACGCTCCTTCCGCGGGTCGGAGCGTGAGTTCGATCGCGTCTTCGGGCCACAGGTCTTCTGCTCGCTCGGGCCACTCCACCAGGACGACCTCGTCGTCGGCGCCCAACTCTTCCCACCCCAACTCCAGTAGCTCGCTGGGCGAGCGTACGCGATAGAGATCGAGGTGGGCGACGGAGCGACCACGCCCTTCGTACTGGAGCAGCAACATGTAAGTCGGGGACGGCATCTCCGCCCTCACACCCAGCCCTCTCGCAATCGCTCGCGCGAGCACGGACTTGCCTGCCCCCAGCTCCCCTCGAAGCCCGACCCAGTGCGCACCCGGCGCAAGCTCGGCCGCGAACCGCTCTCCCCACTCCGCGAGCTCGGCTTCCGTCAACGCCTCTTCGGTCATCACGCGGAAGCTCATCGTGAAGCGGCCTTCAGTTCGAGGATCTGGTCGCGAAGGAGCGCGGCGCGCTCGAAATCGAGGCCCTCGGCGGCAGCGGCCATTTGGGTCTCGAGAATCTTGACCGTCTCCTCGATGTTGAGTTCCTGAGCATAGGTGCGCGTTCCCTCTGCCACCTTCGCTGCGGGTTTCTCGCGCGCGTCAGCTACACGGGTAGAGAACTCGATCTCCTCGACGGACTTGGTGACCGTTTGGGGTGTGATACCGTGCTCGGCATTGAACGCCAGTTGCCTTTCCCGCCTGCGGTTGGTCTCGTCAAGGCACTGCTGCATCGACTTCGTCACCCGGTCCGCGTACATGATGGCCCGGCCGCGTGCATTACGCGCAGCCCGTCCCGTGGTCTGAATGAGGGATCGTGCGTTACGCAGGAAGCCCTCCTTGTCGGCGTCCAGGATGGCGACCAACGACACCTCTGGAAGGTCCAATCCCTCCCGAAGCAGGTTGATGCCGACCAACACGTCGATGCGCCCCAGTCGCAGGGTACGCAGGATCTCCATGCGTTCGATCGTATCGATGTCTGAGTGCATGTAGCGTACACGCACACCGACAGACTGCAGATACTCCGAGAGGTCCTCCGCCATCCGCTTGGTCAGCGTGGTGACCAGCACCCTTTCGTTGCGAGCCGAGCGCTCACGAATCTCGGCGAGCAGGTCATCCACCTGCCCCTTCACGGGCCGCACGTCGATTTCGGGATCCACCAGCCCGGTGGGCCGGATGATCTGTTCCACGACCACGCCGCCCGACTGCTCAAGCTCCCATTCGCCGGGAGTGGCCGACACGAACACCGCCTTGTCGATGACGTGCTGCCACTCGTCGAAGGTCAGTGGGCGATTGTCGATGGCGCTGGGGAGCCGGAACCCATGTTGAACGAGGGTCTCCTTCCTGGATCGATCTCCCCGGTGCATGCCGTGGATCTGCGGTAGACTCACGTGGGACTCGTCTACGATGACCAGGAAGTCCTCGGGGAAGAAGTCGATGAGGCAGGACGGGCGCTCTCCCGGTCGCCGCCCCCCCAGAATGCGGGAGTAGTTTTCGATCCCCGGACAGGTCCCCAACTCCAGCATCATCTCGATGTCGAAGTTGGTTCGCTGCTCCAGTCGCTGGGCCTCGAGAAGTCTGCCGTCTTCCCGGAACCGACCCAATTGCTCGGCCAGCTCAGCGCGGATGACGGGTACGGCCTGCTCGATGGTCTTCCGACGGGTGACGTGATGGCTGGCCGGATAGATCGCGGCTCGCTCGAGCGGTGCAATCGCCTCGCCAGTCAGGGGGTCGAAGCGGGTAATGCGCTCGACCTCGTCCCCCCATAGCTCGATCCTGATGGCCTGTTCCTCGTACGCCGGGAACACCTCGATGACGTCGCCCCGGACACGGAAGGTTCCCCGTTCGAACGCGATGTCGTTCCGGTGATACTGGATCTCGACCAGGGCACCGAGAAGCTGGCGGCGACTGCGCTCCTGACCCACGTCCACCACGACCATGAGTTCCCGGTAGTCGGCAGGGTTGCCCAAGCCATAGATGCACGATATCGACGCCACCACGATGACGTCCTCCCGTTCGATGAGCGAGGAGGTCGCGCGCAGTCGTAGGCGCTCGATATCCTCGTTGATGGAGGCGTCTTTCTCGATGTAGGTGTCGGTGGCCGGGACGTAGGCCTCAGGCTGGTAGTAGTCGTAGTAGGAGATGAAGTATTCGACGGCATTCCTGGGGAATAGGGCCCGCAACTCACCGTAGAGCTGAGCCGCCAACGTCTTGTTATGGGACATGACCAACGTCGGGCGGCCGTGCTCCTGGATGACGTGGGCCATCGTCAGGGTCTTGCCCGTCCCCGTGGCCCCCAGAAGTGTCTGGTACCGATCTCCCCTGGCCAGGCCCTCCGCCAGCTCGGTGATGGCGCGGGGTTGGTCGCCTGCGGGTTCGTGGGGGCTCTCGATCGCGAAGTTTGGCATCAGTCCGTGAAGGGAGGACTTCCCTCGTTGGTTTCGCGCCGCTCCACGCTCAGAACACCCTTCACCTTCCGGATCGAGGTCATCACCTTCTTTAGGTGAGAGAGGTTGGGCACTTGGACCACGAACTCCCCCAACATCCCGGACTGGACGGAGCGAATCTGGGCGTTCTGGATGTTGGTGCTGGTATCCGCGATCGCGGCCGCGATGTCGGAGAGAAGCCCCCGCCGGTCGGTGCCCTGTAGGTAGAGCCTCACCTCGAAGCGATCGTCCTTCACCGCCTTCCACTCGATCGGCACCCTCCGATCCGTGTTCTCCGGAAGGGTCTGCACGTTGGGGCAGTCACGGCGGTGAATGGACACTCCCCGGCCGCGCGTGACATACCCCACCACCGCGTCCCCCGGTACCGGTTGGCAACACTGGGCGTAGCGCACCATGACGTTGTCGACGCCTTCGATCCGCACGCCCTTCTGCACTCCCGTGAACCGATCCGTCACCCGCTGCAGCGGCGTGGGTTCAGGGAGCTTCGCGTCCGGATCGAAGTCGGGGAACAACTCCCTGATCACCGCTGCCGGACCGATGGCACCTCGACCCAACCCGGCGTGGAGGTCGTCACCGTTCTTGTAGCCCAACGCTTCGGCGGCCTTGGTCAGGGCCGCCTCCCCGACCTTGTCCAGACGGAGCCGTCTCACTTCCCGCCCCAACATGTCCTTCCCGAGCTGTCGAGCCGACTCCATCTCTTCGCGTCTTACCCACTGACGGATCTTCTGCCGAGCCCTCGACGTCTTGGCAAAGGAGAACCAATCCCGGCTTGGGCGCTGCTTCGGATTGGTGATGACCTCGACGGTGTCGCCGTTCTTGAGCGGTCGAGACAGGGGCGCGATGCGGCCGTTCACCTTGGCTCCCTTACAGCGGATACCGACTTCGGTGTGGACAGCAAACGCGAAGTCGATGGGCGTGGAGCCGTTGGGGAGCGATTTCACTTCCCCCTTGGGAGTGAACACGAAGATCTCCCCGTGGAAGAGGTCCATGCGGAGGAACTCCATGAACTCCTCAGGTTCCTTGGTATCCTGCTGCCACTCCAGCACTTGGCGGAACCACACCAGGGCTTCGTCCACCTCGGAGTCGTCCGCCTTCCCCTCCTTGTACCTCCAGTGAGCCGCGATCCCGTATTCCGCAGTCCGGTGCATCTCCTCGGTGCGAATCTGTACCTCGTAGCGTCGGCCGGACGGCCCCACCACGGTGGTATGAATGGACCGGTACATGTTTGATTTGGGCGTCGCAATATAGTCGTGGAAACGCTCCGGAATCGGCGTCCAAAGGCTGTGGATGATCCCGAGCGCTGCATAGCAGCTTTGCAAGGAATCGGTCATCACCCGCATGGCCATCAGGTCATAGATCTCCTCGAAGGAGGTGACCCGGGTCCTCAGTTTCCGATAGATGGACCAGAGATGTTTGGGTCGGCCGGTCACCTCCGCATCGATCCCCTGCGCCTTCAATGCCTCGTCGAGCGGCCGCTTCATCTCTGCAATCTGTCGCTCGCGCTGACGCCTGGTCTGTCGGATCTTCTTGGTGAGATCCGCGAACTCGTCGGGCTCCAGGAACTTGAACGCCAGGTCCTCCAGTTCCCACCGGACGCGCGCCACGCCGAGTCGCCCCGCCAACGGTGCGTAGATCTCCCGCGTCTCCCGAGCCACCCGCAGTTGTTTTTCGGGCGGTAGATGCTCGAGCGTGCGCATGTTGTGCAGCCGATCCGCTAGCTTCACCAGGATGACGCGCGCATCCTGTGCCATCGACAGGAGCAACTTACGATAGTTCTCGACCTGTTGGGCGGATTGGGTCGCATAGCGGACCTTCCCGATCTTGGTCACACCGTCGACGATCGTAGCGATCTCATCGCCGAACTCGTCGCGGAGCTCCTCGAGGGATACGGCGGTGTCCTCGACCACGTCGTGCGTGAGCGCCGCCGCCAGGCAGGCCGTATCGAGCTTGAGTTCTGCCAGAATGGTGGCAACCTCGACGGCGTGGGTGACGAAGTCCGCCCCCGACGCGCGCTTCTGCCCCTGATGGGCCTCCGCCGCCAACCGGTACGCCCGCACCACGACATCCACGTCCAGTCGCTCGGCGTACGCCTCGAGCGCTCTCGCGAGCGGCCGGGGCAAGCCACGAATCGTGGCGGCGCCCTTCTTGGCGGTTTTTGGGGGACTGGCCTGAGGCATAGCGGAACGGGGCTGCCGGTGCGTTGGGTGTCTTGCCGAAGTCGTCTCGGCGGGCACCAGTCTGGGGGATCTCGGCGGAGGACGCCAATTCCTGGTACCTGCGGGGTGCTACCCCGATCCGGCGCTCCAGGAGCCTCGGCGGCCGGAGGGGAGTGTCGGGGCCGGAGTTTAAAACGGCCTGAAGGCCGCTATCGGCCGCCAGGACCGCTCCTAGGAGAAGCCCCTGGGCTCGACCGCCATCATGGAACGATGCCCTCGTTCAGCCACGATGACGTGGTCGAGGACCGGGATCCCGAGCGCCTCACCCGCGGCCCGCAGGTTCTCCGTGACGGCGACATCCTCGGCCGAGGGGGTCGGATCCCCCGACGGATGGTTGTGGACCAGGATCACCGAGGCTGCACCCTCCGTCACCGCCTCGCGAAAGATCTCGCGGGGGTGGACCAGTGAGGCATCCAGCAGCCCCCGGGTCACCAGCACGTCCCGCAGGAGGCGATTGCGACGGTCCACCAGGAGTACATGGAACTCCTCCTGGGTGAGCGGGCGCAGGCGGGGTCCCATGACGCGCTCGACGTCGTGCGGCCCCTGAAGTGGCACTCCGGACGGCAGACGGTCGGCCTCTTGGCGCCGCCCCATCTCGGTGGCGGCCACCAGTCGGGCCGCGCGCGCCGCACCCACACCCCGCACCTTCTCCAGGTCCTGCAGGGAGAGGGAGCCCAACCGCCTCAGCGATCCGCCAGAGCGCGCCAGGACCCGGTCGGCCACCTCGAGGGCAGTGCCCGATCCCGACCCACTCCCCAGCAGTAGCGCGACCAGCTCGCGGTTGGTGAGCGCACGCCCTCCGAGGGACCGCAGGCGCTCCCGGGGCCGATCAGGGACGTACGACGCCCCCGCACGGGCCGCCCTCACAGTCTCCGCCGCGAAATCAGCCGCCTCCTCGACCGTGGCACTTCTTGTACTTCTTGCCACTGCCGCAGGGGCAGGGGTCGTTTCGACCTGGCCCGTCTTCCGCCCTGGCCTGTACGGTCCGGGGTTGGCTCTCTCCCCGATTGGTCACGAGATCGCGCCGCGGAGCCACGCCCCCACTGGGCACCCCCACGGCGGCCGCGCCGGCCCGGGCGCGGGCGGCCACCCCGGTGGCGCTGTCGACTGCGGGCCGCTGAGCCGAGGTGACACCGCCCCGGTGAACCGGCCCTCCTGGCGCGCCGATTCGCGCGCCCTTGAACGCGTTGGTCGGGCTCCCCGCGGGTGGCGCGATCTGCGCCCGAAAGAAGTGGTTCGTCAACGTGCCCCTCAGGTCCTGCATGAGGTCTACGAACATGTCGTAGGCCTCCTTCTTGTACTCGACGAGCGGGTCCTTCTGCCCCCATCCCCGATACGTGATGGACGCCTTGAGATGATCCAGATCGTAAAGGTGATCCTTCCACTTGTTGTCGATCACATTGAGCATGATCCAACGCGAAATCTGCTCGGAGTGCTCGCCAAACGATTCGAGCTTGCGGTGGAAGTGGTCCCTCGTCGCCTCGAGCACCGTGGCCCGCACCTCCTCCTCATCCTCGAAGGAGTGCCCGTCCTCCGGCTTCTGTGGAAGCCCGTCGACCATCACGAAGTGATCGAGGAGAATGCGATTGCGTAGCCCGACCAGGTCCCACTCCTCTGGCTCGGTTTCGTCGGGCGTGCCCTCCTCCACCTTCTCCACTGTGGCGTGCTCGATCATCTCCCAGATCTCGCCCTTTAGATCTTCGCCGCCCTCGAGTGCGAACAGGCGCAGGTCGTAGATGACCTCGCGCTGCTGGTTCATTACGTCGTCGTAGTCCAACAGCCGTTTGCGGGCCTCGAAGTTGTTGCCCTCGACCCGTTCCTGGGCTCGCCCGATCGAGCGGGTGACCAGCGCGTGGGTAATCACCTCCCCTTCCTCGGCGCCCAGCTTTTCCATCACGCCCGTTACGCGCTCGGACATGAAGAGCCGCATGAGGTCGTCTTCGAGCGACAGGAAGAACTGTGTGGCGCCCGGATCGCCCTGGCGCCCCGACCGCCCCCGGAGCTGACGGTCGATCCTGCGTGACTCGTGGCGTTCGGACCCGACGATGTGGAGCCCGCCGTCCTCGAGGAGGAAGTCGTCAGGAGCCGACCCCAGATCACCACCGGCCGCCTTCAACAGCTTTTCAGCCCGTACCGGGTCGACGGGCAGCAGCTCTTCCAGGTCCAAGCTGCGCTTCCGGGCCCAGCCCACGGTCCGCGGCTCTTTGACCCCCTCACCGAGTTTGATGTCGGTGCCACGGCCCGCCATGTTGGTCGCGATGGTCACCGTGCCCGGGTGACCTGCCTCCGCGACGATGTCGGACTCCCGCTTGTGGTGCTTCGCGTTCAGGACGTTGTGGGGGATGCCCCGGCGCTTGAGCATGCGTGAGAGCTTCTCGGAGACCTCGACGTTGGTCGTTCCCACCAGAGCCGGAAGCTCCATCCTATGGAGTCGCTCCAGCTCGTCCATGATCGCGTTGAACTTCTCCCGCTGCGTCCGGAAGATCAGGTCGTTGCGGTCATCCCGGGCGATGGGCCGGTTGGTGGGGATGACCATGACGTCCAGCTTGTAGATCTGGTGAAACTCGTTCTCCTCCGTCTCAGCCGTGCCCGTCATGCCCGACAGCTTGTCGTACATCCGGAAGTAGTTCTGGATGGTGATGGTGGCCAAGGTCTGCGTCTCGCCCTTGACCTCGACACCCTCCTTGGCCTCGACCGCTTGGTGTAGGCCGTCACTCCAGCGGCGACCCGGCATTTGGCGACCGGTGAACTCGTCTACGATGACGACCTGACCACCCTCGCCAATGATGTAGCGTTCGTCTCTCTGAAAGAGCGTGTACGCTTTCAGGAGCTGATGGATCACGTGGATCCGCTCGCTCTTGTCGGCGTATTCGCTTTCCAGCTTGGCCCGCCGCTCTCGCTTCTCGTCGATCGAGAGGGACTCGTCCTCCTCGATCAGGCCAACAGCCTCCGACAGGTCGGGCACCACGAAGGCTTCCGCATCGTTGGGCGAGAGTTCGTCCAGGCCCCTGTCGGAGAGGTGAACGTTCTGGCCCTTCTCGTCCATGGCGAAAAAGAGCAGCTCGTCTACCTCGTAGAGCCGCTTCTCCCGCATGAAGTCGGCCTCGACCCGCTGCACCAGCTTCTGGATCGAGGGATCGTCGGCGAACAACTTGAGCAGTCGTTTGTGCCGAGGAGCACCGCGTCGGGCCGCCAGCAGCTTCTCACCCGCGACGTCGTCTTCGCCGGCCTCCAGTGCGCGTTCCGCATCGGCGACCAGCTCGCCCACCATGCGCGTCTGCTTCTTGTAGAGGTTGGAGACCAATGCGTTGAACTGTCGAAACGGTGTGGACGTATCCTTCCCCACCGGACCGGAGATAATCAGCGGTGTACGGGCCTCGTCGATGAGAATCGAGTCCACCTCGTCGATGATCGCATAGTAGTGCGGGCGCTGCACGCGCTGCTCCAGAGAGAGCACCATGTTGTCGCGCAGGTAGTCGAACCCGTACTCGTTGTTGGTCCCATAGGTGATGTCGGCGGCGTAGGCTGCCCGCCTCTCCGGTGTCCCCGGCTGATGCTTGTCGATGACGTCGACCGTAAGACCGAGATAGGAGTAGATGTAGCCCATCCACTCCGCATCGCGCTCCGCCAAGTAGGAGTTGACGGTGACCAGGTGGGCGCCTCGGCCCGCCAGCGCGTTGAGATAGAGGGGCATGGTTGCGACGAGCGTCTTCCCCTCACCCGTCGCCATCTCGGCAACGTTGCCCCGATGGAGCGCGATTCCTCCCAGCAACTGGACATCATAGGGGATCATGTCCCAGGTCAACTTGTGCCCGGTCACCGTGATTTCGGTGCCACGCATCCGCCGGCAGGTCTCCTTGACGACAGCGAACGCCTCGGGCAGGAGCTCCTCCAGGATGTCTTGCACGCGAGCGTTGAGCTTCTCCTCGGCATCGGAAATCTGCATCGAAAGCGACTCGCGCTCTGCCGCATCTTCAGAGTGCCGTTTGGCCTCGCGCAGCTCCTCGATTTCGGTCTCGAGCCCCCGGGTACCGTCACGGATCGCAGTCCGAAACTCCTCGGTCTTTCCCTTTAGGGAGTCATTCGAGAGGGGCGCCAACGCCTCGAAACGCTCGTTGATCTCGGCGATCAGAGGCTGGAGCTTCTTGGCTTCCCGGGCATGTCGGTCGCCCATCAGCCGCTTGATGAATTTTTTCATTGCTCAGGCAAGCATATCAGAGATAGAGGTTCTCGCGGTCGACGACCGTGCGTACGCCCTCGGGAACAAGGTAGCGAATCGTCTCACCCTTCCGTCGTCTCGACCTGATGTCTGTCGAGGAAACGTCGAGGCGCGGCATACCCACGGTGGCATGGGGAAACCGTTCCTGCGGTTCCGGCTCGTGGCCGTCTCGGGCTACCACGGCGAACTGAACCAACCTGGCCAGTTCGTCGGGGTTCTTCCACGACCCCAAGGCCCTGAATTGGTCCACACCGATCAACAGCCACCACTCATGGGCCCCGACCACCTCCGCCTTCAAGGTCCGGGCCGTGTCCACCGAGTAGGAGGGACCCTCCCGTCCGAGTTCTCCCTCCCAGACCTCGAACCCGTCGTTGCCCCGAATCGCATGCTCGACCATCTCCAGGCGCAGCGCGGCGGGAGCGTGGGTGCCACCGGGCCGGTGGGGAGGCTCCCCCGAGGGCACCCAATAGAGGCGGTCCAAACCCAGGGTATGGAGCGCCTGTTCAGCCGCGACCAGGTGTCCCAGATGGGGTGGATCGAAGCTGCCCCCGAATATCCCCAAGCGTAGCGGGTGGCTCACCCGCCGCCACTGGTCGCCACCGCCGGCACAGAACGGGCAGCTTCGCTCTCCGGGTACTCCTGCAGAAGTCGGGTGCGGGCTTCCTCGGCGAGATCGTCATAGCCGATCTCGGTGAAGAGCTCGAAGAGCCGCAGCAGCGATCGCGGGGCGAACGTGGATGTGGCGTAGGTGCTCACCACTGCCTCGTAGTACACGCGGGCCGAGTCGTAGAAGTCGCGGCTGAAGTAGAACTCTCCGGTGTCGAAGTCCTTTTCGGCCAAGCGCTCATGCATCAGCGTGGCAAGGCTGTCCGCCGCGGCTCCCTCGGGGGTGCCCGGATAATCGGTGGCCGTGTTACCGCAGGAGTTGAGGGCCTGAACCGTGTGGGTCTGGTCCCGCTGCGGGATGGGGGCCAACCCCACGTAGGAACGGCAGACGCCCAGGGCCGCTTGGGCCTCCAGGGGGGTGTTCTGATGGCGACTCAACACGCGGATGAACTCCGAGGCCGCGGTCAAGTAGTCTCCCTTCTCGTAGTAGCTTCCGGCCAACATCACCCGAGCTTCCCCCATCCGGGGAAAATCGGGATCGAATGAGGTGAGGAGTTCGAACGCATCAACCGCCTCGTCCCAGTCCTCGGCCTCGAAGGCCCTCTGCCCGTGCGTGAACAGCTCCTCGGCGGTGAACCCCGCGAATTTCGGCGCGCTCCGGCACCCGCCCACCAACACGACACATAGAACGACCCGCACCCATCGGCTGTAATTCCGCATGCTACCCTCTACCCCCTGCCAACATGTCAGGTTTCTGGTGCCTTCCCATGGTTGTTCGAGCCGCCTCATCCACCCTGCCGGTAGAATGCGCGAATCTCCTCGGCCACGATCTCGACCCGATCCCGACCCAGCTCGGGAAAGATGGGAAGGCTCAGCACCTGCTGACACAGCGACTCCGACACGGGGAACTGCCCCTCCCTCCCGCCCAATGCGTCAAAGCACTCCTGGAGATGGAGGGCCTTGGGGTAGTACACGCCAGCCCCCACACCCACACTCTTCAAGTGAGCGGCAAGCGCGTCCCGCCGGCGAGCCCGGATGGTGAATTGGTTGAAGACGTGGTGGGCCTCAGGCAACTGCTTCGGGACGATGACTTCCGCGACGTCCTCAAACATCTCCCCGTACAGCGCGGCGTTGGCGCGCCGCTTCGCGGTCCATCCTTCGAGGTGTGGGAGCTTGACCCCGAGCACCGCGGCCTGCAGCGCGTGGAGGCGTGAGTTGGTCCCCACCAGCTCGTGATGATACATCTGGCGGCCCCCGTGCACGCGAAGCTTGCGGAGGCGCTCTGCCACAGCCGCATCGCGGGTGGTGATCAGGCCTCCCTCGCCGAAACTCCCCAGGTTCTTGGTCGGAAAGAACGAAAAGGCACCTACCCATCCCACGGTGCCCGCGCTCAGTTTGCCCGAGTCCGCCATCCAACTGGCCCCGATGGCCTGAGCGGCGTCCTCGATGATCGGGACCCCCTCGCCCACGACCTGCTGTACCTCGGGAAGGGGTGCCATCTGACCAAACAGATGCACGGGGATGACGGCTCGCGTCCGGTCGGTCAGCGCCGACGCGACGGTGGCACCCGTCACGTTGTAGGTCTCGGGATCGACATCGCAAAACGCTGGCGTGAACCCCGCGTTCCACACGGCCCCCGCGGTCGCGAAGAAGGTGAACGCAGGCACGACCACCTCGTGTGCCCGCTGGGGTTCCAGCGCCATGAGGGGAAGGAGCAAGGCATCGGTGCCGCTGGCACACCCCACGGCGTGTTCCACCCCGATCCACTCCGCGATGGCTTCCTCGAACGCCTCTACCGCGGGACCCAGGACGAAGTGCTGGGACTCCACCACCTGCGCGATCGCTTCCGCAATCTCGGTCCGGATGGTGTCATGTTGTGCACGTAGATCCAGGAGGGGTACGCGCATCAACACCGACTTTCGGGAGGACGAGCGCTCCCGGGCCGACCGAAGCGGATCTCGTCGATGCGTTGCTCAGCCCGCGCGACCAGCGGACTCGCTCGGGAGGCGCTCTCGCGCACCACCCTCCGGAACGACTCCAACGCCGCAGTGCATTCCCCCAGTTGAGCCAACGCCTCGGCGCGATCGAAGTACGCCTGCGAGATGAGGTTCTTCGGCTCGCCCCGTTCGACGGTCATGTTGAGGTAGCGAAGCGCGTCCTCGGGGCGCCCATGACGCCGCATCTGGCTCCCCAGCTCGAAGGCACAGCTACCGATGTGCCAGTCCGCCTCCTGACGTCCCGACCGCGGCGCCCGGGTTCGGTATTGGCTGAAGAAGGAAAGCGCCTGCGCGCAATCGCCCACCTCTTCGTAGGCGAGCCCGATCTCGAGCAACACGGGCGTGGTTTCATCGGTGTCCATGGTGCCGAGTGCCCTTTGGAAGAGTGGCAACGCCCGCTCGAACTCCCGGAGCCGGACAAGATGCCGGGCCAGTGGCAACGCCAGTCTGCCCAACCCAACGCCCGGGCGAATCTCGGCCACGACCTCCAGCGACTGCGCCACCCCATACTGGTCGCCGCGCTCCTCGGAGCGACGGGCCAACCAGAGCAGATCCGCCACCGCCTGATCCGTCAGGTCTGGACGCTCTCCCACCACTTCGCGAAACACCGTGCCGGCTTCGTCCACGCGCCCCAATTCTGCATAGGCATGGGCCACCCGCAGCTTGGTCTCCGCGTCGGCTCCACCCCGCATGGCGAGGCGGTACTCGGCCAACGCCTTCTGGATATCCCCGTCTGCCCAGGCCACGTCGCCACGCTCCAAGGCGCCGTCCTCGGCCAGGCCCCCACCGCAGCCGGTGAGAAGCAGCGACATCAGGAACATCCCCTTCATGCGGTGGATCATGGCAAACTCTGCGAAAGACCCTCGATGACCGCGAGGTACGCGCGGGCTCGCAGGTCGTCGGGATCTTCCTGGGCGCACCTTTCCCACTCCTCGCGGGCCTGTTGGTGGTCACCCATGCGGTAGTGCACGATGCCCAGTCGGAGGCGGGCTCCGGAGAGCGCCGGGTTCCGCGCGAGGATGGTTTCCAGTTCCGTCCGACTCCGGGTGAGCTGATCGAGCGCCAGGTAGGTTTCACCGAGGCGCGTCCGAATATCCAGAAAAGCCGGCCTCAACTCCAGGGCCGCCCGGTACTCGTGGGAGGCGCGCTCATGCTCGCCGGCCTGTCGATACAGGTCCCCGAGTCGCGCATGGGCTTGTGCAATCTTCGAACCGATGGGGCCCAGGGTTTCGGTGCTGTCGCCCTCCAACTCCACCACGCGATCGAACGCAGTCGCGGCCTCATCGTAGTGTCCCTGTTCGGCCAGGACCACGGCTCGGTTGAGGTGGGCCTCCACATAGGTTGCGTTGATTGCGAGCGCGCGATCGAAGGCAGCGACCGCTCCCTCCAGATCGTCCAGGAGCGCCAAGCAGACGCCTTCCCGGTTGTGGAGGTCGGCGTACCGGGGGGTACGCACCAGGGACCGCCTACACTCCGCCAGTATGGCTCGCAGGTCTTCGTGGTCCCAGGCACCGTCCAGTGGTGTCCCCGGCCCCATCACTTACTCCACCAGATGAAGGCTCGTCGAGGGGGCCGCGCGGAGCCCCGGAGAGGTTGCTGCTACCCCCTGAACCAGTCGCAGGTCCGCCTGAGCCCCTCGCTTAGGTCCACTGTGGGCTCGTAACCCAGCAGTCGTTTCCCCTTCGAGAGATCCGCCAGCGAGTCCCTCACATCACCCACCCGAGGCGGGGCGTGAACGGCATCGACCTGGGCGCCCGTGACCCGCTGGATCGAGGCCCAGAGGTCCGCGATCGACACCCGATCCCCACCCCCGACGTTGAAGACTTCGCCGGACACCAGCTCGGCCGGCCGCGTGCAAGCCAGGAGGTTGGCGCGTACCGCATTCTCGATGTAGGTGAAGTCACGCGTCTGACCTCCATCACCATGGATCGTGGGGGACCGCCCCTCCAACGCCAACGAGATGAAGAGCGGGATCACCGCGGAATACTCCGAATGGGGATCCTGTCGGGGACCGAAGATGTTGAAATACCGAAGCACGACCGTCTCCAGTCCCATCACGCCCGCAAAGACCTTGCAATACAGCTCACCCGAATACTTCGCGACGGCGTAAGGGGATAGCGGCTCCGCGTGCATGCCCTCTTCCTTGGGCAGCACGGCCGTGTTTCCGTAGGCCGAGCTCGAACCCGCATATACCAATCGCCGGGCCCCCGCGTTGCGGGCACCGACGAGGAGGTTCAGGGTGCCGGTCGAGTCCGCGGCGTGACTCCCCAGCGGGTCGCGAATCGAGCGCGGGACCGAGGGAAGCGCGGCTTGGTGCAGGACATACTGGACACCCTGGCAGGCTTCCGCGCAGGCCGCCGGATCGACGATCGACGCCTCGATGAGTCGAATCTGGTTCAGCCAGGGCTCGATGTTCTCTCGACGCCCCGTGGAGAAGTCGTCGATCACGCTCACCTCGGCGCCCCCCGACACGAGGGCTTCCACCAGATGGGAGCCTATGAAACCGGCCCCACCGGTCACGAGGTAGTGGGCGTCGGACTGTACCAGGGACGTCAACGTCAGGCCTTCATGGGTTCGGTTATCCCAGGGTGCGGGCGCGGGCACTGTCGTGACCGAGCTCCGCGCGAAAATAAGGGATGGTGCGCTGCAGACCTTCGCGTAGGTCCACCTTGGGGGCCCACCCCAACACCGACTCCGCCACGCGAATGTCGGGCTTCCTTACCTTGGGGTCGTCCTCGGGAAGGGGTAGCCTGATGATCTCGGCGTCGCTTTCGAGGGTCTCCAAGACGATTTCGGCCAACTCCAGAATCGTGAACTCGTGAGGGTTCCCTACGTTGGTGGGATCGACCCGATCCGAATGGAAGAGGCGGAAGATCCCGTCGACCTCGTCCTCGACGTAGCAGAAGGAACGGGTTTGGGATCCATCGCCATACACGGTGAGCGGTTCGTTGCGAAGGGCCTGCATGATGAAGTTCGAAACGACCCGTCCGTCCGCGGGACGCATGCGGGGGCCATACGTGTTGAAGATGCGAACGATGCGGGTGTCGATGCCGTGGAAGCGGTGGTACGCCATCGTCATGGCCTCGGCGAAGCGCTTGGCCTCGTCATAGACGCCCCGCGGTCCCACCGGGTTCACGTTACCCCAGTAGGTCTCTGGCTGCGGGTGCACCTGAGGATCCCCATACACCTCTGACGTGGAGGCTAACAGGTAACGAGCATTCTTGGCGCGAGCCAAGCCGAGCGTGTTGTGCGTTCCGAGGCTCCCCACCTTCAACGTCTGGATGGGCAACTCGAGGTAGTCGATTGGGCTCGCGGGCGACGCGAAGTGCAGCACACCATCCACGTCGCCGTCGATGTAGACCGGTAGCGAGACGTCCTGCTCCACGAACGCGAACCGTGGGTTCTCGGACAGGCGGTGAATGTTCTTGGGCGAGCCGGTGATGAAGTTGTCCACTCCCACCACCTCGTCACCGTCGGCAAGAAAGCGATCCGCCAGATGAGATCCCAAGAAGCCGGCGGCGCCCGTGATGACGACCCGCACTAGAAGGGTGAGCGGTAAGGGGAGCGGGCCGCGTTGCGGATGCCATTCAGGTCCTCAGGCTTCATGGACTTGGGCGCAGGGTGGTTACGTAGTTGATCCATCGTCTCTCCTCCTCGCCGTAGCCCTGCTACGACTCGTCGTCTCTCCTTGACTGAACGCACGCAAGCACCCTGCGCGCGGCCCACTCCCCTTGCCGTTCACCGTTCAACCCCTCCCCGCCGGCACGCGCCCCACCGAGTAGTACTCGAACCCGGCTCGCGCCATGTTCTCGGGCTTATAGAGGTTGCGCCCGTCCACGATCACCGGGGTCTTCATCGCGGTGCGGATACGCTCCAGATCCGGCCGCCGGTAGGGATGCCATTCGGTATGAATCAACAGGGCACTCGCATCCGGCAACGCATCGTAGTTGGTGTTCACGAACTCCACTCGATCTCCGAGGGAGTGACGCGCCTCGTCAATGGCCACCGGATCGTGCGCCACCACGCGAGCCCCCTTATTCAACAGGTGCTCGATGGTCACGAGGCTGGGCGCCTCCCGCATGTCGTCGGTGTTGGGCTTGAAGGCCAGACCCCAAACTGCAAACGTATGCCCGCTCAGATCGTCGCCGAAGCGGTCATCGACCACGCGACTGATCCACTGCTTCTGGGAGTCGTTGACGTCCTCTACCGCCTCAAGAATGCCAGGAGCGATTCCGTATTCCCGCATGGTGCGGATCAGCGCCTGGACGTCCTTGGGAAAGCAGGAGCCGCCGTAACCGACGCCCGGGAACAGGAAGGACGGTCCGATCCTTCGGTCCGTCCCGACACCCATGCGCACCAGGTCGACGTTGGCCCCGGCTTCCTCACAGAGTCTGGCGATTGAATTCATGAACGAAATCCGAGTCGCCAGCATGGCGTTGGCCGCGTACTTGGTGATCTCGGCCGACGCGATGTCCATGATGATGATCTCGTTGCCGGTTCGAACGAAGGGAGCGTAGAGATCTCTAAGGACATCGGCCGCATGTTCGGAATCCACACCCAACACGACCCGGTCCGGCTTCATGAAGTCTTCAACCGCGGCTCCTTCCTTGAGAAACTCGGGGTTCGAACAGACATGGACCGGGATGTCGGTCTCCGCCTCCACGGCTTTGCGTACCTCTGAGGCTGTCCCGACCGGGACGGTGCTCTTCGTAATCACGATCATCTCGTGGCGCATGCTCTGTCCGATCGTCTTGGCAACCGCGAGCACGTACTGGAGATCGGCCGAGCCATCCTCGCCCGGGGGGGTCCCCACGGCGATGAACGCCACCTTCGAGTTCTCGACGGCTTGTTCGACCTCGGTCGTGAACGTGAGTCGGCCACTCGCGAGGTTGTGCTCGACCAGAGCGTCCAGACCCGGTTCGTAGATCGGGATCTCCCCTCGACGAAGGGCTTCGATCTTCCCTTCGTCGATGTCGGCGCAGATTACGTCGTTGCCCGTTTCCGCCAGGCATGCCCCAACGACGAGTCCGACGTAGCCCGAACCAATGACGGCGATGTTCATTCCGAGAAATTTCCTTTTCGTGCGGGATCCGAGGCGCCCCAGCGAGCAAGTTTAGTGCCGCATGAATCCAACAGATTCGGGGGCTTCGGCCGGCTCCTGGGGGAGGCCCAGCGAGCGAAGCTCGACACGCAGTTGGTAGACTGGGAGCGCGATCGACGCCAACTGGCGGCGGATGACCGGGAGGCCGTCGTCGGCGCTCGTCTCCAGAGGTTCTAGCACCAGAGCCGCCTTGGGAGCGCAGGCCGCCATCGCGGCATCCAACCCTCGCAACCCCCCGAACCTCGGGACCCCTAGGACCCGCCCGCTGCGTTCCAGGTGAGGATCCACGAACGCCACTGGCTCGATCCCAACGCCGGGGTTCCCGCGAAGGTGGGCCAGGAGCACCGGGAGGTGCGCGCTGGCGCCCACGACAACCGTAGGAACCCGGGTCTGTTCGAGGTGACGCCCGGCGGCCGCAAACATCCGAAACGAGCCCCGAGCCAGGCCGGTCAGCAGCGCCGCCAACACGAAGTCGAGCAGCACGACGCCGCGCGACAGGCCCGGACCCAGCAGGTAGAAGCCGCCAGCGAAGAAGAGAAGTGACCCCAGGCCGTTCGCTTTCAGCATCAGGCCGATCGAGCGAGAACTGAAGAAGCGCAGGTCTTCCCGATAGACACGGAGAGCGGCAAACGCCATTGTCTTGGTAGCGATCAGAATCGGGAGGGAGGGGCCGAGGTACGCCAGCTCCGCAGCCAGCGACTCCGGCTCCCATCGCAACTGATACGCCGCGTAGTACGCCGCCGTGAAGAGGATGGCGTCGAGCGCCATGAGAAGCAGGGGGGACCTACCCGTCCAGAGGAACAGCTCGCGCAGGCGTCCCTCCACGGGCGGGGCCGGCGGCGTTTCAGGTTGTCGCCTCCCCAGCAGGAAAGCCCCCAGCAACGCGAGCCCGGCCAGAAGTACCGCACCCAGCACGTACGCCAGCTCCGGTGGTGCAGTCCTTACCAGCAATCCCACCCCACCGCCCGCAGCGGCCAGGGCCCACAGCACCCCGACCACACGACCCTCCGACAGCCCGAGCTCCACGAGCCGATGCGAGGTGTGGTCCTTCCCCCCGATGTAGATGGGTCGACCCTCGGCGAGCCTACCCGCAGTTACGAGAGCGGTATCCAGAATCGGAACTGCGAGGATGAGCACCGGCAACGCGATGACCGAGAACAGGCCTCGAGAGAGTCCTGGCGCGGGCGCCAAGGCCAGACCCGCCAAGAAGACGCCGAGGAACAGCGCTCCGGAGTCCCCCATGAAGATGGACGCGGGGCGGACGTTGTGGACCAAGAAGCCGCCCACCGCGCCCGCCAGCGCGAACGCGATGATTGCGAACGCCCACTGGTCCGCGAGGAGAAACAGCACTCCCAGGCACACTGCGGCGATGGCGGACACGCCTCCGGCGAGTCCATCCATGTTGTCCAGGAGATTCAACCCGTTCGTCAAGCCCACGAACCAGAACAGCGACAACAGCACGTCGAGCGGAGCGAAATCGAAGAAGCGGAAGGAGATCCCCGAAGCCACCAAAACCGCTCCCGCCAGAAGCTGAAGGGTCAGCTTGGGTCCCGGCATCAGCGTTCGCAGGTCGTCGATCAGGCCCGTTACGAACATCAATACCCCCGCCCCCGCCAGGGCCAGGAGACGGGTCCCCTGAGCACCGGACAGCCAAGCGGGCTCGAACCGATCCGTCAGCGAAAGCAGTCCCACTCCCAGCGCCGCCGCCAAGAAGAACGCGGCCACAATGGCCACCCCGCCCAGGAAGGGCGTGGGATGCTCATGCCATCGATCGCTGCGCGTCTTGGCAACCAGGCCCCCGGACAGGGAGACCCGGCGCACCAGGGGCGTCATGGCCACGCTCAGCGCGAACCCGACCACCGCCACCCCCACAGTCAACAGGTAGGGATTCATGTCCGAGTGATGGGGCTGATCGAGGTGTCGAGGGCGTGACGACCTCCGGCCCCATAGAGCGAGTCGAAGTAGTCGCGGTAGGCGCCCGACTTGACCCGCTCCCACCACCCCCGATGGGCGATGTACCACTCCACGGTGGCCTGAAGCGCGTCCTCGAAACGGACCTCGGGACGCCACCCCAACGCCGACTCGCTCTCACTCCAGTCCACTGCATAGCGTCGGTCGTGGCCGGGACGATCCTCCACGCGGCGAATCACTCCGTCGTCGAGCCCCAGGTGGCCCACGATCTCTTCAACCACCTGAAGATTGGTACGCTCCGCCCCTCCCCCGAAGTTGTACACGGCGCCCGGTTGGCCTCGCTCCAGGGAAGCAAGCAGCCCTCGACAGTGATCCTCGACATGGATCCAGTCCCGCACGTGAAGCCCATCGCCATAAAGCGGTAAGGGCAGACCCTCCAGTCCGTTGGTGATCATCAGCGGGATCAGCTTCTCGGGAAACTGGTAGGGTCCGTAGTTGTTCGAACAGCGCGTCACCACCACATCCAGGCCATGCGTGCGGTGATGGGCGAGCGCGAGCAGGTCGGCCGACGCTTTGGTGGCCGCATACGGGGATCGAGGGTCGAGCGGTGTGTGGACGGTGAAGCGCTCACGCACTCCGGCGGCACTGGGGTCCCGCCAGGGCAGTTCCCCATAGACTTCATCGGTGGACACCATCACCAACCGCCCTACGCCCTCCTGGCGGGCAGCCTCGAGCAGGACCCCGGTGCCGACCACGTTGGTGCGTACGAATTCGTGGGCGGAATCGATGGAGCGATCGACGTGGGACTCGGCCGCGAGGTGAAACACTGCCTGGACCCCCTCGAGCGCCTGTGACACGCTGTCGGGATCGGCGACGTCCCCCCGATGGAATCGGTAGGTCGGTCGGGTATCCAGGTCGGCGAGGTTCTCGAGGTTCCCGGCGTACGTGAGCAAATCGAAGTTGATGACCTCCCAGTCCGGACGCACCCGGAGCAGGTGCCGGACCAGGTTGGACCCGATGAACCCGGCACCGCCCGTCACCATCACCCTCACGGGTGCCCCCCGTCCGAGAGCCACCCCCGCACCACGGGTTCTGCGCTCTGGGACACCAGGTGCGCCGCGCGATGCAGCGAGGTCACGGTGCCGGAATCCGTCCACCAACCGCTCAGGGTCTGGTGACGCAGCGCTCCCCACTCGATGTAACGGTTGTTCACGTCGGTGATCTCCAGCTCCCCGCGTGCTGACGGCTCCAGAGAATGGATGATCTCGAAGACGCGATGGTCGTAAAAGTAGCAGCCGGTCACGGCCAGTCGAGACGGTGGATCGGATGGTTTCTCGTGGATGCGTATCACCTGATCTCCATCTATCTCGGCCACCCCGAATCGTTCCGGATCAGACACTTCTTTGAGCAGGATCATGGCTCCCTGTCCGACGGCTCGGTATGCCTCGACGGCCGGTGCGATGGGCTCCCCGAACAGATTGTCTCCCAGTAGCACCAGGAGGGGTTCCCCCTCTGCGAAATGCTCCGCCAGCGCCAAGGCCTCGGCGATCCCACCCTCTCCCTCTTGGTATGCATAGTGGAGGCGCTCTAACCCGAACGCCTTCCCGTTCCCGAGCAGTCGCAGGAAGTCCCCGGCGTAGTTGCCCCCCGTCACCACCAGGATGTCACGAATCCCCGCATTCACCAACTGTTGAAGCGGGTAATAGATCATGGGGCGGTCATAGACCGGCAGTAGGTGCTTATTGGTGACCTGCGTCATCGGTAGGAGTCGAGACCCCAAGCCACCAGCCAGTACGACGCCCCTCAACGACCTCGCCTCTGCATCACGAAAAACACCCGTTCTCTACTCCCTCAACGGCCTTCTGAACCCAGATGACGCAGGAGCGTGTCCCGCCAGCTCGGCAGGGCCCTCCCGAGTTCCCGCTCGGTCTCGGAAACGTCGAGTACAGAATATAAGGGCCGGGCCGCTGGAGCGGCCCATTCCTCGGCCGTGACGGGCTCGACGAACGCGTCCAGCCCCGCAGCCGCCAGGACCGCACGGGCAAAGTCGAACCAGGAGGTGGGTCCCAGGTCGGTGACGTGCCAGAGGCCAGAGACGCGGCGACTCCCGAACTCGATCAGGACGTCGGCCAGGCCGTCTACGTGGGTCGGTTGCATGACCTGGTCCGACACGACTCGGAGCGGAAGACCCTCTCGGGCCCGCTCGAGCACGACATCGGTGAAATCTCGAGCCCCACCACCGAACAGGCCCGCTGTTCGCACGATGGCGGCCTCTGGCGCATGGTGCTGGATGACACGCTCACCCGCAAGCTTGGACCGTCCGTACTGCGAGAGCGGATCTGTGGCGTCGGTCGGGAGATAGGGCCTCTGCGCCCGACCTCTGAACACGTAATCGGTGCTTACGGCAACCAACTGGACTCCGCGAGCGGTGGCCTCCTGGGCCACATGAGCGGCACCTATCTCGTTGACCAGGAACGCCCGGTCGGACTCGGACTCGGCCAGGTCCACCGCAGTGAAGGCCGCACAGTGTATCAGCAAGTCGGGCTCGACCTCGTCGATCCGGTTACGAACCTGGAGGTGCTCAGTCACGTCCAACTCGACACGACCGCAGGGCACGGCATCCCACCCCCTACGCTTCACCGCACGGGTGACAGCGCTCCCCAACAGGCCGTGGGCCCCGGTAACCAACACCCGCAGAGTGGCACCCCTGTCTGAAGGCTCTCGTCGATCCAGCGCAGACTCTACTGCACGGCCCGAAGGTGGCCCGGCCGTTCCTCGATCTCAACCCTCAGCTCCTCGTAGAGGGCCGCCATGTCTGCCACGAGTCGGGCGATCCCAAAGCGGCGGGCAACCTCCTTTTGGGCCGCCGCGCGTGCGCCCTCGTTCGGAGGGTTCTCGAGAGTGGTCCGCAGGGCAAGAGCGAAAGCCTCGGGATCTTCAGTGTCGACGAAGCGCGCCACGACGCCGGGTGCCAACAGGCTTGTGACGCCACCCACAGCCCTGGCGACGGTCGGGCACCCTGAGGCGAGGCCTTCGATGAGCGCCACCGGGGTCCCTTCGTCCAACGACGTCAATGCCAGGACGTCCAAGTCGGGATAGACGGTCTCTACGTCTCGGACCCAGCCGGCCCAGACTACGTCGTCGCCCACCCCCAAGGAGTCCGCTAGCGTGCGGAGGGCGCGCTCCCGTTCGGAGTCCCCGCCACCCACGACAAGTAGCTTGACCGGCCCGTCGTAGCCCGCCCGCAGCCGCGCCAGCGCGTGCAGCATGAGCTCATGGTTCTTCACCGGCACCAGTCTCCCCACGATGCCAATCAAGGCGACATCGGCCGGGATCCCGAAGCGCCGGCGGCATGACTCGACGGCGGCGCCCTCGGGCTCGAGGAAACGGCTCAGATCGAACCCTAGCGGCACGACGCGTACGCGGGCGGAATCCAACCCGAGGTGGTCTACGAGCTCCTCCCGCTGCGACTCGGTCAGGACCAGTACCCGCGAGGTGATGCGGCCGAGCACGCGTTCGAGGAATCGATACAACCCCGTCGTCGCCCGGGAGAAGTACGCGCCGCCCAGCACGTGACCGTGGTAGGTGTGCACCCGCACCGGTACCCCGGCCATCACCGCGGCCAGTCGTCCCAGCGCGCCAGCCTTGGCGGTGTGGGTGTGGACGACATGCGGGCGCTCGCGGCGGAAGGTCCGAAAGAGCGACCAGAGCGCCCTGAGGTCTGCGAGGGGCCGAATCTCAGGGCTCAGACCGGGAACCGTCCGAACCTCCACCCCGCGAGCATCGGCGAGGTACGCCATATCCGCCTCTCCGGGGCCCAGAGCCCCGGCCAGCAAGTGGGTCTCCACGCCGCGGTCCCGAAGTCGTGCGTTCAGCTCCACGACGTGGATGGCTGGACCACCCACGTTGAGGCGGGCGATGACGCGATGAACCCGAAGTCGTTCTCCGGTGGTCGCGTCGCGCTGGGTCACATTCGTGGCTGCGGTCCTAGAGACCTATGCCTTCACAATCCAACGCTGCGGCTGCCCAGTGGCCGAGTCCACACCGGCCGTGGCATTCCTGGTATCGATGAGCGTCTTCGCTCTCTTCACGACTTCAGTGTAGTCGAAGTCTGAATGGTCGGTCAGGATGACCACCGCGTCCGCACCCTCGAGCGCCTCCCTGGTGAGCGGTACCGACGTCCACACCTCATGCTCCTCTCGAACCTCGGGCACGTAGGGATCGTGGTAGCTCACCTTGGCGCCCTCCTTCTCCAGCAGGCGAATGACATCGAGCGCCGGGGACTCACGGACATCGTCGATGTCCTTCTTGTAGGCGACGCCCAGGATCAACACCTCCGACCCGTTGACCGCCTTCTGATGGGCGTTGAGCGCCTCTCTGACCTTGCTCACCACGTAGAGCGGCATGTCCGAGTTGATCTGGGAGGCCAGCTCGATGAAGCGCGCCGTGTAGTTCAACGACCGCATCTTCCACGACAGGTAGAGGGGGTCGATGGGGATGCAATGCCCGCCAAGGCCTGGTCCGGGTGTAAACTTCATGAACCCGAACGGCTTGGTGGCAGCGGCATCGATGACTTCCCAGACGTTGACCTCGAGCTTATCCGCAATGAGGGCCAGCTCGTTCACCAAACCGATGTTGACGGCCCTGAAGGTGTTCTCCAGCAGCTTGGTGAGTTCCGCCGCCTCCGCCGAGGACACGGGCACCATGGTGTCGATGAAGCGATCGTAGAACGCGGCACCCTGCTGTGAACACTCCGGTGTCATGCCGCCGATCACCTTGGGCGTGTTCTTGGTCTTCCACACCGGGTTACCGGGATCTACCCGCTCCGGAGAGAAGCACAGGAAGAAGTCCCGCCCCACCTTCATGCCCGTCTTCTCGAGCGCGGGCAGTAACACCTCTCGGGTCGTGCCGGGGTAGGTCGTCGACTCCAGGACGACGAGTTGCCCGGGCTGCAGCGCGGACGCCACCGCTTCAGTGGCAGCGATGATGTAGGAGACGTCCGGATCGCGGGTCTTCGAAAGGGGGGTGGGCACACAGATCGAGATGGCCTCACACTCCGCCAGACGGCTCATGTCGGTGGTCGCTTCGAGCAGTCCCGCATCTCTCGCTTGAGCGACATCCTGGTCGGTGAGGTCCTGGATGTGGGTCTTCCCACTATTGATGGTGTCGACGACACGTGGATTGACGTCGAAACCAAGCACCCTTACGCCTGCACTGGCCGCCTCCACCGCGAGCGGGAGCCCCACATACCCGAGGCCCAGCACGCCCATCATGCCGGGAGTCGTTCCGTTTTCCTTGTTCATACGCCTCTAGCAGTATCGGGTGAGTGGTCCCTGCTTGAACCACTTCGACCCGGGAATCTGTCCGTTCGGGAGCCAGGGTTCAATCCGAAGGGGCACTATAGCGCGCGCGCTGTAGCCACCGCTCCAGAACCAGAAGAGCCCAAATCGCGTGAGCGTGGTCCGCTTGTCCCTCCAAGTGGGCCGAAAAGGCCGCTCGGACCGGATCGGGACGCACCCATTGCAAGATCCGGGCGCTTGGGTCCAGCAACAGATCCTCGGCGGGCTCCCGCCAGTGGGTCCGGAACCAGGTGGGCAGGGGTACACCGAATCCCATCTTGGGCCGCTGCGCGATCTCTGGAGGGAGGAGGTCCGAAAACGCTTGTTTGAGCAGGTGTTTCAGGCTCCGGCCCCGCACTCGCCAACGATCGGGGAGCCCCTGGGCGAACTCGATGACGTCCGTGTCGAGGAACGGAGAACGCAGCTCCAGGCCGTGCGCCATGCTGCACCGATCCGCCTTCACGAGGAGATCATCCAACAGGTAGGTCCGGAAGTTGAGGTCCAGGACCCGCGCGAGTGCGCTCTCCCCCTCCGAGGCCCGCCACACTTCCGCGAAGGCGTGGGGGATCTGTAGGCCGGAGCACTGCGCCTCAGCCCAGGGCGTCAGCAAGCGTTGGGCTTCGTCGGACCAATACCCGATCCAACGGAGCATCCGACGGTCTGCCGGAAGACGGGCCGCGGCCAGGAAGCGCTTCACCCGCCGTGAGGGACTCCTGAAATTGGGGTTGTGAGGCAGTCCCCTGGCCAGCACCGCGGCCGCGTGGAGCAGGGGGCCGGGAATCCGGTCGGCCAGGACCGACCCCACGAATCGAGGATAACCGGCGAACAGCTCGTCCCCACCATCGCCCGTCAGCGCGACGGTCACGTGGGCCCGCGTGAGTCCGGATACGGTCAGTGTGGGAATAGCCGACGAGTCGCCGAAGGGCTCATCGTATGCGTCGAGGAGCGTGTCGAGCAGCTCCAGCGATTGGGCTTCAACTCGAAACTCGTGGTGGCGGGTGCCGAAGCGCCTGGATACCTGACGGGCGTACCGTGTCTCGTCGTAGGCGGCATCATCGGCAAAGCCGATCGAGAACGTCTCGACGGGCTCGGTCCTCATGCGACTCATCAGCCCGACGATCAGTGTCGAATCGATCCCGCCGGACAAGAACGCTCCCAGGGGTACGTCGGCGACCAGTCGCCGTTCGACCGCGTCGGTGAGCACCGAGCGCACGGAGGTAACCGGGTCCGGGCGCACGCCGGAGGTGAAGCGGGGCTCCCAGTAGCGACGCTCGACTTCCCTCCCGTCCCGCTCCACGACCAACAGCGAACCCGGCCCCAGCTTGGTCACCGCGCGGTAGGGTGTCCCCGGGGTGGGGACGTAGCCGTACGCCAGATAGAGCGGGACGAAGTGCGGATGCAAATCGTCCTCGAAGCCGCGTAGGCGATGGAACGCCTTCATCTCGGACGCGAAGGCGATGCGGGCTGCGTCTCGATAGATGAATACCGGCTTCTTGCCGGCACGATCGCGGCCGAGCAGCAGGCGCTGCGCACTTTGGTCCCACAGCGCGAACCCGAACATCCCGTCGATTCGCTGGACGAAGTCGTCGCCCCATTCCTCATAGGCATGGACCAACACCTCTGTGTCGGATCGACTCTTGAATCGGTGCCCGGCCCCCTCGAGCATCCGGCGGATTGCGCGGAAGTTGTAGATCTCCCCGTTGTAGCTCACCACCACCGACCCGTCTTCGTTGGTCATGGGCTGGTCGCCGGTGGTCAGGTCGATGACCTGGAGTCGCGCGTGCCCCAGTGCGCACCGCCCCTTTTCCGAGACCCAGGTCCCCTGCCCGTCTGGACCGCGGTGGGCGAGCGCCTGGGCCATCGCAGCGACCGTTGCACGAGACGCATCCCGAGCCGGCCGGTGCTGGCCAACGTAGAGCACGCCAGCAAACCCGCACACGACTAGGCCACTCCGGGGGCAAGGGATCGCAGTCGACCGGCCAGGTCGTCCACCCAGACCCGCACCGCGTAGTGTTGCCCTACGTGACGGCGGGCCGCAGCCCCCATACGCCCGCGCGCCGCCCGGTCGGTCAACAGGCTCGTGAGTGCGTCGACCCACTCGTCATCCGTGCGGACCAGGTGGCCCGTCACACCGTCTCTGACCACCTGCGGCAACACCCCGACCGGAGGACATACGGTGGGAATCCCACACGCACCGTACTCCAGAGCCTTGAGACCGCACTTGCCGCGAGCCCATTCGTCGTCGGGCACGGGATAGATGCCGCAGTCGAAGCATCCCAGTGCTTCGACCCGGCGCTCTGGTGTCCAATGCTCGAACTCCAGGCGGAGCGGATCGGGGGGAGGCGCAGCGGGACGCTGGTTGCATACGACTCGTAGCCGAAACCCCACTCGCTGTGCTAGTCGCGACAACATCGGGAACAGGCCTTCCAGGTAGGGAAGCGTGGTGTGCGACCCCACCCACCCGATCACCGGGAGCCCGTCCTCCGCCGGCGCCTGTGGACGAGGCGTGTAAAGGTCGGTGTCGACGACCGTCGGCAGTACCTGAACCTCGGTATCGGCACCGCGCACCCGGATCGCGAAGTCAGCCAGAGCGTCGTTCCCCGGCCACACCGCGTCCGCGGCCCCGCACAGGGCTGTCGTGGCCGCGGCAGGATGCTTCAACCGCCGGAGCATACGCTCCCCGCCGGGGCTGGCCAGGTAGACGGCGTCGTCGAAGTCGTAGGTCCATGCGGCCCCCGAGGCTCGCAGTTGGGTGAGAAGCGGCCCCGCGCAGGCGGGGGCCAGCTCCCTCTGCACCATCACCACGTCACCCGGCCTCAGCCGTCGGAGCAACCGCAGGCGTCGCGACCACCCTCGGGCCAGGATACCAGCTCGGGTCGCCCGACCCGCAGTGTAGAGCACTCCGTACTCCTCGGGGAGCACGAACGGATGGACCTCGAGATCGAGCCCTCGTGCGCGGAGCGGGGCCCTGAACTGCTCGATCCGGAAGTAGGTACTCGGTGCCGGACTGGGGTACGGGGCACACACGATCACCTTCACCAGACCACCCCGAGCTCTCGATAGAGGGCCTGGATGCGCTCGACCCCTTCCACGATATCGTAGCGCGAAGCGGCAAGCCCCCTCGCGGCATCGATGCGGCCCGGGTGGCTCGCGACCTGATGGGCCCACTCGCCCACCTCCGACGGCTCGAGCGGCGCTGGAAAGGCTCGGGCCACCTCGGTGTGCGAGAAATGGGTATCTAGATCGCCAACTCCAGCGGTGGCCGCCACTGCCATCCCGCTACTCAGGTACTCGCCGACACGCGTCGGCATGGAGGCGGTCTTGGCGAAGGTTGGGCGGACCAAGGAGAGGCCGACGTCGGCCACCCCCATCCAAAGAGGGACCTCATCGGGATCCACCGTTCGGGCCGTAGGGGGCACCGCCCCCCCCTCCACCAACCGCGTCACCTCGTCCAGTTCTCGAGTGAGCACCACGAACTGACCTCCCAACGCCTCGAACCGCGCTCCGGCAGCCAGGGTGTCGGCGCCAAGATACCATCCCGAGAGCGTGCCGGCGTGCAGAAGCAGGGGCCGACCGTCCAGCCCGAGGGATGCCCTGGTCGCGGCTGAGTCTAGGGCGGGCACGAATGCGTCCATGTCGACACAGGTCGGCACCACCACCTGATGGCGCGTCCTGACCGGGGCGAGTCGACCCACGAGGCCGCGTGCGGCCTCCGACAGGTGAATGATGCCATGGGCCTCGTCGAGGAGACGACGCTCCAAGCGACGGGCGGGGCCCACGGCCGGGTGCCCGCGGGACCATCGACCGGACTCCAGCCGCTCGTCGATCCAGAACCCCCGCATGTCGAACACGAGCCCGGTGGCCTCCCCTACCGCCGGGAGGGCCATGGTGGCGGCCACATAGCTCCTCGCGTGCAGGAGCGCTACGTGACGGTTCCGGACCAGGTCCGAGACGACGCCGCGCCCGCGGAGTACGTCCCAGGCTGTGGTGAGCAGCGCTGGCCCGGCATGGTAGGCCAAGGCCGTCCACTCGATGCCGGCCCGCTCGAGGGAGTGCCTGAGCGCGCGTTCGGCCTCGGTTCCTCGATCCGCCGGCTTCTCGAACGACACCAGGAGGATCTCCAGACCGGCCTTCGCGAGGAGCGTTAGATACGGGATGATCTGTCTCGCCCCAAGCGGTTCCAGCACACCATCGTACGTGACGTACAGAACCGGGCCCTTCACCGGTCTTCGTCGAGCTCGTCGAATACCCGGGCCAGCCGTCGGGCCTGCGCTTCACGGGTCAGGTCGGCGAGGGCGGGGGTCCCGGCGCGGGGCCCCTGGAGGGAGCCTTCCTCATGCTCGCGGAGCACCGTCTCCAGCGCGGTCTCCCAAGCATTCGGGTCGTCGGCGACGACGAAGGTCACTTCACCGGTGCGCTCCAGCAGTCGGCCCATCTCAGTGTCCGCAGGTAGGCCGGCCAGGATGGGTCGGCGCACTCCCAGATATTCGAAGGCCTTGCCCGCCACGATGTTTCGATAGGCCGGATGCCACTTGAGGAGCACGTTGACGGATGCGTTGGCCATCTCTTGACGGGCCACGTCCGGAGAGGTGGTCCCCGGGAGCTCGAGGCCCGCCTGCAGGCCAGCGGCCCCCGCCGCTTGCCGCCAGGGATCGAGGGGACCCACGACCCGGAGGCGGACCCGATCTCCGTGGCGCCGCCTCACCCTGGAAAGGGCAGTCAGAAGAGGGGCAACGCGTTCGCCAGGAGAGACGCTCCCGGCATAGACCAGGCGGCACGCTTGCGCACGGTGAGGGGGAGTCCCGAGGGGCCCCGGCTCGTACCCGTTTGCGACGACCCGAATCTTCTCCCTCGGGACCTCACGCTTGCGGGTGAGCTCTCTGGCCCCGGACTCCGTCGTCACGATGATCCGGTCGGCCCGGCTCAGGATACCCTGGTGCATACGAGCGTTCAGGGCACGGCGGGTTGCCGACCCCGACTGAACGTCCCGATGGGCCTCGCTCCAGGGATCCCTGAACTCCGCGACCCAGAGCGTATCGGGGCCCAGCGCGGACCAGGCCGCGAGATGGGCGCTGTAGGGCACGGCTGTGGAGTAGACCAACGCCCCGGAGGGCCGCTCGGACAGGTGGAGCCTCAGCGCCCGACGCGCGTAGGGAATCCATCCCACCCGGGAGTCGGGCACATACAGAAGATCCCTGGCCAGGCCTCGCAGCCGGTTGCCGGTCCTGCCCAGCCGCAGCGGCTCCGCGTGCACCCGTTCCGATGACCCGACGGCAAGGGTGCGCAGGATCCGACTCAGTTCAACCGCGGGCGTACGGATGACGTCGGAGGTGTCAGCCCACGACGCGTCTTCCTCCCGCTTTGGGTACACGCCATCCTGCACGGTGACCACACGCACGTCCCATCCATTCTTGGGAAGCCAGCGCGCCATCGCCGCTGCCCGTTCGCTGGCAATCCCCACCTGAGGGGGAAAGTGGTAGGCCAGGAACAACACCCGCCGGGTCACGTTTGGTCGACCCACCCGTCCGTCCCGACAGGACCCGCTTCCCGAGCCATCCGCAGCCCGCGAAGTCGCCGCAGCTCCAACCCCACGGAGGCGAACACCAGGACGCCGAGAACCAGTTGGGATCGATGTCGATAAGCGGTCCCCGCGTTCCCCTCGACGAGGCCGTACAGCGCAAACGTCAGCATCAGAAATAGGAGGAGCGGGGCCGCTCGCTCGAACCGTGTTCTGAGTTGGTGCACCGCACCCCACGCTGCGAAACCCAGGAGCAGATACCAGACGAGGGTCTCCGGAAACGCCATCGCAGCCAGCGGACTGCTCGCCACGTGCCATGGGAGGGGGGACAGCAAGAAGAGCCCGACCCCGACGGGCAGGAAGGTGATCCCTCGTACGGGAGTCGAAATATCGACGCCTGGGGCGAGGGCGGTGCCCCCTCCGGCCAGGACCCGTCGCTGTGCATCGATACTCTCGAAGTTGGCGGTCTCGATCAGGTCCGCCCCGAAGCCCAGCCCCTGATAGGCTCCATAACACACCAGCAGGATCAGAAGTGAGACCGCCACTCGCGAAACGGCGCCGCGCCTACTGGTCAGGAAGAGCGAGCCCACCAGTGTCATCATCGCCACCCACGCGAGGTAGTCCCGGAGGAGCGCAAGCAAGGTCGCCGCCACCAGGGCCGACGCCACGGCCCCAACCTGAGGCCGCACCTGAATCCTCACCATCGCCAGCAACATGATCGCGTTGACCAGTGTTACGGCAGCCTCCCTGAGGTTCTGTGTCGACCAGAGGATCAGCGAGGGCATGAGAAGAGTCAGGAGTGCAGCGCCCCTGGCTCCCGCCCGTCCCGCCACTTCAGCGCCCACCCGGTACGCGACCAGCCCCGACCAGGCACCCAGGAAGCAGTTGATGAGCTTGGGCGCCAGGGGGACGAAGCCAAAGAGGCGGTAGAGGAAGGCGTTCCAGTAGAAGTATCCGACCTCGTACGTGCCGCCAATCTGCCAGGGTTTGGGTCCTTCACCCTGAAGAAAGCGCAAGGTACGCCACCCCACGTCCTGGTATGTGAACTGGTCGGGTGCGATCGCGTCCACGGGGAACCGGTAGTGCAGGAAGAGGGACAGGCCTACCCGAAGGAGGAGCCCCGCCACCAGCACCCGCGCAATGAAACCGCGGTCCTCCTGTTCGACCAGCCGGAAGAAGAGCCCCAACGTCAGCGCGGTTCCGATGGCGAAGACCGCAGCGGCCGCGAGATAGTCGGCCAAGACGCCCGATGCCAGCAACTGGACCAGACCGCCCACCCCCAAGAACAGGCCAAAGATGGCCGCCGCGTCGGCGGTCTTCCAACCCGGTCCTCCCGGGCCCCAAGGACCGGGAGGGCCCAAACGGGAAACGCCCCCGCGGCCCTGGGCCGGGGGGGCGTAAAGACCGTCGCTCCCTGGGCTCAGACGGCCGCCTTCCCCAGCCCTCTGGGAGCCTTGGTCACCTTCCCTGCGTGAATGCACTGTGTGCATACCTTGACCCGCTTCGGCTTCCCCTCGGGGCCCATGATCCGCACGGATTGAAGGTTCGGCAGCCACCGTCGCCGCGTTTTGTTGTTGGCGTGGCTCACGTTATTGCCCGTCGCTGGCTTCTTTCCGCAAACCGTGCACACTCTAGCCATCGTCTCTGAAATCCCGTTCGTTGGTGCGCCGCCGGAATCACAGAAGCCGGGGCGCGTAAGCCGCTAACCGCCCGAGTTGACCGCGGTTGCGGCGACGAATGTTTCCGCGAACTCTGCCTCGATCCGATTAACGTCGTTGGTAAAGGACCCACCGGACTCCCAAGCGTCGAGAATGCTATCCGTCATCGACATGACGGTGCCCGAGAAACTCGCGGTGGTCCCCGGCACCAACGATAAGCCCCGCTCGAACAATACCGGGTCCACGCGGACCAGGTACGGCTGATCGTTGGTGAGCTTGGTCCAAAACGCATGATTGCCGAGGAGGCTGGTTACCTCGACGTCGGCCATCTGAATCATCTGACCCTCATAGGCCTCAGGCCCACCGCTGAAATCGGCCAGGGTTACGACGGCGCCCTCCATGCCAGTGTCTTCGGCTACCGGCTCCTCCTCGACCATAACCTCCGCCTCGTTGGCGGCAGTGGTGAGGTTCAGCCAATACATAAAGCCACCGATGGCCGCGAAGGACACGAGCATCAGTAGCGTACCGGCGCCGCTAGCAGCGCCCCTACGAGATCCGAACATGCGCACCGTCCGTCCTTATGAGTCTGAGCCGACGAGTTCAATGAGCGCCATTTCCGCCGCATCCCCAGCGCGCGCTCCCACCTTCAGTATCCGCGTGTACCCACCCGGCCGATCACCATAGCGCGGTCCGATTTCGTCGAACAGCTTTCCGAGCACCGCCCGGTCGGAGATCTTGCGGGCGGCCATCCGCCTCGCGTGTACGTCTCCTCGCTTCGCAAGCGTGATCAGTCGCTCCGCAAAGGGGCGCAACTCCTTGGCCTTCGCGGTGGTGGTCTGGATCCGACCATGTCGGAACAGAGCCGTCGCGAGGTTGCGGAGCAAAGCCCTCCGGTGACTGGCCGTGCGGGACAACTGCCGGCCTTTCTTGGCGTGTCTCATCGCGTTTCTTCCGTAAGCTACAGAGTTTGGGGTCCCTTCGCGAACCGCGCAAAATCGGTCGTCGATCAGGCCTCGTCGCCCGCGGGCTCCTCAACCACGAACAGTCTGCCCCCGCCCTCTTCCAGCGTCATCCCGAAGTTGAGATTGTGCTCGGTCAGGAAATCCTTGATCTCCTGCAGGGACTTCCGGCCGAAGTTCTCGATCCCGAGCATATCGTCCTCGGACTTCTGGACCAGGTCCCCGAGGGTTTGGATGTTCTCCTTCTGGAGCGAGTTCCGGGATCGGACGCTCAACTCGGCAAGATCCTCGATGGAGCGGCTGAACAGCTCCTGGACCTTGTCGGGGACAGCGCGTGCTCCGGACACGGACGTCTCCGGAAGAGCATCACCGCCCAGATGCCGAAGATATCCCAGGTGCCGCTGCACGAGTCCGGATGCATACGCAACCGCGGCAGCCGGCTCGAGAGAGCCGTCCGTTTCCACGTTCAACGTGAGCCGATCGAAGTCCGTGCGCTGACCAACCCTCGTCTCGTCCACCGTGAAGTTGGCTCGTCGGACTGGATTGTAGATCGCGTCGATGCGAACCATGTCGACGGGCGCCCCCTTGGGGAGCTCGTGCTGATTCGCCAGAACGAAACCACGTCCGCGATTCACGTACAGTTCGATGTGGAGCTCGCGATCTTCCTCGAGCGTCATCAGCTGATGGGTGGGATCGGGTACGGTGGCCGTGCCAGGAGCCTGGATGTCGCCAGCGGTCACGGGACCCGCTTTGTTGACGTTGATCTCCAGGGTGGTTTCCTCGACCCCGTCCTCCAAGCGGACCGTCAGGGTCTTCAGATTCTGAATGACCTGGTGCACATCCTCGGCCACCCCCTGGATGGTCTGGTGCTCATGTACCACGCCATCGATCCGGAACGCCCACACGGCGGCGCCAGGCAGCGAGGACAGCAGGACCCGCCGTACGGAGTTCCCCAGGGTGTGCCCGAAGCCTCGCTCCAGGGGTTCGATCAGGAAGGTCTCGGAACGACCCGCCATCGCTGAGGCGACGCTTTCCGCACGTTCCGGAAGTACCAGACCGGTCAAATCGATATCCACAGTTTCCTCCGTCTCGGCCACAAGGGCTGAGGATGGGTTCGCTCGGGTAGTGTGTTTCGTTAGGTCGAGGCGCTACTTCGAGTAGAGCTCGACGATCAATTGCTCCTGGACCGCAAGCGGGATCTCCTGGCGGGTCGGAATCCGCATGACCCGCCCGACTCGCGCCTTCTCATCTAGAGCCAGCCAGTCCACCAGCGACGGTCGCGTGCGTGACTCCAAGCTCGCCTGGACCAGCTCGAGAGCCTTGGACTTGTTCTTGAGCGAGATTTCGTCTCCTGCCTTCACCTGGTAGCTCGGTATGTCGACGATCGAGCCGTTTACCTCCACGTGCCGGTGCCGAACCAACTGGCGCGCCGCACTCCGGCTGGAGGCGAAGCCAAGTCGAAACACCAGGTTGTCGAGCCTCGATTCCAGTGCGACCAGAAGGTTCTCACCCGTGACCCCGGGGCGTTTGGCCGCCATGGTGAAGAGGTTACGGAACTGGGACTCCGGCATCCCATACATCCGCTTTACCTTCTGCTTTTCCCTCAACTGGGTCGCGTAGTCCGAGCTCTTCCGCCGCCGCGCCTTGGCCGGACCATGTTGACCCGGCGGGTAGTTGCGGCGTTCGATCGGGCACTTTTCCGTATAGCACTTCGGGCCCTTCAGAAAGAGCTTCTGTGCCTCTCGGCGGCACAGCTTGCAAACGGGGCCAGTGTAACGAGCCATCTCTTATACCCGACGCTTCTTGGGAGGCCGACACCCGTTGTGCGGGAGTGGCGTGACATCTTGAATCGAACGCACCTGCAGTCCCGCCGCGGAAAGGGCCTGGATTGCGGACTCCCTCCCCGATCCCGGGCCTTGCACGCGGACGTTCACCCGCCGAACCCCCAGTGCGTACGCTTCCTTCCCAGCCTGCTCTGCAGCCTGAGTGGCGGCGAAAGGGGTCGACTTCTTCGAACCCTTGAATCCAGCCGTCCCGGCGCTCGCCCAGGCAACCGTGTTGCCCTGGGTGTCCGTGATGGTGATCAAGGTGTTGTTGAAGGTGGCTTGGATGTGGGCCACCCCTTCGGCTTCAACAGTCTTCTTCGCTTTCTTGCTACGTGTACCTTTGACGGCCACTGCGTTTCCTCTGTCGAGCGTGTGTCTTTACGGAGGGCCGAAGAGAACGGCTCGCTGCTCCCGCTACTTCCTGGGCGCCTTCTTCTTCCCTGCGATTGCGCGTCGAGTACCCTTGTGGGTGCGGGCGTTCGTATGGGTCCGCTGTCCCCTGACCGGTAGCCCTCGCCGGTGCCGGAGACCTCGGTAGCACCCGATGTCCATGAGCCGCTTTACGTTCATGGAGACCTCGGTGCGCAGCGCCCCTTCGACCTTGTAGTTCGACTCGATCTCGCGACGGATGCGGTTTACATCCTCATCCGTCAGATCCTGGGTCCGCTTACTCGGCTCGACGTTGATCTTCTCGAGGATCTCGCCGGACCGCTGACGCCCGATTCCGTAGATGTAGGTCAGCGCGATTTCGATGCGCTTGTTCCTGGGCAGATCGACCCCTGAGATTCGTGCCATGCTTTCCGGTTAGCCTTGGCGCTGCTTGTGTTTGGGATTGCGCTTACAAATAATCCGCACCACGCCACGACGACGGATCACCTTGCAGTGTTCACAGATGGGTTTGACGCTACTTCTGACCTTCATGGGAACTCCAGGAATTCGGTCGTGGCAGAGCTGATTATACTAGCTCCAAGTCCAATCAGGTTCAAGTGTCTGATCCGGCGGTGGCCGGTTGGAGGGTCAGGATCCTGGGCCCATCCTCGGTCACCGCCACGGTGTGCTCGAAATGGGCCGCGCGGGATCGGTCGGTGGTCACCACCGTCCAGCGATCCTTCAGGGTCCTGATCTGGTCCGAACCGATCGAGATCATGGGCTCGATGGCCAGCACCGTACCCGGCCTCAGCGGTGGGCCCTGCCCCGAGATCCCGGTGTTGGGGACCTGCGGGTCCTCATGCACCTCGCGCCCGATCCCGTGCCCCACCAGGTCCCGGATGATGCTGTGTCCGGTCCCCTTCACCGTCGCCATGACGGCCGCTCCAAGGTCCCCGACGTGCCCCCCGGCTTGGGTGGCCTCGATAGCGGCGTTCAGGCTCGCCTCGGTCACGTCGAGCAGGGCCCGGGTGGCTTCATCCACTCTACCCACGGGGAAGGTCCACGCGGAGTCCGAGCACCACCCGTCCAGCTTCACACCCACATCCACGCTCACGATGTCCCCCTCCGCGAGCACGCGCGAAGTACTTGGGATCCCGTGGACGACCTCTTCGTTCACAGAGATGCACGCCTTGCCCGGGAACCCATAGAGCCCGAAAAACGCGGGTGTCGCCCCTTCGAAGGAGCCGATGTACGTGCCGACCCATTGATCGATCTGGCCGGTGCTGACGCCCGGCGCGATCCGCTCGGATAACTGCTCGAACAAGCCGGCGATGATCGCGCCGCCGCGCCCGATGTGGTCCAGTTCCTCTGAAGTCTTGAGCTGAATCAACCGGGCACCTCCCGCGCGTGATCGGAAAAGACCTCGACCACCTTCTCCCAAACCTCATCCACTGACGCCGCGGACTCCACGGGCACGGGCTCGGGCCCATGGTCGCGGTAGTAATCGATCAGCGGCGCGGTGAGCTCACGGTACACCTCCAAGCGACGCCGGACCGTTTCGGGCTCGTCGTCGGAGCGGTGCATGAGCGTCCCCTCGCAGTTGTCGCAGCGCCCTTCCACCCGGGTGGGCGAGAAGTGGACGTTGTACACGCAACCACAGTCGGTACAGGACCTACGGCCCGCGATGCGCTGCACCAGGACCTCGTCGTCGGCCTCGAAGAGAACGACCAGATCCACCTTGCGGCTCAGGTCGGTGAGCAGATCGCCAAGGCCTTCGGCCTGGGGACCCGTGCGGGGGAACCCGTCGAAGATGACACTCATGCTCTGGCCCAATGAGTCGAGGTGTTCCCTGACCAGGTCGAGAATGAGTCCGTCGGGTACGAGCTCGCCAGCGTCCATGAAGGCCTGGGCCTGCAGGCCGAGCGCGGTCCCGTCCTTACGCGCAGCGCGGAGCAGGTCGCCGGTGGAGATGTGCGCCCATTTCTGATCGTCCGCCAGCCGCTTGGCTTGTGTGCCTTTCCCCACGCCCGGGGGCCCCAGAAAAATCGTGACCAAGGTCCCTTCCTACATGTAGCGTTGTCGGCCGCGCATCTTCACCCGACCCTTCTTCATGAACCCGTCGTAGTGGCGGAGCAGGAGGTGCTGCTGTGCCTGCTGCACGGTGTCCAACGCCACCCCCACCACGATCAACAACCCGGTTCCTCCGAAGAAGAACGTCTGGATGTTGAACACGCGGAATATGAAGAACGGGACCAACGCCACCAGTGCCAAATAGACCGATCCCGGGAGGGTGACCCGCGTCAGGACCCGTTCTATGTACTCGGCGGTACGGGACCCCGGTTTCACGCCAGGGATGAAGGCACCCTGCTTCTTGAGGTTTTCCGACAGGTCGACCGGATTGAAGATGATCGCGGTATAGAAATAGGTGAAGAAGACGATCAACAAACCATACAGGACGTAGTAGACCGGCCCGGGGTTGAACCACTCGGCCAGGTCCTGCAGCCACGGCCAAGGCGCAAAGGCCGCCATGGTACTCGGAACGATGACGAACGACTGGGCAAAGATGATCGGCATCACCCCGGCCGAGTTGACCCGGATGGGGATGAAGCTCTTCTGACCCTCACGCACCCGCCCCCGCCCCATCACCTTTCGGGGGATCTGCACCGGGATTCGCCTGGCTGCCATGGTCATGACCACCACCGCAGCCGTGACCCCGACCACCACCGCCAAAAGGGCCACGATGCCAATGAGGCTGATCTCGCCCAGACGGAGTGCCTCGAACGTCCGCATGATCGCCGCTGGAAAGCTCTCGATGATCGAGAAGAAGATCAGGAGAGACATCCCGTTCCCGATGCCGCGCTCCGTGATCTGCTCACCCAACCACATCACGAAGATGGCACCCGTCGTCAGCGCGATGATCGTGGTGAACATGAAAGTGAAGCCCGGGGTGCGCACCGCACCCGGCAGCCCCTGGAGGAACACCGAATAGCCGTAGGCCTGCGCGGCCGCGAGGGCAACGGTGGTGTAGCGAGTCCACTGGGTCAGCTTCTTCCGCCCGTCCTCGCCCTCCTTCTGCATCTTCTCCAGCGTCGGGAACACGGCCGCGAGCAGCTGGAACATGATGCTCGCGGAGATATAGGGCATAATGCCCAAAGCGAACACGGTCGCACGGGACAGACCGCCGCCGACGAACATGTCGTAGACGCCGAACAGCGTGTCTTGGAGCTGGCCGAACTGATCCCGTAGCGCGTTTACGTCCAGGCCGGGCACCGTGATGTGCGCCCCCACCCGGTAGATGAACAGGATGAGGAGGGTGAAGAGGATCCTGTCCTTCAGCTCCGGCACACGGAAGAGCCGGGAAATCGGGTTGTTGGACATGGTCAGCCGATCAGGGTGACCGAACCACCCGCCGCCTCGATCTTGGCGCGGGCCGATCCACTGATCTTGTGAACGGACACCTGGAGGGCCCGATCCACCTCGCCATCACCGAGCAGCTTGATGGGTTTTCGGACCGAGCGAATCAGGCCAGCCGCTCGCAGGGACGCCACCGAGACCTCGGCCTCGGGAACGCGATCCAAACGACCCACGTTGACCACCTGGTACTCCACACGGTTCAGCGGGGTGAAACCCCTCTTCGGAATGCGGCGATGCAGGGGCATCTGCCCACCCTCGAAACGGGCGGGTACCGACCCTCCCGAGCGGGCTCCCTGGCCCTTTTGTCCGCGCCCTGCGGTCTTGCCCAAGCCCGACCCCGGGCCCCGGCCCTTTCGCTTGCGATTGGCTGTCGACCCCTCAGGGCGCCGCAGCGTGTGTAGTTCCACCATGCTGGCTCTATCTCCCCGCCTACTCTACGGGTCGGACCTCGACCAGGTGTCTTACCTGATGGATCATCCCCCGAATGGCCGGCGTGTCATTCTGGATTACGGAGCTCTGGTGCTTCTTGAGGCCCAGAGCCTCGAGTGTACGACGGTGAATCCGAGGTCGTCCGATGCCGCTCCGCACCTGGCGAATCTCGATTCTCTCCGGTGTCTCTTCTGCCATTCTCTATCTCGTCTGTAATCCGCCACTACTGCGGCGCAACTATCCCTGAAGGATCGCGGTGACGGGGACGCCTCGCTCCCGGGCCGCCTGCTCGGGGGTGACCAAGCTGGACAACCCGTCCATCGTGGCGCGTACCACGTTGATGGGATTGTTGGTCCCCATGCTCTTGGTCAACACATCGGTCACTCCGGCCGCCTCGAGAATCGCCCGGACTGGCCCCCCCGCGATCACGCCGGTCCCCGGCGCCGCGGGACGTAGCAGCACGCGGCCAGCTCCTGCACGCCCCACCACCTCGTGAGGGAGCGTACCGTTGACGATCGGCACCTCGACCATCGACCTCCGGGCCCTCTCCAGGCCCTTCCGAATGGCCTCCGCGACTTCGTTGGCCTTGGCGAGCGACACTCCGACTCTTCCCTTTTGGTCTCCCACCGCAACCAGGGCGGTGAAGGAGAATCGCCGGCCGCCTTTGACCACCTTGGCCACTCGGTTGATGTGGACCACGTTCTCGACGAGGTCGTCTCCCCGTTGCCGTGAATCGCGCTGCCGACCACCCCGTTTATCACTCGCCATCAGAACTCCAAACCTCCCTCTCGTGCGCCCTCTGCAAATGCGCGCACCTGACCGTGGTATTGGTAGCCGGCACGATCGAACACGACCTTGGTCACTCCTGCCGCGACCGCCTTCTCGGCCAGTCGCTTCCCCGTTTCCTTGGCTCGGGCAATGCCGTTGTGGTCTCCTTCCGGCTTGAAGTCGGCCAGGACGGACCCGCGTGAAGCCAGTCCGACCAACGTGCGGCCCTGATCGTCATCTACGATCTGACCCTCGATGTGCTTCAGCGAACGAAACACCACCAGGCGGGGCCGCTCGGCCGAGCCCTGGACCCTTTTGCGGATCCGACGGTGTCGCCGTTGGCGCCTGACTTGGCGACCTCTGTTCTTGGTTCTAGCCCTGGTATGCATCTTGGTTCCTGATCAAAGTGTTCCGGGGGCCACCCACCTAAGCCCCAGCGGTCTTCCCGGCCTTGCGCCGGACGTGCTCGTTCTCGTAGCGGACACCCTTCCCTTTGTAGGGCTCCGGGGGGCGGAAGCTTCGGATCTCGGCAGCCACTTGCCCACACTTCTGCTTATCGGAGCTCTCCACTACCACCACGGTCGGCTGCGGCACCTCGACCGAGACCCCGTCGGGCACCTTGTATTGAATCGGGTGGGAAAACCCGAGGTGTAGCGTCAGGTCCTTGCCCTTCTTCTCAGCCCGGTATCCAACGCCCACAATCGAAAGGGTCTTCTTGAACCCCTCGGTCACGCCCTGGACCATGTTGGCGACCAGCGAGCGTGTGAGCCCGTGGAGCGCACGGTGCTCTCGGACGTCCGACGGCCGCTCTACACTCAGGACGCCGTCCTCGATCGATACTTCAATGGCGGGGGGCACTTTCAGGGTCAACTCACCCTTCGGCCCCTTGACCGTCACCGACCCGGCAGCGGTCTTTACGTCGACCCCGTTGGGGATCGAGATCGGCATCTTTCCAATACGTGACATCTCTCTATCCTCTGCCCGAATCCACGCGTCTACCAGACGTACGCCATCAGCTCACCGCCGATCTTCTGCTCGCGGGCCTGTCGCCCTGTGAGGAGACCCTGGGACGTGGAGAGAATCGCCACTCCCAACCCATTACGAACCCGCGGGATCGAAGTTGCTTGTACGTAGCGCCGGCGACCCGGCTTGGAAACGCGCTCCAGATGGCGAATGACGGGCTTGCCTTCGTGGTACTTCAGGTAGATGCGCAACACGCCGAAGCGTCCATCGTCCAGCACCTTGTATTCGTGTACGAAGTGGGTCGACTTCAGCAGTTCGGCCACACCGACCTTCTGCTTCGAGGTCGGCATGTCTGTCCACCTCTGGCCCGCCGCACCCGCATTCCTGATGCGGGTGAGCATGTCGGCAATCGGGTCCGTCATCATGATTGTCTTCTTCGCCTCTCGCGCGTCAAGTAACCGTCGCCTGAATCTGCACTGGCGTCGTGTCCCGGAATGGCATTCCCATCTCCCGCAACAGCGCCAGTGCCTGGTCGTCCTTGTCTGTGCTCGTGACCACCGTGATGTCCATCCCGTGGACCTGTCCAATCCGATCGTACTCGATCTCAGGGAAGATGATCTGTTCTCGCACGCCCATCGTGTAGTTGCCCCGCCCGTCGAAGGACTTGGTAGGCAAGCCACGGAAATCGCGAACCCGGGGTAGCGCTGCACTGATCAAGCGATCCAGGAATTCGTACATGTGACGACGCCTGAGAGTCACCGAAGCGCCGACAGGCATCCCCTCACGCAACGAGAAATTGGCGATGGACCGACGGGCCCGGTTCAACACGGCTTTTTGCCCGGTGATGACCCCGAGCTCCTCCACCACCGCGTCGAGGACCTTCGGGTTCCGGGCGCCTTCGCCCATGCCCACGTTCACCACGATCTTCGAGATCCGCGGCACCTGGTGCGGGTTCTGAAACCCGAACTCCTCCGTGAGCTTTGGGGCCACCTTCTCGGTGTAGTGCTGCTTCAGTCGGGGTTCCATGCTACCTGGCCCTCGGAATCGAATTGCCGCTCTTGATACCGATCCGCTCCTTCGTCCCATCCGCATCTACCTGCACGCGGATCCGGGTCGCATCACCGTTGGCGGGATCGACGAGCATCACGTTGGAAATATGGATGGGGGCCTCGAAGGTGATGATGCCTCCCTCCGGGTCGTTCTGTGTGGGACGCTGATGCTTCTTTCGCATGTTCACGCCCTCCACGACCACCCGATCGGACTGTTTGAGGACCCGGAGCACCGTGCCCTCGCTGTCTCGATGATTCCCCCGAATCACCCGGACCCGATCCCCTCTGCTGATCTTGTGTTTGCGTTGCATAATCGTCTGTGGCTTGGCAGCTACTGTGTGTGGGCCTAGAGCACTTCCGGCGCGAGTGAGACGATCTTCATGTATCTCTTTTCGCGCAGCTCCCGACCCACCGGTCCGAAGATTCGCGTGCCGCGAGGCTCCCCGTTCGGGTTGATCAGTACCGCCGCGTTGTCGTCGAAGCGGATGTAAGACCCATCCTTACGCCGTGTTTCCTTGGCTGTACGAACGATGACTCCCCTAACCACTTCCCCCTTCTTCACGGCCGCGTTGGGGATGGCGTCCTTGATCGTCAAGACCACGGTGTCACCGACGCGCGCATAGCGCTTTCGGGACCCTCCCAACACGCGGATGCAGAGTGCCTTCTTGGCACCCGAGTTGTCCGCAATCTGGACGACCGACTCCTGTTGAATCATGGTTCGTGTATCCCTTCAGGTTCTCGGGCCCTACTCAGGGCGCTCGATGAGTTCGGCGACCCGCCAACGCTTCAGCTTCGAAACTGGCCGTGTCTCGACGATGCGTACGGTGTCCCCGACACGGTACTCATTGGTCTCATCGTGTGCGTGATACCTCGTCGAACGCTTCATGCGCTTCCCGTAGAGTCGGTCCGCGAACTGCCGCTCAACCTTGACCACGACCGTCTTGTCGGCCTTGTCGCTGACCACTTGGCCCACCCTGGCCTTCCGGGAGTTGCGCTCCACCTGCGTCTCGGTCACGGTCTCAGCTCTCCTGACTCACTTGGGTCGCTCGTCGGCGTTCGTGTAGAACGGTCATCGTCTGGGCAATCTGCTTCTTCAGCGTTCGCGGCAACGAGGGGTTTTCCAACTCCATGGTCGCGGCGCGAAACCCCAGACGGAAACGCTCCTCCTTGAGTTCTCGGATACGCTCTTCTAGTTCGGCGTCGGTGAGATCCCTCAGGTCATCCAGTCGCATCGGTCAGCTCCCGAATGCCTGTTCACGAACGATGAAGCGGGTCTTGATGGGAAGCTTGGCCGACGCCAACTGCATGGCGCGCTTGGCGATGTCTTCCGTGACCCCTTCCATCTCGAACATCACGCGTCCGGGCTTGACCACGGCAACCCAACTCTCCGGGTTTCCCTTCCCCTTCCCCATGCGGGTCTCTGCAGGCTTCTTCGTGATGGGCTTGTCGGGGAAAATTCGGATCCAGACCTTTCCGCCACGCTTGATATGTCGGGTCATGGCCACACGAGCAGATTCGATCTGTCGGTTGCTGATCCAGCCCGGTTCGAGCGCCTGCATCCCGTACTCACCGAACGAGACCTGGTTGCCCCTCCGCGCATGGCCCCGCATACGGCCCTTATGGGTCTTGCGGTGCCGAACCCTCTTTGGTGCTAGCATCGTTCTTTAGAAACCTGTCTGAAGTACCCTTACGATCCGGTCGAGTAGGTGCGCCCGCGACGGTCATCCACGACCTCGCCACGGAAAATCCAGCACTTCACTCCGATCACCCCGTACGTCGTTCGAGCCTGGAGTCGCGCAAAGTCGATGTCGGCTCGAAGTGTGTGGAGCGGAACCCTTCCCTCGTTGTAGCCTTCCCGGCGGGCGATCTCCGCGCCGCCCAGACGACCCGAACATTGAATCTTGATGCCCTCGGCACCCGCCCTCATGGCGGCCTGTACAGCTCGCTTCATGGCGCGCCGGAACGAGATGCGTTGACGCAGCTGATGCGCCACGTTCTCCGCCACCAACTGGGCGTTGAGCTCGGGTCGCTTGATCTCCTCCACGTTCACCGACACTTCGCTGGACGTCAGAACCGACAGTTCGTCGCGCAGCTTGTCCACCTCCGCGCCCCGCTTACCGATGACCACCCCAGGCCGAGCCGTATGAAGGGTGATGACGATCTTCGAGGGCTTCCGTTCGATCTCGACGTGGGCCAGGGCGGCGTGGGCCATCCGGCGGTGGAGATAGCGACGGATGGTCTCGTCCTCCTTGAGGAGCTTGGAAAAGTCGCGCTCAGCATACCAGCGAGACTTCCACTCCTTTACAACCCCGAGGCGAAATCCGTACGGATGTGTTTTCTGACCCATTTTAGTTCCTGGAATCCACGATCACGGTAATGTGGCTGGAGCGCCGACGGCGCGGAGTGGCGCGCCCCATGGCAGCAGCCCTCCAGCGGTGCAGCGTCGGGCCCTCATCTACGAAGATCTCGCTGACGACCAGGTCGTCGACGTCCAACACCTCGCCCTGATCCTGCGCTTTGACCTGCGCGTTGGCCACCGCCGATCGGAGCGTCTTCTCCACCGGCTCCGCCGCCGCCTTCTTGGAAAAGCGCAGCAACGAATAGGCGTCGTTCACGGCCCGGCCCCGGATCAGGTCCACGACCAGGCGCACCTTCCGGGGGCTCATGCGAATGCCCCGAGCGATGGCACGTGCTTTCATGGTGGTCTCCATCTATCCGACTCGAGAACGCTTGTCGGCCAACTTGCCCCCGTGCCCACGGAACAGGCGCGTGGGGGCAAACTCACCGAGCTTGTGCCCCACCATGTTCTCCGAGATGTACACGGGGATGAACTTGTTACCGTTGTGCACCGCCACGGTGTGACCCACGAAGTCGGGCGAAATGGTGGACGCCCGCGCCCAGGTCTTCACGACCTTCTTCTCACCTTTCTCGTTCATCTTCTCGATCTTCGACAGAAGCGAGAGGTCGATGTAGGGTCCCTTCCGAATGCTTCTTGCCATGGCTGGTTGCTCTCCGCCTTACGACTTGGTCGACTTGCCGCGCTTGCGACCGCGGACGATGAGTTTCGATGACCGCTTCTTCCGGTGCCGAGTCTTCTTCCCGTCAGGGATGCCCCATGGGGACACCGCGGGACGTCCTCCGGAGGTCCGTCCTTCGCCCCCACCCAGCGGATGGTCGATGGGATTCATGGCCACGCCCCGCACCTTGGGTCGATGCCCGCGCCAACGCATCGCACCAGCCTTCCCCAGTCGCTGGAGGCTGTGATCGGAGTTTCCGACCGAGCCCACCGTCGCCATACAGGTCTTCCGCACCCGGCGCACCTCGGTGGAGGGCAGGCGCAGGGTCACGAAGTCCCCTTCCTTGGCGACCACTTGGACGCTGGAACCGGCGGAGCGCGCCATCTGGCCACCCTTGCCGGGCTTCAGCTCGACGTTGTGCACCGTGGTCCCCAGCGGAACCGCCTCCAGGGGTAGCGCATTGCCGATCTGCACGTCGGCCTTCGGACCGGCCTCTACCGTGTCCCCCACGGCAAGGCCACGCGGGTGGAGGATGTAGCGCTTCTCGCCGTCGTCATAGACGATGAGCGCGATGTTGGCCGAGCGGTTTGGATCGTACTCGATTTCCGTCACCCTGCCCACCGCGCCCAACTTGTTGCGCTTGAAGTCGATGCGTCGGTACCGGCGCTTGTGCCCTCCGCCCCGGCGGCGCGTGGTGATCCGCCCGTGGTGGTTGCGACCTCCCGACTTGGACAGGGGTTCGGTGAGGGACTTCTCGGGCTGGCTACGCGTGATCTCTGGGCGCCGCACGATGGTGCGCAGCCTCGAGCCAGGTGTGACCGGAAGGAATTTCTTAATGGGCATCAGCCTACCTCGTAGAGCTCGATGTGGTCGCCTTCAGCGAGCTTGACCACCGCCTTCTTGAAGGACGGGCGTTTCCCGAGGGACCAATTCTTCGCCATGCGACCCAGCAGAGCTCGTTTTGCCTTTCCGCGGTAGCGCATAGTTCGCACCTCCTGGACCGACACATCCCAAAGGTTTTCGACCGCCCTTGCGATGTCGTGTTTGTTGGCGGCCTCCGCCACGATAAACGTGAAGACGTTCTCTGCTTCGGTCTGGTCTGTCGACTTTTCGGTGACGACCGGCCGGACGATCACATCCCAAGCCTCACGCATCTTCGGCACCCTCGTCGTCCCCAACCGTGTCGAGGCAGGACCGTTCAATCACGATGTGGTGCGCCCAGAGCAGGTCGTAGACGGACTCCTCACCGAACGCGCGAACCTCGACCGAGGCCAGGTTGCGTCCCGAAAGATGTACGTGGGACTTGGCACCATGGGTGAGAACGAGCGTCTTGCCGGTGGCCCCGATCTCCTTCAGGTAGGCCAGCAGCTTCGATGTCTTAGGCGCGTCGAAGTCCAGCTCGTCGATCAACACCACGCGCTCGTCCTGCGCCCGGGCATTGAGCGCTGAACGTCGGGCCAAAGAACGCACCTTGCGAGGCACGTCCTGACGCCAACCGTGGGGTTTGGGCGGGAAGGCCAGGCCCCCGCCCTTCCACTGCGGCGCTCGGTTGGTGCCCTGGCGTGCGCGCCCAGTGCCCTTCTGCCTCCAGGGTTTGCGACTCCCGCCACGCACGGCGGACCGGTTCTTGGCGGCGGCCGTCCCCTGGCGCTGGTTGGCCCGGAGCGCCTTGACGACCTGGTGGAGCACCGCCTCGTTGACCCGCCCGTCGAACAGCGAGTCGGGGAGCGCCCGCGCCTGGCCCTTCGTGCCGTCGGCTTTGTAGTAGTCTGCTTTGTACATGATTACTTGGAGATCAACACGAATGCGTTCCGGGGTCCAGGTACGGACCCCTTCACGAAGAGGAGACTGCGCTCGGGATCGACCCGCACTACCTCGAGGTTGAGCACCGTACGGCGCACGTTCCCGGTCTGGCCGGGGAGCTTCTTGCCTTTGATGACGCGAGAAGGGTCCGTCCCCGGGCCGAGCGAGCCCGGGTTGCGGGAACGCGGATGTCCATGGGACGCCGGGCGACCGGCAAACCCATGCCGTTTCACCACGCCCTGGAATCCCTTCCCCTTCGAGTTCCCGGTCACCTTGACCCGATCCCCGGCTTCGAAGATGTCGACGGTGACCGACGAGCCTGCCTCGTAGGACTCGCCCTCACCCAGAGTGAACTCACGGATAATCGCGGGCGCGGCTTCCAGACCGGCCTTGCTGGCATGTCCGGCTTCCGCCCGGGTGGTGCGTTTGGCGTTCTTGCTTCCGAACCCCAACTGTACCGCATCGTACCCGTCGGTCTCGTCGCTCTTTACCTGCACCACCGGACACGGTCCCGCCTCGATCACCGTCACCGACACAGCGGTTCCGGCGTCGTTGAAAACCCGCGTCATGCCCACTTTCTTTCCGATGATTCCCGGCATGATCAGTCTACCTTGATCTCCACGTCGACACCCGCCGGAAGATCCAGCTTGGTCAACGCGTCGATCGTCTGTGGCCGACTCTCGACGATGTCGATCAGTCGCTTGTGCGTCCGTAGCTCGAACTGCTCACGGCTCTTCTTGTCGACATGCGGCGACCGCAGAACCGTCCACCGCTGACGCCTGGTCGGCAGGGGAATCGGCCCGCGCACGGTGGCCCCTGTCTTCTGGGCCGTCCGCACGATATCCGCAGCGGTCTGGTCGACCACCCAGTGGTCGAAGGCCTTGAGGCGGATGCGAATGCGATCGGACATGTCTCGGTTCCTTGAATGTTATTCGATGATTTCGGTGACGACGCCAGCGCCGACGGTCCGGCCACCCTCACGGATCGCGAAGCGCAGCTCCGTGTCCATGGCGATCGGCGTGATCAGCTCGATCTCCATCTGCACGTTGTCCCCAGGCATCACCATCTCCACTCCGCCCGGAAGCTCCACCGAACCCGTCACGTCCGTCGTCCGGAAGTAGAACTGCGGTCGATAGCCGTTGAAGAACGGCGTGTGACGCCCGCCCTCCTCCTTCGTCAACACGTACACCTCTGCCTTGAACTTCGTGTGAGGCGTGATCGACCCCGGCTTCGCCAACACCTGACCCCGCTCGATCTCGTCCTTCCCGATCCCGCGAAGCAGAAGTCCCGCGTTGTCGCCCGCGCGTCCCTCGTCCAGCAGCTTCCGGAACATCTCTACGCCCGTCACCACCGTCTTCTTGTCCGAGCCCATCCCGACCAGCTCGACCTCTTCCCCCTGCTTGATGATCCCGCGCTCGATCCGTCCCGTCGCAACCGTCCCACGGCCCGTAATCGAGAACACGTCCTCCACTGGCATCAGGAACGGACGGTCGATGTCGCGCTCCGGCTCCGGGATGTAGCTGTCGATCGCGTCCATCAGTGCCTGGATGCAATCCGCGTCCGAGCCCTCCCCCGCCGCTTCCAGTGCCTTCAGCGCCGAGCCCGGTATCACCGGGATGTCGTCGCCCGGGAACTCGTACTCACTCAGAAGCTCCCGTACCTCCAGCTCCACCAGCTCCAACAGCTCCGGGTCGTCCACCATGTCCACCTTGTTCAGGAAGACCACGATGAACGGTACGTTCACCTGTCGCGCCAATAGGATGTGCTCGCGCGTCTGAGGCATCGGTCCGTCCGCTGCGCTCACCACCAGAATCGCCCCGTCCATCTGGGCCGCCCCGGTGATCATGTTCTTCACGTAGTCCGCGTGGCCCGGGCAGTCCACGTGGGCGTAGTGTCGGTTGTCCGTCTCGTACTCCACGTGCGCCGTCGCGATCGTGATCCCGCGCTCCCGCTCCTCCGGGGCCTTGTCGATCTGGTCGAACGCGATCGCGTCACCCCCGTGCTTCTTCGCCTGCGTCACCGTGATCGCTGCCGTCAACGTCGTCTTCCCGTGGTCCACGTGACCGATCGTCCCAACGTTTACGTGCGGCTTGCTCCGCTCGAATTTCTCCTTGCCCATCCTCGTCCTCGCGACTCGTTCGGTTAAGCGTAGTAGTCAGTTGCGAATTTACTGTTTTCCAGAGGCGGTCATGATCTCGTCCGCCTTGCTCTTCGGCACCTCTTCGTAGTGCGAAAACTGCATCGAGTAGACGGCTCGACCCTGGCTCATGGAGCGCAGGTTCGTCGAATACCCGAACATTTCTCCCAGAGGCACGGAGGCACCAATCACACGGGCATCTCCGCGGTCGGTCATGCCCCCGACCTTGCCGCGACGGGAAGAGAGATCGCCGATGATGTCGCCCATGTAATCCGATGGCGTCACCACCTCTACGTCCATAATGGGCTCGAGCAACACGGGACCCGCACGCCGGACGGCCTCCTTGAACGCCATGGAGCCCGCGATCTTGAACGCCATCTCGTTGGAGTCGACATCGTGGTACGACCCGTCTATCAACTCCACTCGCACGTCGATGATCGGGAAGCCGGCCAGGATGCCGTTGTCCAACGAATCCTTGATGCCCTGTTCCACCGAGCCGATGTACTCCCGCGGAATCGCGCCACCCACGATCTTGTCCTCGAAGACGAACCCCTGGCCCTTGTCCGACGGCGTCAGGTTGATGACCACGTGTCCGAACTGGCCACGCCCCCCCGTCTGTCGGACGAACTTACCCTCGACCTTGGCGGCTTCCCTGCGAATAGTCTCGCGGTAGGCCACCTGCGGACGACCGATGTTCGCCTCGACGCCGAACTCGCGCTTGAGTCGGTCCACGATGATCTCGAGGTGCAACTCGCCCATCCCGCTGATGATCGTCTGACTCGTCTCGGGATCGGTATGCACCCGAAACGTGGGATCCTCATCGGCTAGCTTCGACAGTCCGGTCGACAGCTTGTCCTGGTCGGCCTTGGTCTTGGGCTCGATGGCAACCGCGATCACCGGCTCCGGGAACTTCATCGACTCCAGGATGATCGGATGATCGGTGTCGCAGAGCGTATCCCCGGTCTTCACGTCCTTGAGTCCGATAGCCGCCGCGATGTCGCCGGCATACACACGATCCAGCTCCTCGCGCTTGTTCGCGTGCATCTGGAGGATGCGACCGACCCGTTCCTTTTTGTCGCGGCGGGAGTTCAGCACGCCCGAGCCCGATTCCAACGTCCCGGAGTAGACCCGGAAGAAGGTCAACTTCCCGACGTAGGGATCGGTCATGATCTTGAACGCGAGCGCAGCGAACGGTGAATCGTCGGTCGCCGGACGGTCCTCGAACGTCTCGTCGTGCTGCGGCAGGTGGCCCTTGATGGCCTCGACATCCACCGGCGCCGGCAGGTAGTCGATGACGCCATCGAGGAGTGCCTGCACACCTTTATTCTTGAAGGCGGAACCGGCAAACACGGGGAAGATCTGACCGGCTAGCGTGGCCGCGCGAATGGCGTGGCGCACCTCTTCGACGGTAAGCTGCTCGCCTCCGAGATACTTCTCGATCAGCTCGTCATCATGCTCGACCGCAGCCTCGATGAGGTTGTTGCGGAGCTCCGCGACCTTGTCCTGAAGGCTGTCCGGAATGGGGCCCTCGCTGAACTTCGAGCCCAGCTCGTCTTCCCAAACGATGGCCGTCTCACGGACGATATCGACCACGCCCGTGAACAGCTCTCCTTCACCCAACGGCCATTGCACGGGATGGGCGTTCGCGCCCAGACGCTCACGCATCATATCGACGACGTTCCCGAAATCGGCTCCGACGCGGTCCATCTTGTTGACGAACGCCATGCGCGGGACGCTATAGCGATCCGCTTGGCGCCACACGGTCTCCGACTGGGGCTCCACGCCTCCAACCGCGCAGAACACTGCGACGGCTCCATCGAGCACGCGGAGTGATCGCTCCACCTCGGCGGTGAAGTCCACGTGCCCGGGTGTGTCGATGATGTTGATCCGGTACTCGGTGTCGTTCCGATGCCAGAACGCCGTCGTTGCCGCAGACGTGATGGTGATGCCGCGCTCCTGCTCCTGCTCCATCCAGTCCATGGTGGCCGCGCCATCATGGACTTCGCCCATCCGGTGCAGGCGGCCCGTATAGAACAGGACCCGTTCGGTGGTCGTCGTCTTCCCGGCATCGATATGCGCCATGATGCCGATATTCCGGAGGTGCTTTAGCGGTGTCTTCCTAGCCATCGGTCATTTCGACTTGGTTGGTCCTTCATCTAGTCCCCAGGGATCTCAACCCGGGGGCACAAAAAGCGCGGAGGGCAAACCGGCGAAACCGCCGGTCGCCTCCGCGCTCGGTGCCGCCGCCACCCCGCGTCTAGGAGTGGTGGTTCGGTCTCCGAGCTACCAGCGGTAGTGGGCGAAGGCCTTGTTGGCGTCTGCCATACGGTGTGTGTCGTCCTTCTTCTTTATGGTGGCACCCTCGCCCCGGCTGGCCGAGAGCAGCTCCGCCGCCAGACGCTGGGCCATCGACTTCTCGTTGCGAGCGCGGGCGAACTGGATCAGCCACTTCGTGGCCAGCGCCTGCCGGCGCTCGGGTCGCACCTCGACGGGTACCTGATACGTGGCACCACCTACCCGTCGACTCTTCACCTCGACCGCGGGCTTCGCATTGGTCAACGCCTGATTGAAGACGGTCAGCCCCGGTTGGCCGGAGCGCTCCTCGATCTGATCGAGGGCATCATAGAAGATCCGCTCAGCGAGCGACTTCTTCCCGTCCAGCATCAAGCGGTTCACGAACCGAGTGACCACGACCGATCCATACCGAGGGTCGGGAGTGACCGGACGTTCGACCGCGCGCTTCCTACGACTCATTCGTTCGCCTCAGGTCCCTACTTGGGACGCTTGGCTCCGTACTTGGAGCGTCCCTGTCGACGTTCTGTGACCCCGGACGTGTCCAAGGTCCCTCGCACGATGTGATACCGCACACCGGGAAGGTCCTTCACACGCCCGCCTCGGATGAGCACGATCGAGTGCTCCTGAAGGTTGTGACCCTCGCCTCCGATGTAGGCCGTGACTTCGTAGCCGTTGGTCAAGCGAACACGCGCCACCTTGCGAAGCGCTGAATTGGGCTTCTTGGGGGTGGTGGTATATACACGTGTGCAGACCCCCCTCTTCTGAGGGTTGCTCTGCAGGGCGGGAGACTTGGTCTTTTTCTTGACCGCGTCGCGCCCCTTGCGAATGAGCTGATTGATGGTCGGCATCGCTCGGTGACCCCGGTAAAAAAACGCGCCCTTCAGCGCGCGGAAAACCGCCAGTTCAACTTCTGTTTCGACCCCTGCCCCCCCTGGACAAATCTGGAGGGAAGGTAGACTGAATAAGGTATGAGTGGGCTATTGAGGTGTCAACGGCCCGCATCCCCCTATACAAGCCCTACACGAGCGGTGAGCCACCACCCGAGGCCCACCGCATGCAGTCCCGAAGATAGCGGAGCCGATGGCGGCCAAGTCCCCCCTGCCCGTATCGGGCTCGCAGCCAACGAACGTCGGGCAGGGCCTCGTCCCTGAGGTCCCGCCAGGCCCGGGTCAAGGAGCCGCTCAGAAGAGCCCATCGGCCGACTCCCACCAGGGCCCCCGCTGGAGGCGTGACGAGGAGGCGGCTGGGCCGGACCCGTCGTTCCAGGAGGCTTCCCCAGTCGCCGGGTCGGACCAGAGCCCGCACCACTTCCTCAGGCACCGATGCCCCCAGCTCCTCGCCGAGGGCGCGCAGGAAGATGCCCACAGCAGTCTGTGTACGCCGGCCCCGGGCCAAGCCCACGAAGCGCGCCCAATTCACCCGGGGCACCAAGCACAGGCAATCGAGGAGGCCCAGGACATGAGGCCCCGAGCGGAGGTGTTTCAGGATATGTTCAATGACCACAAGGAGATGCGGTGCCTCATCTGGTATTCCCTGCTCCCAAGCGGCGGCGCACCAGAGTGGGCTGCCTCCGGTTCCGAAGCGAAGCCGCCCGAACTCGGTCCTCCAATGGAGGTCGACGGTGTCGGAGAGTCCAGGGGACTCGCGACTCAAGGTCAGGGAGTCGGCCCATTGGACCCTCTCTGGATGCCACGCAGCCCAAGGCACGAACCCCATCTCCTCTAGGATCTCTACCGCCTCCGGGGCCTTTTCGGGCCTCACCAGCAGGTCCAGGTCTCCCAGGGGTCGCAGTCCAGGATCCGCATAGAGCCCGGCCTTCAGCAGGCCCCCGCCCTTGAAACAGAGCGCCCTCACTCCCCTTTCGGTGAGTCCATGCAACACCGTGTCGAGCCGCTCCAGCAGAAGGGTCCCGGCCAAGGCCGACCGGCGGTAGGCAGCTTCGAGCCTCTCTCCTCGCTTCCGCGAGTCAGCCCTGGCGCTCTGGTCCCCCCGGCTCCAAACCACCCACGCCGGCCCTGCGAGCCGCTGTTCGATCAGGAGTGCGACGCCGGCATCGGTCAGGGCTCCGGCCTCGAGCTCCCCTCGAAGCAAGGACAGAATGAGAGCCGCTCCCTCAGGGCCGATCGCGCTGGACGACCCCGCGGAGGGGGTCACGGGCGCCTCACGGCCAAGCGAAAGGGGCGGATCCGGGACCTGAAGACGTGGCCGCCTCGCGGTCATCCTCACGCGACGTGTGGAGGCGCTCGGCCACACCGGCACGGCCTACCCCCGACGAGGGCCGATTCTTGCGTAGGTTTGGCCGACCCGCCCAAGGCGATATTCTTCAAGGGACTTCCAGCCTCAGGACACTCGTCGAGGACATGCACAGCACACCCGCCCCGCCCACGCTTCCATCACCCGCGGGCCCCCAGGGGCCTCGTAGGCGGCGTGCGCGGTCGGCGACCAAGCAGGATCGGGCGAGTCTCAAGCTTTTTGGCTGGATGTCCGGGATTCGCTGGTCCGTCTCCTTCGTGGGCTTCCTGTTGTACATCGTGGCTCTGGTGACGAGTCGCTTCCCGTTCGGGACCGAGGCCATGGCCTTGGCGATTCTGGCATTACCCACGGAGAAAGGGAAGTTCTCGTTCCCGATGCCCGGCAAGCTGCTGCTGGGGTTTGTCGTCTGGGTTTTCGTCGGATACCTGATCTCGCCGTACAAGGCGCTCGTTTGGCTGACGACGGTGGAGACCATGAAGATGATTGCGATCTACGTGATCGCGGTGAACGTGCTTACGGACTGGCGGAGAGTCCGGTTCTTCGTGCTCTTCTTCCTCTGCGCCTACCTGGTCTATCCAGGTCGAGGGTCGATTCTGGCCTGGTCTTCGGGCTCATATACGATCGATGGCCGAGCCATCTGGCTCTACATCTACGAGAACCCGAACGATCTGGCTGGGCTGACCTTCTTCCCGCTGGGTTGTGCGCTCTGGATGATGTCGGAGCGGGGTCACAAATGGGCGCGAACCGCGGCACTGGCCAGTGCGGCGGTCTGCATGTTCGTGATCGTGATCACGCAATCCCGAGGGGCCATGCTCGCCCTGATCCCGGTGGCCGCACTCTCGCTTGCCGGTCACCACAAGAAGCTGCGGGCCACCCTTGCCGGGCTGCTCCTCGTGGGGGTCGTCGCCCTGTTCGCACCCGATGATGTGATGGAACGGTTCGCCACCTTGGTGACCTCCGACTCAATCGAGGAAGCGGACCCCGAGAACTCGGCCGCCTCCCGCTGGGCTACCTGGGGGGTAGCCGTCGATGTCTTCAAGAGCCGACCGGTCACAGGCTGGGGCTGGGGGGCCTACCACCTTCAGCACGGGAGAGAGACCCGCGGACGGCAGGACGTCATTATCACCGCCCGCGGGCAACGCGACACTCACTCGACCTATCTGCGCGTTTTGGGGGAGACCGGCTTCGTTGGGTTACTCCTGTTCCTGAGCATGTTGGCGGTCACCATCCAGCGAGTCGGGCGAGCCAGCAGGGCCATCAAGCGCTTCGACCGAACTCGAGCGAGTCAGTTGACCTACCTCCGCAACGCCTTGATTGGCTTCCTGCTCGCGGGAGTGTTCGCATCCTATGCGAATCTTGCGTTCCTCTACGTGCACATGGCGCTCTTGTGGGCGGTGGCGTCGCTCGCCCTTATGGACGCGAAGGGTGCTTCGAGGCGCGCGCCTGCGAAGCGGCCCCCCAGCTGGGCGACGCCTGCACCCTTGGACCCCAGGTACGCTCGGCCCGGATGATCCGCGTCGTCTATTGCGTCGACGGTTTCGAAGCGGCAGGCACCGAACTGAACACGGTCCGTTGGGCGGAGCGACTGGACCGGACTCGCTTCGATCTGCGCGTAGTCTGCATGTCGGAACGGGGCAGCCTTCTGCGCCGATACCACGAGATGGGCATCCCTGTGGTACCGCTTCACGTCCGCTCCTTCGTTCGCCCACCCCCGATCGGACCTGCGTTAAAGCTGCGCCGCTACTTGCGCAACGAACGCATCGCAGTTTTTCACGCTCACGGTGTCTACGACAACATCTTCGGAGTCCCCGTGGCTCGCTGGGCAGGCGTGCCGCTGGTGCTGGCGAGTCGCCGGTGGTGGAAGGCACCGGTAAGAAGATCGTTCGGACCGCTGAATCGATGGTCATACCGTTTCGCGCATGGTGTCCTGGCCAACTCCCGCAGCGTTGCCGATATATTGCGCATCGAAGATGGCGTGCCCGACGCTCGCATCCATACCGTAAGCAACTTCGTGGAGGACGAGGCTTTTTCGGAACCTCCGACGGACTGGAAGAACGAGCAGCGACGGGCCCTGGGACTCGCAGAGGGACTCAAGGTCGTGGGTAAGCTCGCGCGCCTGAGGCCCGAAAAGGACCACGCGACATTGCTGCGGGCCTTCGCCACTCTAACAACCACCCGTGAGGGTTGGCGCCTGGTGCTCGCGGGGGACGGGCCTGAGGAGACCCGTCTGCGCGAGCTGGCGCGTACGCTGGGTATCGCAGAGTACGTACATTTTGCGGGTAAACAACCGAGTCGGCCCAGCTATCACAGCTTGTTCGATATCTCGGTGCTCAGCTCCACCAGTGAGGGCTTCCCCAACTCCCTACTCGAGGCCATGGCGCAGGCACGCCCCCTGGTAGCCTCTCGGGTGGGCGGAGTACCCGACGCCGTTACACATGAACGGAACGGATACCTCGTAGCACCTGGGGATGTGGAGGGTTTTGCTGCGCGACTCGACGCACTCATGTCAGACGCCTCGCTGAGGGAGACGATGGGAGCGCAGTCGGCAACCATGGCGCGGGCCTTTTCCGAAGAGGAGACCATGAGGCGGCTCCACGCCCTTTACGCTGGCGCTACGGAAGGCATGAACTGATGTGTGGCATCGCTGGATGGGTAGGAATCGAGCAACGCGAGGCGGACGCGCAGGCCAACATCACCCGCATGTGCGATGCAATCCGGCACCGGGGCCCCGACGATGTCGGCACCTGGGTCGAAGGACATCTCGCGCTCGGCATGAGACGTCTCAGCATCATCGACCTTGCAGGCGGACACCAACCCATTCGCAATGAAGACGGCCAGGTCACGATCGTCTTCAACGGAGAGATCTACAACTACCCCGCGCTCACATCGAGTCTCAAGGCGCAGGGCCATCGATTCTCCACGAACTCGGATACCGAAGCCATCGTACACCTCTATGAGGAACGGGGCGTGGGGGTCGTCGACGAACTGAACGGCATGTTCGGCTTCGCAATCTGGGATGCGAAGGAAGAGCGCCTGTTGCTGGCCCGAGATCGGATTGGCATCAAGCCCCTCTACTACTGGCTGACGCCCTCCGGCCTGGCCTTCGCTTCGGAGCTCAAGTCCATCACGTCCCTCCCGTCCTTTCAGCCTGTCCTGAACCGAGAGGCCGTCGCCGCCTACTTGAGCTTCGGGTACGTCCCCGACCCGATGTCGGTGTTCGAGGGTGTGCACAAGTTGGCCCCGGGCCACCGACTGACGTGGAGTCGCGACCAGGGCGCGCACGTCGAGGAGTACTGGAGTCCCCTCGGCAGCGAGGACCCTGCCATCGACCGACACACAGCCGTGGAGCACATCCGGACCTTGATCGACGACGCGGTGCAGATGCGGATGATCGCTGACGTGCCGCTCGGAGCCTTCCTGTCGGGCGGCCTCGACTCCAGCACGGTGGTCGCGCACATGGCGAGACACTCGACTCAGCCAGTGAAGACCTTCTCGATCGGGTTCGAGGAACGAGAGTTCAACGAGGCGGATGACGCGCGCGTCGTCGCGGAAGCGCTCGGCACGGAGCACACCCAGTTGACGGTGCGCCCTGAGGTCGATGCACTCATCGAGCAGGTGGTGCAGGCCTTCGACGAGCCCTTTGCGGACTCATCGGCGATACCGACCTTCCTGGTTTCCGAGCTCGCGCGCCAGCACGTCACGGTTTCGCTGTCGGGCGACGGCGGTGACGAGCTGTTTGGCGGGTACACGAGGTATCAGAGCACACTCGCGGGCGGGCGGGCAGCCCCTGCCTTCCTGGGGTCTCTGCTGGCAGGGATCGGACGTCGTCTGCCACAGGGAGCGTTCGGCCGAAATCGCCTGATGGATTTCGGGCGTTCGTTCGAGGGGCGCTACGCGGGGACCGTCACCCTCCCTTTGGCGCCCACCGAGGGCGGGGTCGGCGCCGCCAGCGTGGTGGAGGGGCAGCCCCTCATGAACGGGCGGCTCGACCGCTGGTTCGCGCGGGTACCTCTGGGATCTCCCGCCCATCGGCTCATGAGCGTAGACCTTCTCACGTACCTGCCCGGGGACATCCTGACCAAGGTGGACCGGATGTCGATGGCCGTTTCGCTAGAAGCACGCGTACCTCTCCTCGACCACCGGCTGATCGAGTTCGCAACGCAGATACCGGCGGCCCTTAAGATCCGGGGCGAGGGGAAGTGGATCATGCGCGAAGCGGTTCGATCCATGTTGCCCGCTCGGGTCTTCCAGAAGGCGAAGCAGGGTTTCGCTGTTCCGCTCAAGCCTTGGTTCAGGAAGGAGCTTCATCATCGGCTCGTGCAGTTGAGTGAAGAGTCCTCACCCCTCGCTCCCTGGGTCGACCGTCCGGCACTCTTGCGCATCCGCGCCGAACACGAAGTCGGGCGGCGAGATCACAGCCACCTGCTGTGGCGCCTGTTGGTGCTTCACCTCTGGCTTCGAGAGCAGCGTCTGAGCTAGTCGGGCCGCCTCGTCGGTTTCCCCGCCGTGTGGTTCGAGCGCAACGTAGCATTCCGTTCCTGCTCTGAGACGTTAGTACGTGAACCGTTCCGTCGCGCTGCCGGTGACCGGAGTCGGGGATGTCCCGTAAGAGCGCCCCTGGCAACGCCTTGTGGGTAGACGATGGACACCATTACGCGACGGCCCAGCTGTTGCATGCCCACGCCATTTGTTGCCTCTCGTGTTGTGGCCACGCCTCACTCGACGTCGTCAGCGTCGGCACGGAATCGCCCCCGCGAGCCATCTTCCATACGCCATAGGGCACACAAGTGAAGAACCGGTTCCCACGGTCGCTCCATCGCGTCCGCTCCCTTCTTTTTCTCGGGTCTCTCCTTCTCATCTCTTCCTGTCGGTCCGACGCGCTTGGCCCGACCCTCGACATCCAGGACACCACGAGCGGTGAGCTCGTCGTCCAACCATTGGACCTCGTCCTCGCGAGCGGAGCCAGCGGCTTCCTCCGAAGTGCGATGCGCACTTCCACCGGCCAGGACCTGACCACGTTTCCCGGCAGCGGGCGCGTTAAGTGGTCAAGCGAAGCGCCTGCCATCGCCGAGGTGTCTTCCGATGGGACTGTGCTGGCGAAGATCCCGGGACAGACCCGCATCACTGCTGAGCTAGACGGCAAGCTGGCGTCGGCATTCGTGGTCGTAGAGCCCACCCCAGCCCGGCTGCTGCCGACAGTCGAAGGGCTCACATTGGGCACGGTGGGATCCATGCTTCGTGACAGTCTCGGAGTGCAGGTCACGGATGAGGGAGGACTTCCGGTACCCGGTGTCGAGGTCCACTTCGCGGTGGCAGTGGGTGGCGGCGCAGTATCGTCCGACAAGGTGCTGACGGACGCGGCAGGTTTGGCGCGGGTCACGTGGCGACTCGGAAGCGAGGTCGGGCTTCAGGCCGTTGAGGTCTCGGTGACCGGCGTGCCTGCGGTATTCCTCCAAGCTGAGGCTGAGCCCACCTCCGATCGCCTGTCCGTAGAAATCCTTTCCGGAAACGAGCAGGAGGGCGAGGTCGCCTCAGTGCTAGGTCAGCCGCTCAGAGTTCAGGTGGTGGACGAGCACGGCAACGCGGTCTCCGGTCAACCGATCACCTGGGAATTCCCTCACGGCGCACTCGCAAGTAGTTCCCAGTCCGAGTCAGAGATTCCACTGACGACGGCCCTTTCGACCACTGGGAACTCGGGCATCGCCGAGGTCTCCTGGCAGTTGGGCCCCGTCGCCGGTACCCAGCGAGCCATAGCAACACTGCCCAACGGCTTCGCCGCCTGGTTCACGGCTACGGCGGACGCAATCAAGGTCGCGTCGGTCGAGATCACGCCCCAGAGCTTGCAACTCGACCCCGGACGGACCCACCAGTATGTAGGTAGGCCGCTGGATGCGTTTGGGAACCGAGTGAAGGGGGTGGACGTCGACTGGAGCTCGGCCGATCCACAGGTGGCAACAATTCATCCCTGGAAGGGGCTCGTGACGGCCGTGGCTCCGGGCCAGACCGAGATCACGGGGACGGCAAACGGTGTCTCGGCCTCGGTGACATTGCAGGTCAAGCAGTCGGGGTCCGCCCGCTTGCTCCTGCGCTCCGGCAGCGGCCAAAGTGCCAAGGTGGGCACTCGGCTTCCCGCACCGCTGGTCGCTCGGGTCATCGACAGCGGAGGACAAGGTGTGGCTGGGGTACCGGTATCCTGGACGGTGACGCACGGAAACGGGTCGCTGTCGCAGAGTCGCGCGGTCACCAACAGCTCGGGGGACGCGTCCGTCAATTGGACCCTTGGGCCCATCGCAGGTTTGCAGAGGGTATCCGCAGAGGCTGCTGGTCTGCAGGCGATCGGCTTCACGGCCACAGCGCAGGCCTCGACGGCCAACACCATTCGTGTCACTCCGTCCAGCCTGAATCTTCAGGTGGGCGGGGACTCCCGGCTCTCTGCCACCGTTTTGGACCCTCAGGGCAACCCCTTGTCCGTGAAGTTCATCGATTGGTCCACCTCGAACGCCGCGGTGGCCACAGTTGGTGACGCCGGGCTGGTGAGGGCCAAGGCTGTTGGCACAGCGACGATCACAGCCCACGCCGCGGGCGTGACGGGAACAGCGTCGGTCACGGTGGGTGGCGGCGGTGGAGTGACCGAAATCAAGATCCGGGCACCGATCCAGTTCTTCACGTCCCTCAACCAGTCGAGCCGCTACACGGCGACCGCGATGACCGCGAGCGGTGGGACGCTCACCGGGATCCCGTTCGAATGGAACAGCACGAATGGCTCGGTCGCTAGAGTCTCCGACATCGGTCTCGTCCGACCTTTCGGAAACGGGATCACGTACGTGCGCGCTTGCGGCGCCGGAGTATGCGATAGTGTTCGGGTGGAGGTGCAGCTTTCACAGACGCAACCCCCGGCCCTCCACTCCGTCGCAATCAGAGCGTCATCGACGTCAGTGCCTGAGGGAGGCAGCGTCACCCTCGAAGCCGATGGGTTGGACGCAGACGGCGAACCCCTACCCGGTGTCACCTGGGAGTGGAAGAGCGCTGCTCCTCAGATTGCGACTGTCAACAACACAGGTGTGGTGGAAGGTGTCGCAGCCGGCAACGCCGTCATCACGGCTACCGGCACCCTGGCGGGCGTCTCCAAGTCGGCCAACGTGACGATGACCGTGACCGGTGGAGGAAGTCCGCCCCCACCCCCACCACCTCCACCACCTTCGGGCTCACCCCCAGAGCTCCCACGGACCTACATCAACACTGGTTACCAAGCGCCCGGTGGGAACACGATCCGGGTGAACCAAGGTGACAACCTGCAGTTGGCGATCAACAGCGCACAAAGGGGTGACATCATCCTGCTCCAAGCCGGTGCGACCTTCGTGGGCAACTTCACCCTGCCCGCCAAGCCCGGAAACGGTTGGATCGTGATCACCACGGACACTCAACTACCGCCGCAGGGTACGCGCGTTACGCCGCAATCGGCAGCTCAGTTCGCGAAGATCGTCGCGCCTACGGTGCAAGGGGCTCTGTTCGTGAGGCCAGGGGCCTCGCAGTATCGAATCATGGGCGTCGAGGTCACCGTGGATCGCACCCAAGCGCCCTTCAGCTATCATCTGATTCAGTTGGGCGACTTGGGGCCGGCCCAGAACGACCTGTCGGAGGTCCCGCGAGATATCATCCTCGACCGAGTGTACGTCCACGGTCCGACGAACTTCCACACCAAGCGTTGTGTGGAGATGAACGCCTCTCCGGCAGCGGTCGTGGATTCCTGGCTCTCGGGCTGTCATGGTTGGAACCAGGACACCCAGGCCATCGCCGTCTGGAACGCTCCAGGCCCATTCAAGATCGTCAACAACTACTTGGCCGGAGCGGGAGAGAACGTGCTGTTCGGTGGGAGTGATCCCTCGATCAACGGTCTGGTTCCCTCCGACATCGAGGTTCGACGGAACCACTTCTACAAGGATCCGGCGTGGCGCTCCGCAGGATATCAGGTCAAGAACCACTTCGAGATCAAGCTTGGACGCCGAGCTCTCATTGAGGGCAACGTGTTCGAGAACAACTGGGTACAGGCTCAAGTCGGATTCTCGGTGCTCCTGCAGAGCCTCAACGATGGGGGCTCAGCGACCTGGGCCGTCGTGGAGCATGTCACGCTTCGTTACAACCTCATCACCAACAGTGCTCAGGGTATCAACGTGCTCGCTCGGTTCACCGCGACGCCGGCCCTTCCCGCTAACAACATTCTGATCGAACACAACGTGTTGGATCGAATCGGAGTCAACGGCTCCTACCCTGGCCAGGGGCGGCTCTTCCAGGTCCTGGACGACGCCCACAATGTCACGATTCGTAACAACTCGGGGATCGCAGGAGACCTCGTCTTACAACTTGATGGGAAGGTCAGCCACAATTTCGTCTTCACCGACAACGTGGTGACCAGGGGTAGGTATGGCATCAAAGGCAACTCTGTTCAGGAGGGAATCGACTCCCTTGAGCGGTACGCCCCAGGTTACGTGTGCGTTGGAAACGTGATCGCTGGCGCGCCCTCTCACATCTATCCCCCAGGCAACGCGTTCCCAGCGGGTCTCGCGCAGCTCGGGTTTGCCAATCCCCAGGGCGGTAACTATTCGCTCGCTGGCAGTCCCTACGCGGGGAAAGGTGCAGACTGGCAGCAGCTCACTTCCAAGATCGCAGGGGTACGCTAGCACCCTCGCGAGAAATGAAGGCTTGACGAAGAGCGGCGGACGCGAACGACGTCCGTCGCTCTTCGCGTTTATGCTGCCCTCACGTTGGGCGTCACCCGACCCACCATGCGTTGCAACTCCTCGACGCTTGCGATCACGCAACGGCAAGAAGGGTCGTTGCGCGAACATGAGTTTCGGCCATTCGCAGCGACTCAACACTCCAAGAACCGGTGTGCAACATCTCGCCACACCCACGAGAAACCTTTGGGGACAAGGGCTTTCACCCCCCGACCCCACTCCTCCGAAACAAATCGCCCGATTCATGCCGAGGCATGCCGTCGACAACTGCGCCTCAAATAGTGGCGCGCGCTCGACACCGCCGTTCACCACGAACCACGGCGTTGTGGACCAGCCCCGAGCCCCCGGGGGCGAGACCACCGAGCGACAGATTCACAGGTCTGACTGTTTTGGAGACGTACCTTGTTTTCCCGCACTATGCTCCGTCGCGTCAGGATGCTCTTCAGCGGCATTGCTGCATCGACGTTCGTCCTCTCGGCGTGCACCTCGGATTCGTTGGGGCCGTCGCCGATCATAGATCCGCAGGTCGAGGGCGAGCTGACCCTCGTCCCCTCGCAACTACTTCTGACCGACGGGGACCGGGATGGTTTCCAGGTCGTACTCCGGACCCCAGATGGACGGGAGTTGTCGTCCTTTCCGAACAGCGCCAAGGTAGAGTGGCGAAGCAGCCGCCCCGCCATTGCCGCGGTTCGAGGTGGTGCGGTGGATGCGCAGCTTCCCGGCGAAGCCACCATCACAGCCACGGTGGGTGGTCAGACCGCGAGCGCCTTCGTGCATGTGTCCCCCCGACCCGACGCGCTCAGGCCCTTGGTCGAGACCGCTGAGGGACCCGCGGGTGGCACGCTGGCGGAAGCCGGCGTGCGCCTGTTGGACGAAGGCGGACTGCCGGTCGCCAATACGCTGGTGCGGTTCAGCGTCGAGGTGGGTGGCGGCGAAGTGACGCCCACGGAGGTCATGACCTCCGCCGACGGCAGCGCACGGGTCGCCTGGCGTCTGGGGTCGAATGCCGGCGAGAACGTGATCAGTGCATCTGCGGCTGGCGTGCCCACAGCTTACCTGCACGCGAAGGGGCTCCCGGCCACGGATAGACTGCGGTTGCATCCCCTGGGAGGCGACGACCAGGAGGGCGAGGTGGACGAGGTCCTGGGATCGGCACTGCGGGTACAGGTCGTTGACGAGCTGGGCAACCCCGTTTCCTCTGCCGGCGTGAGTTGGGAGTTCATGCATGGCGGAGCGGGGCAAAGCAGCTCTGCCAGCCAGGCCACCCTGGCCGCCGTCGCCAACGCGAAGGGCGAGGTGTCCACGAAGTGGCGCCTCGGTGAGGAAGCCGGTGACCAGCTCGCGGTGGCTCGACTGGATAGCGGCTACGAGGTCTGGTTCTCTGCCCGCGCGAAGCCCCGGAGGGCATTCTTAGTGACGGTGAGCCCTACAACCGTGGACCTGGGCGTAGGGAAGACCGCGCAACTGACGGCGGAGGTCCGTGATCGCTACGGCAACCTACTTCCCAACACTCAACTTCGTTGGTCGTCTACCGATCCGGCCATTGCCTCCGTGGACGCCAACACCGGTCGGGTGAGCGCTCGCGCCGGCGGCGAGGTCGAGGTCACCGCGTCCGTAAAGAATCGCAGGGGGAGTTCCAAGGTGAAGGTCATCGCTTTGGGCCCCGGTTCTATTCGGTCTGTAAGCGGCTCCGGTCAGACGGCCGAAGCCGGCGAACCCCTGCCCAATCCACTGACGGTCGAAGTCAGGGACGCGTCCGGTCAATCGCTGCGCGACGCCACCGTCGCATGGCGGGTCGTTTCCGGCGGTGGAGAGCTAAGTCAGGCCGAATCCAAGACAGACGCTTCAGGTCGGGCGTCCGTACGCTGGACCCTGGGCAATGTTGCGGGAGTGCAACAAATCGACGCCCGTGTGGGCACGCTGACGCCCGTTACGTTTGCGGCCAGTGCGCAGGCGGGCGGACCGGTCTCGATGCGGGTCACACCGTCTATGGTAACGCTGAGCCCAGGCGAGTCGCGGAGCCTGACGGCCACCCCCCTGGATGCCGCCGGGAACCCGGTGTCTGGAGTCTCCGTGAGCTGGACATCCAATGCGCCTACGGTCGCCTCCGTGAATTCCCAGGGACAGGTCTTGGCCGGGCAAGCCGGATCGGCTAGGATTACCGCGAGCGGTGGGGGCGTGTCTGGAACGGCTAACTTGACGGTGAGTAACACTGTTAGCACTGTACGGATAGCCCCTCTTGCGGGGCCGCTCACGGCGCTGGGTCAGCAGGAGCAGGTTCAGGCTCAAGCTCTCGATGCGCAAGGAAACCCAATGAACGTGTCGTCGTTCTCGTGGACATCTCGTAACCCGAGCTCCGTCTCCGTAGATGGCATCGGACGGATCTTGGCCTGGGGTGCAGGCTCCTCGGTCGTACTCGCCTGCGTTGTCGCAGCCTGCGACAGCGTCACCGTTCAGGTTCAACAGGTCGTCTCCGAGGTGGTCGTGTCCGCGCCGGTCGCGTCCGTCGAGGTGGGCGAGTCAGTACAGCTCACCGCTCAGGCGAAGGATCCGGGGGGCAGTCTCGTCCCCAACGTCCAGGTGAACTGGAGCTCGGCGAACCCGTCGGTCCTATCCGTGAACTCGACGGGAAGGGCCACTGGGGTGGCTGTTGGCCAGGCCACGGCCATGGCGTCGGCGAACGGTCACTCGGGGCAACTCAGCATGCCGGTCCTGTCCGCGACCACGCCTCCGCCACCCCCCCCGCCCCCGGCGGGAGCACCTGAGCTCCCCCGCAGCTATGTCAACTCCGCATACCAAGCGCCCTCGGGCAACGTGATCCGGGTGCGACAGGGTGACGACTTGCAGGCGGCAATCAACTCGGCCCAGCGCGGTGACATCATCAAGCTGGACGCGGGTGCCGTCTTCAATGGCGACTACCAGCTCCCCAAGAAGCCGGGGAGCGGCTGGATCGTCATCACAACGGACACGCAGTTGCCGCCGGAGGGCACGCGCGTGACGCCCCAGACGGCATCGAACTATGCGAAAATTGTGGGCAAGAGCTCCGGAGCTGCTCTCTGGGTGCGGGCCGGAGCCTCGCAGTACCGCATTATGGGAATCGAGGTCACGATCTCCACAGCCCCTTCGATCAACTACCACATCGTGAAGATCGGGGAGACCGGGCAGAACCAGAACGACCTTTCAGAGGTACCGCGCGACATCATTCTCGACCGGGTGTACGTGCACGGGCAGCCCAACTACCACGCGAAACGCGGAGTTGAAGTCAATGGCAGCCCCTTCGCCATCGTCGATTCGTGGGTCAGCGACATCCATGGGTGGGGACAGGACACGCAGGCCGTCCACGTTTGGAACGCGCCGGGTCCGTTCAAAATCAACAACAACCATCTGGCTGCCGCCGGAGAAAACCTCCTCTTTGGGGGCGTGGCGCCTACGATCACCAATCTGATTCCGTCAGATGCGGAGATTCGTGGAAACCATCTCTATAAAGATCCGAGCTGGCAGGCGACGGGTTATCAGGTCAAGAACCTGTTCGAAATCAAACTGGGACAGCGCGCCTTGTTCGAGGGCAATGTGCTCGAGAACAACTGGGTGAACGCCCAGGTAGGATTCGCGATTCTCCTTCAGAGCGTGAACGACAACGGCCCGGCCACATGGGGCACGGTGGCACACGTGACGATCCGTCACAACCTCATCACCAACAGCGCCCAGGGCGTGAACGTGCTTGCGCGGAACAACGTCCATCCTGTGCTTCCGGCGCACGATATCCTGATCGAACACAATGTGTTTGATCGGATCGGCAACCGAGGCGACTACCCCGGGCAGGGACGGCTCTTCCAGGTCCTCGACGAGGTGCACAACACCACGATTCGGAACAACAGCGGGATTTCGGGCCAGCTCCTTCTACAACTGAGCGGAAACCCGATGAACAACTTTGTCTTCACCGACAACGTGGTCTGGAAAGGGCTATACGGCATCAAAGGGAACGGCAAAGAGGAAGGGACTGCGTCTCTGAACACCTTCGCTCCCGGTGCCGTGGTGCAGGGCAACGCCCTTGGTGGAGCGGCTTCGCGGCTCTATCCCTCGGGCAACTTCTTCCCGAGCACGTTGGGTGACCTCGGCTTCGGAGACTGGAACAGTGGCAACTACTCGCTGAGTTCCAGCCAGTTCTCAGGTCGAGGGGCGGACTGGAACACCCTGATGCAGAAGATCTCAGGTGTGGTTGTGCCGGGGTACTAGACCGGCACGAATCTAGAAGTGAGCCGGGTGGAGGAACCTTCCTCCGCCCGGCTTTTTTCTTATGTTCACCCTGTACACTCGGAGGCGGACCAGCCAGTGCGGGTACTACAGCTCGGACCCTTCCCGCCGCCGCACGGCGGCGTCCAGACGAATATCGTCGCCATTCGTGATCACCTCCGGAAGCATGGGCACAGGGCTGGGGTGGTCAACCTCACGAGGCACCGAGGCCAGCAGGCCGACGAGGTGTGGTATCCCGAAACGAGCACGCAGGTCGCGGGGCTGTTGGTTCGGCTGCCCTACGACATCGTGCACCTCCACCTCGGCGGACGGCTCCAGTCGCGTCTCGTGGCCCTGTCGCACTTCGTCACCTCGCTGCCCGGTAAAAAGAGCGTACTCACGTTCCACTCTGGCGGGTATCCGTCATCGCCTGAGGGGCAGGGTACGCAAAGACGGTCATTGCGCGCGTTCGCGATGAGGCGCTTCGATCGGTTGATTGGCGTCAACGAGGAGATTATCAGCTGGTTCAGGAAGTGCGACGCAGCCCCGGAGCGAGTCCGTCTGATCCTACCTCATGCGCCGCATGTCCCGGCGGACAGAGCAGAGCTGCGGCACGACCTCGCGTCGTTCTCTGCGAGCCACGCCCCCCTGCTGAGTACGGTCGGGTTGCTGGAGCCTGAGTACGATCTGTCTCTGCAGATCGAGGCAATGGCCGAAATCACCCGCGTGTATCCGGAGGCCGGCCTGGTCATCATCGGGTCCGGTAGCCTCGAGGGAGAGCTCCGGGCCCTAATCGACTCCAAGCCGTTCGCGGACTCCATCCTGCTGGCTGGCGATGTGCCCCACGAGCAGACCCTGACAATTCTCTCCCGTTCCCGAGCCTTTTTACGCACCACGCTGTACGACGGCGACTCGATCTCCGTGCGCGAGGCGCTCTACCTGGGATTGCCGGTCATTGCCACGGACAACGGTATGCGCCCGGACGGCTGTACCCTCGTTCCGATACGGGACCGCAGCGCGGTGGAAAGTTCGGTACTCCAGTGGCTCGCGCAGGAACCGCAGCGTCTCAACTCCACCAACGGTCACATGTCGGCGAACCTGGACGCGGTGCTGTCCCTCTATCGAGAGCTGGTTCCAGCCTAGCTCAGACGCGGCGCAGCTCGCAGCTGACCGCGCTAGTGAGTAGCTCACGTACACCAGGGATCCTGTGCACGAGCGGTAGACCTCGGGTGGGATAGTAGCGGATCCACTCCACCTCCCAGCGACTCATCTCGAGAATGCGCTCGAACTTTGCCAGGGTCATGCGATTCAGGCCACCCTCCACCTCCTCGTACCTGGTGGCGCCGTCGGACCGATAGCTCGCACGCACCCGCATCACGGTTTCCTCGGGGAATAGTAGGTTGAGCCAGGGCACTCGCGTGAAGAACCCCATGTGGCTTCCTCGCGGAGACAGCCAGGGCTCGGCGAAACTGATCAGTGCGACCCCTCCCGGCCGTAGGTATTGGCGCATCGTCTCGAGGATGCCTTCAGGATCGGAGAAGTGTTCGAAACTCGAACATGATACCACTACGTCGAAACGCTCATCGAGGGTGGGGCGTGGGCTCCCGGTGATGGAAGCCGACACCTGATCGTCGACACCGTTGCGCGCAGCAAGCGCGAGTGTGTGGGTGACGTGCTCGGGTACGATGTCCAAGCCGTGCACAGAGTCGGCGCCGGCTTTCACCATCGCAACGGCCTGGTGCCCCAAGCCACATCCGAAATCCAGGACCCTACGGTCCGCGATCCGCGACCGGAACGCAGGGACGGTCAGCTCGAGATAGTCGAGCGCGTTTTCGACCGTAGTGGTCACCGTCCCTCCGGGATGGTCGGGCGCCTCGGGCGGTCGGGAGACTTTGCGTAGGACCCACTCAGACAGTTGGGGCATGGTTCCTTTGGGGGTGAAAGTCGGCGAGAGCGACCTATGGTTCTTTGGCGCGCTCCACCACTTTGGGGTGGGGTTTCCCCCAGATGACACCGATCGACCCCAGTGTCCTGAAGAACGGTAGGCGAAGGAGGAGCGCGTCCAAGGTCGCCAGAAAATCGAAGGCGGTCCGCCGCCAAACAGCCGAGTACTCGTAGTTGCCACGATCGAGAACCCACCGGTCTACTCGGCCGGTAAGGCGGAAAACCTTGAGGTGGAACGACCCCATGAGGTTCTTGACCAACTCGAGGTCGTGGTTCTCGAGCGGACGCTCGTCCGGGGTGCCCTCCACTGTAACGGGTAGCGCCAGGCGCAGCTTGCGCAGCCATTGCGCCTGGTTGAGGGGCTCGCAGAACAGCAACATCCCATCGGGCTGCGTCGCCTTCATGAGGCTAGTGACCACCCCGGGAATATCGTGCAGGACGTGGTGCAAGAAGGCCTGACCCCACACGACATCGAAGGACCCCGGGGCCAGGTTCGCTTCCTCGATGGGTGCGCACTCGAACCGCACCCGGTCCTGGACCCCATTCACCACCGCTCGGTCTCGGGCCCTCTCGATCGAACCCGGGGACAGGTCGATGCCGACCACCTCGGCCCCAAGGAGCCCGAACAGCACGGAGTTCTCTCCCTCCCCGCATCCGACGTCCAACACCCGCTTTCCCTTGAGGTCCCCCAGTAATCGGAACTGGAAATCCTTGGGTACCGTGGCACGGTGATGCGTGGATCCATACCGCGCGAGCGTCCGCTCTGGAACGGGTTCGACCGCCCCGGCAACGGCCATCTTCTCGTCGAAGAAGGCCGCTTCCGCATCCCAGTTCGGGCCCGAGGGTGGGTTGGTCATCTACTCACCCGAAGCTCCAAACGCACCCTCGAGCCCCAAGCTGAACTCCTCAGGCTGCGCGAGCGGGAGGATCTCCTCGTCGTAGTACGACTGTTCGACCATGAACTCGACGTCGCTGAAGCGGTGGACGCCGGTCCCCGCAGGGATCAGGTGGCCGATGATGATGTTCTCCTTCAGTCCGGCCAACTCGTCGCGCGCGCCTCGCACGGCGGCATCGGTCAACACCCTGGTGGTCTCCTGGAAAGAAGCCGCGGAGATGAACGACTCCGTGGTGAGACTGGCCTTGGTGATGCCCAGCAGCAGGGGCTCTGAACGCGCCGGCTTCTTCTCGTCCGTGAGTGCTTTCCGGTTCGTTTCCCGAAACTCCACGCGATCCACGTGGTCCCCTTCCAACAGCATGGTATCGCCGGGATCGGTGACGTGGACCTTCTGCAGCATCTGGCGCACGATGACGCCGATGTGCTTGTCGTTGATCTTCACGCCCTGGAGTCGGTACACCTCCTGAATCTCGTTCAGCAGGTACTCCTGCACTGCCCGCGCGCCTTTGATGCGCAGGATATCGTGCGGGTTGATGGGGCCTTCGGAAATCCGATCTCCGGCCCGCATCATGTCCCCCTCATGCACCCGCAGGTGCTTCCCGACCGGGACGTCATAGGTGCGCGGCTCGCCTCCCGCCTCGGGAGTCACGATGACCTCGCGCTTCCCGCGCTTGATGACGCCGAAGGTCACGCGCCCATCGATCTCGGTGATGACGGCCGGGTCCTTGGGCTTCCGAGCCTCGAAGAGCTCGGCCACCCGCGGCAGTCCGCCGGTGATATCCCTGGTCTTGTAGACCTCGCGACTGATCTTCGCGATCGTGTCGCCGAGATTCACCTTGCCGCCATCCTTCACGCTGAGGTTGGCTCCCACCGGGATGATGAACTCTCTCAGCTTCTCGGCCGACTTCCCGGTGCTCCAGACCTGGATGACCGGGTGCAACGCCTTGTTGCGATCCTCGATGATCACGAGCTGCCGACGACCGGTGGACTCGTCGAGTTCCTCGCGCATGGTCTGGTCGTCGATGATGTCCACGAAACGGACTTCACCCGCCGTGTCTGCTACGATCGGCTCGGTGTACGGATCCCAGCCGAACAGCAGGTCCCCCGCCTCGATGGCCTGGCCCTCCTCCACGGCCAACGACGCCCCGTAGGGAACCGCCAGTCGGGATCGGATCTGACCTTCTTTGGTCTTGAGGACGATCTGCCCCTCACGGGAAGTGACGATCCGCTCCTCGTCGGGCGTGTCGACGGTCGTGACACGCTCCAACGCGATGATTCCATCGATTTTGGAACGCCGTTGGGTTTGGGCTGCGATCCGGGAGGCCGTACCCCCGATGTGGAACGTCCGTAGCGTGAGCTGGGTGCCTGGCTCCCCGATGGATTGGGCCGCCAAGATCCCCACCGCCTCACCGATGTCCACGAGCTTCATGGTGGCGAGGTTGCGCCCGTAACAGGCCTGGCACACGCCCCGCTTGCACTCGCAGGTCAGCACGGACCGGATCCGCACCGTCTGAATGCCGGATCCGTCGATCGCCTCTGACGCCTCGTCCCCGATCAGTGCTCCGGCCTCCACCAGAAGCTCGCCATCGATCGGATCGTAAACATCTTCCAGGGCCACGTTGCCCACGATGCGATCCGCGAGCGGCTCGATGATGTCTTCACCCTCCTTCAGGGCCGACATCTCCAACCCGAGGATCGTACCGCAGTCCTCCATCATGACCGTGACGTCTTGAGCCACGTCCACGAGCCGGCGCGTCAGATACCCGGCGTCGGCTGTCTTGAGGGCCGTATCGGCAAGCCCCTTGCGGGCGCCGTGGGTGGAGATGAAGTACTCCACCACCGTGAGTCCCTCGCGGAAGTTGGACTTGATGGGGCTCTCGATGATCTCGCCGATGCCACCGGTGAGCTTCTTCTGCGGCTTGGCCATTAGGCCGCGCATGCCCGCCAACTGTCTCATCTGGTCGCGGTTCCCCCGCGCTCCCGACGTCATCATCATGTACACCGGGTTGAAGCCGTCTTTCGACTGCTCCAAGTGCTGCACCATCGCCTCGGCGACATCGTTGTTCGCGTGGGTCCAGGTGTCGATGACCTTGTTGTAGCGCTCTCCGTTCGAGATGTAACCCGCGGAGTACGCCTTCTGGAAGCGGCTGACCTGGTCGTCCGCATCGCGGAGGATCTCACCCTTCTCGGGCGGAATCTCCAGATCTTCGATCCCGACGCTCACGCCACCCACTGTGGCGTAGCGGAACCCGAAGTCCTTCAGGTTGTCCAGGAACTCCACGGTCCGCAGCAACCCCACGTTCGTGAAGCAGTCGAAGATCAGATCCCCGAGCTCCTTCTTCCCAAACGTGCGGTTCAGGAAGCCCAGCTCATTGGGCACAATGGAGTTGAAGAGGACCCGTCCGAGGGTGGTGTGCACCCAGGTGCCCGGGCCACCACCGGCTTCGGGGCCCGCCTCTGGCACCCAGAAGTAGCAGAGGTCGTGGAACGTGTTCGTTTCCGTCGCGAGTGCGATCTCGACCTCGCCGAACGTCGAAAAGCGCGGAGCCTCCGTGAATAGCGCGTCCAAAGCCTCGACTGCCTTCGCGAGCTGGGCCTTTGGCGCCCTGCGATCGTTGGCCGAACGCTCGAGGTCGGCCATCTTACCACGGGGCTTGGTCAGGTAGTAGCTACCGATCACCATGTCCTGCGTCGGCGCCGCGACGGGCCGCCCGTTGGATGGCAGCAGGATGTTGTTCGACGACAGCATCAGCACGCGCGCTTCCAACTGCGCCTCGAACGACAGCGGGACGTGCACCGCCATCTGATCCCCGTCGAAGTCGGCGTTGAACGCCGAGCACACCAGCGGATGAATTCGAATGGCCTTCCCTTCGACCAGGACCGGCTCGAAGGCCTGGATGCCTAACCGATGCAGTGTCGGCGCTCGGTTCAGCAGGACCGGGTGGTCTTTGATGATGTCTTCCAAGACCTCGTAGACCTTGGGGTCATCCCGCTCGACGATTTTCTTGGCTCGCTTTACGGTCTCGGCCTCTCCCCTCTTCTCCAGTTCATGGATGATGAAGGGTTTGAACAGCTCCACGGCCATGGCCTTGGGGAGACCACACTGGTGCAGCTTGAGCTCGGGTCCAACCACGATGACCGACCGGCCCGAGTAGTCGACGCGCTTACCCAGAAGGTTCTGACGGAACCGCCCCTGCTTCCCTTTGAGCATGTCGGAGAGCGACTTCAACGGCCGCTTGCCCCTGCCCCGGATGGCCTTGGAGCGACGGCCGTTGTCGAACAGAGCGTCCACGGCCTCCTGCAACATGCGCTTCTCGTTGCGGAGGATGACCTCCGGAGCGCGCATGTCGATCAGCTTCTTCAATCGGTTGTTGCGGTTGATCACTCGCCGATACAGGTCGTTCAGATCGGAGGTGGCAAAGCGACCTCCGTCCAACGGCACCAGCGGCCGTAGGTCCGGGGGAATGACCGGCACGGCCTCCATGATGAGCCACTCGGGACGGTTGCGCGTGTCGGGCGTGTTCCCCGAGTGGCGCAACGCGTCGACCACCTTCAGCCGCTTGAGCTTCTTCTTCTTGCGGTGCTGGGAGGTTTCGGTGGCGATTTCATGTCGCAACCAATCCGCTAACCGGTCGATCCCGCGACCGTCTGAGTTCCTATGCTGGATCTTCCTGTCTGGGGTGTCCAGAAGCTTCAGTAGCGTGCGGATCGCCTCCGCGCCGATCTCGGCGCGGAACCCGTCGTCGCCTTCCTCGCGCGCCTTCACCCGCAAATCGTAGTACTCGTCCTCGTCCAGGGGCTGCTGGAACTCGACGTCCTGCTTCCCTGGGTTGGTAACGACGTAGGAGGCGTAGTAGATGATCTTCTCCAGATCACGCAATGTGATCCCGAGGAGATAGCCGAGCTGGCTGGGGAGTGTCTTGAAGAACCAGATGTGCACGACAGGCACGGCGAGCTCGATGTGTCCCATGCGCTCGCGGCGCACCTTGGACAGCGTGACTTCCACCCCACAGCGGTCGCACACGTGTCCACGGAAGCGGATGCGCTTGAACTTCCCGCAGTGGCACTCCCAGTCCTTGACCGGTCCAAAAATACGTTCACAGAAGAGACCATCGCGCTCGGGCTTGAACGAGCGATAGTTGATGGTCTCGGGCTTCACCACCTCTCCGTAGGACCATCCGCGGATCTCTTCAGGAGAAGCGATCCTGATCTGGATGAAGTCGAAGTCGGAGCTGCGTGTGTCGCGCGACCGTGGAAAGTCGATCATCAGGCTTTGTCCTCGTATGGAAACGGATACCCTCTCGCGGAGGGTCGCCTATTCGTCCTGTCCGAGTGTCACGGAGAGCCCCAGCGCCTGGAGCTCCTTTACCAATACGTTGAAGGATTCCGGGATCCCCGGTTCGGGGAGGTTGTCACCCTTCACAATCGCTTCGTAGACCTTGGAGCGGCCGCTTACATCGTCCGACTTCACGGTCAGGATTTCCTGGAGCGTATGCGCGGCGCCGTACGCCTCGAGCGCCCAGACCTCCATTTCCCCGAAGCGCTGCCCACCAAACTGCGCCTTACCCGCCAGCGGTTGCTGTGTCACCAGCGAATAGGGTCCGATCGACCGAGCGTGGATCTTGTCGTCCACGAGATGGGAAAGCTTCAGCATGTAAATCGCGCCCACGGTGACCGGGAAGTCGAAGCGCCGACCGGAACGGCCGTCACGGAGCCAGATCTTCCCCGTCGGGAGGATCTGCGCCGCGTCCAGCAGCTCCCCTACCGCGTCATCCAGACTCGCCTTTTTGGACTTCTTGAGCGCAGCGATACCGGGATAGGTCGTCGTCAAGTCGTCCCCTCGGCGGTCTGCCAGCACCTGGCCGGCCCGCACCAGGTAGTCCCGCATTCCCACCAACAGCGCTTCGGACTCCTTGGGCAGTTTGACCGTCGTGAACGCATCCATCGTTTGCCCAATGGGTGCGGCCGTGCCCCCGCCCGTCATGTCCTGACTGCGGGGGAGCTCCCTCACCGCGCGCACCCAGTGCGCCAAGTCCTCGACCGCGATGGGTGGCGGGTCTCCGCCGATGGCCAGCGCTTCGTGTGACCAGGCTACCGCAGCCAGCCGCAACAGCGCCCCCACTTCGTTCTCTGATGCTCCCTGGAAGACGGGCGTCTTGGCTTCGAAGCCCAACACGCGGGCTGCCCAGCCCAGGTGTGTCTCCAGCACCTGCCCCACGTTCATACGTGAGGGCACGCCCAGGGGGTTCAGCACGATTTCGACGGGTCGACCGTCGGGGAGGAACGGCATGTCCTCCTCGGGTGCGATCCGCGCGATGATGCCCTTGTTGCCGTGGCGCCCGGCCATCTTGTCACCGACCGAGATCTTCCGCTTTTGGGCCAGGTACACCTTGACCAACTGAACCACGCCCGGGGGGAGTTCGTCGGGCTGGAAGACCTTGTCGATCTGTTCTTCGGTCCGTTCGCGAATGCCGTCGATGCGCCGCTGCGCCTCGTCGACCAGGAGCCGCACCTTCTCGTTGACTCCCTTGTCCTTGACCTTGAGCGTGGTGAGGTCGATCTGGTTCAGGTCGATGTCGGCCAGCCGCGCCTTCGTCAGCTTGACACCCTCATCGAACAGCGGCTCCACCGTGCCCTTCTTCAGGGCCAACGCAACCGTCTGACCGTTCAGGAGCTCGACGAGCTCGTCGCCGCGTGCATGCGCGATCCTCTGGATCTCATCCCGCTCGCCCTGACGCAGCTCGCCGATCTTGGCACCATGCTCCTTTTCGAGCAGCGGGTCGTCGATGCGGCGCGAGAAGATCTTCACGTCGATCACGTCGCCATTCATGCCGGGGGGCACACGCAGCGATGAGTCCTTCACGTCCTTGGCCTTCTCCCCGAATATGGCCGTCAACAGCTTCTCCTCGGGGGAAAGCTCGGTCTCACCCTTGGGCGTGATCTTGCCGACCAGGATATCCCCGGAACGGACCCGTGCACCGATCCGCACGATGCCTCTCTCGTCGAGATCCACCAGGCTCTCTTCGGCCACGTTGGGGATCTCACGAGTGATCTCCTCCATGCCGCGCTTGGTGTCGCGCACGTGGAGCTCGAGTTCCTGAATGTGGATCGACGTGAAGACGTCGTCCTTGACCAGCTTCTCGCTGATCACGATGGCGTCTTCGTAGTTGTAGCCGTAGAACGGCATGAAGGCGACGAGGACGTTGCGCCCCAGCGCGATCTCACCCCGATCCGTCGAGGGTCCGTCGGCGATGATGTGCTTCGCCTTGACCTTCTGTCCCCGCCGGACGAGTGGCCGCTGGTTGATCGCGGTGTCCTGGTTGGTCCGCCAGAACTTCTTGAGCCGGTAGCGGTCGAACTGAGCCAGGCGCGCCAGCGGAGCGTCGCCACTCTTGGCGCCCACGCCGGTATCGATCACGATTTCGTCGGCGGTCACGTGCACCACCGTCCCCTTCCGTTTGGCCTGGATCACGGCCCCGGAGTCGACGGCGGCCTTCTCTTCCAGACCGGTACCGACCAACGGTGAGTCCGGGTAGAGAAGCGGTACGGCCTGCCTCTGCATGTTCGAGCCCATCAACGCCCGGTTGGCGTCGTCGTGCTCCAGGAACGGAATCAGGGCTGCAGCTACCGACACCAACTGGTCTGGAGCCACGTCCATGTAGTCGATCTCTTCCGGCTTCAAGAGCGGGAAGTCACCGCGTTCCCGGCACAACACGAACTCGTTCCGGAACGAGCCGTCCTCGGAGAGCGGAGCATTCGCCTGCGCGATGCGGGCCTCTTCCTCCTCGTTGGCAGAGAGCCACTCGATCTGCTCGCTCACCTTGCCTTTGACGACTTTCCGGTAGGGTGTCTCGACGAACCCCAACTCGTTGATGCGAGAGAAGGTGGTGAGGGACGTGATGAGCCCGATGTTCGGACCCTCGGGGGTCTCGATGGGGCACATGCGCCCGTAGTGGGAATAGTGTACGTCACGGACCTCGAAGCCCGCGCGTTCCCGGGTCAGACCGCCCGGCCCCAGCGCCGACAGACGGCGCTTGTGGGTCAGCTCCGCAAGCGGATTGGTCTGGTCCATGAACTGACTCAACTGAGACGAGCCGAAGAACGCCTGCACCACCGCCGACACGGTCCGAGCGTTCACCAGATCGTCGATGTTGATCTTCTCTGGATCCGTGTTGATGGACATGCGCTCTTTGACCAAGCGCGCCATGCGGGAGAGCCCTACGGAAAGTTGGTTGGCAATCAACTCGCCCACCGTGCGCACACGGCGATTGCCGAGGTGGTCGATGTCGTCGGTGAACCCACGCTGTTCGCTGAGCTCGATCAGGTACCGGAGGATGGCCGTGAAGTCATCCCGGGTCAGCACCGTGGTCGAAGCGGACGCTTCGGTCTGAAGGCGCTGGTTGATCTTGTAGCGACCCACGCGACCCAGGTCGTAGCGCTTGGGATTGAAGAACACGCGCTCCAGTGCACCCCGCGCAGTCTCGACGTTGGGCGCCTCACCGGGACGAAGCAGGGAGTAGATCGCGTAGAGGGCCTCCTCCTCGCTGCTCGTCGGATCCTTTCGGATGGTGTTGCGAACGATGGGGCTCTCGCCGCGCGCGCCACCCTCGGCGCTGGCGTAGATTTCGACCTTGGGGATCCCGGCGCGCAGGAGCAATCCGGCCACGGTCTCATCGATCTCGGTCGCCATCTCGGCGATGATCTCGCCGGTTTCGGGATCAGCGATCTCCTCAGCCAACACGCTGCCAATGAGTCGGTTGCTGTCGGCCTCGTCCTTGATCTTCACCTTCTTGGTGGTGAAGAACAGCCGATAGAGCTCGTCATCGGTCCCGAATCCGAAGGCCCGCAGCAAAGCCGTGGCGGGGAACTTCTTCTTCTTGTCGATGTGGACGTAGCAGATGCTGTTGATGTCGATGGTGAACTCCACCCAGGAGCCCCGGAACGGGATGATCCGGGCACTGAACAGCTTGGAGCCGTTCGGGTGAATGTTCTCTTCGAACACAACGCCTGGCGAGCGATGCAGCTGGCTCACCACGACTCGCTCGGCACCGTTGATGATGAAGGTGCCCAGCTCGGTCAGGAGCGGCAGGTCACCGAGGTAGACCTCCTTCTCGATGATGTCGCGCGGGCGGCGCTCACCGTCCTCGAGGTCCTCCCATACGATCAGACGGAGGGTGGCCTTCAGCGGTGCGGCGAACGTCATGTCGCGCTCAATGCACTCCTCAACCGAGTACTTGGGCTCCCCCAACGTGGCTCCCACGTATTCGAGCGTGAAGTTCTCGTTGACATCGGAGATCGGGAAGATCTCCCCGAACACTCGATCGAGACCGAAGTCCCACTGTAGGTCAGAGTTCTGGGCGGGCTTGGCAAGCTTTTCGAACGACTCGACCTGCACATCGAGGAGATTCGGCATCTCCATGATCGAAGGCAGTTTCGCGAAGCTTACGACCGGACGAGGCTGAATGCGGTTACCCAACGGGAACCTCCCCTTGGGCCCCGGCGAGATACGCGGGGACCCGTTGTAAGTGCGTGTGTTGCAAGCACGGACATCCCCGACGCCACGATTGGGCGCCGGGGACCCCGTGCAGGCGGCCTACTTGGTGCGTCGAAGGCAGCGGCTCGGCCAGCTATTTCAGGCCGACTGCGGCGCCGACTTCTTCGAGCTTGGCCTTCATGGCCTCCCCATCAGCCTTGGACACGGCCTCCTTGACCGTGGCGGGTGCCGACTCCACCAGATCCTTGGCTTCTTTGAGTCCGAGCGAAGTGAGCTCCCGGACGACCTTGATGACCTGAATCTTCTTGTCACCGACGCCCTCGAGCACCACGTCGAACTCGTCCTTCTCTTCTTCAGCAGCCGCGCCAGCACCCGCAGCGCCACCGGCAGCAGCAACGGGAGCGGCGACCGCCGTGACATTGAACTTGTCCTTGAACGCCTCCACGAAGTCGGAGAGCTCCAGGACCGTCATGTTGCCGATCGTCTCCAGCAACTCCTCTTGATTAGCCATCGGTACTGCTTCCTCCTTTACGGGTCCGGCCCACTGCCGGGGAACACGTCGAACTGTGTATGCCTATGCGTCCGCCGCCGCTGCGGTCGAAACGTCCTACTCCTTACTCTCCTTCAGGGCCTCCAGCAGCCCAGCCATCTCACGCGTCAGCGCTTCCAACACTCCAACGAAGGCCGAAAGGGGCGCCTGGAAGGCTCCTGCCGCCTCGGCGAGCAGCTGTTCCCTGGGCGGGAGTGAGGCGATCCTCTTGATCTCCCCCGACTCCACCAACGACCCGTCGAGTACGCCAACCTTGAAAACGGGGCGCTCATCGTGGCTCTTGGCGAAGTCGGTCACCGCCCGCGCCGGTTCCACGGCGTCAGCCGTACTGACCACGACCCCCGTGGGCCCCTTTAGGAACTCCGACAGGTCAGGGATTTCGAGTCCAGACAACGCCCGCTTGGCCAGGCGATTCTTGACCACCATGAACTCGGCGCCCGAGTCGCGAATCTTGTCTCGCAACTCGGTCATTGCCGCGACGTCGAGCCCGGAGAAGTCGGTCAAATACATGACCGTGGACTCCTCGATCTTGGTTCGAAAACCGGCTACGAAACCTTCCTTGGCTTCCCGCTTCATCAGCCAACCCTCCTGAACGAATTGGGATCGACCGCGACGCCCGGTCCCATGGTGCTGGACACTGTCACGCTTCGGACGTAGGAGCCTTTGGCGGACGACGGCTTGGCGCGCAGAATCGAGTCCATGAACGCCGTGAGGTTCTCCTGTAGCTGATCGGTAGAGAACGAGACCCTCCCAATCGGCGCGTGCACGTTGCCGGTCTTGTCCACTCGGAACTCGATCTTACCGGCCTTGATCTCTTTGATGGCTCGACCCACGTCCATGGTGACGGTGCCCGCCTTGGGCGAAGGCATCAGCCCCCGAGGACCGAGGATCCTGCCCAACTGACCCACCTGGCCCATGAGGTCGGGCGTGACGACCGCAACATCGAAGTCGAGCCACCCGCCCTTGATCTTCTGTACGAACTCGGTCCCCACGAAATCAGCGCCCGCTTCTTCCGCTTCTCTGGCCTTTTCGCCCTGGGTGATCGCCAGGACCCGGACGGATTTCCCCGTCCCGTTGGGGAGCACCACAGTGCCGCGCACCAACTGATCGGCTTTTCTGGGGTCGACGCCCAACTTGGCAGCGATCTCGACCGTTTCGTCGAACTTGGCGAACGACAGGGACTTCACGAGTTCGACGGCACCTGCTGCGTCGAACTTCTGTCCCGCAGGAAGGCGCTCGAGCGCCTCCGCGTACTTCTTTCCTCTCTTAGGCATGTTCTCAGAGCCGTCTCATCTCCCCTCCCACCCCTGGCGGCTCGCAGCGGGTGGTTGCGGGGTTCTGCTTCTGCTGAAGCTGCGCGAGCGCGAGGCTCGCGTTCCTCACACCTGGACTTCTACGCCTCGACTTCCAGTCCCATCGATCGGGCCGTCCCCGCAATCATGCGCATGGCGGCCTCCACGTTGTTGGCATTCAAATCGGGCATCTTGATCTCGGCAATCTCTCGAAGCTGAGCCTGGGTTACGGTTCCGACCTTGTCTCGGTTGGGAACCCCCGACGCCTTCTTGAGCCCGGCCGCCTTCTTCAGGAGCACCGCGGCGGGTGGTGTCTTGGTGATGAAGCTGAACGAGCGGTCCGCGTAGACGGTGATGACAACCGGGATGATCATACCGGGTTGTCCCTGCGTCTTCGCGTTGAACTGCTTGCAGAACTCCATGATGTTGACGCCGTGCTGTCCCAGCGCGGGCCCAACGGGGGGAGCCGGATTCGCCGCACCAGCCGGAACCTGGAGCTTGATATACCCTGTGATCTTCTTCGCCATGCCGCGCTAGTAGCCTTTGAGCTGCGTGTAATCCAACTCCACCGAGGTGGGCCGCCCGAACAGCGACACCTCGACCTTCACCTTCCCCTTGTCGTGGAAGACCTCCTGGATGGTTCCCGAGAACTCGGTGAACGGTCCCTGAGTCACCTCGACCACCTGCCCCACATGGAACGGAATCTCCTCGCGATCCCCTTCCTCTTCGGACTTCACGCCGAGGATCTTGTTGATCTCCTCTTCGCGCAGCGCCTGAGGCTGACGACCCGATCCCACGAACTTGATCACGCCCTGAACGTTGTTGATCAGGTGTTGGCTTCGATCGTTCAGGAGCATGTGGGCCAGCACATACCCGGGGTAGAGGCGCTTGGTCACCGTCACGCGTTTTCCGTTCTTGATCTCGGCGACGTCCTGAGTCGGCACCAGGATCTCGAAGATGTCGCGATGGTGCTCGGCCGCTTCCTCGACCTTTCGAAGGATCAGCTTCTGCACCTTGTTCTCGTGCCCCGAGTAGGTCTGGACCGCGTACCACTTCGCCTCGGGCGGTGCTTCAACTGAAACCGGTAACTCCTGTTCTGCCATAGGTTCAGCCAGCCCCGAACAAGCTCAGGATCATGTTGATCGCACCACCGGAGATCCTGTCCATGATAAAGATGACCGCCGACACCAGGATGACGAACACGATGATCACCCAGGTTGCGTTCCGGGTCTGCGGCCAATCGGGCCACGTCACCTTGTGCATCTCGTCGTAGCACTCTTCGAGAAAATCGCGAGTGCCTACGACCAGCGATTTCTTCGCTTGTTGTTGGCTGGCCATGATTCCCTGGTCCCCTTACTCGGGCTACTTCGTTTCCTTGTGCGGCCGATGCGTTCTACACCTAGGGCAGTACTTCTTGAACTCCACCCGCTCAGAGTGCAGCCGCTTGTTCTTCGTCGCCGTGTAGTTCCGCTCCTTGCACTCGGAGCAGGCGAGGATGATTCGGTCGCGTGGCATCGCGGTTTCCTTTGGCTACGCTATTCGATGATTTCGGTGACGACGCCAGCGCCGACGGTCCGGCCACCCTCACGAATCGCGAAGCGCAGCTCCGTGTCCATGGCGATCGGCGTGATCAGCTCGATCTCCATCTGCACGTTGTCCCCAGGCATCACCATCTCCACTCCGCCCGGAAGCTCCACCGAACCCGTCACGTCCGTCGTCCGGAAGTAGAACTGCGGTCGATAGCCGTTGAAGAACGGCGTGTGACGCCCGCCCTCCTCCTTCGTCAACACGTACACCTCTGCCTTGAACTTCGTGTGAGGCGTGATCGACCCCGGCTTCGCCAACACCTGACCCCGCTCGATCTCGTCCTTCCCGATCCCGCGAAGCAGAAGTCCCGCGTTGTCGCCCGCGCGTCCCTCGTCCAGCAGCTTCCGGAACATCTCTACGCCCGTCACCACCGTCTTCTTGTCCGAGCCCATCCCGACCAGCTCGACCTCTTCCCCCTGCTTGATGATCCCGCGCTCGATCCGTCCCGTCGCAACCGTCCCACGGCCCGTAATCGAGAACACGTCCTCCACTGGCATCAGGAACGGACGGTCGATGTCGCGCTCCGGCTCCGGGATGTAGCTGTCGATCGCGTCCATCAGTGCCTGGATGCAATCCGCGTCCGAGCCCTCCCCCGCCGCTTCCAGTGCCTTCAGCGCCGAGCCCGGTATCACCGGGATGTCGTCGCCCGGGAACTCGTACTCACTCAGAAGCTCCCGTACCTCCAGCTCCACCAGCTCCAACAGCTCCGGGTCGTCCACCATGTCCACCTTGTTCAGGAAGACCACGATGAACGGTACGTTCACCTGTCGCGCCAATAGGATGTGCTCGCGCGTCTGAGGCATCGGTCCGTCCGCTGCGCTCACCACCAGAATCGCCCCGTCCATCTGGGCCGCCCCGGTGATCATGTTCTTCACGTAGTCCGCGTGGCCCGGGCAGTCCACGTGGGCGTAGTGTCGGTTGTCCGTCTCGTACTCCACGTGCGCCGTCGCGATCGTGATCCCGCGCTCCCGCTCCTCCGGGGCCTTGTCGATCTGGTCGAACGCGATCGCGTCACCCCCGTGCTTCTTCGCCTGCGTCACCGTGATCGCTGCCGTCAACGTCGTCTTCCCGTGGTCCACGTGACCGATCGTCCCAACGTTTACGTGCGGCTTGCTCCGCTCGAATTTCTCCTTGCCCATCCTCGTCCTCGCGGTGTTCGATGCAGGGTTTGACGTTGAGGGTGCCCTTGGTTGGGGGCACCGTGTTGGCTTAAGACCTTGTTCGCTCAGGCCGTTCGGGGACCAGATCCGTTCGAGTAGGGCGTGGGGTCTGCCAGAGCAGTCCTCTAGTCATCCGGTTTCCAGTCGAATCGAGACGCGCGATCTGCCCCCGAGCGTCCTGAAAAAACTCCCCGCCTACAGGCCGTTCTAGGGCGTTCGGGGGAGAGACTGGGTAAGTTAGAGCGAGGCCAGACCCAAGTCAACGACCCGGTCGACGCCTCGGAACCCGGCCCCCGGCCGACTCGTCTGGGGGTGACACGCCACCGGAAATGTGGCCAAGTCCCTACACCCTGGTGCGCGGCACGCTATACTAAGCTCGTGGGGCAGCCCCCCAGACGCCACCCCTCGGATGGCCTACGTCTTGCTCCCCCGGCGCCCCGGAAGACCTCCAGGGGTGAAGAGCCCAGGGCCTCTTGAGCTGGGTGGGAGCCGAGGACCGCCAACCCGTATGATCGCAAGGGATTCTGGATTTGATCGCCGTAGTCACGACCGCGCTCGCTCTCCTACTGGTGACCTGGTTCGTGTACCCCCTGGTCCTGGTCCTGCTGGCCTCGTTACGTCGTCCCCTCCCACCCGTCGACAGCCCGCCCCCGTACCTCAGCGTCATCGTGGCCACGAGAGACCACCCCGACGCCGTCCGAAAGAGAGTGGACGACCTTCAGTCCGGCCAGCACCCGCTGGATCGCATGGAGATCATCGTGGGCGTCGATCCGGGAGCAGCCTGGGATCTGGACGCGTATCGGGCGGCCTTACCCTCCTCGGTGACCGTAGTGGCCGGGGACGGCCCCCCTGGCAAGCCCGGGAATCTGAACGCGGCGGTCCGCGCTTCGAGCCACCCTATCCTGGTGTTCGCCGACACGGGGCAACGGTTCGCCGCCGACGCGATTCCGAAACTTGTGGAGGACTTCGCCCATCCCGAGGTGGGAGCCGTGTCGGGCGGGTACAGGATCACCCGGGGGAACCCCGTCACTCGCGCCTATTGGAAGCTCGAGCGCCTCTTGCGCCGATCGGAGTCCCGGCTCCACAGCATGGTGGGCGTGACCGGAGCGATCTACGCGGCCCGGCGAGAGCTCTGGGAAGATCTCCCGCCAGACCTTCTCTGCGACGACGTGTACTTCCCGCTGCAGGTCGCGATGAACGGACACCGAGTGCGATTCAGAGAGGACGCGCTGGCCACCGACCCCAGGGAGTTCACGCACACACAAGAATACCGGAGGAAAGTCCGTACTCAGGCCGGAATTCTTCAGATCTGCCAGCGGCTGCCCGGCGTGCTCGTACCCTGGCGCAACCCCATTTGGGCCCAGTTCGTCTTTCACAAGCTGTTTCGGATGGCAACCCCTGCATTCCTGATTCCGCTGGGTATCGGGGTGGCCTGGCTGGCGATCGATCGGATGCCTGCCTGGACCTGGTTGGGGAGGGGACTTTGGTTCTGGGGCGCGGTGGCTGCGGGGGCGCTTCTGTTGGGAGCGCGGTTCCTGCGACCGGTCCGGATGGTCCTCAGCGAGATCACCTGGACCCTGGTCCTGCTGGCCGCACCCTTAGTCGCCGCCTATCGGGCGTTCCGGGGTCAGTGGGACATCTGGAAGTAACGGGGTATGCCGACGTGACCCATCGCCCGGATCGTGCGCCATGTGCGGGATAGCTGGCATCGTGCGTCGGAGCCCCGACGCCCCCATCTCACCTTCGGTGTTGGGCGCGATGTGCGATGCGATCGCGCACCGGGGACCCGATGGGTCTGGGACGTTCTTCGGCCAAGGTGTGGGACTCGGGCACAGGCGCCTGAGCATCGTCGACGTGGAGGGCGGCCGGCAGCCCATGAGCTCCGACGACGGCGACCTCGTGCTCGTATACAACGGTGAGATCTACAACCACCCCGACTTGATGGCGGAGCTGACCGCAAGTGGGGTTCAGTACCAAACACACTGCGACACCGAGTCCCTTCTCAGGCAGTACGAGCGGTTGGGCCTCAAGGCGGTGGATCGCTTCCGAGGCATGTTCGCCTTCGCTGTGTGGCACGCGTCGGAACGTAAGCTGGTCCTCGTACGGGACCGCTTCGGTATCAAGCCGGTGTACTACCACCTCACCGACGACGGCACCCTGACCTTCGGTTCGGAAATCAAGTGCCTGCTGGCCGGTGGAGTCGTGCCCGCGCTGAACGTCGGAGCGCTGCCCGATCTGCTCGCGAACCATGCCACATCGGACGAGCAGACCCTATTCGCCGGCGTTCACCGCCTCCCTCCCGCCCACGCCCTTACCTGGCAGGATGGACGCGTGCGGGTCGAGCGATACTGGGATCTGAGAATGGGCGGGCCGAGCACCACGCAGTCGGACGCGGCTGCCGTGGACGAGTATCGGGACCGTCTCACCGAGGCGGTTCGGGTGAGGTTGATGTCCGATGTCCCCCTGGGGGCGTTCCTTTCTGGCGGCATCGACTCGGCCGCGATCACCGCGTTGATGAGCACACTCACCCAAAGCCGGGTCAAGACGTTTTCGGTGGCCTTCGCGGAGCGGGAGGCCAACGAGCTCATCTACGCGCGCATGGTGGCTGAACGCTTCGGCACGGAGCATCGGGAGATCGTGGTCACCCCCCACGACTTCTGGGAGTCCCTGCCGAGGATGATTTGGTTCGAGGACGAGCCCTTGGCGCACCCCTCCTCGGTCCCGCTCCACTTCGTGGCCAAGCTGGCCCGGGAACACGTGAAGGTGGTCCTGACCGGAGAGGGGAGCGACGAAACGCTGGCGGGCTACAACCGCTATCGGGTGACGATCGCCAACCTCAAGATGGGCAAGACCTACGGGATGCTCCCCGGCTTTCTGAGGGCCGGGATCCGTAAGGCCGTGGGTGCGCTGCCCGACACCTCCACCTGGGGACGTCGGCTGTCGAGGACGTTCCTGACGCTCCCGGCCGACCTCGACACCATCTACCTCGACAACTTCGCGGTGTTCGGCCGGGAGGCCCAAGCCTCGCTGTTCGTCCCCGCGGTCAGGGAGCGGTTGGGGTCGGAGAGTCCGTACGCGGCGTATCACGCGGCCATGGCCAGATGCTCGAGCGACGACCTCCTGGATCAGATGCTGTACGCCGACTCAGCCACCTACCTGCACGAGCTACTCATGAAGCAGGACCAGATGAGCATGGGGGCGTCGATCGAGAGTCGAGTCCCCTTCCTGGACCACGACCTGGTGGAGTACGCAGCGAGACTCCCGCGCCGACTCAAGCTGAAGGGCTGGACGACGAAGGTGGTACTGCGCGAAGCGATGAAGGGGCTGCTTCCGGACACCATCCTGAGCCGGAAGAAGATGGGCTTCCCGGTCCCCATCGGACGTTGGTTGCGTCATGAGTATGGGGGCATCGTCGACGAGTTCATCCTGTCCGAGCGCGCACGCTCGAGAGGGCTGCTTGCGACCGAAGCCGTGCGGCAGATCGTAGACGAACATCGTGGGGGCATCGGTGGACACCAGGAGCGCCTGTGGAGCCTCATCAACCTGGAGCTCTGGCACAGGATCTTCCTCGACCGGGAGCCGTTGGATGACATCGCCATGACCGGACGGACCGCCGCGAAGACCCACGCCTGATGAAGATTCTTTGGCTCAAGACGGAGTTGCTTCACCCCATCGACAAGGGTGGACGTATCCGCACCTACCATATGCTGCGGGCCCTCAAACGCGACCACCACGTCACGTACCTGTCGTTGGACGATGGGCACGCGGCTCCGGACGCCGTGGAACGTGCGCCCGAGTACTGTCACGTGCTGGAGCGGGTGCCCTTTCGGACGGCCGCCAAGAACTCCCCCCGCTTCTTCTGGGAGCTGGCGCAGAACGCGTTCTCGAGCCTTCCCTACGCAGTAGCGAAGTACCGCTCGAGGGCCATGGAGCAGCGTATCCGTGACCTCGTCCGCTCGGAGTCGTACGACGTCATCGTGTGCGACTTCCTGTTCCCCAGCCGGAACCTACCCAGCGGCCTGGGCGTCCCCACGGTGATGTTCCAGCACAACGTCGAAGCCGCCATCTGGGAACGTCACAGCAAAGTGGCGAGCTCGAAGCTCAAGAAGGCGTACTTCGGGAGCCAGTGGCGGAGGATGCAGCGGATCGAAGCTCAGGAGTGCCGCCGACTCGACCATGTGATTGCCGTCTCAGAGGCCGATGCACGCACGATGGAGCGCGAGTACGGTCTGACCCAGGTCGGGTGGGTCCCTACCGGTGTCGACGTGGACTACTTCAGACCAGAGATCCCCTACCCCACTCAGAACCGGCGGATGGTCTTCACCGGTTCAATGGACTGGATGCCCAACGAGGACGCGATCGAGTTCTTCGCCGAAGCGATCCTGCCGCTCATCAGGGAGGAGATCGAGGATGCGGTGTTCGAGGTCGTGGGCCGAAACCCGACCGAACGCGTCCGCAGGATTGCTGAACGCACCCCGGGCGTCGATCTGGTAGGGCCAGTCCCAGACGTCCGTCCCCATATCCAGGGGGGTGGTGTCTTCGTGGTGCCCATTCGCATCGGTGGAGGCACCCGACTCAAGATCTTCGAAGCCATGGCCATGGAGCGCCCCGTTGTCACCACCCAAGTGGGTGCGGAAGGCTTACCGGTCGAGGACGGGGCCCACGTCGTCTTTGCGGATGAAGCGGATGCGTTCGCCACGGCAGTGGTGACGCTGCTCAGGGACCCAGCCGCCGCGGCCGATCTCGGAACCCGGGGAGCGGAGTACGTGCGGGAGCACTTTGCCTGGGCGTCCATCGCGGATGCGTTTGCCGAGATCTGTGCCCAGGTCGTCGACCGCGCCCACGAGGGAGCCGTCAGCGCCTGAAGAACGAAAAGCTCTGGATGGGATTTGAACCCATGACCTCTTCCTTACCAAGGAAGTGCTCTACCCCTGAGCTACCAGAGCATTGGTGTCGTATGGCAGGAGTCACGGCCATTCGCGACTCCTGCCACACCTCACCAGTCCCGCCTGCCCAACAGGCCAGGCGGGTCGCAAAGCGGGAGACGGGACTCGAACCCGCGACCCTCAGCTTGGAAGGCTGATGCTCTAGCCAACTGAGCTACTCCCGCATACCGCTCCAAGGAGCGGGCGCGAATGGTGGGGGAAGGATTCGAACCTTCGAAGGCATAAGCCAGCAGATTTACAGTCTGCCCCGTTTGACCGCTTCGGTACCCCACCGGCCTAGGAAGCCTGCCTCGCACCACCACGTTCGGCAGGCCCGCCTTTCGTACGAGCTGACGAAGGGACTCGAACCCTTAACCTGCTGCTTACAAGGCAGCTGCTCTGCCAATTGAGCTACGTCAGCGAAAACAAAACATCAGAAAAACAGAGCCCTATAGTGTGGTCGGAGACCCTGACAGTGTCAACAGATTCGGGGCCAACCGCAGTGACGCCGAGAGTCAAACCTCCAACTTCCATCGGGTGCCGTCGGGCGTGTCTTCAAGAATCACGCCCTGGGCCGTCAGGCGGTCCCGAATCTCGTCGGCCTTTGCGAAGTCTCGAAGCGCCTTCGCGGCGGTGCGCTCGGCCACGAGCCGTTCGATCTCCTCCTGCCGGTCCTCAGACACGGCCTCCCGCGCCTCGGCCAACTCGAGGACGCCCAGGACCTGATCCATGGACTTTAGGGCCTCCAAGGCGGGAGCCCGGCCGGCCCTGGAGGTCGCGGGGTGCTGATCCAGCTCGTGATTCACGTCCCGTAGCCAGGAAAAGATCGCCGCCCACGCGTTGGGGGTGTTGATGTCGTCGTCCATGGCCTGGCGGAATCCGTCCAGGGCCTGCTCGGTCAGGGCCCCCACCCGGGTCGATGGTGCGCCACTCCCTCGTCCCTCTTCCTGTAGGCGACGCTTGAAATCCTCGAGGCGAAGGATGGCGGCCTGGGAAGCCGCCAGCCCCTCGCGCCGGAAGTTCAACTCGCCACGGTGATGGGAAGAGGTGAGGAGGTGACGAATGGCCGCCGGATCCACGCCCTCGTCCAGCAGCTCGCGCACAGTCAGCGTGTTGCCGAGGGATTTCGACATCTTGCGACCCTCGAGCATGAGGTGCTTCACATGCACCCAGTTCCGCGCGAACGTCTGCCCGGTCACTCCCTCGGACTGGGCAATCTCGTCCTCATGGTGTGGGAAGACGAGGTCCTCGCCGCCCAGGTGGATGTCCAACGTGGGGCCGAGCTCGCCCATGCTCATGACCGAGCACTCGATGTGCCAACCGGGGCGTCCCCTGCCCCATGGGGAGTCCCACGCCGCCCCGACCTCTTCGTCTACGGGTTTGGCAGCCTTCCACAGCACGAAGTCCCTGGCGTCGTCCTTCTCGTACTCGTCCACGGCCACCCGGGCACCCGCCCGAATCATCTCCGGATCGATACGGGAGAGCTTGCCGTACTCGGGGAACGCAGCGATTCGGAAGTACACCGATCCGTCCTCGGCCTTATACGCGAGATCTCGCTCGACGAGCTGCGCGATGTGCCCCACCATCTGCGGCACCCACTCGGTCGCGCAGGGGGCCGCATCCGGGGGGTGGATCCCGAGGGCGGCCGACTCGGCCAGCACCGCCTGTGCGTAGGGGGCCGTGTACTCGCTGAGGCTCACGCCCGCGTTCTCCGCGCCCTGAATGGTCTTGTCGTCAACATCGGTGACGTTCATGACGAAGCGCACATCAAAGCCCGACCACGTCAGGTACCGGCGCAGAACGTCGTAAAACACGAACGCTCGGAAATTCCCGATATGTGCGTGATCGTACACCGTGGGTCCGCAGGCATATACCCGCACCGTGGGCCCGTCCATGGGTGCGAACGGGCGGCGTGACCGCGACAGCGTGTCGTAGAGTTGAAGCCCCATCGGTTTGACTCGTCCTACAGGGTTTGGGTTCGAGGGTGTTCGCCGATCACCCTTCTACGCTTGTGCTCTAGCAATCTCTTGGCGGATCCGCTGCAGCGCCTGCGCAGGGTTGGCAGCCGCGCGCACGGCTCGTCCAACTACCAGCATATCCGCACCGGCTTCCGTAGCCTTGGCGGGGGTAGCTACGCGCGCCTGATCGTCGACCGACTGCTCGGCCAGCCGGATTCCTGGGGTGACCAGGAACGCGGCGTCGCCCAACTCGGCGCGGAGCGTGGGGGCCTCCCACACGGAGCAGACCATCCCCCGCACCCCGGCGGCGAACGCGGCGGCGGCTCGGCGGCGCGCGACCTCCGCAACGTCGAGCGGTGTGCGCCCCGTAGTGGCGCCCAGAGACTCGGGCGTCATGGACGTGAGCACCGTCACTCCGAGCAGTTCGACCTCACCCTCCGCCGCCCGTGAGGCCGCTGCCAACATGGCGCCACCGCCCACGGTGTGAACGGTCAGCCACTCCACGCCCAGGCGTCGGGCCGACTCCACCGCCCGCGCCACCGTGTTGGGGATGTCGTGCAGCTTCAGGTCCAGGAAGACGCGGTTGCCACTACTCACCAGGTCCCTCACCAGAGCCGGGCCCTCGGCGATGAAAAGCTGCAGGCCGACCTTCACAATCGCGGGCTCATCACCCAACCGCGCAAACAAGGCCTCGACGCCTTCCCGGTTGGGCACGTCCAGCGCGATCGCGATTTCGGGCGGCGGTCTTCTTGTCATGGGTCGGTGGGCGGTTTGGGCGTCACTCCGCGCTCGGATGTGTGACGGCCCCGGCTCCTCTGAGTTCCGAGAGGTCCCCACATCCGCGCTCGCGTCCCAGGCGGCGGAGTCCGTCGACTACACGTGCGGCAGCGGACGGATCCGCGAAGCAGGCGGTCCCCATTTGCACCAGGGTAGCGCCAGCCAGCACATACTGCAGGGCGTCGGCCGCCGTGCTGATCCCTCCGGCCCCCACGATCGGCTTGTCGATCCTCGCTGCGGCCCGCCATACCGCATGGACCCCGATGGGGAGTAGCGCGGGGCCACTCAGTCCACCGGGACCCGCACCCAACCGAGCTCGGAAGGTGCCCACGTCGAAGTGCAGCCCCGGCATCGTATTGGTCATGGTGATCGCATCGGCACCCGCCTCGACCGCGTACCTGGCGGACTCCGCGGGATCGGGCACGTTGGGGGCCAGTTTTGCCCACAGCGGGCGTTCCGTGAGTGGACGTACCTGCTCCACGACACGGACGAGTGCCTCAGGGTCGAGCGCGAAGGGCAACGCACCGCGCGTGGTGTCGTTGGGACAGGAAAGGTTCAGCTCAAACCCCAGGAATCCATCCGCACTATCCAGCTCCCGCACTATGGTTCCGAACTCGTCGGGGTCGTGGCCAGCTACGCTTACCATCACCTGTGCCCTGGAGAGGTTGTCGCGTAGCCAGGGCAGTTCCTGGGCCCGAACCTGCCGGACTCCGGGGTTGGCCAAACCGATCGAGTTCAGCATGCCCGCATGAAACTCCGCAACGCGCGGTGCCGGGTTCCCGGCGCGCGGCTCCACCGTCACCGACTTGGTGACGATCCCTCCCAGCGCGTCCAGCTCCACGACCTCCTCCAGCTCTCGACCGAACCCACAGGTGCCGGCCGCCAGGAGGACGGGGTTTTGAAAGGTGCTCTCGAAGAGGGTCTGTGCCAGCCTCACTGCCCCACCGGACCGTTTATGCCGTTCCCTGACGGGTACTGACGAAAGAACGCTCCCACGGCACGAGCCAATGCACCCGCCGCCTCTTCGTGAAACTCCGGACGCGCCAGTAGACGCTCCTCTGACCGGTGGGTCAGGTAACCGATCTCCACCAGGACGGCGGGCATCAACGCGTTCGTGATGACCGCAAAGGGACCTTGCTTGACGCCTCGATTCTTCCCCGGGTGCACCTCCGCCAACTCCATTTGCACGAGATCGGCGAAGTGCGCCGACCAGTGTTGGTAGTCGTGGTTCCGAAGCTCCCCCAGAATGCCTCCGAGTTCGGTGGCGGGTTCCAGCCGGGGCCCTCCCGACTGAGTACCGGCCGAGTTCTCAAGCGCGGCCACCCTCCGCTCGTCGTCGGTCCGCGCTTCGGAGAGAAAGTAGGTCTCGAAGCCCCGCGTCGCCCGGGAGGCCGGGAGCGCGTTGGCGTGAAGGGAAATAAAGACACTGGGGCGATCGCCCGCCCAAACCGTAGCCTGCTCGCCTCGCCGCCACAGCGGGATGAGCACGTCCCGGTCCCGCGTCAGCTGCACCTCGATGGTACTGTCGGCTTCGAGGGCGGAGGCCAACGCGCGGGCAATCCCCAGCGCGACGTCCTTCTCGCGAACCCCGGACGGTCCGATGGCGCCGGGATCGAATCCGCCATGTCCTGCATCGATCACCACCAGCCGCGAGTGGCGGGCCAGCGCCCGGGACGGGGAGGCCGCCGGGGGCGCTCCTCGCGCGGCCAGGACCGAACTCCACAGGGTTCGGGTGCCGGGATCGTACTCGTAGCCGGCCACCCGATTCGGGAAGAAGTCGATGAGGAACTGTGCGGGAACGAACACCCGACCTCGTTCGACGTAGGGCTCGTCAGTGAACTGAAGGGGAGTGCCACCCCACGTAAAAAACGGGTTCCCCACGTTGAGTCGCACCTCGAGCGAGTCGAGACGGGCTTCAACAGTGTAACGGTCGCGCTCGACCTCCCACCCCAACCGGGACAACGCGGTGACGTCGAATGCCGCGAACCCCCTAGTCTGATCGATCTCCAGCGCCTCCGACCCGGCCGCGTCCAACCGGAGCCAAAGGTCGGGTGCCTGAGCACTCAGCGGGACCGCGAAGAGCGTAAGCGCTCCCCAGACGCTCCAGCTTGGAACCCTCATCGCCGGCCCAGCGCCCGCCGGGCATCCCGCGCCTGGGCCCGCTCCTTCAACGTCTCTCGCTTGTCGTGGAGCTTCTTGCCACGGCCCAATCCCACGCTCACCTTGGCGCGCCCGCGCGTGAAGTAGATCTCCAACGGGACCAGACTGAGCCCCTTCTCCTCGACCTTTGCGCTCATCTTGCGAATCTCCTGCCGGTTGAGCAGAAGCTTGCGCGGGCGGACCGGGTCCGAGTTCCACCGGTTGGCAGCCTCATAGGGACTGATGTGGAAGCTCCGCAGCCAAACCTCACCGTTCTCGACGCGGGCGAAGGCATCCTGAAACGCCACCTTACCCGCGCGAACAGACTTCACCTCCGGTCCCGTCAACACCATCCCCGCCTCCCATTGTTCGAGTATCTGGTACTCGTGGCGGGCTTTCTTGTTGCGCGCGATGACCTTCCGCCCGTCTTCCTTGGACACGGGATCGCGGCCTAGTAGATGAGGACGGGCGTCCCCACCGACACCCGGTGGAAGAGATCGCGGGCGGCTTCGTTGGTGAGGCGGATACACCCGTGCGAGACGCGGCGACGCTCCGGATCGGGGTTGAGCAGCAGGGCAGGCGCGTTGGTCCCGTGGATGGCCAGTCCGTCGCCCAGGTAAAGGGCCGTGGTCCCCATCACTCCGGGGATCCTGCGCGACGGGTGGTCGTGGGGAGGGATGCGGACCCCGCGCTCCACGTAGTACCAGTCCGGGGCCTCCCAAATGGGGTCGCGCTCCATACGGCGCACCCGAAAGAGGCCTCTGGGGGTCGTGAACTGCCAGCGCTTGCCCTGCCCCGAGAGCCGGAACCCGTTTCCGGTGCCGGCGGGCGAGGACCAAACCACAGTGCCCTCGTCCATGAGAATCACCCTGTTCTGCGCCAGGTGCACGACGATATAGAGACCCTCGTACTCCAGTAGGGGGCGATCCAGCTCCACCTCGGTGGAACTGGCCCGAGCTCGCAGCACGACGCCCTCCTCGTCGGCCGGAAACTGGGCATACGCGACGGCCGGGCCTCCGAGGAGGAGTCCCGCAGCAAGCGCGATCGCCCGTGGGCCAGAAGTCGTCATGTCTCGTCCGAAAAGGAGGTGGAGTCCGAGGGGTCCCCGGCTAAGACCTTCAAGATGTGTTCCGAAGGCGGGGTGCGCATTCCGTCTGCCACCACCGCTGCCTGCCCGCCCAACACGAAGGCCATCGCCGCGTAGTACAGGTAAAAGAAGAGCACCGCCAGCGTTGCCAGGTTCCCATAGGCGGATGAAAAGTCCGCAACCGTGCGGATATACCAGGCGAATCCCTCCTTGAGACCGGCCAGAGTCAGGGCCGTGATGGAGGCGGCCCAGAGCCCCACCCGGCGGTCGACCCGGTCCGCTGGAACCATGCGGTAGATGGCCAGCAGGAGCAGCCACATCAGGATCAGGTCCAGTCCTGCCCCGACTCCCGCACCCATCCACCCCGGGGCCTCGATGCCCAGCGCCTCGGAGAAGAGCTCGATGAGCCGGGTAGCGGCTCTACCCGCCCCCAGCGCCACCAGTAGAAAGGCGGCTCCCAGGAAGACCATGCGGAAGTCGAACAGCTTGCCTCGGATCACCGGCCGGGACACATCCTGTTCGAACACGCGCCGCAAAACGGAACGGAGGGTACTGATCAGGCGGGCCGATAGCCACAGCAGGATCAGAGCCCCGACGAACGAAAAGCCGACACTGCGATCGACCACGCCCTCGACGGACGACGTGATCGCGGTGCGCAGCCCCTCGTCGAGCGTGCCTCTGGGAAGCAACTGCAGCACGACCTCCACGACGGCGGCACCGGGGTCGGGAAGCCGTGACTGCAACACCAGACCCGCCAGCCCTACGGTCAGGAGCAGGAGTGGCACCACGGCGAGTAGGAGATTGAAGGTGATCGCCCCACTCATGAAGAAGACGTCGTCCCGATGCGCCTTCTTGAGTAGCCGCTTCAAGAAGCGTGCGGCCACCCGTCCCCTGCTCACGCCTCCGCGTCGACTTCCTTCGCGGTCTCGCGGGCCGCAGTCCGAGCGGCCTCGATGCCGGCGCGATACGCCGACTTGGACTGCTCGAGCCTCAGCTCGAGATCTTCCCTCGCGTCGCGGGCCGCTTGGCGACCCGAGTCGACGGCGCTCTTAACCTCTTCGAGCTTGTCCTGCAGGCCATCGCGGACACCCTCGACCTGATCCCCGATCATACGCTGAGCATCCTTCACGCGGTCCTCGGCAAGGCCCCGCAAACGGATCGCTTGCTCCTTGAGTTCCCGTTGCGTTTCCTCGCCGGAGCGAGGGGCGAGGAGCAACGCGACCCCAGCGCCCAACAGGGCCCCCAGGAGGAATGATCCAAACCCACCCCCACTCTTTTCCACGACGTAATAGGGTCCTTCTCCACGGTCGCTCATGGTGTCACCTACCCAGTGTCAAAACACGGTGTTGAAAGCGGCCTCGACGATATCGGTACCTGTGGTCCCGGGCCTGTACGCAAGCTAACCCAGCCCCGCTCAGGGCGTCCACCGCTGGCCTTCCTCGGCCCGGGGGAGCGGTTCGATGTGGTGCCCGGCCCGGCCCAGCAGTCCATACGTCAACTGCTTACCAAGCTCCACGCCAGGCTGGTCCAACGGATCGACGCCGTAGAGTCCGCCCGCCAGGACGGTTGCATGCGCGAACAGCTGGAAGAGGGCCCCGAGGGCCCGGGCGTCTAGGGTCGGGACCGACAGCGTGGCGGAGGGGCGACCCCTTTGGCGCAGCGCTTCAGCTGTGGCCCTCCGTTCTACCTCCAGAAGCTCCGCAAGGGAGTGTCCAGCTAGGTAGCGGGTGGCTTCCACCTCAGGGTGCACGTCGGGGATGGGTATCCGGTCGGGAACGTCGTCCACTCCCATGAACAGGACAAACTTGTCTCGGGGTCCCTCCATGAAGAGCTGCACCTGGGCGTGCTGGTCGGTGGCGCCCACGGCAGGCAGCGGTGTGGGACCCACGCCCTCGCCGTTGCGCTGCTTCCCGAGCGACTCCGCCCACAGCTGCTGAAACCACAGTGTGAACGAGCGAAGCCGCTGCGCGTAAGGCATCAACACATGGATGGGGGCCCCGTGCTCCACATCCCAAGCGTGCAGAAGGGTCGCCAACAGTCCGGCGGGATTGCGTCGAAGATCGGGAGCCGCACACTGCTCGTTCATTGCGGCCGCTCCGTCCAGCAGTGCGCGCACGTCCACGCCCGTCATCGCCGCGGGAAACAGACCGACCGAGGACAGCACCGAAAACCGTCCTCCCACGTTCCCGGGGATCGACAGCGCCTGGGCTCCCTCGTCGGAAACCAGCGCGCGGAGGGGCCCCCGTTCGGGATCGGTTGTGAAAACGAAGTGGCTTGCGGCCTGCTCTGGTCCCATGGACTGCTCCAACAACCCTCGCACCACCGCGTAGAGGGCCATGGTCTCCGCGGTCGACCCCGATTTGCTGATGACGTTGAACAGCGTCCTGGCGGGATCGATCGCGCTCAGGAGATCGACGACCACGTTGGGATCGGGGTTGTCCAGGAAATAGAGCCGCGGGAAGAACTGGCGTCCCTCCGGGTTACGCTCGTTCCAGAACGGACCCAGAAGCGCATCGCGCAGCGCCATGGCCCCGAGGGACGAACCGCCGATCCCCACCACCACCAGGGCGTCGAAGCGTTGACTCAATGACTCGGCCAGACGCTGTGATTCCTCGAGGGCGGCCCGCTGTTCGGGAAGGTCGATAAACCCCAGTGCACCCTCTTCCGCACGGCGACTCCGATAGGCCAGCGCCCGTTCGAACCGGGTGGCCAGCTCGTTCCCGAGCGCGCGCTCCTCAGGGCCACGCCCGCCAAGTGCCCCTGCCAACGAGGAAGCGAAGTCCAGAGACCAGCCGGATAGCTCGCTCAAGTTTGAATCTCCACGCTGAGGCCGTCGAAGGCCGGTTCGATCCCCGACGCCAGCGCGCCGGAGAGAGCTTCGTGTTCGAGGCGGTGGGTGAGGTGCGTCAGGAACGTGCGCCGGGCTCCGACGCGTTGGGCCGCGGTCACCGCTTCCTCCACGTTCATATGGGTGGGGTGCGGGTCTCCCCACCAGAGTGCGTTGACCACAAGGACATCCACGCCGTCCAAGGCCTCATACACACTGTCCGGGAGTGACTTGGCGTCCGTCAGGTACCCGAGCTGACCGACCCGTAGTCCAAATACGACGGAATCCCCATGCGGGACGGCGAGCGGCATCACGGTCCGGCCGCCCATCTGTTCGGGCACGTCCTGTTGTAGCGGACGCAGCTCGACGAGGGGCTTTGAGGTCCCTGCCGGCGCGCGCACGGAAGGGTCGAAGATGTACGAGAAGCGCGCCCGCAGCTCCTCGATGTGTGCTTGGGGAACGTAGGCGACCACGTGCTTGCGCGAGCGGAGCGAGAAGACACGAAGGTCGTCGATACCGTGCAGGTGGTCGGCATGCATGTGGGTATACCACACCGCATCCACGTGCGTGATCTGCTGTGCCAGCAGCTGTTGGCGGAGTTCGGGCGGCGTATCGATCAGGAGGCGAAACCCTTCCCACTCCACCACCGCCCCATGCCGTGTGCGTCGGTTGCGGGGATCGGTCGACGTACACACCGAACAGGTGCATCCCACCACGGGCACACCGAACGAGGTCCCCGTGCCGAGGAAGGTCAGCCTCACAGGGACTCGATGCTGACGGTATTGGTGGAGCCTGTGCGGTGAAAAGGAAACCCGGAGGTGACGACGACGAATTGACCCTCCGTACCCACTTCAGAATCCAGCACCGCCTTGGTCCCGAACTGCGTAAGCGACTCGAGGTCGACCTCTTCAGGATCCGCCAGAACGGGAACCACACCCCACACCAGGGCCAGCTCCCTGTAGCGTTGTGGGTCGGTGGTCACTCCGAAGATGGGGACGGGCACGCGGTAGCTGGATACCAGGCGAGCACTGAAGCCGCTACGGGTGATGACGACGATCGCCGGTGCGTCCAACCGTCGCGCGCCCTCGACCGTGGCTGCGGCGACCGCGTGCTCGCGCAGGGACGCACCCTGCCGTCGGATCTCCGACCCCAGCGCGCCCTGCCGGAACGCCAGCCGTTCCTGCCCGGACTTCTCGACCTCACCGGCAATCCGCACCATGGCCTCGACCGCACGCAGAGGGTAATCGCCTATCGCCGTCTCGCCCGACAGCATAACCGCGTCGGTGCCATCGAGAATCGCGTTTGCGACGTCGGATGCCTCGGCGCGGGTCGGGCGAGGGTGTTCGATCATCGATTCCAGCATCTGGGTGGCCGTGATCACGGGACGACCAAACAGGTTGGCGGTCTGCACGATGCGTTTCTGAGCGAGCGGTACCTCCTCGAAGGGCAACTCGACGCCCAGGTCACCCCGGGCCACCATGACGGCATCGGCGACCGACAGGATGTCCTCCAGGTGATCGAGCGCCACCGCCATCTCGATCTTGGCGACCACCAGGGCCTGTCGATCCACCCGCTCCTTCAGGTCGGCGACGTCCCCTGCCGAACGCACGAACGACAGCCCTACGAACTCGACGTTGTGCTCGAGCGCGAAGGCGAGGTCGACGAGGTCCTTGTCCGTGAGCGAAGGCGCGCCCAGGGCGACGCCCGGAAGGTTCATGCCCTTGTTGCTCTTGAGTAGACCGCCACGAATCACTTCGAACTCCGCGCGATCGCCCTCCGTCCCCACGCACTGCAGCTCGAGGAGGCCATCGTCCAGTAGGAGCGGCACCCCCTCGACCAGCTCCGACGCCAAGGGCGTGTAGGTCGTCGGGATCTCACCCGGCTGAGCTTCGTCCTCCGGCGCGAACACGACCCGGTCCCCGTCGCTCAGCTCAATGGGTGCCTCGAGCATCCCTACTCGAATGCGCGGACCTTGCAGATCCACCAGGATGCCGACGGGCTTGTCCACTGCCTGCGAGGCCGCGCGGATCGTTTGGATCAGCTCGGTATGCTCCTCGTAGTTGCCGTGTGACATGTTGATTCGAGCCACGTCGAGGCCCGCCCTCACGAGATTCTCGACCACTTCAGGACTTCTGGAGGCGGGGCCGAGCGTGCAAACGATCTTTGTCCTGAGCGGCATGACCTTCTCGGAGGGAGTCGCGATAACTGGCAGCCCGAAACGTGCCGCGGTGCTCGATGGCGATCAAGACGGGTAGAGCCCCTACGTCTGCGAAGCGGAACCCCATTTCACGTCGAGAGTACCGTGGCGACCGGGAATCGCATCCCCCGATGCGGTTCCTTCACCTGTCTGTTACGGAGGTTTGGCCTGACGAGATCTGCATCCGAACCCATCTGGGTCGACGAGCCGCGGTCTGGTGAACGGGTTCGGGAAGCCCTCCAACAGGTCTCGTCCTTCGCAGTCGACACGGAAGCCGCCGGGTTTCACCGCTACTCGGATCGTATCTGCCTGATCCAGGTGACGGTCGGCTCCTCGACCTACTTGCTCGACGCCCTGGCCTTCGACGCCGGGCCGCCTTTGCGCGATGCCCTTGCCGATCCCGCTAAGGCGGTGTTTCTCCACGGATCGGACTACGACTTGCGGCTGTTGGATCGGGACGTAGGGGTGAGAGTCCGTCACATCGTCGACACTCAGGTGGCCGCGGCGCTGTGTGGCGAATCCCAGACCGGTCTTTCGTCGCTCATGGAGCGTTACTTCGACCTACGACTGTCGAAGAAGTTTCAGCGGGCGGATTGGGCGAAGCGGCCACTCACCAAGGAGCAGCTCGCGTATGCGGCGGACGACACGCGCCGACTCGAAGCACTTTGGGACATCCTCCGCGAAAGACTCGTCGAGCTGGACCGGCTCGCCTGGGCGGAGGAAGAGTTCAGGCTGCTCGAGGAGATCCGCTGGACCGAGGACACCGCCGATTTCGATCCTGCGAGCCGACTGAAGCGCGGTCGCAAACTGCCGCCGGCCACGCTCGAAGGCTTCCGGGTGGGGTGGCATTGGCGCGATGCCCTGGCCCGGAAGAGGGATCGCGCGCCGTTTCGCATTGCCGAGGACCGCGTGCTGCTAGCGGTGGCGCAAGGCGAGGTGCCGGATGTCGAGGCACTGGTGGCAACGAGAGGCATTTCCCGCTCGGTCGCTCAGGAACACGGAAAGGCGCTGCTGGCGTCGGTGGCCGAAGCCACACGTCGACCGCCTGACGAAATCGCATCTTATCCGAGAAACTCGACCGGACGGTACGAGCGACCGACCAAAGAGGAAGAGGACCGGTTCGATCGCCTCAAGCGTGCGCGAAACGCTCGCGCGGATGAACTGGGGTTGGACCGCGGCCTGTTGGTGCCCAATGCAACGCTGATGGAGATCGCGCGCGCCGCCCCGGCGACAGCCGAGGCTCTGGGAGCCGTGCCCACTCTGAAGGCTTGGCAGCGAGAGGCCGCGGGCGAGGCCTTGCTCGCGGCTGCGATCAACTAAGCTGCCTGGGCGCCGCCCTCTTCCTTCCGCTTACAGTCGATGCAGTAGCGCGCATGCGGGAGCGCATCCAGCCGCTCGAAACCGACTTCCGACCCGCAGGTGTGGCAGGTACCGAACGTGTCAGGGCTCGCATACAGGCGACGCAGCGCTTCTTCCAGCCGGTACAGATACCGCCCTTCTTTGGTGGCAAAGAGCGCGGCTTTCTCGCGCTCCATTGCCTCGGTCCCCTGGTCGGCCATGTGGTCGGTATAGGCTGCAAGCGCCGAGTCGCCGCCTTCACGATCCGCCTTGGCCCTTTGGTCGAAGAGACCCAGGGATTTCAGCGCTCGGGTGCGCTCCTGCAGGAGCCTCTTCTCGATATGTTCCAGATGTTTCTTGGTCATTTTCGTAGCGTCCTGTCTAACTGCCTCAAGGGTCGAAACCCGATCAGCCCACAGGGACTTCAGCAAGTCCGAGGCCGCCAAACGTGCGGGCACGTGTATAGCACAAAAAAATAGCCCTACGGGTGGCGCTGTCTAGGGTGTGAACACGCCTGACTACCAGCGAATCAGGGCGCTTCCCCACGTGAAGCCAGAGCCAAAAGCTGTCAAGGCAACGAGATCGCCGCGTTCCACCCTGCCTTCCCGCACCGCCTCCGCGAGGGCGATGGGAATGGTAGCGGCCGTGGTGTTGCCGTACGCTTGAATGTTGTTGACGACCTTCTCCACCGGGAGGTCCAAACTGCGCCGAACCATCTCCGAGATCCGAAGGTTGGCCTGGTGGGGGACGAGTAGGTCGATGTCTTCGACCGAGAGTTGGTGCGCAGCCAGTGCCGCCCGCACGGCTTCGGGCATTCGCTTCACCGCATGGCGAAAAACTTCACGTCCGTTCATGGTCGGGAAATGCCGGCCCGCTTCCAGGTCTTCCTTTTGGACTCGCGGGTGCCGGAAACTCGCGGGAGCGTCACACCAGAGCGACTCCGCAAACCGACCGTCCGAGTAGAGATGCGTGGAGAGAACCCCCCGGTCTTCCTCCTCGGTCGCCGTCAGGACCGCCGCCCCCGCACCGTCGCCGAACAAGACGGCCATATCCCGCCCGCGGGTCGTGGGGTCAATCCCGGTGGACTGGATCTCCACCCCCACCAGCAGGACGGTTCGATAGAACCCGGACCGGATCCAGGCATCACACACCGAGAGTCCATACAGGAAGCCCGTGCATTGGGCGCGCACATCGAGCGCCGGGATGTCGGTCAGTCCGAGCTCCCTTTGCAGAAACACGCCCGTGCCGGGAAAGGAGTGGTCGGGGGTGATGGTGGCGAGCACGATGGCGTCCACATCGGTCGCCGACATGCCGGCCTCGTCGAGTGCCTGGGTGGACGCCGCCAACGCCATCTGGGCCGACGTGGTCCCTTCCTCCACCCAACGGCGCTCGTGGATGCCGGTCCGCTCACGAATCCACTCGTCGGAGGTATCCATGAGCAGGCTGAGATCGTCGTTGGTGACGATCCACTGGGGTACGTGAAACCCCGTCCCCACCAGGGCCGAGGCCACCGACACCGCTAGGAGCCCCCCCGCAGCAAGACCAACGTCACGTTGTCGGGACCTCCGCCCTCGACGGCCTCGTTCACGAGCGAGTCGGCGATGTCCTCGAGGGAGTCCCCCGAACCGGCGCGGTCGATGATCCTGGCCTCCTCCACCACCCGGATGAGCCCGTCGGTACAGAGCAGGATGAGATCGCCCTCCCCGAACGGACCCAGCGTGACCTGGGCGTCTACGTCGGGATCGATCCCGATGACCCGGGTCAGCACGTGCCCAAAGGGGTGATTGCGGGCGGCATCTTGGGTGAGCCTCCCTTCGTCCACCGACTCCTGGGCCAACGTGTGGTCCTGGGTCAGCGGGTGCCATTCGCTTCCGTTGATCTTGTAGGCGCGACTGTCCCCCACATGACCCACCGCAAACGTCTGCGTGTCGGCGTCCACGACCGCGATGGTCAGCGTGCACCCCATCCCGTGGTAGGACTCGTCGGACCGGACCTTGTCGAGCACAGCCTGGTTCGCCGCCCGCACCGCTTCGCCGACGGCCCGCGCGAGCAGGGCCGCCCTGGAGGCCGAGCCTCCCAGGCCGCCTTGCAATGCGTCACGAAACCCCTCCAGATGCGTAAAGGCCGCGTCCGCCGCCACTCTGCTGGCGACATCCCCGGCCGGGCCCCCACCCATCCCATCGGCTACAATGCCATAGCTACCGTCCGCGCCCACCCGATACGCATCCTCGTTCCGGCCGCGGACCAAGCCCACGTGCGTGCGGCCCACGCCGGATAGGGAAAGCGCCATTTTCGAATCTACACTTGCGTCCAAGTCGATTTCACTGGTTCTCATTGCTCCTCCGCCAATCCATAAGACAACGGTGAAGCGAATAAGTCACTCAACAGTAACAGCGACAGAAACCCCTACCTCCGGTCAGGCCAGCAACCTGTGGTTTCCTCGTGACAAGAGCGTCGCGAATGTACGGGGACGGGCATCCAGTGCGAAACTCCCGCCACCGCGAACAAGCTGAGCGGAAGGGGGATCCCGCCCAGGTCACCTGGGTAGGGACGCCCGAGCCTCCGAAGTCTCGCCATACAGGAAGAGCCCCTTGCAATGTCGCCGCTGCGAGCGCCCCGATGCGCCCGCCATGGATCGCCAGCCGTTCAGGACCGAACTCGGTGAACGCATCGTCGCGGAGATCTGCCACGACTGTTGGCAGGAGTGGTTGCAGCACCAGACGCTGCTCATCAACCACTACGGACTGGACCCCAGGGACAGGAAATCGCGGGACTTCCTGTATAAGCAGATCGAAGACGTGCTGCTGGGAGGCGGGACCGGCAAAGACATCGACACCGAGCAGCAGGGCTCCATTCAGTGGTGAGAGGTCCGCGGCTCACGTCCGCCCAGGGAGCACTCGCGCACGGCAGGCTGGATCCCAGTCGAGTCGGGCCAGGATGAGTCCGGGCTCCACAGCGATGGTCCTCACTGCTCCGGGGCACGTCCCCTCCAGGGCGTCGAGCGCCGCACCATGGACGCCTCCGGCCTGCTCAAGCAGGACGTAGTCGAGGCCCGCCGCGTCCCACAGCGCAAACTGCTGTTCGGGCGATCCCCATGAGGGCGCGCCAGTCTGCAGGGGAAGGAAGCGAGCGCTGGGGACGCCCTGCGCCTGCGTGTGCAGCCCCAGCGATGCCCAGAACTCAGGGGCGCCTACGGTTGCCCCTGCCGGCACGTGGCCTTCCACCAGCGTCATTGCGTTGTCGAGGGCGCGCGCTCGGGTTTCCAGTGCCGTGCGATGCCGCCCGGTGAGCAGACCGCTCGCATTGAGCACCAGAGACACAAGCGCGACCGTCACTGCCAACCCACGCCACAGCATACGGGAGCCCCCGCGCGCCAGATACATGGGGCCGCTCAACACCAACAGCACCCATACGGGCGCGATCGGCGCCAACAGGCGAGCGGAGCTGAACGGCCAGAGCCACACGAGCCCCAGGTAGCCCATGATCAGCAACAACGCGAAGCGGGAACGTCGCCAGAGCACGACCAGTCCCACGACCCCACATCCGGTGAGCACCACCGCCAAAACGGTCGCGAGGGTACCTCGCGCACCAGGCACCACCAAACCCGCAAGGCTCTGCAGCAAGAACACGGCATTGCGGGGCAGGTGCGCCGAATACGCGTCTGGCGCTGCCTGGATCTGGTCGATCCACCAGGAACCATAGGCGCCCAGCACGTCTCGCAAGGGGGCGGGAATCGAGTCCGTGGCTCCGCGACTCCAGAGTGTCCACGGGAGGACCCAGAACGCCGAAGCAACGGCCAACAGAGCCGCGAGCCGCAACCGACGGCTCAGGACCAGAGACAGCACCATAGCCGCAGGAATGACGATACCTACAGTGCGCGTGAAGAACGCAAGGGCTGCGGCAGACAGGAAGAGTCCTACCCACCGACGATCGACGTCGTCACGCTCCTCGATCCGGAACGCCGCATACAGAGAAACGACCAGTGCCAGAAGGAACAGCGGCTCCGAGAGCGCCACCTGTACCACCGACCACAGGACGCCAGGAAGGCAGGCTACCACAACGGCCGCGGCCACCCACACCGTGGGGCCGGGTAGCGAACGGCGGGCCCAGAGGCCCAGAATCGTCGCGGCCAGAGCCACCAGCACGACGTTGACCACAGCGAAGGGCAGCGACTCGGTGATGGCCGCCGGAAAGAGCGCCAACACCCCACCCACCAATAGCGGATAGGCGGGTGGAAACTTGGGAGCCGGCAGATCTCCGAGGACGCCCCCATAGGCCAGGCCCCGACCCTCGGCCAGGGAGTGCCCGAGCATCAGGTATACCCCATCATCGTGCCAGACCCCCGTGGGCAGGGCACCCAACGTGAGGAGCCCCACTGCCAGGACCGACAGTCCCAGAATCAGCGCATGTGTTACGCCTGCAGGACCGCTTCGATCTCGTCCGCGGCCCACGCGAGGGTCTCTTGGTCGATGGTGAGCGGAGGCGCGAAGCGAATCACGGTCTTGTGGGTCTCTTTCGCGAGAATCCCCTTCTCCTTGAGGGCTTCACAGTAGGGTCGGGCTCTTCCCTTCACCTCGACGCCAATCATCAGCCCACGCCCCCGGACCTCGTGGACGGCCTCCGACCGAATGGCCCGCAGGCGCTTCATGAACCACGCGCCCAGCTCGGCCGCCCGTTCCGGCAGCCCCTCGTCCACCAGAACGCGCAGTGCCGCGCGGGCGATGGCCGCTCCGAAGGGATTGCCCCCGAAGGTCGATCCGTGGTCGCCCGGTTTGAAGACGCCCATCATCACGTCGTCGGCCAACACGGCCGAAACGGGGTAGAGCCCTCCGGAGAGCGCTTTCCCAACGGTTACCACATCGGGACGCACGTCCTCCCACTGCGTGCAGAAGAGACGGCCACACCGCCCCAAGCCGGTCTGGATCTCATCGGCCATGAGCGCAATCCCGTGCTGGCGGCAAAGCTGCTCGGCACCCTTGAGGTAACCGTCGGGAGGTACCACCACTCCGCCCTCCCCTTGGATGGGCTCGAACAGGAAGCCGACGGTGTTGGGGGTGATGGCAGCCACGAGGGCCTCGAGATCGCCGTAGGGCACGATCTTGAACCCAGGCGTGAAGGGGCCGAAGCCCATTCGATACGCCTCCTCAGAAGAGAACGAGATGACCGTGGTGGTACGCCCAGCGAAGTTGCCCTCACAGACGATGATCTCGGCCTGATTGGTCGCGACCCCTCTGCACAGGTACCCCCACTTCCGGACCATCTTGATCGCCGTCTCCACCGCTTCGGACCCCGTGTTCATGGGGAGCGCCCGCTGGTAGCCTGTCAGCTCGCACAACTCGCGGAGAAACGGACCCATCTGGTTGTTGTGGAACGCGCGGGAAGTCAACGTGATGCGCTCCAACTGCTCCTTTGCCGCGGCCACGATCTTGGGGTGGCAGTGCCCCTGGTTGACCGCAGAATACGCGCTCAGCATGTCCAGGTATTTGCGACCCTCGACGTCCCACACCCAGCAATCCTCCCCGCGCTCGAGTACGACCGGGAGCGGGGCGTAGTTGTGCGCACTGTAGCGCTCGACTTCGTCGAGATACCGGGCGGTGAGGCCGGGCGTGGATTCCATCATGCGTTCTCCCCAGAGGGCGCCAAAGAAGCAGCTACCCCCTGAAAAAAGCGGGCCGCCCGGCCTGGTCAGGACGGGCGGCGCCTCATCTAACTGTCGAAAAAGCTAGTCTTCGGGCGGAAAAAAGGCCACGGGCGGCTTGGGCGCCTCGTCCACCTCGAGGCGAAACACGTCGGGGCGTGCGTAGTGGCCCACGACATCGAAGTCAAACTTTGCCCGCGCCACTTCGGCCAGGTCCAGCTCCGCCTCCAGGATGCCGGACTCCCCTAGCAGGGGGCCCGCCAGGACGTCTCCATGGGGCGACACGATGACGGAGCCGCCTGGGCAGAGCACCTCGGGCTTGCCCTTCAGCTCGGCCCGGATTTCGGGCTCGTCGGGATAGTGCGAGCGGGTGACGAACTGGTTGCTACCCAACACGAAACAGCGCCCCTCGGCCGCGATGTGACGCATGGTCGCCTGCCAACGGTCACGCGCATCGGCTGTGGGCGCGCAATAGATCTGCACGCCCTTGGCGTACATCGCCATGCGCGCAAGGGGCATGTAGTTCTCCCAGCAGATGAGACCGCCGATTCTACCGTGGGGCGTGTCGATTGTGGTGAGTGTACTGCCGTCGCCTTCGCCCCAGATGTAACGCTCCCCAGCCGTGGGCTTGAGCTTCCGATGTTTGCCCAACAGCGACCCGTCGGGCCCGAAGTAGAGCATCGTGCAGAACAGCGTACCCGTGCTGAAGGTGCTGTCGCGTTCGACCACTCCCACCACCAGGTAGGCACCGACCTCTCGGGCCACCTCTCCCAGCGCCTCCGTGGCCGGCCCCGGCACATCGATGGCACTGGCCCGATAGCGCGCCCAAAGCGTGCGTCCGTCTTCGGTCCGCCCCCCTACCGCAGTCCCGAACGCCAGCCCCCACGGGTAGCCGCCGATGAACGCTTCGGGGAGCAGGATCAGATCGCGTCCACCCTCGCCCGCCCTGCGGATCCAGTCGCAGGCGGAGGCCACCGAGGCGTCCACATCGAAGAAGACGCCGTCTGGTTGGACCACGGCAGTGCGTACCATCCCTGTTCGACTCCTTGCGTCTGAGAGGGGCTAGCCGCCCCGGTAAACCCACTCGGCCACGACTTCTCCGACCATCTCCAATGTCTCGGCGCTTACGTTTTCAATGTCGTCCCGGGGGGTGTGCCAATACGAGTTCCCGGGGCCGTAGTCGAAGTCGATGATGTCGATGGCGCGAATCCCCTTTTCCAGCAGGGGAAGGTGATCGTCGGTGACGCGCTGACCCACCCGCGTAGGGAACTCCCTCTCGTACCCCAGGTCACGGGCCATCCCCCATACGCGGAGCGCCAAGGCCCGCGCTGCCTCCGCCGAGTAGCCTTCGATCGGGAAGCTCGGCGAAGCGTCCCCCACCATATCCAGAAGGACGGCGTAGAGCGGATAGTCTGCCTCGTCCAGTTGCTCGGCGAAGTGACGGGACCCGAAGAACATGTCCTCCGTGCCGGGCCCGTAGTCCTCACCGTCCACGAACAACAGATCCACGCCCACCGTAGGAAGCTGCTGCTGGAAGAGCCGCGCGAGCTCCAGCAGCACCGCAGTCCCGGAGGCCCCGTCATTGGCGCCCGGCACCGGGATGGCGCGTTCACTCTCATCCTGGGCCTGATCCGATTGTGGGCGCGTGTCCCAATGGGTGAAGAGGAGCAGCCTACGCTCCACGTCGGGGTTGAAGCTCGCGAGGACGTTCGTCAGACGCAGTGTGTCTCCCGTGGAGGTCTCCACGTCGAAGCGCTGGAGGGTGACCCTACCGGCCCGCTCGGTGAGCGTGGTTGCGATCCAGTCGAGGGCGACTGCGTGCCCCGCGGTCCCTGGGACCCGCGGCCCGAACCCCACCTGCTCCACCACGCTTTGGTAGGCCAGGTCGCCACTGAAGCTCGGGCGGTCCACGCGACTGCCTGTGGGCGCGGCGGTGTCGCAGGCCACGAGCGCGACGGTGACGGCGAGCAGCACGGCGGGGCACGTCCTCCGCCGAGCTCTTCTGCTGCTCATGTCGCTCACCGCTCCCTCCTCGAAACGCATGCTGGACCCCGGGGGGACGCCCAATCTAGTTGTAAACCGAGGCGCGTCGACCCTACACTAGGCCGACCAGGAGCCGGATCGTATGATTTAGCGGGGATGAGGATGGGCGCTCGGGCAGGGAGAGTCGCAGCATGAAGTCGGTCCTGAGTGGGATCACCGTCGTAGGGCTGGCCCTGCTGCTGGCCCCGGAGGTAGGGGTGGCCCAACGCATCGAGGGCCGGACCCTGGACGCGGACGGCAACGCCGTGGCCGACGTGGCGCTCACGCTCCTTGCCGCCGGCGATCTAGCAGCGCTCCTCACCGTGACCTCGGACTCGACCGGGTACTTTCGCATCCCCCTGCCCCGCGCTGGCGAGGTCCGGTTGCGTTCCGAGGCCCTGGGATACGCCACATCGACGACCGACGTCATCGACGTGGGGCGGGACGAGGCTGTGGTCCTGGAGCTCCGGATGTCGATCGTGGCGCTCGAGCTGACGCCGTTGGTGGTGACTGCGCGGCGGGAAGACGTGCACCGCGCTCACCGGGACTTCTATCGGCGCAAGGCTTATGTCGATCGAAGCGGCTTCGGGAAGACGCTCGACCGGGAGGTGCTCGAGAAGAGCTGGAGCATTGCCCACCGGCTCGTCGAGATCCCTGGACTCAAATGGCACTACAACGCAGAAGGCGAGCTGGTGTTGGGCAAGAGGGGCTGTCCGGGCGGCGTCTACCTGAACGGCATGTACGTGGGGAACCCTTCGCCCGACGAGCTAGTCTTTCCTAGTGACCTCGAGGGTGTGGAGATCTATCGCAATGAGACCGAGGTGCCCCCGGAGCTGGTGGGAGGCTCGGGGTACCCGCTCTGCACCGTTGCCGCACTTTGGACACAGGTGGGGATCACCGGCGCTTCGGACCGGAGCCACTGGATGCGCATGGGCCTGTTCGGTGCCCTGATTGGAGGCTTCGTGCTCTACGTCACCACCAACTGATGAAGCGTGTCCTTCTGGGGTGTGCCCTCGTAGCCTTGCTGTGTCCGACTTCGCTCCGGGGGCAGCGTATCGAAGGGGTCATTGTGGACGGCGTGAGCGCGGCGCCTGTCGTGAACGCCACCATCTCCATCATGTCGCGCGGAGACACGGTGATGCTCCAGGTCCTCTCCGACAGCGCTGGACTCTTCCAGGCGCCCCTGCCGCGTGCCGACACGGTCCGCATCCGCTTCGAGGCCCTGGGTTACGAGACGGTCTCGAGTGGGCTCCTGGCCATCGGGACCAGGGAGGTCGTCGAGTTGGAGGTGGCGCTCTCGGTGCAAGCCCTGGAGCTGGAACCGATCGTGGTGAGCGCCCGTCGTGAGGACAGCCAGCGCAGCCGTCGCGCCATGCGCCAGTTCTACCGGCGGTACGACTGGGGGCAGAAGAGCGGGTTCGGGAGGTTCTTCACCCGCGAGGACCTCGAGGACGTATCCTTCCTGTCGCATGAGTTGGTGCGCATTCCGGGCCTGCGCTACCGCTACATCAACGGGCACATGTCGCTTGGGAGCCGCATGTGTCCCGTCACTGTGTACCTGAACGGCCTCAGGGTCGGAAACAACAACATCGATGAGTTCTGGCCGGAGGACCTCGAGGCCATCGAGGTCTATCGCCGGGAGTCCGAGATCCCCATCGAGTTCAAACGGCCCGGGGTGTGTGGCGTGGTGGCCCTGTGGACCCGGGTGAGCGATCCCACGTCGGGCGGCCGCTACTGGGCGCGCATGGGGCTCTTTGGCGCCCTGGTGGGCGGGTTCGTCTGGTACGTCACCTCGAACTGAGCGCCTCCAGTTCCTCCCAGACCAACACCGCCGGTTCGGCCCGTCGTACGCCCTCGATCAGAGCCGCCCGGGCGCCCTCCAGATCGTCGAAGCGCACACGCACTCGGGCCTGTACCACGTACCCGTGCGGACTGGTCGGATAGATGTCGATGGCACGTGCGGCGAGGGCTTCGGCTCGCGCGCGATCACCGACCACGGACTCGAACTGCGCGCTCTCGGTGAGAAGGCTGAAGTGGTTAGGCACCAGGGCCAACGCTTCCTCAAACAGGCCCCGAGCCTCCCCGGCGCGACCGGACTGCATGGCGACTGCCGCTTGCCGGCGGAGCACGAGGTGCGACCTGGGATGCCGGGCTTCGATCGACGCGAGCACCGTCTCACTGCTCCTCCAAACAGGCACCCGTACCGCACTTCGAATCCCGAGCAGGATGACGACGACCGCTCCGGCGATCCCCCACCTCCGCCCTTGCACCCCGCGCCGCCCTGCAGCCAACCCGCCTACGATCAGCGCCAGTCCGATCGAGGGAAGATAGAGCGTGCGTTCCGCCACCAGCACGCCGGCCGGAATGACCAGGTGCGACACCGGTAGAATGGACAGAACGATCCACGCGATTCCCAGCGACACCCAAGGCCGGCGCTTGCGTAGCACAACAGCCACTGCGCAACTCGCGAGCAACACGGTTGCCCCCACGAGGACGAACGGGTCCAGCCCGCGGGCCGGAAACCGCACCGCGGGCCCGTAGTCGGCAGACAACTCCAGCGGGAAGACCAGCAAGCGCAGGTAGTCGACCCAGACGGACAGCCCGGTGAAGATCCGGTCCGACGTGGCGAGCCCGACCAGCTCAGGCGCGGGGACCTCTCCGGCCAACGTGCCCACGACGTGAATCCTGAGTGCAAGGTAGCTTAAAAGCACACTAGCCGACACCGTGACGAGAGGCCAGGCCCGGCGGAGTGGTTGCCCCCGGAACGCACCGACCAGTAGTGCCAACCCCGGCAGCGTGACAGCGATTTCCTTGGCGCCCAACGCCAGCGCATAGGACACCCCCACCACGAGTAGCAGCCCCACACGTACCCACACCCGTTGCGCAGTAAGCCACGCCTGCCAGGCCAAGAGCGCAATCATCGCAAACAGCGCGGCCAGCAGCTCGGCCTGCCCCACGCTGTTGGCCACCGCCTCCACATGGACGGGATGCACCGCGAACACCGCGCCCCCCAGGAACGCGGGCCCCACGCCCACCAAGGACGTCAATCCCACGAAAATGAGCAGCGTCACCGCGGCGTGGAGGAGCAGGCTCACGGCATGGAAGCCACGAGGACTCCCGCCGAAGAGTGGCCATTCCACCGCGAACGCGGCCGACGTGGTGGGGCGCCAAAGACCGCTCCCCGCGAACGTGAAGGCGGCCGGCCAATAGGGGTGTTTGGTGGCCTCGAGGACCTGGCCCTCCTGCACGAGCGGATTGGACTCGATCACGAAGGCGTCGTCCCATGCGAAGCCGTTGGCAAGGGATGCCACCATGGGCAGTATCGCCAAGACGACCAGGGCGATCCCCAAACCCATCCTGGAGCGTTCGAGGCGCGCAGCCCCCGTTTGAGCGCCTATAGCGCGGGTTCCTCCGCCGGCACCAGGGCCCACACGCGAACCTGTCCACCCGAGCCCCCGGCAATCTTGATCGGAGCCACGATCAGCACCGCCCCCGTCTCGGGCACCCCTCCCAGGTCGGCCAGGTTCTCCAACTGGTACTTTCCGGCGCCGTTGACGATGGCGTGGACGGGGAAACCCTCGGCGTCCCCCGGATCCACACTGGGTGTGTCGATTCCGATGCCGCGGATCGACCGCTCCTCGATCAGGAAACGAGCAGCATCAGCACCGAAGCCCGGGAAGTGTAGCGTACCCTGCGCGTCCGCGTTGCTGTAGCGGGCGGGGGTCTCCCAACGTGCCGCCCACCCCGTGCGGCCCAGCACCACCGCGCCCTCGGGGATGGGGCCGAAGACGCCCTCCCATTCCTCGAGGTCCGCGCGCGTGATCACGTAGTCCTCATCTCCTTCCACTGCAGCGCGCACGTCGACCACCACCGCAGGCCCGAACAGGTCATACGCGGTCAGCTCGTCCACCGAGGCCTGCCCGTCCGCGGAGTGGATCGGTGCGTCCAAATGCGTGCCGTGGTGCTCCGGCGTGAAGTAGGCCGCCATGGCGGGGCTACCGCTCGGATGCGCACGCAGCGTGTCGTGGCGGAACGGGTTCCCGGCCGGACCCGGCCAGAACGCCATATCGGCCGAGAGCGCATGGGTGAGGTCGATGGTGACGACCTCGCCTGAGATCCACTGCTCGAGCGGATCCGACGGCGGCGGGGGCTCGTCGCAGGCCCCCACGGCGAATGCCATCAGAGCAAGACAGATCGAAGTACCCGCGGTTCGGAACACGGCGGACTCCAAGGAGACGCAAGGGGGGCGGTACCGAAAGCTAGACTCACGGCCGCAGCCGCCTCAAGGTGCGCCGCTTCCGCCCTGGCTGCGGGCTCGGTAGCTTGGGCGGCCATGAAGCCCTCGAAGACCAAAGCGGACCCACCGGCGTGGACTCCTGACCAGGCGGAAGCGCGCTATCGGGTCCGTGAGTGGGGCCAGGACTACTTCGGAGTCTCGGAACGAGGCACCGTCCGGGTGTATCCCGACAAGAGCCCGGACCGGTTCGTCGATCTTCATGACATGGTGGAGGGCTTGGAAGCGCGCGGGTTCCGAGCGCCTTTGTTGTTTCGCTTCACGGACCTGCTCCAGCATCGAATGCGCGAGCTTCGCACCGCGTTCGACGGCGCGATCGCTGAGGCCGACTTTGGCGGTACCTACCGCTGCGTCTACCCCATCAAGGTCAACCAACAGCGGCACGTCTGCGAAGAGATTCGGGACACGGCGGCGGCCCTCGACTTCGGTTTGGAAGCCGGCTCGATCCCCGAGCTGTTGGCCGTGCTGGCCATGACGGCCAATCACAACGCCATGCCGATTGTCTGTAACGGGTTCAAAGACGAGAACTTCATCGAGATCGCCGTGCTGGCGACCAAGTTGGGGCGGAACATCGTGCCCGTGGTGGAGCGATTCCATGAGCTGGAGTTGCTGATCCGCTATACCAGGCACTACGGGGTTCGCCCTCGCATCGGCCTGCGGGTGAAGCTGGCGACGCGGGGCGTGGGTCGGTGGGAGCACAGTGCGGGGGTGCGGGGCAAGTTCGGCCTTTCGGTCTCCGAGATCGTCCGTGCCATCGAGGTCCTGGAAGCCCAGGACATGCTCGAGTGTCTCGAACTGCTGCACTGCCACATCGGGTCTCAGATCTTCGACATCCGCCACATCAAGAACGCGGTGACCGAGCTGGCACACGTGTACTGCGGCATGGTGGCGCTTGGAGCCCCCATGGGGACGCTCGACCTGGGCGGCGGTATGGGTGTGGACTACGACGGCTCCCGGTCAGCCAACGACTCCTCCATCAACTACACAGTGCAGGAGTACGCACGTGACGCCGTGCACCGCATCCAGACGGTGTGCGACGATGAGGGCGTGCCCCACCCAGACCTGATCACGGAGTCGGGGCGGGCCCTGGTCGCGTATTCGAGCGTACTTGTGTGCGATGTGCTGGGTGCGCGTCAGACGGACGCGCGCGTCGACCTTTCCGCGATTCGCGAGCTCGTGCGCAGAGAAGGTGAAGACGCGCCTCAACCGCTGCTCGATCTCATCCACACCCACGGAGAGGTGGACAGCGCATCGGTGGTCGAGCTCTACCACGACGCGAGTCACGCCCGTCAGGAGGCGCTTACCCTGTTCGGGCTGGGATACATGAGCCTCAAGGCCAGGGCCGCCACGGAAGAGCTGTTCTGGCGCATCGGTCGGACGCTGCTCGAACGGGCCGGCGACGACCCACCCGACGAGTTGGCGGAGCTCCCGGCACTCCTCGGCGACATCTACTTCTGCAACTTCTCCCTCTTCCAGTCGGTGCCCGACTCATGGGGCATCGATCAACTCTTCCCCATCGTGCCCATCCATCGCTTGGACGAGAGGCCTACTCGGAGGGGGGTCCTCGCCGACCTGACCTGCGACTCCGATGGGAAGATCGACCGGTTCGTCGGACCGAGCGGGGTGAAGCACACGCTTGAGCTACACCCGCTCCGGACGTCCCGCGGGGCGGACGGGGAGGAGATCACCGAACGCTACTACCTGGGGTTCTTCCTGGTCGGGGCCTACCAGGAGATCCTGGGCGACCTCCATAACCTGTTTGGCGATACCCACGCGGTTCACGTGCAACTCGGCGCCGACGGCACCCCCATCATCGAAGAAATCGTGGAGGGCGATGCCGTGGAGAGCGTCCTGCGCTACGTCCAATACAACCCGGTCGAGATGCGCAAGGCGCTCCGGCGGGACGTGGAGCGATCCATCCGCGAGGACGGCCTGACCGTCTCCGACGGCCGACACCTGCTGGCTGTGATCGATTCCGGCTTGGACGGCTATACCTACCTGGAAACGGGGGGACACAAGTCCTAGTCCATGGCTAGTCTGGCCAATCCCTTGCGGTGCCTGAGCCCCCAGGACAGATTCCGGTGGTTGAAAACGGTTCTCAACTCAGCCTTTTCAGTTTGCTAGCCCTCATGCGATGAAACGCACGCTTCCGACAGCCCAAGGCCCGTCGCTGGCCGGACTCCGCAACGGAGAGTCGGCCGAGCTCTCCAAGCTCCATATGGACGCGGAGGCTGCGACGCGACTCATGGAACTGGGCCTCATCCCGGGATGCCGGGTGCTGATGGAGCGTCGAGCCCCCGGCGGTGCGTGTGTCTGCCGGGTGGATGGGTGCCTGCTCGCACTGAGGCGCGAGACCGCGGAGCGAGTCGAGGTCGCCACGGGCGGCTAGCCCTCCACTTGGATGACGGACCCGAGCGGCCCGACTGAGGCCAGCCACGCCCCCTCCCTGCTCGCCGATCCCTCGGTAGCCACCCCGCTCGTAGCGCTGGTGGGCCCACCCAACGCCGGCAAGTCGACCCTGTTCAACCGGCTGACCGGCCTGCGCCAGAAAGTCGCGAACTATCCGGGCGTCACGGTGGAGCGGCGTCTGGGCACGGCCGCCCTCGAGACCGGCAGCACCATCGATGTCGTCGACCTCCCGGGGATCTATGGCCTAAGCGCCGGAAGCATCGATGAGCGGATCGCCCGCGACGCGATCCGTGGGACGCTACCGGGCCTCCGTAAGCCCGATGCGGTCGTGTTGATCCTCGACGCCACCCAGCTCTCGCGTCACCTGGTGCTCGCCTCCTCGGTGCTGCAGATCGCCCGGGTCCCCACCATGGTGCTCCTCAACATGGCCGACGAGCTGGAGCGGGGACGCGGGAGCGTGGACGTGGGTCGACTGGAAGCCAAACTTGGGGTCCCCGTGGCGCTGGTGTCGGCCAAGAGCGGTCAGGGGCTCGACACGCTCGGCGTGTTCCTGGAGTGCGTGGCCGCGGGCCGGGGCATCGAGATTCCCGGATCGCAGGCCCCCGCCAAGAGGGTACGCACGCTTCCCGTCATTCAGTCCCCACCCGAGCGGCGCGCGTGGGCTCACACGGTGGGCGACGACGCCAACTACCAGGCACCGGTGGGCTCCAAGTGGACCCGTCGCCTCGATGCGCTTTTTCTGCACCGCATTGCTGGACCGCTGGTGTTCCTGGCGATGGTGCTCATCGTATTCCAGTCGATCTTCACGGTGGCCCAACCCCTGATGGACGGTGTCGAGGCTGCCATCGCCGGCAGCGGCGCTTGGATTGCAGGCGCACTCCCGGACACCTGGTTTCGTGAGCTGCTGATCGACGGGGTGTGGCTCGGCGTGGGGTCGGTAGTCGTGTTCCTCCCCCAGATCCTGATCCTCTTCCTGTTCATCGGTATTCTCGAGGATTCGGGCTACATGGCACGAGCCGCCCTGATGGCCGACCGCTTCATGCGCCGCATCGGCCTGCAAGGGAAGTCGTTCCTCCCGCTCATGGCCTCCTACGCCTGCGCGGTCCCGGCCATCCTGGCCGCCAGAACCATCGAGAACGATCGCGACCGCCTGGCCACCATCTTCGTCGCACCGTTCATGACCTGTTCGGCGCGGCTCCCTGTCTATGCGCTGCTGATCGCGGCCTTCATCCCCGAGCGCCCTGTGTTCGGCCCCATCGGCTCCCGCGCGGCTACCCTGTTGGGGTTGTACGCACTGGGTCTCCTGGCTGCTATCGCGACCGCCTGGCTACTCAAGTCGTCCATCCTGAAGGGCACGTCTTCGGAGTTCGCGCTCGAGCTGCCCCCGTACCGTCGCCCGTCCGTGCGCTCGCTCGGGCTCCGCCTGCTCGACCGGTCGAGGATCTTCCTACGTCGGGCCGGCACGATCATCCTGGGCACCGCCATCGTGCTTTGGGCCCTGACCCGCTTCCCCACCGCCCCGGAGGGCGGTCCTCCCCCGCTCGACGACTCCGCCCTGGGCCAGATTGGTCAACTGGCCGAACCGATCGTGGAGCCCCTTGGGTTCGACTGGAAGATCGCCGTGGGTATCGTCAGCTCCTTAGCTGCTCGGGAGGTCATTGTGGGCACGATGGGCACCCTCTACGGTGTCGAAGACCCTACCGAGGAATCGCTCCAGCTCCAATCGGCCCTGCAACAGGATCTCACACTCGGTGGGGCCGTCGCGCTGCTGATCTTCTTCGTGTTTGCCCTTCAGTGCATGTCGACGGTCGCGGTGATGCGGCGCGAAACCGGGGGGTGGAAGTGGCCTGTGGTGCAATGGGCATACATGCTCTTGATGGCCTATGCGGGGGCCTGGGTGGCGTTTCGAGCCTTCTAGCGCCTGTGGCAAGCGGCGGGCGAGATACACACATGGGATTGCGTGGACCGCGCGCCCCCTCGGTTGGGGCGTCTTGGTTCAGGGGGCGCGCTGTGACGAACTCAGCCCGTTGGGTTGCCGGTGCGGCTGGGGGTGTCCGCGGGGCTGAGTACGAGCCCCACTTCATCCCATGTGTGCACCTCGCCCGCCTTGGACGGTAGGGCGCTAGCGAGTTCGCTTCGCTCACCGCTTTGGGTAAGGGGGGGAGGGCGTTTAAGGCGTGTGTGGCTCACGCAATAACACCCAATGCGACCGCAAAGAGAACTGAATAACCGAGCCCAATCACTCCTGAACCGATCACACCCCACTTCGACTGAATACCAATCTCGGCGGACCCGTTGGTTTCCGATCTTCCCGGGTCGGTGGATCGTCATCCCCCCCGACGTCGACTCCGTTTGGAGCCTCCACCATGATCCCATCGTGAAGGCCCCATGAAACTGCGAAGACCACTTAGGGACCATGGCAATTCAAGTACAAACCAGGCAGTCTTGAAAGACCTGCGACGTCGAGGGCCACGACGCTCCCTCGGCCAACGGCTGTCCGAACCTGCGTCGGTCAACTAGGACCGGAGCCAACCCCGGGAAAGGAGCACTCAGAGGATGCCCAAGCGAGAACCCAACCCAATCTTGTCGGCAGGCGCATGCCTGTTTCTGGCCGCTGCGTGGAGCGCGACCCCGGTGGCGGCCCAGTCTGCGCCGGATGCGGGCTTCCGATCGGCCGATGTCCCCGCCGGAGTGCAAACGCTCCTCCACGCTTATGAGGTGGGGTGGGCCAATCGAGACGCCGAAACGCTGGCGCGCCTATTCACCGAGGACGGCTGGGCGCTCCGGCCGGGGGCTTCGCTCGTCCGGGGCTGGGACGCCATCGAGGACTCCTACGCTGGACTGGGTGGCCCACTCGTGCTCCGACCCTACCACTTCGAGTCTGAGGGCGACCTGGGCGTTCTCGTCGGGGGATACGCGCGCTACCTGGAGGAGCCCGACTTGGGCAAGTTCGTGCTAGCGCTACGGCAGGTGGACCCCGGTGTCTGGCGCATCGTGGCGGATATCGACAACGGTAACTGACTGTCCATGAAACCGAGGGAAGCCCAGCATCGTGTGCGGCTCAGGACGCAAAGTGGTATCCGCACCCGAAAAACAAGATGCGCGGAGTCCACTGCTCGTACCCTCTCGATGATAGCCCGACTATCCCTATTGGGGAGGTCGTACCGAAGGATAGAGGCCGTCTATCGAGAGTGGCAGCACCAGGCCGTCAAACAGCCGGACCACGTGCATCCCCCAGGGCCGGCCACCGCTCGACACCACGACCCACTCCCCATCGGGTGTGAAATCGGCTGGCCCGACGTACCCGACATCGCTCCCGATCGTGCGACGATCGGTGCCATCTGGACGCACAATCCCGAGTTCGGACCCGGTGTAAGCGATCCAATCGCCCTTTGGTGAGTAGCGGGCGCTCGTCGCGCACACACCGAGGTTGGTCTCCTGGCCTGTTCCGAAATCGAGCCTCCACAGGTCGCGACAGTTTGTGACGTTGCCCCGCAGAAACACCAACGCAGATCCATCTGGGGACGGCGTTGGACTTTCGGAGTGGTAGCCTTGGATGGCAATGTTGCCCGGTATTGGGCTGGCTACACCCCGGGTGTAGTTCCAGAGCTGCTTAGCACCCTGAGCGTCGTGGACGAAATAGACGAGCGAACCGTCTGGGCTCCACTGCGGAAAAGTCAATCGCGCCGGAGGGACCGGGGGTGATGCGAAGTCGCGTGGAGGGCTTCCCAACTCCACGAACCGAAGTTTCGAGAGGCTCCCACCGTGATCGACGATCTGACGGCCGTTGGGCGACCAGTCTGGCGCAGGCTCGAATCCGCCAGATGATCCCGGTAAGCTGTCCAGGACCACGCGATTCGCTCCATCCAGGCGCGACCAGACCAACAGCGCGTTTTCAGCATAGGCGATCTCGACGTCAGGAACCACGCTCACGCGGCTCTGTCGGGTGAACCCTCCCACTCGTACATCGAGAAACGCAGACCCAAAGTCCAAACCCGTGACTCGATCCCCCTCAACTACGATCCGACCCCGTCCACTCAGCGTCACCGGATCATTGCGACGGTTCCCAAATCGATCGTAAGAGCGGATCTCGACCGAGCGTGTGCCACCCCGAACCACGGCCACCACGGGTGGAACCTCGACCCGATCGAGAGGCGCCGGCGCAACTGCGAAGTGGAGCGTCTGCGTGGAACCCGTTTGGGGCACGGTGATGTGAAGCGAATCAATGCCGACTTCGGTCCCGTAGCTGATCCCGACCGAAACGACTCCCATCGCGCTGGAGACCAATCGAGTAACCCCGTCGAGCGATCGCTCCACAACGACACGCTGGGTGAACGACTGGATCAGCACTGGGGTGGTCGCCAACGGGACACCGCCGTTTCCATCCCGTACCCGAACCGTTAGCGGGCGCGCTCCCTTGGTACCTGCGGCACCGATCGAGTCGGGGATCGAAAGAATCTCCACAGCGGGACCTGGAGATGGGGTGATCGGTGCGGTCGGATTATCCGCGCTCGTGCAGGAGCCCAGGACCAGCATCGCGGTTAGGGCGCCGCCCACCATCAGAACGCATCGGATCAAGGTCCCCTCGCTTTGGCTCTGGCTCCCATGTTGCTACCTATCGTTACTGTGTTCGCCCCGCACCGCTGAGGGGAGCAAGCTCCCTGCCGCAAATCGGGATGGGCGGCCCCTGATAGAAGAGGTCGAGAGAGATTTGATCACGCCACACGTTGTCGCGAGAACGCTGCACCTCATTCTGTTCGCTGCGTTCCTCGGTGCGTGCGCGGACGACACCACGGCCCCCACGCCGCTATCGATCGAGATCGAGGGGGACAACCAGTCCGACACTGTAAACGCCGTATTGCCGGAGCCCATGGTGTTGACCATCTACGGACCGGACGGCACCCCTGCCGCCTTTACCCCGATACATCTCGAGAGCATACGGATTCCTCGCCCCGATGGCTCGGGCTCATCCTACCCACTGGGGCTAGCCTCGACCCCCTCACAGGATCCGCGCCCCATCCTTACCCGCGATACCGATGCGGTCGGGCAGATCAAACTCTTCGTGCGATTCGAACACATCGCTGGAGTGGCCCCGCTGGTGGTAACGTCACCTACGCTCGGAGTGTCCGATACCGCCACGTTCGTGATCCAGCCCGGCTCACCGACCACGCTCGCGACACATCCTGGCGACACGCTGGTAAGGGTCGGAGCTTCCTTTTCGACCTCGATCACCATCCGCGACCGGCATGGGAACGTCGGATCGGGCATCCCCTCGTGGGAGCAGGCGGGGAGTGCGACCATGAGGACGGGAGATCAGATACTCGCCGAGGCTCCTGGCCTAGATACCTACCGAATCAGCGTAGGGCCCATCACCGCGACGATGGACGTGACGGTCGTTCCAGATGGTACCATCACGGCCACTCGCACAAGAACCCACACCGGTGACACGACGGGTGTGGCGATGTTCGATCTGGATCTTTCGAATCCTTACTATCTCACGAGCTCTCAGGGAGGCGCGTGGGGCGCGGGAGATGCAGGCTGGTCGCCGGATGGCTCGTTAGTCGCGTACAGTGGTGTGGGCTACCACTCGAACCTGTTCACGCTCACTACTTTCGGAGAACTTCGTCGCATTTTTAGTCGTGGGGAGCACGGACTCGAGTCTGCGGAAACACCGGCGTTCTCCCATGACGGGGAGTGGATCTTCTTCATGGGCGTTCCGGAAGCGCAGAACGGAGAGATTTGGCGCATACGTCCGGACGGGAGCGGCGCTCTCCGCGTAGGCTCGCCAGCACTCTGGTGGGAAAAGGACACATGGCCAGCGCCCTCGCCTGACGGAAATCGCCTGACGTTCGCGTCGAATCGGGCGAACAGACACTCCGGCGCTTTCGACATCCGAGTTCTCGACCTTACGAGCGGAGCTATCGCAACGATCCATCCGTCGGGCACCTCGCCTCGCTGGTCTCCCAAGACCGACTCGATCGCTTTCGTCGACTCCGGAATGATCTGGATGACGTCCGAAGCGGGTAACGGCCCCCGTCCGGTTAGTACCATACGGGACGTGCAACCTGGGATCGATTGGTCTCCAGATGCGCGATGGCTCGTTGCCAAGGCGGGTCAGGGACCGACTCAGACCTTGGTCGTGGTCGAGGTGGCCACCGGATTGACCATTCGCATTCCTGGAACCAGTGCGTTCTTCAGGCCTTCCTGGCGTCCGTAAAGGCCTCGGGCTCTGCGTGAACGGCTGCATGCGCCGCAGGCGACGGGTCTTCCGGCGCTCTAGGTCCAGGAGATCTTCGTCTCAACTGCAGATGTTTCGTTCTCGGTAACAGGGTGTCGCGTCATGAGCTTCTACGGCACGAAGGAAGTCCTGCCATGCCTCCGGTTTTCGGCTTTCGGTAGAGATCACTGAGGTGAGCCCAATCCCCGGCCGCACTCTTTGAAGCGCCCCGAGAAGAGTTGTTGCCGAGTACTTGGCGTAGAACCCCTGATCTCGGTACGGACTCGCGTAATGATTTGACTGCAGCAAGAGGCCTTCGGCCGCGTCCACCACAACCAACACGTGGGAGGCATGAGCCGTTCTCAGGGACAGCACGTCCGCGCCGCCGATTCGTAGGTGAGCCTCCACTGGTTGGATCTTCCCCGCGCTCGGCGGCTCAGAGAGCGTCTCTCGCAACCGTGACGCAGCATCCGAGGTCGCCAACAGGGTGGCACCGGCCGAGAGGGCTTCACTCGCCCCCTCCGTTTCGGCTCGGTGGTGGTCGGTTACGATCGCATAGCGCAGAGGGTGTGTAGAACCCGTCACGCTTCGATAGGCGGCGAGCCGACTTGCGAAGCTCGCGCTCACCCCGAACGCGATCAGCGTGTCACCGGTGTTGATGAAAGCCGTGTATGCGTCGTCCTGACCCACTTGAGTTACGCGAGACTCGGTGCCAACCGCCTCGACCGTCATCAGAGATTGATCTGTGCGAACAGGTTCTTCTACGAGGTCCTGTTCGATATCAAATGCTGTGAGATCTCGCGGGTCATTCACCGCAATTCGGCGACCGAAACTGAAGAAGAGCTGTTGCCTTCCACCGTACAAGCTCGCCTCCCGAGCGATCAGAAAGCCGTTTTGGGTCTCGTGGTGCGTGAACGCATACGAGACCAACATGTCCCCCACCACCCGGGTCATCTTCGTGACCGCTCCCGTGTCTCGGCGGACATAAAGAGTGAGCGGGGGCGAGCCCGGAAACGGCATTTCGACTACCTGATGCTCACGTCCCAGCCAAAACGAGGTCCCAACGAGCTCGGCATCCTCGCGACTTGCGACTAAGCTCGTTGCGAGTAGCACGTCAGAGCTCCGCACCACAGGCCCGTATTGGGCGGAAAAACTGCTGGGGCCGAGCACTTGATAGGTACCCGGTGCGTAGTCGATCATGCGCAGCTGCCCCTCCCGAAAGACGGAGCGGGCGTGGTAGTTGTTGTTGGCGATATGGGTCAGGAACTCCGAACTTCCTATCTGTTGCGCCAGGTTGAGCACGTGGTGCCGACGTTGCGGCGTCAAATCATGAAAGTCCGGTCCGAAGTCGTGGGAATCGAATTCGGACCGGACCTCCTCTTCGAAACGGACGGTGCTTGCTGCCCGTACTCGAGCGTTCCCGTCATCGACGACGTAGAGTGTATCGTTCGGTCCGACCCATATCCGAATCTGGTTCCCAAACTCGCCTGGCCCCTGACCAGCCTGCCCCCACACCGTCTGAAGCCGACCTTCCGCGTCGTACACCAGGAGTTGGCCACCTCCGACGCCACCGCTCACGACGACCCTGCCATCGTTAAGCATGCCAACCATACAACCGCGACCGGCCGCGTCCTCACGCATCGAAGTCGGGTCTGAGGGCGCCCCCAGTTCTATGACCGGGAGGATGTCGATCTCGCACTCCTTGCACGTCGGCTCCCGGGAGAGTTCCGAAACCCCGTCGGCATCGGCAATCGGTTCCGAACACGCCGTGGCTGAGAGTGCCAGCGCGATCACTGTGATCAGGTGGGGTTGCAATGACATCTCGAAATCGAAGAAGGCAAATCGCTCCGGTGGGGATGCACGCATCCTAACCGCGCTGGCGTTATGCTGCGCTCCGCACCAAACCCGCGCAAGCGAAGCTTGCGACCGCTGAAATGCGGAGCGTCAGATGTTATGCAGGTGAGGGAGCGGCGGGGATGTCAGAAGCGAAGACGGGCCGCCGCGAGTAACCTCCAAGGAACGACAATCCCCAACGGAGGGCTATCCATGTCTGCGACGACCCGCTTCAGCAGTGTAGGACCCAATTCACCGGCGCTGTATCTGGCGATCGAGCTTTCGAATCGTTCTTGGAAGTTGGCGTTCTCGACCGGATTGGGCCAGAGACCTCGACTGAGGTCGATTCCGGCCCGCGATCGCGAGACGCTACTGCGAGAGATGGAAGCTGCACGTTCACGGTTCCGGCTTCCCGCCGATACAACGGTGCGATGCTGCTATGAGGCAGGCCGAGACGGGTTCTGGCTCCACCGCTTTCTGACGAGCGTTGAAGGAGTCGAAAACATCATCGTTGATTCCGCGTCCATCCAGGTCTCGCGTCGCAAGCGACGGCTCAAGACCGATCGCATCGATGTGCTCAAGCTGGTCGCCATGCTGATCCGCTACTACCAGGGAGAACACGGCGTGTGGTCCGTCGTACACGTTCCTGGCCCCGCCGCCGAGGACATCCGGCATCTCCATCGAGAGCGCATCGCACTTCGGGAAGCGCGCAAGGCGGTGACGAATCGCATCAAGGGCCTGCTTGCTACGCAGGGTGTTGCTGTACGAGGTGGTCGGGGCTTCCCACGCCGACTCGACGAGGTACGACTCTGGAACGACGAACCACTGGGACCGTATCTCCGAGCTCGCCTCGAGCGGGAGTGGCTACACCGCTGTGCACTCTCGCAGCGCATCAAGCTCATCGAAGACGAACAACACGAGCTGCTCCTCAACGGCACCGATCCCGCGCTCGAGTGCGTCCGTCAACTCATGCGATTGCGAGGGATCGGTCTGCAATCGGCATGGATGTTCACGTTCGAGCTCTTCGCGTGGCGCAACTTCAAGAATCGTCGTGAGCTGGGTGCGCTCTGTGGACTCACGCCCAGCGTCTACCAGAGCGGCGACGTCTCGGTCGATCTCGGTATTTCGAAGGCCGGTAACAGACTCGTGCGCTCCATGATCATTCAGATCGCATGGGGTTGGCTCCACTTCCAACCGTCCTCCGATCTCACGCTCTGGTTTCGCAAGAACTTCAATGACGGACGCGGCCGAAAGGTGGTCGGGATCGTCGCGCTGTCCCGCCGCCTGATCATTGATCTGTGGCGCTTCACGCAAACCGGTGCTCTGCCGAACGGCGCCGTCACCATGACCTGACCTGCTCCGTTCGGTCCCATCACATCGCGCTGGGTGGGTCGGCCCGAAATTGATACGGGTTCCGTGCTGCTTGCGGACCGTCTCGTCAGATGGGGTCGGCCCGCCCTTGGCTTCCTCTTCGCGTCTTCGTGCGCGGATGACATCAGGTGTTCGGTCCGGTGCGCTCGGCCGACGCGCATAGAAGTATTGCCGCGGAGATCGCTACTCCGCTGGCCCTTCGTTGAAGCCCCCAGCGCTCTGGTCGTCTCCCGTGGCTTTCCCAGGCCGCTCGCCACGCGTACGCCCTACAACCATGCACTTGACACCTACTCACCCCATAGAAGTAGCAACGCTTGGTTAGAGTGCGAGGCCGGCGTAGAACAACCTCGCCTGATCAGGGTTCCGGCGACATCCCGAGTCCTGGCGATGGCCGGGCGGGTCGCAGATGCCGAGGGACCCGACGAAAGGGCCGCGAGACTGATGGCGGACCCGAGCCAGCCAGTAGGTCACCCCTGAGGCAGGTGCGAAACTCACTAAGCGATTCCCGAAGGAGCTTATAGTGGCCGTCCTCAAGGGCTCCGGTCTTCCCTAGCGCACGCAAGGATTCAATTAGATCCTGAACATTGGAAAAGACCCTGCGTGCCGGGCCAGACAAGTAGATGCCGCCCTGCCCATAGTACCAATCTCGGAGTGCGATGCTCAACCCAACTACGTCCGCGTAACTCACTTCTCTGGTCACTGGACGGCGAGGAAGCAGGCCGGTGAGCTTCCATGCCTCGGGGTATTCTTCGCTGCGAGCGGATTGAAGTCGAAGGTCAAACTCGGAGCGGGTCCTGATCTGGGCTGCGAAGTACCCGGCGAGTCCGCCAATCAGAGCGGAGGCGATTGCTGTGAGGACCGTCTCCAAGGCGTTGACTCCTGGTCAGATGGAGCTCTCTAACCGCGTAGTGAATATGCTGCGCTTCGCACTATAGCAGCGCAAGCACGCTTGCGACCTTAGAGATGCGAAGTGACAGTATCATTCATGGGTTAGACTGAGATTCCGAGGTGCTCCAGGGTAGCGTCCAGCGATACAGCCGGACGGTCTGAACATCCAGTGAGTCGGTCCAAACGCCAGCAACTAGGTCCGGGGCCACGTGGATTGGGTAAAACTCGCGTGGAAGGGAAACGCGCGCGAGCCAACCGTCGGTCTCGGACAGCACCGTCCACGTTGCATTCTCCGAGGTAGGTATCGCCCACTCACGGAGCCAGACCGCACCGCTCGCGTCGACAACAAGACCGCGGTCATGGGCCGGCGCCGTCGGCATATGCGGGAGCTCTCTGTATCGGGCCCTGATGCGGTCTGCGACTTCCGGCAGGGCTCCCTCCAACTCCGCATCACGGAGTGCTCCGAGCACTGCGTCAGTGACCTGAAGTGGTTCATGCTCTCGCGACAGGATGGCTTCGATGGTGCCATCCGCGGCTATCCGCTCGATGTGGAACTGGCCGCCGAAGCTGTAGTACGCCTCGCCGTCGTGAGCGGCCACGGTTCCTAGACGCCCCAGCAGCGGGCGAGCTGGCCGACCGCCGCGAGTAACGTAGTCAGCATAAGGAACCACGCGGAGACTGTCCGTGATTCGGAAATCAAGCGCAAGCCGAAGCAGTGGGATCTCTGCGATGCCCTCGCCCTCGACACCCTCCAGGAAACGATTTGGTGTGGCGAGGTAGCTGGTGCGATCAAGGAGGCCCCAAACGACTGTACTCCGCATCCCGCCGGAGTTGGCCGCTTGAGGGATGGCGTCCACCACGTGACCGTCCAGCGTCATCAAGGTTGTGCGCCCCAGCGTCCCATCGAGCAGCAGCAACGTGTCAGGTGGCATGAGCGCCGAGCGATGAATCCCTCTGAATTCCCCCGGCCCCTCACCGTCGCCTCCGAATCGGGCGAGCAGCAGACCCTGCGGAGAGTAGATCCGAACTTCGGCGGGTCGAGATGAGTTGATCGCAATCAGCCTCTCATCCGGGAGCACGAACAGCTCACGAACTCGAAAGAAGGTAGGATCCGTCGCGTCTCCGCGCAGTCCAAGCTCGAACGTGGGCGAGACGCTCTGGAGCGGAGCGATGTCCCAACTCGGTCCAGACCCGGGCCGCCCATCCGCTTGGCATGCGAGGAGCGAAAAGAGGGCGACCAGGTGGAGTGGAGTACGCCAATGCATCGGAAGTCCGGGCTCTGTCTAACCGCGTAGGGCTTAACCTGCGGGAGCTACCCAACCCGGTGCAAGCGGATGCTTGCACTCCGCTGACCAAGCGACTGACAGGTTCAAGCCTGGGTTAGGCGAGCACCCGCGGCGAGCGAGCGGAACACTAGCCCGGGATGTAGCGGTACTATAGCTTGGTACTATGCGAAAGCACCGCGCGACCCTCGACCAGATCAAACGGCTGAACGGAGGCCTGCATTGGACCAAGGTCGAGGCGTTGTTGAAGCATTTCGGGGCCGAGGTCTATGAAGGCTCTGGGTCGACGGTGACGTTCGTACTCCGTGAGACGAAGCTGACGGTGGACCGCCCACACCCCCGCAAGGAATGCGGGAAGGGCTTGGTCAAACGAGTGCGCAGCTTTCTCGAGACCGTGGGAGAGGTGTGAGGCAACTCCCAACGCCAGAGGCAAGGGAATGATTGACTACAAGGGCTATACGGGGATCTTCGAGTTTGACCCGGAACTGGAGTTGTTCACCGGGCATGTGGTGGACTTGAGAGATGAGATCTACTTCGAGGGCGAGTCCGTCGACGAACTCAAAGCTTCGATGAAGCGATCGGTCGATCACTACTTGAAGGTCTGCAAACAACGCAATGAGGATCCGGAGAAGCCGTTTTCCGGAAAGCTCAACGTTCGGCTCGGGTCTGACCTGCACCGCGACGTTGCCGTAGCGGCAGGGGCCGCTGGAGAGAGCATCAATTCGTGGATCGTCCGGGTGGTCGAGACCGCCACCTCCGATGAACAGCGCGCTGCGAAACCGAAGAAGAAGGTTCAGGGCAAGAAGAAGGCGTCCACTCGCGCACCCCGCAAGAAGCGACAGCCCGCGTAGTTCGAGGTGGGCGGCCTAACCGCGAAGGCGTTATGCTGCGCTCCGCACCAAGCCCGCGCAAGCGAAGCTTGCGACCGCTGCAATGCGGAGGGTCAGTATCAACGCTTGGTTAGGACTGCCCTGCCGACGAACACTCGGACTCTATCCACGACCTGAGACGGGCCAGGGTCTTGAGTAGTGCGTCGGCGTCTTTGAGAACATCCGTCAGAAAGAGGTTTCCCAGGCAATCTTGCCGACGGAGATAGTCAAGATCTGCGGCTCCGACGTCGTCGTCCACCCACACGAATGGGCGACCTGCGCGATACTCGGCCCATGAAATCCCGCGCGCCTTTGTTCCCGTGAAACCGCGTGACGCCCGCACCTGAGTCCAGATGGCTCGACTCAGGCCGGTGTGCTCTTCAAGCCGTTGAATGCCGGCGTCGTCCATTGAGCCGGTCGGCGCCCAGTAGGTCAGCCACCGGACCTCGAACCGGCTGAGTACGAAGTCCATGAACTCCGCAATCCCTTCCGCGGCTGCTGCTGAGCCGGCCTCGGGGTGCCTGAAGTCCCATAAGACACCGTCAACGTCGAGGTAGAGGACCGGTCGGACCGCTTTCAAAGCATGCACTCCGCGATCAGTGCAGGAAATGAGTCCATCGTTGATTCGGCAGCTCTGGGACGGCGCCGCGGGTTGGGGGCATCCTAACCGCGCAGGTGTTATGCTGCGCTCCGCACCAGACCCGCGCAAGCGAAGCTTGCGTCCGCTGAACTACGGAGTGCCAGTATCAACGCTGGGTTAGGACGCTGATTTGGCTGCACGGGGAACTCGGCGGATAACCGCGTACACAGCAGGCTACTCAAGAGGCGCCCATCCGCCTCGCGAGAGCTGAACTCAGGAAGGACTACGACTCGGTGAGGCCAGTCCGGCCCCCACTGCAAGCGTCGAGGAGCACTCGATCTCTACTTCCACGACTTGGAAACAGCGCCTGAGATCTTCGCTGACCCAGGTGCCGACATTGCCCAAGTCTTCGGGTAGCCCGCGACCCGGGCCCCGGACCCGTTCGTCGATCGGGCATGGGTCACCGTTGCGAAACTTCTCAAGCAGGAGAACGAGTAAGCTCGTGCACGCTCGAGCGGGTTGCGGCTTGCAGGGGAACGACGGCAAGGGAAGTGCTCGCCGCGGGACCGAAAACCAGAAGCCCCTGTTGGCCCTGACTCACTCCCTTGGTCGAAATCCCATGATGACCCAACCGACACCAGTGGTAGCGGCCCAAGCCGAGAAGGCGAAGAGGAGGGGCAGGGAGAGTGCCAGCCATGCTACGGTGTCCCATTCTACGCGATTCTCAACCGTGAACTCGTCTAGCATCATCTGCGCGATTAAGCGCTTAGCATCGTTCGCGGGGTCAACGCTGAACGTCGTGGCACCACGTCTCAGTTGTGCGATATAGGCCGCCGAAACTTCGGTACCGCGAGAGTTGAAATGCGCCGTTCGCGTGAAATGACCAGCCTGCATGGCGTTGCCCGCGATCCAGAGTCGCCAAATCAGGGTGCTTGTACCAAGAGCGATCGCCAGGCGTCTAAAACCCTCGCCAGCGGGGCTCCAGGATAGGATTGTCCTAAGTCTTTTGGTCACCGTGGTCTTCATTGCTCGTCCAGTCGACCTAACCGCGTTGGGCTTAACCTGCGGGAGCTACCCAAGCAGGTGCAAGCGGACGCTTGCACTCCACTGAACAAGCGACTGACAGGTTCAAGCCTTGGTTAGGAGGCTCACCAGAGAAGAATGCGGTCCTCGATGATCAAAGAGACCCTACCCGGTGAGTGACCGGGACCGAAACGGGTGAGTGAGATCTCGGTAGTGCGATTGGCCCACTGAACCCCCTCGCTGCCCCACTCCGTTTCGTACTCGGTCACCGGCCTACCGTTGGCCGCGATGAGGTCGGCGCGGAGCTGTGAGTATCGCTCGGCGCTAGCGTACCAGAAGCGCATTCGGCGGACCATGCCGCTGGGCGTCCGATGGACATAGGACTCAACGACGCCATTAAATGGTGGTCCGAGATCCCCTGTAAGATGCAGGAAGCGACGCTCATCCAGCTGGAAGCCCGAGGTGTCAGAAACTGGTACGCCCAGGGCTAAGCCCTCCCCAGTGCTCAACGCGACCCCACGCAAGAGTCGACGCTGATCGCCTAGCCGATACTGGAGAGGAGAATCACAATGGACTCGCGTCCCTTCGATCGTCGCGGACACGAACGGACTCCCGCCAGCATCGGAGACAGTCCGCGCCTTGCCGACCAGGCCCGAGTCCAGAACCGCGACCCGCGCCTCGACGCCAGTGAATCCGTCGGTCCAGAAGAGGCGTGCTGAGTCCGGTGATAGTGCCTGCCAGCCGCGACGCGAGTGAGGGGTAGAGAGTCCATCCGCAGGCACCGTGATGCCGCGAACCTGACTCCCGGACGAGGGGCTCTCCGTCGTGTCACCAACCGCGCGGATCAGAATCCTGGGCGGCACCGTGTATCTGAGCGAGTCGTGTCTGACGGGCTCAGTTCCGTTCCACTCGCCCAACCTGATATCGAAGCAGGTCGTCTCCGCGGGCATCCGGTCCTGTCCGGAGGCCGGCGGCGCGAGAGCCAACAGGCTCATGAGAATGATCGGGCTGCGCATACAGAGGAGCCTCCTAACCGCGTAGGTGTTATGCTGCGCGCCGCACCAAACCCGCGCAAGCGCAGCTTGCGACCGATGAAATGCGGAGTGTCAGTATCAACACTTGGTTATGCAGCTGGCCGGTGAATTGGATAGAGACGTACCTCCTCGACGTCGAGATCGTTCTTCCACACGCCCAGCAGAAAGTCAGGCCCAATCCTAAGCGGCGTTGACTCTGGTCCGTTGGCGCCGTCGAGGCCCTCGGGTACCAGAACCCGCCCGAGCACGCGCCCGTCGACACCAAACACAGTGAAGCTGATTGAATCGCTTGGAGGCCAGTGGAACTCCCGGACCCACGTATTTCCCAGGACATCGGTTTCCACCCCCTGTACATGTGGGAACGAGTCCGGGGGTTGAAGTGACTGGAGGACCCGCACCGCCTCCGCCACGCGGGGATCCGAGCGGTCGCCGAACCCCTCAGCGCGACGATCAATCCACTCCCGCACTGCGTTGGCGGTTACCTCGCGAGCCGGTCTCAGATAGCGCCACTCCGCCTCCAGCGTGCCATCGAGCCGGTACTTGAGGATACGGTAGCCGTCGTTCGGTGCGACGAGTACAGCTGATTCCGCTGGCGCCAAGTCCCCCGTACGACTGAAGGGGATAGCGAGAGTCCGCACACCCCTACCAACGTGCTCCACCATCATCTCGTAGCCGGGAAACTCGCCGCCTTCAAGCACACTGCCGTCCTCCAGATCCAGCACACCCCAGGGGAACGGCTCGTGGTGGTATCCATCTCCGAACCTGGGATCCAGGTAGTCCGGATACCCGTAGACCAGGAGCTGCGCACTCCCGAACAAACCGACGGGATACGCATCGATCCAACGCGGTTCACGGTCATAGCCGAGCGCGTGATCCCTGAGGAGCCCGGCTTCCGCAGTGAAGCGACTGACGCGGAGGGGCACCTGATTGACGGCGATGATGGTATCGCCTTCCGTCACATGGACCGAACTGAGGGTCGTGAATTCACCTGGCCCCTCGCCTCTTCCCCCCAGTACCTGGCGCAAATCGCCATCCAGTGAGTAGAGACGCACCTCCTGAGACCCGCCGTTCGCGATGACGATCTCCCCGGTACCTAGACGATCGACGCCGACCACATCAAACAACTGGTCATCGGGGTTCTGGCCAGCGCCAATTACCGTCATCGGCTCGGGAGCCAACCGCCACGCTTCCGCCGGGGACCAAGCGGCAGCTGTGGACTCAACAATCCGTACACCGGCACTGTCAGATACGGTGTAAGGGCTTTCCGTCAACCGGTCTCCGCAGCCCGCCAAGATGGCTGCTAGTAACACAGCCGGGGGCGTCAGGTTCGACTTCACGTGCTTGTCTCCTCGACTGCATAACCGCGTAGGTGTTATGCTGCGCTTCGCACCAAACCCGCGCAAGCGAAGCTTGCGTCCGCTGAAGTGCGAAGTGTCAGTATCAACACAGGGTTAGATGGTCAGCGGAGCGGCTGGCCTTCGTCCGGGGCTTCGGAGGTCTCGTAGAACCCTACGGTGCCCCTCAAGCGATCCGCGTATAGGTAGATGTCGTCTAGCCCTGTAAGCGCCACGCGCTCCTCCTTCTTGTCGGCGTTGTCGAAGAGACCGATGTACTTCTGCCGACCATTGAAGTGTAGGCGAGCGAGAGGCTTGCGATTGTTGTCGTCCAGTAGGACGCCGAAGTAGCTGCGAACGTCCCGATAGACGATGCGGGAAGCGTCAACGACCTGCCGTAGGATCCCCTTAACAATGTAGAAGCCTTGCAACTCTTCTGCCGTCGTATCGATATCGTCCTCTGCGTCTTCTGTGGAAGTAGGGCTTCCATCAGATGCCACCACTTCGTCCCCTGCGGCGCGACTTAGGGCTTCCCGGAGCCGCTGCTGGACGCGCTCGCGAATCAACTCCGAAGAGGCATCTCGGATGATATGAACGAACTGCTCTCGGACGGCTTTGGTAAGCCGGCCACTGAAAGCTTGCGAGGCCAGCAAGCGCACAAAGTCGTCGTCGGGATCTGCGAGCTGCTTCGCGAGCACCTTCTTGATCTGACCTCGATACTTGAGCTCGCTCGCAGTTTCGAGGAGGCGGGCTTCGTCGAAGCTGTCCTTGGTGAGGTGCTGAAGACGCTCTACTGGAGTTGACCCGGTTTAGTGGACACATCCACCCTACGGGGGAGGAGGTGTCAGATGCTAAGAACGAGACCGGCGTACAGCGTGGAGTTGCGCAGGCGAATGGTGGAGCTGGTGCGATCGGGCCGATCGCCCCAGGAGTTGTCGCGAGAGTTCGAGCCTTCCGCGGGATCGATCCGGAACTGGGTCAAACAGGCGGATCTCGATGGGGGTGACCGCAGCGACGGCCTGACCACCGATGAAAAGCATGAGCTCCGACGTCTGAGGCGCGAGAACAAGCGACTGAGGATGGAGCAAGAGATCCTAAAAAAAGCCGCAGCCTGGTTCGCGCGGGAGACCGACGCGGTGCCCGAACGGCCTTCGAGTTCGTGAGCGCGAATCAGGCGACCTATCCAGTAACGATGCTTTGCCGAGTGTTGGGTGTCTCGCCGAGTGGCTACTACGCGTGGCGCGAGCGTCCTCCGTCGGATCGAAGTGAACGCGACGCGGTTCTCACACGCAAGATCCTCGACTTCCATGAAGCTTCCCATGGTGTCTATGGCCGTCCGCGGATTCATGCGGATCTCGAGGAGGATGGGGAGCGGGTCGGAGCGAAGCGTGTGTATCGGCTGATGCGGGCGGCCGGAATCCAAGGCGTCACGCGCCGAAGGAAGATCCGCACCACGAAGCGCGGCAAAGCGCCGCGGGCGATCCCTGATCTCGTCGATCGCGACTTCACGGCTCGCGAGCCCAACCGGCTCTGGGTCGCCGACATCACCTATGTCCCCACATCCGGCCGCTTCCTCTACCTCGCCATCGTGCTCGACGCCTGGAGCCGCCGCGTCGTGGGCTGGGCGATGGCCACACACCTTCGCACCGACCTGGTCCTTCAAGCCCTGGACATGGCCATCGAGCAGCGGCGACCCACCGATGTCATCCACCACAGCGACCAGGGGTGCCAATACACGTCCATCGCGTTCGGTCGTCGCTGCAGAGAAGTCGGCATCCGACCCTCCACCGGATCGGTCGGTGACGCCTACGACAACGCGCTCGCCGAGAGCTTCTTTGCTTCGCTCGAGTGCGAGCTCATCGACCGGCGTCGGTTCACATCGCAGGTCGAGGCTCGTCTCGCCGTCTTCAGCTACATCGAAGGCTTCTACAATCCCCGACGACGCCACTCCGCCCTCGGACAGATCTCTCCCATCGACTTCGAACGGAGGTACGCACTACAATCCAAAGCAGTCGCTTGATCCTCAGTACCTAACCGTCCACCAAAGCGGGACAGCTCCACTACAACGTCCGGTCGTAGATCAGTCAGATTGAGTTCCAGGAACGGCTTCTCGTCCATACGATTGGGCCGTTCAAGGTCCGAGAAGAAGCGATACTGTACGCCATTCGTTGAGACGCCGATCCGAGCGTCGGTGACCGTGAAGTAGCGAAATAGCTGGGACATCACGACTCGATCCAAGTCCACCCCGGCGGCCTTCGCTTCGAACAGTATCACGGGACGCCCGTCCTTCAGAACGGCGTAGTCGACCTTCTCACCCTTCTTAATGCCGACATCTGCGGTGAATTCAGGGACAACTTCGAGAGGATCGAAGACGTTGTATCCGAGCGCGTTGATGAAGGGCATCACCAGCGCGTTCTTGGTGGCTTCCTCAGTGGCGAGGTGCTCAGTCTGATCACCAGCGCGAGCACTCAGGGCACTTAGTTGTTCAAAGAGGCTCATTGTTCGTCAGCCGAAGTCGTTTGAGATCCATCTAACCGCGTAGGCGTTATGCTGCGCTCCGCACCAAACCAGCGCAAGCGAAGCTTGCGTCCGCTGAAATGCGGAGTGCCAGTATCAACGCTGGGTTAGGCGGCAAGGCGAGAGGCAGGCGTTTCGCTCAGCGCAGGCCCAAGTGTTGGGTATCACGAAGAGTCTCCTCGGAGAATGTCCGTGTGAGTGCGTCGAGCCGGTCCAATACGAGCAATAGGGCGAGTCCCGTAAGTACCGCAGTGAGCCCCACGGGAAACAGGTCACCTGCGAAGCCCGCCAAAGGTCGCTCTGCCCCCGTCTCGACCGCTCGCACTGCAAGCCACAGTGGGAATACCATGTTGACCAAGCCCCAGGCGACCAAGATCCAACTCATCCCTCTTGCTGCGTTCGCTCTCTTGAACTGCTCCTTTGGGCTAGGGCTGCACGCAGTGCCCCACGAGCTCTGTCTTTTCGATAACGCCGATAATGGCGTAGATCGTGGAGCTCCTAGAGACGATTCCGGTGACGCCACCGCCTCCGCACTGTTCGACGAGTGAGTCGCGCAGCTCGCTGAGTGTCTCCATAGGTGTTGGACTCAATCCAAGCACGTTGAACTTCGATGATTCAGCGGAGACGCGCTGATCCCCCGGCGCCACATCGCTGTAGGATACACTCGCCGTTGCGCACCCCGCAGCGAGCACGAGGAGCGCAAGGCCGAGTAGTCTGGTTGTCATTTTCATGGTGACACCACTCCATTGGGACGTATGTCGCGAACGAAAGGGAGGTACCGGCGCGGATTGGGAAGCCGCCCTACCGCGCCGTCGGATATCCCGACATAACCGTCCCATATGGCACCCACGAGGACGACACCCCGAACCAGGACAGCAGGCAGCCCAAGCCGAGCCCCCGACCCCACCCCCGCCGACCGGAAATGACACCCCAGCGAAAGCGGCGCGCGAACCACCGCCAGCCGCCTCCACCGTCTGGGCGTGCGGGTGAACACCGCGATCGAAAAGGGGGTTCTAATGGAGTCGCGCGGACGAACTCAGCCCAACAGCCAACCCAACCGGCTCCATTCGTACAGCGAGCCTCTGAACCCAGACTCCCCACCTAGTAGGCGAGCGACCCCGCCTCGATCGCGGTGTTTACCCGCTCGCCCTGCCTACCAACCCCGAGCGGCGGGACTGAGCGATGCCGCGACTAGCCGCACTCCGAATACCCACACACATAACACTTCACACACCCCTCCTCATAGGCAAGCTGACTCGCCGAACAGGAAGGACAGCTCCCCAGGAACGCGGCCCCACCGGAATCCCGTGAAGGCTGCGACACCGACTGGGGCGCGCTGCTCGCTGTAGCGGCCGTTGGGCTCGGGAGCGTGGGGAGCGGCAGCAGTTCTTCCTGCACCCCCTCCTTCTCCTGGAGGTAGTGCTCGATGGCTTGGGCGATGGCGTCGGGGGCGGAGAGTACCTTGTGGGGTCCGATCCCCACCGCTCGGTCGCAGGAGATGCCGCGCAACTGGTCGCGGACGGCGGTGATGGGGATGCCTGAGCGCAGGGAAAGCGAAATCAGGCGCCCGATGGCCTCCGAGTCCGCCATGGCGGCGCCCCCGGCCTTGCCCAACGTGCAGAAGACCTCGAACGGGCGGCCGCTCTCGTCCTCGTTGATGGTGACGTAGAGGTCGCCCAAGGGCGAGTTCATCTTTACGGTCCGGCCACGCAGCAGCGACGGGCGCTGACGCTTGTGCCGGCGGGCGCGGGCGGTCTCGTCCTGCTCCTCGGCCTCCGCGCGCGTCTGCTCGACGAGGATGTGGAGGCGGTGGTTCTCCTCGCGAGCATCGGCCAGGGCGTTCTCCAACCGGATCAGGTCCTCGGTGGAGGCAGCGACTGCGCCGGTCTCCTCGGTCTGGCCCGTCTTGCCGGTCGAGAGCACTTGCATGGGGCGCGACCCGTCGCGATAGACGGTAACGCCCTTACAGTTGAGGTCGAACGCCAGCTCGTAGATGCCCCGTACGTCTTCCTCGGTCGCCTCGAACGGAAAGTTGGTGGTCTTGGAGATGGCGGAGTCGACATGCTCCTGGAAGGCCGCCTGCATGCGCACGTGCCACTCGGGTGGGATGTCGTGCGCGGTGACGAACACGCGCTGCACCTCGTCGGGGACTTCGGGGAAGTGGATGTGCCCCTCCGACGCGATCCGCTCCATCAACTCTTCCGAGTACCATCCCTGCTCCTTCGCCAACGCAACGAAATCGCCATTGACGTCGGGCATCATGGCCCCCGCCTGGTTCCGCATGAACGCAACCGCGAAGAGCGGCTCGATGCCGCCCGAGCATCCCGCGAAGATCGAGATGGTACCGGTGGGTGCCACCGTGGTAAGGTTGCAGTTCCGCAAACGGCGCATCGCGCGAATCCGCTCGCCGTCAGCGCCGCGGGGGGCGGTCTCATCCGGTCCCCAAATCGAGTCCGGCCACTCGGGAAACACGCCTCGGGTGCGCGCCAGGCGCTCCGATGCAACGCGAGCCTCCTCGTTCACGAACTTCATCACCGTCCGAGCCAGCGCCACACCCTCATCGGACGAATAGGCGACGCCCAGTCGGACCAGCATGTCGGCCCAGCCCATGACGCCCAGGCCCACGCGACGGATGCGCTGCGCGAGGTCGTCGATCTCGGGCAACGGGTAGTGGTTGGCGTCGATCACGTTGTCGAGGAAATGCGTCGACAGATGCACGACCCTGCGGAGGGCGTCCCAATCGATGCGCTCCTCGACCAGGTTGTCGCGTGGGACGTCGCTTCGCACGAACTGGCCCAGGTTGATGCTGCCCAGGTTGCAGACGTCGTAGGGGAGCAGCGGCTGCTCTCCACACGGGTTGGTGGCTTCGTAGGAGCCCAGCGCCGGCACCGGGTTGTACTCGTTCGCGCGATCGATGAAGAAGACACCGGGCTCGCCGGTGTTCCATGCGCCGTGCACGATCATCTCGAAGATCTCGCGGGCGTCCTCCTGTCCGATCACGTCGCCGCTGCGGGGGCTGAGCAGGTCGTATTGGGTCTCGTTGCGCACCGCCTCCATGAACGCATCCGTGATGCCCACGGAGATGTTGAAGTTCGTCACCTGCGACGTGTCTTCCTTGCAGGTGATGAACTCACGGATGTCTGGGTGGTCGACGCGTAGGATGCCCATGTTGGCACCCCGACGGGTCCCCCCCTGCTTCACCACCTCGGTTGACGCGTCGTACAGCTTCATGAAGGAGACGGGACCGGACGCGACACCCATGGTGGAACGCACGACGTCTCCGGTGGGACGCAGGCGCGAAAACGCGAAGCCCGTCCCGCCGCCCGACTGATGGACCAGCGCCATCGCCGAGAGCGTGTCGTAGATGCCATTGCTTCCGTTGGAGATGGCATCCTCGACCGGAAGCACGAAGCACGCGGAGAGCTGTCCCAGCGGACGACCCGCGTTCATCAGTGTCGGCGAGTTGGGCTCGAACGTCCCTGTGGTCATCAACTCATAGAACTGCCGGGCGAGCTCTTCAACGGCTGCATCAGAGGCGCCATAGCGACGATCCTCCTCAGCGATGACCCTGGCCACCCTCCAAAACATCGTCTCGGGTTCTTCGACCGCATTCCCCTCCTCGTCCTTCTTGAGGTAGCGACGAGCCAGCACGATACGCGCATTTTCGGTAAGCTGCGCATCGGGCAAGTCCTCGGGCAGCACATCGTCAAAAATCCAAGGCTGCCTCGAAACCCGGGCTGAGGTCATGGAGCGGTCTCCAACTGCTAGTGTGGAAAATTGTGTCGATATCGTCTGGAAAACCGTGGCTCGCCAGTGGAAAACCGTTGGGAGCCGCCCCACTCCGGCGAGGCCCTGTGGAAACAGACGGACCCGGCAACAAGATGTAGAGGGACGCGGAGCATAGTGACACCACATATGGTAGTCAAGCGACCAAAACGTGCCATTTTGCTAAGCCGTTGAATTGTGGCCTCATCCATGCACCAGGGAGTCTTGCAGGCCCGTCGATCGTCGCCAATGACCCATCGTCGGATGGCCCGCGATCAGGCCTGGATGACGTCGTCCACCAGGGAGCGAAAGGGTAATGCGCTGGATGAGAAAGATCTTCGACGTGGGATTGCCGATCACCGGTATGGTGCTCGTGTTTCTCGCTGCGTTGTGGGTCCAGGATCTCCAGCTTCGCGTGATCCTCATTCTCATCGGCCTGCTCCTGATCTGGGTCGGCGTATGGAAGCTCGCCAACCCGCTCTACCCGAACGAACGGCGCTTCCATGATCTCCGGGTCGAGGTGGATCGATTCATTGCGCTGGTGCGCGATCTGAATCAAGCCGCACTTGTGCAACGCCTGGGCGAGGGAGACGCCGAGTCCCCCGAGCGCTATGACCGTGCCCTGCAGGCGATGCGCAAGAGTGTGGATCGAATGGCGTCGCTGGCAGGACAGGAGTTCTACGACAGCGAACTCGACGCCGACCCCGATACGGTGCGCCCCTTCCAGTCGTCCGCTAGCTTCTAAGCTCCGCTTCGCAGGACGTAAACACTAAAAGTTTGTTCCTACGCGCACGTACCACACAGGCGCACCGCTGTGCGACAGCGGGAACCCGACGCCGGTACGCACCCGTAACGTAGACGTCCAAAACGGTAGCCAGTCGGACACCAGCTCCACCCCCACCGAGGTCAGTGTTTCGGTGCGAGGATTGGCCACAGTGCCTTCGACGGGACCCCACGCGTTTCCGGCATCGAAGAAGCCGCTCGCGCTGATCCGGTCCAGGTAGATCGGCAGACTCCCCCAGCCCCGCCTCACCTCGAGCAGCGGTGCCCGGAACTCCACGCTGGCGCTCCACACCGAGGAACCCGCACGGATCCCCCGCGGGTAGCCCCGCAACGGAAACAGCCTGGGCGTCCCGCCAAACAGCGAAAACCCGGTGATGGACTCGGTCACTCCCGAAGCGTCGCCCAAGACAAAGTGCGCATTCTGTGCGCCCGGTCCGGTGGCCCTGCCCCCGGCGGCCTGGATGGCCAGGACATGATTCCCCCATCCCCCCAGGTCCACGCCCTTGTAGCCGCGCACGCGCGCCACCACCTCATCGAAGCCCCCATCCACACCTGGCACGCCAACCAGGGAGTCGGGCAGACGCACAGCCGCCCGTTTCCTCAGGCGCAACAGGAGGCTCGTTCCCTCTTCCGCGCTGGGCGAGAACGCAAACCCTCGGGCGTCGGACCACACCAGGGTAGCCGCACCCTCGAAGAAGTCCTGCGCGTCGATCCTGAGCGCGAACTCCGTGGACGGCTGCAGGTCGATGTCCAGGAGCTCACTGCGCCTACGCACCCAGCTGGTGGAGAACCGTACGAACGAGAACGAACGCCAACGTCTGCGCTGCAGCTCCAGCTCACCGTCGACCCGCCGACTCTGCGATACCGCGAACAGGTCCACGGGCGTTGAGTCCGCCTGCAACCCCACGCGGCGGCTGGCGCTGTAACCCTGGCTCAGTCCCATCCTGAGGACCGGGTTCCCCAACCCGCGATACGCGTAGTCCAATGCGCCGAACACGCGCCCGCCCGAAGGCTCGTACTCCGCGGTCAAGCTCCAGCCATGGCGGCCCACCACGTCTTCACCGCTCGTTTCCAGCCCGAACCGCCGACCCAGCACGCGCGTGCCCACGAGGTCGAGTGCACCCGAGTAGCGCGGCTCCCACGCCCGCGGACCCAGGGTGGCGAACGCACTATACGGCTGCACCTCTCCGGGCACCTGATCGGCAAACGCTTCCGCCGAAGCGGCCCCCGAACCCTCCCGCTCGGCGACGTGCAACAGAGCACCGGGATCACCGAACCGCGTGCGCTCGACGCGCCATCCGTCGGTGTGAAACCCGGAGAAGTAGAGCCACTCCCCCGCGGGACCGAGCGCAGGGTAGCGGAAGCCGCGCTCAGTATGCGTGACCTGCCGCACCTCACCCACCTGCCCGGTGACGCCATCGAAGCGCGCCGCCAAGATGTTGGGGATCCCCGTCACGTCCGACGCCCACAGCAGCCACTGACCGTCCTGACTCCAGGTGGGTGCGTCGTCGCGCGCCCGGTCGGCCGTCACTTCCGTCACTACGGTGCCCGCGGTATCCAGCACGACAATGTCCATGCGGGCTCCGGGCAGCCAACGCGCAGCCGCCACCCAGCGACCGTCCGGTGAGATGCGGGGGGCACTCCAAAGCTCGCGAAAGCCGCTGTCGGACCAGGGCTCCACGACGCCGGTCCCCGGGTCGACGCGGACGATGCGATTCCCGCCCTGGTCGAACTGTACGGCCAGCAGCAACGCGCCGTCCGAACTCATGGTGGGATGCGACAACCGCGCGTCCTCAGTGATCCTCCGTGTGCTCCCCTCGCGCGAGACCACATACAGGTCGCTCCGGATGCGGTAGGGATCCTGGTAATCCAGTTGCGCGAAGATGAGCCCTTCAGGCGCCCAGGTAAGCGTAGCGAGCCCGTTGGTGCGTATCCACCGCCGCTCCTCGCCGGTCTCCAGGTCCACCCATTGGATGCCGCTGTCGCTCCGTCCATCCGAGAGCGCGTACGCGAGCACACGCCCGTCGGGCGACACCCTGGGCCAAAGCGCGCGCCGGCGGCCGCGGCCCACCGATTCCGACTGGGTCAGCGGCGCCTGGGCCCTCAACGCCTCCAGGGTGCGCCGCGCGTCCGCCTCCATGTCCTCGAGCCATCCGGCCCACGCCTCCGTCGCCCCGATCCCGACCGCGTCGCGCGCAGCCGCGTTGATGCGGTAGGGAATCCATTGCCGGGTCACGGCCTCGATGAACTTGGGGATGGCCTCGGAGCCATGTTCGTCGGTCAGATGCTCGAAGAAACGCGAGCCGTACACGTAGGCGCGATCGGTGGGCCAGTTCGGCGCTCGCCCCGACGCGCGGTCGAACGACTCCAGCGCGTCTTCGAGCGCCGCCACCCGCAGGAACATCTCGTGTTCGCTGCTCCGGAGTCGCCCGGCGCTCGTCAGCGCGGATTCGTAGTAGGTGGCGATACCTTCCACGACCCACTGCGGCTGCGATCGTCCCGGAAAGAGGGGCCAAGAGGGGCCCTGCCGGCCCAGCACCCTTCGGCCCAGCCGTCCCAGGGGGCCGGCCCTGTCCAGGTGGAAGATGTGTGCGAGTTCATGGGTGATGACGAGCTCGAGCCAGTCATCGAAGTACTGCAGCGTCTCGTCGTCCACGGGTGGCCGGACGAAGATGGTCATCCGAAGCCAGGGGGTGACGTTCGCGAGGCCGTTCGAGAAGTCCACGTGATCGGTCACCACCAGGTCAATGGTGCCCTCGGGCGCGCCCCCAAGCAGCTCGCTCAACCCGGCGTGCGCGCGCTCGGCCCGCTCCCCCGCCCTCCGCGCCGTGCTCTCCAACGCCAACGGAAAACTCACCCGGAAGTGTTCGGTCTGAAGTGTGCGCCAGGCCTCGTCGGGAGCTTGCGCCAGCGAAGCGGAGGGGAGGCCCCACACGAGCGCCAGCCCGACGAGCACACTCCGGCGCCAAAGACCGGGCGACCTCCACGGCCTCGAACCGCTGGCCCCTCCGAAGGGTAGCAGGCCCACCATGTCAGAAACGAATTCCATTTGGTACCGGATGGGGTACGCCCTCGAGCAGGCACGGAAGCCGAAGAGGCCCCGGCGCCTCAAGACGCTTGCGGATCGCAGAGCGAGTCGCAAGGCGGAAGCTAGGGACCGGGCGGGCCCAGGGCGACGGATGGCCCCCGTACAGGTGTTAGATGACCTCGGTCAGATGGTCACCGACCGCGTGGGGCCCGACTCGCTCGCGCCCGACGTCAGCGCCGGCGTGGTCGGTGCCGTGTCGGGGCTCTCGAGCGAGTTGATCAGGGCCGGCCTGCTCGGCGACGCGATCGAGGCCGAAGAATTGAGGGAGGGCGCGCTGCGGGGTGCCACGATCGGCATGATCTACGGACGCCTTCTCCACCGGTGGCTTCCCGGTCCGTTCTGGAGCCGCGGGGTGCTTCTGGGGTTGGCGACGCACGCCACCCGCTCCTGGGGAGGCCTCGCCAACCTGCTCGGCCCGCTCAGCCCTCATCGACGGATTCCCGTGATCTCGCAGGTGTTCGAGGTCGAGAGAGAAGAAGCGGATACGCTGTGGGAGCACATCCTTTTCGGGATCACGCTGGCGGCACTCTACCGGTCGAGTCGGGACAGGAGCGGGACCTCCAACGACGTGTAGGGCGCGGCCTCCGGCGCATCCGCTTCCCGGTAGCTCGGTGGGCAGAACGGAATGGTGAGGTTGCCCACGCCCCCCTCGGCCGCTTGCTCCGCCGTCGCCTGTCGTTGCTCGCGCGCGCGCACGCCTAGCAGTTGGGTCTGCACGCCCTCGGCATCCCCCCCGAACCCAACCAGCGCACAGAACGCCAAGGGGCGTTGGTGCACCGAAGGCACCAGGTAGCGGCTCCCCAGGTTATCCAGGTAGTCGATCAAGGCGTAGCGCGCCCCCGCATCGTCAGCAGCAGCCAGTAAGCTGTCCGCCGACTCGAGCAGGGGATAGGTGCGCGACTTGACCTCGCTCAGCAGGAAGAACGTTCGGGGCTTGCGCGTGAGGACTACCGAGTTCTCGGGCAACCCATCGGTCGCCCACCGCGCGGCGGATACAAACTCCCGCATACGCGCCTGATAACAACCGAACGCACCCTCCTCCGCCACGCGCTGCGTGCATACACGCGATTGCGTCACGTAGGTCTGCCACTTCTGACCAGCGGGAAGCACCAGGAGAAACACCGCAAGCGCACCCACGAGGGCGGGAGCCCTCGGATGCAGCTTGGCCGCAAACTCGCTCAGCGCCTCCCCCGCGTAGAGAAGCACCAGCGCAAAGAGTGGCAGCGCAAACCGGTCGCCCGACCAGACCACCGGCCAGAGTAGAATCAGCCCGAGGTACATGGGCGCGAACAGCTCGGCCACCCTGGGCGCCTTGAGGCGTCTCGCCCACCCCACGACCGCCAACAGTGCCAGCAGCACACCGAAGACGGGCGTGCTCGTCCCCCGCTGTCCCGTGATGCCCGCGGGGATGGCCGACCCCAGGTACAAACCGGCGTTCTCCACGACCCTTCGAAACAGACCGCCCAACCCGGTCCGACCGAGGGACGGGTCGTAGGGGTTGACCATCCAGAACTCGGAAACGTATCCGGGCGCACCGGCGACGCTGGCCCGGACGCTCCAGAGTACCGCAGGAATGCCGAAGGCGACGGCAAAAGCAGCGAGCGCCTTCCAGTCCCGTTTGAGCCCCAGCCACAGCCCCAGCGCGACCACCAGGGGCAGTCCGGCGGAACGGGTGAAGTACGCGCAGATCGCAGCCAGCGCGCCCACCGCAAGCCAGCCGCGCTGGGGCAGCCGATTCTCGGCGGTGTCCGGCGCTGGGTCCTCCACCGGCGGTCCCTCGGCACGGTCGAGTGCAAGCAGGGCCAAGAGGGTCAGAGCCAGAAACATGGGATCGGAGAGCACCCACTGACTCGAGTAGATGAACGAGTCGGAGAACGCCAACACGATCGAGACCCCCAACGCCATCGCCCACGAGCGGCGCTGCCAGATCCAGGCAAACGAGAGCCCTAGCGCGGCCACGATGAAGAACGCGCTGGCCGCCTTGAATGCCGTCCAGGTGCGGGCACCCAGGGCCATGAGTCCGGCCAACACCATCGCGAACCCCGGGGGATACTTGGTATGAGCCGGCTCCCCGGGCTCCCACAGCTCGTGGTAGTTCCCGCCGTCCAACAGCGAGAAGGCCAGCGACAGGTAGCCCGCGTTGTCGCCACCGGAATGGGGCGAAGGGTTGGCCGCCGCGACGACGAGAAAGGTCTCGAGTAGCACCACAGCGCCGAGCGCCGCCCAAGGCGTCCAGCTCGGGAACGTAAAGGGCGTCGAGGTGGCGGGAGCGGCGGCCGGTTCCGGCCTCTGCTTCCGCTTGGCCTTTGACTTCGCCCTTCCTCGCTTGGCCACTACGTGCCCCTCCCGGGTGTGAACGAGCCCAGTACGCGCGGACCGGCGGCACCAGTCGCCCCCACTTCGCTGCCCGACACCCCTTCCAGGAAGGCCCAGGCCAGGAGGGCGAAGCCCATCGCTTCTCTCGCGTCGACGTTCACGCCCACCTCGGCTCCGGTCCGGACCGGGACGCTCCCCAGCTCGGTCTGGATCATCGCGCGAAGCGTGGCGTTGTGCGCACCACCACCGACCAGCACCACCTCCTCGAGCCCTCGCGGAACGACCCACTGTCGATAGGCGTCACCAATAGAGCGCGCCGTGAGCGCCGTCAACGTGGCGATGACGTCGCACCAGGCCTCTGGTCCGTCCGGGGGGGTCCCGCCGAGCAGTTCATTGAGGTAGGGGCGTCCAAACGCCTCCCTGCCCGTCGAGCGCGGCGGCTTCTCCGCGTAGAACGGGTGCGCAAGCGCGCGCGCCAACAGCCCTTCGTCGACATCACCCCGAGCGGCCATGGCGCCGCCCCGGTCGAACGTCTTGGCACCCTCGGTGGCCTTCTCCACAGCCAGGTCGATCAGCGCGTTGGCGGGACCGGTGTCGAACGCCACCAGCTCTGCCGAGTCGCCCTTGGCGGGTAACCAGGTCACGTTACCCATGCCGCCCAGGTTCTGGATGGCACGTCCACCGCCCTCAACGGAAAACAGCGCGCGGTCCGCGAAGCACACCAAAGGCGCACCGTGGCCGCCAGCGGCCACGTCACGACTGCGAAAGTCTGCGACGACGTCGATCCCAGTGCGCTCGGCGATGGTCGCCGGGTCCCCGAGCTGCAGCGTGGCACCCCGCGTCGTACCCGCAGGGGGTTCGTGCCACACGGTCTGTCCGTGGGAGCCAATGGCGCGCACATCTTCAGGGGCGATCTGCAGTTCGTCCAGCAGATCCAGCGCTCCCCGCGCAAAGAACTCACCCACGTCCGCGTGCAGCCGACAGAGGTCGGCCGGCGTCCCCGACTCGAGCAGGCGGAGCAGACGCCCGCGGGTGTCTTCGCCGTACGCCCGTGACGTGAACCCGAGCGTGCGGCACCGTACGGTCGCCAGGCCGCTTCCCTCGATGTCGACCACGACGGTGTCGAGGCCGTCGAGCGACGTCCCGCTCATCAGACCGACGTAGATCACTGAGGCGACCTCACCGGGCAGGAGTCCATGCGGACGCTAGCCGCCACTGGGACCCGCCACATCGCGCAGGTGACCGTCGCCGTCGAGGAGCCGCGCTTCGGCTTCCGCCTTCGTGAGCCCCAACCGCGCCATCACGATGGCGGTCTTCACGTGACCGTCCGCCGCCTTGATCAGGTCCCGGGCGTCGGATCGCTCGACGCCGGTGGTGCTCATGAGAATCCGCTCACTGCGGTCCTGCAGCTTCTGGCAGGTGACCTGAAGGTCCACCATCAGGTTCCCCCACACCTTCCCAACTCGGATCATAGAAGTGGTGGTCAACGTGTTGAGCACCAACTTGGTGGCGGTCCCCGCCTTCATGCGGGTGGAGCCGGTCACGACCTCGGGTCCCACCAACGGGGCGATCACCACGTCATGGGTATCGCGTAGGTCAGCGGGCGGAGGGGTGCACAACAAGAACCCGGTGCGGGCACCCCGCTCCCGGGCGCGGGCCAGGGCACCGTGCACGTAGGGTGTGCTCCCCGAGGTGGCGATGCCCAACACGAAGTCGGCCTCATCCACGTCAAGCGCGTCGACGGCAGTGGCACCGTCGGCCGGATGGTCTTCCGCGCCCTCTTGAGCCCGCACCAACGCCTCGTGGCCACCAGCAATAATCCCCTGCACCATGGACGGATCGGTCCCGTAGGTGGGGGGCATCTCGGCGGCGTCGAGCACACCCAGCCGCCCGGACGTCCCCGCCCCCACATAGATCAGGCGCCCGCCCCGTCGGAACGCGTCCACCACCAGGTCGACGGCCCGGGCAATGGAGGCGGCCTCGGCACTCACGGCCTGGGCCACCCGCTGGTCCTCGGCATTGATGAGATCCACGATCTCTCGCGTGGAGAGTCCATCGATGCCGGCCGAGGCCGGGTTGCGCTGTTCTGTAAGTCGGTCGTCCAACATGGGCGTGAGTGGGGGCCGTTCGGAGGAAGTTGCACCAAAGATAGGGCATCCGGACCCCCACTTGTTGCCAAGTCCCGTCTGAGCCTCTAATTGGACACGATTCACGTTCTCCAGGAGGTCGCCGTGCCCAGTCCCACCGTCCCCCGCCCCCTAGGGGCCGTGTCCGCCTTGGCCTTGGCGCTCTCCGCCTGTTCGGGTGACGCCGAGTCGGTGGCCACCCAGGAGCGGGGGCTGTTCACGGAGACCTGGGGCTACGCGGCCGGCGCCGAGCCCGTCTTGGCCGACAGCGGGATGGTGGTGTCCACCGACGAGCTGGCATCCGATGTGGGCGTCCGCATCCTGCGCCAAGGGGGGAATGCCATCGACGCTGCGGTGGCCACTGGGTTCGCGCTGGCGGTGGTGAACCCCGAGGCCGGTAACATAGGCGGCGGAGGCTTCATGGTGATCCGCCTCGCAAGTGGGGAGAGCGTCGCGCTCGACTACCGCGAAAAGGCTCCCCTGGCTGCCTCCCGCGACATGTACCTCGACGAGGCCGGCAACCTCACCGACGCCTCGGTGGTGGGGCACCTCGCCTCCGGCGTCCCGGGATCGGTGGCCGGCCTGTGGGCCGCGCACCAGCGCTACGGCACGCTTCCCTGGACGGACCTCGTGCAGCCAGCCATCGACCTCGCCATGGGCTTCCCTTTGCACGAACGCCTGGGGGCGGGATTGGCGTACTCGGAGGAAGCCCTGTCCCGCTTTGCGGCCACAGCCGAGGTGTACTTGCCCGGCGGAGCGCCCCCAGCGCTGGGGGAGACGTTCGCCCAGCCGGACCTGGCGGCCACGTTGGAGCGCATTCGCGACCAGGGGCCCGACGGATTCTATCGGGGCGAGACCGCGGACCTGATTGTGGCCGAGATGGCGCGGGGCGGCGGCATCATCACGCATGAGGACCTGCGTACCTACGCGCCTGCCTGGCGCGACCCGATCCGCTTCGAGTATCGGGACTACACGGTCCTCTCCATGCCGCCCTCGTCCTCGGGCGGGGCCACCATGGCGGAGATCGCCAACATGGTCGAGGCCTACGATGTAGGTGCGATGGGCTGGCACTCGCCTGAACACCTCCACGTCTACGTCGAGGCGGCCCGACGCTCGTTTTCGGACCGGAACGAGTACCTGGCCGACCCAGACTTCGTGGACATGCCCCTGGAGCAGCTCACCTCGAAGGCCTACGCCGCCGAGCGGGGCGCAGACATCTCGTTGGCGGCCGCGACGCCCTCGTCTGAGATCGGTCCCGGCCTGGGTCCCTCGGAAGGGGGAGGTGAGACCACCCACTACTCGGTGGTGGATGCCGATGGGAACGCCGTGGCCACCACGACCACGCTGAACTCATGGTACGGGAGCGGTGTGACGGTCGCAGGCGCGGGTTTCCTGCTGAACAACGAGATGGACGACTTCGCGGCCAAGCCCGGGACGCCCAACCAGTTCGGCCTCGTGCAGGGAGAGAACAACGCCATCGAGCCCGGCAAGCGCATGCTCTCGGCCATGACGCCCACGGTGGTACTCGACCCCGCCGGAGATCTGTACATGGTCACGGGGACGCCGGGCGGTTCCACAATCATCACCACCGTATTTCAGATGATCTCCAACGTCATCGATTTCGGCATGAACGTCGCCGACGCAGTGAACGCACCTCGCGTGCATCATCAACACCTCCCCGACGTCGTGGTCTACGAGCATGGGGGACTTCCCGAGGCCACCGTCACCGCGCTGGAGGCGTTGGGGCACCGGCTCTCAGAACGGGAAGCCGGGAACGTGGATGCCTATTTCAGTGGCGGTGTCTCGGGAGACGTGCAGGCCATTCTGCTGGGACCGGACGGCTCGATGACCGGCTGGTCAGACCCGCGGCGGGGAGGCCGTGCCATCGGCTGGTGACCTGTGTTAGCACAAGAGAAAGAAAAGGGGGCGACGAGATGATCTCGTCGCCCCCTGATCGTTGTGGCTACGCTGCGTGCTTCAGGACACCAGTCGCAGCCGCCGCGTGACTTCCAGCTCCACGACGGCTCCCTCCGGAATCCGCGCGTGCCCGTCACGCGTGCCGGCGGCCACGGCAGCTCCGGCCGCCGCCCCCACCACGGCACCCTTGGCGGCGTCCTTGCTATCGCCACCCAGGATCCTGCCGAGGATGGCACCGGCAGCGGCGCCCCCCACGACCTTCACGGTCGACTCCTTCCCGGAGTCGCGCTCGGAGGTCTCGACCGGCGCGTAGAGCACCCTCGACTCGAGCGGGAGCTCACGTCCGTCGACCAGGATGGCGTCGAACTCGAACTCCAGCACGGCCGGGTCCCCGTTGTCCGGGCTCGGCAGGCTTTCGGTCACCACACCGCGCACGCCCGCTCCGGCGGGAATGAGCAGGAGACCGCTCTCGCTCACGATGTCATCCAAGAGCGTCGCCCAGAAGACGTCACCGGGAAGGTGATCCTTCGTGTTGAGCTCGGTGTCCAACGCGACGGCCAACTCGATTCCCGGGAGCACGGCTGCAGCCGGTTCGGGTTCCGGACGCTCCATGGGGCGCGATCCTGGCACCGCCGTCGACGTGAGCACCGGCTCACTGTTGCGAGGACTGGCGTCGACGGTCGGCGTCGGAGCGCGACGCGTCACCACGGGCTCCGCCCGCTCCACGGTGGGCGGCGACGCTTCTACGTCGGCCTCAACCTCGACTTCCGGAACATCGACCACGAGGCCCTGCGCGAGATCGGCTTCGAGGTCCGACGCGCTCGACGTGTGGGCGACCATGGGTTCGATCGGTAGCGCGGCTTCGGCAGGTTCGGAGCGAGCTTCGGCGCCGCAGCCCCAGAGCCCCACCAATGCCACGAGGACCCCCGCCCTGACGATTCCAGTGCCCATGTTCATGCTCCCTCCTCCGCTGCGCTTCGCAGTCTATTGAATCAACCCGGCAGTGGGGTCGTAAAGGCGCCCCGCCGGAGAATCATTCAGATACGCCCACCCTTGCAAGCAATCTCCGGACCGAGTGGGTCTGGAATACGATCCTCACCGCACCAACTAAGATCCGTACACGTAATCGGTTGACAATAAACGGGTTACCGCATTCCGTTTGATCTGTCTTCGAACTTCAAACTAGCCGACTCTGCACCCCTGGGTGTCCACTTTTGAGACCCACGGCGGCACGAACCCGTCCACTCTCCGGGACACCAGCGCGCGCCCATCCTCAGCACCTCGCTCGTGGGCGATACACTAGATGCGGGAGTACAGCCATTCCGGCGTGAACTGAATCAGGAAGTTCGACAGTGTGCTGAAGCGCCCGGTGATCAGCAGCAGGCCCAGGATGACCAGTAGCCCACCCGATGCCTTCTCCACCCAGATCATCACACCACGGAAGCGGGAGAACGTGGTTAGGAAACGGTCCAGTGCCAGCGCGGAAAGCAGAAATGGCACGGCGAGTCCGAGCGAATACACGAGCAGCAGGCCCACGCCCGACCAAAACGTCTCGGTGGTCCCCGCGAGCGTCAGCACGCCACCCAGCACGGGACCGATGCAGGGCGTCCACCCCGCTCCGAACGCAGCCCCTACCCCCAGCGATCCCAACTTGCCGGCGGGCTTATCCGCAAGATGCATCCGCCGTTCGCGAAGGAGCGCGGTCCAGCGGAACACGCCCAACAGATGGAGACCCAGCAGAATGATGACGACGCCGCCCAACCGGGCCACCCAGACCTCGTAGGCGCGGAAAAACTGCCCCAGAAACGATGCCGCCGCGCCCAGTAGCACGAACACCAGCGTGAACCCCGAGACGAACAGCAGCGCGTGCGTCAGGGTGGTCCGCCGATCCGTGCCCTCGCGCAGGTCATCCAAACTCATGCCTGTCACGAACGACAGGTAGCTCGGCACGAGGGGCAACACACAGGGGGACAGGAACGAGAGCACGCCTGCGGTGAAGGCGACGACGATTCCGACCGAGTCATTCATTGGAGCTCACTGCCCATCCGTTGTATCTCCCGGCGTGCGCGCCTGGCTTGAACGAGTCCCCGAAGGCCCGTGGTCACCCCGAGCCATCCCAACACGGCGGCCACGGCCCATCCGGCGATGTGCGGCTTGAGGGCAGCCACCACGGCAAGGACCACCGCGACGGCGGAGCCTGTCAGGAGCACCGTCCGGTTCTCCCGATCCAATGTGCGACGACCCGCGATGGCGTCCAAGGTCGCGGACCCCGCCCGCACCAGACTCGCTAGTCCGGCCCCACTTTGCATGTTCACCGAACGTCGGATGCGGTCCAGGCGATCCTGCAGACCCTCGGGATCCAGGGAACTGGTCCGGTGCGGGATCAACGGGGGCTCAACCTTGGAGGGATGGGTCGTGGTGGGTTGTCGGCGCTGCGGCAACACGATCTCGACCGCGGACGTGAGGTCCGCCAAGAACAGAGCCTCCAACGAGCGGGCGAGCTCCGCGTCGAGGATTCCGGCGTCTATCTCCCAATTCCCCAGCAGACTCGCCGTGTTGAGGTTGCTCGACCCTACGCGGCACCAGATGCCGTCGACCACCGAGGTCTTCGCGTGAATCATGGGTCCTTGCCACTCGAAGATCTTCACCCCGGCCTCCAGGAGGTTGCGGTAGCCGGAGCGAACCAGGCTCCCCACCCAGGGCCAGTTGTTGTGTGCCGGCACCAGCACGCGCACGTCGACGCCGTCGCGGGCAGCCGCCATGAGTCCCTCGGCGACGGGACGCGGTGTGACGAAGTACGGGTCCGTGATCCAAATCCGCTCGGTCGCGGTCGCGGCGATGATCTGTACCGCTCGGTAGACCCGCGACCGCCAGGGCACCCCTTCGATCAGCCACACCGGCGTGTCCCCCTGCTGGGGCGTCTCTTCATGGTTGGCCCGCACCTCCGCGGGAACCGGATCGCCCATGAGCGCCCACACCTGCTCGAACGCACCGGCGGCTCTAGCCGCCGCCGGCCCGCGCATCTCCACACCCGTGTCGCGCCACGGCGAGTCACCATCTTTGCCCGCCCATTCCTGTCCCACACAGAACCCGCCAATGAACGCAACTTCACCGTCCACGCACACCAACTTCCGGTGGTCCCTCTGCAGGATCCCGAAGGGATCGCTCAGCGCGGGAGGGTTGAAGGCCCGCACCTCCACGCCGTTCTGCCTGAAGGGCTTCCAGTAGCGCCTGGGCGTCGCCCAGCACCCCATCCAGTCGTAGAGTACCCGCACCTGCACACCCGCCTGGGCTCGCTCCACCAACGCGTCCCGAAATCGTCGGCCGATCGGATCGTTCCGGAGGATGTAGTTCTCGAAGTGCACATACCGCTTTGCATTCGAAATCGCATCCAACCAGAGATCGAAGGTATGCGGGCCATCGAACTGCAAGCTGACCCTATTGCCGGGCGACAGCAGGGCGCCGGTCGCGCGGGCGATGGCCTGTCGCAGCGGAGCGTGTGACGTGTCGGTCGGATCGGCCGACTCGGGCAATCCGTGCCCCGCAGCATCCAGATGGTCGGCCTTCTCCAAGCCGCGCCGCATCAGTTCGTCGTTGCCCACGCCGCTCAACGGACTCCGAGCCCCCGCACCTGCCGATAGGCCATGAACTTGTACGCGAGCTTGGCGACCAGGAAGTCGGCTGCGACCGACCCGGCCCTCGGCGCCAACTCCACGATGTCCGCACCGAGCACAGTGCGTTCTTCGAAAACCCTGCGCAGCAATCGCAGGGTCCGGTACCAGTCGCCCCCGCCCGGCTCGGGAGTTCCGGTCGACGGCATCAGGCTCCCGTCGAAGTAGTCGACATCGAACGTGATGTAGACGGGGTCGCCCAACCGCGACATCACCCGTTCGATCCAGGCATCGGTCTCCCACATCTCGTCGGCGAAGACGAGCTGGACGCGATCGTCCGTGCGAGCCAGCTCGGCCTCCTCGGCGGAGAGCGCTCGTATCCCCACGCCCAACACGTCCGCATGGTCCAACACCTGCGCCATGGCGCAGGCGTGCGAGGCCGGAGAGCCCTCGTACTCGAACCTCAGGTCGGCGTGAGCGTCGAACTGCAGTACCTGGATCCGCTCGCCGCGAGCCCGCGCAACCGCGCGGATTGCGGGCGCGGAGATGCTGTGCTCCCCGCCGAGCATCAGGATGAAGCGATCCCCACAGGCTTCGAGCAAACGCGTGTAGGTTCTTTCCAACTGCACCATGGCAGCCTCGGGGCTGGCCTTCGTCAGGTCCAGGCCAGAAAGCGTATGCACCCCTGCGAGAAACGGTTCGGCGTCGATCTCCTGGTCGTAGGTCTCCACGTAGCGCGACGCCTCGAGGATGGCCGCAGGGCCCCCGCCGGTTCCTCTGCCATAGCTGGTCGTCGCCTCATAGGGGACCGGCAGCACCACCACCGCCGCGGACCCGAACCTGGCCGCGTCCTCATCGATCCCCAGGAAGCGCCGGGACGCCTCCCACTCGAACTGATCCCACTGCGGGGGGTGGCTGGAATCAGGCACAGGCGAGCGACGACCTCAGAGCGAGTCCACCGGACAGGTAAGGCCCTCGTTGGGCAACTGAACGCCCCGTTGATGGCACCGGGCACAGAGCCCGTACACCTCCAGTCGGTGTCGCGTCGCCCGGAACCCGAACTCGGCTTGGAGCGACTGCTCGATGCGTTCCATCTCGCGCCCCTTGAACTCCGTGACGTCGCCGCAGCCCAAACAGATCATGTGCTCGTGTTCGGGCTGTGGAGAAAGGCGGTGCTCGTAGCGCTTGAACCCCTCACCGAAGTCGTGCTCGGCCACCAGCTTGCTCTTCACCAACAGGTCGAGGGTCCGATAGACGGTGGCCTTTCCGACCTTCGCCCCTCGCTCTCGCAGGCGCTGCTCGATCTCCTCGACGGAGAGGTGATCCCCAGACGAGAACACGATCTCGGCGATGCCCTCACGCTGCTGGGTGACCGGCAGACCGCGGTCCCGGAGGTAGCGTCCGAACACGCGGACGAAGGGCGCGGCGCGGGCGGGGGTCGTCATGAAGCCAGCGTGGGAAGCAACGTTTCATCGAACTCCGCCAACAGCTCTGCGAACTGGGCCGCACTACCGTCGATCTCGACCTCGCGGGCATCCCCCAACTGAAGGGTCGATCTCGCCACTACACCCTGAATGACCCGGGGTACCCGTTCCGAGGGTGAGACGCCCTCCTCGAAGATCTCCGCTTCGACCGTCAGGGCCCGCCCCGTCCGCTCCGCTTGGTAGGTGACGGTGTGCAACAGTCGCTGGTCCGTCTCGGTGAAGGCGGAAGCTACGAGCAGACCACGCTCCCGACGGCCGCGGACCAGGGGTGGGAAGATCCAGAGCTTGTCGATCCGCTCGGCACCCAGACGCTCCCGGAGGGTCAACAGGGAGCGGGGAAGCGCTTCGGGAACGCCAGGATCCTTCGATGCACGAAGAGAGTTTTCCATCCAGATAATCTATCAGGCCTCAGAAGGCTGAAGAAAGCAGCGGAGGACAGCTCAGCCGCGTCCCTCATCCGCCCTTGCCTGCCGAACCCCCGCCCTCACCACCTCCAGCACTTGAGGGCGGGCCTCTTCGACCGAACCGGACACCAGCGCCCCGGACGCCATGGCGTGCCCGCCGCCTCCGAACACCTTTGCCATCTCGTTGACGTTGATCCTCCCCCGGGAGCGAAACGACACCTTGGTGTCGCCACTCTGCGTGGTGCGGAACAGGAGGCCCACCTCGGCATCGTCCACCGAACGCGGAAAGTCCACGAAGCCGTCGATGTCCTCCGGAGCGGAGGCATAGAGGTCATACGCCTCGGCCGGCACGGTCATCCAGGCGACGCCAGCCTCCCGATCGAACTCCAGCTCTGCCAGTGAAGCCGCCAGCAGCCGATAGCGGTCGAGCGACGATGAACCATATACGCGTTCATAGATGCGTTCTGGTTCCGCACCGAGTTCGATCAGTTCGGCCGTGATGCGGTGTGCCGCGGGGGTCGAGTTGGAGAATCGAAACGAGCCGGTGTCGGTGAGAATCGCTACGTAGATGGCCTGCGCCATTTCCTTGGTGATGTCGGCTCCCGCCAACAACAGGAGGTCGTAGACCAGCTCTCCGGTCGCGCATGCGGATTCGTCGCGCACGGCCACCCCCTCGATGGGGGACGGCCCTTCTACGTGGTGGTCGATGATGGTCTTGGGGAGGTGATCCGTCGCCGACTTGACCCTTCCGATCCGCGAGGTCTCCCCCGTGTCCAGGACCAGAAGCCGATCGGAGGAGGCGCACACCTCGGTGGCCTTGGCACTGCCCGCCCGAACCACGAAATCATGGCGGCGGAGCAGGAACTCGAACGTGGGAGGGAAGCGCGTCGGGTTCACGATCCAGCACTCGGCACCCCGTTGCTCGAGCCAGAGTGCCATCGCCACCTGGGATCCAGTGCCGTCCCCGTCGGCGTTGACGTGGGTCGTCAGTACCACACGAGACGAATCCTCCAGGCTCTCGAGGACCGCTCGAAGTGCCGGAATCCGCTCCGGCGACGTCCGGTAGGACACCGGATCTCCCCTCCCCTTCCCTGCGCGAAGTTCCGGGTGCGAGCCACAGGGCACGCTCACTCAGGGGTGGACCCCCGCCTACCGTTCAGGTTCCGAAGGGCAGCTTCTTACGAATCTTGGCCCACGTCGACGCGAGGTGTACCGCTGGATGCGACGTTTGTCCGTGGACTCGGGCCTGCTCCAGCGCGCGCAACAGGTCAGCCGGTCGATTGAGGTGCGCCGGCACCTCCACGTAACACCGGGCCACCTCGCCCAGCGTGTGGGCGTCGGACCCGGATCCCACCAACAGACGGTGCTCGCGGGCCACGGCTGCGGCGCGCTGGTTTCGGTGGTCCGGACGCAGCCGCCCGTTGAAAACCTCGATGACGTCGATGAGCCCCAGGAGCTCCGGGACGTACTTGCCATCTTGACCCTTACCCGCCGCAAACGGGTGGGGCAGGTAGACGATGCCCCCCTGAGCCCGGATCCGTTCACAGGTCTCACGGGCGGGGGTCCCCTTGGGGATGAGTTCACTCAAGTAGAGGCCGATGATGTCGAAGCCCTCCTCGGTCTTCACCTCTTCACCGAGGATCACGTGGTCGGGGAACCGCTCGGCCATGCTCTTCGCGGCATCCAACGTGTTGTGGTCCGTGATGGCGATGCGTTCCACCCCCCGGGAACGCGCCCTCGCCAAGACCTCGACCGGATCGCTGAGGCAGTCGAAGGACGCCCGGGTATGGAGGTGGAGATCGATGCGGAGCGGCTGGGTCACGAACCCTCCCGCAGTTGGGTCAGGGCGTCCTGGGAGCGGCGACGTAGCGTGTCCAGGTCCGCGTCGTTGTCGATGACGATGTCGCTCAGCGGTCGCTTTTGGGAACTCGGGAGTTGGGCATCGATGATGCGCTGCGCAACCTCGGGCGTGAGCCCCCTGGTCTCGACCAGTCGCTCGAGGCGCTCGGCCTCCGGGGCATCGACCAAGACGACCGTGTCGAACTCGGTTTCGGTGCCCGTCTCGAAGAGCAGCGGGATCTCAGTGACCAACAGGCGCTCCCCGGCGTCTTCCTGCTCCGCCTCCCACGCTTCCCGTAGTGCTTTGATGCGAGGGTGCAGGATGGCTTCCAGTCGCTCCCGCGCGGCCTCGTCGCCGAACACCTGTGCTCTGAGCCAGGCCCGATCCAGTGACCCATCGGCTTGGACGGCTTCAGTGCCGAACGCTCGCGCGATTTCGTCTAAGCCCTCGGATCCGATCGCCGAGGCCGCGCGAGCGAACTCGTCCGAACTGGCTACCGGCACGCCCTCCCCGCGCCAGAGCTTTCCCACCGTGGACTTCCCCGCTCCCACGTTCCCGGTCAGTGCCACCCGCCGGGCCTTGGGTGGCCCGGACTCGGAGCGCTCGAGCACCATCTGCACGGCGGCCGCGAAGACAACCAGCCCAATCACGGCGAGCACGCCGTTCACGCTGCGTCCGTGCTCGCCGGCAAACCAACCCAGGCCCACGTAGAGCGTCGCCCAGAGCGCGATGCCCAACGCGTCGAAAAGGAGAAACCGTCCATAGGAGAGACCCGAGCCCCCGGCCGCCAACGGCATCACCGTCCGCACGAACGACACGACCCGCGCGAGCGACACGGAGACGAAGGGGGACCCGGCCAGCATGCGGTCCATGCGCTGTCGACGACGCGCGTTTAGGGCACCGCTCAACCAACGGGAGCGTCTCCAGGAGGCGTCGCCTTTTCGGCCCACCCAGAAGCCGACCGAATCGCCCAGCGCTGCACCGGCCACTGCCGACCCCACCACGGCGGGCAGACTGAGCGTCCCCGCACCGGAGAGCGCCGCACCGAACAGAAGGGCCACACCGGCCGGAACCACTAAGCCGGTGATGAAGCAGGTTTCCAGGAACGTCAGCGCGAACAACAGCGAGGGGCCGCTCGCCGCCACCCCATCAAGCAGCGATGTCGCGATACCTTCCAAGGAGGGTCATCCGGACGAGGGCGCGGATCCTAGCGTGGATCCATCCGGAGGAAGTCTACCGTTTTCGGGGCTGCATCCAAAGCAGGTCGTCCTCGGTACCCATCGCCATGTCAGCCCCCGCCGACGAGATCGAGAACGAGTCGGCCCAGATCTTCAAGGCGTACGGTTCTCCCCATTCGTCGACCCGGGCTTCCTCCTGGTACCGTCCCTCGAGCCAGCCTGAGAACCCCTTCGAGTCCGTGGGCATCTTGTAGTAGGTGCGATCGTAGCTCAGAAGCTCCGAAGCGATGGCCTCCATCTCGTTGTTCGACTTGTAGGCCCGGATGGGATCCAACGCGGGTCCCAGGGCTTCCACCATCTGGGGACGGGTCCCCGGATAGGTAAATGCACCCGCCAAGGCCACAACGACGAACAGGAACAACTTGCCCACTTTTCCCTCCGCGGCGACTAACGCCTAAATCGTTTTGCCCAAAGGAGATACTCTCTCATCTCCTCCGCGGTGGGACGGGTGTTTCCCTTCCCGAACGCGGTTTCCTCTCTCCAGCGCAGGTACCGTGCCGATGGTAGGGGTAGGAAGGGAAACCGCCGGTACCAGCCCCGGCGGCGCAGGCGCCACCCAACCGTAAGGGCGGCCGGCCACAGGGAGGGATGGGCCAAGAGGAGGCGGGCGTAGGGGCCGAGCATGATCCGTGCACCTTGAGGTCCGAGTTCTGCTCCAGCGTGCGAAGCTAGATTCTCCCCTCAGGCAGGTCCAGCCGAGCCCTGGAGCGCCCCGCAACGAAGGCATCCCTTCCCCCAATGGTCCGCGTCCCAGTCTTCCTAACTGCCCACCTCCCTGTCCTTTACTCGATTCATGCGATCGAGGGTGGGAGCACGTCCGAGGCCGCGGCCTTGGATGTGGCGGTCGTGGTGCGGGGGGCACCGACCATCCTGGGAGTGTGCCGTATGGCGCTGGACCGCCTCGACGAAGTTGTGGCATCGCTGCAAAACGGAGACGTGCGGGTAGCTGTCGCCGCATTGCCCGACGACGAATCGGAGGAGAACGGAAAACCCCGAGCCTTCGTCTCGCTTCAGTGCTCCGACGGACGCCGTATCCCCATCGTGAGAGTGCGAGGGCGAGACGCCCGCGAAGGGGGGGAGGAGTACGCGCGTCGCCTGGCCCTTGGACTCGCCAGCGGCACGCCACTGACCGATCTCGCAGATGCCGATACGGTCTGATGATGAACCTGTTGGCCTGGCTTCGGCGAAGCCGTAGGTTGAGACGGTCCGGGGCGCTCTCTCTGTGGGAGGGACCGCCCTTTTTTCACGAACCAACTCCCGGACGACGTACGCCGTACTGCGTCGGGGCCGATTGAGGAGACTGGATGTCGACGACTGCCGACCGGTTGGGCACCGAACACACGATCCGCGGACTCACTCCCGACCGCCTGGTCGAACTGTACCGCACGATGGTGACGGCCCGATGCGTCGACGATCGCGAGATCAGCCTCAAGCGACAGAACAAGATCTTCTTCCAGATCTCGGGAGCCGGACACGAAGCCGTGCAGGTCGCGCTCGCGGAGCATCTGAGGCCCGCGTACGACTGGTTCTTCGTGTACTACCGGGACCGGGCGCTTACGCTTCGCCTGGGACAAGAGCCGCTGGACCACCTACTGCAAGCGGTCGCCGCTGCCGACGATCCAGCCGGCGGCGGTCGCCAGATGCCGGGACACTACGGGGATCGACGGTATCACATCGCCAACACGTCCTCCCCCACCGGCACGCAGTTCCTGCAGGCGGTGGGAGCGGCGGAAGCGGGCTACCGAGGACGCTTGGTCGAGGACTTGGGTGCTGCCATGGGCGAGCGCCACGACGACGAGATTGTGTTGGTCACCACGGGTGACGGCGCCACGTCGGAAGGCGAGTTCTGGGAGGCGCTCAACACTGCCTGCAACCTCAAGCTCCCGGTGCTGTTCCTGGTCGAAGACAACGAATATGCCATCTCCGTGCCGGTGGAAGTACAAACGGCCGGCGGTAGCATCTCTCGACTCGTACAGGGCTTCCCCGACCTGTACGTGCTCGAGTGCGACGGATGCGATGTGCTCGACAGCTACGAGGTGACCGAAAGCGCGGTGCGCTACTGTCGCTCCGGGCGAGGGCCCGCCCTGGTTCACGCGCATGTAGTGAGGCCCTACTCGCATTCGATGTCCGACGACGAGCGGATGTATCGGACGGAGGAAGAGCGGACCGACCAGGAACGGAAGGACCCGTTGTTCAGGACCCGCCAGCTCTTAGTTGCGGAGGGCTGTGCCACGCCTGAGCAGTTGGATGAGCTGGAGGCCCAGGCGGAACGCGAAGTGGCGGACGCAGCCGATGAGGCACTTTCCAGACCGCAACCCTCTCCGGACACGGCGATGTTGCACCTCTTCTCGGAGGAAGTGGATGCCACCGGACCCGCGTTCGACACCGAGGACTCGCCCCAGTGGGCGGAGGATGGGCGTCCCCTCACGGTGGTGGACCTGCTCAACGCATGCATGCGCTCCGAGATGGAGCGCGATCCCCGCATCGTGGTGTTCGGGGAAGATGTGGCCGACGCGTCCCGACCGGAGGCCTTCAAGCAGACCAAGGGCAAGGGTGGCGTCTTCAAGGTCACGCACGGATTGCAGGCCCAGTTCGGTGGTGATCGGGTGTTCAACACCCCACTGGCCGAAGCGAACATCGTGGGGCGAGCCGTGGGCATGGCGCTACGCGGGATCCGCCCCATCGTCGAGATCCAGTTCTTCGACTACATTTGGCCCGCCTTCATGCAGATTCGCAATGAAGTCGCAACGATGCGGTACCGCTCGAACGGCCAGTACACCTGCCCCATCGTGATTCGCACCACGTATGGGGGCTACTTGAAGGGCGGCGCCATCTATCACTCGCAGACCGGTGAAACGCTGTTTACGCACACGCCGGGGCTCCGCGTCGTGCTGCCGTCGAACGCGGTGGACGCCAACGGGCTGCTCCGGACCGCGATCCGCTGCGACGACCCTGTCCTTTTCCTCGAGCACAAGCACCTGTACCGGCAGGTCTACAACAAGGGCGTGAACCCGGGCTCCGGTTTCATGATTCCGCTCGGGAAGGCCAAGGTGGTGAGGGAGGGCTCCGACCTGACGCTGGTGACCTGTGGCGCACTGGTGAAGCGCTCCATGGACGCAGCCAAAAAGGCCTCGCAGGAGCATGGGATCGAGGCCGAGGTGATCGACCTCCGAAGCCTACAGCCGCTCGACATGGAGACCATCGCCGTCTCGGTCAGGAAGACCAACCGGGTGCTGATCACGCACGAGGACTCTCTTTCCTGGGGAATCGGCTCGGAGATCGCCGCTCGGATTGCGGATGAGCTGTTCGAGTTCCTGGACGCGCCGGTGCGGCGCATTGCCTCGATGGATACCTGGGTTGCCTATGCGCCGCAGGTGGAGGAGGCCATCCTGCCTCAGGTCGGGGATGTGCTGGAGGGAATCGTGTCCCTCAGTCGTTGGTAGGCCACTCCTCGGTGGGTACCACCAGCCGCACAGACCGCGGGAAGGTCACGTAGTTCCAGGCCCAGTTAACGAGCACCAACGCGCGGTTCCGAAAACCGATCAGTTTGAGCAGATGGATCACCAGCCAAAGCGCCCAGGCGATCCATCCCGTGAAGGCCCGTCCGCCCAGCTCGGCCACTGCGGCATTCCTGCCGATCACAGCCATCATTCCCAGGTCCTTGTACGCGAACGGAACCGTATCACGGCCGTTCAAGGTGTGCCCGATGTTGAGGGCGGCGTGCTCGCCTTGTTGCATGGCGGTCTGGGCGACCTGTGGAAGCGGGGTCCCGTTCTCCTCCAGGTAGGCCACGTCCCCGACAGCATAGATCTCAGGGAAGTCCGGTACCCGAAGCGTCTGTTCCACCCTGACCCGCCCACCGGGCGCCATCGGGAGATGCCAGCCAGCCAGCTCCGGGTCCCCTCGAATCCCCGCTGTCCAGACGACGGTGTGGGTCGGAAACTCATTCCCGCTGACCAGACGCACGTGGTCGGCCGCTACGCGGGCCACCTTGGCGCCGAAGCGGACATCCACCCCCCGATCCCTGAGGCGTTCGTCGGCATAGCGCCCCATCCGCTCTCCCATCCCGGGCAGCAGACGCGCACCCGCCTCCATCAGCACGACCCGCGGCTCGCGTGTCGCGATGGTCGGATAGTCCGAGTGGAGCGCCCCTCTGACCAACTCCGAGAGCGCGCCTGCGTACTCGACGCCCGTGGCTCCCCCTCCCACGACCACGAACGTCAGCAGAGCCGCTCGTGTCGCAGGATCCGAGGTGTGGCTCGCCGCCTCGAAGCAGTCGAGAATCTGCCGCCGCAGACGGAGCGCTTCGGGCATCGTGCGCATCGGATACGCATGCTCTACCGCACCGTCGACGCCGAAGAAGTTGGCTACACTCCCCGTCGCCAGCACGAGATGATCGTAGGGGAGGGAGCCGTCAGCCAGGTGGACGAGGCGCCCCTCCGGGTCGATGCGTACGACCCGACCACGGCGGAACGTGACCCCGGTGCCCCGCAGAATGGATCGGATGGGATGGGTGATGGAGGTGGGTCCGAGCTCCGCCGCACCCACCTGGTAGAGCAGTGGAAAGAAGGTGTGGTAGCCGTGGGTGTCGATCAGCGTGACGTCGACCCTGTGCTTCGCAAGGGCCTTGGCGCACCAGATTCCGCCGAACCCGCCTCCCACGATCACGACTCGCGGAAGGCCCTTGCTCATTGCGTGCGGATCACCGACCCGAATCGACGGGTCCAGGCCTGGTAGCCACCGGCCAAGCTGCGCACCTGCTCGAACCCGAGTTCACGTAGACGCTCGACGGCCGTAGCACTTCTCATCCCACTCGCACAGTACGCGACGAGCGGCGCCCCAACGTCCAGCTCGTCCTTGCGCGTATCCAGCGCTCCTAAAGGGATCCATCGCGCGCCCAGGGCTTCTAGGTTGCCCGACTGCCACTCGAAGTCCTCGCGCACATCGACCAGTTGGGGAGGACTGGGTGAGTCCAGTTCCGCTCGCAGGGCTTCCACGTCCACTTCGGGGACACCGGTCGGCAGGCCGCAGAACACGTCGTAGTCGATCAGGGACGTCTGGGTAGGGTGGTCCCCACAGACGGGACATTCGGGGTCGCGAGTCAGCGCGATCTCTCGGAACCTGAGTGCCATCGCGTCGAACAACAGCAGCCGCCCGGCCAAGGAATCACCCCTCCCCAGAATCCACTTGATGGCCTCCAAGGCCTGGATGGATCCGATCACACCCGGGAGGACGCCCAACACCCCCGCCTCCGCACAATTGGGCACCGCTCCGGGCGGGGGAGGATCCCGGAAGAGACAGCGATAGCAGGGGCCTCCGGGCGCACCGAACACGGAAGCCTGCCCCCCCCACTTGAGGATGGCCCCATACACGAGGGGCTTACCGAGCAGCACGCAGGCGTCGTTGACCAGATAGCGGGTGGGGAAATTGTCCGAGCCGTCGAGCACCAGGTCGTACGGGGACAGCACATCGAGCGCGTTGCCGCTGTCGAGGCGGGTCTCGTGAGGGACGACCGTCACGTTCGGGTTCAGGTCCCCGAGGGTCGCGGCGCCGGACGCCAGCTTGGACCTACCCACGTCAGGGGTCCCGTGCAGGATCTGCCGCTGCAGGTTGGTGCGGTCGACGACGTCGCAGTCGATCAGTCCGATCTCTCCCACCCCGGCGGCCGCCAGATACATGGCTGCGGGCGAGCCCAGTCCGCCGGCTCCCACCACCGCGACTTTCGCTCGCTTGAGTGCCACTTGCCCGTCGGCGCCCACTTCGGGCAACACCAGGTGGCGAGCGTACCGGGTTCGTTCTTCGGGACTCAGAGACTCCAGGTCGGCCATGACTTCCACGACCCCCGGCGCTGCTCCCTTGTTCCTGTAAGGACGGCCCTAGGTCTGTCCGGTCAGGCGGTTGCGCCCCGTCTCCCAGGTGATCAGGTAGCCGTCTCCCAGCTCGCGCAGCGCGTTCACCTTCGCCTCGTCCGAACTGGCGAGGGCCGCCGCCTCCGCCAATTGCGCATAGAAGATGTAGTACTGCAGCGGGATGTTGAGCGTGGCGCGGTCCGGCCACAGTTCTCGGTTCGCCAAACTTCGACCTTCGAGCACACGATCGGAGAGTGCCAGCGACCGGTCCAGCGCCACCCTTCCCCCTCCCATCTGAGCGGGGAGCGCGACGAGATTGGGATCCACCTCGGCCTCCGGGCTTATCGGATCCAGCTTCACGGCCAAGCCGTGTCGCACGGCCCAGCGATCGAGTCCCAGTGCCGCCATGGTCCCCGCAGAACTGGCAAAGAAAATGGGCCGTTTGCCCAAGCTGTCACGAATCATGGCCAGGGCCAGCAGTTGGCCACGCGTAAGTACGGTCCCCTCCTGATAGGAGGCGGCCACCGTCCCCAGATTGACCACCATGTTCTGACCCAACTGTCCCCCCTGCACCCGGTCCATGTCCTCCGGAGCCAGGGAAATGATCGGGTCGGGCGGCGGTGCAGTAGGTGCAGGATACAAGCCATCGGCGGACGCCGGATCGAACACTGCCTGGGCGCCGGGGCTGGTATGCCGCTGGAGCTGCTTGGGATACCAGGTCGTGAACAGGTACTGGATCACGACGACGCTGACGTCCTTCCGAATCCCCTCGACCTCCTGCGCATACCAGAGCGGGAACGTGTCGTTGTCACCGTTGGTGAAGAGAATGCCGTACGGCTCGACGCTCTCTAGCAGATCGTGCGCCCAGTCGCGCGCTGCATAGTCATCGCTGCGGCTGGCCCATTCCCAGTTGAAAACCAGGGGCAGGAAAGCTACCGCCAGCACCGGGGCCGCCTTCCAGTGGACCGGCCCACCATCGCGGTCCCCCAGCACTCGCCACAGGCCAGCCAACCCCACCCCAACCAGCACACCCCATAGTGAAAAGCTGGCCACGAAGAAGTAGTCCCGCTCTCTAACCTCGTGAAGGTTCGGGTCAGTGATTTCAGGCGACAGGGAATACCCGTACTTGAAGTTCAAGTAGTAGACCAGTGCGAACGTCAGCGTGCCCGTCAGGGCCAACATGTAGGCGAACAGCTTTCGATCCGCCTTGAAGATCGTGAACAACCCGAAACACCCCGCCAAGATGATCAGCAGGGTGACGGGTAGCCTTCCACTCCTGGGGAGGTCCGACGGATCGAAACTTCTGACCCATTGCCAATCGAAGTACTGGAAGTAGTTCAGAAGCTGATCCGCGAACGGTGACTTCCGTTGCGTGATCGGGACCGGTGCGTACTGCACCCTACGCAGATTATCCGCCAACGCAGGACAGCCGGCCTTGCCGTTCGTGTAGACCGCTACTGCAGCGTCCACCACGCCCGCACACGTGGGCTCTCCCTCGTTGATAACAGGGTCTTGGGCCGCCCGGATGGGCAGGAAGAAGTTGACGGAGATGGCGAGGACGGCCGCCGGGATGACGCGCGCCCAGAACTGTGGCTTGAGCAGCACCGCCGGAGCCGCGAGCCCTAGCAACAACAGACCGGCCGGGAGCGGGAGCACCGACATCATGTGGTTGGTCGAACCCAACACCAGCAGGTAGACGATCCCGATCAGATACCGTTCCGAGCCCGGTTCATCTCTTCTGTCGTACCAGCGGAACGCCAGCCACGTCACCAGCGCGATCACCAACGTCGAGACCGTATACACCTTCTCGTTGACATTGGATTGGCTCCATACCGTGTAGGCGGTGGCCGAGAGCAGAGCCGCAGCCGCGGCTCCGAGCTGCGCCCGCCGGTCCTCCCTCAGCACCGGCAACAGGAGCCGGTGGGAGACCAGGAACCACAGGGCCGCCGCGGTCGCACTCGTGGTCGCGGCGAAGAGGTTCACCCGCACCGCGACCGAGAGGCCAAGCGGCGCGAGCAGAATGGTCCACACCCGCGCCAACATGACGAACAGCGGGTTCCCCGGCGGATGTGGGATTCCCAGAATGTAGCCCGTCGTGATGTACTCGCTGGTATCCCAAAACGCGGTGGTCGGGGCCAGCGTCACGACATACAGGATGAATACCGCGAGGCCCATCAAGGCCGCGACGCCGTAGGGCGGTCTAGAATCCGTCATGATGGGTAGGCCTGCGACACGAGGACTCCCGCCCGTCCCCGCCCCCTCACCCGTCTAGGAGCAGGTGGCGATAAACGAGATTTCAACGATGCCTTGCGCCGGAATCTGGTTGACTGCCAACGCCACCCGGCTGGGCGCGTTGTTAGGGAAGTACTCCCCGTAAACCTCATTCATCCCGCTGTAGTCCGCGATGTCCGTGAGATAGACGTTGCCCATCACGACGTCCTCGAACCCGATCCCTACCTCGGCGAAGAGCTGGCTGAAGCTCTCCATGATGTTCCGGGTCTCAGCTTGGATCCGGCCCTCGGTCATGCCGCGGGTTTCCTGAGACGCACCCACCTTGCCGGAGAAATAGACGGCACCGCCGGCCCTGACAGCCTGGCTGTACGGCAGGCTGCTGCTGGGATTGACCGACTCGCGAGCCATGCAGGGCCCTTCCTGGACCTGCTCCTGGGCGCCGGCCTGGCAACCCACGAGGACGAGCGTGAGTGAGAGTGCGTTTCGAACCCGCATGCCGATACTCCTGGTAATGGTGACCCTTGAATGGTGCCCCACGGGACCCCGAAGCCGTCCCGGAAACCCAGGAAGCTCCCTAGGTGACCCCCTCGGCGCAAGGCACGTTGGCCTCCGACCCCCCGTTCCTTCTACGTTCGCGGCCATGTTACGTGGGTATCTGAGATCATTTCGCTACTCCCGGGCCTGGGCCCGGGGGGGACAGGCGCTAGAAGCCCGCGAACTGAGCCTCGGCAATGGGGCCAACCCAGTCGCAGCGACCTGTTACCGCCCCGTGCATCGGCCGCATCGACTCCCTTTGTGGGTGGTGCTTCACGGGGTCACCCGGCCGGGCCGGGCCCACCCTACCCTGATCCGGTTTGCGAGAGCGTTGGCGTCCTCGCCTGCCGTGGTCGTATGTCCGGAAGTCGCACAGTGGCGGGCGCTTTCGTTGGCGCCAGAAGCGGCCGTGCCCTTGATCAAGAGGGCTGTGGTGGGCGCCTCCGAGCTTCCCGAGGTGGAACCGGGGCGAGCCGGCCTGATCGGGTTCTCGTTCGGCGCGCCACAGGCACTGGCTGCGGCCGCCGACCCCAAGGTCGCTCGCCATCTGAGCTGTGTCGCGGGCTTCGGTGGGTTCTTCGACCTGGAGCACACGCTGCGTTTCCTGTTCACCGGATGGTATGAGTGGGAGGGTGAAGAACGGTATCGCAGGCCCGACCCCTACGGGCGTTGGATCGTGGGAGCCAACTACCTGGCGGGCGTCCCCGACTGGTCTCCGGCGACCGACGTGGCCGAGGCGCTGCTGCGGTTGGCTACAGCCGCGGGAGATCGGCGGATCGACTCCTGGGATCCGAGCTACAACCCCTTCAAACAGGAGTTGCGCAGCGGCGTCGCGCCCGCTCGCCAGCACCTATTCGATCTCTTCGCACCCCCCGACTGCGGCGACCCGTCTCGCGAGGAGAGCGAACCCATCGTTCAGGGACTGGCAAACGCAATCCGACGGGCGTCGGAAGCGATGGAGCCGAAACGGTACGTCGACAGGCTGACGATCCCGGTGCATCTGGTGCACGGCCGCAGCGATCACCTGATTCCCTACACCGAAACGCTGCGAGCCGGTGAGGCGCTCCGTCCCCATGTGCCCGTACGCGCAACCATTACCGGTTTGTTCTCTCACGCCCAAGTGGGCGAGGAAGTAGGCAATCCCGTGGTCGAGGGTGTGCGCCTATTCCGCGCTTTGGCGGGTATGCTGAGTGGAGCCTAGCGCCGATCGAGTGCCGCAGACAGGCTAGCGGCCACCGCGGCCACATCCGGGGTCTTGTCGTGGACGGCTTGCCGTATCAGTTGGGTGGCATGGGGTGTCCCCATCCCGGCAAGTGCACGGTAGGCGGCGATCCGCACGTTGGTGGCGGGCCGGCTGAAGAACGTCCCCAAGGCCCGCTTCTCGATGGCGGGCACCGCCACGGGATCCCCGATCTGTCCCAGCGCCACCAGCACGATGATCTGCAGCTCGTCGTCGCGTTCCTTGTCGAGCAGTTCGAGCAGCGGTCGCACTGCGCGAGCGACCCGCAAGTGTCCTACGGCTAATGCCGCGGCCTCGCGCACGTCTCCGTCGGGATCCTCGAAGGCGGATAGGAGCCGCATGCCGGCTTCGCTTCCACCGATCTTGGCCATCGCCATCACGGTGGCCTTGCGCACACGCGCGTCCGGGTGGGAAAGCGTTACCGCGAGTCTTTCGATGGCTCCCGGACAGTCGGTTTCGCCGATGATATCCACCGCATTCCGCACGATGAACCACCTGGAGTCCTCGAGCATCGGCAGGGCCTGAGTGAAGGCCGTGTCACCCATGCGGAACAGGGCATCCAGGAAGTTGCGCCGCGCCGGGCGTGGGGGTACGTCCGAGAGCGCCTGCACAAGGGCCGGAGCCACTAGGGAGGCGAGACGCACGGACGTGTCCAGCGCGCGCGTGCGTTCTTCTGGTTGCTTCGCTTCTCCCAGTCGCTCGACGAGGACCGCCACGACCGAGGCGTCCGCAAGCTGGTGGGCCAGTGCGTTGGATCCGTCGTAGTCGCGCTGTCGGCTGGCGAACACCTCCTCGATGGCATCGACGATCGCAGCGTACTCGCCCTGCGACCTAAGGGCAGCGCCACGGGCCAGTACGTCCTCGAGAGCCGCTGCGGAGTGCACCAGTGGTTCGGACAGGGCGGCGCACGCCACCTGCGCAAAGGTCGCATCCTCAGCGAAGGACACCTGGTCAGCCAGAACGGGGTCCTCTTGATGCTCGTCCTCTTGCGCCGTGAACGTCGGTTCGTACGCGTCGTACGCGCCCGTCGGCTCATCCTGCACGGGGACCTGGTCCGGGGCCAACGTGGCAACGGGGACAACGGTGCGGGACTGGCCCTGTTCGAGGTCCACTGCCGCGTCGAAGGGAGGATCGGTTGCGTCACTGAGTGCGGCGCGGAAGGCGTGCACCTGGGCCAGGTCCTGGTCCGACTGGATGAGTCCTCCAGCCAGGCGCGCCAACTCAGCGCCCGGAGTCAGGAGGTGGTCAGAGGGGCCCGAGACCAGACCGAGATCGGCGATCGGAACCGTGCCGTCGGGGAACTCCCCTGTAGGCTCACCCATCTCCTCGAGCTGCCAATGCTCCTGCTCGAGCTCGGGCCGCGGTGGCTCCCCATCCCCGCTTGCTGCCGTGAATGAAGCGTCGGCCGGGTCGGATGCGGGGATCTCGGATGCCCCGGTGTCGGCCTTCTCACGACTCCAGAACGCGTCCTCGCTTCCTCCACCCCAATCCGCCGGCTCGCCCCAGTATCCGCCCACGTCCTCCCAGGGCATGGGCGTGGCCGATTCGTCCCACGGACTGGCCTCTTCGGCGGGCGCCTCCTCGTCGACCGCTTCCACGAAGGGATCGGGATTCTCGCTCGGCTCGACATCGCCCAGACTCTCTAAGAGCGAAGCCTGCTCGTCGTCCACCTCGGCGAGGGGAGCGAGGCCAGGGCTCGGCTCAGCGAACGCGTCTCCCGTCGCGCCCCACTTCTCCGACTCGGGCAGTGCCAGGGGTGCCTGGTGTTGCCACTCGATCTCGTCGAGCGGACCGTCGAGGGCGGGAGCCGGCTCCATCCCCTCCCAGGTCGTCGACCAGTGTTCGTCGGGGACCAGGGCCTCTTCGTCCAGGCGGAGGTCGACGGGGTCCAGGTTCGCGTCCCGCACCATGAGCGCTGTGGGACCGGGATGCTCCGACGCGTGGAGCCGATCCTCCAGGGTGGGCGCGACGCTCGACTGACAGAGCTTGAGCGCTTCCAAGAACGACACGATGGACTCGTGGGTCAGCTCAGGCGGCCAGGTGAGTTCGCTGACGGCCGCCGCCCGCAAGTCCCGCCACAACTCCCTCAGGAAGCCATGTCGGTCCATGACCGATCCGCCCCCGCACTCGACCCCCCGGGGGGTGATGATGAGGTGGACGGGCTCTCGCGCCAGCGCGCGAACATCGGCGATGGCGCCCTGAACCGCCCCATGTCGGGTGGGATAGCTCTGGGACAGGGCATACGCACGGGCGAGCGCCAGGATCAGGGCATCGGACCCACGGTCCGTGGCCTTCCGCTCCGCCGATTCGTGCAGTGGCTGCAAGGCTCTGTTATCCTCCAACGCTGACGTCCAGTTCGGCAGGCGGTGCGGTCCTCTGGGCCGCCCCAGGGTGCCACCGCGGCCCCCTCGCTTCCGGGTGGGCCTTCCGAAAAACCCCGAAAATTGGAGGGTTTTCGTGCGTCAGGCGCATAAATTCACACGTTCGGGGGTGTTGATTCGCAAGATCGGAGCCAAATCGGCCCGATCCCGCACCGCCGCGGGCCTCGTGGGGGCCCTGGCCGTGCTATCGGTGGCCTGCGAGCCGCCCCCGACACCGCCTCGGGCTGAGGCCCCTTCGGGGCCGCGGGACGAGACCCGCACCCGGGTGGTGCTGCTCGGGACCGGCACACCCAACGCCGACCCCACCCGGTCCGGACCGGCCCTGGCGGTCGTGGTGGATGGGGCGTCCTACCTGGTGGACGCGGGGCCGGGCGTCGTCCGGCAGGCCGCGGCTGCCGCTGAGGAACACGGCCTGGACGCGCTGAGGCCGCCCGCACTCACGCACCTGTTTCTAACCCACCTCCATTCGGACCACACGGTGGGATTACCCGATCTCATGCTGTCTCCCTGGACCCTCGAACGCACAACACCGTTGACCGTGTTCGGACCGCCGGGTACCGCCGACATGGCCCAACATCTCCGGGCGGCCTACAGCGAGGATGTGCGGGTGCGACTCGACGGGTTGGAGCCGGCGAACGAAACGGGCTGGCGCATGGAGGGCCTGGACGTCGAACCCGGGGTGGTGTTCGAGGATGAACGCGTGCGCGTGACCGCGTTTCGGGTGCCCCACGGGAGTTGGACGGCCGCCTATGGATACCGGTTCGACGGGCCGGACCGCTCCATCGTGGTCTCCGGCGACACCGGGCCCAGCGACGAGATCGTGCGCATGTGTAACGGGTGTGACGTCTTGGTTCACGAGGTTTACGCCAGTGCCGGTCTGCGCGTTCGCGAGAGCGCTTGGCAGGCCTATCACACGGCGTTCCACACGTCGGGCACAGACGTGGGTCGCATCGCCCAGGAGGCTGGAGCCAAAGCGCTGGTACTCACGCATCATCTGCTTTGGGGCGCCCCGCCCGACTCCGTCATCGCAGAGGTCCGCACGCACTACACCGGTCCGGTCTACTTCGGCGACGATCTGGATGTATACTGAGATCTGCTCGACTCCCATTCCTGTTCCTGCGAGGAGATGTTCCGTGGTTCGGTTTCCCTTGATCCCGCTCTTGGCTGTCGCCGCTGTCTGGCCTACTACGCTGACAGGGCAAGCACTGTCCAGTGCGCAGCTGGACGGGCTGACGTTTCGCACCGTCGGCCCTGCCACCATGAGCGGGCGGGTGGTGGACCTGGCCGTGGTGGAATCCGACGTGGACGTGTTCTACGTCGCCACTTCGACGGGCGGTGTCTGGAAGACCACCAATCGGGGCATCACGCTCGAACCGGTGTTCGAGCGGGAGGCCACCCACTCCGTCGGTGCCATCGCGGTTCATCCAGCCGACACCAACGTGGTGTGGGTGGGGACGGGCGAGCGCGCCAGCCGACAATCGTCGTCCTGGGGGGACGGGATCTACCGCTCCACCGACGGCGGAGAGACCTGGACCAACGTGGGACTCCGCGACTCCAAACACATCGGGCGCATCATCCTCCACCCCGCCGACAGCCGGGTCGCTTACGTGGCTGCCATGGGCCATCTCTGGGGACCCAATGAGGAACGTGGCCTCTATCGCACGCGGGATGGGGGGGTGAGCTGGGAACGCATCCTCGGGGTGGACGAAGACACCGGGGTCGTCGATGTGGCCATGGACCCGTCCAACCCGTCCGTGATGTACGCGGCCAGCTACCAGCGACGTCGACGTCCGTTCGGCTTTCACGGGGGTGGACCGGGCAGTGCGCTCTGGAAGTCCACCGATGGGGGCGACACCTGGACGCCGCTCACGAACGCCGGATTGGACAACGGACTGCCCGAAGGGGACATCGGGCGCATCGGGATTTCGATTTACAGGAGCGACCCCCGCATCGTCTATGTCTCCGTCGAGCAGGGCGAGCGCTACAACGCATCCACGGCATACGAGCAGAGAGGTGCGGGCGTGTACCGCTCCGAGGACTTCGGCACGACCTGGGAGTTCATGAGCGACTGGAACCCTCGCCCCATGTACGCCAGCCAGATTCTGGTCGACCCCAGTGACGACCAGCGCATCTACATGGTGAACGCCTACTCTTGGTCCAACGACGGCGGACGCACCTTTACCGCCCCACCCCAGAGCCTCCACGGCGACGACCGGTTGGTGTGGGTCAACCCCGAGGACTCCCACCATGTCATGAAGGCGGATGACGGCGGGCTGGGCATCAGCTACGACCGGGGCGTGACCTGGCTCTACATCTCGGACCTCCCGGTCAGCCAGTACTACCGTGTCTCGTACGACATGAAGGACCCCTACTGGCTCTACGGGGGCCTGCAGGACAACGGGAGCTGGGCGGGTCCCAACGAGACGTTCCGCTCCGAGGGTGTGATCAACGCGGACTGGACCCGCTATGGCGGAGGGGACGGCTTCCTGAACCTCGTGGACACCACCAGCAACAAGTGGCTGTACGTGGAAAGTCAGTACCTGGGGCTCGACCGGGTCAACCTGGAGACGGGCGAACGGGTCACCATCCGCCCCGGTGACTCCATCGGCGCCATCGGTCCCCGCCGCAACTGGCGCACCTGGCCCAACCCGGACGCGCCCTACGAGCAGTTGGGCAACGCCATGGCGCCGGCGAACTGGGACGGCCCGTTCATGATCTCGCCGCACAGTGCTGCCACCATCTACGCCGGCACCGACGTGCTTTGGCGGAGTCGCGACCGCGGTGAATCCTGGGAGAACTTGGGCAACCTCACCACGGGTGTGAAGCGCCAAACGTTGGCCATCATGGATCAGGAACCCGACTCGTTCGTGCTGTCTCTGGACGACGGGATTCCCTACTACCCCACCCTGAGCGCCATCGCTGAGTCACCCATCCGCCCGGGCGTCCTGTACGTGGGCACGGACGACGGACAGTTCCATGTGTCGACCGACGCTGGGGGCCACTTCGAGGAGGTGTCGACCCGCATGCCCGGTCTGCCCACCCACACTTGGGTAAACGACATCGAGGTGTCGAGGCACCTGCCGGGGCGGGTGTACGCATCGATCAATAACTACCGGAACGACGACTACGCCAACTACGTGTATCGCTCCAACGATTTCGGTCAGACGTGGGAGTCGGTCGCCGGTAACCTGCCCGAGGATCGCGTCGTGCGGGTCGTGCGGGAGGATCTGGCCAACCCCGACGTCCTCTACCTCGGCACGGAGTTCGGGCTGTGGTACACGATCGACGGGGGTGCCCGTTGGGTCGAGGTCCGAAGCAACCTGCCTACCCTACCGGTAAACGACATTCGTATCCACCCGAGGGAACGAGATCTCATCCTGGGCACGCACGCGCGTGGGATCTGGATCCTGGATCAGAACACGGCGCTGTCGGAACTCAACCGGGAGGTGATGGCCTCGGCGCTGCACGCCTTCCCCACGCTGCCCGCCCGTCAGATCCGCTACCGCAACCAACTGGCCCATCGTGGCGATGTGTTCTACGAGGGCGAGAATCCGCCCGCGGGTGGGATCATCGACTACTGGTCGGACGGCGCGCGTGAGGACGTACAGGTCGAGGTACATGACGCGGCCGGGGGTGCGGTCGCCCGGTGGACGACGGAGGCCGCCGAGGGGCTCAACCGCATTGTGTGGGACCTGCGCCACCGTCATCCCGAACAGGACGAGGAGACGCGGCGCCCGTCGGGTCCCCTGGTGGTGCCTGGCATGTACACCGTGCGCCTGAGCGCGGGAGGCAACAGCTCGGAGACGCGGCTCGAGGTCCGCGAGGACCCGCGGATTCAGGTGGACATGACCACCCGGAGTCGGTGGACCGCGATGCTCCTCGAGCTTTACGAGCTTCAGCGCAATGCGCGAGCGCTACAGGAGCGAGCGGCCGACGAGGAGGCCGGTGAGGTACCCGAGCGCGAGACCCGTGAGCTGGTAAGCCGCATCTCGCGGTTGATCGGCGAAGCGGAAAACCGAGTGGGCCCGCTGACCGCCGACCAAGCGTCGGAACGGGCGTACTACGAAAGGATGTTTGCCGAGTTGAGCGGAGCGGTGGGCGGGTAGGATCGGGGACATGACCCGCGGCGCTGCCCTCCTGCTGGGCTGCCTTGTGTGCTCGCCCGGCGCGCAGGCTCAGGAGAGTTCGGCCGCCCGGGTCGTGATCCTGACCACGGGTGGCACCATCGCTTCCCGCCCGGACGCGGCCACACTCCCGGGCAACGAGCTGGTGAGCGCCGTTCCAGAGTTGCTCGACCACGCCTCCGTTACGGTCGAGGAGGTGGCGCGCATTGGCTCGTCCCGTATGACGCCCGAGGTATGGCTCCGGTTGAGTGCTCGGATCAACGCGCTCTTCGCAGCGGACGCGCAGCTCCGCGGGGTGGTGGTGACGCACGGCACCGACACCATGGAGGAGACCGGATACTACCTCAACCTCACCGTCCGCGACGAACGACCCGTGGTGATGGTGGGCTCCATGAGATCCGCGACGGCAATCTCGGCGGACGGCCCGGCCAACCTGTTGGACGCCGTGCGGGTGGCCGTCAGCCCCGACGCCCGCGGTCGTGGCGTCATGTTGGTGCTGAACGACGAGATCAATTCGGCGCGCGCGGCCCGCAAAACCGACAACCAGCGCCTGCAGACCTTCAGGGCCCCCGAGCTCGGAGTGTTGGGGTATGCCGATCCCGACACCGTGGTCTTCTACGCCAGGCCGCCGCAACGTCACACCGCCGAAAGCGAATTCGATCTTTCGGGTTTGGCGTCGCTCCCCAATGTACCCATCGTCATCGACTACGTGGGCTTCGACGGCTCCACGCTCACGGACTGGGTCGAGAAGGGTGCCGCAGGCATCGTCGTCCAGTCGTTTGCAGGAGGACGGATGAGCGCCGGTGCCCGGCGTGCCGTCACTGCAGCCCTTGAACGAGGTGTGCCCGTCGTGGTGGCGTCTCGGGTGGCGGGCGGACGCATCCCGGGACCTCCGCCGGTGGACGGCTCCGTTCTCGCACGCGACCTATCGGCCCATAAGGCCCGCGTGCTGCTGATGGTGGCGTTGGGGGCGGGGGTGGATGGACGGGATCTGCACCGGGTGTTTCGGCAGTACTGAAGCCGCAACTGTCAGGGTTCATCCCCGACTCGCTACCCCCATGAGTCTTGCAAGCGCGGACTTAGAGTATATGTTTGAACATATTGTTTATCCAATTTCATATGCTCAAACAGATAATGCGTGCAACTCCACTTCTGCCTGGACCCGTCCAAAGAGAACTGACCAGGATCGGCTTAGGGATCAAAACTGCCCGCCTCCGACGGAACATGAGCCAGCGGGAGCTGGCGGACCGGGTCGGCTCCTCGGTCCTTACGATCCGGGCGGTCGAGGAAGGCAAGGCAGGCACGGCGGTCGGGTACTATGTCCAAGCCCTATGGGTCCTGGGGCTCGTGGACACGCTTTCATCGGTGGCTGACCCGAGCCTCGATGCCGAGGGCCTCGTCCTAGAAGCCTCGGATCGACGCCGGAAGGGCGGACGACGGCGCTACCGCGTGTCCGATGACTTCTGAGCCACTGGGCACGTTCGTCTTCATCCAACTTCCGACGACAGGTGAGGTGGTGGTCGCTGGGCGGTATGAGCTCGAAGTGCTTCCCGCGGGCAACGTGGGCTATTTCACATACGGTCGCTCGTATCTAGACCGTGCGGAGCGCATCGCGCTGGACCCCATCCACCTCCCACTTCGGGAGGGAACCGTCCGGACGGGTTTGAACGGAGGCCTGTTCGGCGCGCTGCGCGACGCCGCCCCCGATTTCTGGGGCCGGGTGGTGATCGAGCGTACCCACTCGCCCAGCAACGAACTGGACTACCTCCTCGCCACCTCAGACACGAGGGTGGGGGCGCTGAGTTTTGGACCCACGCCCCGGCCTCGCGACCTGGACTACACCGCGGTGCCCCTCGAGTCACTCGAGCGAGCCGCTGAACTTGCTACTGCGATCGAGGAAGGGTTGTCGGGGAACGAGGCTTCCGTCCCACTCGACACGCAGTTGCTGGAACCCAGCAGCGGAGTGGGTGGCGCGCGCCCCAAGACGGTGGTCGTGGATGGTGACGGTCAACTGTGGATCGCCAAGTTCCCCGCCCGATCGGATCGCTGGAACAACGCAGTGGCAGAGGCCACCTACCTTAGGCTGGCGCAAGCGTGTGGCATCCGTGTCCCCGAGAGCCGCATCATCGGGGTAGGAGGTCGCTCCACCCTCTTGGTCCGACGGTTCGATCAGCGTCCGGGACCAGTCAGGCGTCCGTTCCTGAGTGCCCATACCCTGCTCGGGCTCGACGACTCGGTTACAAACCGCGCCGGATGGTCCTACATCGATCTCGCACACACGTTGAGGCGGATCAGTACCGAACCGAAAACGGACGCCCGTGAGCTGTTCCTGCGGGCATGCTTCAACGCGCTCACGTCGAACACCGATGACCACCCCAGAAACCACGCGGTGGTGTGGGAGGACGGTGGCTGGAGGCTCTCGCCTGCCTACGATCTCACGCCGTCTGTCGGGAGGGCCCAGGACCAGCGCCTACTGGCCATGGCCGTCGGCAGCATCCCTGGCGTCGAGCCCCGGTGGGCAAACCGAGACAACCTCGTCTCGAGCGCGGCCCACTTCGGACTCTCGGAGGCGGAGGCGGACGACTTGATTTCGGAGATGAAGGAGATCGTAGTCGCACGATGGACCGATCTGATCTCGAGCTTCAACAAGGGGACCGTCATCGCGGAACGGATTGCTCACGCCTTTGCGGATGCGTATCCGGGGTTCGAGTATCCCGCGCAGCCAACGGAGTAAGTAGCTCCCGACGACATCCTTGAGACCTGTTTGGCAATGTCGAAACGAAGAGCCGCCGATGAGCTTCCATACGTGACCCGAGAAGCGTTGAGGGTTGACCTGGCCAGAGGTATTACCATATTGGTAATGGTTGTTACCTAAATAGTAACATGTGGAAGAGGGGGCGCGTTGCGGATCATCTCGCGGAAGAGGCTCCGCGAGTTCGGTACGAGGCAAGCGGAGGCCGTAGTGCCTCTCGATGCGTGGTACCGAATCGTCAAGGAGCGCGACTACAGCTCTCCGCATGAGCTGCGCATGGACTTTCCGACAGCGAGCTTCTTGGGAGCGCACCGCACAGTCTTCAACGTTGGCGGAAACAAGTACCGGTTGGTGGTCGACATGCGATACGATCTCGGACGGGTCTACGTCCGACATGTACTTACGCACGAGGAGTACGATCGGATGTCGATCGAGGGCTCGCTATGAGCGTGCGAGGAGGGACGATGATGACAACAGCTTTGCTGGATTTCTCAAAGCCGCACGTTCTGAAGAGCGAGGCGGAGTACCATGCCGCGATCGCGGAGATCGAGCGCCTGCTGGATGAAGATGTCGAACCGGAGGGCGAAGACTACGACCGTTTTGAGTTCCTCTCGGTCCTGGTCGAGCACTATGAGGATGAACAGTACCCGATGGGGCCGGTGACGCCTCAACAGGCGGTCGTGTTCATGCTGGAGCAGAAGGGAATGGACCGCTCGGATCTCGATGAGGTGATGGGGGGCAAGAGCCGCGTCTCCGAGTTCTTCAACGGGAAGCGAGACCTATCCAAGTCTCAGATCGGGGGACTGCACCGCATGCTCGGCATCCCGGCGGGTGTCTTGCTCGGGTTGGGGGATGCGTAGCCCGGGGGTAAATCACGTGCTGGTATGGACGTGGTGCGGGCGAGCGAACGATCACCCGTCGCTGCCTCCACCCGGAAGCGGACATGCACGCTACAGTAGTGCCTTCAGACGCTCCCTCGACCCCATCACTTCAGACCCACTAGGGAAACGCGATGGATCTCCATGACTTCTCCGCCATCAGGGGTTTGGCGCACCGAGGCGACCATGGACTGATCGGTGATCCGCAGTATGAACTGGTCGAAAACGTGGCGCACCAGAAGTGCGCCCGTCGCCGGGTCAACGACATCGATCACTGAGTCGTAGAACTGGCCATAGTCATCCACAGTGAATCCGCCCCGGCCGTCACGCGTGACGACGTCAGCCCAACCTCGATCAGGAATCCGCGACAGGAGCATCAACTGACCCGTCGGTAGCCGACCGATGCCGATGAGCGCTCCCTCGGGGTGACCAGCCCCGCGCGCACGACCAGGCAACTCTTTCCATGGGGGCTCCGCTACCATCGACGACGTGAGCGTCGTGCCGATGAAGAGGTCCACCCGATAGTCCGAATGGTGAGCGGCCCACAGGGAATCCCCCCCACCCCCCTGCAACCAGCGAGTCCCGCCCATGACGCGGCCACGTCTCGTCTCGCCTTCCACCACCCCGAACGACTCGAGCAACTCGCCGTCGGCGCTCACCCGGTCCAGGGGTTCGCTGACGGGTCCCAGGCCGTAGGCCGACGCATTCAGAATCCAACCGCCGTCTGAAAGACGCACCGGCGTTGACTCGCCGCCCAGCGCCCGTAGCCGCATCGTGCGGGACACCTCACGGTCTGGCGAAAGCACCGTCATGCGCAGCGACCGTCCATCGAACACGTACAGAGAGTCCAACTGAGACGACACGATCGATTGGATCCGCTGGTACTCGCCCGGCCCCCGCCCTCTCCTCCCCAGGATCCGCAAAAGCCGACCATCCTTGTCGAACTCCACGATCTCAGTCGCCCCAAACGTGGTCGCAAGCACATAGCCCTGTGGAGTGGCCGCAACCGTGCCGGTCATCTCGACATGCTCAGCCGCCTCCCCCAGCCCCAGGGTCGTGACGTGCTCGAGGTGGATGCGACACGCCAGACAACTCGGCTCGGACGCGATCGAGACCACGCCCTGCCCCATCAAGCCGAGCGGATGGATCATCAGCCCCAGCAAGCCGCAAAGCGCGATCCGCATCCGACCCTCCTCGGTTGAGACCGTTGTGAATGCCACCCCCCCACGGCTTCGAGCGCCGTGGTGTACTATCCAAGGCGGGTCAAGGAATGCGTAGCAGCGCTACGCCGACGAGGCCCAACGCCGGAGAGTGCGCCGCGCCGCCGAAGCGCCCCCGTCTGGCTTCGAGCGCCGTGGTGTACTATCCAAGGCGGGTCGAGGAATGCGTAGCAGCGCTACGCCGACGAGGCCCAACGCCGGAGAGTGCGCCGCGCCGCCGAAGCGCCCCCGCCCGGCTTCGAGCGCCGTGGTGCACTATCCAAGGCGGGTCGAGGAATGCGTAGCAGCGCTACGCCGACGAGGCCCAACGCCGGAGAGTGCGCCGCGCCGCCGAAGCGCCCCCGCCCGGCTTCGAGCGCCGTGGTGCACTATCCAAGGCGGGTCGAGGAATGCGTAGCAGCGCTACGCCGACGAGGCCCAACGCCGGAGAGTGCGCCGCGCCGCCGAAGCGCCCCCGCCCGGCTTCGAGCGCCGTGGTGCACTATCCAAGGCGGGTCGAGGAATGCGTAGCAGCGCTACGCCGACGAGGCCCAACGCCGGAGAGTGCGCCGCGCCGCCGAAGCGCCCTTAGTGGGTGAGGGCGTATAGTACGATATTAATCCCCACCCCATACGCCGCCGGCGAAAACAAGTAGAAGAACTCGTCGTCCTCCCCCTCCCTCTCCCACCCATCCGCAATGTCGGTGTTGTGGGTCATCACCACCATGGCTCTGCCCCCGTCGTGATCGAAGATGGCGCGTAGGTTGGGGCGTGCGCTTTCGCTGCCCCGTTCCGAGGTGCTCGTGCGTCCACTACGCCTCCAAAACTGGATGGAGGGGATCTGGGGCAGCTCCTTCACCAGGTACAGCGTGCTCAACATCTCGTGGTCCATGGGCACTTCCACAATCGGATACTCGAGCGGATTCAGGACCTCTCCGATCAACGCCTCCCACTCTGCCCACGCGTAGTCGCCCCAGAAGTCGTCGGCCCAGAGGAAGCCGCCCTTCAACAGGTAGGTCCGAAGTCCGTCGACCTCCTCCCTCGACAGCCCGGCGGAACCGACATCCGACATGAACAGGAACGGGCACTGAAAGATCTCCGGGTCCGTGAGCTGCACGACGGCGTGGAACGGGACTTCATGGGCCCACTGGGAAATGTCCGTGGTGGTGAGCTGGGAGAGACGCAGCATGAAGTTGCGGTCGGAATCCGGGTAGTCGGTGCGCCACCCCTGACCATTGCGCTCGCGGCGCACCCGCTGGTAGGCCACTCGGCAGAACATGAACCCTGGAGTTGGGGCTTCGGACGGGGAGTGGACCTGGACCCTCCACCGGCCCTGACCGCCGAACTCCTGCGCAGTGGCCGCGACGACGCCGCCGAGCACCAGTGCGCCAATGCCCGAAAACAGGAGTCCCTGCCTGAGATTCCGCATCTCCCCCCAATTGTGCCTTGGGCCCCGCTGGCTACTCAAACTGGCCGACCCACCTGCACCATCGCAAATTCAGGGTCTGAGCCTCCGGAGGCACGACCCGCCCGCACCTCTGGGTTTGAAATCCTCACCCCTTCGTGGGGTGCGTCGAGTGCATGAACTAGGGGAAGGTCCCGACGAGAGGGACCTGCCGCCGCCTCGGTGCACCACACCCGGAGCCTATGACCGTTCATCGTATCTGTCGTTCCCACCGCGCCATCGCGACTGTCGCCACCGTTTGCAGCTTCGCGGCCAGCGCGCTCGCGTGCGCCAGCGCCGCACCCACCGTCGAGTCTGCCAGCTATGCCGTTGTCGATGTCACGGTTCTCCCGATGGACGACGACCGCGTCCTGGAGAACCAGACCGTACTGATCGACGACGAACGCATCATTTGGATCGGACCCTCGGCCGACGCCCAGCTTCCGGAATCGACCGTGGAGGTACCCGGCCAGGGCCGCTGGCTCATGCCGGGGCTCGCAGAGATGCATGCACACGTCCCCGGCGGAAATGCGCCACGAGAGCTGGTCGAGGACATCTTCTTCCTCTACATCGCCAACGGCATCACCACGATTCGAGGCATGTTGGGTGCGCCGGAACAGTTGGCCTGGCGGAGTGAGATCGAGGAAGGCACCCTGCTCGGTCCCACGTTCCTGGTGGGCGCCCCGTCCCTGAGAGGCTCAAATGTGCAGACGCCGGAAGACGCGGAGCGTCTCATCAGAGCGCACGACGAGGCCGGATACGACTTCCAGAAGATCCACCCTGGTATCCCGCGCGTAGCCTGGGACCACATGGTGGAGGTGGCCAACGAGGTCGGGTTGACCTTCGCGGGTCACGTGCCCGAGGACGTGGGAATCGTTCACGCGCTCGAGACCGGCATCGCCACCGTGGACCACCTGGACGGGTACCTTCAGTCCGCCATCCCTCCGGAAGTCCAAGAACGTTACACATCGCAACTCGGTGTCATTCCCACGGCCGCCATCTTGGAACAGGTGGACAGGAATCGACTGCGTGAGTTTGTCGATCTCACGATATCCATGGGAGCTTGGAACGTCCCGACCATGTATCTGTGGGAGAACTTCTATCGACCCGTGGATCCGGACTCGATGCTGGGGCTGCCCGAGATGCAGTACGTACCGGCGGCGATGCGGGAAGGTTGGGCTCGCCAGAAACGGCAGCGGCCAGTGGACGCATCGGAGACCGGTGCACTGATGTCCGCAACGCGGGTCGAGCTCCTGGGCATGCTCCACGAGGCAGGCGCCAAGATTTTGATGGGCACCGACTCCCCGCAGATGTTCAACGTCCCCGGGTTCTCACTGCATCGGGAAATGGCTGTGATGGCGGAGGCCATGTCGCCCCTAGACGTCCTCCGGACCGGCACACGGAACGTGGCGGAGTACACGGCAGAGTCGCTGGGAATGGCCAGCGACTTCGGCACCGTGACAGTTGGGAATCGTGCGGATTTGTTGCTCCTCGAAGCGGATCCTCGAGACGACGTGGCCAACGTGGCCCAACGAGCCGGTGTGTTCGTGCGAGGCCAGTGGCTTTCCCAGCAGGACATCGAACAACGGCTCACACGCCAAGCGGAGAAATACGGACGATGAAGAGACTCGTGATTGCGCTACTGTGGCTTCCTGTCGCCCTTTTCGTGACTTCAGCGCCCTCCGGTGAGTTGGCCGCGCAGGAACTCAGCATCGACGAATGGGAGGTCCCGTGGGAACGCAGCCGTCCCCGTGACCCCTATGTCGCCCCAGATGGTCGTGTTTGGTTTGTGGGGCAGGTGTCGCACTACGCAGCGGTGCTCGACCCTGAGTCCGGAGACTTCGAGCGTTTCGACCTGGGTGACGGAGCCGGGCCTCACAACCTCATCGTGGATGATGACGGCATCGTGTGGTATGCGGGCAACGCGGCACAGCATATCGGCCGCCTCGATCCCGCCTCGGGTGAGATCGAGAAGATCGTCATGCCCGACCCGGCCCGAGACCCTCACACGCTGCTCTGGAATCAGGACGGCGACATCTGGTTCAGCGTCCAGAACGGAAACTTCGTCGGCTTCATGGACAAGGACTCGCGTGACGTGCAGCTGGTGGAAGCCCCCCAGGCACCCAATCGACGGGGTCAGATGGGGTCCAGCCGCCCTTACGGCATCAAGCTCGATTCAAAGAATCAACCCTGGATCGCGCTCTTCAACACGAACAAGATCGCCACGGTGGACCCAAGTACCTTCGAGATGACCACGTTCGATCTACCCGAGGGTGCCCGTCCCCGCAGGTTGGAAGTGGATTCCAGGGACCTGGTCTGGTACGTCGACTACGCGCGTGGGACCCTCGGCCGCTTGGACCCCGCGACCTCAGAGGTCACTGAGTGGGAAAACCCCTCAGGCGAGGGGTCACGTCCGTACGGCATGGCCATCGACGCAGACGACCGCGTCTGGTTCGTCGAGACGGGCGTGCAGCCCAACCGCTTTGTCGGGTTCGACCCGATCACTGAAGAGTTCTTCAGTCAGGCGGACGTCCCCAGCAGCGGGGGCACCATCCGGCACATGTTCTACGACACCGAGAACAACGTCGTCTGGTTCGGCTCGGACGCGAATACCATCGGGAGGGCGAACCTGCCGCCACTGAGAGGGCGGAGGGTCAGCATGCGGTGAAGGGGTTCAGGACCAGGACGCCCCCATACCACCGCTTGTGCTGGAAGTCTTCCGAGTAGAGCACGCCTAGTTCGTGAACCTCGGCGTACGCCCAAATATGTGAGTTCCAAAGCGACAGCCCGTAGGCCGCCAAGCCCTGCAGGGCCGTTCGGACGATGCGGTCGTCAGGGTAGAGCACGTCGAACTGGCGGAGTAGGTCCTCCGCCTCGAGGCGCGCAACCGCCCCGGGGGAGTATTGAGGCACCGTCTTGCTGCGGACGCGTTGTGGCGGCCACAAACTCAAGCACCGTTTGATGGCTAAGACGCAAACTGCCGTTCTTGACGCCCTCCCTTAGCAGGCCATCGGCGATGGCTTGCTTGTCCGGAAAGCGGGCATCGAACCGATAGACGATCACATTGGTGTCAACCAGAGCGGCCACGATCGTACAGCTCGCTACGAGTCCAACCCAGGGACTCCGGGGCATTCCCCTCCTTGGAAGGGGCGGCGGCACAGACGCTGTCCCGCCGTCTCGTTGCCGCATCGAAGAGAGCGACGCGATCCTCGGCCGCGGACGGTGCTCGCGCCTTCCCTCGGTCCCTCGACGGCGCTACCACGGAAATTCCCCCTTCCCCGACAGATTGAACGCACCCGGATGGTTCGGATCGGCGACCTTCTGCTTCCCACTCCAGGTGTCGATCTCGATCCGGTACACGCCCGTGCGCTTGAGCTCCCCGGGAGTGATCGGGCGATAGTCTCGCCCGGGACGCAGGTGAGGAGCGTAGCGATCCAGGAGCAACTGGAGTCCGCGCTCCTTCTCGGTGGCATCGGTCACGACGCACCCCCGCCCGAAGACTACGACCCCTGCGTACTCGACACTGAACTCGAGCGCTTCGGGGGCGGGTAGCATCCGGCCCATGGTGGCCACCGAAAAGCAGCACTTCTGCTCGCCCTCCAGGTTGGTGCGGGTCCTCCCCAGATGAGCCGTATGCATGTAGATGACATGCTGGCTCTCTTCATACACGAAGAGGTTCGAGTTGAGGAACGGTTGGCCATCTTGGACCGTGGCCAAGAAGCCGTAGGGAGCCTTGTCCAGCGCCTGTTTCACCCAGGCGTCCTCTTTGGCCCGGTCACGTCGACGGACCTTGGAACGCGCGTCCTCCGATCCCGCGACCTCGGGCGTCGGTTTCGTGGCACCCATCTCCTCTCCCTGTTCGCTAGTGCGCCGCCGGGGCGCTTCCTGCCCCCCGTGGCACCCGAATGCTCTCCACCATGTCTTGCACGTCCTGGGGAGGCGGGGCTGTGAAGGCGCTGACCACGAAGGCCACGATGAAGTTCACGCACATCCCCACGGTGCCGATCCCCTCAGGCGACACACCGAACCACCAATGTTCGGCCGTGTTGGCACCTGGGTTGATGAACTTGAAGTACACAATGTAGGAAGCGGTGAACAGAATCCCCACGATCATTCCCGCGATGGCGCCTTCGCGGTTCATTCTCTTCCAGAAGATCCCCATCACGAGGGCTGGGAAGAACGACGAGGCGGCGAGACCAAACGCGAAGGCCACGACTTCGGCCACGAAGCCGGGTGGGTCGATGCCCAGGTAGGCCGCCACCAACACTGCAAGGGCAGCGCTCACCCGCGCGGCAACCAGTTCAGCGCGCTCTGTGATCCCCGGCATGAAGCCGCGTTTCAGCAGGTCATGGCTCACTGCCGAAGAAATGACCAACAGTAGGCCCGCAGCGGTCGACAACGCAGCCGCGAGGCCGCCGGCGGCCACCAGGCCGATCACCCACGCGGGGAGCTCCGCGATCTCGGGGTTCGCCAACACCATGATGTCGCGGTCGATGGTAAGCTCGTTCTGGACGGGCGAGCTCGGGCCCACGTACTGGACCAGGCCATCCTGGTTGTGGTCCTCGAAAGAGATGAGCCCTGTGTCCTCCCACTTGCCGAACCACTCGGGCATTTCTGCGTAGGGCTGTTCAGTCACGGTACTGAGCAGGTTGGCACGGGCGAACACGGCGACGGCCGGGGCGGTCGTATAGAGCAAAGCAATGAACACGAGCGCCCAACCCACCGAGATGCGGGCGTCTTTCACCCGCGGCACGGTGAAGAACCGAATGATCACGTGCGGGAGGCCCGCGGTGCCCACCATGAGGGCCGCGGTAATCGCGAACACATCCAACTTGGACTTGGCCCCGCTGGTATAGGGCGAGAACCCCAGCTCGGCGTGCAATCCGTCCAGCTTGTCCAGCAGGAACGTGCCGGTCCCGAGCTCCTCGGCCCCGAACCCGAGCTGTGGGATCGGCGTGCCCGCGATCAACATCGAGATGAAGATGGCGGGCACCATGTACGCGAAGATCAGCACGCAGTACTGAGCGACTTGCGTATACGTGATCCCCTTCATGCCGCCGAGCACGGCATAGAAGAACACCAACGCCATCCCGATCAACACTCCCACCGTGATGTCAACTTCCAGAAAGCGACTGAACACGATGCCCACGCCTCGCATCTGCCCGGCGACGTAGGTGAACGAGACGAAGATCGCGCAAACGACTGCGACCACCCGCGCGATCTGTGAGTAGTAGCGGTCGCCGACGAAGTCCGGAATGGTGAACTTCCCGAACTTCCGTAGGTAAGGCGCGAGCAACAGCGCCAACAACACGTACCCTCCCGTCCATCCCATCAGATAGACGGACCCGTCGTAGCCCAGAAACGAGATGATGCCGGCCATCGAGATGAAGGAGGCGGCCGACATCCAGTCCGCGGCGGTGGCCATGCCATTGGCCAACGGCGAAACACCGCCCCCCGCCACGTAGAACTCCTTCGTCGATCCGGCCCTCGACCAGATGGCCACACCGATGTAGAGGGCAAAGGAGAGCCCGACGATCAGGAATGTCCACGCCTGAACCGTCATTCCTCGGCGACCCCGTGCCGCTCATCCAGACGATTCATGAGGAACACATAGGCGAAGATCAGCAGCACGAAGACGTAGATGGCGCCCTGCTGAGCGAACCAGAACCCTAGGCGGAATCCCGTCCCCGGCAACCGAAAGCGATCGAGTGCGTCCGCCCAGATGATTCCGGCTCCGTAGGAGACCAGGAACCAGATCAACAGGAGGCTGACCAGGTACTTGAGGTTGGTCCGCCAGTACGCGGTTTCGGGCTGGTCCGTCACTCCTCCTCCTTTGGTGTGCCTCACAGGACGCCGCAACATGCCGTGGGGGTGGACGAGAGGCCAGTGGCCGGCTCAAGGGTGGGAATCAGCGATACTCCTGCCCGGCCCTGCGAATCCAACCGCCGACCCGCTGTCCCTGAGGGTCATGATGGGTCCAGTGCACAACCCCGCCCTGCTCGTTCCACTCGTACTGGCCCCGGAGCTCCAGGCGGTCTCCCACCACCACGGGAACCCGCGGCGCGAGGTCGATGTTGTGGCTGATCAGGAGGGTGTGACCCCCGTCCAGGGCCAGGATGAATCGCTGGTGGCGCGATCCTTCCGTGTCGTCGGCGAGGATTCGCGAAACCCGGCCCTCCGCTTCGATCATGACGCCCGAGCGCTGGGCCTCGTATGCGTCCAGGGCGCTGGCCGCCCGGGCGCCCATGTCCGTGGAGGCGGTTCTCGATGCGTGCCACAGAACGAGCAGTGCCAGCACCGCAGCCCCGGCCGCCCTCAGGATCCTATTCGGTCTCATGGATCTAGCGCTTCCAATCCGGTAGCTTGTCGCCGCCTTATGGGTACTCTCAACTCACTCCTGCCGGCCCTCGTGGGTCTACTTGGCGCGTCCACGGTACTGTGGGTGGCGAGCCTTGTGCTCCGCGACTCCAGTATCGTGGACATCTTCTGGGGATTGGGGTTCTTGGGTGTCGCCATCTTCTACTCCACGGTCAGCGGGCCAAGCACCCAGCGGGGGGCCCTGATCCTGGCCCTGGTCCTGATCTGGGGCGTGCGGTTGAGTGTGTATTTGGCCTACCGCAACATCGGGCGCCAAGAGGACTTCCGATACCAGGCGATGCGCGACTCGGCAGGATGGGCCTGGCCGCTCGTCAGCCTGTTCAAAGTCTTTTGGCTCCAGGCGTTGCTTCTCTGGGCGGTATCGCTGCCGCTATACGCGGCTCAGCGAGGATACTCACGCTCGCCCCTGGGCTGGGTCGACTTCATCGGCCTCCTGGTGTGGGGGCTGGGGTTCCTGTTCGAGGCCGTGGGCGACTTCCAGCTGGCACGATTCAAGAAGGATCCGGAAAACGAGGGCAAGGTGCTCGACACCGGCCTGTGGAAGTACACCCGACACCCAAACTACTTCGGGGACTGCCTGGTGTGGTGGGGATTCGGCATCATTGCGCTCGCCACACCAAACGCCCTGTGGAGTCTGGTCGGTCCTGCGGTGATGACCGTGCTGTTGATGAAGGTCTCGGGGGTGACCCTTCTGGAGCGCAACCTGGTGAACACGAAGGTCGGCTACCTCCACTACACCGATAAGACGCCCGCCTTCTTCCCGTGGTTCCCCCGCTAACAAACGAGCAACACCAAGCGGAAGACGGAATACAAACGGGGCCGGCCCCGGAGGGCCGACCCCGCATGCACTCGACGCCGTGTTGTCACGACATTGAGTTACGACGCCCGGTGTTTAGGGGGGCACCTAGGCGTCGGCAAGCGGCGGAATGCGAAGCACCTGTCCGGGATAGATCTTGTCGGGATCGTCCAGCATCGGCTTGTTTGCCTCGAAGATCGCCATGTACTTCATGGCGTCACCGTAGTGCGCTTTCGCGATCTTGGAAAGCGAGTCGCCGCTCTCGACCGTGTACATCTTGGCCGGCGGGGTGACGTTCACGACCTCCAGCCGATCGTCGACGCGGGCAACGCCCTGCACGTTCCCAACACCGATCACGATGTTCTCGCGCACAGCCGTGCTCTCGACCTTGCCCTTAATCGTGGCCGTACCATCGTCAAAGTCGATCTTCAGGTTCTCGACCGGGAGGCCCATGCCGAGTACGTAGCGTACGAGCTCGTTGCCCTTCCGCAGTTCGCCGAGCTCCTCGGCCTTGGCCGCAGCTTCCGCCTTGGCTTTCCCACCACCGAGCACCTTGGCGCCGGCTTCTTTTACGAAGTCAAAAAGTCCCACTTGAACAGCTCCCTATTTGGTGTGTTTCCTGAACCGACCCCGTCGGTCCAATCCTGCTACGAGCGCAAACCTGCGCCCGTTGTCTCCTAGGCTTACCACGTTAACCGCGAAGCAGACTGCCGAGCAGTCCTTTCCCGATCTTTCCCACCACGTCGTCGAGAATGGAGCCGTCGCCATCCTTGTCCAGGAGCGATCCCATCATCCCCATCTCTGGCGCCCTCTTGCGGATGTTCCGCTCCTCCCCCCGAAGCAGGTCGGACAGGCCGCCAGCGTCGAGCTGACGCTCACGCTTGGCCTTGCCGAGTGCCCCCATGACCATGGGCGCCAACATCGCCATCAAGGTGGCCATCTTCTTGGCATCGAGCCCGAAGGCCTTGGCCAGTCCCTGCTGCAGGGGGTCCCGGCGCTCGCCGAGCGCGTGCCGGAGAATCCCGTCCCCGTCCTTCGTGTCCGCCCGGCCCAGGAAGCCTCCCAGGTCGTCTAGGATGGACCCGTCATGGTCGCGATCCAGTGCACCTAGCAGCGCGTTGGCTCCATCCGGCTTGCTGGCGTTCTTCGCGAGCGCGCCAAGAATCATCGGAAGCGCAGCGGCCGCCGCCTGCTGAGCCGTGCTCTCATCCGTGCCGAGAGCTCTGCTCAACTGACCGCTCATTTGACCTGACAGGACCTGGCCGGCCAACTGTTCGAAAACTGATGCCATAGGTTTAATTTCCCCCACCCAAAACGTTGTATTGCGAGCCCGAAACTAGGTCCGCCACTCCTTAGACGCGAACGACCCTCCAGAAGTCACCTTTTCCCGGGACTTCGAGGGTCTTCCCGAGCCAGCTCGCGCAGCAGGCGCTCCCGCTCGGCGACCCACACCGTGGTCCGGACTCGCTGGCCGGCCCCCATGCCGCCGACCAGCACCACGTGGTGCTCCGTCAGGGCCAGGGCGCGGTGGTCCATCGAGGCCTCCGGAAGGGGGGCCCCACCCTGCCAGCCACCCGTGGGGACATGGAACCCGAACACGCCGTCTCTGGGCTCCGCGGGCCTGCCGTCATATCCGACGCCGCTGTAGTTGTAGGGATTGTCCGTGCCGCCGGCGAAGATCACCCAGTCCCCCCAGCCAACTGCGGCAGCTCGGTATAGCGGAGGTCCGGGATGGAGGGCGAGGCGTTCCCAGTGGACGTCCTGCCCTGAGGTCGAGAAGCGCCCGACCCACGACGCGGTATCAACCACGAAACGTGGCCGCCCGCTCGTCACCCGGGCACCGTCCACATAGACGATGGCATCGCCCGCCACGGCGCCGGAATGCCCGAACACCGGAGCCCCTGGAATCGGCGTCGCCGACGTCCAGGAATCGCTGCGCGGATCGTAGAGCTGGACCTCGGCCACATTATCGCCGTCGTGCCAGCCCGACACGAGCACCATCAATGAGTCACGCCAGATCCCCGATACCGCATCGTCGACGGGCACCGGGATCGGCGCCCCCGCTGTCCAGCCACCGGTACCTGGATCGTAGATATCGAGGTTGGGCACGGACACCTCGCTACCATCCTCGGACACAGTGTAACCGCCGAACAGGAAGACCCGCCCTCGCCATGCCTGCGCCGTGGCGGCAAGCCGACCCGGTCCGGGGACCTCGGCGATCGGATCCCACCGATCCGACCCCACCCGCCAGGAGAAGGCCCAGTTCTGGACTCCGTCCCAGGCCTTCGTACTGTCGAGGCCCAGAAGCGAGAACACCACGGAGCCCCCGGCGGTCTCGACTCCGACGACCGCGTTATTCGTCACCGGTACGGGCAGGTCAGGGCCCGGGGTCCACACGGGCGGAGGAGGGCTCCCCCCACACGCTGCCGCGGCAAAGAGTGCCGCCAGGCAAAACACCGTCAGTCGAGGATGGCTCGCGCGCGTGTCCATACGGTATCAAACATCGCCTCGGTGAGTCGACCGGTAAACGTGTTCTGCTGACTGGGGTGGTAGGATGCGAGCAGGTGGAGCGGCCCTATCCGCAGTTCGTGCCCGTGTCCGAACCGCGGCTTGGGCCTGGGCACACCGTACCCGGCACGGCTCAACGCGGCGAGCGTCGCTTGGAAAGCGATGCCCCCCAACGCCACGACCACGTTGAGGCGATCCAGCGCCTGCAGCTCCTTATCGAGGTAGTCCGCACAGCGTTCGCGCTCGCGAGCCGTGGGTCGGTTTTGGGGCGGCACGCAGCGCAAGGTGGCGGTGACATAGGCATCGGTCAGCACCAACCCGTCGGCGCGGCACTCCGACGTGGGTTGGTTGGCGAAGCCCGCTCGATGCAGCGCACCGTAGAGCCACTCGCCCGACCGATCGCCGGTGAACATCCGGCCCGTGCGATTGGCACCGTGGGCGCCCGGCGCCAACCCCACCACCAGGAGTCGAGCCGCGGGGTCCCCGAACCCGGGGACCGCCTTTCCCCAGTAGTCCTGGTCCCGGTACGCGGCCCGCTTTTCCCGGGCAACCCGCTCTCTCCACTCCACCAGGCGCGGACACGCGTCGCACGCTTCGACTTCTTGGGTCAGGCGGGCCAGGTCGTCCGACTTCAGAAGCGCCACTCCAGTCCGAGCACGGGAAGAAATGAGAGTTCCGCCAACGGGCGGGGCTGATCGCCTCTCCAGGGTTCGAAGTAGTAGAACAGCGCGTCTCGCCGATCCAGGGCATTGAGCACTTTGATGTAGGGCATCAGGGTGTGCGTCCGTCCGTCCCTGGGGATCGACAACGTTCCGTGGAGTCGCGCATCGAGCCGAAGGAAATCACCGGAAGGTCCTCCGGTCAACGGAGGATCCTCCTGGGCGGAGGTGATGGCCACCGTGGTGGGGTCGGGCAAGTTGACGGCGGTCCGTTCGCCCGGACCCAAGCTACCGAGGTTGTCTTCGGCGGCGGCATCGGCCACCGCCGTGAGCGGTAGGCCCGAACCGTAGGACAGAGCGATGTCCATCCCACTCCACGAACTGAGGGCTCCCGCCACGCCTGCGCTGAGGAGCTGACGTCCCGAAAAGCGATCGGCGCTGTTACGGTCGTCGGTCCAGTGCCAGGACAGAGAGTACCCCACCCAACTATGGAAGCGATCGCCCGTTCGCGTCGCGCGGAGGTCGACACCGGAGGAGGCCAGGTGGACACCCGATCCCAAGCCCACGTTGCTGAACCGCTTGTAGTAGCCGTCGAGCGCAAGGCGGGTGAGCGGGGTCAGCATCTGGTCCAACGACACGACGAGGTGGTTGGCCGCAGCCAGCTCGAACAGAGTTCGCCGTACGATGGGTGGCGGCGCCGCAGGATCCGCGACCTGTTCTGCAAGGCCGGCGGGCAGTTGCTGATCGGCTACCGTGACGATCTGGTGATAGCGGCCCGCCGAGACCGCTAACACGGCCTGCTCCGACAGCGAGTAAGCCATCCCCACGCGGGGTGCGACGAAGAGGCGTCCGCCATCGCGCTGAGACACCCGCGCACCGACACGGAGCGAACCCGACGTTCCTAGTGGGCGATGCAGGTCACCGTGTGCCGACCACATCCAGGTATCGGCTTCGCTGTCGAAGACGCGCGTCGCCCCGTCCTCGTCCAAGCCTCGCGCAGAATACACGCCGCGCACACCCTCGAGACCCAATCCCACCCGCAGGGACCCTCCACGGGCGCGGGGCCAGCGTAGACGCAAGTCGCTCCTGCGACGCGTCGTGGACCCGCTGGCATAGGCGGGCAGGGTGCCGCCCAACGGAAGGCCGGCCGTGTAGTGGCTGCGGGCTCCGGTCCAGGCGAGGTCACCCCCCAGGAGCAGAAGGACCAACTCAGCGCTGGCCGCAGTGTTGCCCCATTCGGCCCGGTCCGGGAGTTGATCACTTGCGCCCGGGGCCGGATAGTCGAGACGAACCTCCTCTCGGTTCTGGAACCCGGTCGCCCGGAACGACCCCTCCCGACCCACATCGAAGTCCAAACGCGCAAGGGCGTCACGATATCCGTAAGGGGACGGACCCCGTCCGTAGATCGACTCGGCACCGTTGTGCAGTCCCCGGCCGCCCAAGAGGAGGCCCCCACGCTCAGCGAGCGGGACAGAAACACCTGCGCGCGCACCCAGCAGATCCATGCCCGCGCTGGCCCGGACGCGGTCGTGCTCCGGCCGACGGGTGCGCATTTCTAGGATGTAGTTCAGTCCTCCGTCGTACTCGGCCGGCGCCGCGCCCAGCCACACCGACCCGCCCTCCACCAGCCACGTGTCGAAACTCGGCAGGAGCCCGCCTACGTGGAACGGTGTGTAGACCGGAGCGCCGTCCAACTGGACGCTCTTCAAGTCGAGCGCAGACCCACGCAGCAGCAGAATGTCCCGCTCCTCGGGGGATTTCCCTCCGGGCAGCCCCCCCAAGGCGGAGATGATGCCCGAGCCAGCGAGCCCGGAGCCCTGCTCGAGCATCCTCATGGCGATGCCGGGCGCGATGGCGCCCGCCGTTTCGCTGTCGGCAGCGTCAGACGCTTGCGGCGTGCCCCTGACCTCCACGCCGGGCACCCGCACCGGGGCCGTCGTGAGAGCGATGTCGAGCCGAAGTCCCGAGCTGGTGACCCCCACACTGGTCTCGTAGGTCCGAAACCCGATGTGAGTGACCCGGAGCGTGTAGCGACCGGCAGCCACGTCGGCAAAGCGGTAGTGCCCGGCCCCATCTGCTGAGGCCACCTGCGGACGGCCTTCGCTGGACAACAGCTCCACCGTAGCGAACGGTACCGGCTCCCGCTCGGCTGCCGACCCACGGTGGACGAGCCCCTCCACTGTGCCCTGTGCGGCCAGTCCCACTGACAACCCGGGGTGGAGCGGGCTCAGGAGACCGACCACCAGCAGGAGGAGCACGCGCATTAGTCCGCCCCGGTTGGATCGTCGCCGATTCGGTACCGGATCAGGGTCGGGGACTGATCTGTGGGCATGACCGGCGTGGAGAGCGCTCCACCCCGCCTCGACAGAAAGAGGCGGTCCTCGATCCAGACCTCCAACTCCGTGATCGAGGCCGGGGCAGCCAACGTCACCTCGGCGCCCGGTGCCCGTACTACGACCGACCCGGCTCCAGCATCGAACGTGGGAGTGCCCGTCGCCTGCAGAACCGCGGGGAAGTCCTCTCCGAGACCAACGCGTACCCACGTACCCTCCGCGACATCCTCCAGGCGCACCACCATCCGCCCCAGGTCGGGGGTGAGCATCAACTCCGAGAGGAGAGCGGTCGGGGAGACGGACTCAACCGCGGGCTCGGGTGCGTCTTCACTGAGTGCCGACCAGGCGGTGCGTGCCCAACCCCCCGGGACGACCCCAGCCGCCGCCACGCCTCCGGCCAGGAGGAGGAGGGCCGCCTTCCCCAACCCCCAGGCCCGCCACCCGGATCGCGCGGGACGCGAGGGAGCGCTCAGCCAAGGGGGTAGCGTCCGCGGCGTGGCCGGCAGGCCCTCGTCCAGCGCCCGCACCGCTTCTCGGACATCCAAAGTGTAGGTCCGGAGCTCTGCGAGCTCACCTGCCAACGCAGGATCGCGCTCGAGCCACGCCTTCACACTCGAATGAGAATCCTCCGCCAGCTCCCCATCCAGGTACGCCAGGAGGGTCCCCTCATCGGGTCGATCACTCATCTCCCTTCATCTCCCGCGAAAAACGCTTTAGTGCCCTCGCCAAAAGGGTGCCCACCGAGCCCGGAGCCACGTCCACGGCTTCCGCCATTTCTCCGTAGCTGAATCCCTCTTCCCTCATCAGCAGGAGCGCCTGATCCCGTTCCGACAGGCTCGCCAGCGCGCGACGCACGTGGGCGACGGTCTCGGCCCGCTCCACCCCTTCCTCGGGGTCAGGAGCCGGTGTCGGTTTGACCGGATGCTCGATGAGGAGCCTCCGCCGGTTCTCCGAGGTGCGGTAGCAATCCCGAATACGGTGGGTCGCAACCTTGTAGAGCCAGGCCCGCAACTCGTGCGGCGCCCCCCGCACCTTCCGGTCGAGGAGACGCACGAAGGCCTCTTGGGCCGCATCCGCAGCCACGTCCGGATCTCCCGTCAGTCGAAAGCAGTAGCGCAGCAGACCCGGATGCACCTCGGCGAACAGGCCCTCGATGTCTCCCACCGTCTGGGACCTCCTCATGCGATGCCCCGACGTGGAACGTTCCTACGCCCGGAATCGTGACGGGTGACCTGAGAGTTAGTCCTCCAGGGTTACGACAACCCCTCCAGCACCTGATCCCTCAGCATGGCCAAAGCCGCGGCTTCTCCAGCCGTAACGCGTCGAGCCGCGTAGGTGTGGGCGTCGCGAACGTGAGCCAGCGCCGTCTTGAGCCGGGACGGTTTGGGCTGCTCCCCAGCCTCCAGCCGCTCGAGCAGGTGCCGGTATCCGAACGCCACGGACTCATAGGTCCAGTGGGCCGGGGCATAGATGGCGGCGGTCCGGACGTCCGAGTAGGACTGGTGATCGTCTGCAACCCGCTCGACCATCGCACGCAGGGCGTGGAAGGTGGCGTGTCGGTAGTACCCCATCCTCTGCAGGCCACTCGACAGGTAGATGCTGGCGTGACGGCTGGGCGCGTAGGACCAACCCAGCCACATCCACGACGTCCAGTTCTCCACGCCGTTCTCGAACGCCTGATCCCGGAGCAAGGCGGTGCGGACGGCGTGCCCGACATCCCACCAGGCATCGTGCACCGACACGTGGACCGGTTCCGAGGTTCGGTTCCGCATCATGTGTTGCGCGCCGAGTGTGGCAATCCACCGTCGCGTCTGGAAGCACTCGTCGGGTTCCAGCAACGAGACCGGGGACATGCGACAGGGCGCATCGGAGTTCTTGGAGGTTCGGTCCGCCGAACGGAGTCGGGCCGTGGCCGTGGCGAGGTTGTCGACAGTGGGATCCTCGTAGTACGCGTCCAAAGCCTTCTGCGCCCAATTGGCACTGTAGGACAGGACCCCGGGCGGCAATCCCGTTTCGGGCATCCAGTCGAGGTTCGCCCCCTCGACCGACCACACCGGGAACCGAATCGCCACTGCCACATCCCGTACGTCGATGGCCTGCAGGCGCTCGGTGGTCATGCCTCCGGGAAAACCGTCGAAGCCGAATACCTCCTCGGCGAACTCCACGTCCCCCGAAAGGACTCGTCCACCGGGCTGGAAGACCGGCGTGGTTTCTGTTTCCGGTTCGATCAGAATGGTGCGGACGTGGGCGACGATGTTCGATGCCGTCGCGCTGTCGACATGTCCGAGCGCACGCCGCACAATCGTGGAATCGGCGAACGAGAAGCGCGCCAGATCCAACCCGTCTCGCGACGCGTGACAAGCCGAGCACTCCGCCTCGAACGCGGCCTTGCCCAGGATGGGGTCGCCGTCGAAGTGAGGATCGACCCCTACCGCCTCCACTTGGTCGCAGGCAGACGCCACCAAGGACACCAAGAGAACAACCGAAACAGCTACCAACCCCCGCGTGGACATACGCACCTCCGCTCAACGCTCGAACCGATCATGACGGGGACGCCGTAGGTCCCGTCAGCGTTAATCTGTGTGTCCACCCGACCCGTGGACAGTAAGGTAACTCTGAGGCGGCAGACCCGCGCCTCCGCCGATGTCTCCGAAGCTCCACTCTGACGCGGCGTTAGAGGAGGAGCCTCTTTCCGACCTCCCGTTCGGTTGCACGAGCGACCACCGCCTGAGCCGTCACGATGTCCTCGATGGCGAGCCCCAGGTTAATGCTGAGGGCACGTTGACCAGGTGTCGTTCGGGCGGACCTTCGGGAGGCGGCGAGTTGTCCGAGGTCGAACCCGGGAACGGGTGTTTCCTTGAAGTAGCCGATCTCCCGGAAGTACTCGAGCTGCCCTTGATCGTCCGTGGCGATCAGGTCGATCTCCCGCATCGCGGGGCCACTCCAATACGAGTCGAAGTCCAGCGCGCACCCGAACGCGCCGGGGGCCATCCAGCCGGCCTGGATCACCGGGTCGGGGGACTTCCGGATGGGTCCCCCAGTCACAATCAAGTCCATGTCTCGTACCGCCTCCTCCGGACGAGAAACTGCTACGACGCCTACATCGTGACGCACCGACATCTCATCGACGTAGCGAGCCGAGTTGCTGGCCCGATGATCGTAGGCATGCACCCGCTCGATCGGGAACTCGCAGAGGAGCGCTTCCAGGTTGGTGCGACCCTGCACGCCGCACCCGATGATGCCCAGCGTTGTGCTCTCTGGTCGTGCCAGGTAGCGGGCCGCTACCGCCGTTGCCGCCGCGGTCCGCATGGCGGTGATCCAGGTGCAGTCCATCACGGCGATCGGGAGCCCATTGCTCGCATCGTTCAGCACGATCAACCCAGTGATCTGCGGTATCCCCCGGGTCTTGTTCTCCGGAAAGGCCGACACCCACTTCAGGCCCGCTCCTCCCAACTCCGAGAGGTAGGCAGGCATGGCGTGGATGAAACCATCCTCAGATGGGTGGATCCCCGGCTTGGGCGGCATCTCGGCCCGCCCGCTCCCCTTCTCGACGAAGGCCTCGTGCACGGCCTCGATGATCTGGGCCATGGGTAGATCCACGGCCTCGACGTCGGCGCGGGACAGATACAGAAGTGTACTGGGTTCAGACATGTTGGGTGAGGTTGGACTGGTCTTCCAGGCAGGGGGGTCGAGATTGGGCAACATGACCGGCACTGGCCAGTCTCGCACCGACGCCCCGACCGGGAAGGGTGCCCTGAAACCCCCGGGTTGCCCGAACCGTTGTGTCAATAGGGCAACGAGCCAACCCTCCAAACACCCCTCTTAGGAGCCAGGCACACGAGATGAGCATTCACGACGAGTTCGAGCGGTCGTTGGGTGGAAAACCCCAGGGCACGAAGACCTGGAAGAAGGTCCTCGTAGGGCTGGGGCTCATAGGGGTGGTGTTCTTTTCGGCCGTGGCGGTGGCCGGGATCTTCGTAGCGCGGGAAGTCCGCTCGACGGTCGAGGAATTCCGATCGGATCCCGCCCTGACCATCGCCGAACGGGTCGTAAAGCGCTCGCGGGACCTGGAGCTGGTGTCCACCGACCAGGCGGCCCAGACCGTGACCTTCCGCACCCGAGGGGACGGGGAAGTCCGCACCGTGGATGTCGAGCAGATCCTCGAAGGACGTCTCTCGATTCGGACCGACGAAGGCACCATCCGCTTCAATCTGGAAGGGGATGAGGACGGCGGATCGTTGGTCATCGAGAAGGCCGATGGCGAGGTGGTCCGCATCGACGCGACCGGTGGTGACGGAGAAGCTCGCCTTACCGTGGAGACCGGCGACGGCGAGGTACTCCGCATCGACGCCCGCGGCGAGGACGGACAGGGATCGCTGATTATCCGCACCGAGGACGATGTACTGCACTTCGACGCCGAAGGCGACGACGAACGCGGCACCCTCACCATCCGCTCCCAGGACGGGGAGCTGGTTCGCCTCGAGGCGGAGGGCTCAGGAGAGGACGCCACACTCCGAATCCACACCCCGGAGGGCGCGACCACCTTCCGAGGACTCGAAGAGGGGGGTCGCCTCCCGTCGTGGTTACCGATTTCACCCGCACGCGCCCGCGACCGCAAGGTCTACACGGCCGAGAGCGACGAGGCGGATGCCGGAGCCACTCGTTTCGAGGTACGCACCTCGGTCGACGAGGTCTTGGAGCACTACCGTGAGGAGCTTGAGTCCGAGGGCTTCACGGTGAAGTCACAGGACCTGACCGTGGGCAAACGCCAGCTCCAGGGCACCTTGGTTGGGGAGACCGACGGACGCACGGTGCTGTTGATGGCGGCCGGCGCGGGCGAATTCACCACCGTGTTCCTGGCGTTCAGCGAGCGCGACTGACCCAACCGCTCCTTTACGGGGCCAGGCTGGTAGCCTAGCCTCCGTTCTCGTTCTTGAGACGGAGGTTGGATGCAGGAGCTTGCTGGCAAGAGGGCCCTGGTCTGTGGCAGCAGTCAGGGAATCGGACGGGCTGCAGCCGAAGCAATGGCGGAGGCGGGGGCCAGTGTGCTCTTGCTCTCCCGAAACGCGGACGCGCTCGCCGAAGTGCGTCGGGGCTTGGAGGCGGGGGCGGGTCAAACCCACGCCGTCCTGGTGGCGGACTTCACGGACCCGGTTGCAGTAGAAGCCGCCGTCTCAGGCGCCCTCGATGAGGGGGGCCCCGTCGAGATCCTGGTCAACAACACCGGGGGTCCCGCGGCCGGCCCGCTGCTCGACGCCACTCCGGAGCAGTTCCTCAGCGCCATCGACATGCATCTGGGCATCAGCCACAGGTTGGTGCGCCGGTTAGTGCCAGGAATGAAGCAGCGCGGTTACGGGCGCATCCTCAGCATCACCAGTACCTCCGTCCGGGTACCGATCGTCGGGCTGGGCGTGTCCAACACCGTGCGCGCGGCCATGCACAACTGGGTGCGGACCCTGGCCTACGAGCTGGGGCCGCTCGGCATCACGGTCAACAACGTGCTCCCAGGCTTCACCGATACCCAGCGCCTCCGCTCGCTCGTGGGCCGACGGGCTGAGCGAGACGGACTCTCCGAGGCGGAGGTGGTCAAGGTGTGGCAGAACAAGGTGCCGCTTCGCCGCTTCGCTGCCCCCGGTGAGGTGGCCGCAGCGCTGAGGTTCCTGGCCTCGCCGGCCGCGGCCTACATCACGGGTATCGACCTGCCTGTAGATGGTGGCCGTTTGGCCGCCCAGGGTTGAACCCCGGCGACGGAATGGAGACGATCCACAACTTCATCGACGGAGCGTTGGTGCCGGCGGTGGAGGGCGGATGGCTCGACAGCATCGAGCCGGCCACTGGCGCTGCATATGCGCATGTGCCGGCTTCCACGGGCCGGGATGTCGACCGAGCGGTGGCCGCAGCGGATGGCGCCTTTCCCGAATGGTCGCGAACCACGGCTGCTGAACGCAGTCGCCTGATGCTCGACATGGCGGACCGCATCGAAGGTAGGCTGGACGAATTCGCCCGGGCGGAGAGCATCGACTCCGGAAAGCCCATCTCCACCGCGCGCAGAATCGACATTCCGCGTGCGGTGGCGAACCTACGATTCTTCGCGACTGCCGTGTTGCATGCGCAGTCCGAGGCCCACGTGACGGACCACACGGCCCTCAATTACACACTGCGTCGTCCCCGGGGGGTGGCGGGCCTGATCTCCCCATGGAACCTCCCGCTCTACCTGCTCACATGGAAAATCGCGCCGGCCCTGGCCACCGGTAACACCGTGGTAGCCAAGCCCTCCGAGGTGACCCCGATGACGGCTTGGCTTCTGGCTGAGGTCGCTCAGGCGTCTGGCCTACCCCGTGGCGTACTCAACATCGTCCAGGGGCGGGGGCCCGAGGCCGGTGCGGCGCTCGTCGCGCACCCGCGCGTGACGACCGTATCGTTCACCGGGAGCACACGAGCGGGTCGGGAGATCGCCAGCACCACTGCGCCCCTGTTCAAGAAGGTGGCCCTGGAGATGGGGGGCAAGAACCCCAACGTCATCTTTGCCGACACCGACTTCGACCAGGCGCTCGACGGCGCCGTGCGAGCCGGGTTCACCAATCAGGGTCAAGTGTGTTTGTGCGGCTCACGCATCTTCGTGGAGGCCCCCCTCTATGAGGCCTTTCGGGCGGCCCTCGTGGAGCGGGTGGGCGCGCTCCGCATGGGCGACCCTCTGGAAGACGCCACCGAACAGGGAGCGCTGGTCAGCGCCGAACACCTTCAGAAGGTCGAGGCGGCGGTTGAGGTCGCTCGGAGTGAGGGGGGCGTCGTCGAGACGGGCGGGCGGCGTCCGCCCGAGATCTCCGAGCGATGTCGGGACGGGTACTTCTACGAGCCCACCGTGATCACCGGCTTGGACATGTCCTGCCGGACCAACCAGGAGGAGATCTTCGGACCGGTGGTGACGCTCATGCCGTTCGAGGACGAGGACGACGCCGTGCGCCAGGCCAACGCCACGGAGTACGGGCTGTCCGCCACGGTGTGGACCCAGAACCTCGAGCGCGCGCACCGGGTGGCGGAACGCCTGGAGGCCGGTACCGTATGGATCAACTGTTGGCTGCTCCGGGACCTGCGCGTGCCGTTTGGTGGGATGAAGGCCAGCGGGTTGGAACGGGAAGGCGGGGACGACGCGCTCCGATTCTTCACCGAACCCAAGAACGTGTGCGTGAAACTTTGAGCGACGCCGAGCGACCCGTGTCCGAGGCATTTACCAGCCCGCGCGCGCCCGACCCGGTGGGCGCCTATCCCCATGCGCGAAGGGTGGGCTCGCTGCTGTTCATCTCCGGGATGGGTCCCCGCCAGAGGGACTCCGCGGAGATCCCAGGAACGGTCCTAGACGGAAACGGCCTGGCAGTGGAATACGACATCGCAGTCGAGGCGCGAGCGGTGTTCGATAACCTGCGCGTCGTGCTGGAGGATGCGGGCAGCGGGTGGGACCAGATCGTGGACGTGACCGTCTTCCTCACGGACATCGAAGCGGATTTCGATCGATTCAACGCTGCGTACGAAGACGCGTTCTCGGACGTTCAGCCTACGCGCACCACCGTGGAGGTCAACCGGCTACCCACACCCATCCACGTAGAGCTGAAGGTCATCGCCAGGCTTCCCTAAGTGGGTCTTCAGGCCCCGCTCTGCGCGAGCCGTTCCAGAGCGTCGGCAGCCGCCTGGTTCCCCCGTGCCGCCGCTTGCTCGTACCATTCGCCGGCCCGCTCGAGATCGACCGGCACCCCCACTCCCCGCTCGTACGCCTCCCCCAGGCGAAGCGCGGGGATGGCATCACCCGCTTGGGCGGCCCGCTCCCACCACAGCACTGCTTGGCTCTCGTCCTTGGGGAGCCCACGTCCCTCCGCATAGGCGTTGCCTAGGTTGTGTTGCGCCAGCACGTGTCCGCCCTCCGCGGCGAGGCGGTACCAGCGTACGGCCTCCTTGGGATCGAGCTGCTTCCCGAGCCCTTCGGCGAAGGCCGTCCCCATCAGGAACACCGCCTCCAACACACCATGCTCTGCGCGACTGCCGACCTCATCGATGACGCCGATGGCCAACTGGCGGGCTCGGGCTTCGTCTCGTGGGAACCCCATCCTTCCCGTGGAGTGGACGCGGGCCAACCACATCACGGACAGGGCGTCACCGGACGCCACGGCGGTTTCGAGCGCCGCCTTGGCCCGAACATCGTCCACCTGCCCACCCGTGCCCAGGTACCAGTCGATGGCTTCGAGCAACGCTGGATCCGGACCCTTCCGGAAGGCCTGGTCGTCCGCGGACCCGGCACAGCCCAGGGCCAGCACCATCAAGCCTGCGCATCGAAGTCCCCGCCACATCGCGTGCCTCCCTCCCTCGACCGTGCCCGCTCCGTTCACTTCTACCCGCAAGTTGCTACCTTCCGGCCATGTCCGAAACGCCTGAACGCCGGCCGCTCCCCATCCTGTCCACGCTGCTGGTCGGTGGTGGGTTGGTCGTCGTCCTAACGCGCTACGGGCTCGACTGGTTCGGACACCTCCCAGGGGACATCTCTGCGGAGCGCGAGGGGGCTAGCATCTACATCCCCTTTACCTCCGTGGTGGTCGCGGCGGTGGCGCTCAGCCTGGTCGTCCAGGTCGTCCAGCGTTGGATCTTCAGGCGGCACTAGCAGCACCGCCGGCCCGCGCTACTGCGTGAGCAGGTGCTCAGAGGTGGCGGTGGCCGGATTGAAGGGGACCCAGTGCGCCGCCGCCATGCGCGTCTCCTCGTCGGAGATGTCCACCATCAGGTTGATGAAGCTCTTCCGGATGGCCAGCGGTATCAGACGTCGGGACCCCTTTGCGGTGTGCTGAATGGGGTCTTTGACCGAGATGAAGTCGTCGGCGCCCACCCGGCCCTCCTGAGGGTCGTGGCAGTAGCCGGACACGAGATGTCCACGCTCGGTACGGATCAGGTGGCGGAGGAGGGGCTTGCGCAGCTTGGCCATCGAAAACGGGTTCACGAAACGGAAGTCGAAGGCGAACTCGATGGTGCTGGGGTCGATGAGCACGGGCCGTGGCACGTTGCCGGCCCGGAGCTGAGACAGGAAGGACGGGATGGGTTCGCGGATGCGAGGCAACAACACCGGGATCCAGCCCGAGGGCCCCCCCGTAGGGCCTGCCCGACGCGCCCCCTGCGAGTGCGACAGGTACGAGGAAAGGGACTCCCTCGAGTTCTCTACACCCGGTAGGTCGTGTTCCTGAAAGGGCGCGGCGCCGAGAATCGCGGCTGGATGCCCTTTCAGACGGAACCCAATCACCTCCCAGAAGCGGTCCCCTTCCCGGTGCCCCATGTAGACCGCGCCGGGATCCGGCACCGCGATTTGTCCCGCATCCACCCGCTTCGAGTGTTTGCGGATGTGATCCACATGGAATGAGATCTGATCCGTCTTCACGGGTGCATTGGTTGTGAGGCGTAGCTGGGTCACGGCAGCGGTAGGTATCGGTTGAACCGTTGGCAACGCGACTGGGAGGCGGGGGCGCCCGTTGCGAACTGCCTGGGTGGGTTGCGTGCTGCAAAGAACAGGCCCGCAGGGAGTTACCCCGACTGTGGAGACCGGGCCCGCCGAGCGGAGGGCCTCTGAGGGCCCAAACGGCTCGGGAACACGCGCTTTCCAACCCCCCGGAGCCCTATTCGGACGCCGTCGGCCCTGGTACACTCGGAGGCTGGCCCTCCCTTCGGCTCGATACTCCATGCCGACCGAGGGCGTTCTTTGTCGGTCACAGCTCCCGCAGCACCGCACGGACAGGACTCGCGTCGAAGCCCTCCAAGCGAAGCGGCAACGCGATGAGCTCGTAGTCCCCTGCGGGAACGCCGTCGAGCACCAGCCCCTCTAGGATCCGCACGTCCCTGACGAAGCACCTGGCATGCGCCGGGAGTCCCTTCGAGTCGGGGGGGTCCACGCTGGGAGTGTCCACCCCTATGAGCCGGACCCCATGCTCCGCCAGCCAGTCGATCAGGTCGGGGGCGAGCGCCGCGAAACCCGACTCGAAGCGGGTGGGGTCGGGGTAGCTGCCCGTGGCGATCAACAGGCGGGCGCATGGGGGCGCGACCTCGAAGTGGGCCACCCCGATCCGCTCGCCCGGAGCGCAATCCAGCCGTGCCACATGGCATCGGCCCACGAATCGGTCCAGCGGCTCGTGCTCGATGGTGAGCCCATCCACCGCGTAGTGGCTCTCGGCATCGACATGGGCGCCGACATGAACGGTCGATCGGAGGGTGGAGAGGGTCACAGGGTCGCCTCGCTGTCGATCCAGCAAAACCTCGCGGGTGGGGGGCGTGTCGCCCGGGAACACGGCGAGCTTCGAGCCGATGAGCGGGGAGATGTCGTGAAGTCGTTTCGCCATGCCACTCGCCCCCGTCAAACCTGCCCGCGGATCGCCCAGAGGTCTGGAAACACCGGTTTGAAGAGGGTCTGTCGCAGAAACTTCACCCCGAGCGACCCGCCGGTGCCCCTCTTATCGCCAATGGTCCGCTCCACCATCTTCACATGTCGGTACCGCCACTCCTGGAGGCCCTCGTCCACGTCGGTCATCACTTCCAGGAGAATGCGCACGTCGGCGCGGGTCTGGTACAGCGTCAACAGGGCCTGCTGCACCTGGCGGTCAGCAACGTTGGGCTCGCGCAGGGGCCGGCTGCGAAGCTCGTCTGGGATCTCCACGCCAAAGCCGGTTAGGAAGGTGTATAGGGCATCCACCAGTGACGGCTCGTTCAGCCGTGCCTCCAACATGGTCAGAGCATCGTCATTCCCCTCGTGGTACTTCAGCATCTCGGGACGCTTGTAGCCGAGCACGAACTCGAGGGCACGAAACTGAGGAGACTGAAACCCCGAGGACGCCTCCAGCCGGTGACGAAAACTGTTGAACGACATCGGTGTCATGGTCTCCAACACGTCCAACTGTCCCACCAAGGTCTTCAGTACGGTGCGCACCCGCTTGAAGGTGGCAATGACCTCGAACTGCTTGCCCTTTTCGAGGTCGTCCTTGGCCTTGTCCACCTCGTGGAGCAGGAGCTTGAACCACAACTCGTAGACGTGGTGGATTACGATGAAGAGCATCTCATCGTGCTCGGGGGGATCGGAGGCCGGCACCTGCGCCGACAGAAGCCGATCGAGTCGAAGGTAAGACGAGTAGGTGAGCGACATGTGTCTCAGCGCAGCAGCGCCAGCAGAGAAAGCGCAATCACCAAGCCCAGCACGATCGACAGTCGTCTCAGCGTACGGACCTGCGCGTTCCAGCGTGCCACGGCTTGCGCGTATGGAAGGGACGAGAAGGTGACCATGGAGTACAGCGGCAAGAATCGGCGTGGAAACAACCGATGTGCCCAACGACCGAGTGCCCTGCGGATCAGAAAGCCGCGCGAGGCGACTCGGTCCCGCATGGTGATGTAGTTGTCCAGTGCCAGGTCGGCGATGGCGTCGGCATCGGGCTTTCGATCGGCGGCGAACGTCGCGATGGCCTCCCCCACCTGGGTGTGGCTCGAGAGGGCCTCGGCCAGGAGGCGGCAGTCTTCGAACGACGCGTTCATTCCCTGTCCGTAGAACGGCACCACTGCGTGCGCTGCGTCGCCAATCAGCACGACCCGTGCGTCCGAGGTCCACGGATCGCACCGGATGGTCACCAGTGAGCCCACCGGGTTCTGATGGAATTGTTCCAAGAGGTCGGGAAACAGCGGACGGGCGTCGGAAAAGTGCGTGCGGAAGACCCGCTCCACGTCCTCGTCCGACTCGACCGTCCCGAACGACACTTCGCCCTGCAGGGGCCAGAAGAGCGTGCATGTGAAGGACCGATCCTCGTTGGGCAACGCGATCATCATGAACCCGCCGCGGGGCCAGATGTGCAGTGCTCCGGCGTCGAGCGCAAAGTCGCCGTCGGGGGTAGGAGGCATCGACAGCTCCTTGTACCCGTGCGACAGATAGTCCTGTTGGTAGTTGAAACCGCTTCTACGCTGCAGGCGACCACGAACCGCGGAGAAGGCGCCGTCGGCCCCAACGACCAGATCGAACTGCGCGTCGGGCACGCTCGCACCTTCGATCGTGAGCTCCCCAGTGCCTGTATTGACATCTCGGACAGGGGCTCCGAAGTGGACCAGGGCGCCCCCGGCTTCCGCCTCGTCGAGCAGGACTGCGTTCAAGTCCGACCTCGAAACCGAATGGATGACATCCTCCGGTGCCACTCCGTAGGGCTGTAGGCTCAACGAGCCGTCGGGGGCGTGCATCATCCTGCCACGCATCGGAACCGAGCGCGCCAGAACGGTCTCGTCCTGACCGATGGCCTTCAGGGCCCGAATGCCGCGATGGGAAAGCGCCAGGTTGATGGAGCGGCCACCCTCGACGACATGCAGGCGAGGGTCCTCTCGACGCTCGAACACGCTTACCCGATGGCCAGCCCTCGCGAGAAAGCACGCCATCATCGACCCGGACAGCCCGGCTCCGACCACGGCGACCTCGAGGGACTGCGTGGTCATGCGCGCGCCCCGGTCACGACGAACCGTGCGCGTCGACGGCCAGCGCCTCCACCAACCGCCAGACATCGTGGTGACTGTTGTACAAGGGCGCTGGAGAGGCTCGCATCACGTCCGGTTCCCGCGCATCGCAAACGACGCCTCGGCCCAGGAGGCGTTGTTCCAGCGCCCGGGCACCTCCCCCCCGCACCCGCAGCGAGAGCTGACAACCCCGCCGGGCGGGATCCCTGGGTGTCAGGATCTCGTAGGGTCGCCCTGGAAGTGCATCCAAACAGCGTTCGAGGAAGCCGGTCAGGCTCTCAGACTTTCGTCGCAAGCGGTCCATCCCGGCCTCGTCGAACAGGGCAAGCGACGCGCGCAGCGGGGCCATGGCGAGAATGGGCGGGTTGGAAAGCTGCCAGCCGTCCGCCGAGGGCACGGGCACGAAGTCGGGGCGCAACTGCAGTTGGAAGCGTGTCTCGGGGTCGTACCCCCACCATCCTCCGAAACGGGGAAGATCCCGCTTCCGCGCGTGGCGTTCGTGGACGAACGCGCCGGCTACGGCCCCTGGTCCGGCATTCAGGTACTTGTAGGTGCACCAGGCGGCGAAATCGACCCCCCAGTCGTGCAGCGCGAGCGGCACGTTCCCGGCGGCGTGGGCGAGATCGAACCCCACCACAGCGCCGACCGCATGGCCAGCCGCCGTGATGCGTTCCATGTCCAGGCATTGGCCCGACAGGAAGTTCACACCACCGAGCAACACGAGCGCGAGGGAGTCTCCGAGCTCGGCGATCGCCCGCTCGATGGCGTCCTCCGAAAGCACGACGTCGCTCTCATCCGGCGTAAGCGCGACGAGGCACTCCTCGGGGTCGAGGCCATGGACGCGCAGTTGCGTCTGCAGCGCGTACCGGTCCGAGGAGAACGCGGGCCCCTCCATCAGGATCTTCCTCCGGGCACCCTGCGGCCGGAAGAAGCTGACCATCAGCAGGTGAAGGTTGGTGGTGAGCCCGTTCATGAAGACCACCTCATGGGGTCGGGCCCCGACCACCCGCGCGCCCGGTTCCCTGAACTGCATGTGATAGGAGTACCATGGCGAGCGCCCCTCGAGGTGCGCCCTGACCGCGAGCCGCTGCCAGTCCCCGAGTTCCGCGCTGAGATCCGCATCGACCCCCCTGGGCTGAAGTCCAAGGGAGTTGCCACAGAAGTAGGCCGCGGAGACCCCGTTCGGACCCGGGGGGATGTGGAATCGACTCCGGAACCCAGCCAACGGATCCTGAGCGTCGAGCGCCTCCGCTTCGCGCTCCCACGACCCACCCGGCTCCCAGGTCACGGCGTGAAGTCCCTCCGGCTCCGACCCAAGAACGTCAGGGCGTTGTCCACCAACAGTCGCTGTTTGGTTGCGTTGTCGAGATCCTGCATGCCCTCAATCATCTTTCCGGGCACGTGCTCTCCCAGCGGAAACGGATAGTCGGATCCCAATACCACCTTATCCGCTCCCATTTGGGCCACGAGCAGCCTCAACTGGGCTGGATCGTGCACCAACGAATCCACCCAGAATCGGCCGGCGAAGTCGCGCGGCGGCACTTGGGTATGTGTGGCACAGAGATCGGGCCTCACGTCGAACCCGTGTTGAATGCGTCCGAGTGTTCCCGGGAACGAGCCGCCTCCGTGCGCGAACGCCAGCTTCAGCCCGGGGAACCGCTCCAACACCCCGCCGAACAACACGGAACAGATGGCGATCGTCGTTTCGGTGGGCATGCCCACCAGCCAACGCATCCAGTACCGCCGCATCCGCTCGGGGGCAAGCATGTCCCAGGGGTGGACGAAGATGGCCGCTCCAAGTGCCTCGGCCGCCTCGTAGAACGGGGTCAACGCGGGCTCGTCGAGGTTCCAGTCGTTCACGTGTGAGCCGATCTGTACGCCAGGGAGGCCCAGCTCCTCGACGCATCTGCGCAGTTCCTGCACAGCCAGGTCGGGAGCCTGCATGGGGAGCGTCCCCAACCCCACGAAACGGTGTGGATGCTCGCCCACCACTGAAGCGAGATGATCGTTCAGCATCATCGAGAGGTCGAGTGTGTCTCGAGGCTTGGCCCAGTAGCTGAACATCACTGGGACCGTAGACAACACCTGTACGCTGACACCGTCGCGGTCGCACTCCCCGATGCGTACCTCCGGGTCCCAGGTGTTGTGCCCGATGTCCCTGAAGCGATGGTCGCCGATCATCATGCAGGCGCATCCCGGACCGGTGTGCTCCAAGTGCAAGAAGCCTTGGTATCCGTAACGCGCGCTGAGGTCTGGCCAGCGTTCCGGAAGTATGTGGGTGTGGAGGTCGATCTTCTTGAGCTGCGTGCTCAGAACGTCAACTCCGTGGGAACGTCAAGGACCGATCCACAACCCTTACACGTACGCAAGGACTCCGACGCATAGAAGGCCTCGAACTGCGGTTTGATCTCTTCGTCGAGCTGGGTCAGATGGAACTCGACGTCGTGAATCAGGTCCCCGCACTCGTCGCAGTACCAGACGAAGTGATCGTTGGCCCCAGGCGGCCTCGTGTACTCGACCACGAGCCCAATCGTGTTGGCCTTGCGCACGGGGCGATGTGGAACGTTGGGAGGAATCATGAAGACGTCTCCCTCCCTCAGAGGCATGTCGATGCGCTCCTGGGTGTCGGGGTCGATCAACTTGAGGATCATGTCCCCTTGGAGCTGATGGAAGAACTCGGGGCTCGGCGTAATGTGATAGTCGTTCCGCCAGTTGGGCCCCTGAATGATCATGACCATCATGTCAGAGTCCTTCCAAATCACCTTGTTGCCGACCGGCGGCTTCATCTCGTCGCGGTTGGCGTTGATCCACTCATTGAGGTTGAACGAGGTTCCGAGCTTGGACATGGGCCACTTCAGAGGAAGAAGGGTGGACGGCAGTGTTCGACGAGAAGCATGCGGATTGTACCGATGTCAGAAACCGAGCGTCAACCGGATCCTCGGACCCATTGGACGCCCGCGGGGAGTCAAGCTTCACGTCGCTTCGGTCCAGGCGGTCTGGATTCTGCTGCCTGGGTGACTCCGACGCTCCGTGCCCGCCGCGGTACATCCACTCCTGATTCCGGACATCGTCATGAGTTCCAAAGGCACCCTTCTGCTCGCAGGAGTTGGGCTCCTGTTCTCGGCCGGTGGCCTCTCCGCCCAGCGTGCCCCTTCCGACGGGATGTGGTTCGGGGCTGCCATCGGTGGCTCGTCGGCGCGACTGAGCTGCCAGGTGTGTGCGGGGGAGCGCGAGACCGCCGTGTCGGGTTTCGTCCAGATTGGCGGGACCTTCAACCCCCAGTTCCGCTACGCGCTCGAAGGAGGTGGCTGGCGGAAGGATGGGCCGACACTCAACCAGTGGATCGGTTCGCTCGGGCTCGTCGGCTACTTCTCCCCCCGATCCGACGGCGGCCTCTACTTCAAGGGCGGCCCCAGCGCACTCTACTATAGCGCCACCGACGAAGACGACGACGAGGTCACGTCGAGGTCCTATGGAGTGGTCGTGGGAATGGGTTACGCGCTCTCCAACGCAGGGTCCTTGGTGTTCCGGCCTGCGATCACCGTCCACGCAAGCTCGTTCGGGCGCTTGAGCTCGCGGGACGAGACGGTGGCCAGCGACGTGAACCTGAGCCTCATACAGCTCTCGATCGGTATCTCTACGCGCTGAAGCCGGGGTCCGGCAACACGGTTCAGGTTGACGCGGGTTATGCGACAAACTGGGCGCGGTACGCGCGCAACGAAGCGTCAGCGCAACACAGCAGCCTGAAGCGAATCGCTCCAAGCGGCGCTCCGACCCGATCCACTCCGATGCTCAGAAGCCCCCGAAAACGCTGGGATATCGGTCAGTCTCCAATACTGCGAACGCGTACCACAACGCGTGGGTCGCGGTCCAATACTTGCTTCGACGCCACGCATTGTCTCCCTCATACAACGATTTGGCTTGGCTTGGGCTCCGGGACGGTTCACAGCGTGGAACGCCTCAGGTTACCTCTTGATCTGCAGCGTCGTCGTCAGCGGCTGCGGATCGGGAGATCAGGGGCCGGTTGCGCCGCCGACTCCGCCCGGTCCGGCGTTGGCCGAGTCACTTCAGGACGCCGTGCAACCGATTTTCACGAGAACCTGCGCGTTCTCCGCGTGCCATGCCGGCCCGACGCCCCAAGCCGGGCTCGATCTCAGTGTCGGCAGGACCCACGCAACAACGGTCGGCGTGGCTTCGGTTCAAGTCCCGCGCCTGCATCGGGTCGATCCCAACCGCCCGGACTCCAGCTACCTGTTGCTGAAGCTTCAGGGGCTGGCCGGATCGGTGGGCGGGCTGGGCACGCAGATGCCGCTTGGGGGAGCGCTGACCACCTCGCAGATCGACACCGTCCAAGCGTGGATTGCGGCCGGAGCCCTGAACAATGAGTAGGTCCAGGCGCGGCCACGGAAGCTCCACCTGGCGTGCATCCACAGCCCTGGCCGTGGCCAGCATGGTGTATGTGGCATGCGATGATGCCGGGGACCTCATGGGCCCCGGAGACGCCACCGCCGGATTGAGCCGTGCCTTCTCCGCTTGGAGCCCAGGAGCTCACGACACCTGCACGCGAGAGATCCACGACAGCTATGCCGTCGTGGGCTCGGACGGGAAGCTGTACCCCACCTGGCACCCTCCGGTAGACCCGGCGACGGGATGCCACTTCGGGCACGAGCACGGACGTGACCCCCGGGGCTCTGACCTCTTCGACGAGGTGGGATGGATCCCGTTTGGGCTCGCCAACGAGGCCATCGACTTCTTTGCGCCCCATCCGGGCTTCAAGGTCGAATGGGAGAACGACGTTCAGATGGGCGTCCAGGGCGGCGTCGGAGAACTATTCTCCATCGAGTGTGACGTCCTGTTCGAACTCCATCAGGGATCGGCGGGCAGCGGACGCTTTCGTCAGCCCCGTCACGAAATCGGCTACTTCATCGACTGCTCGGACGGCACCGCGGTCCGCCTGCAAATCGTAACTGCCATCGGACACGAGGGCGAGTATACCCGCGCCTGCGATGGTACTGAGGTCACGGTGGCGTCGGTCCCCTCCGGTTTGGAAGGAGGCGGCCACCGCCGAATTCCCGACAGCGAATGCGCACAGCGGCTGCTGGTTCCTGAGGGTGAGCGATCCAACTTCGGTGTGCTGCGGGAGAGCTGGCAGTTCTCTCAGAGCCTCCGCGCGTCCAACAACCGGTCGCTGGTGTCGTTTGGGCCGTACTTCAACGTACGCAACCCAAGCCGGATCTTTGATCCGGACTCGCCCAACCTTCTGATCAACGTCATCGATCTCTGCTATCGGAACGAACCGGATGGTCTGCGGGCCCGAGGCTCGCTGTGCGATGAGTCCACGCAGAACGGGACCCTACCCTCGGTCGCGTGGGATGACCCAGCGTCGGCCTTCAACGGGGCGGACCGCGACGTCGATATCAACGGAATCCGTGTCCGCAACGCGGGTGGACCTGAGGTCTGGTTCACGGATGGCTATGGCCGAAACGGCAGCCCCACCGAGTTCCCCGGATCGATTCGCCAGTTCATCGCCGCCATCGACAATGAAGCTCTGACCCCCAGCGGTCCTTTCATCGCGCGGGGTCGCAACTACTCAGGACCCGGTGTCCATGCACCGAATTAAGCCCCCAGAGTCACAGTGGTTTCGCGAGAATCGCTGGACTCCTTCCATCACTCCCCACGAACGGTAAGGGAGAAGTAAGAATGAAGCGGATTTGGCTTCTAGCTCCGGCTGTGCTGCTCGCAGCCTGTACAGATTTCGTCGAGCCGGTCGACGACTCGGCGGAATCACAACCCGTCTTGAACTCGACGGCGTTGCTAGATCAACTCGGTCCGGTTGGACCCGATGTAATCCCCGATCGCTACATCGTGCTGTTCGACGGCGCCGTCGCGGACGCTCCTGGTACCGCCAACGACCTGGTCGCGCAGTCCGGCGGCGACCTGGTTCAGGTGTACGACGGGGCGGTGAAGGGGTTCACCATCGAGGCCGACCTCGGTCAGCTCGCCGACGTAGCCGCCAGCGGTGATGTGGCCTACATCGAGCGCGATCGCGTGATGCAGGCCGACGGCTCCCAGAGTGGCGCTTGGTGGGGACTGGACCGGATCGACGAACGTAACCGGCCCACCGACGGCACCTACACCTGGGGTCCAGACGGATCCGGAGCCACGGTCTATGTGTTGGATACGGGCATCCGAACCAGCCACACTGACTTCGGTGGCCGCGCGTCCGGGGGCTTCACGGCCATCAACGACGGAAACGGCACGAATGACTGCAACGGGCACGGTACCCACGTGGCCAGTACGGCCGTGGGCTCCCAGTGGGGTGTCGCCAAGAACGCCAACACCGTGGCGGTCCGGGTGCTGGGCTGCAGCGGCAGTGGCTCCACGAGTGGCGTGATCGCCGGGATCAACTGGGTGGCCAACAACCACGTGAAGCCCGCGGTTGCCAACATGAGTCTGGGCGGTGGTGCTTCCAGCGCCCTGGACAACGCCGTCGCCGCCGCGGTAAACGCGGGTGTGGTCATGGTGGTGTCGGCGGGGAACGACAACAACCAGGCGTGCTTCAAGAGCCCGGCCCGCGCTCCCTCTGCGTTGACCATCGCGTCCTCGACGTCGTCAGATGCACGCTCGGGTTTCTCGAATTACGGTAGCTGTGTGGACTTCTTCGCGCCTGGATCGAGCATCCGAGCGGCTTGGTACACATCCAACACCGCCGTGGCGAACCTGTCGGGAACGTCGATGGCTTCTCCGCACGCTGCTGGTGCGGTTGCGCTCTACCTGTCCGCGAACCCCAATGCTACGCCTTCGCAGGTTGAGCAGGCGATCGAATCCAATGCCAGCACCGGCAAGATCAGTAATGCGGGGTCGGGCACACCCAACCTGCTCCTATACACTGGGTTCATGACGGGTGGACCCCCGCCACCCCCGCCGCCCCCGACCAATCAGGCGCCAGTAGCCGACCTCACGGCCAGTTGCAACGGCCTCACCTGCACGCTCGACGGTTCAGGATCGACCGACGACAACGGCATCGTGAGCTGGACCTACAAGTTCCACGATTCCTCACCATGGGTGCAGGGGACGGGACACCCGTCGAGTGTGCAGCACACCTACTCGGCACCCGGCACCTACATGCCCCGCATCGAGGTCTATGATGCCCAGGGGTTGAGGGGCGCTGTGAACGTGCAGGTAGTCGTGACCCCGGGTGGTCCGCCGCCGCCCAACCAAGCCCCCGTTGCCGACCTCGTCGTGACCTGCAACGGTCTTACCTGCACCTTCGATGGTTCGGGATCGACCGACGACAACGGCATCGTGAGCTGGATCTACAAGTTCCACGACCAGACGCCGTGGGCGGAGGGCACCGGACACCCGACGGCCGTGCAGCACACCTACGCGGCGCCGGGCAACTACTACCCCCGCATCGAGATCTTCGACGCGCAAGGGGTCAGGGGTGCCATCAACGTCAACGTCACTGTGTCCTCCACCAACAGCGGCGGAGGCAAGTAGGGACGCACAAGGCTCGGCATTTCAGGGCCCGGTTCAGACAGTGCTCCTCGGGATTTCCCGGGGAGCATTTGTCTGTTCGGGGGTCGTCTGAAGCGGTTCAACCCACCCAAGAACAGGAACGTGCCTTGCTGGGTATACCGGCTCATGACGCCTGACCACCTACTTGGAACCCCCGCTCCCAAGGGACCTCGGTGACGGACATGCCCCAAAAGGGTAGCGATCCGCCCGTGGGGTTTCGCACGCTCCTCACGTGGGGGTTCCCTATCGCATTCGGAGCCGGGCTGGTCGAGGTGGCCTTTCAGGCCGTTCGCCGCTTTGCCTTCGACAGGATCATCTGGCAGGGCCCCGACCTGCTGTGGATGGCCCCGCTCGCGTACCTCGGGTTCTTTCTCGTAGGGATCGTGGGACTGTGGCTGTTGGGCCGGGTGCTGCCCTTCTTTCGGCGCGCCGACGTCGTGTTGTTCTGCCTTTGGTTTGTTGGTTTCTGCGGTGTGCTGCTCGTGTTCCCCCTTCATCCGGCGGCGGTCGCCGTGCTGGCGGCGGGTCTCTCCTCGCAGCTCGCGAAGAGGACGGCGGCGCACCCATCGGCCTACGAACGCAGACTCGGTGGGTTGTTCGGCCCGTTCAACCTACCGGTTCCCGCGGGAGTGCTGGGGGCGACGCTGCTGCTTTTCGTACTACTCCAGGCCTGGATGGGCTTTTCAGAGGCGCGCAAGCGCGCAGGCCTCCCGACCCCGTCCCCGGGCGCCACCAACGTGTTGGTGGTGATTCTGGATACCGTGCGCGCCAAGAGCATGAGTCTCTTCGGCGGCCCTGAGAACACGCCTGCCATCGAAGCCTTCAGAGACGCAGGCACGCACTTCACTCGCGCCATTTCCCCTTCGTCCTGGACACTTCCAGCCCACGCCAGCGCCTTTACGGGCCAGTGGCCCACCGACTTGGCCGCGAGCTGGAACGACCCGCTCGACGACAGGTTCCCGACCTTGGCCGAGGTCCTATCCGCAAGGGGGTATGAGACCGGCGGGTTCGTGGCCAACACGTTCTACGGGGGATACGAGCATGGGTTGAATCGCGGTTTCCTGCGGTGGGAGGACTTCCGGAGGTCCCCCGGACAGGTGTTTGTGAGTTCGTCGTTGGGACGGGCCCTGGGATGTTGGAATCGCTGGGGCGCGGGTTGCAAGTTCAGGGAGCCTCTCGGATACTTCGAACTCCTGGGCCGCAAGAAGGCCAAGCATGTCAATCGCGACTTCCTCAACTGGCTGAATCGACGCAACGGTGCGCGTCCGTTCTTCGCGTTCGTCAACTACATCGACGCCCACGGGCCCTACCTGCCCACGGAACCCTACGATGTGTTCCGAGACCGTTCGGTCCGGCGCGAGAATCCAATGCACCTCAACACCGAAGAGTGGGATATCTCCCAGGACCAGTTGGCGGCCGAGCGGGGAGCCTACGAAGGGGCCATCTTCGAGCTGGATGCCTACGTGGGCCAGCTATTCGAAGAACTCGATCGCCGGGGCTTGAGAGACAACACGGTGGTGGTGGTGGCCTCCGACCATGGTGAGGAGTTCAAGGACCATGACGAAGTGATGTTTCACGGGAACTCGCTGAACGCTCCCGCCATCCACGTCCCTCTATTGGTGCGGTTCCCGGATCAGGTCCCCGCTGGGGCCACCGTGACTCAGACGGTCACACTGCGGGACCTTCCCGCAACCGTGCTGGACCTGATCGGCCAGGACGAACATCCCTTCCCGGGGGCATCTTGGATGCGCTACGTAGCGGATCCAGGGTTGGCCTCGGATGGCGTGATCGCCGAGCTCGCGCAGGCGGACTGGCGCAGCCCCAGATATCCCGTCATGCACGGAGACCTGATCAGTGTGGTCACCGACCAGTGGCAGTACGTGCTTCGGAGTGACGGTGAGGAACAGGTGTTCGATGTCTCGGACCTGGGCACCGCCAGACAGATGCCGAGGGCAGAGGCTTCCGTCCTTGCACCCGAGCTACGGGCCCGGATGTGCCGACTCCAGCCAGCTCCTGCCGAGAGCTTGGCAGGCCACTGCCAGCCCGAAGGCTAAAGCGGCCTTACAGGCACCCGCCGGGCGTCATGGCTCCCGGCGGCTCCAGGGCCCTGAGCAGGTAGTCACCCTCCACGCCCGCCTGGATGGAGTTCACGACGACCTTGTAGTCGCCCGCCTCCGTGTCGGTCGTGAGCACCAAACGCGAGTTGCAGCTGCCCAGGGAGTCGTCGTCGTTGGCGAAGAAGCCGTCGGGCCCCGTTACCGAAAGAATGGGATCGAAGCCGGTCCCGATCAGGTCGATGGTCAACGACGTTCCCGCCTCCAAATGCAGTGTATACGCATCCACGTAACTCCCGTCCCCCAACGACTGGTCGCCACGCTCCAGTCGTCCCCTTACCTCGGCGCCCACGTCGAGCGAGGTAGCGGCCGTAATGCCCTCGAGATGCGAACCCATGTCCGACATCCCCTCCGGCCCCATGTTGCACGTCTCCCCGCCCACGGGTTCGGGCGTGGAGGAAACTCGGAGCGTGAAGGCCCCCGTGGAGCCCGAATAGACATTCGAGGCCACCACAGTATACTCGCCGTCTTCCGGGAAGGTGATGGTGAGCCGCGAGTTGCATCCACCAGCCCCGTCGTCATCCACCAGTAGGTCGTCGAACCCGGGCCCTCCGGCATAGAGCATGGCGTCGAAATCCGCGGAGAGCAGGTCGATGGTCATGGTCACGCCCGCGATGCCCAGGAGGCTCCACGCTTTGGCAGGGGAGTCGCCCCCCAAGCGATAGTCGTCCAGCGAGAGCTGGTCTTCGATGACGTCGCCATCCACGAGGACCCGACCGTCGGTGGGCACTTCGTCCAGTGTCCAGTTCCAGTCCATGCCCCCGCCACCGGCACACTCATCGTCGTCGCGACGGGGTCCCGCCTCAGAACGCGCGGTCAACATGAAGCTCCCGCTGCTGCCCGAAAACGTTGAGGCCACCACCTGGAAGGGTCCGTCCGACGGAAGGACCACGTCGATGCGGGCGTTGCAGGCCTCGCCTCCGTCATCGTCGGAGAGGGGCGTGTCGAACTCAGGACCACTGAGGTAGAGGAGCGCATCGAAGTCGTCGGACTCGAGCTCGATCACGAGCCCCTCGCCCGCGGTGCCACGAAGCTCCCACGCCTGGACATACTGTCCGCTGGGGAGCACGAAGTCGGTGCTCGAGTCGAGCGCTCCCTCCTGAGCGTACCCGGCGGCCAGCACCCGTCCATCCGTGGGGAGCAGAGTGAAAATGGAGCGCTCCTGGGCCTGTAGCGGTGCGCCCATTCCCAGGGCGATCGCGAACAACAGGCACGATTCCGCCTTCAGCCTACGGTACATAGTTCCTCGCTATCCTCTCAAAGCGTGCAACCTCCTCCTCCACCCATCCCTCATCGCGTGCGAGCGCGTCGGCCATCAGACGGGCCACCGGTCGGGCCGCCTCGCGCGCCGCACGGGCATCCAAGAGCAACGCCCGCGATCGGCGGGCCAGCACGTCGTCGACCGTGCGCGCCATCTCCTCTTCAACATACCAAAGGACCTCGGCGCCGGTCAGGTCGAGCCGCGCGTGGACCCGTTCATGCCCGTGGGTCTCCAGGAGCGCCCCGATCTCGACGGCATCCGAACCATACCCCGCGAGCCGCCCAAACTTCTCCGAGTGTGCGTGGTACCCGTGCAACCTCAGCTCGCGGGTCACACAGGGGCGAGGCTCCAGCCCGGCCAGTGGTATGGCGAAGTCCACCGCATCCTCGGCCATATGGCGGTAGGTCGTCCACTTCCCCCCTGCCACGGTCAGCAACCCGGAGCGCGATACTTGGACCTGGTGCTCGCGGGAGATCTTCGAGGTGTCCCCGCCTTCGGCCACCTCGCCCACCAACGGGCGGATCCCTGCGAAGACGCTGAGCACATCGGCTCGGGCGGGGTCCTTGGTCAGGTAGCGAGCGGCGTGCTCCAGGATGAAATCGACTTCTTCTTCCTGAGGCACAGGCTCAAGGGCCACTGCGGAAAGGGGCGTATCCGTGGTCCCGATCAGCACCCGCTCGAGCCACGGGATGGCGAAGAGTACCCGCCCGTCGTCGGTGTGGGGTACCATCACCGCCGCGTCGCCCGGCAGGAACTCCTTGGGCAGCACCACATGCACACCCTGGCTGGGCTGCACTACGGGAACAGCGTCGGGGTCGTCCATGAGCCGCAGGCCGTCGGTGAAGGCGCCGGTGGCGTTGACCACCAAGCGGGCCGATACGTCCCAGCTGGCGTTCCTCTCCACATCTTCGACCGCCACACCTGTGATGAACCCGTCGGCGTCCTTCAGCAGTCCCGTGACACGCGCGTAGTTGACCAGTACCGCTCCCTGCTCGGCCGCGGTCATTGCCAGGTGGATGAGCAGGCGGGCATCGTCGAACTGGCCGTCGTGATACACGACGCCCCCACGAAGGCCCTCGGTTTCGATGGTCGGCAGTCGTGCCACCGTCTCTTCGAGGCTCAGGTTCTTGGAGTCGCCAAACCCGTAGCGTCCCGCCAGCGCGTCGTACACGCGCATCCCGATGCCATAGAACGGCGCCTCCCACCACTGGTAGTTGGGCACCACGAACATGAGGTCGTGCACCAGGTGGGGCGCATTCTCCCGCAGGATCCCACGCTCCTTGAGGGCCTCCATCACCAACGGGATGTTGCCCTGCTGCAGATAGCGCACACCCCCGTGTACAAGCTTGGTGCTGCGGCTCGACGTCCCCTTCCCGAAGTCACTCTGTTCGAGCAGCAGGACGTCATATCCGCGGGCAGCCGCGTCGACCGCGATCCCGACCCCTGTCGCACCTCCACCCACCACTACCAGGTCCCACGGGTCGGCTCGCTCCTGGAGCCTCCGCAGCATGTCGTCACGATTCAAAGCAGCGCTGCTCCCGCGATGGACGGAACTGTGCCCGAACCCTACCAGCAGAGTCCGTCGTACTCGCCTTCCCCCTCGAACGGTATCCGCACCAGGTCGACGATGACCTGACCCTCACGGGTCTTCGACAACGCCTTCTGAAACTCGTCGTTCTTGTGGGCCACCACGACAGTATCGCCGTGCCGTACCACCGCGTCGAGATCGTCACTCATGAGCGACCATATGTGGGGGATCTCCCCCTCGATGTACTCCTTGTTGGCTCCCATGACCTGCGCCTTCGATACATTGCGGTCATAGATCGCCAGCTCCATGCCTCGGCCAATCAGCGCCTCGATCAGCGTGACCATCGGGGATTCCCTGAGGTCGTCGGTTCCGGCTTTGAAGCTCATACCCAGAATGGCAATGCGACGATTCCCCTTGGCGAGAATCCGTTCGACGGCCAACTGGATCTGCCGATCGTTGGAGGGCAGGATGGAGCCCAGCACCGGAGTCTGCACTTCCAGGTCACGTGCGAGGTACTGTGCCCCTCGAATGTCCTTGGGCAGGCAGGACCCTCCGAATGCGAAGCCCGGCTTGAGGTAGTAGGGAGACAGGTTCAGCTTGGTGTCCTGACAGAAGATCTCCATGACCTCGTGCGAGTCCACACCCAACTGTTTCGCCACGTTCCCCACCTCGTTGGCGAACGCCACCTTCAGGCCGTGGAAACAGTTACAGATGTACTTCACCATCTCGGCGATCTTGATGTCCGTCTGGTACAGCGGAGCATCGATGCCCTCGTACAACTGAGCCGCCGTCTCGCTGGCGGCTTGGCTGGTGCCACCGATCAACGTGAAAGGCGGGTCGTAGAAATCCTTGATCGATGTGGACTCGCGGAGGAACTCCGGGTTCATACACACCTGGATCTCTCCGGCAGCCACGCTCTTTCCCGAGGTGCGTTCCAGGGCCGGGACCACGAGGTCCTGAACAGTGCCAGGGAGCACCGTACTCCGTATCACCACCGTGTGAACGTCGTCCTTGTCTGCGAGCGCCGCACCGATCTGCTCACTCACCCGCTCGACGTAGCGAAGGTCGAGGCTGCCGTTGGTGTTGGAGGGCGTTCCGACACAGACCAACGAAATCTCCGTCCCAGAGATGGCGTCGGTCACGCTTTCGGTGGCCTTCAGGCGGCCCGCGGCCACCATCTCTCCCACCAGTTCGTCGATGCCCTCCTCTACGATCGGGGAGTGGCCACCGTTGATGATGCCCACCTTGGTGGGATTCACGTCCACACCGATGACGGTATGGCCCTCCTTCGCAAAACAGGCCGCGGATACACAACCCACATAGCCCATTCCAAAAACGCTGAGACGCGTTGGCATTTCGGTTCGGTCCTCTTCTTCTATGGCTTGGTCACTTTGTGACCCGAAAGCGTGAGCTCTCAAGGCACCACACTAGCGTTTCTGGGCAATTTTGGTACCGTTCCCTGACAGTTCCTCCACCCTTCCCTCCCACCCGCCTGCACGACGAAACCCCCGGTCCCAGGGCACAGAAAAGCGATATCTGTTGAAGAACCGCGACACGTTCGGACCGACGGGCTCGTGAGTAGGTGGAAGAAGCTGGCCCGCATGGGGCCGGAAGAGTTTAAGGAGAGGACTGCCCAGGCGCTGGCGATCGTGGTCGACCGCACGGTGGGTTCGCGTCGGACCCGGACACCGGCCAACGGTGCGTTCCTGGCCCGAAGTATCCGCTGGGACGCTGTGAAGGGGGATCGGACGGCCGGCTCGCTTCTGTCCCATTTCCGCTCCCGCCCTACCCGGTTCTTCGTCGGCCTCGAGGATCCGGCGGCTACGGCGCAAGCGCTCGAGGCCGCCCTTCCGGGCACGGCCCGCGGCGATCTCGAGCGGGCGGGCGCCGTGATGGCGGGGCGCTACCGTCTCTTCGACCGGCATTGGGACCTGGGGGCCACGCCCGCTTGGCAACATGAGCCCATCTCAGGATTGGACTACCCTCGCGGGCACTGGAGTCGAATCGCGTACCTGGAGCCCGAGGTGGGGGGCGACTACAAGGCGTGCTGGGAGCTCAGTCGCCTTCAGCACTTCCTCTCACTTGGCGTCGCCTACGCGCATGACGGCAGCGAGGCCTGGGGAGAGCGATTTGCGAACCAGACACTGGACTGGGTTGCGGCCAACCCGGCGGGTCGGGGAATCCACTGGTCGAGCAGCCTGGAGCTGGCGTTCCGCATGCAGTCCTGGATATGGGGACTCCATCTCTTTCGGGAAGCCGAAGCGCTGACACCCGAATGCTACCTCGACACCCTGCGGGCGTTGGAGGGGCATGGGCTACACGTCGAGCGTTACCTGTCGACGTACTACAGCCCCAATACGCACATCACCGGGGAGGCACTGGCGCTCTACACTGCCGGCGTCGCCTTCCCTGAACTGGCCGCCGCCGATCGTTGGGTCAAGAAGGGTCGGGCCATCTTGGAACACTGGGCGCCGATCCACCTTCGTGAGGACGGCACCTACTTCGAGCAGTCGACGGCATATCAGCGCTACACGGTCGACTTCTACACACAGTTCGCTCTCCTGGAGCGCCGACATGGGTCGGCGCCATCGGAACTCCTGCTCGACCGATTGCAACGGGCGGTTGAACACCTGGTCGCGGTCTCGCTCCCCTCGGGTCGAATCCCACTGGTAGGGGATGATGACGGGGGCCGCCTCTGGCCCCTCGACGACCGACCGCGAACGGATCATCGGCCCGCGTTCGCTACGGCGGCGGTGCTGTTTGATCGTGGTGACTTCAAAGCGGTGTCGGATGACGCCCTTGTCGAGGCGGCCTGGCTGCTCGGTCCCAGGGGGCTGGAACGCTTCGGCGCGCTCGAGGCGGTCACACCCGCGCCTCCCAGCCAAGCGTTCCCGGAGGGCGGACTCTACCTCTCCAAGAACGACTTCACGCCCCAGAGCGACTACGTCTTGTTCGACTCGGGGCCGCACGGCGTCTTCAACTGTGGCCACGCGCACGCAGACCTCCTGTCAGTCGTGGTGTCACTGGACGGCGCGCCTGTGCTGATCGACTCCGGAACGTTCACCTACTCCTTCACTCCGGCAGAGCGAAACCGCTTCCGCGGGGGCTCCGCCCACAATACGCTTACGATCGACGGTGTAGGCCCGTCGGTTCCGGGGGCCCCGTTTCAGTGGACTCGGGTCGCGGATGGACCTCCGGCTCAGACCGGCTTCTGGAGCGATGCACGGGCGTTCTGGAGCGCCCACCAGGGGTTCGAGGGCGGTGGAGAGCATCGGCGAGCGGTGGTGCACCTGCCCGGTTGGGGCATCGTGCTCGGAGACGTCACCAACGGACTACGGCCCCAGGGTACGCCCCAACTGCACTTTCACTTTCCTCCCGGTTCGGCACCCGAGCTTGAGGGGGACCGGGTGCGGCTCAGCACGGCCGTGCTGCATGTGTTGGGTCCATCGAAGATGCGTGTCGAATCCACCGTCACCTCGCAGAGCTATCGACACTCCGAGCCCAGCTCTGTCCTACGGGTCGATCTCGAGGATCCGCACGCGATGACGCTCATTACGCTCCCTCCCCGACCGGACGGCGTGGAGGTGGAGCGACTCGAGGGCGGACTCCTGGTGACGCGTGGCCGGGACGGCTGGTTGATGTCGCAGGCGTCCAGGGGACTCGGCGCCTGGGAGTGGGAGACCGACGCGGACCTCCTCGCCCTCCGCTTGGTTGATCGCGAGCCGGTCGAAGCGCTTCTGGTAGGAGGGACCCGATTGTCGGTGGGTGGCCAGGACTGGATCGACGGGGACCACGGAGTCCACCGGACGGCGCGCCCGTGAGGCGGACCGCAAACGCAACATCGTCCGCCTAACACCCGTAGAAGGGGACGTGAGCCTCCTCTTATCCAACGCCAACGAGCCCGCCATGACCTCGATCCGGAGCTTCGCCTTCCTCCTTCTGATGTGGTCGCTGGGCCCGGGCCCGGCGCTCATGGCGCCCGTTCCTGCCGCGGCCCAAGCGCCGGTCATGGTATCGGCGGAATGGGTTGCCGCCCGCCAAAGTGACGACCAGGTGGTGCTCGCCCAGGTGGCGATGGTTCAAAGAGCAGTGCCCGAGGAGTTCATCCCTGGCTCGGTGCTCCTCGACTATCAGATCTTCGCCGATGAGCGGGACGGCCTCTCAACCCAAATCCAGCCCCTGGAGGATATGGTCCGTACGCTGGAGGAGGCGGGGATCTCCAGCGAGAGTCACGTCGTGCTCTACGGGAGTCCGTTGCTGGCGGCCCGGCTGTTCATGACACTGGAAGTCCTCGGCCACGTGGGGCGGGTATCCTATCTTGACGGAGGTCTGGCAGCCTGGAAGGCAGAGGGCGGCGACGTCACCGACGCGCCGACCCAACCCTCCAGCGGGGGCGACTTCACCCCCGCCGTTCAGGACGACATCGTGGTCTCGGCCGACTGGGTACTGGCCAACCTCGACAACGATGCGGTGACGCTCCTCGATGCGCGTCCCCTGGACGAGTACACGGGGGAGCGCACGCCCGGTGACCTGAGGCCCGGCCACATCCCGGGCGCGTACAACCTGTACTGGGAAGACTTCATCGAGTCCCGGGACAACCCGATCCTGGAGGCCCTGGACGATGCTCGGGCGAGGCTGGCAGCGTCGGGGGTAGGTGCCGATGACACCCTGGTGAGCTATTGCTACATCGGCATGCGGGCCAGCTACAACTACATGGTAGCACGCCATCTCGGGTATCAGGTCCGCTTCTACGACGGGTCCTGGGACGAGTGGGCGAAGAAGGACGGCTTTCCCGCCGTCGAGGGGTCCTCCAGGCGCTAGCCCGTCCCCAACTCTCGGATGGCTTTCCCGATCATGTCGAGCGCGACGTCGATGTGACGGCGATGGGTCCGGAAGCAAAGCACGGCGCAACGCAGCCAAACCTCACCCCGGAGCGTGGTCGACGAGAAGAACACCCGCCCGTCCCGGTGCAACGCCTCCGTCAGGGCACGGGTCGCCTCCGATGGGTCTCGCCCGGGAGGACTCCAGCGAAAGCACGAGACCGATAGGACGGGCTCGACGCCCACCTCGATGTCCTCGATGTCCTGGACGCGGGTGTGGAAGTACCGGGTGAGCGCCAGCTTCTCGCGGAGTGCGTCTCGGAACGGGGCAAGCCCGAAGAGGTGGAGGGGCAGCCACATGCGCAGACCCCGATACGGACGGGTCAGCTCGGGCGAAAAGTTAGCGGGCGAGGGGACGGCAGGATCGCCAGCCGCATCGCGCAGATAGGCGGCGTCATAGCTGAACGCATTCTCGAGCGCCCGTCCGTCCCGGACCAGGACGGCGCCCGATCCATAGGGCAAGAAGAGGCCCTTGTGGGGGTCGAGAACGACCGAATCCGCCCTGTGCAGGTCCGAGAACAGCGTCCGCATTTCCTCGACCAACAGGAAGAACCCGCCGTAGGCAGCGTCCACATGCAACCACAGCCCCTCGGCGGCGGCAAGATCGGCGAGCGGGCCCAGTGGGTCCACAGCGCCGGTGTCAGTCGTACCCGCGCTGGCCACCACCATGAATGGCCGCAGGCCCTCACCACGATCCCGTGCGATCAGGTCCGCCAGGGCACGCACGTCTATGGCCCAGCTCCCATCGAGCGGCACATGCCGCACCGGTGAATCTCCGAAGCCGGCAATGCGGAGTGCCTTGGCGACGCAGTGATGGGTCTGCTCCGACTGGTAGATCACGCACTGATCCAAGTCCGCAGACCGCACCTGGCCCGCCGTGCGGGCCGTGACGATCGCCGTCAGATTGGCGATCGAGCCTCCCGAGGTCAGGTCTCCCCAGGCTGTCTGCGGGTAACCCACCAGGTCCCTCATCCAGCGGATCATCTGGTTTTCGGCCCGGGCGGCACTCGGCCCCGCGAAGGCCACCCCGGAGTACCGGTTGGTGATGTCGGCGAGGTAGTCGGCAAGGGCGGAGGGATAGAGGCCACCGCCAGGGATATACCCAATATGGCCCCCTGACGCCGGGTTGATCCCCACGCGATCCGCGGCGGGCATGGCCGCCAGCAGCGTCCTCAAATCGTGCCCTGTTTCGGAAAGGCCGAACTGCTCCACCGTCACCGTTGGATCCGGATCGGTCATGGCCACGAAGGTCGGGGCTTCCTCGAGGCCCTCCAGAAACGACTCCCCGAAGGCCAACACCGACTCTGCCCACTCCTGGCGCATCGGTCCTTCTGGCTCCAACCGGCGCGCGGATGCTTCCAGTTGGGCCAGTCGAGCCTCCTCCTCGGCCCGGGCAGTCTCGTCCAACGCCGTTAGCTCAGCTCGGGGAAACGCGCCAACACCACGGTCGACATCGTGCGGGCGTCACCGTCGGCTGGGATCAGCCTGAGGTCGGGCCGGGAAGGCGCTTCGTACGGCGCGTCCAACCCGGTCATACCCTTGATCTCACCAGCCCGGGCACGGGCATAGAGGCCCTTGGGGTCGCGCCGCTCACACTCGGCCAGCGGGGTGTCGACAAACACCTCGAAGAACGAGAGTCCAGCGTCATCATGAATCTGCCGAGCGCGAGCCCGCCCCGTCGCGTATGGGGAAATGATAGGGACGATCACGACCAGGCCCGCGTCGGCCATCAGGCGCGCCACTTCGGCGACGCGCCGCACGTTCTCCTGCCGGTCCTCGGCCGAGAAGCCCAAGTCCCCATTCAAGCCCTGGCGAACGTTATCTCCGTCCAGGCGGTAGCAGGCCCGGCCAGCAGCCGTCAGGTGGCGCTCGATCTCGGCGGCGACCGATGACTTCCCCGAGCCGGAAAGCCCGGTCAACCAGACGGTGCACCCCCGCAGACGTCCTGCAGCCCAACGGTCGGTCCTGGGAATCAGTCCCTCGTGCCACACCGTGTTCGGCGAGACCGGTCCTCGACCGACCGGCGGATCGGTCATCCCTCCGCAGGACCCAAGATCATACCCGCGCCCACGGTGTTCATCGTCCCTTCGTCCACGAGAATAAAGCTTCCAGTATTGCGATTCCTGCGATACTCATCAAAGAAGAGCGGTTGAGTCACGCGCATCCGCAGACGGCCGATCTCGTTGAGCGCCAAGTGCTCCGCGTCCTCGTCCCTGCTCAAGGAATTGATGTCGAGTCGGTAGTGTAGATCCTTGATCAGGGTGCGGGCCCAACGGGTGGTGTGCTTGATCGAGTACTTGTTGCCCTCGACCAGATTGGACCGTTCGGTCATCCAACACACCATGGCGTCGATGTCCTGCCCGACGTGGGGCTGGTTGCGGGGCCGGCAAATCATGTCGCCCCTGCTAATGTCGAGGTCGTCTGCAAGGCGGAGCGTGACCGACTGGCCCTGCCCGGCAGACTCCAGCGGCCCATCGGAGGTGTCCACGGCAACGACGGACGTGGTGAATCCAGAGGGCAGCACCATCACCTCATCGCCCGGTCGGAACTGGCCTCCCGCAACCGTGCCGGCGAAACCTCGATAGTCGTGAAAGTCGTCGTTGTACGGGCGGAGGACGTACTGCACGGGGAAGCGCGCATCGATCAGGTTGCGGTCACTGGAGACGTGAACGTTCTCCAGATGATACAGCAGCGACGACCCCTCGTACCACGGCATGTTCTCGGACCGCGTCACCACGTTGTCGCCGTGTAGGGCGCTCATCGGCACAAACGCGATGTCGACCATCTCGAATTTCTGGGCGAACTCCGCGAACTCCTCCACGACCGCTTCGTATGCCGCTTGGTCGTAGTCCACCAGGTCCATCTTATTGATGCACACCACGAGGTGAGGAATGCGCAGGAGTGAGGACAGGAGTGCGTGGCGCCGCGATTGCTCTACCAGGCCGTTGCGCACGTCGATCAGGATGAGGGCCAAATCGGCGGTGGAGGCGCCGGTCACCATGTTACGCGTGTACTGGATGTGTCCAGGAGTGTCGGCAATGATGAACTTGCGCTTCGGTGTCGCGAAGTAGCGATACGCAACATCGATGGTGATGCCCTGCTCACGCTCTGCGCGTAAGCCATCGGTAAGCAGTGCCAGATTGACGTACTCTGTGCCCATCTGCTTCGAGGTGCGCTCGACGGCGTCCAGCTGATCCTGAAATACCGACTTGGAGTCGTAGAGCAAACGCCCTATGAGCGTCGACTTACCGTCGTCCACACTCCCTGCCGTAGCAAATCTGAGGAGTTCCACTAGAAGTACCCCAGCTTCTTGCGGTCTTCCATCCCGGCCTCACTGATACGATCGTCTGCCCGGGTGGCGCCCCGCTCGGTAATGCGGGTGGCGGCCACCTCGCGGATGACCTTCTCGTTCGTGTCCGCGTCGCTCTCCACCGCCCCCGTGCAGGAGGCATCGCCAATGGTGCGATACCGCACGGTGCGCTCGACCACCTCCTCCCCCTCCATCCGGGTGATGAAGCGGTTGTCTGCCAACCACATCTCGTCCCGCCAGATCACGTTTCGCTTGTGTGCATAGTAAAGCGGCGTCAGCTCGATGTCCTCGGCCCCGATGTACTGCCAGATGTCCAGTTCGGTCCAGTTGGAGATGGGGAATACGCGGATATGCTCTCCCCTTCGCACGCGCCCGTTGTAGAGGTTCCAGAGTTCCGGACGCTGGTTCTTGGGATCCCACTGGCCGAACTCATCGCGAAAGCTGAACACACGCTCCTTGGCTCGTGCCTTCTCTTCGTCGCGCCGCGCTCCGCCGAACACTGCGTCGAACTTCCCTTCCTCGATGGTCCGCAGGAGCGTCGTGGTCTGCAATCGATTGCGACTCGCGCGGGGGCCGGTTTCCTCGGTGACCCTCCCGGCGTCAATGTCGTCTTGGACGTAGCCGACCACGAGGCGGATGCCCAGATCCGCCACCCGGCGATCCCGAAACTCGATGACCTCGTCGAAGTTGTGCCCCGTGTCGATATGGATCACGGGGAAAGGGATCTTGCAGGGCCAAAACGCCTTGTAGGCCAGGTGCAGCATGACCACCGAGTCCTTTCCCCCGGAGAACAGCATGCCCGGGTTGTCGAACTCCGCAGCCACCTCGCGCATGATGTGAATCGACTCGGCCTCGAGTTGAGTCAGGTTGGAGATGGAGTCACGTTGGGACATGGAGCAGGCTTCTTCTCCGGAGCGCGGGGGACGTGGGCGCGGGCGGGACGCGTCCGCGGGGCCGGGACTCGTAAACCCGGGCTGGTCGCCGAGGGTCCATTCTGCAGTGACTATGCCGATTCGACCAGACCCGACCTCATGCCTTGGGCTCGAACCGACCCGTCTCCCGGTTCTTTCGGACGCCATCCCACGGGAACACCCTTCCATTCATGGCCACGAAGACCCCCTCCGGGAGCACCTGCGCGAACGAGAGCGCGCTCCCCAGGTTGAACAGGCCATCCGAGCTCCCAAACGCCCACGGAACCATGGCGCCGGTCAGCACCACGGTCTTCCCCTCGACCTGTTGAGCCAGCACTTTCGCCGTCTCCACCATGGTATCGGTGCCATGGGTCACCACCACGTGAAGCTCCGGGCACGCCTGGACGGCCTCGGCTACTCGGGCCCGGTCCGAGACGCTCATCTCGAGGCTGTCCTTCATCATCAGGGTCTCCACCTCCACCTCGAGGCGGCAGCGCCCCAGCGCCAACATCTCCGGGAGATGGGTCTCCCTGAAGTAGAGCGTCCCCCTGATTTCATCGTATTCCTTGTCGAACGTGCCGCCGGTCACGAACACCCGGACTCCCATACCCCTCCCTTCTTCTACGTATGACTCGATTCGCTCTAACGCAGCCGATGGCCAGCCCAGTGTCGCAGACATCCCTCAGGTGACGCTGCAAGCCAACAGCAGTTCGTCACAATATGGCGCAAAATGGACGCTTCTGTATCGGCACGCGGGATGCCATGCCTGTCGGGTGTCCTCTTTGGCCGCGTTTCCTCGCGTCCTAGGATAGAGCTAGGACGCGTAGCCGCCCTAGTCCCCTCTTCCCAAACTGGAGTCACCTCATGCGGAGTCGTCCATCCGTCGGGCTTGCGGCAGCTTTCTGTGTCGCCGCACTCGCCTGCGCCGAAGCTGGTCCTTCGGCACCCGAAGTCGCGGTCAGCCCTAAGCTTGCCGCGGCTCTGAACCATACCTCGCCGGCACCTGTGGTAGAAGAACTCACCGTGTGTAAGCACGGAAGTGCAGCCACGTTCGAAGTGGTGCAACCCTCCGGAACAACCATGCACAACCTCGCCGACGGAGATTGTGAGCTGGTGGCCACCGGAATCCGGATCGATATCACCGTGACGGAGGTCGCCGCCGAGCCGGGCTTCATGTTCGATCATGGTGAGCAGCGCTCTCAGATCGGTCTGAGCTTCCCCCCGGCCACGACGTTCCCGGATCCATCCATCACCGTGCGTATCGGCAACGACCAGGGCCACGTCCTCACCTTTTTCAACGTTCCCGTGCCGCCGCCGGTGGGTGGCGAAGGCTGCACGCCCGGATACTGGAAGCAGCCCCACCACTGGGATTCGTGGGTTGGGTACAACCCCGACGACCTGTTCGTCGACGTCTTCGGCGTGGATGCCTTCCCGGGCATGACGTTGGTCGAGGTCGCCGGACAGGGCGGCGGTAAGCTGAATGCGCTGGGCCGTCACACGGTCGCCGCGCTGCTGAACGCCACGTCTTCGGTCAACTATGACCTGACGGAGCAAGAGGTCATCGACGCGTTTGTGGCTGCCTACAACTCCGGCAACTACAACGCTCAGAAGAACATCTTCGAGGGATACAACGAGCAGGGATGCCCGCTCAACTAGGGCAACTCCTGAAGAGTGAAAACTCGGGCGGGCTGGTTCCCGCCCGAGTTTTTCATTTCCGGGCGGTCCGGATTGCACTCGAACGCCGCGGGATGCGTGATCGTGGGAACGGACCAGAAACTCCCCCACAGGACCCCTCGGACGCTCCCCTATAGCAGCCGCAGTGATCTAACGTCAGGTTGGGGGCGGCAGGCATCCCCCACGGAGGTAGGCCATGCAGTCCGAACACCTACAGAACGTGCATCCGAAATGGGTCGTGGGAGGCTGGCTGATCGCCATCGCGGTCACGTCCGCGACGTTCCTGGTCCTGGTAGGCGTGGGTCTGGCGAACGGCACCGCTGCAGGTGGGGCCGGATCCGTGGTGGCGGTGGCCGTAGGGTTCTTCGTGGCGGGTGTGTTCGTAGGCGCGCGCTGGTCGGAGGCACCCATCCTCCATGCGGTCGCCCTCACGCTCGTGAGCGTCGTGGTCCTCCTGTTCGCTGCCTGGGCGGGGCCGGAGGGAGGCCCGATGCCTACGGAGTCCGTCCCGCTCGTGCTGGCCGTCCTGTTGGTCCAGCTCGCCGCGGCGATGGGGGGAGGGGTGATCGCGCGCAGGGTGGTGGGAGGCCACGGGTAGGACAGGTCCAGAGTGCGAGCCACGGGGCAACCCCGGTCAGCTACCAGCGATGTCCACTTCGTACCTCGCCCATCGCCAAATCAAGAGGCCCAAGAGCAGTGCTCCCAGTCCGGCGCTGAACGCTGACCCCAAGGTGCCTTCGCCCCAGGCAACGGGAGCCAGTCCCGCGGCTAGCATGGCGGCGGGGACCCAGAGCGCCAGGACCCGGGAAGCCCAGAGTCGACCCCACAGAAGCCCCCCCAGTCCCGCCAGGGCGAGGAACCCGTGCGCGAACTGTCCGAACACCTGGGCCTTTTGAATCAGTGTCGCCGCGTCCGCGAAGTCGGCCCCAGTTCCCAGCAGCCCGGAGACCGCAAACACCCCGAGCAGCGCCATCAGTAGGTAGCGTGTCCACGACGGGATCCGGCGAGGCATCGTGCCTACCCGGGGTGCTGGATGGGGCGCTTCATTCCGCTGATCGGTCATTCGTAACCCCCGCGGTTCGGTGGAGCGAACGCCCCGAAACATCAATGAGCCGGCTGGGGATCGAACCCAGGACCTACGGATTAAAAGTCCGTTGCTCTACCAGCTGAGCTACCGGCTCCAAGACGCCAAACTAACGCACTCGCCGAGCGGTCGGAACTCGTGTCCCGTTCGCAAAGTCCCGTGGCATTTGAGCGCCGCTGCATTCCACTAGAACAGCTCCAGCTGTTCCAGCCCGAACGACATCCGGTGGTGGGGCGTGAGCCCCGCTTCCTTGATGGCCGATCGGTGGGCTGCGGTGCCATACCCCACGTTGGTCTCCCAGCCGTATTCCGGATAACGCGCGTGTAAATTGCGCATCAGTCGATCTCGAATCACCTTCGCCACGATCGAAGCGCAGGCAATGGAGTGCACGTGCCGGTCCCCTTCGACCACCGCATCATGTGGAAGCGAGAGCCCCCGCATGGGCAGCCCGTCGATCACGACGTGGTCGAGGCTGAGCAACTGCTGTGACAGGCGAGTCAGCGCTCGGTCCATCGCCTTGCGAGTCGCGACCAGGATGTTGTACCGATCGATCTCGCGGACGGATCCAGCCCCCACACCGACGATCGCCCGGTCCTGCACCTCGGCGCATAGCTCGTCCCGCTGCGCCTCGGTGAGCAGTTTCGAATCCGTCGCACCCTCCACTAGTACGTCACGGGGGAGCGCCACGGCCGCCGCGACCACGGGTCCGGCGAGCGGGCCTCGTCCTACCTCATCGACTCCGGCAACCCAGGTAAGTCCGCGCGCCCAACAGTCACGCTCGTAGGCGAGCGGGTCGAGATCGGTGGCAGGGGAATCCACCCGTCGAAAACGGGCGGTGCACTATCGCGTGCGCTTCTCTTTGATGCGCGCCGATTTCCCGCGCCGTTCGCGGAGGTAGTAGAGCTTGGCTCGCCGCACCACGCCTTGTCGGACCACCTTGAGGTCGCCGATCGAGGGCGAATGGAGCGGAAACACACGCTCGACTCCAACGCCGTTGGAGATCTTGCGCACGGTGAAGGTGGCACCCACGCCCCCTCCCCGCTTCGCAATACACACCCCCTCGAACGCCTGGATCCGTTCCTTCTGCCCCTCCCGTACTCGGTAGTTGACCCGTACGGTGTCGCCGGGGTGGAAGACCGGCAGATCATCTCTGAACTGTTCTTTCTCCAACTCTCGGATCAGATCGGCCATGGGATCCTCCAGGTACAGGTGGTGCGCCCGTTCGCGCGCACAACCGCATGCGAAGGGGTGGTCTCAAGCCTACAAAGGTAATGATCGCGCGCACTGCCGTGAAGAGCGTGCTAAGAACCTCCCGCAACCGCTTGTCGCAGACGCAGTTGGGCGGCCCGAGCTTGCGGGCTTTCGGGTCCAGGGTAGCGCATGAGCGCGTCCAGGCCCTCCCGCAGGAGGCCCTGCCCCGCCTCTCCTCCCTGAAGCTGAGACAGGGATGCGCCCAGGAGACTCCGGGCCTCAGCCAGGTGGGTCGAGTCGCCGTCGCCGGCGTCCTCCAGCATGTCGATCACCTGCTCGGCCCAATCGCGAGCAGCCTCGGCGTCTCCTCGGGCCAATGCCACCATGGCGCTCGCGACCCAGGTCCGAGCCCGCGTGGCGTTGTTGGCTGTACCGCTGTCTCCAGTCCCTGTGTTCAAAAGCGACAGCAGTGAGTCCGCCTCCGTCCACTCCCCTCGCTCGATGTGAGTGCGGGCCAACACCTGCCTCGCCGCCACGGTGAACCTGTGTCCCGGGCGCAGCACGCGCAGGCAAAGCGCCAACGCGTCGCTGGCAAGCGTCAGCGCCTCGGCCATGCGAGACTGCGCGAAGGCGATCCGGGCCAACTCCAGTTCGATGAATGCATGGTAGGGATGGTCCGAACCCAAGCTCTCGTCCACGGTTTCGAGCGTGCCCAGGAACTGGGCCCGAGCCTCCGACCAATCGCCCTGACGCATGTAGAACTGGGCGACGTTGAGCGCGTTCGACACCGACCGGCTATGTCCTGGCCCTAGTTCCCGGTCGAAGACGTCCCCCGCCTCTCGCAGGAGCTGAAGCGCCCTCGAGCCTGCACCGACATCGACCAGGATATCCCCCAGGACGACACGGGTGGTGGCAGCCATGAGGTGCTCAGGCCCCCACACCGAATCGGAGACGGCGAGCGCCTCCTCCCCGACCTCGGTGGCTTCGTCCATCTTGTCTGCGAAACCCAGTGTGGAGGCCAACCCCGTCAGCGACTCGGCTACCGCGGGGTGGTAGTCTCCGTAGATCGACCGCCGGATTTCGAGGGCGCGTCGAAGCATCCCTTCGGCCTCTTCGACGTTGCCCAGAAACGTTCGAATGGTCGCCAGGTTCTGAAGGGCCGTTGCGATGTCCGGATGCAACTCCATTCCGCTCTGTTCGTACCGGTCGATGGCGGCCGTGTACAGGGAATCAGCAGCCTGGAACTCCCCGCGGTTGTGCGTGGCGCCCGCCCAGGAGAACAGGGCATCGGCGATGGCGGTTTCGTTAGGTTCCGGATCGGCCTCCAGTTCCGCCACCAGGGCACCGTAGTGTACCGCGGCAGAGTCTCCCTCCCCCAGGAGGGCGAACGCCAGTCCTGCGGCCCGACGGGCATCGGCGCGAGCCCCTGCGATCCCGTCTTCGGGCGGGGCCTCCCTGAGCAGCGCAAGTGAAGCCAGCGCCAGCTCCGCCGACTCCTCGAGTCGGCCCTGCTCCGCACGGACGTGGGCCAATCGGGTCATGCTGGCGGCGGTAAGGGGGGCACTGGGTCCGAGCACTTCGGTGCGCAACGCGAGGGCGTCGCTGAAGTGACGCGCCGCCTCGTCGAACAGCCCGAGGTTGTCGTAGATCTGACCGACTTCGATGAGGAGGTCAGCCTGAAGTGCAGGCTCATCCGAGAAGTCCGAGCGGATCCGGTCCGACCCGCGATCGACGACTTCCCGCGCGGTCACCGTGGCGCCCTCCACTGAGCTGGGATCGCCGAGCCTGAACATGTCCAACATGAGGTTGGAAACCAGCGCCGCCCGGTCGCGCTCGACGGCGGCTTGGGCAGCCTGGACGCTGGCTCGCCGCGCCTGACTCACCGTGCCTACCAGTCCGGCGAACAGCGCCAGCACCGCGGCGGCGGCAAGTCCCACGGGCACCTTGTTGCGCCGCAGAAACCGACCCGTCCGGTACGTCCAGGAATCCGGTTGGGCCGCCACCGGCAAACCCGCAAGGTGGTTTTCGATGTCGTCGGCGAGCTGAGCCACAGTCCCATACCGCCGGGTCGGGTCCTTGTGCATCGCCTTCAGCACGATGGTATCGAGGTCGCCGGCCAGTCTCCGTCTCAGACGATCGGGAGCGAGCTGGCGTGCGGCAGCAACGTCGCCCGGCCGTACCTCGCGGGTCTCACCTTCTGCCGTACGCAGTGTCGTCGTCCGGACCACAGCCGTGCTCGGACGCTCCGGATCCTGCTCGAGGATGACCGAGTTGATCTCGTGGGCCGCAACCTGACCCAACCCGTAGGGGCGGTGGCCGGTAAGCAACTCGTACAGCAACACTCCGAGCGCGTACACATCGCAGGCCGTGGTGACCGGCTCCCCGCGGATCTGCTCGGGAGCGGCGTACTCCGGGGTCAACCAGCGCTGGGTGCGTCGGGTAGCCTCGTCGGCCCCCTCGGCTTCGAGCAGTTTTGCGACACCGAAGTCGAGAAGCTTGACCGTGCCCTCTCCGGTTACGAACACGTTGGCGGGCTTCAGATCCCTATGCACCACCAACTGCCGGTGGGCGTGTTCCACGCCAGCGCAGATCTGCAGGAAGAGTCGTAGGCGGGCTTCGATGGTCAACCGCCGATCGTCGGAGAAGCGATGTAGGGGCACTCCATCGACGAACTCCATGGCGAAGTACGGCACCCCTTCCGACGTCACTCCCCCGTCGACCAGTGCAGCCACGTTGGGGTGGGCGAGCCGCGCCAAAATCCTACGTTCTCGAAGGAAGCGATCCCGGAGCTCGGGTGTATCGAAGCCGTGCCGCACGAACTTCAGAGCGACTTTCTGTCCAAAGTCCGCTCCGGAACGCTCTCCCAGGTAGACGGCGCCCATGCCACCGGTGCCGAGGGTCCGCACCACGCGAAATGCGCCCACCTGCCGTGCGACCCGCGGGTCGTCCGGAAGCTCCGCTAGCGCCTCAGCAAGCAGGGACTGAGGGACATCGTCCACGACACTGTCCCGTCCATGCGCGTCCAGGAGGGACCCCACCTCCTGCGCCGCTGCCGCGTCCCGCTTCGCGAGTTCTCGTAGGAAGTGGACCCGGGCTTCCGGGTCCAAGTCGAGCGCGTCCGAGAACAGATTGCTGATGCGTTCCCAGTCATTCGCAGAGTCCTGCGACTCGCGGCCTCCCTTGCCGTTCACGTCCTACGTCAACTCGCGGTTCAACCAAGCGCGAGCAACAGCCCACTCACGCTTGACGGTAGCGGGCGAGACGGTCAGCGCTTCAGCGGTCTCTTCGATGCTCATGCCCCCAAAGAACCGACATTCGATCACGCGGCATTGCCGCTCGGAAATGTCGGCCAGCCGCCCGAGCGCCTCGTCCAGGGCCAAGACGTCGTCGACGGGACCCGCGCTCTCTGCCACGGCCACCGCGTCCAGGTGGGCAACGGGCTGTCCCCCGCCCCGCTTCTGCGCCTTACGGGCGAGCGCATGGTCCACGAGGATCCGCCGCATGAGCCGAGACGCCATCGCGAAGAAGTGGGCGCGGCCCTTCCAGGCCACCCGGTCGACCCGCACGAGGCGCAGGTAGGCCTCGTGCACCAGAGCCGTGGAGTTGAGGGTGTGGTCGGGACGCTCGTGACGAAGGTGGCGCCCCGCCAACTCCCGAAGTTCATCGTACACGACGGGCAGGAGCTGCCCGTATGCCCCCGCGTCACCCGCGCTGGCCTCGGTCAACAATCCGGTTACGTCGACGCGATCCAAGGTAGTCCACTCCCAGAGAAGCGATAATTCGGTCCCGATCGGCTCACCCCGTCCGCTTAGCCGACGCACGGCCCATTCGTGGCTCCGGCTCGCTGGCGCCAGGCCCACCCTCCCGCAATCGGGTGCGTTCGGCCATCTTGATGCGGCGCTCCGGCGAATCGGTCGGGGACGCAAGGTCGGAGGCACCCTATGGTGGGTACCTCCCTCTCCCTCGGAGAGCCACATGGCACATTCGGTCCGGCGTCACCTCAGGGTCGACGTGGACGCCTACGATGCCATCATTCGGGACTTCATCCCCCGGTACGAGGAGATGCTCTCGCAAGCGGCGGCGCAAGTGGCCGCGACTGCGCCGGGGGTAGTCTTGGACCTGGGTGCGGGGACCGGAGGGCTGAGCGCCGCGCTGCTGGAGCTGGGGACCAAGCACCAGATCCACCTCTACGACATCGACCTGGAGATGTTGGACGCCGCCCGATCCCGACTCGGAACGGACAATCCCCGCGTCGCGTTCCACTCCCGGTCCTTCAATGACCCCTTCCCCCCCTGTGTGGGTATCATGGCTTCGCTGTCCCTGCACCACATCCCACGCCTGGAGGACAAGTTGGCCCTGTACGAGCGTGCGCTCCACGCACTCGAGCCCGGAGGGGTGTTCGTGAACGCCGACGCCACGGTGGCAGCCGAGTCCCCGGCGCGCGACCGGGACTACGCGGCCTGGGCGCGTCACATGGCCGAACGGGGGATCAGCAGGGACCAGGCGTACGCAAACTTCGACGAATGGGCCGAGGAGGATACGTACTTCTCGCTCGACCAGGAGATTGCCGCGTTGACGCAGGCGGGATTTCGCGCGGAGTGCGTGTGGCGTGAGACGCCGTCGACCGTACTCGTGGGGCACGCGCCTTGACCGAAGGGGAGCGGTCGTCAGAGGCATCCGCTGCCTCGAGCGCTGACGCGCCACCCCCACAGTCGGGGAAACCCTCCCGGTTCGATCGCTCCATCGTGGACGGTCCGGTCTCGGGCGCGGTTTGGAAACTCGCGTGGCCCACCATGCTGCAAAACATGATCGGGGGGCTGCAGGGCATCGTCGACCACATCATGGTCGGACGATACGTGGGCTTCAACGGCAACGCGGCCATCGGGGTGAGCTGGCAGATCTTCCTAGTGGTGATCGTGTTCGTGGCGTCGCTGTTCGCCGGGATGGGCATTCTGGTGGCCCGGTTCGCCGGTCAGGACGACCACGACAAGGTCAACCGCACAGTGTACCAGACCTTCCTGACGTCGGTCGGTCTTTCGTTGTTCGTGCTGGCTCCGTTGGGGTTCTTCCTGGCGCCTTCGTTGCTCGATCTGGTGAACGCGGAGCCCGCCGTCGTGGCTGAAGCGCTCCCCTACCTCCGACTCCTGTTCCTGTTCAGCTTCGGCATGTTGATCTTCTTCATGCTGGGGGGAGCCCTGCGGGCGGCCGGTGACGCCAAGACCCCGCTCCGCTACGGCATCGTTCTCACGGTGCTGAACATCGTACTCAACATCATCTTCATCCGGGGTCTAGGGCCGATTCCAGCGTTCGGCACCCTGGGCGCCGCGATGGGCACCATCCTGTCGGCATGGATTATGGCCGTCGTGGCGCTGGTCCAGCTCCGGCGGGACGTGTGGGTGGTGTCCTTCCATCATCTGACGTCCTGGAAGCCGGACTTCTCCATCATTCGGCAGTTGTTCAAGTTCGGGCTGCCCACCGGTGTCCAGGGCGTGGCCATGAACGTCGCCGGTGTCCTGCTTCTCCGTTTCATCGGGTCCTTGGAGCGTAGTGCTGAAGCGCAGGCCGCCTACACCGTAGCCTATACGCAGTTGTTCTCGTTGATCACGTGGACCTCGGTCGGACTGATGGGCGCCACCGCCGCGGTGGTGGGACAGAACCTGGGTGCCAAGAAGCCGGAGCGCGCCATCGAGGCAGTGCATGGCGCCGCCCGCATTGGCCTGGGGGTGGCGGTGGTGGTAGGCGCCCTGTTCGTCTTCGTCCCCGAAGCGCTCCTCGGACTCTTCGGGATGAGGGACCCTGTGGTCTTGGGCCTGGGCCTGGAGCTCCTGCGCTTCCTGAGCGTCTCGGGGCTGTTCATCACCGTGGCCCTCACCTATACCGGGGGACTACAGGGGAGTGGCGACACCAAGAGCCCTCTCTACATCTCCATCGTATCGCAGATCGTAGTTCCGCTGGGGCTTTGCTTCTACTTCCAGGAGACCCGCGGACTTCGCGCGACCGACGTTTGGATGGCCATCCTGCTGGGACACATCTGCAGAGCCGTCCTGAGCACCGTCGTATTCCGACAGGGTAAGTGGCGCGGCATCGTCGTGGAGATCGACTCGAAGCCGAACCCTGCTCGCTGAGCGGGTTACCTGTCGGGAGTCTCCGGGGTGGACGAACGGGCGGCGTCTCGTCGCCACGCCTCGATCCGAGCGTGGTCTCCCGACATCAAGACCTCCGGGACCTTGTGCCCTCGGTATTCGGCTGGGCGGGTGTACGAAGGAGCACTTAACCGGGTGCCATCGTAGAACGAGTCCGACGCTGCGGAGTCATGGTCGCCGAGGGCTCCCGGCAGGAGCCGAACGACCGCATCGGTGATCGCCAAGGCAGGGATCTCGCCGCCTGACATCACGAACGGACCCAGCGAGATCTCTTCGGTGGCCAGGTAATCTGCCACGCGCTGGTCGACGTCTTTGTAGTGTCCGCAGAGGAGGGTGAGCTCCGCCCCCACACTGAACCGCACGGCGTCGGCGTGCCCGAACTGTCGACCCCGTGCGGAGAGCAGCACCACGGGGCCAGTGGGGGCCAGCGCGTCCACGGCCTCGAAGAAGGGCTCCGGTTTGAGCACCATCCCCGCACCCCCGCCGTAGGGCAGGTCGTCCACCGTCCGATACTGGTCGTGGGTGAAGTCCCGCAGGTCGGTCACACGGTACTCGACCAGGCCCGCCTTGGCCGCCCGGGCCGGGATGGAGTACCCCAGGGGACCCTCGATGACCTTCGGAAAGAGGGTGACGATGTTGATACGAAGCGGACTCATAGGTCCAAGAACCCTTCGGGCGGCTCGATGACGACCCGCGTCGGGTCACGAGACACGTCGACCACCAGGGGCCGCGAGAGGGGGACCAGCAGCGACTCTCCGTCGGGGCGTTCCACCTCGAGCAGATGGGCGGGGGCCAGCTCGTACACCTCACGTACGATCCCAACGGAGGCCTCGGTGGTAGTGACGACGGACGCGCCCAGCAGCTCGTGGTAGAAGAACTCTCCGTCGGCCGGAGCTTGCGCCTGCGCGGCCTCGAGCAGGAGGTAGCGTCCTGCGAAGAACTCGGCCTGAGTGCGGGTAGCCAGGCCGTCGAAGCGCATCAGGAAGCCACGCCGGAACGGCCTGACCGCCTCAATCCGGAGATGTCGGGCGGGCAGGTCGGTCGGCTGACCGTCCTCATCGCCAAGACGGAGCTCGTTGCCCACCGCGAAGACCCGCTGGGGGTGATCGGTAAGCGGCCACACGAAGAGCTCACCCTTGGTGCCGTGCACCTTGTTGAGGTGCCCCACGACGAGGTAGTGCGGAGCGCCCACGCTGTGGGACTCCACCGCGGTCAACCCTTCTCGGGTGTGTCCTCGGCTTCGGCCTCGGGCGCGTCGGCCGACTCGGCGCTGACCTCCGGAGCAGACGCGTCGTCCCCTGGGCCTTCGGTCTCGGCCGAGGCCTCGGCCTCCGCAGTCTCCCCGGCCTCCGCCTTGGCCTCCTCGGCCGCAGCGGCTTCAGCCTCGGCGGCAGCTGCTGCTTCGGCGGCAGCGGCGGCTTCAGCGGCGGCAGCTGCGGCTTCTTCCGCCTCCTTGGCGCGTTTGGCCTCGACAGCGGCCGCTTTGGCGGCCTTCTGCGCCTCGATGTCCACTTCACCCACCGCGATCACGGCGTCGCCACCCATCCGGACCTTGGAGATGAGTGAGCGGCAGGTTCCAGACGGCTGCGCCCCCTTCCCGACCCAGAAATCCACGCGGTCCAAGTCCAACACCACCCGGGCCGGATTGGTCAGCGGCTTGTAGTAGCCCAAGGTCTCAACGAAGCGCCCGTCCCTTGGGGCGGCGCTATCTGCCACCACGATACGGTAGTGGGGCTGCTTCTTCCGGCCCATTCGCCGGAGTCGGATCTTTACGGCCATGGTTCCTCGGGGTGGGGTGTTACCAAGCCTGTATAAATAATCGTCCCATTAGCGGGACACCAGGCCTTTCATCTGTTTCAGGAACTTCTCCATCTCCTTGAACTGCTTCATGAGGCGGTTCACCTCAGACACGGGCCGACCACTGCCGCGGGCAATGCGGGCTCGGCGGGATCCGTTCAGGAGTTCGGGCTTGCGTCGCTCCTTGGGGGTCATGGAGAGGATGATGGCCTCGATGTGCTTGATTCGCTTTGGATCGACCGACCCAACCGGCAGCTTCTTGCCCACGCCCGGGATCATCCGAGCTACCTGCTCGAGCGGTCCCAGCTTCTGCACCTGCCGCATGGCACCCAAGAAATCTTCGAGCGTGAAGCGGCCCTTCCCCAGGACCTTCTTCTCCAGTTTGGCCTGCTCGTCCTCGTCGAAGGCATCGGCGGCGCGTTCCACCAACCCCACCACGTCGCCCATCTGTAGGATCCGCCCGGCGAGTCGCCGCGGATCGGTAGGCTCTAGATCCGCGATCCCCTCTCCAGTGCCCACGAACTTGATGGGGGTGCCGGTGACGCCGTGAATGGAGAGGGCGGCTCCCCCCCGAGCGTCGCCGTCCATCTTGGTCAGGACGACACCGGTGAGGTCCAGGGCATCCTCGAAGCCTTGGGCGACGTTCACGGCTTCCTGCCCCGTCATGGCGTCGGCCACCAGAAGGATCTCATTGGGCTTCAGGGCCGCCTTGATGCGCCGCAACTCGTCCATCATCTCTTCGTCGATCTGTAACCGCCCTGCGGTGTCGACGATCAGGACGGGGCGTCCATCGGACTTGGCGGCCTCGAACGCATCCTTGGCGACATCGACGGGGTCGGCCCCCGCCGCCCCGGCGTATACGGGCACGCCCACTTTCGCACCCAGGGTTTGAAGCTGTTCCACCGCGGCCGGCCGGTACAGATCGCAGGCGGCCAGCATCGGTTCCCGGCCCTCCTTCAGGAGGCGGCGGGCCAGCTTGGCCACCGAGGTGGTCTTACCGGATCCCTGCAGACCCACCACCATGAACACGGTGGGTGGGGAGGAGGCGAAACTCAGGGTAGGCCGTTCGTCACCCAGCAGCCGAGCCAACTCGTCGTGTACGATCTTGACGATTTGCTGACCCGGAGACACCGACTTGAGCACCGGGGCCTCGAGTGCTCTCGCTTGGACACGCGTCAGAAAATCGCGCGTGACCTTGTAATTGACATCGGCTTCCAGCAGGACTCGGCGAACCTCCCGGAGCCCCTCTTTGATCATGGGCTCCGTCAGCAGGCCGCGCTGGCGAAACCGTCCCAGTACGGTATCTAGCTTCTGGCCGAGTTCATCAAACATGGGGGGCTGAACTCCTCAATTCTTGTGACGAATGATCTCGCTGCGCTTGGTGCCCACCGACACCATCGCCACGGGGACACCCACGAGTTCTTCCAGTCGGTCGAGGTACGCGCGCGCTGCTTTCGGCAACGCCTCGAGGGTACGCGCCTCGGCCGTGGACGAGGACCAACCTGGCAACGTCTCGTACACAGGTTCGACGGCCTCGTACAAGCCGGCTGAGTCCGGGAAGAACTCGGTCTCGTCCTGCCCGACCCGGTAGCGCACCGCCATCTTGATTTCGGGCATCTGGTCCAGAACGTCGAGTTTGGTGACAGCCAGGCCGGTCATTCCGTTGACCCTCGCCGCATGACGGGCCACGACCGCATCGAACCAGCCACACCGACGTGGGCGGCCGGTGGTGGCCCCAAACTCCCCTCCCCAGGCTCTGACCTGTTCATCCAGCTCGGGCTCGAAGGCGGTCGGGAGAGGCCCCGCTCCGACACGGGTGGTGTAGGCCTTCAGGACCCCCAACACGTCATCCAACACCGTGGGTCCGACGCCCACCCCCACCGGCGCCCCTGCGGCGGTGGTGTTCGACGAGGTCACGAACGGATACGTCCCCTGGTCGACGTCCAGCATCGCACCCTGGGCGCCCTCGAGGAGTACGTGCTTACCCGCCTCGAGTCCGCGGATGATCTCGTGCCCCACCTCCGCGCTCAGCGCATGTAGGTCCGCGCCCAGCGCCAACGCCTCGCGGCTTTCCCGTTCCACGAGGCTGACGTCTTCGCCGAAGGCACTCAATTGGTCCGCGGCTCGCACCACTGCCCGCTCGAGCCATTGCTCCACCTGGTCCCTATGGGCGAGGTCTCCCACCCGCAGGCCCCGCCGTCCCACCTTGTCTTCGTAGGCAGGTCCGATACCGCGCCCGGTGGTGCCGATTTTCCCGGCGGCGGCAGCGGCCTCCCTAGCACGATCCAACGCCCGATGGAAAGGCAACAGTATATGCGCCCTCCCGCTGACACCTACCCGGCCCTCGACCGAAACACCCCGCCCGCGGATGCCCTCGTACTCCTCGAAGAACTGCAAGACATCCAGCACGACCCCGTTCCCCAACAAACAACGCTTGCCCTCATGCAGGATACCTGATGGAATCTGGTGAAGGATGAACTGCTGTTCCCCCACATGCACCGTGTGTCCCGCGTTGGCTCCGCCCTGATAGCGGGCGATGATCTGGGCGTCGGCCGCGAGGACATCGACGATCTTGCCCTTCCCTTCGTCTCCCCACTGTCCGCCCACCACAACGGTGCAGCGTCCTCGACCGGTTCCTGACACACGCGCTCCTTTGAAGATCGGCTTCAGGGACCGCAGACAAAAAGGCGGGCCCGCCCCGAGGGGACGGGCCCGCTCTCTCGGGCATCCTTTGGTGAAAGCTACCCGCCACCTGGCGGGCGTCAAGGCGCTAAACCAGCTCCCTGCCCGATGCCGGCTCGGGCTCGAGCAGGGCAGCGGCTGCGAGGACCTTCCTGACGGTCTCGCGACCCGACTCCGACAGCGGGCGCAGGGGCGGTCTCGGGTCGCCGCCCCGGTACCCCAACAGGTCGAGAGCGGCCTTCACACCCGGGACTCCAAGCTTCCCAATCACCGTCACGTGGACCGGCCCTACCCGCTTCTGGATGCGTCCGGCCTCGGCGGCGTCTCCCCGCTGGCACGCGGCACAGATCCCGGCACAGTCCGCGGGCGCCAGATTGGCGAGCCCCAGAATGCCGCCGACAGCGCCGATCTCCAGACTTGCATACAGGTGGGCGCCACTCCCCACCAGGACCTGAAACCCATCGGCAGTCTGCGTGACCAGCTCGCCCACGAGATCCAGGTTCCCGCGCGAATCCTTGATTCCCACGATGTTCGGGTGCCTCGATAGTTCGGCAACCAGACCCGTGGGGAAGTCGAGTGTGCTCAGGCGCAGGGGGACCTGGTACACGATCACGGGAACCGGCGACGCGTCCGCCACGGCGCGATAGTGGTCGGCGAGTACCTCCGGGGTCATGGCGCCCTTATAGAACGAAGGCGGTTGAACGAGCACAGCGTGAGCCCCATGGGCGGCCGCGTCTCGGGTCAGCTGCATCGTCCTGCGCCGGGACTCACCCCCAGTGCCCGCGATGAGAAGCTGCCCGTTCCTGAGCACCTCCGCCGTGGCGTCCAGGGCCGCCAGGCGCTCCCCGTCGTCCAAAAGCAGCGCTTCCCCAGTGGAACCACCCACGACGATGCCCCGAATCCCGGTCTCGCACCAGCGACGCACATTGGCCCGTAGTCCCACCACGTCCAGGTCACCCGAAACCGGGTCGAAGGGGCTGGCCGCCGGGATGAAGGCACCGCGTAGGTCGATTTCAGGTGGCATCGTCATACATTCGGGAGGTAGGGGAAACGCTGCAGAAGCCGCTCAAGATGACGGCCACCCCCCACCCGCGCCACCCGTTGTATCAGCCGCCGAACAGCGTCGCCATTTCGGACGCCATCCCGCCTTCGGCCTCCTGACCTGCTTTGGTGGTGGAGTCCCCGAACAAGTTCATCTTCAGGTCGAAGTCGTTGGGGTTGTTGGCGGCGGCCTTCGCATCCTCGAACGAAACCATGCCTTCCTTCACCAAGTCCTGCAGGTGCTGGTCGAAGGACTGCGTCCCGTAATGCCCACGCCCCTCCTCGATGAGATCGGTGATGTCTCCCAGGCGCTCCGGGTCGCGAATGCAGTCCCGGATGGTCCCCGTGACCATCATGATCTCGGCAGCCACGACTCGGCCCGGACTATCGCTCCTGGGGAGCAGTCGCTGGCTGATGACCGCCTCCAACGTCTCCGCCAAGCGGATGCGGATCATTTCCTGCTCACTGGGCTCAAACACGGCGATGAGTCGCGAGATGGTCTGAGAGGTGTTTTGGGTGTGGACGGTCGAGATGACGAGGTGACCGGTTTCCGCTGCCTTGAGCGCGATGTCGATGGTCTCCTTGTCGCGCATCTCACCGATAAGGATGACGTCCGGGTCCTGTCGCAGCGCAGCGCGCAGCCCCGAGTTGAAACTCTCGGTGTCGGTACCGACATCACGTTGGGTGATGGAGCAGTGTTGGTCGCGGTGGAGGAACTCGATGGGGTTCTCCAATGTGACGACATGCCGCTGACGGGTTCGATTGATGTACCCGATCATCGCGGCCATGGTCGACGACTTCCCGGAACCCGTCACGCCCGTGACCAGAACCAGTCCACGCTCGGTCTGTGCAATCCTCTCGAGGACGCCAGGCAAACGCAGGTCTTCGAAGGTCGGAATCTCGATCGGAATCACGCGCATCACGATCGAAAACGTCCCCCGCTGCCGCAACAGGTTCACTCGGAACCGGCCCAAGCCGGGTAGCCCCCACGAACAGTCGTAGTCAAGTAGTTCGTCAATGCGTTGCCGATCCCTTTCATGCGGAATGAGCTTAAGCGCAATTTGGCGCACCTGCTCGTGGGTCAGCTTCTGATCGGTGAGGGGAAACAGGGTACCGTGAATGCGAGCGCGCACGACGTCGCCCGACTTCATATGGATGTCGCTGGCACCCTTCTCGATCGCGGCCTTGAAAATATCGGTCATCGAGCTCTCGTTGAAACAACACACTGTGCGGGAAAACGAACTCCCTCGCGCGTGGTTTCGAGGGGTTCCGAGGTGGGAAGAGCAGGATTTGGACCAGGTATGCAGGCATGCATCACCCCGGTAGGGTGAGCCGCCGAGTCGCCACTCAGACGCCCTCGGTCCGCCAGTTCAGGCCCATCCGGCGCCGTGCCTCGGACACGGTTTCGCGCGCTACCGCCCGTGCCTGCTCCGCCCCTGCATCCAGAATCCCCTGCACTCGCGCGGGATCGGCCCGGAGCTCTTTGGCGCGCTCCCGAAATGGCGCGAACGCCGTGCCAATGGATTCTGCAAGGATACGCTTGCAGTCTACGCACCCCCGGGTACCCGCACGACACTGCGTCTCGATATCAGGGATCTGATCGGCGGCAGTGACAAGCTTGTGCAGATCGAACACGTTGCACACCTCAGGGCGACCGGGGTCCGCTTTGCGCACACGCTGTGGATCCGTCACTGCGGTGCGCACTGCAGCCCAAATCTCGTCGGGCTCGGCCAGGATCCCGACCGTGTTACCGATCGACTTCGACATCTTGGCTTTCCCGTCCAGCCCCCTGATGCGACCTACCTCGGGGATGATGGCCTCCGGTTCGGGAAAGTACTCCCCAAAACGTTGGTTCCACTTCCGAACGATCTCGCGCGTGAGTTCCAGGTGCTGCCGTTGGTCGTCGCCGACAGGCACGGCGTTGGCACGATACACCAGAATATCCGCAGCCTGTAGCACCGGATAGTTGAGGAGGCCCACCGGGACGGACTCGACCTTGGCCGACTTGTCCTTGTACTGGGTCATCCGCTCCAGGTCCCCCACCGGCGCTACGGTGTTGAACATCCAGTACAGCTCCAGATGCTCCCGCACGTCGGACTGAACGAACAGGACAGAGCGTTCGGGATCGATCCCCACGGCCAGCAGGCTGACCGCCATATCGAAAACGCGCGCAGGCAGGTCCTGGGCCTCATAGTCGGTGAGGATGGCGTGCAGGTCGACGATGCAGTAGTAGGCCTCGTAACGATCCTGCATGTCCACCCACTGCCGGAAGGCGCCCAGGTAGTTGCCCAGATGGGCTTCACCGGTGGGTTGGACACCGCTCAGCACGACGGGCTTGGTACTCACTCGGATCCGATCCTTTGACGTTACGGGGTGGGGCGCGCAGGGAGTCTGGCTCCGCTAACTTATTCCGCTGTCCAGAGGCCCGCGACCATGAGGTGGGGTGGAAGAACAGGAATACTGGCTCGAGACTGCGCGGATGGCAGCGGATGCAGCCGCGGAGGTCCACCTCGCGCATACCGACACGCCCCTTCAGCAGTCCGTCCGGGCCAAGGGGCGCTCAGATTTCGTGTCCGAGGTCGACCTGCAGGCGCAGCAGGCAGTAGTGGACCTCATCGTCGGCCGACACCCGTCGCACAGGATCCTGGGTGAAGAGGAGGCACTGGGACACGACACCCTCGACACCGAGGGTTTCCTTTGGATCGTCGATCCTTTGGACGGCACCACCAATTTCCTCCATGGACATCCCTACTTCGCGTCATCGGTGGCCCTGGCGCTGGGTGGGTCCCTCATTTGCGGGGCGGTGACCGCTGCCGTGACGTCGGAGCGTTGGTGGGCTGCCCGTGGCTCGGGCGCATGGTTCCAAGGACCCAGGGACCCCGAACCCAGGCGAATCACGGTCTCCACAACCGACGTGTTCGGGGAGGCCCTGGTCGGCACTGGGTTCCCTTTCAAGGCGCTGGAGACACTCCCCCGGTATCGGCTCGAGTTCGATCGGGTGCTGGCCGCGTCCGCCGGAGTTCGCCGGGCGGGCGCGGCGGCGTTGGACCTATGTTATCTGGCCTGCGGACGGTTGGACGCGTTCTGGGAAACGCACCTGGCTCCGTGGGACGTGGCCGCGGGGTTGGTCATCGTGGAAGAGGCCGGGGGCGTGCACGCCCGTCCCGATGGGTCGGCGATTGGGTTGCGGGCAGGCGGCGTGATAGGGGCCAACGCTCCCCCCTTTCTCACTCACCTACGGAGCCTGTTGGCATCCGCCCACAGCCGATAGCGGAAACGACAAAGGGGCCGGAGGCAGTGCCCCCGACCCCCGTCGGCCGTCCGAAGCGGGCCCCTACTCGGTGCCCTGGATCTGAATCGAGCGGCTCTTGGCAGCGGCTGCCTTGGGCAGATGCACTGTCAGGATGCCGTTGTCGAACTCGGCCGAAACTGCGTCCGGGTCCACCGTGCGGGGAAGTGTGAACGTCCGTTGGAACGAGCCGTAGCGACGCTCCACCACGTGGTACCGATCGCCTTCGGTCTCGGAGGCCGCCTTCTTCTCGCCTCGCAGGGTCAGCACGCCGTTCTCGAAGTCGAGGCCGATGTCATCGGTCGTGAGGCCCGGAAGCTCAGCGCTTAGGGTGAGCTGATCCGCAGACTCGGTGATCTCGACGGCGGGCATCCACTCGGAGCCGTTCATCTCCCGCCCGACCAAGGTGTCGTTGAGGAGACGGTTGAAGACGTCGAAGTTCCCCCAAGCGGTTGGCCGCGGAGCTGCGTAGCGCGTAATCGCCATGAGTATTTTCCTCCTGTTCAAGGCGCCCCGAGCGATCCGTGGGACGCATGGTTCGCGGTTGATACGCCCCTCGCGTCTAGCAGCCACCGTGCCGCGCAATTCGACAGATTCGTGTGCCAATCCGACCGAGCCACGCGCCGGAATGACCGAAGCCGGAAGGGCTTCAAGGAGGGTCTGACAGGATGGCTCTCTGGCGAGCAAGAATGACAGTCCGAACCGCCAAGGCGGCCTAACCGGCTTGCGCGTCCGCCATGGCGCGGGCGAGACCAGCCGCGCCCCGGTCGGGGAGCACCTCACGCTGCAAGACCGTCAGCTCCAGCTCTCCGATAATCCACTCGACTCGCGTTCGCATGGCACGCCCGGGCACGATCAGGCCTCCGACCAGCGCCACCTCGCGCACCCCTCGGGTCCCCATCCGTGACACCAAAGCCTCGAGGTGCTTGCGGAGGTCGGTCGTGGCCTTGTCGACGACTCTCTGCGCCTCCTGATCGCCTTCGTCGGCGTACCGCACCACGATGGGCGCGAGGGCCGCGATGTCCCGCTTGGTGGCTCGCGCCACCCAGTTCACCAGCTCCTGAGGGGCCTCGAGATCGAGCTCGCCGAGCAACCCAGTCAGGGCCGTCTCGGGTCCCCTCCCATCCGCCGCCCACAGCAGTGCGGAGAGACCGTCGCGGCCGATCGCGTACCCAGACCCCTCGTCTCCCAACTGGGAGCCCCACCCCCCGACCGTCAGCCGGTTGCCCTCCTGGTCCAGCGCAAAAGCGATGCTCCCCGTACCGGCGATGAGCACGATACCGGGGCTCCCCTGAAAGGCGTCCTCGACGGCTGCGTCCACATCTGTCCCCACCCCGATCTTCTTGACCAGATCGCCGGAGATCTCGCGCAGCTCGTCCCGTACTCTCCGTTGGGTCTCGAGCCGTCCGGCCCCTGCCAACGCCGCCCACATGGCGGTCGCCGGTCGGGCGATGTTGTGCTCGTTCATCACCCGACGAACGATCGTGTCCACGAGTAGGGCGGCCTTGCTGGGAGCCTCGGGGTCCACCAACGACGCGGAGCCCTCGCCCTGTCCCAAAACCTTCCCCTGCCGATCTGCCAGACAGACCCGCGTCCGCGTCCCGCCCCCATCGATCCCGATAAACACTTCTTTCGGCATTCTTAGAAGGCTGCGGAAGAAGTAGAGCGGGCCTGGTTGGGAGCGCCGTGGGGTGAGGTCCAAGGCGGCTTGACGAGGCGTAGCAGGGCTAAGGCGAGGAGAGCCAACGCCGGAGATGGCCCCACGCCGCCCCAACCCCGAAGGGCAGAGGGGGGTTGCGGAGTCATACTTCTTCGTCTCTCGTCGATACCGATGCGCTGCATCGCCTCCTCCTCGTTCCTCGTCTGACCCAGGCAAGACCCCTCTGCCAGGCCCACTCTACTTGTTCAACAGCCTTCTAGTTACCTGTTGCCCTTACCCGCCAAAATCGAACCGACAGCAAAGGTAACCGCAGCGCCAATAGGCACGAACCACGGCCAGGCCACCGCTTCGGTGAAGAAGAACCAAATGAGGGTCACGACGCCGATCCCGGCGCTCATGGCTGCAGCCACCGCCACCGACGAAGCCGGGGCCCGCCGGATGCCGAGCAGGAAGGCACCCAACAGTCCGCCATAGACCAAGGAAGCGATCGCCAGAGCGACCTCCACGGCGGATGTGCCCTCGCTCAGGGGGATGAACAGGACCGCCCCTCCGACCAACAGAGCCGACCAGATGAGGGTGAAGGCTCGTCCCGCCTGCAGGATCTTCCCGTCGTCGGTGACACCTCGCATGGGTGCCCAGAAGTCATATGCCGAAGCGGACGCCAGGGAGTTGATCGAGGATGACAGCGAAGACATGGCCGCAGCAAACACGCCAGCCATGAGTAACCCGGTGACGCCGGAGGGCAGCCCCTCCACGATGAACAGCGGAAAGATCGCGTCGGGCCGGTCAAACACGCGGGGCCCGCTCCCCGTCTGATAGTAGGCCCAGAGGCCCACGCCGACCATCAAGAAGAGGGCGAACTGCGCGACGACGACGAGTCCGCTCCCGATCAACGCACGCTGGCTGGCACGCAGATCACGACAAGTAAGCAACCGCTGCACGATGAGCTGATCGGTCCCGTGTGACGCCAAGGTCAGGAAGGCCCCACCGACCAGACCGGCCCACACCGTGTAAGGCGTGGACAGGTTCCAGGCGAAGTCGAGGACTTGCAGCTTTCCAGCCACGCCTGCGTCCGCCAGGATGGCTGCCCAACCGCCGTCCACCGCGCCACCGATGGCGAAGACCGCGATGGCACCGCCCAGCACGTAGAGTCCCATCTGTAGGGCATCCACCCACACGACGGCTCGGATCCCTCCGAGGTAGGTGTAGACCACGGTCAAGATGGCGATGGCCGCAATCGACCCGGCGTAGGGCCAGCCCGTCAGGATGGCCAGAGGGATGGCGGTGGCGAACAAACGCACCGAATCCGCCAACAGCCGCGTGACCATGAAGACGCCCGAGGTGAAGCGACGGGCGCCCGTCCCAAATCGGGATTCCAACATGCCATACGCCGTCGTCATCTGACCTTCAGCGTAGGCCGGCAGAAAGATGAAGGAGACCAGGACGCGCCCCAAGAGGTAGCCGAAGGTCAACTGCAGGAACGTGAGCGTCCCCAGGTAGGCCACTCCCGGTACCGAGAGGAAGGTCAGCGTGCTCGTCTCCGTGGCGACGATCGAGAGCATCACGGCCCACCAGGGTAGCTCGCGGCGCCCCAGGAAATAGTCGCTGCCGCCGGTCTGCCCCCGACCAAACCAGGCTCCCCAAGCGGTGACACCCACGAGGTAGAACAGCAGCACCGCGAAATCGAGGGTGGTGAAGGCCTCGTTCATCGGCGCCGCACCGGCTCATCCGTAATGGCGAGGGCCGCAAGGTCGTGAAGCGTTCGCCGGAACTGGACGTGGCGCGTGTTGGTGCGGGTCGGATTCACGCGGTTCGTCAGCAGCACCACGAAGAGCCCGCTCCCGGGGTCCATCCATATGGACGTGCCCGTAAACCCGGTGTGCCCGAACGACTGTCGACTGAAATACTGGCCCGCGGACGAGTTGCCGCTCGGCGTGTCCCACCCCAACGCCCGACTCGCGGACCCGTCGTGCCGCCGGGTGAAGAGCCGAATGGTCGACGCGTTGAGCAGCGTCGAACCCGCCGTCCGCGGGCCGGAACAGGGCACGCCGAGTCGGGGAGCTGGGAAGCAGGCCGGCACCTCCCCGTTGTTCATCATCATGGCGGCGAACACCGAGAGGTCTCGCGCGGACGAGAACAGGCCCGCATGCCCGGCCACCCCGCCCTGGGCGCTTGCATTCTCGTCGTGAACCTCACCCCATACGTGCCCGCTCCGGTAGATCGTGTCGATCTCGGTGGGTGCGATGCGCTCCAAGAGACTCGAGTCGGGATTGAAGCCGGTGTCCACCATCCCCAAGGGACCGAACACCCGGGATGCCAGGAAGGCGTCGAGTGTGAGTCCGCTCACCGCTTCCACGACGCGTGCGATGGTCATGAGGCCGATGTCGGAGTACACGGTAGAATCCCCCGGCGCGTAGGCCAACTCCAAGCCATCGATCAACCTTGCGTAGGTCTCTTTCCCTCGGTTGTCCTGGTACCATCGTCGAAACGGCGGCAGTCCCCCGCGGTGTAGCAGCAGTTGGCGAACCGTGACGTCACGCTTGCGCCCGTCGCCGTCCGCCCAGGAGGGAAGGTACCGGATGACCGGAGCGTCCAGATCCACGCGCCCCTCCTCGACCAGGAGCATGGCGGCAGTCGTGGTGCCGACGACCTTGGTGAGCGAGGCCAGATCCCAGATGGTGGCGGGATCGGCGGGGGCTGCGCTCGGCGCATGATCCAGACGCCCGTAGCCCCGCAGGCGAACCAGCTTGCCATGCCGCCCCACGGCCACGGCAACGCCAGGAGCCACGCCGTCGGCGATGCCCTCCCGCACCAGAGAGTCCAGGGCTGCCAACCCGGCTCCCGACATGCCTACCTCGGCCGGGTCGACCTCCAGAGGCGAGATGCGCATGTCGGACTCCTGGAAGCCGCGCAGCGCCACACGAGTCCGGTCCCGTTCCCGTCCGGGCAACACACCTGCATCGGCCAGCGGGTCGCGAGAGTCCGTCACCGGCTGGACGCCCGTGCCCGCCCGATCGAGTCCCATCCCCGGCCGCTGGGACGGGGGCAGCGTGATGGGGAGTCGCCCAGTGATGGGGACCGCCCCCAACAGTGCCCGCGCGGCGGCCTCCTGCGGCAGCTCTCGGGGACCCCACCCGATGAGGTAGGCATCGGCGGTCGGGAAGGCCGACTGCAGATAGGGGTTTCCGAGCGAGGTCACGACAACGGTGGCGCGCCCCTCGACAGCGCGGACGAGGTCGGTCAACGGTTCGGCTACGCCCGCGTTGCTGGCGGCGGCCGCCGGCGGGGTGTACACGGACACCAACAGAGCGTCCACCGAATCCACTGTGGCCCGAAGCTCGTCATAGGTCGACAATCGTGTCTCGGCCTCGACGCGAACGGAACGCACGTCCATCCCGTAGCGACGCAGCTCAGCGTCGAACGCCAAGCCTGCCACCACGTCACTCGCTCTCGCGTACGTCACGGAGAGCAGCGTACGCGTGCGCCCCAGATCGAGGGGGACGTTGTTTCGGGGATCCGCCACCAAAGTGAGCGCTCGCTCGGCGCTCTGACGTGCTTCGCCCACGTGCGCTCCGGAGCCCACGATCTCGTCGACGGCGTCGAGGTCGACGAAGCGATCCTCGTGCAGGCCCACACGCGCCTTCACCTCCAACACACGGCGCACCGAGGCCTGCAGGCGATCCCGGGACACCCGCCCCGACGCCACCGCCGACACCAGCGCCTCCACGGCCGTCGCGGGATCGTGAGGGGCCAGAATGACGTCGGACCCCGCCTCGAGCGCTACCACGGCCGCGTCGCCCTCTCCGTAGGCGTCCGTGATCGCCGCCATGCGTAGCGCGTCGGTGACGAGAAGGCCCTCGAACCCCATGTCCTCCCGGAGCAACGTCGACATGAAGTAGGGTGACATCGTGGCAGGCGGCGCATCCTCTCCCAAGATCTCCGGGACCGAAACGTGCGCCGTCATCACCGCATCCACGCCCGCGTCGATAGCCCACTGAAACGGCACCAGCTCGAACCGATCCAGGCGATCGCGGTCGGCGGTCACGATGGGCAGCGCGACGTGTGAGTCGATCTCGGTGTCGCCGTGCCCGGGGAAGTGCTTCGCCGTCGTGAGTACCCCCCCTTCCCTGGCTCCCTCGATGAACGCTCTTCCCAGGCGTCCGACCTCCGTAGGGCTCTCGCCGAAGGAGCGTGTGTTGATGATGGGGTTATCGGGATTGGAGTTCACATCGAGCACCGGCGCGAAGATCATATGCACTCCCACGGCACGGGCCTCCGCTGCGGTGATGCGCCCGTATTCGTACGCGAAGGCTTCGTCGCCGACCGCGCCGAACGCCATGGTAGGCGGGAAGCTGGTGCCGCCGCCCTGGGGCAGCAGTGTGGGGACCGCGTACATGTGGTTGATGCGCATGCCCGGTCCGCCGTTCTCGAAGTCAGAGCCTACGAGCAGAGGTACCCGTGCGCGGCGCTGCAGCTCGTTCAGCTTGGCGGCGTAGGAGTGCGGTAGTCCGATCGACGGAAGGACGCCGCCCAGCCCCAGGTCCTCAACCCACCCAGCGAGCTCCTGAAATTCGTCGCTGGAGGTGGACGTGTAGGCACCCGAGATCCAGGGCATGACCAACTGTGCTGCCTCTTCGGCCAGGCTCAACGAGGCCAACGTCTGCTCGACCCAACGCTCAGCGGCGAAGTCCAGTTCGGCTCTGAGCAGAGGGGCCGCGGTCTGGGCACTGCGAAAGGAGGGGGCCGAGGGAGAGGGTGCGACCGATTCCGACGGAGGAGGGCTGCCCGAGCAGGCGATCAGGATGAGGAGCGTGCTCGCGGCGGTCGTCTTCACCAGGGTTCTCCGGGTCAGCGTAGCGTCAGTCCGTGGCCAAGAGGATACAGAGGAGTCAGGCTGGTGGGGAGGCGTCCCGTGAATTCGATCCGGCCAAACAGCGCCGTCGCCGCCGCTCTTTGGCTGGCGTCAGACCCACTCCAGGCGCTCACGAAGGCAGCGACATCCGGGAAATCCCGGATCAGGTAGGGACTCCCGAACGACACCACTACATGGGGCACGTCGGAGCGATCCAAGGACGCGATCAGCTCCAACATGGGCGAGGGGAGCGAACGGGCGTCCGCTGACGCCACGGCCGCCACGTAGCTAGAAACCACCACCAGGTCGTATTCGCGCGCCTCCACGCCCAGTCGTTGATACTGTGTGGGATCCGTGCCCCGATGCACGCTCCGGGTGCGCAGGCGCGGATAGGTATCCCGCAGCACCCGATTGAAGGCTCGTCCCCCCAGCAGGTCGCTCTCCCGCCGATAGGTGATCGAGAGTACCCGCGCACGGCGCGTACCTCGGAGCGGGAGCACATTCTCGTTCTTGACCAGGGTGATCGACCTCGTGGCGATCTCGTCCGCCAACTCCTGATGCTCAGGAATCCCCACTTTGTATAGTACGCTGGCGATGTCGACGGTGCGGCGTTCGTGTAGCCCCAGGACCTCCTTCGCCCTCAAGATCTTGCTTACCGCCTGATCTAACCGAGCCATGGGGAGCCGCCCGGTCTCCACCGCTGTCACGATGGCGCTCACGGCCGTCTCCGCGTTCGGCGGCATCAGAATCACGTCGGCTCCCGCCAGGAGAGCCCGGACCGCAGCCTCACCCCGCCCGTAGGCGCGGTCGATGGCTCCCATGTTCATTGCATCCGTGACCAGCAGTCCCTCGAAGCCGAGGTCGTCCCGAAGCAAGTCCGTCATGACACCCGGGGCCAGGGTGGCGGGTAATCTCTCTTCGCCGGTAACCTCCGGAAGAGACACATGCGCGGTCATGATTGCGCCTATGCCCTCCTCGATGGCGCGCTGAAACGGTACCAGCTCGATGGAGTCCAAACGCGCCCGAGAGGCGCGGATGATGGGGATCGACAAATGCGAGTCGGTGTCGGTGTCACCGTGACCGGGGAAGTGCTTTCCGGTGGCGATGGCACCGGCCTCCTGCATGCCGCGCGTAAACAGCGCGCCCATGTTGGCAACCTGTTCGGGATCCTCTCCGAACGAGCGTACGTTGATGACCGGGTTGTCCGGGTTGTTGTTGATGTCCAAGACGGGCGCAAACGGCATGTGGATGCCCAAGGCCAACGCCTCGCGGCCCGTCGCCAACCCCGCTTGGTAGGCGTACTGGGGATCGCCAGTGGCGCCGATGGCCATGAGGGAGGGCAGCGTGGTCGCGCCGCCCAGGTCGGTCGCCCCTGGCACTCGGACGATGCCGTCGAAACGGAAGCCGGGCCCCTCCTCCAGGTCGGCGCCCACCAGCAACGGTAGCCGAGACAGCCCTTGGAGGTAGTTGAGCTTGACCGCCACTTCGGTTGGAGAACCGGTCGTCACGATGAGGCCCCCGACTTCACCCTTTTCGATGGCGTCGAGGATGCGCCGGTGCCGGTCGGAGCCGGCTGGGGTAAACGCGCCCTCCACCTGGGGCATCAACACCTGCCCCGCCTTCTGTTTGAGCGTGAGCTCGTCGAGGGTCACGGCGGACCAGGGTCGGGCTGGCTCTGACGCGGCGGGCGCGTCGGCGCTGAGGGAGTCGCTAGACTGCCCCACGAGGATCCCACTTGGAATCGAGGTCGCTGCCAGCATGGCCAGGAAGAGCCACCGGCTCGGTCGCAGTGCGCGGGCTCGAGAAGATCTCGTCAAGGCGCGGTTCGTGGCCCGGCCCCACTCATCGGATGAGCGGACCGCGCAGCAGTGGGAGGTTTGACTTGGCCTAAGGAGATAAGCAACGTGAATCCACGGCATCATGCCTACCTCAACCGCTGCAATACTATGAACGTACTTCGTATCCCACAATCGTACATCACCGCGATTGTACTCCTCATCCTCCCTGGGGTCCCTGCGTGCAGCGGAGGGGAGAGCCCCGCTCCTGCCATTGCGGCGCAGGCCGAGCCCCGCGCTGAAACCGTTCGTCCCGGGATCGAAGTGCTGCTGGAGGACTCCCTCCATCTGGTCGCGGGGCTCAGAGTAGGCCTCATCACGAACCATACCGGAGTCGATTCCGAGCGCCGTCCGTCCATCGACCGCCTCTACAGCTCGGACCAGGTGGAGTTGGTGGCGCTGTTCTCTCCCGAGCACGGCATCCGGGGGGCTGCCGAGGCCGGTGCCCACGTGGACAGCAGCCGGGACGACCTGACCGGACTCCCCATTCACTCGCTGTACGGCACCACCCGCCAACCGACCCCGGAAATGTTGGAGGGCATCGAGGCCCTACTGTACGACATCCAGGACGTAGGCGCTCGGTACTACACCTACACGTCGACCATGGCGCTCGCGATGGAGGCGGCGGGGGCCGCCGGCATTCCCTTCGTCGTGTTGGATCGCCCGAACCCGATCAACGGCATCCAAGTCCAGGGCAACGTACTCGATCCCGCGTTCAGCACGTTTGTCGGTCGCTATCCGGTCCCGATGCGCTACGGGATGACACCGGGCGAAGTCGCGCGCTACATCCAGCGGGAGCACGCGGTGGATGTGCAGCTCCATGTGGCCCCCCTGGAGAGTTGGCATCGGGAGCTGGGCTTCGACGACACCGGCCTGCCTTGGATCGCCCCCTCGCCCAACATGCCGTCGGTGGAAAGTGCACTTCACTACCCCGGAATCTGCCTCTTCGAAGGGACCAACATCTCTGTGGGTCGGGGAACGGAGATCGCTTTCCAACAGATTGGTGCTCCCTGGTTGGATGGCAAAGAGCTGGCGCGCAGGATGGCAGCCTACGCGCTTCCTGACGTGGAGTTCACCTCTGTCGTCTTCACACCCCGAAACCCTGGGGACGGAAAGTTCGGCGATACGGCGGTCGAGGGGGTGCGGCTCCAAGCGGTGGGGCCCGCCTACGATCCCACGCGAACGGCCGTAGCGCTGTTGATCGAAGCACGCCGCATGGGTGGGGATCGATGGGACTGGCGAGAGAGCCACTTCGACCGCCTGGCCGGTACCGATGCGCTCCGCCGAGCCATCGACCGGGACGAGGGGTTCGATGCCGCAACGGCGTCTTGGGCCGCGGAGTTGGCCGCCTTTCTACCCATACGGGAGCGCTACCTCATCTACTAGGGCCTGTTCACGCTACGGAGACGCCCTCTGTTGCGTCTGAACGCGTATCAATCAAGGCACGAGGAGAGAAGTTTGGTGCTTCCAAATGAACGACGAGCAACGCCGAGTGGTGCGCGTTCAGACGCAATCCGCACGGACCGGGTCATTTCACCGTCTGGCGGCGTTGTCTCTCGCTCCCGTAACGCTGCTACGCGTCGCTCGTTCCGCCTTGCCAGCCGAAGAAGTGACCTCGGCAGTGGGCATCTCCGTAGCGTGAACAGGCCCTAGCGGATCGCGAACGTCTCGTTGGGGCGCGGGAGTGTCCAGGTGGCGCCCGCCGGGAGCACCGCTTCCAGCCGACGGGTGAACTCGCCCAGGTCCGTGAGGGGTACGGAGCGCGTCGCAAACTCCGGTGCGTCGAAGAAGTCCTCCCAATGCCCGAGGAACACGTGCTCGGGCATCGCATTCTCGACGATGGCCTCGGGGTAGCGCGTGACTCGCTCGAAGCTGGGGGGGCACAGCACCGCCACGTTGACTGGATGCTGGTCGCGAGCCGGCAGTGGTGGAATCAAGCCCCAGGGCTCACTGCTCGCTAGGTCTTGGTAGTGGATCCGATAGGCCACCTGTCCGGTCACATCCAGGAAGTCGATCAAGAACGCGTACGCCACGCCCCCCTTCCACCCGCTGGCGCGACTTGGCAGCTCTTGAAGGGGCGCATCGATGGTTCCGTCGTATAGCGCGAGTCCCGGAAAATGGGGTGCGTGCAAGGTCTCGATGGCCATGAAACGAATACCGCTCCCCACGGGGATCCAGCGCCCCGGGGCTTCCGGCGTCCCCGCAGCCGCGTTGACGGCTACAGTACGGGAAGACGGAAGCGCGGCCGCTAGGATGTGGGCCCCGGTCTGGTTCACATAGACGGTGGCGTTGGGCGCCCGACGGGCCGCCACGTAGGGGACGTCCATGAGATGATCGTAGTGGGCATGTCCCACCAAGATGGCCTGGACGTCCTCAACGTCGGGAAGCAAGCGCTCCACCAGCGCGGTATCCGAGTAGATCGTGGAGAAACCCACCCGCGTGGAGCTCGGGTTTGTGTAGAAGGGCCCCGTCAGAATGCGCTGGCCCCGCCACCCGAAGATCCACCCCCCTACGCCCAGGTAGGTCACCTGTAGGTCATCGCTGGACCCTCCGCAGCACGGGACATCGCCCCGCGGTGGATCGGGCGTCCCCAGCAGACTACACGCAGTGAACGCGAGTGCCGCCCCCACGACGCTGACGCGGCGCAACGTGCGACTTCTGATCACTCCTACCGGCCGGTGCCCCTTCATGCGTTGGCTGTCTCACCCACGGCAGCCGAGAAGGCGGCGTGCAGCTTGCGCGCCACGGGGCCTACTGTGCCCGAACCCACGGCACGACCATCCACCCGCACAAGGGGCCTTACCTCCGTAGTGGTACCGGTCGTGAACAGTTCATCGGCCGCCGCGAGTTCCTCTACCGGGATCGGACGCTCCTCGACCGGGATGCCTTCGGCATGCGCCAGCTCGATGATCAGATCTCGGGTAATGCCGGGCAGGATGTAGTTGGACTTGGGATAGGTGACGACGGTCCCGTTGAACACGCCGAAGAAGTTGTTGTGCGCACCTTCGATGGCCACTCCGTCCTTGACGAAGATGGCGTCCGTGACGCCCGCATCCGCGGCTGCCTGCTGGGCGAGCACGTTGGGGAGGAGCGCGATGGTCTTCAGGTCACACCTCGCCCATCGCGGATCGGGCACCGTGACCGCATCGAAGCCCTGTGCCCAGCGCTCCGGGTCGGGACGGCGGTACTCCTTGGCAAAGGCGTAGACGGTGGGGGTCGTTGCCGGGACCGGAAACGCGTGAGTGCGTGCTGCGGCCCCCCGCGTCACCTGGGCGTAGACGATGGCAGCGGGCACGTCAGCGAGCCCGTTCTTCACGAGCATGGCATCGAACACCGACACCAGTCCGTGGGCGTCGAAGTCGATCCGGAGCGCCTCCAACCCGCGAGTCAGGCGGGCCAGGTGTTCATCCAGCCGCAGCCACTGGCCGCGATAGGCTGCCGCCACCTCGTAGAGACCGTCAGCAAACAGGAACCCTCGGTCCCCCACCGGGACGGACGCGGATTCGGCTGGCACAAAGGCACCGTTCAGGTACACGACGCTCAAGACGTCCTCCTCCGTTCCTCGGGTCGCGACATCATAACGAAACGGGTGAGGCCGGCGGCCTCACCCATTCCACTCCAAGTTCGAAACGCGCAGGGCGACCTAGGGCCTGTTCACGCTACGGAGATGCCCACTGCCGAGGCCATTTCTTCGGCTGGCAAGGCGGAACGAGCGACGCGTAGCAGCGTTACGGGAGCGAGAGACAACGCCGCCAGTCGGTGAAATGACCCGGTCCGTGCGGATTGGGACTGAACCCGCACCACTCGGCGTTGCTCGTCGTTCATTTGGAAGCACCAAACTTCTCTCCTCGTGCCTTGATTGATACGCGTTCAGACGCAACAGAGGGCATCTCCGTAGCGTGAACAGGCCCTAGTTCAGTCCGTTGCGCTCCAGCCGCTCGAACTCCTCGAGCAGCTCGGCCTCCCGAACTACGGGCTCTGGCGCGGGAGGCGTAGCGGCTTCGGCCGACGCGCCATCCTCGGCCTCATCCTCGTCTCCCGTACCCAACTGTTTGGGCGGTTCCGAGTCCCCGGCCCCGAGCAAGCCCATCTGTTGTTTGAGCAGCATGAGTCGGCCCTCGACGTCGCCATCGCCCGCCTCGAGCTGTTTGAACTCGTCCTCCAGGGTGTCGCCACTCAAGGCCTCGGTGACCTCCGCCGACGCAATGCTCTGACGTTCCTGCTCTTCGATCTTCTCGGCCATGCGGTTGAACGCCTCGAACGCGGACGTGTCCGAGAGGCCGGCCATGGTTTCGTGGATCCGCTTCTGCGCCTGAGCCCGCTTCTGCTTGGCGATGAGAAGGTTCCGCTTGCGCTTCGCCTCTTCGATCTTGTCGTTGAGCTGTCGCAGCGAGTTCTTGAGCTTCTCGGTTTCGGCTGACTGGGCCGCCCAGGTCTGCTCGAGGGCTCCTGCCCGCTCCGCGGCTTCCTGCTGTCGGAGGAGCGCCTGTTTGGCCAGGTCGTCTCGTCCTTCCTTCACGGCGAGCATGGCGCGCTGCTCCCACTCCCGTGCCTGCTTGATCTCCTCGTCGAGCTGCTGGCGCAGCTTGCGCTCGTCGGCAATGGCGGCCGCGACCTCCCGCTTGGCTTTGGCGAGTTGGTCGCGCATGTCGAGGATGATCTGATTGAGCATCTTCTCCGGGTTCTCGGCCCGGGCGATCAGATCATTGATGTTGGATTTGAAGACGGTCGAAAGCTTCTGAAAAATTCCCATTGGATTCCTTTAGCCCTCCACGCTGGCGCCCGCGAGGGCCCGGATCCGATCACGGTGACCGGAGGCGGCAAGTTGGAGGCTCTCTAACGACGCCTGAATCTCGTGGAAGTCCAAGGTCTCCAATTCCAACGTGTCCGTAAGAATCAACTCATCCTCTTCGATCCCGTAGGCGCCATGCACGATGTCGGTGGCGTTCAGTTCGAGCAGCGCCCGGTACAGCTCGGGCTGAACGTCGTCGGGTAGCTCCATCACCTTCAGACGTGCGAGCAAGAGCGGGGCCGAGTGGTGGAGGACGATCTGCGGTCCCCCATCTGGCCCGTGCATCAGGAACATCCCCTCGGCCACTTCCGTGTATTCCGCATCCATCCGGATCAGGAAGCTCTCGAGATCGTCGCGGCTGACCATCGCTTGATCCTATTGTCAGGGCTCGGTGCAGTCGCAGTCCGGCCCCCAGGGCCGACCAGACCTTCCAAGCAGTGGTAGTCGTAATTACGGGTTCGGGCGTGCGAGGGTTCAAGTCACGCCCAGTGACCCGGGCCCGTGCCCTGCCGTGAAGCCTCTACGAAACGCCGCAAAGGGCTGTTTCGAAGGGACTTGGACAAGCACGCTGCTAAGGTAATGAAGGCCGCTGCCGGAGGCGAGGCAACAACCTGCTTCGCCCTGCCCGGGCTCGATTACGGGCTCAGCACCTCCCGCAGATAGGCCCCGGTGTGGGACTTCTTGTGGCCCGCCACGTCTTTAGGGGCGCCGGACGCCACGATCTGTCCGCCCCCAGCGCCCCCCTCGGGTCCCAGGTCCAGGATCCAGTCGGCCGTCTTGATAACGTGCAGGTTGTGCTCGATCACGACCACCGTGTTGCCGAGCTCGACCAACTGATGTAGCACGTCCAGGAGGACCCGCACGTCCTCGAAGTGGAGCCCGGTGGTGGGCTCGTCCAGGATGTAGAGCGTGCTTCCCGTGGCCCGTTTCGACAGCTCCGTCGCCAGCTTGACCCGCTGGGCTTCGCCGCCCGAGAGCGTGGTGGCCGCCTGCCCCAGATGGATGTACCCGAGCCCGACGTCCGCGAGCGTCTTGAGCTTGTTCTTGATCTTGGGAACCGCGTCGAAGAACTCCAACGCCTCCAACACGGTCATGTCCAGCACATCCGCGATGTTCTTGCCCTTGTAGTGCACGTCCAAAGTCTCACGGTTGTACCGGCGTCCCCGGCATACGTCGCAGGACACGTATACGTCAGGGAGGAAGTGCATTTCGATCTTGACCAGGCCGTCGCCGGCGCAGGCCTCGCACCGACCCCCTTTGACGTTGAACGAAAAGCGACCGGCGGCGTAGCCTCGCATCTGCGACTCCGGTAGGGTTGCGAACAGGTCCCGGATCGGAGAGAAGAGGCCGGTGTAGGTCGCCGGATTGGAGCGAGGCGTCCGACCGATGGGCGACTGATCGACCTCGATGACTTTGTCGATCGCGTCGAGTCCCTCGATGGTGTCGTGAGTTCCAGGGATCTTCTTGGACCGATAGAGATGGCGCGCCAGGGTCCGGTACAGGGTCTCGTTGACGAGCGACGACTTGCCGGACCCACTGACCCCTGTGACCGCCACGAAACAACCCAAGGGGAACGCGGCGTCGATGTCGCGAAGGTTGTGATGACGTGCACCTCGGACGGTCAACCACCCCCGCTCTCCCGCGGTCCTCCTGGTGGGACGTAGCGGAATCGTGCGGCGCCCGCTCAGGTACGCCCCGGTCAAGGACTCGCCGCAATCCATGACGTCCTTGGCGGTCCCCTCGGCCACGATGCGTCCCCCGGCTCTGCCCGCGCCGGGCCCGAGATCCACGATGTGGTCAGCGGCCAGGATGGTGTCCTCGTCGTGTTCGACGACGATCACGGTGTTCCCAAGCTCACGAAGGCGCTTCAGCGTACCCAGCAGCCGTTCGTTGTCCCGCTGGTGCAACCCGATCGAGGGTTCATCCAGGATGTAGAGCACGCCTACCAAACGACTCCCGATCTGGGTGGCTAGGCGGATCCGCTGCCCCTCTCCCCCCGAAAGGGACTCGGCCGAACGACTGAGGGTGAGATACCCCAACCCCACGTCGGCCAGAAACCCGAGCCGCTCACGCACCTCCTTCAGAATCGGCCCGGCGATCTCCTGGGACAGCGCCCGCATCTCCAGGGCCTTCTTGCGGTTCTTCTCTCCAGCCACTCGCACCCGGGTCACGAAGTCCAAAACGTCCTGGATGGGCGCGTTTACCACGTCCCAGATGCTCCGGCCAGCGACGGTGACGGCAAGCGATTCCGGTCGCAAACGGCTGCCATCGCACGAGGTGCACTTCAGGGTGGACATGTAGTCCTCGAGCTGCGCCCGGACCAAGTCGGATTTGGTCTCCTGGTAGCGGCGCTCGACACTGGCAACGACGCCCTCCCAGTGATCCTCGTAATAGCCTTCGGTGGCTCCGGCCCTGTACGGGAAACGGATCTTCATCTTTCCCGAACCCTTCAGGATGGCGCGCTGCGCCTCTCGGCCCAATTCAGACCACGGATCGTTGGCGTGGAACTCATACGCCGCGGCCAACCCCGGAATCACGGAGTTGCGGAGGTTGCCACTGGGTTCGCCCCAGGGAAGCACGACGCCCTCCAGAAGCGAGATCGAAGGGTGGGCGAGCAGGAGATCCGGGTTGACCTCCTTGCGCGTCCCCAAGCCCCCGCAGTCGTTGCACGCTCCGTAGGGAGAGTTGAACGAGAATTGGCGGGGCTCCAACTCCGGGAGATCGGTACCACACTCCACGCACGCGTAGTGTTCGCTGAACAGGTGGCGGGTCGTGTTCTTGCCCCTATGCTCCGTCACCTCCACCACACCTTCGGCGGCCTTCAGCGCTACTTCCACCGAATCGGCCAAGCGATCCCGTTCCGCCTTCTTGAGGACGAGCCGGTCCACCACCACGGAGATCTCGTGATTCTCGTAGCGATTGAGCTTGGGAGGGTCACTCAGATCATGTGTCTCACCGTCCACCCGAACGCGCACGAAGCCGTCGCGCCGAGCCTTTTCGAACAGGTCTCGGAAGGCCCCTTTACGCCCTCGCACCAAAGGCGCAAGAACTTCGATGCGGGTACCGGACTCTATCTCCAACAACCGCGATACGATCTGGGTGGCGGACTGACGCTCTACCGCTGCTCCGCAGGTCGGGCAGTGGGGGGTACCGACACGGGCGAAGAGCAGCCGCAAGTAGTCGTAGATCTCCGTGACTGTGCCCACCGTGGAGCGAGGGTTACGGCTGACCGTCTTCTGCTCGATCGAAATCGCTGGAGACAGCCCTTCTATGGTGTCGACATCGGGCTTCTCCATGAGTCCCAGAAACTGACGGGCGTACGCGGACAACGACTCCACGTAACGTCGCTGTCCTTCGGCATAGATCGTGTCGAACGCCAGTGAGGACTTCCCCGAACCGGAGAGCCCGGTGATGACCACCAGGCGGTTGCGCGGTAGCACCACGTCCACGTTCTGGAGGTTGTGCTCACGAGCACCACGCACCACCAGGAACTCGCCCGAAGGCTCCTTACTGCTCAAGGGCGTTCTGTGGGGTGCAGGCTAGTGTGATGCAGGTTAGGAAGTCCTGAGGGCCTCGAGCGCGGCAATCCGGTCGGCGGTGGCTGGGTGGGTGCTGAACATCTTCATGATGCCACCTCCGCGGCCACCGGACAGGGGGTTCACGATGGCCAGTTGGGCTGCGGCCGCGTTCACCTCCATGGGAATCCGCTGCGCGGCTGTCTCCAAACGACCCAGCGCCGAGATCAGGCCATCGGGGCGGCCCACGATTTCGGCCGCGGTCCGGTCGGCCTGAAATTCGTTCTGCCTGCTGATCGCCATCTGAATGATGAAGGCGGCGAGGGGCGCCACAATCATCATCGCGAGCCCCACCCAGGGATTGCGGTTCTCACCGCGCGAAAGGAGAAAACCCCACCGAGCCAACGAGGCAATCGCGCCCGCCATGGTGGCGGCAACGGTGCCCGTAAGCATGTGTCGATGCTTGATGTGCGCCAGCTCGTGGGCCAACACACCCTCCACCTGCTCCTCGTCCATTAGCTTGAGCAGTCCCGCGGTACAGCAGACCACCGCATGCTCTGCGTTCCGGCCGGTTGCGAAGGCGTTGGGCTGCTCCTGGGGCGAAACCGCGAGCGTCGGCATGGGCAGATCGGCCCGCTGCCGCAAACGATCGACCATGTTGTACAGGTCTGGCGCATCTTCCGGACCGATCACGCGCGCCTTGTACATGCGCAGCACGAAACGATCGCTGAACCAGTACATCCCGAAGTTCATGATCGCGCCCACCGCGAAGAACAGGATCATGCCGGAGCGTCCGCCGAACTGCCCACCGATGATGGTGAGCAGGGCAGTCAAGACACCCATGAGTCCGAAAACCTTGATTCTCTGCATCGTGTCCCTGTATGACGTGGAAGTGCGGACAGTATTACCCAGTGGAGATCCCCGGGTTCAGTACCCCCACTCCCGGAACAGTCGGAAGCCCACGACCCGCCTCAGTTCGAACAGGAGGTCGTCGAAGCCCGAGGACTGGAGCTGGGTGGCTCGACCCTCTACGAACCCCTCCAGGCCCACCTGGTCGGAGAGTCGCCACTCCATACGGAAGCCAGAGAGCTGTTCACGGGTGTCGAACGGCCGAAGTAGCAACGCGAGAAAGACGTCGTTCTGGACGTACTTCCCCACCTCTACCTGGGTGCCTCGAAGCCCCGCGGACAGCGCGTTCTGGGTGGTCAGCCCCGCGGTCTGCTGACTGGAGACCGCCAGATAGTCGAAGGGAAGCTCGTCGGCCACCAGAGCCCCCACCTGACTGGCCAAGGCTCCGAGCGTGAGGGACAGGCCCGCGGTGCCCAGCACCGACCCCCGCTGTCCGGCCAATTGGCTGAGCTCGCCCTGTGGCCGTCCGAACAACAGGTAACTGATGAGGTCCTCACGGGTCGCCCCGGGAAGGTCGCTCGTCAGGTGTACCTCGGGCCGCAGCATGGTGCCATCCACGGTCGCGGTGATGTCGATCGCTCCCTCAGCAGCCCTGAGGCGGTTGGTGGCGGTGATGCTCAACGTCGGGTTGACGCCTGGCGTGCCCAGGAACCGCACCGTGCCTTCTTGCACGTCGAACTGACGCCCGGTGACGCGGTAGGTGCCGCGGATCGCGGTAAGATCACCCAACATCGCCAGCGTACGCTCCCTGCGGTTGAAGGCCAACCGCAGGTCGCCCGCCATCTCGACATTCATCTCTGGACTGCGGAGCCACGCGTTGCTGGACATCGAGAGGCCTACGTTGACGCGGAGGTACTGCACAAAGGGAGACAGATTGACGAGTTCGCGTTGGTCGATCAGCGCTGCATCAAACTCCAGTGTCGCCAGCCCAGGGTCCGCGAGATCCACAATCGACGCTGCTCGAACGAACTCGTCCAAGTACAGGACACCCTCGTCAACGTTGAGTGTCCCCGTGATGACGGGCGCCAGATAGCTACCGCCCAGGTTGACGCTGCCGGAAACACGGGCTTCAACGTCGCGGCGCGCCGCGATGCGCACCGACTGATTCGTGCGGGTTTCCACGTCGAGGTCGAACCCGGGATCATTGATGGGGTTCAAGGCAATGGTCCCGCTGACGTGCGCTTCACCCTGCTCCCACATGGTGGCGTCCACCGCGATGTTGCCGTCCGGTGTGAGTTCGAGGCTGGCCTGAACCTGTTCGGGCCGAACGCCGAACTCGGTCAAGTATGCAGCCCCGTCCGTCAGACGCACCGTGCCCGAGGGTTGCAGGTCCTCGGGGGTCCCCGCCACTACGAAATCCCCGGAGAGCTCCCCCTCTACGGACTCGTAGCCAGGGAAGAAGCCCAGCACGTTGGCCAGCGGTACAGCGTCCGCCTCGATGGTGAGGCGCACGTCCCCGTCGGGGACCCGTGACTCCACGGCGGCGAGTGCCAGATTGGCCGGCATGTGACCTTCGATGCTGACCTGGCGATGCCCGTCACTCCACGCGAACACCGCACCATTGAGCGTCTGGCCACTGAAGTCCAGCGCGCCCTCGATTTCGTCGAAACGAGCCACTCGATAGCGCAGTGCCTCGCCCCGCAGGTCGGCTTCGATGATGGGTTCGGGGAGTGATCCCGTTACGGTGAGGTCGAGGTCGACCTTGCCCTCGAGGTTGCCCTCTTCGAAGGCCACGATGCGGCTTATACGCGCGAGGTCGAGCCCCGTGACATTGACGTCCAGTTGCCCCGACCCGGCCCGGGGGAGCGTACCGTTCGCATCCAGCCTAAACCCCCGGTCCCCTACGCGGAGAACCCGGAGGTTACGCACTTCCAAAGCCTGGTCGCCCCACGCCAGCCGCGCAGGACCTCCGAGGTTCCATCGCTCGCCGTTGTCGGTCACGTTGAACTGGTCGAGTTGAAGGACGGTGCCCAAGGAATCGATCGCAATCTCTCCGGCACCGAACACCCGGCCCGACTCCCGCTCGAGCTGCATCACCACCCGTCCCCGACGTTCCTGCAATCCCACGGTGCCCGAGGCACTCAGGAAGGGACGATCGAAGAGCCGAATCGCACCCGCCTGAATCCGGGCTTCGAGATCACCGCTGGCAAGATCGAAGCGCTCCACCTCGACAGTGGCGGTGTCGAACTCGAGATCACGCACCACGCCCCTACCCACCTCGACCCGTCCCGACCCCACCAGGGCCTGCGCACTCCCTCTCACCACACCATTGAGTTCGAAGCGCCCATCGAGGTCGACGCTATCAGCGTCCAGGTCCCCGAACGCGGCGCGAAGCTCGGGTGGGAGGCCACCCTCGTCTCCGAAGATCAGCGGTCGGAGCCCCTGCAAACTTCCCTGAGTGACACGCACCTGCATCTCACCCTCTTCACGGGCCTCGGCCAACGCCAGTGAACCCGTAGCCTCCAAACGTCCCGCCGACGAGACCGCACCCAGCGAATCGATTTCGAGCAGCCCGTCACGCACGTGCAGGGCGGTGCGGGCCCCATTGACCCGGACGCCCGCGAACGTCGAAGACGCCAGGTCCAGTGTCGCCACCACATCTCCCGACTGAGGGCCGGCGGTCAGCTCGGCGGCCCCGTTCAGAACTGTGCGCTCGGGGAATCGGCTCGCCAGGGCCTGGATGTCGAGCTCCTCCAGCTCACCTTCCACCCTGACCGTCACACCCTCGGCCTCGCTGTTGATCTCGGCGACTACGTTGAGGGGTCCCCCCGACGTGTCCAGGTCCGTAGCGACGGTCAGCGCACCGACACGCCCATCAACCGTGACCCGACCGCGGGCCTCTCCTTGCAGGCCCAGTGCTGGCGCCAATGGAGACAGCAGCGCGAGACGCAGAGGGGTGAAATCGAGCGTGCCCGACATCCCCAGTCCCGCACTGGCCTCCACCAGGTTGAGGTCGGTGAACACGCGAGAGGATGGCGCGGCGACCCGGGTCGTGAGGACCTCCCCAACCAGCCTCAATCCAGAGCGTAGTTCGCCGTCGACCACCAAGTCCATCTGGCCCACGCGCTCCAACCATGTGGGCACCCCGAATCGTCCGAGCGCGCGATAGTCCACCGAATCGGCAAGCAGACGGAGGCTATCGGCGCCAGGCCGGTCGCCGACGCGGAGGCCTCCGTCGAGTGCGATCCGACCCACCGGTCGGTCCGTCTCGGGGTCCCTAAGCGCCATCTCCGTTTGGATGGCGAGGCGATCCAGCGTTCCGTCCAGTTGTAGCGGCCCTTCCCAGGTACCCCACAGCAAGCTGGTGTCGGCCACGAGCGAACTGAGCTGTCGGACATCGAAGTCCTGGACATCCAAGCGAATCTGGTCGAGCCGTAGGCGCTCCCCCATGCGTACCGTCCCACTTCCGAAGAGCGCCCCCGCCTCCCCGCGGAAATCAGCATCTGCGAAGGTCCAGCGGGCCCCACCGCCACCGAACTCACCCTGCAGCTCGCCCCGGACCCGCCCCGGTGGGAGGTCGGCGCTGAGCCACGCGAGGTCTCGCAGGGCGACCCGGCTCGCCGTGAGATCGAGTTCGGAACGCACGCCGGTCGAGTCACTCCAGCTCAGACGGTACTCGCCCTCGGCTTCCGAATCGAGGAGTCGAAGTCGCCCGGCGCGTACCTCTAAGGTGTTCCCCTCTCGCCGGACACTGCCCACGAGTTCTTGGACCGTTACCGGCCCCTTGGCAAGCTTGCCGTCGAACGCCAACTGGAAAACCTCGACGTGGTCGATTCCGCCTCCCAGCTCGACCAAGGGCAGCTCCGCCTCGATGCCCTCGAAGTGCATTGGAGCAGCGGTGACGGGGACCACGGAGATCCGACCGTCATGCAGACCTACATTACGCAGCCTAAGCGCTGCGGGTTGTGCCAACTGGGGAGCGACACTGTCCACCGCCAGCGCGGCCAACGAGTCAGCCGCCGATGCGGCAGCACCGGGCCCGGCCGCCAACTGGGCGACGTTCCATCCATGTTCGTCGGCCACGACGTTGAGGGTCCATCCGTAGACGTCGATGGACGACGCCTCTCGACCGCCGGAAAGCAGGCTGAAGATGGAGTAACCCACGTCGAGTGAATCCGCGGTGAACACCACTCCACCGCGGGCGTCCTTCACCACCACCCCCACCAGAGAGGCCCGCTCGAAGAGGTCGCCACCACCAAAGCTGGCCACCTCGATGTCGCCATTGAGGCTGGCCCGTGCGCGCGCCAACACCTCGTTCAGCACCACACTGCGGCCAGGTGCCGTGCGAGCCAACAGGCCGGCAGCCACCACCGTACCGACGGCCAGAAGGATGACCGCGACGAGCAAGCCCCTGGCCCAGGCCCGCAGTCTCTTCATCAGAAAGCCTGGCCGATTGAGAGATGAAACTGGAAGCGGTCCAGGGACCAGCGGTCGGCAGATCCGAACAAAACGCGAGGTCTCAGGAGCGCCAGCTCATCGCTCTCGATATAGGATACCCCGCCGACTTCGAGGGTCGGAAGGCCAAGATCTCTCTGTGGATCGAAACGCCGGATCTGACGGGTCACAACGGGAAGCGGAATCGCTTCGGCGACCCGGTAGCCTACGTCGACCCGGATGGGTCCGATGGGCGACAGGTAGCGGACGCCTACCCCGGGCGTGGGCTCGAGCTGCCCGAGGGAAAACTCCCCGGTGTCCTCCCAGACTTGCCCCACGTCGACGAAAACGGCGCCCTGCAGGGGACTGTCGCCTAGGTCCATCCGCAGTTCGGCGTTGGCGATGGCCACCAGGCTTCCCCCGGTTGGACGGGGGCTGAAGAGACCAGCTCGCAATGAGGAGGCATCGCACGTCAGTAGCTGAACCTCTTGCGGTGTACACACGGGGGTATCCGCAGGGTTGGTCGAGGTCACCAGGGACGAGAGGGGCACGGCCAGCACCCGTGGTCCCAACTGGTTCTCTGTGAAACCCCTGATCGTGCTGCCTCCACCCGCGTAGAAGCGTTTCTGGGGATGGATGATCCTCAACCCCGACTCCGCACTGGCACGCCCCCGAAACTCGCTCGGGGTGACGCCTCCACCCCGGACGCGCGTGGCGAACACCACCCGTTCGTTCAACTGACGGTACCAGGCGAACTCTCCCTGCCAACGGCGGTAGCCGAAGTCGGAGCCCGTCCATGACGACGCGTACTCCGCATCGAGCAGCACCGAGAACCCACTACTGGGATCCAGAAGCTGGTCCACTCGAGAGCGCGTGTACGTGAATCCGAACGGGGTCAACCAGTTGTTGCCCTGCAGGACGACGATGTCGGCTAGGTCGCACACCAGGAAGTTCGTGCAGAAGAGGAACTCCGCCGCTTCCAGGCGTGCCACTTCCGGACGGTAGGAAAAGGAGACGATCTGATCCTGACCGATGTCCCGCGTCACCGCGGCGCCGGCACCTACCGCCTGCCGGATGAAGACGTCCTGGACGCTCTGCCGCTCCACGAAGGTGTTTGCTTGGAAGCTGGTCCGCGAACCGAACACGAAGGGCTGTGTGAACTCCGCCGCCAGTTGCCAGTTGAGCTTCGCGAACTCGTCCGACCCAGTCTGGCTACAGATGGGACTCGTGTTCAGGCGGTCTGCCAGCACGTTCGAGAGTCCCGCTCGCAACTGCACCCGGCGGGCCCCTCCAAAGAAGTTGCGGCTGGTCCACCGACCCTCACCGTTGAGGCAGTCGGCGGTGCTGACACCCAGTGATGTGCGCACCCGCCGCAGATCACCCTCGGTCACCGTGACCCGAATGGGGACCACGGAGTCCGGATCGTTTTCGAGATCTTCATCTACGGTGGCGAACCGCACCAGGTCGAGGCTGTATAGGTCTTGGCGAGCCTTCTCCACGCGGCTCTTCCGGTAGACCTGCCCCTCTCGGATGCCCACCGCGCGCTCCAGCGTCCGCTCGTCGAAGGTCGCCCCGTGCTCCTCGTCGGGTCCCGCGGACTGAATCTCCACAGCCCCGAACTCGGAACGAGGTCCCGCGTAGATGTCGAACGTGACTTCGGCGGTCAACGGCGACGAGCTCGGGATGAAGATCTCTCGGAAGATATCCGCATGCGCGTAGCCCCGCTCCTGGAGCCGAGCGAGGATACTGTCGCGGTCCGCAATCAGATCATACCCATCCAGGCGCCCCCCCACTCTCGACGTCAGGTCGTCGAGAATCTGATCGTGCTGCTCGTCCAAGCCCTGGAACGTCAGCGACGAAATGACGACGGGATCGTTCTCCTGGATGTGGAACACCACAGCGACTTTGGTGGAGTCAGGAGCTTCCGGGTAGTCGACCTCCGACTCCACGACGGCGTTTCGGAACCCCCGCTGGGCATAGAGAATCCTGATCCGGGCCGCATCTACCAGCAGCTCCCGGGAGCTGAGCGTGTGGTCCTCGCGGGCCGCGTCCAGACCCACCCAGCACAGCGGCGTCAACAGAACCGACTTGCATGCGGTACGGGACGTCACGATGGCCGCCGCCAGCTCGGGTGCACGCAGGAAGGCGTTGCCCTGGAACTCGATGGCGGCCACCTCGGGCTCGAACACCTGGCCACCCGCTGGCCGCGGTACCCCGAGAAGGGACACCGCCAAGCAAGCCAGCGCTGTGGGAGACCTCCGCATGGCGGAACCGTTGTACTTAGGAGCCTGTCCGAGTGAGGGAGCCGACCGCGTGATGGGCGCCACCGTATTGTACCCAAGGCGGAGCGCAGGAGGCATAGCCCAGGCTACTTCGAGGCCGGCCCGGGCTGTGACCCGAGCCAAGCGGTCGGAAGGCGGGGAAAATGATGGCGAGCCACCGGATGGAAGGCCCCCGACGCTCCCATGTACATAAAGTGTTCCACCGTCAGATGTTCCGGCCCCACCGTAATGGTATTGAAGGTGTTGGCGTTCTTCTCTCGCGCCCTTCCGCGGGTGGAGGTCGCTGTCCCGGAATGGGCAATGACGATGTCCCGCCGAGAACCGGGGAACACCTTTGAAGAAAGGCTCACGAAACCGCGGTGCAGATGGCCGCTCAGGATCAGGTCCACCTCCGCGCGCTCGAACGCCTCCAGCACTCGTTCTCGCATATTAAGCGCCGGCTGGTAGATCCAGTCATCGGCCTGCGCCATGTGATGGTGGAGCACGGCCACTCTCAGGTCCCCGGCGGGGGCAGCGGCGAACGCGTCGGTGGCGAACTCCAATTGGTGGCTCCGCACGCTCCCGTTGACGATGGCTGTGCGAGGCGCGGCGGTGTTCAACGCCACGACGGTGACTCCGGGAATCCGTGTCACCGAATCCAAGCGATCGTCGATGAAGCGTCGGTAGTTGCGAAACGGTGTCATCATGCGTTCGACAACCCGGTACAGCGGGACGTCGTGGTTCCCTGGTGTCACCACCCGGGGCACGTCTGGCAGTCGATTCAGGTAGGTCCGGGCGGCCTCGAACTCGGCGACCTTGGCCCGCTGGGTGAAGTCGCCGGCCAACACGATCATGTCGGGGTTCAACGCGTGCGCCGCACGCATGAACACTTCTGCCACTTCAGCGTCGTGAGGCTTTCCGAAGTGCAGGTCGGATGCCTGCAGGAGGAGCACGGCCAGCTAGCCTTCGGCCTTCGACGCCACGCCTGCCCCATCGCGGAGGCGTGCGGCTCCCCACAGTCCCACCAGGATCAAGCCGATGCTGATCACCTGGGCGAGTGTCAGGGTGCCGAAGAACCGATCGTCCTTGACACGAAAGATCTCCACGACGAAGCGCTCCGCGCCGGCCATGGCCAACCACAACATGAAGAGCCACCCCGCCCGATGCCGGTGATCGCGGATGCGCCAGAGAAGGGCGAACACCAACACCGAGATCGCGATCTCATAGAGTTGGGTGGGGTGCACGGGCACGACGTCGCCGAACTGCTCGACAATCGCGGGATCGACCTGCACGCCGAACGTTCGCTCGAGCGCCCCTACGGTCGTGGGCGGAGACCCTTCGGGAAACTTCACGCCCACCCAGGAGGAGGTAGGGCGGCCGTAGTCGTCCCCCACCAGGAAGCAGCCTAGCCGCCCCACCGCGTAGGAAATCGCGATCGCGGGCGCCGTCAGGTCAGCGACCTGGGGAACGGAGAGCTTCAGGCGCCGCACATGGAATGCGACCAGAATGGCCGCCAGGATGAACCCGCCGTACCACACCAAGCCACCCCTGGAAAAGAGGAAGCGCGGATCCGCCAACACCAGGTCGAAATTCAGTAGGATGTAGTAGAGCTTCGCGCCCAGGATCCCCCCTACTACGGCGGAGAACAGGAGGTCCCAGGTGTGGTCGGGATCGATGCCCACCCGCCTGAACTCTTTTCGCTGTACGTGGGCCGCCACAAGAAACGCCAGAAACATCGCCACGCCGAAGGTGGTGATGGGGGCGCCACCCAGGACGGGCACCCATTCGGGGAAGCGAAAGAGGATCGGAAACATCAGGCCGTCGGCTGGAGTGAGGGTCGCACTTCCAACCCCGGAAACGGTAGACCGGCGGATGCGCGCACGGGCTCAGGGACGTCGGACCGCAACATGCGGAACAAGGCTGCCCTCGCCACCATCGCCCCATTGTCCAATGAAAGCCGGATCGAGGCGGTATGAAGCGAGCAGTCCTTGGGAAGCGCGTCCGTTAGTTGATCTCGAAGGGACTGGTTTGCAGAAACACCCCCCCCGAGGAGCACACGGCGCACACCGGTCTGTTGGACGGCCCGAACAACCTTGGCCACGAGCACGTCCACCACCGCCTGCTGGAAAGAGGCCGCCACATGGGGCAACTCCTCGGCGACGTCACCGTCGGCTTCAAGCCTGCGGAGTAGATCCGCGGTCGCGGTCTTCAACCCGGAAAACGAGAAGTCGTAGTAGTTAGGGTCCCCGGGTTGCTGATCCCTCCGCAACATGGGCCTGGGAAGCGGATGGCGCCGAGGGTCCCCCCCGCGGGCCAGTGCCTCCAGGAGGGCGCCGCCCGGATAGGCCAAGCCCATTCGCTTGGCAACCTTGTCGAACGCCTCTCCGGCCGCGTCGTCACGGGTCGCCCCCAGCCGAACGTAGCGGCCCCATTCGGCAGCGTGCAGAAGCAGGGTGTGTCCCCCTGAGACCAGCAGTCCCACGAACGGAGGACGCGCACTCGGATCGTCCAGTGCCACGCCGAAGAGGTGGGCCTCCATGTGGTGAACGCCGACTAAGCGGACGTTGAGCGCAGCAGCGGCAGCTTTGGCCCAGGCCACCCCAACCAGAAGGGCACCAATCAGACCCGGGCCGGCGGTCACCCCGATCCCATCCAGCTCGGAGAGCCTAACCCCAGCCTGCTCGAGCGCACGATCGACGACGTGATCGATTCTCTGCAGGTGGGCGCGCGCTGCGAGTTCGGGGACAACGCCCCCGTACAGGACGTGCTCGTCCTGGGAATGGATCACCAGGCTCTCGAGCGTGTCTGGCCCTCGAATCACACCGGCCGAGGTCTCGTCGCAACTGGTTTCGATGCCGAGCACTACCGGCTGCTGGGTCACCTGTCCGCGCTCCGCGGGAATCGGAAGGCCAGTACGCTGGGTTCGGCGGCCACCCATTCGGGGACTCCGGTCACCTCCACCGTCCAGGTCGTGGAGTCGGCGTCGGACGACGCCTGTGAAGCTGTGACGCGCAGGGCCTCCGCCGTGAGCCGCTGCACCACGGAGCGCGCACCGCTCACCGCAACGCTCACGGTGTCCACGGTGGGAGGCGTGTCCAGGCGGGGGCCTCGGAACTGAACCGGAACCCCATGGAAGCTGCGCTCCACGCGCTCCTCGATGGCGAACACGACGGACACCGAGTCGGGCTGTACCGAGATGCCCTCAAGCCCGCCCAGGTCCACGGCCCGGGTCACCGTGGTGGGCTCCTGAAAGCCCTCGAGTGCGACGGGCTCGAGCGGCAGGTCCCGCACCGCCCCCAATGCCTCCGCAGACCCACGCATCCGGACCATTCTGGGCACTGTTTGTGGAGCCGCAGCCAGGGCGAATCCTTCACGGAGTGCCCCGAGCGTCGTGACGCGCACGGGAGCCTCGCGGGTTTCCACCCGGTCGAACTGCAGCCGAATCGCGGAGGGTGTGATATCGCTCACCGGCCCTAGCGTACGCGCGCCCTCACGGATCCACTCGCGTTCAATGACGACAGTCGTATCCCCACTGGTCACGACCTCGATGGGGACCACCACGTGCGTATTCGCTCGCGAGAGTGGGAGCAGGTCCCGCGTGGCCCCGGTGAACCGGACCGTGACCGGCGAGGGCTGACCCCGCACCGTCCAGTCCTCATCCGCAAGACGCACTTCCACCGGGACCGCCTGAAAGGTGCGCTCCGCCGGCGCGTCCACGCGAACTGCGGCCCAAAGGAGGAGGGCCAACGCCACCGCGGCGGCCTTCAGCGCTCCGTTCTTGGAAAGCAGCTCCTGAAGCCGTTGCATCTCAGCCGCGCGACATCAGTTGGACAACATGCGTTCGATCTGTTCCTGGAACGGTCCGGTGTCCCACTCGGTTGGCCCGGCCACTTTGCGACGAATGACGCCGTCGGGCCCGACCAGGAAGGACTCGGGAAGCCCAGTGGTCTGATATGCGCCCTGAATGTCGCCAGAGGGGTTCCTGAGAATCGGAAACGTGAGCCCCAACTCCTCTACGAATGCGGCGACGTCTCCCCCCGGGCGCCCGGCCCAGTCCGGCATCCCCAACTCAGCGTCCACGTTGACCGCCAGGATCTCGAAGGGCTCGCCGTCGAGTTCCTCGTACAGTCTTTGCATGGATGGCATCTCGGTCAGACATGGCGTGCACCAGGTGGCCCAGAGATTGATCAGTACCACCTCGCCTCGGAGATCTGACAACCGCACCGGCTGGCCTTCCAGGTTCTCATACGCGAAGTCCGGCGCCTCCACGCCCGGGCCCACGGGCCGGAAGTTGTCGCGCATCACCCAGGCCGTGCCGATCAGGCCGAGCGCCGCCAAGGCGGTTGCAGCATACACGCGGGATGGGCGCACTAGCTCCCTCCCTCTCGGGCGCGGCGACCGACGACCAACTTGACGCCCGAGCCCTCCTCGACTTCACGGCCGGGACCCGGTTCCTGCTCGATGACCTTCCCCTGGTCGAGCCCGAAGCGAAACCGCACCTCGACCTCCGACACCACCAGTCCCAGTTCCTGGAGTTGTGCGGTGGCATCCTCTTCGCTCAGGCCCACCAGTCTGGGGATCTCCACCATCGGGGGACCTAGGCTGATCTCCAGGCGGACCGTCGCTGGGATCTCAACCTGCTCGCCGGCCGCCGGTGTCATGGAGACGACGTCGCCACGCGACTGGGAAGACTCCACGCTGTCGATCTCGACCCTGAAGCCAGCCGCCCGCAACAGGCTCTGTGCCTGGTCACCGGGATCGCCCTCCAGGTCGGGCACGCGAATGGCCTGTCGACCCGAGCTGACGGTGAGGCGCACGGTGGCCCCCGCTCGCGCCCACTGTCCGGGGAGCGGGCTCTGACCGAACACACCGCCTTCTGCGAACGAGGGATGCTTCACGGAATCAACCGCCCCGATCACCAGCCCGATGTCGGCGAGGTTCTGTTCGACCTCGGGCAGGGTCTGACCACCTAGGTCGGGAACTGGCACCAGATCCGTGGGGGTGGGAGGCGCGGGGAAGACCACGCGGGTGGCCACCACGTAGCCCAAGAAGAGCCCCACCAGGCTGAGAATACCGATCCGAGCCCAACTGCGGCCGGCCACCCCCTGCAGGGCCGTCAACGCCGATGCGCCCAGGGCCCGGGAGGATCTCCGCCGTCCGCGCCGTCGGGGACCGATGACACTGTCACCGTCCTCGGGGTCGTTCGGCTTTCCACTAATCGGCTTCATGCGTTTCGTCTCAAGCGTGCGGCGAAGGCGCCGTCGAATCCGGTCCTCTGAGGAAGGATTTCCAAGCTGCCCGCGGCGTTCAGCCACTCGGGTTTCATGTGGGACGGCACTTCCAAGCTAAAATCTGGATGCCGGGCCAGAAACTGCTCGACCTGCTGCTGGTTCTCCTCAGGCTCCAAGCTACAGGTTGCATACACCAACAGACCCCCAGGAGTCACAAGCGTGCTGGCGGCGGCCAAAAGCTCCCCCTGCAGCTCCGCCAGCAGCGCTACCGAACGGGGCTGAAGACGCCAGCGCCCGTCAGGGTGCCGGGCGAGCGTCCCGGTGCCCGTACATGGAGCGTCCACCAGGACACAGGGTCCCGGCCGGAGAGGTGGCCGGCGGCCGTCCCCCACGAACCGGGCAATCGCAGCCTGGCCTCCCGGCCCGAGCAGGCTCAGCCTCGCCTCCGAAGCATCTCCCGCCACGACCTGGGCGCCCAACGCGGCTAGGGCGCGTGACTTGCCACCCGGCGCGGCACAGAGGTCCACCACTCGGGTGCCCGGGACCACACCCACCGCTTCGGCCACCCAGGCCGCCCCGGGGTCCTGGACGAAGCCCCCCACCCTGGCCAGGAGACCCGAGAGGTCGCTGCTCGGCCGGATCGGGAAACACCCCACACCGGGCACCACTTCCCCGTCTAGAACGTCCTCCTGCCGCAAGGCAGCCTCGAGTCGACGCGGGTCGCCATCGGCCGCGCGCACGTAGATCTGGGGGATGCTGTTGTTGGCGTCGACCAACGCCTGCACCTCGTTTGGCGACCAACGGGCCAGCCAGCGATCGATGAGCCACCGGGGATGGGAGCCCCAGGCGGTCAGGAAGTCCGGGAGGTCCGTGGACGGGTCGGGGAAGCCCGCGCGGGCGTCCTGGCCACCCAGCTTACGAAGCACGGCGTTGGTGAGTCGGGCCCCCCCCTCGCCTCCATGGGCCCGAGCCAGCGCCACGCACTGAGACACGACCGCGTAGTCGGGAGCATCCGTCTCGCGCAGCTCGTAGAGACCCAAACGCAGCACCGCCCGGAGGGCAGGATGCGCAGATGCGATGGGACGCTTCAGGACCCCGTCGAGTGCCCAATCCAGGCGACCTCGAAGTCGCTGCACGCCATAGGTCACGTACTGCACCCACGGCCGGCGATGATCTTCCAAGCGTTGGCTCTCGAACGCCCGATCCAACCGGCGACCGCGATCTACCGCGAGGAGTACGTGGTGCGCGGCGCGGCGCTCAGGGGTGATCCGCGGAGTTCTCGGGCCCCTCAGTCCAACATCCCCTGGGAAGGCGAGGAAGGCACCGCAATCTCGCGAGCCGGCATCCGGCCCGCGAGAAACGCCAGCCGCCCGGCCTCAACCCCCCACTTCATCGCCTCGGCCATGGCTACCGGGTCACGAGCCTTCGCCACGGCGGTGTTCATGAGAACCCCGTCGACACCCTGCTCCATAGTGATGCAGGCGTCCGAAGCAGTGCCCACACCTGCGTCTACGATGATCGGTACCGCGCAGCGGCGTTTTATCTCACGGATGAAGAAGGGATTCACGACCCCCAACCCGGAGCCGATGGGACTGGCTAAGGGCATCACCGACACGCAGCCCGCGTCTTCGAGCCGCAGCGCCGTGATGAGGTCATCGTTGGTGTAGGCCATCACCTTGAACCCCTCGGCGCACAGGGTCTTGGCCGCCGACAGCGTAGCAGCGGTGTCCGGCAGCAGCGTCGTCTGATCGCCGATAACCTCGAGCTTCACGAAGTCACCCAGCCCGGCAGCCCTTCCCAGGCGCGCGTAGCGAATCGCCTCGTCCGCATTGAAGCAGCCGGCGGTGTTGGGGAGCAGAAAGAACTCATCCGGATCCAGGTGATGCAGGATGCCTTCCTCCTGGGAACGGTCCAGGTCCACACGACGCACGGCGACCGTGACCATCTCCGTGCCGCTGGCGCGCAGCGCCCTCACCATGGTGGCATTGTCGGGGTACTTGCCGGTGCCCAGGATGAGTCGCGAAGTGAACGTGCGCCCCCCGATCTCGAACGGCTCGGGCATAAGACTCACCCTCCGCCGACGAAGTGGACCAGCTCGAACTCATCGCCGGCCTCGACCTTTTCGTTCACGTAGGCCTCACGCTTCAGAATCGTCTTGTTGCGTTCGACGACGATGGTCGCGGGGACCAGCTCCAGGTGTTCCAACAATTCGTGAACCGTCAGACCGCGGGGGACCTCGCGGAGATCTCCGTTGAGTCGAACGGTCTCCGTGCTCGAATCTTCACTCATGAGTTCAAAGAAGTGGGTGAATCGTGGCCCTGGGTGGGCAAGACATCCAGGTAGGCTTGAGCCGCCGCAACCGGATTGGGCTGTCCCCATACACCGCTACGGACCGCGACCCCATGGGCGCCCTCGGAGCAGAGTACCTCGACGTGATGGGGGGAGATCCCACCGATGGCAATCGCAGGGGCCGGGTGGACCGACGCGACTTCACCCAGTAGCCCAATGCCCCGCGGGGCAAGCTCAGGGTGAGAGGGGGTTGGATACACGGACCCGACGAACAGGAAATCCACCTCGGCCACACGATCGGCCCCGGCCTCCTCGGCGCTGTGCACAGAGGCCCCGAGCAGGCGCCCCGGACCCAACAGGCCCCGGGCCGAGGCCGCGTCCATGGAGTGCTGAGCCAGGTGGACTCCGTGCGCATCCCCAGCCAAAGCCACATCCACTCGGTCGTTGACCACCACTGTGAGACCTTCGACGCGTCGGACTCGCAGTAACGCCAGGAGTTGAGCAGCCCCCTGAAGTCCCGGTGTGCGGACGTGAATGGCGATCTGGCCGGCACGTTCCGCCAGCTCCGCGCACTCGTGGTCGAAGGCTGGTGTCTCCAGCACGTCCGCTCCGACGATCAGATGAAGGCGAGGAATCACCGGAGCTGCTGACCGGGCTCCACGGAGCGTCCGCGCAACCAGTCCGATGCGGGCATACGCGCCTTCCCAGCGGGCTGAACCTCGACAAAGGACACCGCGCCTTCGCCGCAGGCCACGACCAGTCCCTCGCTTGGGTCGGCCACCAGCACCGTGCCGTCGGGTCCGCTGGGGTCGGTCACCGGTGAGGGGGAAAACAGCTTGATGGGCTGCTCCTCCAACGTGGACCATGCGCCTGGCACGGCGTCCATCCCGCGGACGTGCCAGGCCACAGCCTGGGCCGGGCGACTCCAGTTCACTCGGGCCGTGGTGCGATCCACCTTGGGGGCGTAGGTCGCGGCGGAGTGGTCCTGCTCCCGCTCCTCCTCCACACCCGCCTCGATCATCGCCAAGGTCTCCACCAGCAGCGCAGCCCCAGCCTCCGCGAGCCGGGGGGCCAGCGTCGAGACGGTGTCGTTGCCCAGGATCGGCTCCGCGAGCTGGCCCAGCATGGGTCCCGCATCCATCTCACGGACCATGCGCATGACGGTAACCCCCGTGACTTGATGCCCCCGCGCGATGGCCCAGTTGATGGGCGCCGCGCCCCGAAGCTCCGGAAGCAACGAGGCGTGCACGTTGATGGACGCGTGCCTGGGCAAGGACAGCACTTCCTCGACCAAGATGTGCCCGTAGGCTACGACGACAGAGATCTCGGGGTCCAAGCTACGAAGGTCGGCGAGAAAGTCATCGCCCTTGGGGACCTCGGGGGTCAGCACCCGATACCCCTCCTGATCCGACCAAGCGCGCACCGGCGAAGCGCGACGCACGCGGCCACGGCCCGCCCGCCGATCCGGCTGCGTTACGACGCCGGCGATGTAGTGCCCTTCGCTCTCCAAGGCCTTGAGCGCAGGAAGAGCGAACTCGGGAGTACCCCAGAAGAGGATCCTCATTCGAGATCGGGGAGCGCCTTCTTCCACTTCTCCAGAAGCATGCGCCGCTTCAGGGGACTGATTCGGTCGATGAAGAGCACACCGTCGAGATGATCGATCTCGTGCTGGAGCGCGCGCGCGAAGAGCCCCTCGGCGTCCAATCTCATGCGGGAACCGTCGACGGCCTGGCCTTCCACGACTACTTCCAAGGGACGGGTCACCACCTCCTCCATGTTCGGCATGCTGAGGCAGCCTTCGGGTGCTTTGTCCGTCTTCTTGCTGCTTTCGGTGACCTGCGGATTGACGAGAGCCAGCGGCTCGGGCCCCTCTTCCTCCGATCTCCGCACATCGATCACCAGGACACGCTGGGAGACGCCGACCTGCGGGGCCGCCAGCCCGATCCCATCCGCATGGTACATCGTCTCCCACATGTCCTTCACGAGTGTGTGGAGTCCCTCATCGAAGGCCGTGACCTCCGCAGCCGGCGTCCTCAGCACCGGGTCTCCTAGCATGAGAATCTTGCGAATGGCCATGGGCTGGGACGCTACCGGGCAGGTGCCTCGACGGACTCCTCGTCCATCACGATCCGGGCGACTCTCCCCCGTTCCACGACGAGTCGGCTCTCGCCCGACTTGATGGTCAGCTTGTCTTCGGTCGCGTGCACCACGGTGCCTACCACACCGCCCCCGGTGACGATCTCATCACCCTTTTTGATGGCGCTGACCATCTCCTGGAACTTCTGCTGTTCCCTCCGCTGCGGCCGGATGAAGAGCCAGTAGAGGATGACGAAGAAGAACATCATCTGGACCATGAACACCACAGCGCCGTTCGCCCCCTCGCGGGGTTGGGCCAGAAGCAGTACTAGACTCGCGTCCACTCGTTTCTCCGGATGGGTGGGTCGTGCGCGTGGCCGGACAGGGCTCTACCCCGCGGCGCGATACCGTTCCAGCCACCCCTCGCTCCAACTGCCGAAGGTGCCGTCGACCACACGTTCTCGTGCAAGCTCGGTGAGTCGGAGCAGGAAGCGCAGGTTGTGGATGGACATCAGCCGGTGGGCCAGCGCTTCGCCTGCGACCAAGAGGTGACGCACGTAGGCGCGGTCGTACCTGTCGCAGGTGAGGCAGTCGCAGTCCTCGTCCAGGGGCCGTCGGTCGCGCTTGAACCGGGCTGCTTTGACGTTGATCTGGCCCTCCCGGCTCGTCCAGGCGGTGCCGTGGCGCGCGTTGCGTGTGGGCGCCACACAGTCGAACAGGTCGCAGCCCCGCCCGATGGCCTCCAGCAAGTCGGCCGGATAGCCCACGCCCATGAGGTAGCGGGCACGGTCGGCGGGGAGCGCATCGTCCAGCACGTCCAGGGTGCGCCACATGTCGGGCTTGCTTTCGCCCACGCTCAGGCCGCCGATGCCAACGCCGACCGAGTCACCGCACCCCACGATGTCGCGGACCGATGCTCGCCGTAGATCGTCGTAGACGTTGCCTTGCACGATGGGAAAGAGCGCCTGCTCCGTGGCGTCGTTCTCCGACCGCAGCGCGCTGAAACGCGTCCAGCACCGTTCCCACCACTGCGCCGTGCGCTCGTTGGCGCGGCGGGCGACGTCTCTGCTGCACCCACCGGGAGGACATTCATCGAAGGCCATGATGACGTCGGCTCCCAGGGCGTGCTGAATCTCCACGGCGCGTTCCGGGGTGAACAGATGCGTGGACCCATCGATGTGGCTTTGGAACGTGACCCCGTCGTCGTGGATGTCCCGGATCGCCGCGAGGGAGAATACCTGAAACCCGCCCGAGTCGGTGAGGATGGGACCGTCCCACCGCATGAACGCGTGCAGGCCGCCCAGCTCCCGCACCAGCTCGTGCCCCGGGCGCAGGTATAGGTGGTACGTGTTGGCCAGAATCATCTGCGACCCGACGGTCGCTACTTCCGACGGCGCAAGGGTCTTCACGGCACCCAGCGTGCCCACCGGCATGAAGCGGGGGGTAGTCACCGCGCCGTGTGGGGTCTGAAGCGTGCCTGCTCGCGCGCTGCCCACCTGGGCGGTGACCTCAAAACTGAAGCCGCTCAACGGATCACCATGGCGTCGCCGTAGGAGTAGAAGCGGTAGCCCGCGGTCACGGCTTCACGATAGGCCGCCATCGTACGCTGGTATCCTGTGAATGCGGCCACAAGCATCAGGAGCGTAGAACGCGGGAGGTGGAAGTTGGTGATCAGGGCGTCCACCGCTCGAAACTCGAACGGCGGACGTATGAACAGGGCCGTGCATTGCGCTCCGGTGGCGGATGGCTCCCGGGCGGCGGCTTCCAGCGCTCTTACCACAGTCGTCCCCACCGCCCAGACTCTTCCTCCCCGGGCTCGCGTACTATCAACTGCGTCTAGAGTGCGCTTGGGCACCATGAAGCGCTCCTCGTGCATGTCGTGGTCGGAGGGATCCTCGACGGCGACCGGCCGGAAGGTGCCCACACCTACGTGCAACACCAGGCGGGCAACGCCAACCCCCATTCCTTCGAGCTCGGCCAAGAGTTCGGGAGTGAAGTGCAGCCCGGCGGTGGGTGCGGCCACCGAGCCCCGTTCCCGCGCGTACACGGTCTGGTAACGCTCCCGATCGAGCGGCTCGGCGTCCCGTTCCAGGTAAGGGGGCAGGGGGACCTGACCGTAGCGAGCCAAGGCGTCTCGCGTTGACATCGAGCTGTGCAGCCGCACGATTCGCCCACCATCGGGGGTTGAATCGACGATCTCAACCACGAGGTCCGGACCGATCTCCACCGATCTCCCCGGCTTCAGCTTTCCCCCCGGACGCACCAGTGCCTCCCAGTCGGAAGCTGTCTCCTCCTCGCCGTCGAGGACATGGGGACGAAGCAAGAGGATCTCGGCGGCCGCTCCGCTGGGTTTGTGACCTCTCAGTCGTGCCGGAAACACCCCCGTCTCGTTCAGGACCAGAAGGTCACCTTCGGTGAAGAGCGTCGGGAGCTCGCGGAAGTGCCCGTGCCCGAAGCAGTGATCTGCTCTGGAACGATCGACCATCAAGAGGCGGCTGCCGTCTCGGACATCGGTGGGATACCGGGCGATGCGTTCCTCGGGCAGGGTGTAGTCGTAGTCGGACACCCGAGTGCCCGGCGTGTGCGACGTCACTCGAAGAGCTGGCCCTGGCTTCCTGGCGGAGGCGGGGTGTAGCCAAAGCGCTCGAAGGCTCTGGGGGTGGCCACCCTCCCGCGAGCGGTGCGCGCCAAGAAGCCGTTCTGGATCAGGAAGGGCTCGTAGACCTCCTCCAGGGTGGAGGCGTCCTCTCCCACCGCGACGGCGAGGGAAGCCAATCCGACCGGCCCGCCCGAAAACTTCTCGATCAGCGTCTTCAGCACACGACTGTCCATCTCGTCCAAGCCGTACTCGTCCACGTCCAGCATCTGGAGGGCCGCCCGGGCCACATCGCCGTCGATCACACCGTCGGCACGCACCTGCGCATAGTCGCGTACGCGCCGAAGCAGCCGGTTGGCGACGCGGGGAGTGCCCCGACTGCGCTTCGCCAGCTCGCTGGCGCCTTCCTTCGTCAGCGACACGTCGAGGATCACCCCACTTCTGACCAGGATCTCCCGCAGCTCATCCGCGGGGTAGAAGTTCAGGCGCTGCACGATCCCAAACCGGGCGCGCATCGGTGACGTCAGGAGTCCGAAGCGCGTCGTGGCACCCACCAGCGTGAAGGGCTCGATCGCCATGGTCATCGTCTGTGCGCTCGGTCCATCGGACAGCCGGATTTCGATCTGAAAATCCTCCATCGCAGGATACAGGAACTCTTCGATCACGGGGCGCAGGCGGTGGATCTCGTCGATGAAGAGGATATCGCCCTCACGTTGGCTGGTGAGGATCCCTACTAGGTCGGCAGGCTTCTCCAGAATCGGTCCGGAGGTGGTCTTGATGTTGACCCCCATCTCGCGGGCCAGCAGAGCCGCTAGTGTGGTTTTGCCCAGCCCGGGAGGTCCGTGGAACAGCAGGTGGTCAAGGGGCTCACGCCGGCCCTTGGCCGCTTCGATGGCCACGGCCAGCGACTCCTTCACTTTGGCTTGGCCGATGAACTCGATCAGTCGTTGCGGTCGGAGCGACAGCTCGGGTGCCGTGTCCTCCTGCAGCTCCTCGGGAGTGGTGATCTCGTAGCGTTCGCGCATGGACTGCTCAGCCACCGCGCGTGGCCAACGCCCGCCGGACGAGCTCGTCCGTGTCGGCATCGGCATGCACCCGGAGGACCGCCCTCACCGCCTCGTCGGCCTCCGCAAAGTGGTAGCCAAGCGCCACCAGCGCGCTGACTGCGGCTCGACTGGCTTCGCTCGAGGCCGCCTGTCCGGAGGCGGAGGCCAGGTCCTCCATCTTGTCCGCCAGTTCCAACACCAACTTCTCGGCCTTCTTCTTCCCCACCCCACTCACCTGCGTCAGGATCGCGACCTCGCGATCCACCAGCGCCCGTGCCAGTCGCTGGGGCGACAGTGTGGAGAGCATGGCCAGGCCCAACTTGGGTCCGACGCCGCTGGCGTTTAGCAGACGCCGAAACATCTCCCGTTCTTCGGACTCCATGAAACCGTAGAGCGCGGCCGAGTCCTCCCGGACCACCTGAAGCGTGCGGATCTCCACTACGTCGCCGATACGCGGCAGCCGCGGCAGCATGGTCAGGGGCACCTCGATCTCGTACACCACGCCGCCCCCTGTCTCGACCTCGATGCGGTCCAGGTCGTTGGTCACCAGCGTGCCCTTGATGCGGCTGATCACTGTGCGGCTCCCGTTACGCTGAGGCGGGCGAGATGTCCGGTCAGGTGGTGGCAGAGTGCTGCGGCGACACCGTCCGCCGCATCGTGGGGCTTGGGGGGGGTACGCAGGCGCAGCATCTGCTGCACCATGAAGGCAACCTGCGACTTCTCGGCACCTCCCGTTCCCACCACGGCCTTCTTGATCTGTCTGGGTGAGTACTCCGCGATCTCCACGTTCCGGAGAGCGGCGGCCAACAGTACGACCCCTCGAGCGTGACCCAGGGTCAAGGCGCTCTTGACGTTCTTGCCCTGGAAGACCCGTTCGACCGACAGGACATCGGGCTGGTACCGATCCAGGATCTCCTCGATCCCCTCGTAGATCTCTCGAATGCGTAAGGCCAGCGGCGTCGAAGCCGATGTACGAATCACCCCACACTCAAGGAGCGAATAGCTGCGGGCGTCCCGTCTGGACACCACGCCGTAGCCGGTGGCCTGCGTGCCCGGATCGATCCCTAGGACGATCACTCGCTCACGAGACCGTCGCCAACACGCTGTCGTCGATATCGCCGTTGGAGTAGACCTTCTGCACGTCGTCCAAGTCGTCGAGCGCCTCCAAGAGCTTCAGGAGCTTCTCACCTTCGCGCCCCTTCACTTCCACCTCGTTCGAAGGGATCATCGACAACTCCGCCTGCGAGATGACGATGCCCGCAGCCTTGAGCGCGTCCTGGACGGTGTGGAAGTCGGAGATGCCGGTCGTCACCAGAAACTCGTCATCGGCCGTCACGACGTCTTCGGCTCCAGCTTCGATGGCGGCCTCGAACACCTGCTCCTCCGTGTAGTCCGTCGCGCTGACGAAGATCTGCCCTTTGCGGGTAAACTGCCACGCCACCGATCCGGATGTGCCCAGATTACCTGCATTCCGATCAAGCGTGTGCCGCACGTCGGCAACGGTCCGGTTCTGGTTGTCGGTGAGGGTCTCTATATAGAGCGCCACTCCACCGGGACCATACCCCTCGTAGACGACCTCTTCGTAGTTGACCCCCTCGAGCTCCCCAGTGCCCCGCTTGATCGCCCGGTCGATGTTCTCGTTGGGCATATTGGCCGCTTTGGCCTGGTCCACGGCCAGCCGCAAACGGGGGTTGAACTCCGGGCTCCCCCCGCCCTCCCGGGCTGAAACCGTGATCTCCCGGATCAGCTTGGTGAAGACCTGTCCACGCTTGTTGTCGTTGACGGCCTTCTTCCGCTTGATCTGGGACCACTTGTTATGACCGGCCACTAAAACACAGCCTCCGCGGACTCCCGTCCGAACGGCCGGGAGTGATTCGACTTTGGGGTTCTCTTCGGGTTGTAAGCTAGGGCGTGCGGGCGGCCGGATCAATCGGGAAGGCGCTCACCCTTGGTTCAGGGCAACCGCTACTAGCTCGCCATCTCCGTCTTACGCGCGCTCACGACCTGAGCTGCTTCGGCGGCCGGAACCGGCTCGTAGCCCACCATTTCGCGGGTGTGGTGCGCCCGCCCCTGGGTGATCGATCTCAACGTCGCGGCATACTTGTACAGCTCCGACTCGGGAACCCGGGCGGTCACGCTGGTGCGGCCGGCGACCGGTTCCATCCCCTGCACACGCCCGCGACGACTGGTGAGGTCGCCCATGATGTCGCCGACGTACTCGTCCGGCGTCGTCACCTTCACTTCGACGATGGGCTCGAGCAGCACGGGTCCGGCCTTCTGCGCGACCGTCTGGAATGCCATCGACCCGGCCACCTTGAACGCAATGTCCGACGAGTCCACCGAGTGGTAGGAACCGTCGTAGCATTCAGCCTTGAAGTCGACGAGCGGGAAGCCCGCAAGGATGCCCTTCTCGGCCGCTTCCCGAATCCCCCGATCGACGGAGGGAAGGTACTTGCTGGGAATCACGCCGCCCTTGATCGAGTTCTGGAAGGTGTACCCCTCGTCTGAACCCGTTGGCATCAACCGCACCCAACAGTCCCCGAACTGGCCGCGCCCCCCGCTCTGCTTCTTGAAGCGCCCTTGTCCTTCGGCCGTCTTAGTGATCGTCTCGCGGTACGCGATGCGGGGCTGTTCCGTCTCGACGCTCACGCCGTACTTGCGCTTCATACGCGCGAAGTGCGTGTCCAGGTGCAGCTCGCCCAACCCTCTGGCGATGGTCTGGTGCAGTTCGGGGTTGAACTCCGACTGCAGCGTCGGGTCCTCCTGACTGAGCTTGTTCAGTGCCTCGCCCAACTTGTCCTCGTCGGAGCGCGTCACGCCCTTCAAGGCCACGGAGATGTCCGGCTTCGGGAACTCGATGGGCGGAAGCTGAATGTTCCGCCCAGGCATGGTCAGGGTGTCGTTTGTGTGGGTGTTCTTGAGCTTGGCCATGACCCCGATATCGCCCGGGTGGAGGCGCGGGACTTCATGCCGGTCCCTCCCCTGCGCCACCGAGAGGTGGTTCAGCTTCTCGGTGGAGGAACGCTTCGGGTTGTAGGCTTCCATCCCGTTCACGGCCACACCACTGAAAACTCGGAAATAGGACAACTCGCCAACGTGGGGTTCTGAAATCGTCTTGAACACCAAGGCGCTGAGTGGGGCCTGATCCTCCGGCGGCAACTCGACGGGGTTGTCACCGTCCATCGCCTCGATGGGGCCGGTTTCGCCAGGGTGCGGGAAGAGCTCCACGATCTTGCGGAGGAGCGCCCGCATGCCGTAGGTAAGGCGGGCTGAGCCGCAGAACACCGGAATCACCTCGCCCCGTGCAACGGCCAAGGCCATCGCCTCGATGGCCTCCTCTCGAGAGATCGGCTGACCCTCCAGATAGCGTTCCAGCAGGCCCTCATCTGAGGTCGCGACGGTCTCCTGGAGCTCTGTCTCCCAGGGATCATACTGGGCCTTCAAGTCCTCTGGGATGTCCGCTTCCTCGTACTCCCCTGTGTCCGTCCCCGACTTGTACATGTGGGCTCGTTCGGAAAAGAGGTTGATGATGCCCCGGAAGTCGTCTCCGCTTCCGATGGGGATCTCCACAGGCAACGCCTTCGACGAGAGCCTTTCCTTGATTTGCGTGTAGGCCGCCGTGAAATCCGCATGCTCTTTGTCGAGTGCAGAGACAAAGAACATGCGCGGGAGATTCCGTGCTTCGCAGTACTCCCAGACCTTCTCTGTGCCGACCTCGACCCCGTGGGAAGCGTTGACGACAATGACGGCGGCATCCGCCACCCGCGTGGCCGCCACGGTGTCCCCAGTGAAGTCAAGGTATCCCGGCGTATCGAGCAGGTTGATCTTGGTGTCCAGCCACTCCGCGTACGCGGGTGTCAACTGCATGGAGATCTTATGGCTGATCTCCTCGGGGGTGGTCATGGTCAGCGCATGACCCTCGTCCACGTTCCCTCTACGCTTGATCCCCCCCGCCGTGTAGCAAAGGGCATCCACGAGACTCGTCTTCCCGGAGCCTCCATGCCCAAGCACAGCGACGTTGCGGATCCGCTCGGTCTTGAACTCCTTGGTGGTCCCCATGGATGCTCCCGTTGTGGCTGGGGGGTTTGAGGGGGAAGCAACGTAGGAGTCGCTTGTCGGGTGGGTCAAGATGGATTGCGGGGAGCGTGGGTGGCCCATGCTCTCCACGTCAACGGTGGCCTTGAGTCACCTGGGTTCTGGCAGTGCGGGGACTCCTCGCCCGTGTCAATCGCCGTCGAGCGCGTCCCAGGCGTCGCCCTCCCCTTAGGCGTGAGGAACACGACCCGCTGGTTGCGGCCCATGCACACGCGCATCTCACCTTCATGAACGGCGCACGGACCTCAAGCGCCCGAGGGAGTGCTGGTGGAACGGTGACCCAAAGTCGTTGGGCGAGCGTGCGCCGAGGACCGTGTGTTGGAGGGCGCTTCAGCGCGCCACAAACGCTAGTTCGACCGGTGCATCCTGGAAACCTGGTCCAGAAGGCTCTTCTCCTGGTCTGTCAGTGACTCCATCCCGTGGGCAGAGATCTTGTCGAGGACGCGATCCACTTCGTCGAGGAGCTGTTCCTCGGCCGCCTTACGCCGCGGCTGACTGCGCGTGTTGGGCGCCTCCTGGGCGTGGTCCTCACGCGGCACGATGGCGAGCCTTCGAGACCTGGGACGACCCGGGCGGGACGGCTTCGACGCCGGCTTCCAGTAGTCGCTCTTGAGGTAGAGGAACCCCGTCAGTAAACCACCCAGGTGCGCGAGGTGCGCCACCCCGCCACCGCCGCCACCCATTGTGCTGACCAGGGAGACCGCGAACAGGAAGCCGACGAAGTACTTCGCCTTCACAGGCAGAATGCCCCACAGGTAGATCGGCGCTTCGGGCCAGTTCAGCGCGAAGGCCAACATGACACCGTAGATCGCTCCGGACGCACCCACGATCGGGGCTGGGAAGAACAGCGACAGAATCGCTCCGCCCAGTCCACACAGCAGGTAGAACTTGATGAACTCCCTCGAGCCCCATTTGCTCTCGAGAGGCGGCCCGAAAAAGAACAACCCCACCATGTTCCAGAAGAGGTGCCAGAAGCCCCCATGCAGGAACATGTAGGTCCCCAGGCCCCATGGCTGGCTGAAGACCCGGTTGGGCCAAAACGCGAACCATCGCTCCAGGAACGCGTAACCGGTGAGCACCGAAAGCACGAAGACCACGGTATTGGCGATCAGCAGCCGCTTGACCCACGGGGTCAGGGTAAATGCGAACGGCATGCGATCGGTGTACGCCATGAGACGGGCTCTACGCTCTTGCGGTGGCCTGGGTCGAGTACAACCCCCTCGCCTTCAGGGGGGTTCCCGCTGGCCGGTCCCGAGACCACCAACCGGATACTCTCTGTTTCTAGTTACGCCAACGGGTGGGCCCTGGCTACCCCGGCCGGGTGGAGAAGCGGGTGCGAGCCAGGCCCATGCGGGCGATCCGGTCGCAAAGCTCCGCAAACGAGATGCCGGCTGCCAGCGCGCCCTTGGGCAGGAGACTGTTTGCGGTCATGCCGGGTAGTGCGTTCGCCTCCAGACACCAGGGCGTACCTGCCTCATCAAGGATGAAGTCGACCCGACTGAAGTCCTGCAACCGGAGCACGCGGTGGGTTTGGAGCGCCAGTTCCTGCATGCGCTCGGCAGTCGGGGCCGGTAGGTCGGCGGGAAAGATTTCCTGGGCGAGCCCCGGCTGGTACTTGCACTCGTAGTCGAAGATCTCGTGCTCGGAGACGATCTCTCCAACCGGGAGCGCCTCCCCTCCCAGGACGCCCACGGTGAATTCGCGCCCGGGAACGTACTGCTCGTACATGGGCACATCGCCCCCGCTGGCAGCCAAACGGGTGGCTTCATCCAACGCGGCCTCTTCGCGGACCAGCGTGAGCCCGACCGTCGATCCTCCCGATGCCGGCTTCACGATCACCGGCAGCCCCAGGCGCGCGACCACTTCGTCAGCCGGTGCCGCACCATGGATCCAATCCGGCGTGGGGATCCCCGCGTCCCGGAGAAGTCGCTTGGTGAGGTCCTTGTCCATCGAAAGGGCGCACCCCACGGGTCCACTCCCCGTGTACGGCAGCCCGGACGCCTGCAGGAACGTCTGTAGCGTGCCGTCCTCCCCCGCCCCCCCGTGGAGCGTGAGGAACAAAACGTCGGCATCGGCCACTTCCGGAGACCGAGTGAGCGCTGTGGTGTCGCCGGTGCGAAGCAGATCGAGTGCGGTGCCACCGGGGGCCTCTGTGGCCACGCCGCTTTCGAGCAGGAGGGCTTCCTCCCGCGCGGACAGGACGCCGCGCGCCGAATCCACGGCGACCACGGTATGACCCGATTGTCGCAGCGCCTGCGCCACCTGAGCACCGGACGCCAGTGAGACGTCCCGTTCATCCGAAACCCCGCCCATCAGCACTGCAACTCGGAGTCGGTCGCCTGGGTTCGCGCCCATCAGCCGGATCCGATCAGGCTGTTCACCAGATCGAACCGTGTGAGAATGGTGTCGAGGTCCCCGTTGCGGCGGACGAGGACCGCCGGGTTCTCTCGCGCCAACAGCCGACTGGCGACTTCCAGACCCGCGGCTGCATCCACGATTGGGAACGGTGCATCCATCACGTCCGCCACCGCGCCATCCGCAATCTGCGGGTCATCCAGGACCTGCATCATGAGCGCCGCCTCGGTCACCGACCCCACGCAGTCGCCGTTGGACAACACCGGGAGTTGGGATACCCCGTGACTACTCATCGTCGACAGCGCCATTCGGACGGCCGTACCCGGCTCCGCGCTCAGCAACCGAGGAGCATCAGCCCGTTTGTCCGCCACCACGTCATGCACGCTGCGTGACGTTCGCTGCAGAAACCCGTTCTCTCTCATCCAGTCGTCGTCATACAGCTTCGTGAGGTAGTGTTCCCCCCAATCACAGAGGACCGCCACGACGAAGGCGTCAGGGTCGTCGATCTCTCTGGCTACCTCCAAGGCCGCGTGCACGATGAGGCCGGTGGACCCACCCACGAACAGGCCCTCCTTCCGTACCAGGTCACGCGCCATCAGGAAGGCATCCCGGTCGCTCACTGTGTGATACTCGTCCACCACGTTGAGGTCCAGTGATCCCGGGATCTTGTCGTTGCCCAACCCCTCCACCTTATAAGGCGAGCCCTCGATCTTCTCTCCCGTCCTGAAGTAGGGTCCAATCATGGAGCCATCCGGGTCGACCCCCACGACCCGCACCTCAGGGTTCTTCTCCTTGAGGTAGCGAGCGGTCCCGCTGATGGTTCCTCCCGTCCCTGAACCGGCGAAAAAGTGGGTAATCCGCCCTTCAGATTGCTCCCACAACTCGGGCCCAGTGGTCCGGTAATGCGCGTCGGGGTTCGCCGGGTTGTAGAATTGGTCGGCCAACACGGCACCCGGCGTCTCTTTCACGATGGACTTGGCCCGCATCAGGTAGTTGTCAGGGTGGTCGGGCGGAACCGCGGTGGGTGTGATGATGACCTCGGCCCCGAAGGCCCGCAGGAGTTGCACCTTCTCCTGACTCATCTTGTCGGGCATGGTGAAAATGCAGCGATACCCGCGAGTGCTTGCGGCCATGGCCAGCGCCAGCCCCGTGTTCCCGCTGGTGGCCTCCACGATCACGCCTCCAGGCTTGAGCGTCCCGGCCTCTTCGGCCGCAGCGATCATGGCAAGGCCGATCCGGTCCTTGACCGACCCTCCGGGATTCATGAACTCGGCCTTGCCGAACAGGGGCGTGCGGGTGCCCGCCCCAATGCGTCCGAGTCGGACCAGGGGCGTCCAACCGACGAGGTCGAGCACGTTGTCGTAAGGGCGTTGATGCCGGATACCCATGCGGGTCAGCCTCCCCGGGGCTTCTTGGAAAAGCGAATGGGAACCCGCGCCCAGGCGTCGGTGCGACGACCGTTCAGGCGGGCCGGAGTGAACTGCATTTCACGCACACCATTCACCGCGGCGCTGTCGAGCACGTTGTGACCGCTACTGGTCTCGACCTCGACGCTGTCGATGGCGCCTTCTTCATCGACCAACACCCGGAGCACCACCTCCCCCTCGACACCCTCGTCCCAGAGCTCCAACGGGTAGTCCACCGGACTCTCGCCGTAGAGCGGCACGGGTTGCTCGATCCGCTGCTCTCCGCCACAGGCGGACCACAGGAGCACGGAAGTGATCGTTGCCAGGATTCTCATGCTCGCCTCAATGACTGGATCGTGCGCTACGAATCAGCGCACTCAGTACGTTCATCGCCTCGAGCGGCGTCATGCCGTTAAGGTCCAAACCCTTCAGTTCCTTTACCGCGGGATGCTCGGCCAGGTCGAACGTGAGCTGGTCGGGCGGCGCTTGGCTGGCCGGACGGTGTTGCCCGTGTCGGCCCAGCCCCTCCCCTCCTGCACTGTGTGTGCCTTCGAGCTCAGCGAGGATCTCCTTGGCCCTGCGCACCACCTCTTTCGGAAGTCCTGCCAAACGGGCCACCTGGATGCCATAGGAACGGTCCGCACCCCCCGGTTCGAGGCGCCGCAGAAACACGATGTCCTCACCGACCTCGCGAACCACCACGTTCATATTCCGCGCGCCCGGTAGAAGATCCGCCAACTGGGTTAGCTCGTGGTAATGGGTGGCGAAGATGGTCTTGGCCCCCACGTGCTCGTGAAGGTGTTCGGTCACCGACCACGCAATCGACACCCCATCGTAGGTAGACGTGCCGCGCCCGATCTCGTCCAGGAGTACCAGGCTCTTGGGGCCAGCACCATTAAGGATGGAGGAAGTCTCCGTCATCTCGACCATGAACGTCGACTGACCGCGCACCAGGTTGTCGCTGGCGCCCACACGCGTGAAGATGCGGTCGCTCACAGGGAGGCGCGCCGACGTGGCGGGCACGTAGCATCCGATCTGCGCGAGCAACTGAATGAGGCCGACCTGCCTCAACACGGTGCTTTTTCCGGCCATGTTGGGACCTGTGAGCACCACCACCCGCGCATCGTCGGTCAGCACGACGTCGTTGGGTATGAAGTCCTCGCGGGCCATGATCGTCTCGACCACCGGGTGCCGACCGCCTCGGATGTCGAGATCGAATCCGGTGTGTACCTCGGGACGCGCGTAACCGCGATCGATGGCGACCTGGGCGAACGTGGTGAGGACGTCCAACTCGGCGACCGCCTTGGACGTGTTCTGTAAGCGGGACACCTGAGCGGCCATGGCCGCGCGCAACTCCCCAAAGAGCTTCGCCTCCAAGACGCGGATGCGGTCCTCGGCTCCCGAGACCTTCTCCTCCCACTCCTTTAGTTCAGGCGTGAAGTAGCGCTCAGCGCTGGTCAAGGTCTGCTTGCGCACGTAGTGGTCGGGCACCTTGTCGCGATGGGCGTGCGTCACCTCCAGGTAGTACCCGAACACGCGATTGAACCCCACCTTGAGGCTCGGGATACCCGTCCGCTCGCGCTCACGCGCCTGGAGCGACGCGATGAAGTCGACCGCGCCGTCGCGCGTGGCTCGCAGGTCGTCCAACTCCGCATCGTACCCAGTGCGGATCACGCCACCGTCCGAGAGCTGAGCGGGAGGATCGTCGGCGAGCGCTGCCTCGAGTTCGGCCCGTGCTTCGGGCATCGGATCAAGGCTGGCTCGGAGTTGCAGTAACCTCCCGGCCGTAGCGCCCTCGAGCAGATCGGGTACCTGCTCGATGCGGTCGAGAGAACGCGCCAGTTGAAGCAGTTCCCGCGGCGAAGCGCGCTCGGTCCCCAGACGTCCGGCGATGCGCTCCAGGTCGCCTACCTTGTCCAGGGCAGATCGCAAACCGGCGCGTATGTCGTGGTCGGAGACGATTTCGGTCACGACGTCCTGGCGCGCCCAGATCTCTTCTGCGTCGATCCGCGGGTGCAGCACCCACCAGCGCAGTAGTCGAGCCCCCATGGGGGTGCCGGTCGTGTCGATGACGCCCAGCAGGGTCGCCCCTCCGTCGCCCGGACGAAGCGGTTCCACCAACTCCAAGTTCCGGACCGTCATCTCGTCCAACAACATCACCGTGCTGGACCGGTGAATCCTGGGAGCGGAGAGATGCCCCACGCCGGTGGGTTGGGTCTCCTTCACGTAGTACAGCAGCGCTCCGGCCGCGCACACGAGCGCCTCGTCGGAGCTTTGAAAGCCGAGCCCCTCCAGTCCCTGGACACCGAACGTGCGCAACAGCTCCTCGCGAGCGCCGTCGGGATGGAACAGCCAGTCCGGGCGGACGGTGATCAGCGGAGCGTGACCGTCCTGCACGTCCTCCTCGGGGCCGCCGGCGAACCCCAGTTGCTCGGCCACGGCCTGTGTCACTAAGAGTTCGGCGGCCTGCATGCGGGCAAGTTCGGATCGTAGGTCCGAGCTCGCCAGCGACCGCAACTCCAGTTGTCCAGTGGAGAGGTCGAGGGCGGCGGCCGCGATGCGTCCGGGTCCCGACGCAGTGAGGGCCACGACCCACACGTTCCGGGATGGGTCCAACAGGCCTCGGTGCAGGATGGTCCCTGGCGTCACCATCTCGACGACTTCTCGTCGGACGATCCCCTTGGCCTCGGCGGGATCCTCGACCTGATCGCAGATGGCCACCCGACGTCCCAACCGGACCAGTCGACCCAGGTACTCGTCGAGAGCCTTGGCCGGCACACCGGCCAACGGAACGTTGCCGGCTGCTCCGTTGTTGCGAGTGGTCAGGGTGAGCCCGAGCAGACGGGCCCCTTCCTCCGCGTCCTGATTGAAGAACTCGTAGAAGTCTCCGACTCGAAAGAAGACCAGCGCGTCTGGGTGACGCGCTTTGACGTCTCGCCACTGGCGCATGAGCGGTGTGTCTTTCGGGGTGGCGGGCATCCGCTCGGTGGCCTAGACGGCTGAGGACGAAGTGGGGCGCCCGGTGGAGCCGTGCGCGTAGGTCCCAAGGTTACCGTGCGCCGCCGGTCGGGATCAACTGCCCGGAAGCCTGCTGCATCCCGCGAGGCGCCATCCCCGGTTGGCGCTTCCGTCCCCCAAGGCGCAAGATGGTCGCGATCCCGAACCACCCACTTCCGCCCTCGATTTCCATGCGTCCCAACTCGCTTGCCGGTCTCTCCGCCATCAGCCTCAGTCTCATTGCCGGCCTGGCCGTTGGCTCCGAGCCCGCGTTGTCCCAAACTGAGGAAGGCCCGTCGGCCGCCCCGCCCACGGTCGACGCGGGACTGATCTCCGCGCTCCGTTGGCGCGGCCTCGGACCCGCCATGGCGTCGGGACGCATTGCCGAGGTGCAGGTCGACCCAGTCGATCGAAGCACCTGGTACGTGGCGGCTTCCTCAGGAGGTGTGTGGAAGACGACCAGTGCGGGCGTGAACTGGGACCCGATTTTTGACGGCACCGGACAGTACTCGATCGGCACCATCGCATTGGACCCGAACAACCACCTGACCCTTTGGGTGGGGACCGGCGAAAACAATGCGCAGCGTTCGGCGGGCTATGGGGACGGGGTCTACAAGTCGGTCGACGGCGGCCGAACGTTCGCCAACGTCGGGCTCGGGGCCTCCGAACACATCGGCATGATCGCCATCCACCCCGAACACTCCAACGTCGTGTTCGTGGCGGCGCAGGGTCCGCTGTGGGCCTCAGGAGGCGATCGGGGTCTCTACCGTACCAACGACGGCGGAGACACCTGGGAGTTGGTGCTGGAAATCGACGAACACACGGGTGCCCACGAGGTCTACTTCGATCCTCGCAACCCCGATGTGATGTATGCCGTCACCTGGCAGCGCCGTCGGCACCAATGGACGATGATCGACGGCGGACCGGGATCGGGCATCCACAAGTCGACCGATGGCGGTGAGACCTGGCGTGCCATCAACCGCGGGCTGCCCGGCGGCGACAAGGGCAAGATCGGGCTCGCCATCTCTCCGCAGAACCCGGATGTGTTGTATGCCATCGTGGAAGCGAGCGGCCGCGACGGCGGGACGTTTCGGTCCCGCGACATGGGGGAGAGCTGGCAGCGCACCAGTCGCTACCAGTCCTCCGCGCCCATGTACTACCACGAGCTCTACGCGGACCCACACCGCGAGGGCGTGCTGTACTCTCTCGACACGTTCGTGCAACTGTCGAACGACGGTGGAGAGACGTGGGGCAGACTTCCCACGCAGGGTGTCCACGTGGACCATCACTCGATCACGTTCGACCCGGACGACCCCGACCACCTGATTCTGGGCAACGACGGCGGTCTCTACGAGACGTTCGACTACGGTGAGCATTGGAGGTTCTTCGAAAACCTTCCCCTTACACAGTTCTACAAGGTCGCCACCTCGAACGACGAACCGTTCTACTACGTGTACGGCGGCACACAGGACAACAACACGTTTGGTGGACCCAGTCGCACCACCATGTCGGGCGGTATCCGCAATTCGGAGTGGTACGTCACGTTGGGGGGCGATGGGTTCGACCCGGTAGTCGATCCAGAAGACCCGGACATCATCTATTCCCAACTCCAAAATGGGACCCTCTCGCGGTTCGATCGACGCTCCAAGGAGCGCTTGGACATCCAACCGCAGGAGAGCGCAGACGGACCTCCACTGCGTTGGTACTGGGACGCGGCCCTGCACATGTCACCGCACGACAACGAGCGCCTCTACTACGGCGCGCAAATCCTGTTCCGCACCGACGACCGTGGATCCACCTGGACACCCATTTCTGGAGATCTTACCCGCAACCTCGACCGTAACCAATTGGAGGTGATGGGGCGGATATGGAGCGTCGATGCGGTAGGGAAGAACCGCTCGACCTCGCAGTATGGACACATCGTTGCGGTGTCCGAATCGCCGTTAGCCGAAGGAGTAATCTACGCGGGCACGGACGATGGCTTGATACAGGTCACCGAAGATGGTGGGACCAACTGGCGGGCCGTCATGAGCTTCCCGGGAGTGCCCGACACCAGTTTCGTACACGACGTGGAGGCTTCCCTGCACGACCCCAACACCGTGTTTGCGGTGATCAACAACTTCAAGCGCGGCGACTTCCGGCCCTATGTCCTCAAGTCCACGGACCGGGGGCAAACCTGGACATCCATCTCCGCCGACCTTCCGGAAAACGGTCCGGCATTCAGCATCGTCCAAGATCCAGAGGAGGCCGGGTTGCTGTTCCTGGGGACCGAGTACAGCGCCTTCGCCTCCATCGATGGCGGGGGTTCGTGGATAAAGTTGGGGGCGGGCTTGCCTCCGATCCCGGTGCGGGAGCTGGAGATTCAGGCGCGGGAGGGGGATCTGGTGGCCGCGACGTTTGGCCGCGGCTTCTATGTGCTGGACGACTACTCACCGCTCCGTGAGCTGTCGCGTCAGAGCACTGAGGTGCTTGCGGGAGCGGGCCACATCTTCCCGGTACGTACGGGCGACATGTACCTGCCCTGGAACCCGGGCGGCGATTCCGGCGCCAACTTCTACGAAGCCGACAATCCGTCGTTTGGCGTGACGTTCACGTACTACCTGCGCGATGCGCTGCGGACGCGACGAGCAGCTCGTCAGGCCGAAGAGCGCCGGGCCCAACGGCGGGGCGAGGACACACCCTACCCGTCGTGGGACGAACTCCAAGCCGAGGACCGCGAAGAGGCGCCCGAGGTGTTCCTGACCATCCGGGACGCCGGTGGTGAGGTGGTGAACACCGTCTCCGGCTCCACGGGTCAGGGGATCCACCGCACGACATGGAACTACCGGTACCCGAGCTACAACGCGGTCACGGGAGTCGGGGGCGGCTTTGGCGGCGGTGGCCAGGGGCCAATGGCGCTTCCCGGACAGTATACGGTGTCGCTGTCACAGCGAGTGGACGGTGAGGTGACTGCGCTGGCCGGACCCGTGCCCTTCGAGATCCAGCCGGTAGTCGAGACCGCCATCCCGGTGCAGGATCGGGCGGCCGTGTTGGCGTTCCAACGGCAGACGGGCGAGCTCCTGCGTGCGGTCACGGGGAGCCAGCGGGCCGCCGCCGATGCCCTGACCGAGATCCAAGCCATCAAGCAGGCTCTGGCTCGCACCCCGCAGGCGGACGAAGCGTTGCGCGCAGAAGCTCGCGGGCTCGAGCTGCGACTCATGGACCTCCAGGCGGTGCTGAATGGGGATCGAACCCGAACGTCCCGTAGCGAACCGGACATGCCGGGAATCGTGTCCCGGGTGAACCAGGTGGTCCGCGGTCACTGGAACGGGATGTTTGGCCCCACCCAGTCACACCGAGAGCAGTATCGCATCGCGTCGGACGCCTTCACCGCCATCTACGGAGATCTGCAGAGCCTCATCGAAACGGACCTTCCGGCCCTCGAGGCCCGCCTGGACGCCGCGGGCGTGCCTTGGTCGGCGGGCAGATCCCTGCCGCCGTGGAACCCCGGTGGCTAGCGCCCAGTAGGAGCCTCGGCCACCCCGAACCCTCTAGCCCGGACGATTTCGATGCAAACCCTGCTCCGTCGAACCAGCGCTGCCCTCGTGTGCGCGTTTGCACTTACCGCGCTCACGCCCGCCCTCGGGGAAGGGCATCTGGACGCTCAGGCGCCCGAAGACGTGGAGACACTCGACGGCATCATGGCGGCGCTCTACGACGTGATCTCCGGACCGGCCGGCCAGGAGCGAGACTGGGACCGGTTTCACGGGCTATTCCTAGAAGGGGCCCGTTTGATTCCAACCCAAGCGAGTCCCGACGGCGTGTACCATCAGGTGTGGAGTCCCCAAGAGTACAGTGAAGGCGCAGGCCCCATGCTCGAGGAGAATGGCTTCTTCGAGCGTGAGATCGGTCGGACGACGGAGACGTTCGGGAACATCACCCATGTGTTCAGTGCCTACGACTCCAAGCGCACGCTGGAGGACCCCGCACCGTTTGCGCGCGGGATCAATTCGATTCAAGTCCTGAACGATGGTGAACGGTTTTGGATTGTGTCCATCTTCTGGGATTCGGAACGCGGTGACAATCCGATTCCGGACAGGTACCTGAACCGGGGTGGGGACTGTTAGGAGTTCCTAGACCAGCTCGGCTACCCGAGCGCGAAGTTCGGGCAGGGGACTGGCAACGATCTGGAACCGGCTACCAGCGCACGCCCAGCACGAGGGCACCTTCCGCGTTCGCGCCCAGCACTGGCCGGGCACCCTCGCGGTGGTGACGGCCCGACACCAGGTGCGCCGTGAGCGACCCGGTAAGCGCGCCGATGATGACGTCACTGGACCAGTGGCGGTCGTCGAACAAGCGAGACACCCCGCAGAGGCCGGCGACGGAGTAAAGCGTCGGTGTCATCCACCCGGCGCCCGGCACATCGTGATGGTCGAGCTCCGCCGCCAGCGCGGTCGCGAGGGCAAAGGCCTGTGCGGAATGCCCTGATGGGAAGGAGCGGTAGGCAGGGTCCGTGAAGCCCTGTCCGGGGTGCCAGGTCCACTCGGGGACGCCGCTCGGCCGCGCTCTCCCGACAAACCCCTTCGCAAGGGAGGTCACTACGGCCGTGGCCAAGACCGATTCCAGGGTGTGCCACGTGATGTCCGACAGGCGCTCCTGTCCCACAACCCGACTGACGAGCGCGACCCCACCCAGCCCGAACGCCAATTCGGCACTGCCCATCGGGGACGCGAAGCCGGCCAAGCCCCTTGCCAGCGGGTTGTCTTGCACGCCCCCTTGGAACCAGGCTCGCACTTCGTCGTCGGTTTCCATGGCCAGGAATCCAACCGTCAGCACAGCGCCCGAAACCGGAAGACTCCACACCGAGCGGGTGGAAGGCGTGATCTGAACGGAGTCAACGACGGCTTGGGCGACACTGCTACTGGGCGCGCACAGCCACAACGCGCCCAGCATGAGCACGCCTCGATGGGGGCACTTCCTCACGTACGGTCCTTACTGGGGGACGGTCAGGCGGTGACCGCACCCGCATCGTAGGGGCACCCCGCGCATCCCGCCAGCCAACACGTCAGGGCGGTGACGGGAGCTGCCACTCCTGCCGGACCGCCGCCAGCCGGGCCACCACCGTGACCGCGATGCCCGCCAAGACCGGCAGGGGCTCTGGCACGCCCCGCAACTGAAGCGCCAGGAACACCCAGCTCCCCACGAACGCACAGGTCGCGTAGAGGGGTGTGTGGGTCTGGAAGAGACTGGGAATCTCGTTGGAAATGATATCGCCCAGGACGCCGCCGAAGGTGCCCGTGATCACACCCATGATCGCGGCCACGAACAGGGTGGTGCCCTCCTCGATGGCGAACCCCGCACCGAGGGCGCTGAAGAGCCCCAGCCCGATTGCGTCGGGCACGTGCAACACCTTGGCGAGGCGCTCGTCGCCCGGAAGTCGGACGAACGACACCACTATGGCGAGCACGAAGATCATGATCGGGTAGCGGGGGTTCGCGATCCAGAACAACGGCGAGCGGTCGAGGAACAGATCGCGCAACGTCCCTCCTCCGAAGGCCGTCGTGCAGGCCACCGCGTACACACCTACGAAGTCCATGCGTTTCCGGCGCGCCAGCAGCACGCCGAAGAGGCCAGAGGAGAGGACGGCAAACAGCTCAATCGTCTGAAACATGCCCGGTCGACTCAGAGGGGGTGACCCAGTTCGAGTGAGTTTGTCGCATACAGGAGGAGAGGAGAGGCCCTAGGGCCACTTCCACCCCCGATCGCGTGTCAGGAGAAATCGTTGAAACGGTTCGAGAAGGTAATCGCAGACGCCATCAATGAGGCCCTCGCTCCGATGGGTCCCGTGCCCCCGAAGCCGTTGGATAGCGCGGCCCGGCTCCCCGGTTCCGTCCACCTGCTAGGAGACGAGGGCAGCCCATCTACCCGTCGGGCACCCGTCCCTCCGCCGGCCCGCCTGAAGCCCTTGGTCTTCGACACCCGACCGATCGGCTGAGCCGTACCCACCCGGGGCATCGGCGACCGTTGACCCGAATCTTCCCCCCTTCGAGATTTGGGTCGTGACCTGAGTCACGGTCACCCATCAGCTCGTTTCAAGCAACCAGGGGCACGGATGGGAGGGAGGACGCGGGGTCGGCATAGCCTGGAACGGTATCGTTCTTCGGCGGCGTCATTTGGAATCGCCGCGCTCCTTAGTCTCATCGGAGCTTCCGACGCCGGGGCTCAAACCCTTCCGAGCCTCGACGAGCTGGTCCACCACCTCGACGAGCTCTACCGGGCCAATTCGTCTCACGCGCTCATGACGATGACCGTCACCCGGGAGCGCGGGACCCGGGAACTCACGCTGGAGTCGTGGTCCCGGGGCACCGACGAAGCGCTGATCGTGATCCGCGAACCGGCGCGCGAGGCGGGAACAGCGACGCTTCGCACCGAGGAAGGGCTCTGGAACTACGCTCCACGGGCGGATCGTCTGATCCGCATCCCCAGCGGACTCTTGTCCGAGAGCTGGATGGGCAGCCACTTCACCAACGACGACCTGCTCCGCGAAACGAGCTACCTCGAGGACCATGACGGCGAAATCCGGTGGACCGATGAAGGTCGAGGTCGGCGGATCGAGGTCACACTCACGCCACGCCCCGACACTCCGGTGGTGTACTCGCGCCTTGTGTTCGTGCTCGACCCGGACCGTTGGGTCCCCGACTGGGCACGCTACTACGATGGGGAGACGTTGATCCGCTCGCTGCTCTTCGACGATGTGCAACCTGTCGGAGATCGCCTGATCCCCATGCGAATGACGCTACAGCCTGCCGACGACGTCGAGGAGCGGACCGAAATCCTCTACCACGACCTGGAGCTCGACGTCACCATCGACGGCGACCTCTTTACCCGTAGGGGGCTGCGGCGCGCAGGCGGAGCGTGAGAGGTTGATCGCCTCCAGGCTCGCCGTCCGCAACCTCACCCGAAACCGTTGGCGCAGTGGACTCACGCTGGCCGCCATCGCCGTTTCGGTGGCCCTGATGGTCTGGACGTTGGCCTTCTACGAGGGGTGGATGGCCCAGATGGTTCGGGGCGCGACCGCGGTTGAAACGGGACAGCTACAGATTCATACCGCCGCGTATGCCGACCGGGAGCGCGTGTATCGCGCCTTCGACCTCAGCGCGGGACTGCTCGACTCGTTGGTGGCGGTCCCTGGGGTCGTCGCCGCATCACCTCGCATCGAGGCGCACGGACTCATCGGAAACGAGGATCGGTCCCAGGTTGCGCGTATCCTGGGTGTCGACCCGGTGCGAGAGACCACGACCACGCCGGTGGCCGACGGGATCGTTGCCGGCGCGTGGCTCCCTGCTGTGTCCCCACCCTACCCGGCCCCCCGACCCGTGGTCATCGGAGAGGGGCTGGCCAAACAACTGCGCGTCGACCCCGGCGCGGAGCTGGTGGTCTTCTTGGAGGCGTCCGATGGGTCGCTGGGGAACGACCTCTTGGAAGTGGTGGGCATCGTGCGGACCGGGAACACCCGTGTAGACCGAATGAGCGTGTACATGCATCTGGGCGATGCGGAGGTCGTTACGGCACTCGAGGGTCGCGTGCACGAGATCGCGGTGCGCACCGAGGATCTCAACGCCGCGCGCCTGACCGCCGGCGAAGTCGCGGGGACACTCGGCGCTTTGAGCCAAGCACCAGAGGCCGCCTCGGAGGCACGGGATGACCGACTGCTCGTCCGCCCCTGGCAGGCCATCGAGCCGGCTATCGACCAAATGATGTTGTTGTTTAGGCGCTCTTACTGGTTCCTGTATCTCTTCATCTACATGGTGGCGGGCGTGGGCGTGCTAAACACGCAGCGTATGAGCGCACTCGAACGGCGCCGTGAGTTTGGTGTGATGCTGGCCGTCGGGATGCGGCCGAAACGCATGTTCCGGACACTGGCAGTCGAAACCGGCATAATGGGGCTGGTGGGAGCCGTGATCGGAGCCGTGTTCGGGGGTGCCTTGGCTTGGGTGCATGCCACACGCGGGCTGGACATCAGTCGGTTCACGGGCGACACCGGGTTCTCGTACATGGGTGTGGCCTTCACCGACCGGATCTACTTTCAGCTCACTGCCATGGGGATTCTGGTGCCCGTTGTGGTCATGGCACTCTTCGCTGTGATCTGCGGGCTCTGGCCGGCGGTCCGGGCCGCACGGACCGATCCGGTCCCTGCCATTTCGGGGAGGGCCGGATGATTTGGCGCATCGCCTGGCGCAACCTGTGGAGGAACCGGGGCCGTACGCTGATCATGGCCTCGGCGGTCGCGATCACCTACGCGATTATGCTGCTCAGCATGGGCCTGAACGATGACGCCCACGGACGCATGCTCGAGGAGGCCGCTGGAGCCGCAGGCGGCCAGGTCATCGTGCATGCCCAGGACTACTGGGAGACCCGAGGGGCGGATCTGGCTCTGAGGGATGCGGACGCCAAGCTGGAGCGTATCCGAGAGGTCCCAGGGGTGGTGGCCGCCATGCCACGGGTGCTGCTCAATGGGCTCGTGAGTACGTCGTCGGGGAACCAACCCGTTCTGCTCTACGGCGTAGACCCCGCGGCCGAGCAAGCCCTGCGCGACCCGGCCGGCGACCTGGTTGCAGGCAGCTTCCTCGGCGGGAGCGAGGCCGATCCCATGGTGTTGGGTGCGGGTGCTGTCGAGGCGCTCGAGTTGGAGTTGGGCGACCGGTTGGTGGTCACGATCACCGATGTGGAGGGCGAGGTCACCCGTGGGTTGTTCCACCTGACCGGCATCTTCGAGACCGGCCTCCGGGAAGCCGACGAAGGGGTGGCCTACACCAGCATTGGGGCGGCACAGCAGCTTGCACGCATGGACGGCATGCTCACGCAGATCGGAGTGCTCGGGGATGCTTACGCCGACGCGCCCATGCTCGCAGCGAGCGTCCGGGACGCGCTGGGCGGTGAGGCCCTCAGGCCCGAGGAGGGCGGTCAGAATCCGTCGGTCGAGGTGCTCTCCTGGCAGGAGGCCGTGCCCGAGATGGTGGGCTTCACCGAACTCGACGACGCGTTCGGATACCTCTACGTCGGGGTGATCTTCCTGGTGGTGTTGTTTTCAATCGCCAACACGTTCTTGATGGCGGTGATGGAGCGCGTGCGCGAGTTCGGACTCCTTTCGGCGTTGGGATTGCGCGGGAACCGCATCGGCCAACTCCTACTCGCCGAGACCGCGCTTATGACGCTCATCGCGGTATCCGCGGGTTTCCTTCTTGGGCTGGGAGGACACCTGGCCGCCTCGCGCTGGGGGATTTCCCTAGCCATGTGGGGAATCGAAGAGATCGAGATCTCGGGCATCGACCTTACCGATCTGGTGTTGCACAGTCAGTTACGACCCCTGAAGTGGGCGGTGGGGACGGGCCTGGTGGTTGTGGCGACGATGGCCAGCGCGCTCTACCCGGCGTGGCGCGCGACTCGGTTGGCCCCCGCAGAAGCCATGCGGTTCTTCGAATGACTCAGGAGTCGTGATGTCGGATCCGGTACTCATTTCCGTCGAAGGCGTGACCCGGGTCTTCCGGCAAGGTCCGGTCGAGGTCCACGCGCTCAGGGGCATCGATCTGGAAATCGCCCAGGGAGCGTTCTGCGGGCTGGTGGGTCCATCGGGGTCGGGGAAGACCACGCTCCTCAACATCATTGGCGCCTTGGACGAACCCACTACCGGGCGGGTACACGTGGCGGGTCAAGACGTGACCCACATGAACCGAAGTGACGCCGCGGGTTTCCGACTCGACCACGTGGGGTTCATCTTCCAGGCGTATAACCTGGTGCCGGTCCTGACGGCATACGAGAACGCGGAGTTCACGCTGCTGTTGCGCGGCGTTCCACTCGAGAAGCGTAGGGCCAAGGTGATGCCGCTGCTGGAGCGGGTGGGACTGAGGGACGAGACCGACCGCAAACCGCACGAGCTGTCCGGCGGCCAGCAGCAGCGGGTGGCCATCGTTCGCGCGCTGGCGACCGAGCCTTCCGTGGTGTTGGCCGACGAACCCACCGCCAACCTCGACTCGACCACCTCGAGTGGACTCTTGGACCTGATGGACGAGCTGAACCGGGAGATGGGCACCACATTCCTCTTCTCGAGCCATGACCCAGTGGTGATCGACCGGGTGCGCCGTCTCGTGCGACTGCGCGACGGTCGTGTCGACGAAGACGTCGTGGTGCAACCCAGCCAATAGGGCATGCGCCACGCCATCCTTGCTTGCCTGTTAGGCGTGGTGTGCGTGGGGACGGTCCCACTCCACGCACAGACCCTCGAGTTCGGTGGGTACTTCCGGTCGCTGACGGGTGGACAAGACCTTGGCTACACGATCCCCAACGTAGAGGAACGCTCGGCCTTCAATGGCGAAGTGGCTCGGTTGCGGTGGAGGCTTGCGCTCGCGGATGACGTCCGACTCACGGTACACAACCGCATACAGGCACAGTTTTCATCCGGGAGTCAGACGTTCGGCACCGGTGTGACGGGTTTCGGCGTGGGTGTTGTGCCCCGGCGGTCACTGGACCTGGAAAGCACCTGGGCGAAGGGCGCCCATCACCGGGTATGGCATGACGTGGACCGATTGGCGCTGGAGGCTCGGGCGGGTCCCCTGGATCTGACCCTCGGTCGTCAGGCGATCAGTTGGGGATTCGCCAACCTGTTTCAGGTCGCCGATCTCTGGACCCAGTTCAGTCCGTTCGAACTAGACACTGAGGAGAAGCGGGGAGTCGACGCGGTGCGGGCACTCGCCTACCCGGCGCCCGGTGTGGAGCTCGATGCCGTGCTGGTGGACCGGGGAAATCGTCGCAATCTCTCCGGTGGCCTACGGGCAACGGTTGAGCTGCCCTGGGGCGATGTTTACGTCGCCGGCGGGAAGTTCTGGCGGCAGTGGATCAGCTTCACGGGCGTGTCCGCCGTGGTGGACGTCTGGAAGATCAGAGGCGAAGTGGGGCTGCCGTGGTCGATGGACGGTGGCGGCAGGCAGCGGCTTCGTGCCACCGTGGGGGTGGATCGGCTGGGCGCGGCGCACACGCTCTCGCTCGAGCTTCACCGCAACGGCTTGGGTGCGGACGAGCCTGCGGACTACCTGCAGGTCGTGCAGAGCGCCGCGTACGGGAGGGGAGAGACGTACTTCCTGGGTCGACACTACCTGGGCTTCGCCGCTAGCTACCGCCCTACCGACCGGACGACCCTGGGTCTGGCGGTGCTCAGCAACCTGAGTGACCGAAGCGCATCGCTGACACCGAGTGCGACCTACGACCTCGGACAGCATGCCCGCATCAATGTGGGCGGCCTCGTGGGCACGGGTGCCCACCCCCAGAGCGGGCCCCTCGCCTTCGGGCTGGGCAGTGAGTTCGGAACCTACGGGCGGCTCGCGTACGTGGGGCTAGCCTTCTACTTCTGACCCACACGCGACCCGCCAGGTCGGGTCGGCACGATAGAGGTCACCGGGAGGCCTCACCCCTTCAGGGACCGGGCCCAGAATGCCCGGCCGCTCTGAGGTGAACAGCAACCCCCCGTCCACCGGATGCAGCGTCGGCGTGAACTCGTCGAAGGGCGAGTTGATCCCGTTGGGCAGGCGGCTCGGGCGACCCCAGCTTCCGTCCGCGGCTCGACAGCTCACGAACAGGTCGCGGGGTCCAGCCGGTGTGGGGATGGCAAGCAAGATGAAGGAGCCGTCAGGCGAGATGAAGGGGTTGCTGGCCGTATCAACCGTCCCGAACCGGAGCGCCACCGGCGGCTCCCAACCTGAGCCCGCGGGTCGACTGAGATAGATCCGTTGGGCCCCGTCACGGGTCGAGCTAAAGACGACCGTTCCGTCCCGCGCCTGCGAAATGAAGACGTCGGCGGAGTCCGAGTTCAGAGGCGGACCCGGATCGATGGGATCGGACCACCCGGTGGCGGTGCGCTCGACGTACCATGATGCGTATTCCGGCTGGGCCTGACCGCCTCGCGGACGGTTCGACGAGAACCAGATCCGATCGCCGTCAGGCGACACGAACGGATCGACATCCCGAGCCCCGCTCGACCAGGGGACAGCCTCCGGTTCGCTCCAGTCACCGTTGCGGAGGAGGGACGCCAGCATCGTGATGTTGGCGCGGGCATCGTCGGTACGATTGAAGTACACGGTGCGCCCATCCGGGGAGAAGGACACGGAGAACTCGGGTGGCACTGTCGAGATGAGGTCCCGCGCGAAGAGTTGCACCGAAACGGGCGGCCCCATGGTGCCCTCCGACATCAACGCGGAGTCGGCGGCCGTCCCTCCCCCAGCCACGACGCCCGCTGGGGCCTGAGTCCCGGCAACCGAGGTTGCTCCGGTGAGCACATCAATCTCGATCGGTGTGCGAATGATGGCCCGGTCGCTGGCCCGCGTGAGGTCGGGACTCAGCTCCGGTGGACGATCGAACGTGCCGACACCTGCGATCCGTTCCGGCTGGAAGTACACCTCCAACAGGTGGAAGGAGAGGGTCCCTACGTCGGCCGCCAGCGTGTAGTCGAGCACCACCGCACCCTCGGGTACACCCCAATGCTCGAGGCCCTGCACGTCCTGCGCGTCCACCAGCGGCCGCCCGTTGAGACGATGCGGTCGGGGTCCGTTGGGAGGGAACACGAAAGAGAGCTGTTCCGCCCCGCCAGGAGAACTCACTTGGACGCGAACCCCCCGCGCGCTGCCCGGTGCGACCGAGTCGGCGTCGAATACCACCCGCGGCATGGCGACCGCAGCTGCAGGGGCGGCGGAGACCGCGTAGCTGCCGGAGCCCGGTATCAGGTGACCCAGTACGCGAAGGCTATCGACGGCACCGGCCTGTTGTGCCGCCCAAACGAGGTCCAAACGGGCTGGACTCGCCTCGGCGCGGGCAGGATCGGTGGCCCAAAACGCGCTTCCCTCTACCCGGTCCATCGCGTAGACGAGTGTGGAAGGGAGGGGGCGAGCCGCGCTCGGACGGGCGAGCACGAGACCGACCCCGACGCACGCCACAGACGCCAACAGCCCCACCGTCCCAGTCACCCAACCGTTCGGTTCCCTCGCGACCTCCAACACCGGCCAAAGGAGCAGGGCTCCCATCCCCACCATGACGCCCAGAACAACCGCCAGTCTGAAGCTCATGGCCAGCCAGACCAGTTCGGTCAAAGGCACCATGAAGACCAAGACGGGAACCGCGAGGAGCACCCAGGCGCCCCATCGCAACCAACCCGCCCCGCTGGATGTTCGGACCCCAAGCGAAACGAACGCCGCCACCAACGCCGCCAAGACCGGCCACTGGAGGTTCATGGCCCCCATCGGCACGAGCACTCCCGCCACGATAGCCAGCAGCGCAGGGATCACCGTTCCCCCCACGACCAGTTCTGCAAGAGAGACGCGCTTCGCGAAAAACCACCGCGCCAGTCCCGCCAAAAAGACCGTGAAGGGCACGAGCGCCAGTACGTACCACCCCTCACTACGAAAGAGGCTACCGTGCAGGCGACCTGTCTCCAGATGGAAACGGGGTAGCCACTCCAACAGGCCCCACCCCGCCGCCGCAGCACCTGCCACCACCAGGAGGGAAACGACCAGGCCACCCAGGACGCCGCCCACCCCCAAGCCAGCTCGACGCACAGCGCCGAACAAGATGAGCAGCAAAAGCGCTACGACGCCGCTCAGGGCGTACGATACCCATGGCGGGTACGTCACGGTGCCTAAAAAGGGCAGCGACACGAACACCCGATCCGGGCCGGTCACCACGCTCAGATCCGCGTTGCCGAGATGGCGTAGCAGCGTAAGGGCCTGCACCCCGTGGTGCTGCACGGTGGCCTTCGACAGATGATCGAGATCGTCGTAGGCCTGGTGGTACACATGCGCTCGCCCAATCGCCGCGAAGTTCAAGCCCTGGATGCCCGCGTCCTTGAACGGCGTGAAGTCGGTGTCGTTGGGAAGGCGCTTGTAGACCTCGTAACTCAGTGAGTTGGTGTGCGGGTGCGGGCCGACTTGGGCGAACTGCTCCACGACCCACCCATTCTCGGGACCGGTCTCGAACATGAGGGCTGGTCCGCCCGCACCCCGCATCTCGAGCGACAGCGCCAACCGAACGTCCGCCATCCAGGGGTGTTGATCCACGAAGGCGCGGGCGCCCAGCAGCCCCAGCTCCTCGGCATCGGTGAGCAGGATGATGACATCGTGAGCGAGCGGCGGGCCGGTCCTAAGCGCGCGCACGGCTTCGAGTAGGGCCACCACGCCGGTCCCGTCATCCCCGGCGCCTTTGGAGACCTGGCGCCCATCGTAGTGGGCGGTGGCCAGCACGGCCCCGGGAGACCCCGTGCCCGGGATACGCGCAACGATGTTCCGCACCGTGGCCGCCCGCACCTGGCTACCTCGGCCCACCATCGAAGTGGTGGTCTGCACTGTGGGGTCGAGGCCCAGGTCGCGGAGCACACCCAGCAGGTACTCGCGCACCCGTGTGTGTTCGGCGGATCCAGTGGGATGCGGAGCACGGGCGATCTGCTCCAGGTGGAGCCAGGCTCGCTCCGCGGAGAACACCGAGTCGGGCGCGTCTACGGCCACGGGCCGTGGAATATCCCGGGAAGAGCTGGAGAACCAGGCCACGACGAGTAGGGCCGCGAGGGTGAGCGGCCCCCTCAGGCGGGGGGCGCTGCGCTCACGGTCGGCGGGAGGGGGCTCCTTTCCGCGCGGGGGGGTGTCCGCGGGACCCGCCTTCGGCCGAGGCGGCTCGGGGGGCGGGGCGCCTCCGCTTGCGCCAGCTCCCGCCTTGGGCGCGTCCGTCGGGGCCCGTTTCGGGGGCCGCCCCCATGCGAAAAGGCGCCGCTTGGGTTTTGAAGCACCCTCCTTGGGCGGGGGCTTGGGTCGAGAAGCAGGCGCCGGCTTCTGGGAACCGTCCGCCCCGCCCTCTCCGGCGATCTCGGCTTCGAGCTCGGCCACCTCGTCGGGCGAGATGCCCAGCTCTTCCCAGGACGGAATCTCCGGTAGCTCGTCGTCCTTACTCACGCCCCTCCCGCCACGTCAAAGGCATTGCCACGGTACTGCCACCCTACGAAGCCCCGCACCGCCCGGTGTCGCCGCCTACCTCAACAACTCCATGAGACGTTCATTCCCTTCCACATCCAAGAAGGTGTCCCACTCCAGAAAATAGCCCTCCGGATCGTAGGCCACGAACACGCGAACTCGTTCGGCTTCGTCCAGCACCTCTGGGGTTCGGAGTTCGACGCCGAGGTCCTTCACCCGCGCGAGCCAGCCGTCTACATCCTCGGTCAAGAACGAAACCGTAACCGCTTTGTCGGTCGTGGCCGTGTGGAGCCCCCGCGTACCGTCCACCAATCCCACGAAGGCGGTGGGCCCGGCCGGGTACACCTTCGCCCACCCCTGGTCGACCATGAGATCGACGTCCAACAGCTCCTCGTAGAAGGCCTGCGCGGCGGGGATGTCCGCGTAGTACAGCCAGAGGACGGTGCTCTGTACCGTCAGTTCGGCCGGACGAGTGCCCCCGGCTGGACCGAGCGGTCGCAGCCCCTCCAGGAAAGGCATCAACAGTTCGTTTTCGGGATGCGGATTGAAGCGCTCGAACTCGAGCAGGTAGCCCTCCGGGTCGATGGCCACGAACCCGTCGTGGGGGCGGTCCTCCACGTAGTTGTAGGGGCCCCGCATGGTGACGCCCTGCGCGGTCAGGTAGTCATACCAGCCTTCCACCTGCTCCGTGACGATGGCCAGGGTCACGCTCTTAGGCTCGTCCACCGAGTGCATCCCATCCGCAGCGTTGACCAAGGTGAGGTAAGACGCAGGTGCCACTCGCATGATCTTGGCGAACCCGTAGTCCGCAGCGGTCTCGAACCCGAGGACGTCCCTGTAGAAGGCCCAGGCCGCGTCGACATCGGCATAGTAGTAGAACGCGTTGCTGGCTTGGATGGCGGGCGCAGCTTGCAGATCGACAGGGGTGGTCATGTCCTGCTCCGCTGATGGGGGCGCTTGCTCCTCCCTGCCACAACCCGTCAAAACCCCGACAAGAAGGGCGCCCGCAACGGCGTAGAATCGGTTGGCACCGGCCAGCATGGCATCTGCTCCGTTCGTGAGATGGGCACAACGTGCGGGGCGGCTGGGAAGGCCGGCAAGTCAGGGGTGGACCGGAGAGGGAACCATCCCGAGGGTCCCTCCTATCATCCGCATGAAGCGAAGCCATGTCCCAGCGTTGTGTCTGATGTGGGTAGGCCTGTGCTTGGCCGGTTACTCGGCACCACCGGCCGTCTTGGGACAAGCGTCCGAATCCGCGCTGTCCGGGAAGCTCACGCTGGATCATGTGAACTGGATCAGCCACGACCGCGTGGCAGTGATCGAGATCACGCTTCCCGACGTGCAGATGCGGCGCCTGGCGCCAGGTGGCTTCCCGTGGCGACACCCCGACGGTGAGTTCATTTCGGCGCAGGGATGCGGGGCGGGCGCCAACCGATTGGTGATTTCCGATGAAGCGGGTCGCACTCGGATCGTTTCGCCGTGCAGCTCCGAGCTCGAAGAACCTGCCGCCAGGAAACCGCGGTTCGAGTTCTCCCGAATTTCGCCCGACAAGCGCTACGTTGCGGCAGAGGTGGCCTACCTCACGGACACGCCCCGGATGGACTGGGCCTACAGCACCATCGTCCTCGAGGATGGTGACGTGATTTCCTACTTCCCCGGGTTCGTGGCACCCGAGTGGCTGCCCGACGGACGCCTGCTCTTGGCGGGCGAGGGCATGTACGTGACCGACATCCGCGGGGAGCCCACCCGGCTGGACGACGGCTCGCTCACGGTCGGCGTGAACAACATGGACCTCCACCCCAGCGGCAAGATGATCGCCTTCGAGTGGAACCAGCGGCTGTGGGTCATCAACAGCGACGGGTCGGCATACAAGGAAATCATGACGGGACCGGAGTGGTACCGCTTCCCAGCGTGGTCGCCCGATGGCAACCACCTCGCGTTCCTGGCCACCTCGGGCAGCTCCGATTCGGAGGTGCAGTCGGCGATCCTCATCCTCGACATCCGAAACGGGGAAGTGCAGTCCATCGACCTCAGTCCCTTCGGGGGCACCCTGGGGCACCGACCGGGTGGTCCGCTGAGCTGGACGCGCTAGTTGCCCTAGGCGGGGGCAGGCTCCAAGGGCCCGAGGCGTTTTCGGACCAGGGCCTCTACGAGCTCCGACTCGACCAGTGGCTTGCTGAAGTAGTATCCCTGCATGGCCTCGATGGGGAGTCCACTGAAGTAGGCGAGGTCTTCCGCGCTCTCCACACCTTCAACCACGCAGGCGATGCCCAGGCGCTCTGCCATCGCGATGGTGGCGTCCACGATGCCCTGGTTGTCTGGGCGGTGCTGGATGTCCGTCACGAACGAACGGTCGATCTTCAGCGTGCTGACCGGGAGTCGATGGAGATACGAGAGGGACGAGTATCCGGTCCCGAAGTCATCGAGTGCGAAGTGCACACCCTCCTTCCTGAGCGCCAGCATCTTCTGGATGGTGTCCTCGATGTCGGCGACAGCAGCGCTTTCCGTGAGCTCCAGGACGAGCGCTCGCGTGGATAGATCGGCGGCGCGGATGGCGTCCAGCACCTCTTCCACGAATGTGGGCTGGCGGATCTGGCGTGCACTGATGTTGACGCTGAACCGAAGCGACGGACCCAGTGCCTCCGGCGGCAGCCTGGCCACCACCCGGCACACCTCGCGCAACGTCCACCGCCCGATGTCGACGATCAGCCCGGAATCCTCGGCCACCGGAATAAACTCGGTGGGGTCGACGCGCCCAATGGCCACACTCTCCCAGCGGAGCAACGCTTCGGCTCCGACGACCTGTCCGTCCGGCGTCACCGCGGGCTGGTAGTGCACATCGAAGAGGCCGCGATTGAGTTCGTTGCGAAGCGCCGCCTCCACCTGCAAGCGACGGTTGCTGAGCGCCTGCATCTCGGGTTCAAAGAACTGGAAACTCCCCTGTCCCCGGTCCTTGGCTCGGTACATGGCGGTATCCGCGAAACGCATCAGGTCCTGACAGCGGCGGTCGAGCCCGAGTCCCTCGAGGGCCGGGTTGGGGAAGATGGCCAAGCCAATGCTCGCCGACACCGAAATCCGTGTCCCTTCGGCCAGGATAGGCTCGCTCGAAACGGCTACGAGTCGATCGGCCAGCGCGCGCGCAGAGTCGATGGCCTTCCCCGGCGTGTCGCCGAGCTTGGTGACGACCATCACGAACTCGTCTCCACCGACGCGCGCCACCGTGTCTTCGGCCCGAGCCACCTCGGCCAAGCGGTTGGCGATCTCCCGCAGCAATGTGTCTCCGGCCGCGTGCCCCAGGGAGTCGTTGACGCCTTTGAACCGATCGATGTCGAGAAAGTAGATGGCACCGAAGTGATGGTGCCGCATGGCCGCCGAGACGGCCTGGCGGAGACGTTCGTTCAGCGTCTTCCGGTTCGGCAGATCGGTCAGTGAGTCGTACGCCGCCTGTCGCACGATGATGGCTTCGGCAGTCTTTCGGGCCGCGATCTCCTCGAGCGTGTGACTGTGCTCCAAACAAGCCTGACAACTGATGGCCAGCCGAGCGAAGATGGGATCCAACGATCGTGCGATGCTGGGATCGATGGGCCGCTGCGTGCGCTCCAGGACCATGAATCCCACCTGATCAAGCACGAAGATCAAGTAGTGGTGACCGTTCCGCTCGACCTGGACGCCTGACTGGCAGCCCTCGGTGACCTCGAGGCCGAGGCGGTCGACCGCTCGCTCGGTCTCAGGGTCGCCCGACAGGGAGGGAATACTGAGGCGGCGAGTGGCACCCTCACACTTCCAGGGCCCCTCCTCCGAGGCCAGTCCGGGAGACGAATCCGCAAGGAAGAAGTGGATGCCCCTCAGACCCAAACGCCGTAGACACGCACGCATGAAAGGAAGCAGCATGCGGTCGAGATCCAGGTCGAGCCCGATGACCATGGCCAGCTCGTGCTGGACCGCGACGAGCTGAAACGCCTTCAGGTCATGACTCGACACGTGCGGTACCGAAATCGCCGTCTAGGAGTGTGTCACCGCGTAGGATCCCACCACGACGGTCTTGTTGTGGAAATGGATACTTCCGCCGGCCGAGTTGGCGATCTCGCCAAGCGAGAGCGCGCCTACCACGTGGGTTCCATCGGAGAACGGCGCACAGATCGCCTCCATCTCAGCTGCGAACTCACCCTCGAGAAACAGCTTTCGACTGATACAGTCGAACACCACCACATCCGCGCCTTCGGGCTGATCCGAGCCTGCGCCTCGGGCGGCATCGCCCGCTGCTCCTGTCAGGGATGCACCTTTGCCGCGGAGCACGTAGACCATGGTGTTCTCGGGGACGTTGCCGACGCAGACCAGTGCTCCGTTGTCATGGATGATCGGGTCTCGAACCAGGAGTGCTTCGTCGAGCTTCTCCATGCCGAACGGGAAGGTCTTGGCGATCTCGAAGAAGTCGGTGTCCTCGAAGCGAGCGGTTGCGTAGGGCTCCACCACCTCCCGGTATACATCGAAGGCAGGGCGGTAGTTGAGGGACCGGATCACGTTGGCGTCGGACTCGGTCACGAGGAACGGTCCGGCCAGCTTCTCCCACCCGTGACGAACGCTCGTTTGCAGGGGGTCAGGCAATCCAACCACCTGGAGGGCATCCGAGAGCATTCCCCGGTTGGAGAAGAGACAGGGCCGCCTCTCGAACGAGAGTGAACCGGCGCCCCCCCCCAGGACCGGGCGCTCGGGCCCGATCTGGTTGTAGATCTCGCCAATCAGGTAGTCGATCGTGCTGGCCAGCCCGTCGACCAGCACCAACAGGCTGGAGGCGCCTGTGAGCGCATCTGGAAGCGACACCTGATCTGGGGCATAGGGGTTGAGCTGGCTGACCTCCTCGAACACGGCGACCGGCAAGCTCTGCCGAAGGCCCACCACGATGTACCCCTGCTCGAAGTGCTGACGTCCGTGCAGGATGGTGGGGAAGACCCCACCAAACACCGGGACGGACAGCGATCGTAGGAGCGGGTTGACGTCGACCGGGTCGAGACCGTTCTCGTCACAGGCGAGGACGAAAAGGCTCTTGGCGCCGTCCTGTAAGGCGTCCTGCACCAGGCCTTCCAGGTCGGCGAATGTCGTGTTTGTGGTGGTGAACACGCCCTTGATCAAGGCTCGCATGGTGTCTCAGGTGGCTGAAGGGTGAGGTCCTGAAGGGCTCGGGGGGCTAGGGCTAGGCCCTATGCAGCAAGTTGAGGGCCGGGCTGGCCCCGAGCCCGGGTGGTCGGAATCGGTTGCCGTTGGATGGGGCGCAGGGGCACCTTGGGGCGCCGAACCACCCCGGTCTGGAGTCCTCTCGAACCTGCGATCTGATCATGCCGCACCGTGCCCCACCCAATCCTTCCCCCCGCCGTCTGCGCATCCTGGCGTCCTACCTGGCGGTCGCCGCATGCCTGGTGGCGGTACCGTCGGGCGTCTCAGGCCAGGAAAGCAGCTCGCTTGCAGAGAACGAGACCGTCGATGCCGACCTCTACTCCACCATGGCGTGGCGGTTGGTCGGCCCCTTCCGGGGTGGGCGCTCCGTAGCCGTGGCAGGCGTGGTTGGTCAGCCCGCCGTCTACTACTTCGGCGGGGTCGGAGGCGGGGTGTGGAAGACGACTGACGCCGGCATCAACTGGCGGAACGTCTCCGATGGCTTCATGAAGACCGCGAGCGTGGGAGCCATCGCCGTGGCGCCCTCGGACCCGAACGTGGTGTACGTGGGCATGGGCGAACATGCCCCCAGAGGCGTCACCACCAGCCACGGCGATGGCGTGTATCGTTCGACGGATGCGGGCCGAACCTGGACGCACCTGGGCCTCGACCGCACGCGCGCCATCAGTCGAGTGGTGGTGCATCCGAACGACCCTGAGATCGTGTACGTGGCGGCACAGGGGGCGGCCTATGGGGCCAACGACGAGCGCGGCATCTACCGGTCGATGGATGGGGGTTCAAACTGGGAACACGTGCACTTCGTCAGCGAGACCGCGGGCGCCAGCGAACTCAGCATGGATCCCACGAACCCTCGCATCCTGTACGCCGCGTTCTGGGACCATGTGCGCGAGCCGTGGGAGGTGCGGTCAGGAGGACCGGGTAGCGGGATCTGGAAGTCCACCGACGCGGGTGCTACCTGGACCCAGCTTACCAACGGACTTCCCGACCTCATGGGCAAGATCGGCGTCAGTGTTTCTGGGGCCAACCCGGACCGGGTGTTCGCGATCATCGAGGCCGAACCGGACGGGGGTGTGTTTCGCTCTGACAATGGCGGCCAGAGCTGGGAGCGGGTGAACAGCGTGCGTGGCCTGCGTTCACGGCCGTGGTACTACATGGAGATCTTCGCCGACCCCTCGGACGAGAACACGGTATACGCGCTCAACGCCCCGTTCTGGAAGTCGATCGACGGCGGGCGGACCTTCGAGAGCATCCGGGTGGGGCACGGGGACACCCATGACCTGTGGATCAACCCCAACGACCCTGCGAATCTCATCCTTGCCGACGACGGCGGCGGCGAGATCACGTTTAATGGTGGCGACAGCTGGTCGAGCATCTACAACCAGCCCACGGCCCAGTTCTACCGGGTCAACGCAGACAACCGGGTGCCCTACTGGATCTATGGCGGCCAGCAGGACAACTCCAGCGTCGCCATCAAGAGCCGAGACTTCGACGGCAGCATTGGCCCGGAGGACTTTCGGCCCTCGGCAGGCTGCGAGAGCGCCTGGCTCGCTTTCGACGCCGACAACCCGCGGTACCAGTACGGCGGTTGCTATCTGGGTCAGATCAACGAGCGCGACGAGCTGACCAGGCAGAGCCGGAACGTTCAGGTGCGCCCGGGGATGCCGGCGTCGATTCAGCCCATCGACATGAAGTACCGCTTCAACTGGAACGCGCCCATCGTGGTCTCCCCGCACGATGGCAACACCATCTATCACGCCAGCAATCACCTCCTGGTGTCGCGTGACCGCGGTCACTCCTGGGAGGAGCTGAGCCCCGACCTCACCCGGGACGACGAGTCCAAACAGGGCCCGGGCGGAACGCCCATCACCAACGAGGGCGCAGGAGGCGAGATCTACGGGACCATCTACACGGTCTCGCCTTCGCCCATCGACCCAGAGGTCGTATGGACCGGATCGGACGATGGACTCGTGCACGTCACCCGCGATGGCGGGGACACGTGGACGGATGTTACGCCCGACATCCCCGAGGCAATGATCAACTCCATCGACGCCAGCCCACACGAGCCGGGCGCCGCATACGTGGCAGTCACCCGCTACAAGTTCAACGACTTCACACCGATGGCGTATAAGACCGCGGACTTCGGCGAGACCTGGCAACCGATCACGACTGGCATCCCCGACGAGCACTGGGTGCGCGTCATCCGCGAGGACACCGAGCGGAGGGGCCTACTCTATTTGGGAACTGAGCTCGATATGTTCGTCTCCTTCGATGACGGTGGTCACTGGCAGAGCCTACAACTGAACCTACCCGTGACCCCCATCACCGACTTGAAGGTGCACCAAGGCGACCTCGTGGCCTCGACCCAGGGGCGCGCGTTCTGGGTGTTGGACGATCTATCGCCACTGCGTCAGTTGCACGCTGAATATGATGAGATTGCCACCGCGGAGGCATGGCTGTTTGCGCCTGCCGCGACCTACCGGCAGTTCGGTGGCGGCGGCTTCTTCGGGGGTGGTGGTGGGGCGGTGGGACGCAACCCTCCCGGTGGGGCTGTCGTGCACTTCAATATGCGCGCGGACGGGAGTACCGAAGATGATACGGATCGTCCTGAAGTTCGGATGGACTTCCTGGACACGGCCGGCTCGCTCATTCGCACGTACAGCAGCCAACCAGGGGATGAGCCCGACGCACCCAGTCGGCTGGACACCAAGCCCGGAATGAACCGCATGACCTGGGACCTTCGGCACGAGCCGGTCCAGAACGTGGAGGGCCTCTTCACGTTCGGGTCGTTGGCCGGTCGGAGGGTCCCACCGGGCGAGTACGTCGTGCGTCTCACCATTGGGGACGCCCAGCCGCTCGAGCGGCGCTTCACGGTAAGGGACATCCCCGTCGTGGCCGCCGAGATCACCGCCCAGGACCACGCCGCCCGGGATCGCTTGACCGCTCAGGTCCGAGGCGAACTGACGGCACTCCACGGTGGGGTCGGCACCATGCAGTCGGTCACCGAGCAGCTCGATGGCACCGTCGATCGGACCCAGGAACACCCCAGGCACGACACCATCGCCGCGGCCGCCAAGGTGTTGGCTGACAGCGTGATGGCGGTGGACTCCATGTTGGTTAACCGGAATTGGACCACCGGTCAGGACCCGACGGTCTTCCCGACGCGCCTGAATCAGTTCTTCATCTACCTCAAGGCCGCGGTGGACGGGATGCCCGGTGCGCCCACCCAAGGGATGCTGGATCAGTTCGAAGAACTGTCTGAGCAGTGGCGCGCGTACCAGCAGCGGATCGAGTGGATCCTGGGCCCGGGAGTGGCCGGGTTCAACGCGCTGCTGGAGAGCCTGGGAGTGCAGGCGGTCGAGGTGGGGAGGCGGGTGGTGAGCTAGGGGGTTTCCGCCACGATGTGGGCTAACCCCTCGTCGACGCGTACGAGCACTCGCCGAACCGTCTCGATCGACGCGGCGAAGAAGACCGGGTTGATTGTCTCGAACGTGTCTGTGGGCTGGTGGTAGTCGGGGTGATCCTCGACCCCGAAGTAGAGGAAGGGAATCCCCGCCCCGTGGAACGGCGCGTGGTCCGACGAGCCCGTCCAGTCGTCGCCACCCGTGCCCGGGATGTCATGGCCCTTCCGGAGGGCGACGCCCGTGGCGGGCGTCACCGCGTCCAGATAGCTGGCGAGAAACGGGTAGTGATGCGTCCCGGCTGCGAACAGCAAGCTATCGCTGTGACTCACCATGTCGAGGTTGACGTTGAGGGCGATCTGCTCCCGCGACACGGGCGGGTTCGCCAGGAACGAGCGAGCACCCAACAGGCCCTGCTCCTCCGCGTCGACGGCGGCGAACAACATGGAGTGGCGCGGGCGGTGTTCGGAGAAGTGGGCTGCCAGGGCGAGCAGCGCGGCCGTACCGGAGGCGTTGTCGTCTGCGCCGTTGAACGCATCGTCACCCCGCATGCCGAGGTGATCGTAATGGGCGGTGAGGACGATGACGTCGTCCGAGTCCGACGTGCCCGACACGTATCCGACGAGGTTGACGCCCTGGCCGCCGTTGTCGGGCAGTGGGAAGGTCTGTTGGTAGCTGCCTGTGAATGGGGTCAGGCCGACGATGGCGAACTGTCGCTCCAGGTATCGTCGAGCGCGGGCGTTCCCGTCTGAACCGGCGACGCGGCCTTCCATGGAGTCGGCGGACAGGATGCGGACGTGATCGAGGAGGGTTGGGGCGTCGATGGGGGAGGTCGGAACGGTGAGTACGTCCGTGCTTGGGTGAGGCTGATCAGGGGAGCCGCAAGCACACACCAGAACTGCCAGCGCGGTCAAGGGCTGATGAACTCTGGTTCGTGGCATCCGCTCCTCCTCCGGGTGGGCCGCATCGCGGGGAGCTCTTAGCCTCGCGCGGAACGCGAGCTAGCGTCAAGGCGCTAGGCGCCTATCGGATCCCCCTAAACTCTTTCCCTGGCGATCCATACGGATCGGAGATACGATGGGGCTTAGCACAGGTCGTTCCCCCGGATATCCTGCGCAGGAGGCTTCATGGTTTCGCCTGAACGGTCACGGCTACATCGCCTTCGTCGACATCTGCTGGGCGGCCTCATCGCGTTCGCGGTTGGCTCCCCGCTCGGGTTGCTGCCCGACCACATCGACGCACAGACCTGGGATCCGTGGGTTCGGGTCGCGCTGTGGGCAGGGTATTCGCACCATTGCAGCGGGTGTGAGTTTGAAGGGAGCTGGAAAGGGGGGCAGTTCGTGCTAAAGGTTGAGGTGACTCCCAAGGGCTTCTTCTCATCTCCCGGGGCGCTAACCCTTGGAGGTGGAGCCTCACTCGGAGGGGTTAGATCACACCACTACCTTCCCTGGGTTGGCCCGCCAGTTAGAGAGAACTTCGACCAGGGGTCCACCTTTTCGGGAGGAGGCCCAGCCCCCCTACCTTCGAGGCGTGAGGCCGCCACCCCGCTGCTTGCCGGACCAGTCTTTGAGCTGATCCCTTTCGAACTGTCCCAGCGTCTTTTCTGCTCCTCGACGACCGGACCGGGCAGTGGAACAAAGAATCGGTGGGGAGAGAAGCTACGGTGGGACTTCAAGGCCGTACTCGGTTTGGGTTTCACCATTCAGGACGACGTCGTGCCTCGAGTCGTCGACAACGTGCCTCACGTCGCCATCGCCGGCGGAGTTGGTCTCGTTGCGTCTCCGGGGCTCACGCTCAGCTATACGCCCGACCAGGAAGGTGACTCCGTGTTCAGCCACCTCTCGCTGAACGCGCAGCTACGGGTACCCCTCCACTGGGTCCACAGCGACCTCATTCACCCCGACGGGTATGTAGAGCAACGGGACTTTCGACTACTGGGGCGCCATGAGCGTTGGCACGTAGAGCCGTGGAGCTTCCTCGTGGGTGTGTCGCTCCCCTTCGGCAAGCGTTGGAGAGAGCCTTTCGAAACTCATTCACTGCTAGTGCGGCCCTACTACCGGCAACCGGACACAACTGTCGTGCATAGCATGCTGACCGAGGTCGTCGGGACCGCGGGTGACCTCGTAGGCTACTTTCTGGGCCGTGAGCGGGAGTTGTCGGTCGAGGCAGTGTCGGCCTTAGACGCTGCAGGCTCGGCTCGCACGTTTGCTAACTGGGCAAGCCAGGTTCAAGAAAACCTCCTCGTACGATCGGGGACTCCCCAAACAGCTGAAGCCCACACGAAGCGTGTGAACTTCATGTTGGGCCAGGCAGTGGGCTTGGTGGGTCTAAGTTCTCAAATGTCCGTGCTGGCTGAGCTAGCAGTCAGTGACGACGATCTTAGGATCCGCACCATCCAGACTCCGATCTTCGCCAACCAATACCTGGAATGGCTCAAGCGAAAACAGATCATGTGTGGGAATCCGGAGAGCTACCTCGGACGATTCTGGAACCGAGTGTTCGGTTGAGTGGCGAGGTCCGGACACCGGGCCAACTCAACAGATGTGCTATCGAGTATCCTCTTTGGCGCAATACCCAGGGACGGGATTCAATTCACCGGAGAGGAGGCCCCTGACCTCCTCGGAGCGACGCTTGTGCTTCCCCGGCTCTAGCTGGTACCGTGACAACGCAGCAGTAGCGGCCTCTCGGGCTTCGGTGGTGCGCCCAAGCGCCGCAAGCGCAAAGCCAAGTCCGTGTTGCGCATACGCACGCCGGATGGCACTCGGGTGATTGGCCCATCCCTCAACCGCGTTCCGGAACCATTCCTCTGCCCTCACAAAGTCACAACGTTGGAGACCGTTTCTCCCGAGTTCCACCGCGACATCCGCAACGGATGGGTGGCGTTGGCCGTGGAACAGGACTAGCTGGCTCTGAGCCTCCACTAGGTAACGATCCGCCAGTTCAAAATGACGGTCCGCCTGTCGAGCGTCGGAACCCTCGCGCAGCAGTTGCCCCCACGCCTTATGGGTCTGCCCCAGGTAGAGCAACACGTTCCCGAGCCGGGGTGTGTCGCGTTCCGAAGTCCGAAGGAGTGCTTCGGCCCGCTCATACTCCTTCGCCGCGGCCTCGAAGTCCCGACCCGCGAAGTACACCTCCCCTACCCCCTCATGCGTGCGGACCCTTAGGTCTAGAGAGTCAGGGTATTGGGCCACCAGCTCGGATGAGCGCTCGAAGAGCGTATGAGCCTCTGTCAGGTAGGCCCTTTTGAGAGCCGAATCCGCTCGGACCGGATCTCCCACGTTGTTTAGGGCAGCGGCCAGCGAGAAGCCCAGATCATTCAGAGCCCGCGCGAGTTCGACATCTGGCGCATTGGTGGCCGCGGAAAGCTCCAAAACCTTTCGAAACCAGGGAATGGCCTCCTCGGTACGGTATTGTTGCAGCCTCACCAGGCCAACGCCCCGGATCGGTGCGATGCGGTCCGAGACGAGGGCACCAACCCCCTCTTCAATCAGGCGATCGGCCTCCTCGAAGAGCGCCACAGCGATCGGCCACAGCTCCCGCCCAAGCGCATCATCCGCGATCTCTACTATCAGGGCTGAGCCTTCGCGAGGCTCGAAGTCGAGTCCCTCGATCCACGACAGAATTCGCTCCACCGCCTCAGCCACAGCGCCCGATGGTCCTTCACGATCAAATGTGCTCAAGAGGATTCCAGCGTACTCTCTAACTTCGGCACGGCCCCTCAGTGCTTCTCGTTCTGCGACGGCTGCCCTCGCCGCTGTCACCCCCGCCACCGAAAGGGCAAAAAGCACCAGCATGGCCGACCCGACGGCGATTCGATGACGCCCCAGGAACCGCGACGCTACGTAACCGCGGGTCCGCGTGCGGGCCCGCACGGGGAAGTCCGCCAGGTGCCGTGCGATGTCGCCCCACAGGTCGTCAGCAGACGCATATCGATCCTTCGGGTCCTTCTTGAGAACCTTGAGGAGAATCGCATCCAAATCGCCACTCAGCCGGCGATGTAGGCTCTTGATCGTGGAGCCCCGAGCCTCCGCCAACCACTCCGGAGCGGAACTAACCGCACCCTCACCCACGGGAGCGCGCACTGCATCACTAGGAGCCGCCGGGTCATTCAGCACAATCTTCGCTTGAAGTACCCTGGGGTTCAGTGCGGTTATCCCGTACGGACTCCGCCCACACACGAGTTCGTACAATACGACGCCGAGGGAATACACATCGGTCGTGGTGCCGGTCACGCCGCCCGACACCTGTTCGGGAGACGCGTACTGGAGGGTAAGTCTACCGCCTGAACCCTGGTCACCCTCTGCGCCCGTCCCCTCACGGAGGACCTTGCCGATGCCGAAATCCACGAGTTTCACCTGACCTTTGGGGGTGACCAGAATGTTGCTCGGCTTCAGGTCTTGGTGCACGACTAGGTGGCGATGCGCGTAGGACACGGCTCCGCACACCTGCTCGAACAGCTTAAGCCGCTGATCGACAGTCAGGCGATGGTGATCGGCGTAGACATCGATAGGCTCGCCGCGAACGTACTCCATCGCGAAGAACGGAAGTCCGTCCTCAGTGATGCCTCCGTCGTGTAGTCGCGCGATGTTGGGGTGCTCCAATTGCGCCAGCATCTGCCGCTCTTCCCGGAACCGCTGAACGGCGGCCTCGGAGTCCACCCCCCCTCGAAGGACCTTCAGGGCGAACTTCTTCTCGAACACTCCATCGGCCCGCTCGGCCAGGTAGACCGCACCCATCCCACCGTACCCGAGCACTCGAACAACCCGATACGGACCCAAGCGAGCGCCAGGGGCAAGGGGCGAAGGAGGCTCAGGCAGCCGAGTCGGACTCTCCAGGAAGTCGGCAGCTCCCGTCAGCGGCAGGCCTTCATACAGGGTGGCAGCGACGTCGCAATCCCGGAGGAATTCGGTGACCGCATCCTCCAGTTCGGCGTCTCCGCCGCAGAGACGGGCCACAAGGATGCTGCGGTCCCCGATGGGAAGCTCGAGGACCTGATCGACCACACCTTCGATCCGCTGCCACTCTTCTGGGGTCACCGCCTCACCCGGTCGCTATGGGGAATGGACGCCGCCTCGATATCGATGGAGGTGGGACTACGACGGCTGACGGAACCCCTTGTAGATGAGTCCGCGCGCCTTGATGAGGTCACGTCGCACCGAAGCCTCCGAAACCCGTAGGTACTGCGCAAGCTCCACCTCGTCGAGCCCGCCGTAGTAGTGCCAGATGGCCATGCTTCGCAGCTTAGGATCCAGCGTAGCAAGATCCTTCAACGCGCGATCCAGCGAAAGCAATTGCTCCGTCTGGGCCGGATTAAGTGAGGAGGGGTTGCGTTCGCGGGTGGGAAGCCGAACGGGCTCACGCGAGTCCCGAGCTTTCTCGAGGAGCTCGGCCACAGCCTCCTCCGCAACTTCAGAAGCAACGGCCTTGAACCGCACTCGGTCCACATAGGACACTTGGTCCGAGTCGATGACCCCTTCGAAGGCATCCTGCACGAGCTGTGAGAACGACGGGGGCTCATCGGAAGGAGGGGCGTCGCGCAGGTTAGCCAGAATCTCCATGATCTGGTCCTTGACGACTTGGCGTAGCACGGCCTGGGCATCCGGATTCTCGTCCCTCAGGTCGAGAAGCGCTCGTGTCCCCCGATCCCGCACCGCGCTCACGTTACCCTCCAGCTTGTTCGCAACTCTCCGATGTAGTCCACCTAATCTACCGCTACGTCGCCTCAGCCACCGCCCCGTCCTTGCGCGATCTCACCACACGCGCACACGGGACTGCCTGAGGCACGATCCCATGATACGATGCTAAACGCAATGTAGAGTTGAGGTTCCCGGCTTGCTACACCCTCGCCAACACCCCATTGAACAACCCACTCGGCCGCATGGCCGCCCCCGCCTTATCCGCATCAGGCAGATAGTAGCCCCCCAACTCCTGAGGCGCCCCCTGCGCCCCTTTCAGCTCGTCCAGGATGGCGGATCGCCCTTGGCTGAGTTCCCCAGCCACGGGCGTGAACCGCTCGGCGAGCTCGCCATCCTCCGTTTGGGCCGCAAGCGCCTGCGCCCAGAATAGCGTCAACAGAAACGCACTCCCGCGGTTGTCGCGTTCACCTACGTCGCGCGAGGGTGAGCAGCCCTCCTGGAGGTACTGACCGGTGGCTCGCTCCAGCGCGTCTGCCAAGACCAGGGCACCGGGATTGTCGAACCGCTCTCCCAGGTGCTGCAGCGAGGCGGCCAGGGCCATGTACTCGCCGAGCGAGTCCCAACGCAGGTGTCCTTCCCGGAGGAACTGTTCAACGTGCCTCGGCGCAGAACCCCCCGCCCCGGTCTCGAACAGCCCACCCCCGTTCAGGAGCGGCACGATCGAGAGCATACGGGCACTGGTGCCGATCTCCAAGATCGGAAACAGATCGGTGAGGTAGTCTCTCAGGACGTTGCCGGTTGCGGAAATGGTGTCTTCGCCTCTGCGTACCCGCTCCAGCGTGAACCGCATCGCCAGGACTGGGGCGAGGATCTTGATCTGGAGACCGGTGGTGTCGTGATCGGGTAGGTAGGCCTCCACCTTGCGAACCAGCTCCACGTCATGCGCGCGCGCTCGGTCCAGCCAGAACACCACGGGCGCACCGGTAGCCCGCGCTCGCGTTACGGCGAGCTTCACCCAGTCCCGCACGGCGATGTCTTTGGTCTGGCAGGCGCGCCAGATGTCCCCGCGTTCGACGTCGTGCTCGAGCAGGACGCCGCCGCCTCCATCGACGACGCGGACCACCCCGTCGGACTCGACCTCGAAGGTCTTGTCGTGGGACCCGTACTCCTCGGCCTTTTGTGCCATCAATCCCACGTTGGCCACGTTCCCCATGGTGGCGGGGTTGAACTGCCCGTGCTCCTGACAATCCTTAACCACCGCGTCGTAGATACCGGCGTAGCTGGAGTCGGGAATCACCACCTTGACGTCCTGTAGCTCCCCGTCTGCGTTCCACATCTGGCCCCCGTCCCGGATGAGGGGCGGAATGGAGGCGTCGATGATGACGTCGCTCGGGACGTGCAGGTTGGTGATGCCCTCGTCGGAATCGACCATGGCGATGCCCGGGCCATTCGCATAGGCCCGCGCAATGTCGGCCTCGACCGCGCTCCGCTCGGCCTCGTCGAGCTCGGCCACCTTTGCCAGCACCGAGGCGAACCCATTGTTGGGCTCGGCGCCGATGGCATCCAGACGCGCCCCATGCTTGTCGAACACCTCGGCAAAGAAGGCCCGTACCGCATGCCCGAAGATGATGGGGTCGCTCACCTTCATCATCGTCGCCTTCATATGGATCGAGAACAGAACTCCCTGCTCTGCCGCATCCCGCACCTGATCCGCAAGGAACGTCCGCAACGCGCTCTTGCTCAAACAGGTGGCGTCCAAGACCTCGCCGGGGAGAAGAGGCAGCGTGTCTCTGAGCACGGTCACGGTACCGTCCGCCGCGACGTGCTCGATGCGCGCGGTGGTCGCGGTCCCCAGCGTCACCGAGCGTTCGTTGGATCGGAAGTCCCCTCCCGCCATAGACGCCACGTGGCTCTTGGAGTCCTTCGGCCAGGCGCGCATCCGCTGCGGGTTGGCCTTGGCGTAGTCCTTCACCGACTTCGGGGCCCGACGGTCCGAGTTGCCCTGTCGCAGCACCGGGTTGACCGCACTTCCCTTCACCCTGTCATAGCGCCCCCGGGCCGAACGCTCCGCATCCGTTGCGGGCTCGTCGGGGTAATCCGGTAGGGGATAGCCTTTGGCCTGCAGTTCGGCGATACACTCCTTCAGCTGCGGAATCGAGGCACTGATGTTGGGCAGCTTGATGACGTTGGCTTCGGGCGTCTCCACCAGCCGACCCAGCTCGGCCAGATCGTCGGCGACGCGTTGGTCCGCACTCAAATGGTCGGCCCATACCGCCAGAATCCGGCCTGCTAAGGAGATGTCGCGGGTTTCGACGGGCACCCCGGCGGCGCCTGCAAACGCGCGAATCACGGGCAGGAAGGCGTACGTGGCCAGGGCCGGCGCCTCGTCGGTCCAGGTGTAGATGATAGAAGGGGCTTTGCTCATGAACGGCATCGGATCCTGCTCGGGTCTCGGACGGGAAGCCCAAGATGCCGCCTTGCCTCCCCCAAGCAAGGGGAGGCGATCCTCGTGTGGGGTGCCGTCTAGCCGTCTACGGCCGCCGTGGCGGTGGCCAACCAAGCCACCCCGGCTTCCTCCCGCTCGAGCCTTAGCGTCGCCTCAGACCCGAGCCCGTCGGATGCCAAGCGCCGCATCTCGGACTCGGTCCGCTCGATGAGGGTCCATTCGGTCATGTACTCCATCCAGATCCGCTGCGGATTCCCCGTTGCGATGTTGGTGAAGAACACTTGACCGCCGGGCGCCAGCAGGTGTTTGCGGAAGCTCCTGAGTAGCATGGTGGCGGCACGCTCAGGCAAGTAGTCGAAGAGCCCACCGGTGGCGATGCCGTCGAAGGGGCCGAGCTTGGCGAGCGTCCGGAGCACCTTGAACACGTTGCCCGGCACCGAGTGTACTCGGTCTCCCAACCCCTCCAGACGATCGCGAGAGAGCGCCAGGGCCGCCGGATCAACATCGTTCAGAACGATCGTCGCTTCGCGGTCGCGGGCCAACTGCACGAGCGCGTCCATCCCGGGGCTTCCCCCGCATGCGATCACCAGGACCCGGCGTCCGGAGCGTGACGGATCGGTTACGACCGAGCCCACGAAGTCGGTCTGTGCCCCCACCTTGTGGCGGTGCTGTCGCGCGATGGCGCTATGGAGCCCCAGGTACTCCAGCCAGTACTCGACTGTGCCCAGGGACGCCCGCGTCTGGCCCCCCATCAGGTACTCGATGGTCTCGAAGTCACCCGCGTAGCCCCGAGGCCACTCTTGCAACCGTCGGATAAAGGGAGACCGTCGGTGCACCTCACGCGCCGGAGCCACCCAAGGAAGGATCTGATGCCGTTCGAAGCCGAGCGACTCGGCCTCGGCGATGGCGCTGCATAGCGCGTTCAACGCCTCTTGGACGTCCCCCTTGGAAAGCGGCCGGCCCCCCGTCCGCCCAGCCAGGTGGGCCAGGGCCTGGGCAGCGGCGCCAACCCGTGCGGGCTGCGGAAGAGCTCGAGCTGGGGCGGTGGCTTCTGATATCGGCATGTGCGGGGGCCTGCGGGGGTAAGGAAGCGACTCCAAGTCACGTGAGGGTCAGCGTTCGAACCGTAGCTCTCGTCTGGACATACATGGATCGGCCAAGAAGTGGCTCAAGGGGCTCGAGCCACGCCCTCTCCACCAGGTAAGCGCAGTTTCGGCCCGCCTTGGGTCAGATGGTCGATGGAAGCGAGTCGGGTTCCCCCCGGCCCACATTGGCGAACCGGGAACTCAGGGTCGGCTTGATGGTTGCAGGATAGAGCGGGCGCCGCCGTTGCGTGGTTCCCACGGTCCGCCCGCAAGCAGAGACAACGGAGCAGTTTCGATGACAGCACGAGCCCCTTCCTCCAGCCGCTTCACCAAGCTTGCCGTCCTTCCCTTGGGCGTCGCGCTTGCCCTAGCAGTGGCCGCCTGCGGGTCAGACGGGTCCGGACCCGAGGTTCCTGAGCCGGGCACGCCGCCCTCGCTTCCGGCCGCTACGTCCATGACGATGGATTTCGGGCTATTCGGAGCCACTGGTGGCAGCAGTGCGGTAGGAACGCACTTTATCACGGCCGGGCTCACGGTTGCGATCGGACAGGCGCTCACGGCGCTCCACCTGGCGGTACCCGCGGTGGTACTGGGGGCCGCGGCCAGCAACACACCCTCCTTCGAGAGCGACGGGCTCTGGCATTGGCGCTACTCGGCGTCCCATCAAGGCCAAGTTTGGACCTCCCACCTCTCTGGCTCCGTGCAGGGCAACAACGCTGTTTGGGACGTCCGCATCACGGCGCCACAAGCCAACCCGCCGCTCGACGAGTTCGTGTGGTTCTCGGGCACATCGGCTACGGATGGAAGCAGTGGAGTATGGCGCTTCTTCGACCCCGCAAACCCGTCCAGCTCCACCGCGGTGGCCCAGATCGACTGGACTCACGGGAGCAACGACGTGCATCAGGTGTCGTTTACCGCGACGTCCGGACCCAACACCGGGGACGTGCTCACAGCCAGTCACGACGGTGACGACCGCCTGATTACGTTCTTCGACGTGTCGGCGAACCAGACGTCCGAGATCGGTTGGAATATCGCGACGAAGTCCGGCTACATCCTGGCGCCCAACTACAACAACGGGCTCAAGTCGTGCTGGGATGGCGACCTGAAGAACATCGTCTGTAGCTGATCAGTTCACAGCGAGTCGATCCCAATGGAAGCGGGCGCCTGAGGCGACTTCGCCCAGGCGCGAGCTCCAGCTCGCGAAGTACACGTACACGTCACCTTCCAGGAGTGCAGCAGGAAGCGACTTGGATGCGGGTAATCCACTGTGCTCCATGTAGCGCACCCCATTCACGAAGAGTCGCACAGCGTCTCGTTCCAGCTCCAGGCGAAACTCGTCACGGCAGGTGAGGTCGGGATCCTGATTCGTGCAGGTGCGCCAGGCCCTATCCCACGGGCCCCCGTGAGGCCCCGGCTCTCCCCCGAACACCTCGGCCGCCCCCTCGTGCTGGAAGAAGCTGATCTCCATGATGCGCCCGCCGTCGAAACTACCTCTACCCGAGTCGTCGAACAGCGCACAAGTCGGCACGCGGCTCGGCTGTAGCCGGCAACCGAACGCCCAGTCGTCGGGGAACATGCTGTAGGCGTAGAGCTCGCCGTTGCTGGCGGCCGTGGGGGCAGGAGCGGTAGTCACCACGATCTCCCCCCAGACTCGTGGCTGGTACGCCTCGATGGCAGCGGCGAAGGTGGCTTCCACGTCCAGCTTGCCGTCCTCGAACTGGAACGCGGCGTCCGGGCGCATCAGGGCGCCCTCACAGCCGTCGGTGCCCAGGTCCACCATCCAGTGGTTGTTGTGGCGGAAATGCTGCACGGAGCAGTCCGGTGCGAACGCCGGCGGGCGATCGAAGGCCACGTAGCCGTCACCGAGCGTGGCCAGGCTGAGCCCGTGGTCGAACTCGTCTAACCAGGCGTTGGCGGAGGCCTGGAACGTGGGCGGCCCGTCCGCAAGGGCTTGGCACCAGGTGGGCTGCACCGGGGCCGGCATGCCGAACAGGGGAAGCGGCGCACAAGTGTCGTTGGCGTCCTCGAGGGGCACATCGGAGGGGCCCGGTGCCTCGGCACAGGCGGCGAGCAAGACCAGTGAAGTGGTGAGCGCTGTGGCGCGTGTCATGGGAGTCCTCCTCATCCAGCGACTGTCCCGAAACGAGCTAGGCGGCTGATCCAGGGCGCGACAACGGCTAGGGCACGCCGGTCGCAAAGTCTCGGAACGGCCGATGTGGTCGGCCTTAGGCGGCAAGTCGCGCGCCGTTCAGGCCACGCGCAACGCGGACCATGTCCAGTCTCAGACCCGGTTGTCGCCGTACGGGGAGAGCGCTGGCATTTCGCCCGCGCCGCGACCCAACCTTCGGAGTTGCACGATGGCACGGCATCTTGCCACTAGGCTCGCCCGTTCACTCCTCGTCGGCATGCTGGCGTTGCTGGGTGCCTGCGAGAGTCCGACGACACCCGACGCTCTTCCGCCTGCACCGGAGGACGCGGTGCCCGCCGATCCTGACACCGTGGCCGGATCGCTCCGCGGGTTTTCCCTCAAGCCCACCCTCGGCACGAACGCGCTCACGTTGGTGGCGAACGGGTCCGCGAGCGGCACGTGCGATGTCACCGACGCCGGGACCGTCACCTACGAGGTCCCGCTCACGGACGGCATGATGCGCCGGATCTCCGCGACCTACTCCGACGGCGGGCGCGTGTATGTGCGGCCCGTCACCACGCACGGGTTTACCGGACGGGGCCGACTGGGCTACCGCGAAGCCATGGCGCTAGGCTCGGGAGGTCAGGACCTGGACAGCTTCGAAAACGAACACGAAGTCGTCGATCCGAACCCACCCGTCTCCGTCCAGATGAACCCGGAGATGCAACTCGCCGAGGGAGAGCTGCGGGCAGGCGACACGCTCCGTCTGGATCTGAGTGCCAGCATACGAGCGGAGCTCGGCACGCACTGCGGGACCGGAACCGCCGGTCAGGTGAAATGGCGGATGTGGGGCGCGATCTTGTGGCTGAGTACGTGACTCACTCCTCTGCCAACAACCTGCGAACCGCGGGCTCGAACGACACCATTGCGAGAGGCCCCAGGGCCGCGTGCCGAATCCGCCCGCTGCGGTCGAGCAGAAACGACGTGGGGTAGCCCCGCACGCCCCCAAAGCGCAGCTCGGCCTCCCGACCCACGATGGCCACGGGGTAGGTGATTTCACGTTCGTTGAGGAAGGCCCGGACCTTCTCGGCCGAGCCCACATCGCGTGACAGGCCCAGCACCACCAGGCCCGCCCCGGCGTGACGGTCCGCCATGGCCTGTAGGAGTGGCATCTCGGCCCGACAGGGCAGGCACCAGGTGGCCCAGAAGTTCACCAGGACCACCTTGTCTTCGAGGTCCGCGTCGGTGATGGGGTTGCCGTCCAGGCCGACGTAGTCTAACGCAGGCGTGAGGGGCTCTCCAGACTCGACCCCCACCACGGCTCCCAGGTGCGGGCCCAGTCGGACGAGGACGAAAACCCAAAGCACCACCCACAGCAGGCGCCAAGGCGACCACCACGGTCTACGGCGCTTTTCGGGAGGGTTTGGAAGGCGTGTCATATAGTCGCCTCCCAGCGGTCACTCACAGGCACATCAACGGGCCCTCCGCGCGCGTGCGCCGCCCCACAACGAGAGAGCAGATCGATGACCCGGTTTCCTCGAAGGTTCCCCATGCTAGCTGCAATCGTAGTCTTCGCTGCCTGCGACACCAGCCCCTCCGGTCCTGGGGACGCCCCTGGGACACCCCCCACCCTTCCCTCTACGGCCTCGATGGACGTGCAGTTTGGGATGTTCGACGGTGGGGGCGGCGGAGCGGAAGCCGTGGGCGTCAACTTCGTCACGGCGGGCGTCACGGTCGCGGTGGCCAAAGCACTGACAGTTCTGCATCTGGCCCTCCCGACGGTCGTGTTCGCGGCGGCCGCCAACAACACGCCCTCCTTCGAATCCGATGGACTCTGGCACTGGCGGTACACCGCCTCCCACCAGGGCCAGCTGTGGACCGCCCACCTGTCGGGTGCCGTGCAGGGCAACGACGTCGTGTGGGACATGCGGGTCACCGCGCCGCAGGCCAACCCCGCGCTCAACGACTTCGTCTGGTACAGCGGGCGCTCCCGGACCGACGGGACCAGCGGCACTTGGCGCTTCTATGACCCCCGCAATCCGTCCGCTTCGACTGAGCTGGTTCGGCTGGATTGGACCCACCAGAGCAATAGCGTGCACGGCGTAACCGTTTCCGTGGTGAGCGGACCGAACAACGGAGACCAACTGGTGGCCGACACCAACGGCAGCGAACGCCTGGTCACGTTCTTCGATGCATCCAACGGCAACAATGTGGAGATCGGCTGGAACGCTGTGACCGGCGCAGGCTACATCATCGCGCCCAACTTCAACGGCGGGCTCCGATCCTGCTGGGACAGCAGTCAGAACGACGTCGCCTGTAGCTGAGCGTGATGGGCTACGCGGGCCACCGAGCATGCGCACGATGCCGGTGGTCCGTCTTCGCGTTCAGCTCGGTGGACTCACCGCAGCGCTGGGCTCGAGGACCATGTAGGTCCGCTCCGCGGGTAGGCTGCCTTTGTCCAGGACGACCTGGTGGGTTCCAGGGCGGACCACCAACCCCCTGCCCTCGAGCCATGGATCGAGGTCACCTAGGTCAGAGGGACTGTCGGCCTCGACCTCCAGGGCACCGATTCGATAGTGCATGGGGATGACCAGCGCCGGGTCGACGGCGTCGATGGCAGCCTGGGTGGCATCCGGACTCAAGATGTGGTAGAGCGCGTCCCCCGGGATCATCAGGATGTCGACCGACCCCATGGCCTCCACGTTTTCCGGTGTGAGCGGCCCGTTGTCTCCCAAGTGGGCGATGCGTAGGTCTCCGACCTCCAGCACGAAGATGGTGTTGAGCTGGCCGAACTCCTTGCCGTAAGGATCGGCATGCTTGCCTTCGATACCCAGAACACGGATCGACCCGACCTTGGTGCTCCCTGGGGACTCCAAGCGCGGCGTGTTCGGCCAGGGGTTGGGGGCGCCCCGGTAGGCACCCGCGTCGTGATCGTAGTGCGGGTGGGTGACGACGATGGCATTTGCGGTCACGCCGTCCGGGAAGTCGTATCCCAACCACACCCGACTCGTGTAGGGATCGATGAGGATGCGGTCACCCTCCGGGCCGGTGATCAGGAAACTGGCGTGAGCAATGTACTCGATGGTGACGGCCTCCGTAGCCGCATCGGGTTCGGACTGTGTCGTCCCCACGTCGTCCGCGGGCGAGCAACCCGCCATCACCGCGGCCAACACCACTAGTCTGTGCGACCCGTTCCGCATCATCTCACTCCCTTAGAGCCGCGCGATCCACCCAAACCCCCCGCTGCACCACCCCATGGATCTGCTGCGTGTTGAGGATCGACTCGAGGGGTGAGCCATCGAGCACGATGAACGTGGCCTCAGCACCTTCATGCACACCCCAGTCGTCACCCAAGAACGCAGCGGGGGTGGTGGTGGCCGCGGCCAAGGCGTCCCACTCGGACAGCCCGGCCTCCACGAGAAACTCGAGCTCACGATGCACGGAGTAGCCCTGGAACACACCCGGGTTTCCAGCGTCAGTACCCGTGGCCATAGGCACGCCGGCGGCGGCCAGCTCGCCGACCGCCTCGAGGTTGGCTTGCCGGAGCGACCGTACCCACGTCAGAAAGCCCTGCATGCGCGGAGGCCAGGCGTCCGGGTCTTGGTAGTCCTCGATGACATTGCGGGCGACTACGTCTTGCAGGAGCGCACGGTCCAGCACGGCGGGGTCTTCGACGATCCGAGCCAACTCGGACTGCACTGCCAGCGTGGGAATGTGCAGCGTACCTCGGTCCACCATGAGCTCCGCCAACCCCGACGGGACCGGATCGGGCCCGGGCGTGTGGGTCACGGCATCGGCGCCCACCTCGGCGGCATCCCTGACGTCCTGCCAGGTTCCCACATGCACGACGACCTTGAACCCGTGTGCGTGTGCCCCATCGACCACCGCCGCCAGGGTGGCCCGATCCACAGTGGGCATGGATCGACCACCATACACATTGTTGTCGTAGACCACCTTGACGACGTCGGGCTTCTTGGGCGCCAACTGTGCGATTTCGCGGCGAACGTCTTCCGGTGAATCCACCAAGCGTGTGGGCACCCCGTACTCGGAACAGTGTCCGCCGGTTGCGGTGAGGCAGGGACCCGACGCGTAGATGTCGGCGCCAGTGCCCCCGCTGGACCGCTGCATGTCTCGCATGCCCAGGATCATGTCCTCGGGACTGAACAGGTCCAGGTAGCCCTTCACGCCGGCGTAGAGCGCCAGGTTGGCCGTCCCGCCCGGCCCGGTCATCTGGACAGCCCCACCTGGCGCACTGTTTCCGAACGAGTGCGTGTGGAGGTCGAACAGGGCCGGCATGACCCAGCGACCCTCTACGTCGCGGGTCTCCACTCCGGCGGGTACTGCAACGTCGCTCCCCAACGCGGTCACCCGCCCCTCCTGTACCAGGAGCGTGCCTTCGGTCACCGTCCGCGACACGGGATCGACAACGCGGGCATTGGTCAACGCCAAGTCCTGACCGGTCGCGGCGCTCGGTAGCACCGCGCCAATCACCGCGAGCAGGCCGATGAGGTCTCTAGTTCTGTCCTTGGGCATGTGCGTTCGTCTCCTCGGTCCGGAGCTCGGAAAGGCGTGCGGCTACCGGGTCGCTGATCAACAGGCGATCGGAGATGGAAGCCAACTCCTCCGCGTCTCGCCAGGCGGCTTCAAGAGCGGCGAGCTCACCTTCGAGTGCACGCCGCTCCGCGCTCTCGTAGAGGGCCATTTCCAGCGCCAGGTTGACGTCGCGTCGGTTGTTGTGGAGACCCTTCCAGCGGGGCGTCTCTGAGGCAAGAGTACGAATGAAAGCCGTTGGAGCTTCACTGCTCTGCAGCCGGGCCACCGCACTCTCCACGGCCTTCGGGCGCGCTCCAGTCCGATTGAGCTTGGCGAGCAATCGTCGAGCGACGAGCTCGGCGGCGTCCCCCCGGAACAGGATAGGCTCGCCCCTGTGATCCACCGGGGGCACCTCGACCTCCCATCCAGCTTCGTCTTCGTGTTGACGGAGGACGGAGTTCTTCACCTGATCCATCGTCAGCATGTGAACGGGCTCGCCTGCCTTCCCCACCCGGACCTGTGGAAGGCCGTACCACACCAGCGCGCCCATGGGGGCGAAGTAGGCCAACGCCCCCGCACCTATGAGCAGCGTGGCGGCTCCTCCCAACGCGGCCGCGCCTGCCACACCCCCCGCCACCACCGCACCCCCGGCCAACTGCCACCGTCGCCGGATCTGTCGGCGCTTCGAATAGCGATCTCCCCAACGCCAGGTCGCCATCTCGAGGGGACCAGGCGCACCCACTCTGACCAGGTCCAGCCCCGACGGGTGTCGTGCAAGGAGGATCTCATCTGTGCTCACCCGCAGACGCGCCGACTCGAGCGCGACCGCACACTGCTCGAGCGCCTCCCACCGAGAATCGAACGGCACCAGGTTCCAGCGAAGGCACCGCGAGCAAACCACCCACAGGCGACCGCGCTCGGGATCGAAGGCGACCCGTCGTCCCACGGGGAGGTGCTCCAGCACGTCGTTCGCGGGCAAGCGCGAGCCGCAGGCGAGGCAGGTGGAGTACATGCGGAACAACGTAGTGGGATGAGGAGCGTGCAGCCTCCCACCTGGAAACCTGCTCAGACCGGGTCCCGTAGGAGCCGGCAAGACGTGGAGACCAACGCCCGTGTCTCCACGACCCCAGCCGGAGTCTCGATGGAGTCGATCGCGCGTCAGCTCAGGTTCGCAGCTCGTAAACTAGCCAGAGCCCCCCTCTTCACCGCTACCGCCGTACTCACCCTGGCCCTGGGGATTGGGGCCAACACCGCCATCTTCAGTGTGGTGAACGGGGTCCTTCTGAAGCCGCTTCCGTATGAGGAACCCGAGGAGTTGCTGGGTCTGTGGAATACGGCCCCTGGGCTCGACTTCGAGATTCTCAACCAATCTGCTGCGCTTTACTTCACCTACCGGAGCGAGGCCCAGACGCTCGACGACGTGGCCATGTGGGCCTCACGCGGCGGCCAGATCACCGGGGTGGAAGAGCCGGAAGAGGTGGAAGCTCTGCTGGTGACCGACGGGTTCTTCCCCGTGCTGGGTGTGGGGGCGGTTGTGGGGCGCACCTTTTCCGCAATCGACGATGCGCCTGGAGCGCCTCCCACCGCGATGCTGTCCTACGGCTACTGGCAGCGCGCGTTCGGCGGAGACCCCAACGCACTCGGTCGTACCGTCACAATGAACGGCACCTCGCGTGAGATCATCGGCGTGGCACCCCAGGGCTTCACGTTTTTGGACACCGACCCCGAGATATTCTACCCCGCCGGCTTCAACGAAGCCGAAACGATGATGGGGCAGTTCTCCTACCAAATGATCGGGCGCATGAAGCCGGGCGTGTCCATCGAGCAGGTGACGACCGAGACCGACCGGCTGGCCCGCGTGGCGGTGGACCGCTATCCGGGGCCGGTGACCCAACCCATGCTCGACCAAGCCGGCTTCGGCACGGTCAATCGTCCGCTCAAGGAAGATCTGGTCGGCAATGTTCGCAACGTGCTTTGGGTGCTCCTGGGCACTGTGGGCATGGTGCTGCTCATTGCCTGCGCCAACGTGGCGAACCTGTTCCTGGTCCGGGCCGAAGGGCGTGTTCGTGACGTGGCCGTACGGACGGCTCTGGGCGCGGACCGGCGGGAGATCACCGGGCAATTTCTGGCCGAAAGTGTATTGCTGAGCCTGCTGGGCGGCGCCGTCGGAGTGCTGCTGGCATTCGTCGGACTCCGCGTGCTGAGGGCGATGGGACCGGGGGAGCTTCCCCGCCTCGAGCAGGTCGGCGTCGACCCCACTGTGCTGCTGTTTACGGTGCTCGTGTCGCTGGTCGCCGGGGTTGTGTTCGGACTGGTGCCGCTCCTCCGCTATGGACGCCCCGACCTCGTCCCCGCCCTCAAGGAGGGTGGCCGAGGGGGCAGCGCAGGGCGGGAGCGCCGTCGCATGCAGGGGTCTCTAGTGGTAGCACAGATCGCGTTGGCCATGGTGTTGTTGATCGGATCGGGTCTGATGATCCGAAGCTTCCAGGCACTCAGGAACGTGGATCTCGGGCTCGATGCTCCCGAGGAGATGCTCATGTTCAGAGTGGCCATCCCGTCGGCCACCAAGCCCGGCGTGGACGAGACGGTCGAAGCCTTCCGCCAGATGGAAAACGCTCTGAAGGCCATCCCTGGCGTCACAGCCGTGGGAACGATTAACGGGGCACCGCTCGGCGGGAATCAGTCGAACGATCCCGTGTTCCTCGAGGGCGCGCCCTTGGCCGAAGGGGAGCTTCCACCCATCCGTCGCTTCACCAATGTGATGCCCGGGTACTTCGATGCGATGGGGATCCCCCTGGTCGCCGGTCGCGATCTCGACTGGCCCGACCTGAGCGAGCGCCGACTCGTCGTGGTGGTTTCGGAGAACTTCGCCCTCGAAAACTGGGAGAGCCCCCAGGCGGCGCTCGGCAAGCGGGTCTCCGCAATCAACATCAGCGGAGGCGAACCCGTTTGGCACGAGATCGTGGGCGTGGTGGGTGACGTGCACATGAACGGCCTGGACCAGGAGGCTCCGGGCACCATGTACTGGCCTCTCGTCCAAGGCGATTTGTATGGGCAGGGCACCGAGCTGAGACGGTCGGTAACGTTTGCGGTGCGGGCCAATCCCGCGGTGTTGCCTACGCTGCTGCCCCGCGCCCAGGAAGCCATCTGGAGCGTGGAGCGGGTGCCGCTCGCCGGAGCCACCACGATGGTGGCCCGAGTGAAGCGGTCCATGGCCCGCACCTCATTTACGCTGGTGATGCTCCTGATCGCGGCAGGGGTGGCCTTGGTATTGGGCACGATTGGCATCTACGGAGTGATCTCCTACGCAGTCAGTCAGCGGACCCGGGAGATCGGAGTACGGATGGCGCTGGGAGCCCAGCAGGGCGACGTGTCGCAGATGGTGCTCCGCCAGGGGTTGGTGCTCGCCGGCATCGGCGTCGTGGTGGGCGTGTTCGCTGCGGTGGGGTTGTCGCGCCTGATCCAGTCGCTGCTGTTCGGGGTGGAAGCGATGGACCTCCCCACCTACGGGGCCGTGGCGCTCACCCTGGCAATGGTGGCTGCGCTCGCAAGCTGGCTACCGGCGCGCCGGGCTGCTGGGGTCGATCCTGCGGTTACGCTTCGCGAGGAGTAGCACGCGCGGCATCCACTGCCTGGACGATCAGGCCGCCCACCGCGCCGCCATGCAAATCGATACCGGTGTGGAGCAGCATCGGCCAAAGCAGCGATCCTGTGGCCACGTACAGGGCGCCGGCCAGGAGTCCCACCACGCCTGTCTTCACAATGCCGCTGACGCCCTGATAGGCATGCGCGATTCCGAACGCGATGCCACCGATCAACACCGCTGGCCAGGCGCCGAAGTAGAAGGCCAGGTACGCGAGGAGGAAGCCTCGGTAGAGGATCTCCTCGCAGGTCCCTGCCGTGAAGGCCAGAACGCGAAAGGTCCGTGCCTCGGCCGGTCCGTGCGGCAGCAGATCGGCGACCGAAGAGGTTCTAGGAGCCAGCTCGGCCAACTCTGCCTGGCTCAGCCCCCGCACCGATCGCCACTGCGAGTAGAGGAAACCAAGAACCAGTAGGGTCACACCGAGACCCCACAGGGAGCGCGAGTCGGTCGGGACTTCCAGTCCGAGCACGTTCCAGGGCCTGCCCACCCACCACCAATACAGCATGAAGATGAGTGTCACGACCCACTGACGGCTGATGCCTTTCCAGTATTCGCGACCGCGCGTGCCCGGGCCGCCCGTGCGTACCGCCTGTTGGAAGCGGCGATAGTTGCGGGTCGACAGCAGCGGGATCGCGACCAGCAGAAACAGCACCACGAAGTGATCGGCAAGCGTCGGTGTCATGCCCCTACACTACCGATTCCGCGACCTCAGGTCAGCGGTTCGACTCTTCCTCGAGTCTGCGGGCACGCTCGGCCGCCGCGTCCTGACTCCGGAGCGCCGAACCTACGCCTCGAGCGCCCGGCAACGGCATCGCGCTGATGAGCGAGTCCTTTTGGCGCCGGGTCAGCTCTTCCGTGGGGGCCTCGGCCGGCTGCTCTTCTCCACTGGACCCTGGGCAGGCGGCGGCGGTGAGTACGAGTGCGAGGGCAAGTGGGCGAAGCGTTCGCATGGGATCTCCTTGGCTTCCCTACCTCGGAGCACAATGCATGCCCTGGTCGGTCCGCCACGCCCCTAGAGTGTCATGAAGAGGTTGTTCAGCGACTCTGAGAGCGTAGGATGGCTGAACACGCCGTCGCGCAGCGCCGTATACGGGAGCTCTCCCATCATGGCCACCTGAACTACCGAAACCACTTCGCCAGCTTCGATGCCCAGGATCGCCGCCCCAAGGATCTGCTCCGTGTCGGCATCGACGATGGCCTTCATGAGGCCTCGGGTCTCGTCGGTCTCGACGGCACGGGCAACCCGACTCATCGGTAGGGCAGCAACCCGCACGTTGTGCCCCGCGCTGCGCGCTTGTGCTTCGGTCAGCCCAATGCGTCCAAGTTGCGGATCGGTGAACAGCGTGTAGGGCACAGGACGGCCCTCACGTGTCCGACTCCCATCCCCGAACAGCTGGCTCTCGATGACCCGGTAGTCGTCGTAGGCGATGTGGGTGAAAGGCGGGGCCCCTGTCACGTCGCCCAGGGCCCAGATGTCCTCGACGTCGGTACGGCAGGTGTCGTCCACTCCAATGAAGCCCCGTGTGTCGGCAGCGAGTCCTGCGGCCGTCAGGTCCAGGAGGTCGGAGTTGGGCTCCCGCCCGGTCGCCACCAGCAAGTGGGTGCCGTCCACGACGTGCGTGGTGGGCGGTCCACCTTCCGCCGAGGATCGTGACGCCTCAACTCGGATGCCCTCACCGTCAGGAGAAGCCTTCACGGCCGTGGCCGTGGTGCCGCATCGAATCTCGATGCCTTCGCCTTCCAGCACCGCCGTCAGGGCCTCGGCGATGTCGTTGTCCTCGCGGGGGGCGAGGCGAGCGCCGCCTTCCAGGATCGTCACAGCCGACCCGAAGCGCCGAAACATCTGTCCGAACTCCAGTCCGATGAACCCGCCGCCCAATACGATCAGGTGTCCGGGCACCTCATCCAGCTCCATGATCGAAGTCGATGTGAGGTAGGGAACCCCGTCGAGACCGGGGACGTCGGGGATGCGCGGCCGGGTGCCACTGTTGATGAAGATGTGATCTGCCTCGAAGCGGCGGAACACGTCTCCAGGGGCAGCGCTGGAACGAACCACGATCTCCTTGGGACCCGCGAAGCTCGCGACGCCGCGGACGAGCTCGAGGGTGTCGTGACGCGTCATGCCGCGCTCACTCCCCGCGCTCCAGGCGTCCACGATGTCGCGCTTCCGCTGCCTGACCGTGGAGAGCTCCACTGACACCGGTCCGGTCCGAACACCATAGTCCCCGGCCCTTCGAGCGAGGTGAGCCACCCGCGCGCTGGCCACCATCGTCTTGGTGGGCGTACAGCCTTCGACCACGCACGTCCCCCCGACGCGGCCCTTCTCCACGATCACCGTTTTCCAGCCGCGCTCGGCAAGTGCACCGGCCAGGGGCTTCCCACCCTGGCCAGTGCCGATGACCAGCGCTTCGACCTTCTCTAGGGCAACCACATGCATTCTCCGGATCAGGCCCTCAGGACCGTCATGTTGTGGTTCGGAATCGGCAGCTTCCCGCTTCGGTTCCCTCGGCGCAATCGCGGCGGTGCGGATCGGCGGTCGCGCGGCGGTCGGCTCCGGCGCTAACTTTTGTCATGCGCCACCCTGCCTATCGATGCCCGTGTTGCCGATGATGACGCCCAAGCTCGTCCTTGGGCTATTGGTCGGCAGCGCCCTCGCGGTCGTCGTTGGATCTGACGTGGGTGGAGGAGAGGTGGAAGCGGACGCCGAAGCACCGGCCTACGCCCGTGTCGAGCTACGCCCCCCTGCGCCGCTCGCGGCTCCCGCCCTCCAGGAGTTCTGGCCAACGGCGCCTGCCGGCTCGGACTTCTACTTCACCCGAGCCGCCTACTCGAGCGGTGGCGCGATGGGCTGGCGGCGCAGGCAGTCTTGGGACACCGACTTCCCCAAGGCAGACCGCCAGTTCGTCATCGTGATCGACCGGACGCTCGAGCTACTCGACGTCTACCAGGAAGAGAATCCGGTCAGGTTGGACGACCCGGCGCTCCGGAAGTTTCCCTGGATCTACATGCTCGAGGTCGGCTACATGAACATGACCGAGGCCGAGGTGGAGGGACTGCGGAGTTACCTACTCGCCGGCGGCTTCCTGGTGGTGGACGACTTCTGGGGCACGTACGAGTGGGCCAACTTCGAACAGGAGATGCAGCGGGTCTTTCCGGATCGACCGATCGTCGAGTTGGGGTTGGATCATCAGATCTTCAACACCTTCTACGACATCGACGAAATCCTGCAGGTCCCAGCTCACCAGAACGCCATGTACGGTCAGACCTGGGAACGCGACGGCTACGAGACGCACGTTCGTGGAATCCACGATGACAGTGGCCGCCTGATGGTGGTCATCAACTGGAATACGGACCTGGGAGACGCCTGGGAGTGGTCGGAGCAGCCCAGCTATCCGTTCGTGTATTCCAGCTTCGCGTATAAGCTAGCGGTCAACTACATCATCTATTCGTTGACACACTAGAGTGTGCGGAGTGCGTCGGCCCAGTCAGTAACGGCCTGGGCACCTTTGGGTGACAGACGGTAGTGGCCGCGGCGTTCACGCTCAAACCAACCATAGTGGTTGTCCCGCATGATGTTGCCCGCTCGGTCCACGCCGGCGCCCTCCCGAACTTGGGCTACGCTGCAGATGTCATCGGCTTGTAGGATACGCACACATCTCAGCGCATCCTGCCGGTAGGCAGTGAGGCGCTTTCCTGCGGCCGACCCTCCGGCTTCGGGGTCGCCCACCCGCTCGAAGAACTCCTTGAGTAGGCGCCTCGTCCGTGCGCGGCTCCCCCTGGGCCGGTAGGGCACCGGGTCCAGGACGGGCACCACGTTGTCCCGGGTGGACACTGTAAGGAGTCCCAGGCCGAGGCGACGTAGGAGCCCAACCACCTGACGCCTGCGCGTGCGCCATAAGGAGCTGTGCTTTTTCCCCACCCGGAAGGCCACGTAGACGTGGTCGGACAACGCCAGACGATCTACCGCCTGCAGGATGAGCGCGAAGCTCAGGGTCGCCTTCAGCTCCACGATCACGGGAGGCTCGTCAGCGTCCCGAACGGCCACGACATCGCAGTGCTCGACCTCACCCTTGACGGTGTAGCCCTGCGCCTCCAGGAACGCCTTCACGGGTGGATAGAGGGCTTCCTCCCTCTTTGCGGTGTTCATGTCGTCAAAGTAATCGGGTGAAACAGCCAGCCCGCAACGGTATAAGACATGAACCCCATCACCACCCTTTTACGGGAGTCCGTATGGAACGCCGCAACTTCCTCTACTTCGGGTTTACCGCCGCCGGCGTTCTCGGTCTCGACGCGGTTCCGTTGAGCGCAGCAGGACCAGCGGTCCCGGCCGATCCCCACATTATGTTTCCGGGACAGGATCCAGCCCTGGTGAGGGCCGTGGTCGGCGCCTCACACGCCAACATCGACCGGGTCCGGGAGCTGGTAGACGCCAGCCCGGCGCTGGCAAAGTCGAGCTGGGACTGGGGATTCGGGGATTGGGAGAGCGCCTTGGGTGCGGCGTCCCACACCGGTCGGCGGGAGATCGCCGAGTATCTGATCTCCAAGGGGGCGAGACCCAACCTGTTCACCGCGGCCATGTTGGGTCAGTTGGACGTCGTCCGAGGGATGATCGAGGCGCAGCCGGGAATCGAGTCCATCCACGGTCCCCACGGCATCACGTTGCTCGCGCACGCACGATTCGGCAGAGAGCCAGCCGCCGCTGTCTATGACTACCTGGAGACGCTCGGCACCGCCGACCCGCGGCAGGGCGATACCATCGAACTCGACAGCGCTCAGCGGGCGCGCTTCGTCGGTATCTACACCTATGGCACGGGCGCGACCGAACGGATCGAAATCGAAGAGGACCGTGACGCGCTGTGGCTGAAGCGTACAGAGGGCACTCGACGCCAGTTGTCGGCGCTAGACGAGCGCACGTTCTTCCCCGCCGGCGCCCCGGCGGTGCACGTCGTGTTCTCCGGGACCGGGGATGACATCCGCGAGCTCCGGATCGTCGATGCCCAGCTCAACCTGCGAGCTGAAAGGCGCTAGTTTCGACGGATTAGTGCGCCGATAGGATACGCGCCAACAGTCGGCCGGTGAGGTCGTCGCCCAGCAGCCCTGATGCGCGTAATCCGCTCAACGCGCCCGGCACGTCCTCCGACGCCAGCGCCTGGGCGAAGCGCCCGAGGGCGGTCGCTTCGGGTGCTTCCCGACTCAGCAGGTCAGCCGCCCGCTCGCGGATGCGCTCCATCCCATCCGGGCTGTACAGCGCGAAGATCCCGAGCGCGTCGAGGCGGGTGACCGCCCCGCCCAGCGGTGCACTGGCATCCACCACCCGGGCGAACTCCCGTTCCGCAGCGTCGCGGTTTCCGAGGGCGGATTCGATCTCGGCGAGGAGGTAGCGACTCATGCGCTCTTCGGGCCGATAGGGGCGGCCCTGCCCCAGATGCTCCGGCCACTCGAGCGCGGCGAGCGCATGCGCCTGCGCTTCTGAGAGCGCACCGCGGTCGAATGCATCGAGCGCCACCATCAATTGGGCCTGCTCATAGAGCCGGTGACTGTCGCGGGCATGCTCCGAAGGGAGGACTCGCACATTGGCAAGGATGTCCAGCGCTTCGCGACCCCGCCCCAACTCGTTGAGCGCCAGTACCTCGAGAAGCGCCAGGTTGAAGTCGGTTGCGAACGCGGTTCGCGCCTCCCTGGAACGCGACAGCGCCTCTTCCCATCGACCCTCGGAGAGGAGGAACTGCACCTCCGCAATTCGGACGATGCGACTCTCGGGGGCCAGTTCAGCGGCACGACGCAGGTCGGGACCCGGATCGGTCCCGTGTTCGGCTTGAAGGAGGAGTCCGCGCGCCACATAGACGGGGGCGTAATCAGGTTCGTCGCCCAAGGTTGTGAGCAGCTCCGCGGCCTCTGGCACCCGATCGCGGGCCCAGAGATTCAACGCCAACAAGTAGCGCCAACCCCACTCCTCGGACTGCTCGACGGCCCAGGCCAGGACCTCCAGGGATTCACGCCGGAATGGGAACGTGAAGGCGAGCGCGGGGGCGCCGAGCGAGCGCGGGTCATCGCGCAGCCAGGCCTGCCAAACCCGCGCCAGCGTGCCCGGTCGATCCAGCGCGTCCAAGACACTCAGCGCGTCTCCCGTCCGCCCCCATGACTGATACTTGACGGCCACCTCGAACGCGGCCTGTTCGGCGAACTCGCTGCGCGAGATCGACGCCATGGACGGGCCTCCGCGCTCCGCCAACCCCCGCTCCACCATCGCGAAGTGATGCAGCGGATCTATCGCCAGCAATGCCTCGATGGCCTCGTCCGTGAGCGTGGGTCGGGCAGCGGCGCGGCCGATGACGGCGAGCGCCCGGTGGGCCGGCACGCTGGTGCGATCGAAGTCCAACGCCAGACGCGCGTAGCGCTCGGCCTCCGACCAGCTCTCCTCTTCGATCATCAGGTTGGCCAACTCTACATACGCTGCGGACCGGAACGCCATGGAGCGGGCCGCCCATCCGAACGCGTCGTGGGCATCGACATGTTGGTCCAGCGCTCGGTACGCGATCCCTGCCAAGAAGTTGGCCTCCGCGTCGTAGGCGTCGAGCTGTAACACGCGGTTGACGTGCGCCAACGCGTCTGGGTACAACCCCGACCGAAAAGCCAGGTCGGCAAGCCCCAGCCGCCCGTCGCGATGCCAGGGCTCGCGGCGCACGACCTCCTCATAGAGGGCGCGAGCCCTCGTGTACTCCCTGGCCTCCGACAGCTCCGCTGCTTCGAACGCCAAGCCCGTGACCTCTGGCACCTCGGCCGCGGCGGCCGGATCCGTCCTGTACGGGCGAGCCAGTAACCGATCGCTAGGGTCGGAGTCGTAGTCGAGGTCCAACGCTGGCAGCGCGACCCGGTAGCGGGCGCCGACCGGAACGGGCACCGAGGTGCGGACCGGCTCCAGAGTGCGTAGCGATACCGGCTCGGCGGTGACCAGCTCTCCGTTCACCCACACGAACAGGGTATCCAAGACGTCTCCGAACGCATGTGCGGCGATCTGCAGACGGGCATCTTCCAGGTGCAATGCCATCGCACCGTCGCGCGAAGCGTCTGTCAGTCCACCAAGGCCCTCTACGGGGAACCAGGTCTCCGTCCAACGGCTCGACGAGAGCGGATCGAAGCCGGCCTGCGTGATCGGGTTGAGCGAACCATCAGGCGAGTACTGGACGAGGAGACGTCCTGCTTGGAACTCGGCGTACTGCCCGTCCGTGTCGGTGAGCAGGTCTTCCCAGATGCCGCCAAGTCGCGAGGAGGCCCAAAGCCACTGCTTCTGCCCGGGTAGGTCCTCGTGCCGTGCCCAGTGCCCGTAGCCGTAATCCTCGTCCACAAAGTATCCGCCGAAGAAGTCGTTCAGCTCCCCCACGACGTGATACGACTTGTTGTCCCCGAACGTGTTGTTACGGTAGAGCGAGAGATCCCTGCCCGCTGGATCGGTCGGCCAGTCGCGTGCCATCCCGGGGTGGGTCAGGTAGGTGTCGCCCGGAATCGCCAACTCCAGATCGTCCTGCGCGAAACCCGCACCCGTCATCCAGTTGTAGTAGGGCTGCTCCAGCGGCGTGGGGTTGTACCAGAGGGCGTTGGTCTCGAAGTAGGCGCGGTCCGCCGGGAGGCGAATCTCCACCCGCCACATCGTGCGCGACGGCAGGTCCATCGTGCCCACGAAGCAGCTCACGCTCCCGTCGTCGTTCTCGCGGAGCAGGTAGTCCACGGGAGTGGCCGTCGCGGGCGTGTGTCCGATGATGCCGAAGTTGAATTCGATCCCCCCTGACGTCCACGGCCCACGCAACGCGATGTTCCGAAATTTCATCACCTCGTTGCGATAGATGAACTCGTGACCGGACTCTTTGACCCGAGCGCCCCAAACCTTGCCGCCGACCTCCGGCAGCACCCACACCTCGATGTAGTCGTTCTCCAGGTGCACAACGGTCCAATCCTGTTCGACCGGATCGTGGGCATATCCTTCGAAACTGTGGTAGGGATAGAGCCGAGCATCCCGGGGAAGAATGGGAATGGGGTTGGGTTCGGAGAACGGATAGGTCGTAAACGTGCGACGCTCCTCCGAGATGCGAGCGGGTTCCTGTGCGACGAGCGGACCGGCAACAGACGCCACTAGGACTGCCGTGCAAACGGCGGTGCGAAGCCTCTTGATTTTCATGGGATCAAGCTTCCCGGCTTGACCAACGAGGCGCAAGCCGTAACCTCGGCACCCGCCCGTGTCACCAGTTCGGTCCCAACAGGTAACAAAGTCGTGACAAACACTGGGCGATTTCGAGTTCTTCTTCCATAGTAGACCGCGTCTTTCGGGTAACTTCAGGCGGAGTACATGGATGAAACTGAGCACGGGCGCCCTCCTACCCCTCTCGCTCGCCCTGCTTGCGGCCTCGGCCCCGGCCGCCGTGGCGCAGGTGGAAATCAACGCACGCAGCGCCACGATCCGGGTGGGTGGCCGCCTCCACTCACAGTTCGCGACCAGTTCCGACGAAGACGGGAAGAGCACCGACTTCTTCAACCGGCGGGCCCGACTGACCTTCGACGTCACGGTGAGCGACTATGTGGACGGTCGGGTGCAACCCGACCTCAGTGGCGGAGGCGCCGATCTCAAGGACGCTTACTTCCGATTGAAGTTCGATCCGGCATTCCGGGTGAGTTTCGGGCAGTTCAAGAGGGCCTTCGACGTGTTCGAGCTGGATAGCTCCACAGAGATGGTCATGGTGGAACGAACGGGACGCATCAGCGGCGTCTCCCACTGCGCCGGCGTGGGCAGCGTGTGCTCACTCAGCCGCTTCACGGAAAGCCTTCGATACTCCGACCGTGACGCAGGCATCCGCTTCGACGGCGCCCTTTCGGAGCGCGTGTCCTACCTGGCCACTGTGACGAACGGCACCGGAACACGGGGCTCGGACGAAAACTCGGGTAAGTCGATCTCCGGCCGGCTCTCGGTGGACCTCGACAACGGGCTGGTACTCTCGGGCAACATCGGGGGGCACGACTACACCGACGCCGACGACAACGACCGTACCGGAGTGGCCTACGGTGTCGATCTGGTGTGGGGCTCCTTCCGGGATGGCACCAACGTGCGCCTGGGGCTGGTGACCGGCGACAACTGGCGCGAGGACGACAACGCGTCCGGGGACTCGCCGTCCTTCATGGCGGTCCAGGGCGTATGGAGCAATTACACGCCTGTGGATCACCACATCTTCGAGGCCATCGAACCCATTGCCCGCCTGAGCTGGGGCGACCCCGACATGGACAGCGCCGACGACACGGGGCTCCTGCTGACGCCCGGGCTCAACGCCTACGTATCGGGACGGAACCGGATTGGGGTGAACCTGGATGTCTACCGTCCGAATGGGCTGGACACCCAGTACTCGTTCAAGGTGCAGACGTCGCTATATTTTTGACGGATCCGACGGCGTGATCGTGTACATCTAGATATTGGGTATGCAACCGATCGGTGGCATACTTGAACAATGCACGACGTTTTCTTCGCTGTCGCCGATCGATCCCGCCGTTTCATCATCCAGCGTCTCCGCAGGACGGGACCGCTGTCCATCCGCGAGTTGGCCGACGGGCTGCCCTTTTCGCGGCAAGCCACCACGAAGCACCTGGGAATACTGATCGAGGCCGGTCTGGTCGCGCGGGAGTGGCGAGACAAGGAGCATGTCCATTGGCTGACACCCGAGCCCCTCTTGAAGGTGGTAGCCTGGGCCGAGCACTACGGCACCCCCAGGGGACGTCGCCCACCTCGGCGACCGGGAATTCCGCCGATTTTCCCGCCAACCGCGGGCACCGTACTTTCCGGGGGCAAGAGGTCCCGTCCGTCAGGGGGTCATCGTTTCGATCCCACCGGTGTAGCTCCTGGTCGGGACCCCGACAAACGTGGTCCCGACACACATTCATGACCCGACTTCGGCCCAGGAGGAAGTTCGACATGTCTCGTACCGGTTCTCTTCTCATCGCTCTAGCGCTCTGCGCAGCTCCCCTGTCCGCGCAGTCGGCGCAGATGAACTTCTTCATTACCTCGGCCGGACCGGGTAACGGTGCCGACCTTGGAGGCCTCAGGGGCGCCGATCAGGTCTGCGCGGACCTCGCCTATGCGGTAGGCGCCGGGGATCTCCAGTGGCGAGCCTACCTGAGTGCAGTGGCGCAAGGAGACCAGGCCGCGGTGAACGCCCGCGACCGGATTGGTACGGGTCCCTGGTTCAACTACAGAGGGGTCAAGATCGCCGAAAACGTGGATGAACTACACGGCGAGAACAACCTGACCAAGGAGACCATTCTCACCGAGAAGGGTCAGATGGTGAACGGCCGCGGGGACGACCCCAACATGCATGACATCATCACCGGCTCGACGCTGGAAGGCATGGTATCTGATGCCGAGGGCGACTCCACCTGCGACAACTGGACGAGCAGCTCCAGCGACGGAAGTGCGCTCGTGGGACATCACGATCGTCAAGGCGGCGGTGCCAACCCGACGTCATGGAACTCCGCCCACGGATCGCGTGGTTGTGGTCAGGAAGACCTGCAGGGTACCGGCGGGAACGGCTTCTTCTACTGCTTTGGACTTGGCTAAGCAGCACAGCTCGTCTCGCACCTAGCGGTGCGGCGGCCCGATCGGGTGAGTCCGGTCGGGCCGCGGCCGTGACCGGGGCCTCCTTTCAGGGAGCAATCGTGAATCGTGCGGCGTTCCGCAGAGCGCTGATCGTCTCCACGATGCTCGCATGCTCATCACCCGCCAGCGACTCACGAGAGGCTTTCGTGGTGCGCGACAGCGCCGGCATCGCCATCGTGGAGAGCTTCGACTCGACGTGGACCACTGCTGACCGGATGCGCGTCGCAGCCACTCCATCGCTGACACTCGGGTGCCGTTCCTGTGACGACCCCAACCGGCTGTTCGCGGGGATCTCCGATGTGTTTCGGCTCCGGGACGGCCGGATCGTGGTCGTAGAGCTGGTGCCTGCCTCGGTGCGCGTCTTTGAGGCCAACGGAACGTTCGCGCACGAGATCTCGCGAACAGGACCGGGCCCCGGTGAGTTCGCTGCGCCCACGCGAGGGGCATCACTTCGTGGAGACTCGATCGTCATACACGACACCGGTCACTTCACTCAGCACGTCTTCTCGGTGGAGGGCGACTACGCCCGCAGCGTGAGGGACAGTCAGACGCCCGACTGGCGAAATATCTGGGACCTTCCGAGGGCTTGGCTGCCGGACGGCAGCTACCTCATCGCCGACGAGATCCTGAGTAGCGAGCTGCCGCCCGAGCGCGGAATCGCCTTCGCCGAGTGGCGCATCATGTCTCCGCTCGGGGATCGGTGGGCGTCGGTTGGCCCGCTGCCCGCGCGCCACGGGAAGCGATCCGGTTCGTTCAACGGCTACCCGCTCGACGGGTTCACCGCGCTGGCGCCCGCTGAGAGTTGGGGCGCTGACTCGACCGGACTATGGCACGCGTTTCCGACGAGCTATGAGCTGCGCCACTACGGGATGAATGGGTCGCTGGACCGCATCGTCCGGCGCGCGTGGCGCCCACAGCCGGTCACACGCTCACTCATGGATGCGTTCCGGGACCAGCGCCGGAGCGAGGCCCGGGCAAAACGGTCACCTGTAGCCCGGGTGCGAGAACTACACGAGGCGGACATCCTGGAGTTCGCGGACACGCTGCCTGCGTTTCGGCGGTTCCTGGTGACGGACGAGGGCGGACTCTGGGTACAAGACTATCCGGCGCCCGACGAGGTCGATATGACGCTGCCGTCCTCGCGATACGGGCTTCAGGGTCCCCCACACTGGTCTGTGTTCAACCCGGAGGGCCGGTGGCTCGGGACGATCGTGGTCCCCGAAGGGCTCACCATCCACCAGATCGGCGCCGACTTTCTGCTCGGCGTCGAGCGGGATGAACTGGACGTCCCCTTCGTGCACCTTTACCGGCTCGAGCGCGGCGAGGTGCTCTAAGCACCGACTACCGCGGCCTATACTTCCTCATCTGCCTGGGGCCCACTTCCGCACCGTACATGTTGCCCATGGCGTCTACTGCAATCCCTTCAGCGCCACTGGTGCCCGAGTTGTCCTGATCGGGTTCGGGATCCTGCACGAAGGTGTCCACCCACCCTGTGCGGGCACTGCCGATGTAGATGCCCCGAAGCCAGCCCGGGTTCCGGCGGGCGTTGGACTCCGAGTCGGTGGCGTACAGCCGGTCGTTGCTGTCGATCCAAAGCCCGGAGGGACGGCCGAACTGCGTCCAGGTGGCGAGGTGGTTGCCTTCCTGGTCGAAGACCTGGGTTCGTGAGTTGGCCCGGTCCCCGACGAACAGCCGGCCTTGGGAGTCCATCGCTAAGGCATGAGGATCGCGGAACTCCCCGTGCTCGAGTCCGGTGCCTCCCCATTCCAGGAGGTAGTTGCCTTGGGCGTCGAACTTCACGATGCGGTTGTTGCCGGCGGCGTCATGACCGTCCGCCACGAAGATGCTCCCATCGGGCGCCACCACGACGTCGCTGGGTTTGGTGAAGGTGTCGCGCCCTGCACCGGCGACCCCTTTTTGGCCCAACGTCATGAGCAACTCACCGGTGGGACTGAACTTGAGCACCACATGTCCCCACCCCTCTGGCTGGTTCCCGAACCCCAGCGCATCAGCGACCCACACGTTACCATCCGAGTCCACGAACATCCCGTGCGGCCACGCAATCATGCCCGCCCCGAAACTCCGCACCAACGTCCCGTCCGGGTTGAACAGCATGATGGGGTCGAGGTCGCTGCCGATGCAGGTGTTGGCACCGCAGCGCTCGGCCACCCAGATCTGCTGGCCGTCGGGTGTTGTGTACACGGCGCTCACCGCACCCCAGGTCCGTCCCTCTGGGAGTTCTCCCCAACCATCCTGGGCCGCGTAGGGATTCGAGAGCTGCGCCTGCAGCGCCGTGGGTGCGACGACCACCAGCGACAGCGCGAACACGGGAAGGAAGGCACGAACTCCCAGCATGACACCACTCCTCAAGACGTGAGAACACAGGTCGCCCCGCAGGGCTCAGCCAATCTATGGCGACTTAGGTGGGATCGGCCACGTCTGGGAACCACCGACGGTACAGGCCGTTCAAGCCCCAGGCCGCCACCCCGATTACCGCCACGAGGGCCACCCACCGACCCACCGTCTGTACGCCTCCCGCATTCCAGGCGGGCCATTGGATGGTGTAAGCCAGGAAGTCGCTCCCCCGCTCCGTCATCCAGTGCCAACTGGTGTGAGCCACGAGAGCCGAAATCAGAATGATCCCCATCCGTTCGGCCACCACGCGGCTGAACAAGAAGGCGAGCACGGGCAACATCAGCACGACCACGAACAACTGACCCAACTCCACGCCGATGTTGAACGACAGGAGCGAGGCCAGCAGGTGCGCGCCGGCGAACTGGAGTGTTTCGCTCAGCGCGAACGAGAACCCGAACCCATGCACCAGCCCGAACGCAAAGGCCATCCACCAGCGCCTCTCCACCTTGGCGCCCGCGATGTTCTCCAGGGCCATGTACACGATGGACAGCGCAATCAGGGTTTCGATGAACGGCGGAAACCAGAGCGCGCGAGGCGTGAGCCCGAACGCGGCAGCGATAAGCGTGATGGAGTGCGCTACCGTAAACGCGGTCACCACGGGTACCAACACTCGGAACCGGCGCGCAGGGAGCACCAGGCACAACAGAAAGAGGAGATGGTCCAACCCGTCCAGGATGTGCTCGAATCCCAGCGCCACGAACCGAAGCACCGCGTTCGTCCAGCTCGGGTCCAGCTCTACGCGCCCCTGGTCTCCCGTAAACTCGAACACCCGGGCGCCTCCACTGGGTGGCACGAACTGCAGGGCGGTGACCGTGCGCAGCCCCAGGTGGGCCAGCCGGGAGTCGATGGCGAAGCGCGCCGAGTCCGAGGTAATCGGCACCTCGAACTGCGCGTCGAGCATGGCCTGCTGCCAGGGCAACTGCGTGGCCGCATGAAGCGGCGCAGCCTGGAAATGGGCCAGCGCCCCGTCGTAGGTCGCGAACGAACGATCGCTGGGAAGGGACACCCGACTGGCGACCAGGCGCGCACCCTCCAGTTCGTTCCCATCCTCGTAGAAGTTGAGGTAGTCGCCGACCCACAGGATGGCCGCGTTCTCGACCTCTTCACCGGCCCGCTCGATGTCCAAATACCCAGGCCCGAACAGCGGGAACTGCATGTCGCGCATGGCCTCGAGGGGGGCCCGCACCAGGACGGTCATGCGGTCTCCCGAAGGCCGCACGAAGACCCGCACCAGCACATCGGTGGGGATCTCGTGTGCTGCCGGACGACCAGGGAAGGCCACGATCATCAAGCCCGCAAGCAGAAGGGTGCGAACGCCCCATTTTCGCCAGACTCTCATGCCAGTGGTCGCTTCCCGATGCCTTTCTGCTGGACGGATACCGATGAATGACCTTAACCTGAGGGCTTCTGGCCGGACGGGACAGGCTGACCCCCCGTGGCTCGACGGCCTCGGACGGTGCATCGGACGCACGAACGGGAGTTCAAGAATGCTACGCAAGATCCTCATGGGCGGCTGCCTGGCAGCGGCGATCGTTTCCATCCAGGCCTGCCAAGGTGCGGCCGACGGCGCCGAAGCCCCCGCGTCCACGGCCACGTCGATGGCCATCACGTCTGCCCAAGGGGAGGCTCCCATGTTCGAGGTCGACCCGCTCTGGCCTCAACCCCTGCCCAATCACTGGGTGCTGGGTTCGGCGATCGGTGTGGGCGTCGACTCGCGCGACCACGTCTTCGTGATCCACCGGCGGGAGTCCTTCAACGAGCGCACCGAAATTGGTGCCGCCACCGACCCGCCCACGGGTGAGTGTTGCATCCCCGCGCCCAACATCCTGGAGTTCGATCCCGACGGGAACCTGGTCAACTCCTGGGGCGGCCCCGGCGAGGGTTACACCTGGCCTGCGTCGAACCATGGACTGACGCTGGACCCGATGGACAACATCTGGATCGGCGGTAATGGCGGACCGGACTCCCACATCCTCAAGTTCTCGCGCGACGGCCAGTTCCTACAGCAGATCGGCACCCCCGGCGTCGGCATGGAGCCGAACAGCATGAGCATGGAGCACTTTGGGCGCGTGGCCAAGATTTCATTCGATGCGGAGATGAATGAGGCGTACGTGTCAGATGGCTACGGCAACAAGCGCGTCGCAGTGCTCGACATCAACACCGGTGAGATCAAGCGCTTCTGGGGCGCCTACGGGAACGAGCCCAGCGACGAGAACATGGGGCGCTACGATCCGTCCGAGCCGCCGCTGCAGCAGTTCAGGAACCCCGTACACTGCGCCGAGCCGTCCAACGACGGGTTAATCTACGTGTGCGACCGGCCCAACGACCGCATCCAGGTGTTCCAGCGCGACGGCACGTTCGTCACGGAGAAGATGGTCGCACCCAACACGCTGGGCGACGGCTCGACGTGGGACATTGCCTTCTCGCACGATCCTGAGCAGCGCTTCATCTACCTGGCCGACGGGAAGAACATGAAGGTCTACATCATGGAGCGGGAGACGCTCGAAATCGTGACCAGCTTCGGTGACGGTGGCCGGCAGCCCGGGCAGTTCTTCGCCGTCCACTCCATCGTGACCGACTCCCAAGGCAACATCTACACGACGGAGACCTACGAAGGGAAGCGTGTCCAGAAGTTCGTCTACAAAGGCATGGGACCCGTCACGGCCGAGAACCAGGGTGTGGTCTGGCCGAGTCGCTGATGCGCTTCATCTAGTGGCGATCCGCGCGGTGAACGGGCGAGGGCGACGGTACCGGACGGGTGCTGTCGCCTTCGTTTTGTGTGCCCTGGGGTGCGGAGGTGGTGAGCCGGCCTCGGACGCCGTGCCCGCGACTGCGGCGAACCAGGTCGACACCACGGTCACCACCGGCCCGATGATCTACGCTTCGTTTCACGTGGTGAATACGGTCGAGGTCGGAGCGGCACCACATGGGATCCGTTTCAGCGAGGATGGGGATACCGCCTACGTCGCGGTCAGTGGCGACGGCGAGATCGCGGTCATAGACATCGGGAACGCCGCGGTGGTGGATCGCTTCCCGGCTGGAGATACGCCGCTCGACCTCATTCAGACTGGGGATGGGTGGACGGTCACCCAGTTCCAGGGGTCGACCTTGGTTGGCGCCGGCGGGGGTACAGCTGGAGCGCAGGAAGTTGGTCGCGGCCCCTCGCTCTTCACGCCCGATGTGGTGGACGGGCGTGTGTGGGTCACCTCCGAGTTCGCCGATCGGCTCACCGAGGTCGACGCCACCACCGGTGATGTGGTTCGGTCGTTCGAGACAGGTGTGCGCCCCTACCCGGGGGCGGTCACGCAGGATGGCTCACTGGCGTTCGTGCCGAACCTGACCGACGGGACCGTCACGGTCATCGACCTGCTGGAGGGCCGCACGATTGCGGAGCCCGAGGTGTGCCCCGGTCCCGCAGGTGGAGCCCTCTCCACCGGAGACGTGTCTTTCCTGGTGGCGTGTGGCGGGTCGGACGAGCTGGCCTTCCTGAACACGGCCTCCTTCGAGGTCACGGCTCGCATCGGCGGCCTCGGTCCCCGGCCCTTCTCGGTGGCGGTCACCGCGGATGGACGATGGGCGGTGGTCAACAACGCGGGTGGCAGCACGGTTTCGATCGTGTCGGTGCCGGAGCAGCGTCTCATCCGCAACGTCGAGGTCGGGGAACAGCCCATCGTGGTTCGCACACACCCCGATGGTGGCCGGGTGTTGGTCGCCAACGAGGTGAGCGGCACGGTCTCCATCCTCGGGCCCCCCGGTGAGACGTCAGAATCTGGTGGGGGCGAAGAGAACGAGGTGTTGGTGTTGGGGATGATCCATGGGGATCATCGCACCAGCGAACGCTACTCCACGGACGTGCTCGCGGACATCCTCCGGGGGCTGAACCCCGACTACGTCTTCGTCGAGATTCCGCCGAATCGCTTCGACGCCGCGCTTACCCAGTTCGAAGAGACCGGCGAGATCACGGAGCCGCGCGTTCTACGGTTCCCCGAGTACGTGGATGTGCTTTTCCCGCTCACGCGCGAGATGGACTTCGAGGTCGTGCCCACCGCGGGATGGAACGAGACGATGTCGGACTACCGCGCCAAGCGCCTCGACGAGATCTCGCGAGATCCGGCATGGGCCGAGCGCTGGGAGCTGTACCAAGAGGCCATCCGACGCTCAGACGAGGCGCTCGCCACAGGTGGCGCGCTCGACGATCCACTCTGGATCAGTACCGACGCCTACGACGAGGCACAGGACATCCGCCTTTCAGCCTATAACGAGCTCTTCAACGATCACATCGGGCCGGGCGGTTGGGACAAGATCAACCGTGCGCACTACGGGCACATCGACGCGGCGTTGGATAGCCTGAGCGGCGAGGGCGCGCGCATCGTCATCACCTATGGAGCCGGCCATAAAGGCTGGTTTCTGCGGGAACTCAGACGCAGGCGTGACATCCGTGTGTTGGATCCCGTGCCTCTGATCCAAAGGGCGTTGGACCTGAGGTAGGCAGGCAGGAGCCTGGGCCCCTGCCCGCCTCGGATCAGGCCTCTTCCCTACGCAGCCGCGAGAACCAGTGCTCCATCTGCTTGCCGGCGGCCTCTCTCCCTCCGAGTCCGAACGACAGCGCCACGGCGACGGCGATGGCACCCAGGGTCAGGTAGAACGCCGCGTTGACGATGTTCTGCGCGATGTTCATGGCGCTGAGTCCCATCGCGAACACGATTCCCAGAATCGCGAAGCGCGCCAGCCCGGCGAAGAACACCGAGTTCGATCCGGTCTGCCGCACGAGCGCCGCGTGAGCCAGGTTGGCGATCCAGATCCCCGCCGCAATGATCACCGCGCCCAGCAGGACGTTGCCACCGAACTCGATCAGAACTGCAACCACCTGGGACACCTGGGAGAAGCCCAGCATACCGGCGGCTTCAACCGCCGCGAACAGCATGATGAAGAACACTGCGACTCTACCCACGAGCCGAGACGGCGTGGGCTCGGCCGGCAGAGCCTTGATGCCGAGCTTTCCGGGCAACGCGTCGAACCCGACGCCGCCCAACAGGTTCGAGATCACGTCCGCGACGAACCCCGCGATCAGGAACGCGATGCCGAGCGTAAGCGCAGCCGCGAAGATCATGGGGATCGCCGCCATCATGGTGCTCAGCATTTCGGTGGCTGGGCCAGCGATGGCCTCGATCTGAAGGACGTTCAGCGCCGCGATCAGCGCAGGAACGAACACGAACACGAAGACCACCAGCCCCACCAGTTTCGAGAGCGGCATAGTCCCACGGAGCCCGGCGCGTGCGCCAAGCTTATCCGCTCCCGACACGGCCAGCACGCTGCTGGTGAGGTTGCGTAGCAGGCTGGCCAGGAACCAACCCACACCTCCCAACACCACCGCCGATACCACGTTCGGCACCATGGAGAGTACCTCGTCCACCATTCCCTGCACGGGATCGAGCAGCCCCTGCAATTGGAGCGCTCCCAGGATGGCGGGCAGGAACAGCAACAGGACGACCCAGTAGAGCACGTCGGCAATCGTTCCCGACAGCGGCTTCATTCCCGCGCTCTGGCTCAGCTTCTCGTCGAGGTCACTCGCCTCCAGTGCGACGACCGCGCCTTTCCGCAGCAGCGTGGCAATGGCCCAAGCGACCAGCGCCAGCACACCCCCAGCCACCAGGTTGGGGAGAAACGCGACCACCTTGTCCAAGAGGTTCTGCAGCGGCTCCGACACGAGCGTCAGGCCCAGCGTGTTGAAGAACGCCACCAACGCGGCGAGCAACACCACATAGAACGCGCCCTTGGCCACACCGTTCTCGACGTCGAGCTGGGACTCCGTACTGGAGTGGAGATGGTGATTGAGGTTGACCATCCGGAGTCCGCGGCGCACCGCAGCTCGCACGATGACGGCCACCACCCACCCGACGATGAGGATCGCCACGGCGGCGAGGATTCTCGGAAGTGTGTCGCCCAGCGTGGAGGCCAGCGACTCCCACAGTTGCGTGAAGTCCATAAGACGACTCTGTCCCATCGATGGGCCGGCACGTCTGCTCGGCCCCGTGATGTCTGGCGGCATCGAACGGGGGTCGCCTTATCTTGTCATAGACACCCCAAGGGCCTAGCTGGTCACACTTTCGACGATCAGGGACAGGCGTAGGGTGGAACCCCCAGGTTCAGGGCCCGGTTTTGGAGCATGAGCCGATAGGTCGCCAGCACGGCGTCCGACCCAGAGTAGGTGGGGTCCGTCGTGGAGGTGCTGCCGCTCTGGTTCCGGTAAAACACGGACGCCGCCGAGTCGATCAGAGCCGCCCCCGGATCCCCCTGCACACCCTTCCAGGTCGCCTTGGTGACGGGCCCGGAGAAGAGCGCAGGATCGACGACCATGCGCTCCGTACGCAGGATGCCAGTCCGCACACACAGCGTAGGAGCGACGTGCCAACCCCATCCTACGAAGCAGTTGGGGTTGTTCGCGGTATCCACGTGTAAGGAGCCGAAAATCCATACCTTGGCGGGCTTTTCGCCTTCGGCCAACATCAGTCGGCACATCTCGTGGGCCCTTCCCCAGCATCCGTCATCGGGGTACAGAAACGGGATACAGGGCACCGGGACCGTGAGTGGGTCACAGGTACGTGCGGCCACCAGGTCGAACAGCTCCTGTGCACGCTGCGAAGACACACAACAGAAGCACCCTAGGAGTCGCCGCAGCCACTCCAGCCACCACTTCCAGTAGTCCTGTAGCAGGCGGGTGATGTCGGTGAAGAACGAGTCACGTTCAAAGGGGTCATCTTTGCCATAGTCGGCGGTATCCCGCTCTTCCGCCCCCGGTTCTCCCTGGGGATCGGGGCGGACATCGATGATCTCGTGATCGTCGGTCTCCGTGACCCAGAGTGTGGTGCCCCGCTCCAGCGCGTCGCCCAGCGCATCCACGAGCTCTCCGTAGTCGGCATTCGCGCGATGCACGCGGTGCCGCGCATGCGAGATCTCCAAGCGGACGTCGGCGTGGTCGCCCCGTTCCTCGATTCCTTCGACGGTCACCACCTGCGGTATTAGGAGCCGCGAGATTGGGCCCTCGTCGCCTTCGAGTTCCAGGAAGACCGGCGCCCCCAGTCGACGAAGCCCCTCGATAATGTCCAAGTAGCCACCGTCTCGAGGGTGGCCTCCCAACAGCACCGAGGTACCGTCGGAGAGGAACACCCGCACACCCTCAGGATACCGTCGCAGCATTTCCGCGCCCGACCCCACCATCGGAGGTTCGATCCGTGAGACTCTACCTACCCGTGCGTTCTCGATGGCCATGGTGGCTCCTGGTTCGGGGGCGTGTTCCTGAATCTACGGGGCGAGACGCGCAGGTGCGACGATGCCGAACGTTCCGAGCCGGGTTGCCCAGGCGTTTGCCTCCCCGGATGTTGGTCCTGAACCCACCCGCTGCTAGGAGTCAGGCTCGTGAAACCCGTCCGCATCGCCCTACGCACTGCCGGCCTCGCGCTCGCGGGTTCCGTCTGGATGGTTGGCACGGCTTCAGCGCCGGTCGCTGCTCAGAACACGCCCGATGGATTCCGGACGGCGTGGGCATCACTCGAAGACACGTTCCAAACGATGTTGAGCGATGAGGGGGTGGTCGGGGGGTCCTTGGCCTTCGTCCGCGGTTCGGATGTCCTGGCGTTGACGCCCCATGGCTTGGCCGATCGGGGTACCAATCGCGAAGTCGACAATCGGACCATCTATCACTGGGCGTCGATCACCAAGACGCTCACTTCGATCGCCATCATGCAGCTTCGCGATCGCGGCAAACTCTCGTTGGACGATCCCATCGTCGACTACGTTCCGGAGCTCAAGGCAGCGCACAACCCGTTTGGATCGATGGAGCAGATCACCATTCGACACCTGCTCTCCCACTCGGCCGGGTTCCGCGGATCGTCCTGGCCCTGGGGCGGCGGAGAGTCGTGGCACCCGCACGAACCCACGGAATGGTCACAGTTGGTGGCCATGATGCCCTACACGGAGGTGGAGTTCGAGCCCGGCTCGAAGTGGCAGTACTCCAACCCTGGAATGATCTTCCTGGGCCGCACCATCGAAGCGTTGAGCGGGGAGGCGTTCGAGAGCTACATGGAGAAGAACGTGCTCCGGCCCCTCGGGATGCGGACTGCCTACTACGACCTCACGCCCTATCACCTGCTCGAGCACAGGTCCAACAACTATGACGGACTTGGTGATGAGCGCGTCCCCAACGGGTTGGACTTCGATACCGGGATCACGGTCTCCAACGGCGGACTCAACGCGTCTGTTGAGGACATGGCGCACTACCTGGCGTTCTTGCTGAACGACGGAGAGACGCCTGAGGCACGCGCCGTACTGAGCCGCGAGAGCCTGGAGGAGATGTGGGTGCCGGAAGTCCCCATCGCGGAGACCGACGGTGTGCGTACGGAGATGGCGCTCGGGTATTTCCTCCTGCATGAACAGGGTGTTCGGCTCGTGGGCCACACCGGAAGTCAGAAGGCGTTCCGATCGTTCTTCTACATCCATCCGGAGACGGGCACCGGAATGGTAGTGGCGCTGAACTCAGCGGCTGGGGCCGGATCGGGCAGTCCCAATACAGGGAGGATCCTCAACACGTTGCGGCACTCGTATGTAGGGAAGCTAATTCCGCTGTTCGAGGTGAGGGCGAGCAGGTAGGGGGGGAGCCAGACCGCGACTCGCCCACTCGATGTCAGGAGGTTCCTGCCGCCCCCAGGCGCATCCGCACCACGTATTGAACGTCTAAGTCATCGCGAGCGACGCCCCAGAGGTTCAGGCCCTCAACCGACGTGAACATGAGGGGCTGGAACCGAGCGTCGGTAACGAAGCGCCCAGCAATCGTACCGTCTGGGTCAAGCAGGTCCCAGGTCGCTGCATCGTCGTCGGCGAACGGTTGTTCATCCAGATCGATCCGCTCAACAACCAGCTCGCCGTTGTCCCCAGCGAAGAGCCGGCCCAGGGTTGGCCGGAACTCCGGCATCGGCAATTCGGGCCGCAGCTCCACCGCTGCCTCCCGGAATTGCTCGCGTTCGGGTCCTGGGGGCATGAGCGCAGTCCGCTCCTCTTCCGTAGCGATGTAGTGGCCGATGAGGTCGGCTGTAATCGGATCACGTTCTCCGGCAGCCCGAATGACGCGCCGCAGGCGTCCCTCGACATCATATGCCTCGATCTCGTAGGAGCCCCCTCGGACCACGAAGACGGTACCGTCCCCGGCGACCGCATGGCTGGGCTCGGGGCTGAAAAGGGGCGAGAGCATGAACCCTGCGGGACCGACGGAATGGGTGGGGGCTCCGTCATATGTCGTGACGGCTTCCCCGAATGTGCCACTATCCGGATCAAACACCCCGACGATGATCTTCGTGTGACGGGGCGCGGTAGGCGTGCTCGGGGCCGTCGGCTCTTGGCGCCGTTCCCCCAACCATTTGGTTCCTGCCCAAGAAGCGCTCCACAAGTACGTACGGCCGGGGAGGCGAGGTGCTACCGCCGCTCGCAGAGTCCCGTCGGCGTTGAAGCTGTGCAAGAGCCGATCAAGCACCAGGACGGTCCCCTCCTGGGCCGCAATACCGTACGGAGAAACGAACTCTCCAGGTCCTAGGCCCGCTGCTCCAAACTCGCGAATGAAGCGACCCTCAGGACCATACTCGCGAACCGCACGGTGCCCTCGATCGAGCACGAAGACTCCGCCGGGAACTGGCGACTGGGCGAGAGCGTTGACACGAAAGAACTCGTAGCGGTCGTCACCTTCGATGGCCCCGATTCGCAGCGCCTCGGTGAGTGCGTAGCTCGGCGGCTCACGTACCGCGGCCTCGCGGTGGCTGACCAACTCGACTCCGCTAGAGTCAACTCGCGAGATCAGGTCAAGGCCGTCTTGCTCGCCTCCGCATCCGAGCGCCAAGGCGACAACGGCTATACAGCCCGTCGTGAAGAGGGGCACATGCCCGACAGTTATGTCCATACGCCAACGTGGCACCATTTCTTGACATGTGCTCCACATGCAAATATGCGTACCGCATGAGTAAGATGATCCAGATCCGGAACGTGCCTGAGGCAGTCCACCGCACCCTTAAGTCTCGCGCAGCGATCGAGGGGCTCAGTCTGTCGGACTATCTTCTGCGCATGATTCAGGAGAGCACGGCCCGCCCCACCCCTCAGGAGCTGCTCGAGCGCCTCCGTACCCGGCCCCCGGTCCGGGGCACAGAGTCAGCGGCCGAAGCCGTCCGGCGCGAGCGGGACAACCGGTGAGGTGATCGGGTTTGCACCACACCTGCTTGTGTTGGACGCATCAGTAGTCCTCGACCTGCTGCTCCGCGGACCCGCAGCCGCTGCTATCGAGGACGCACTGTTCGCGGGCGGGACCTCATTGCATGCTCCGCACCTTCTCGACCTCGAGGTTCTGCAGGTGCTTCGGAGGCGCGAGCGTCAGGGCGTGCTGGGTGGGGGCCGAGGACCGGAAGTGCTCGCAGACCTGGCCGACCTCGGCATCCGACGGTATCCCCACGGCCCGTTCGCAAAGCGGATCTGGGAGATGAGGCACAACGTGACGGCATACGATGCCGCCTACCTGTCTCTCGCTGAGGCGCTGGACGCCGAGTTGCTGACGTTGGACCGCAGCTTGGCCGCAGTTCCTGGGTGCGAGGCTCAGGTGGTCGTCTTCGGCTGAGGATCTCTGAAGTCTCGGCGGTCACCGCTTATGAACCGCGCGTGAGGCTCGGCTCAAGCGCCCCATCACCGTCTTCCCATCATCTAGTCCGAGTCCAGTGCGTCCCAAGCATCGCCCTCGATCGACCAGGGGATGTCGCTGTCTCGTCGATAGCGGGGTGTGACGTCTTGGGTGAGCGGACGTGACCTCGGATCGTGGAGACGGTTCTTCAGAAGCGTCGAAGCTACTGAGCGGGCCCTAGGCCTGCGAAGCAACGTGGGCGGGGTCCCGATCGGCGGCGCCGCGTCCGCAACCGCCCTCCCCTTGGGCGTGAGGAACACGGCCTGTTGGTTTCGGCCCATGCAGACGCGCATCCCACCCTCGTGAACAGCGCGGTGATGCCGGCGACACAGCAGAACCAGGTTGCGCAGCGTGGTCTCCCCGCCATCCGCCCAGTGCTGGATGTGGTGCGCGTCTGTGAAGCGGAGGCCGCAGCCGGGGGTAGCGGCAGCCACGGTCGCGGACCTCGAGCGCCCGACGTAGGGCGGGTGGCACGGTCCGTTTTCGGCGACCTGCGTCCAGGACGTTGGTTCGCAGGGTTGCTGCCTCCTCGGTGGCTGCGGCGGAGGTTCGCTGGCCTTCGGCCCGCTCAGTAGCGCAGACGTTGACTCGCAAGCCTTCGGCCTGCTCAGTAGCTCCGACGTTACCGCGGTAACGTCGTCGCGATCCGCGGTAACATCTGCGCGATCCGCGGTTATCGACCGTGACCTCCACCACACCCGTGTCACACGCGATGCGCCGTGCCGTTTCTGCGGAAACGCGGGTACCGTCTTCCAGCTCCGACATCCCTGGCTCTCCCGCCTCGCTCAGCGTGTCGGCATCCACGTGGAGTATGACCTGTGTACGCTCCGCCTTCGACCCGCTGATCGGGGCACCCTCGCCAAACCCCGCTGCCAAGGCCCGCTCCGCCATCAAGCCAAGTGCGTCCGCCCTGCGCTGCTGGGCCTCGCGCTCGTCGGTCTCGTCCTCCTGGCGGTAGAGCGCGTCGGAGGCCGCTTCGACTGCCCGCATCAGCACTGCGCCGGCTTCCGGGTCGAGCCGCCCTTTCAGCACCACTGTGCCGTCGTCTGCCACGAACGCACTGAATGTCCTGCTGCGGAACCTGAGCTGTTCCGCGGTGACCTCGGAACGCCGATCGAGCTGCTTCCATCCCTTCACCAGGCGCTGAAGGTTCGCCGCCGACCCGGCCCTCGCAAACGTCAGGAGCTGTTCTTCGTTCTCGGGCTTGGCGACGCGGGTGAGGGTGCGAACCTTGGTGAACGACAGCGTCCCATCCCGCATGGCGGCCGCCGTTTTGGGAAGGTGCTGCAACGCTCGCGCAGTCCGCACACGTTCGCGAGCCGCGTTGGCTTCGATCTGGGTCCGCCACGTCAGCCAGTCAGCGGTGGTGGTGAACCCCGATTCCTCGTAGCCCTTCCGTGCGTCGAACTCGGCGAGCAGCACCAGCCCCTCATACTTCAACACGTCCGCCTGTCGAAACGCCTCGGCGCAGCGTTCGCCGAGCGAGAACACGTCCTCGTCGGGTGCGGCAGAATCGGGGGATACGGCAACGTCAGGGGATGGACCGTTCGGCATGGGAGACCTCGAGGATAGAGGGGGTATGGATCATCTATCCTTAAATATATGAGGCACTTACGGGGGTCCGCGTGCGCTCGCATAGGACCCAAAGCGCCCCCATCAGGTCAAATGAATCGGCCCACTTATCCCACGAGCCACAGGGAGGCCGTCACGGCCCTCGAACGGAACCGGAGCGCCACATCTCGGACCACACCCTTCGCGAACTCAGAGATCCGTCCATTGCTAGATGGGACGACGACATGGGGATCTGACTTTGGGCCCAGAGACACCACTACATCGCCCCACCCACCGCCGCTCCCACCAACCGATCCTCGCCCAAGAAGCGATCGTCCGCGTTCACATACCACTTGCGATACGCGGGTAGCCGCATGTCTCCCACCACCTGCTCGCCCTCGAGCGTGATGTACTCCCCATCGTTTGCCGCCTCGTCATGGTAGAAGCGGTACCCTCTGAGCGCGTGCGTCTCGGGATGGAAGAAGAAGTACCAGGTGTCTGAACCGACGTCCTGGTCGTACGTGACTCGGATCCCATCGACCGCCTCCCCCTGAAACTCGCCGCTCGTCACCTCGGGATCGATGTGGGTACCGGGATCGCGCAGCTTCATGGGGAGTCCCCACAGGAAGAGGTAGTAGTTGCGGGAACGCTCGAGCTGGGCGCACTCCAGACTGTACTGCTCACGCTCCTCGGCGGTGGGGTCCCGCCCGTCGACGGAAGCGCTGCACTCGGAGTCGTCGGCCGACCTTACCAGCGTGATGCCATCCCGGTCGGTCTCGTAGCGCATCCCTCCGGCCGGGACGTCGAGCGTCACAGCGGCAGCGCGTCCGGCACCATCGGGGCGAAGCTCCTCGAGCTGCAGCGTACCACGGAACGTGTTCCACTCCCCGTTGGGGTCGTGGTAGGCGATGGCGTTGGCCAGGAGAAGCTCAGCGGCGGACAACTCCGCCGGGATCGCGTCGACCTGAGCCTCGGGGGCAGCGTCGCCGGCGTCACCATACCCGCACCCAACGAGCAACACACCTGCGATCATCCACAATCTGTTCAGCATCGTACACACCTCGCTCTTAAGTGCGGGGGAACACCCGCCTAGGGTACGACGACGAACCCGCGGGCACCATCGGCCAAGCCACTGGCCTCGTAATAGGCCTCGCTGCTACGATCGGCCCCATGATTGTCGACCCACCCCCCCTCGACCCATGAGCGAAGTGCTTCTGATCGCCAGCTGGCTGGACCCCGTCCTCGTGGAGCGGATCCGCCTCGCACACCCCGATGTGGAGGTGGTCTACGAGCCATCGCTGCTAAGACCGCCCCGGTATCCGGCGGATCATCATGGCAGGCCCGTCGAACGCTCGCCCGAAGACGAAGCCCGCTGGCGGGCGCTCCTCGCACGCGCGACCATCCTGTTCGATTTCGACCACACGCACCATGAAGACCTCCCCGAGCTCGCGCCCAACGTACGATGGTTGCAGGCGACCAGTGCGGGCATCGGTCAGTTCGTGCGCCGCATGCGCTACGCGGAACGCATGCCGAACACCGTATTCACGACGGCACGGGGCGTCCACGCGCTACCCCTCGCCGAGTTCGCGGTCATGGCCATGCTGATGCATCAGCGAGGTGCGCTCCACATGGTGGCCGCTCAGCGCGAACGGACCTGGGAACGGTTCGCAGGCTCGGATTCGGAAGGTCGCACGCTGGTGATTGTGGGTCTGGGCGCCATTGGCACCCAGGTGGCCCGGGTGGCCAAGGCACTCCGCATGCGCGTGGTCGGTGTGCGACGACGGGTGGCCCTCGGAACGCCCGCGGGGTCAGATGTAGACCGGCTGGTGGGCACGGACCAACTCATGGACGTCCTCGGCGAAGCGGACTTTCTGGTCCTGATCGCGCCTCACACCGACGAGACCGAAGGGATGATCGGAGCGGCCGAACTGGCTCGCCTCCCCGCGGGCGCGGTCGTCATCAACATCGGCAGGGGCGCCTTGATCGACGAACCGGCCCTGGTGGAGGCACTGCGGTCGGGGCACCTGGGCGGCGCCTATCTGGATGTGTTCGCTCAGGAACCCCTGCCCAAGGACAGTCCTCTCTGGGACATGGACAACGTGCTGGTAAGCCCGCATTCGGGCAGCACCAGCGACCGTGAAAACGAGCGCATCACGGATCTGCTGATCGACAACCTGAGGCGATGGAAAGCGGGCGATCCACTCCGGAACGTGTTGGACACGACGGCGCTCTACTAGCGCCGGCCGGGCCCTGGTCACATCCGGGGAACGCCCCAACGCTGCTTAGTGCCACCAAGTACGCGGCCAAGCTTGCCCGCCCCTCTGCGGCCCTCATCCTCTTCGGTGCGCCCTGCCCAGGTGGGTAAGGCACGATCCGATCGTTGTCACAATGGCGTTGTGCAGATCCGACTGCTGGGATTGCCACTGTGAGATGAAACGCTCCCAGTTGCGCGGGAGGTGGGCCCTCTACCCCGCCCCCAGCTTAACCGCCAACATCTGCGGCCAGAGCTTCCCGGTCATCAGAAAGACATCGGTCTCGGGGATGTAGGCGATGCCGTTAAGGACCGCTGCGGGGTCTCTGGGGCGACCTCCCGCAGTTGCGAGGGCAAGGCCGTTGAGCTCTCCGCTGACCGCGCCCGTACCTTTCTCGATCTGGAGGATGCGGTCCGTCTGGTACACGTTGGCGTAGATGTGGTCGCCTACGCACTCGAGCTCGTTGAGCTGAGAGATGGCGACGCCACTGCGGGTCACCGGAAGCGCCTGCTGCACGTCGAACGTGGCAGGGTCCCGCCGGACAATCGTGTCGCTGCCGTTGGACATGTACAGCGAGGCACCATCGTAGCAGAGGCCCCATCCCTCACCCGTGTACTCGATCTCGCGAGTGGCCGTCAGCGTCTCGACATCGTAGACGAGCGCGACCTCCTCCTTCCAGGTGAGAAGAATCAACTCCGACCCCACCAACGCCAGTCCCTCCGCGAAGTAGGCGGAGTCCAACGGTGTCTCGGCCACGATGTTGCCCGAGGTAGGATCCACCTTCCGCAGCGACGAGGATCCGTAGAGCCCAGAGCTTTCGTATAGGTGCCCATCGTGGAAGAGCAAGCCCTGGGTGTACGCCTCCTGGTCATGGGGAAACGAACCGACGATGCGGTACTCGATGGGCTCCGGCCCGGGACTGCAGGAGGCGGCCACGCCGGTGATCAGCGAAGCGATCGCAACGCACATCGAACATCTCATAGACGGGTGAACCTTTCGCGGTGGTAGACCTTGGTGGCGGCTAACGGCTACGCAGAACATCTAAGCAACCACACGCCTTCCGGCCATTACGATGGGTTTCCTTTCGCGGACCGGGTCGTTCTCAACCCTCCGCCCTGGAGCGCAAACGGCGGGGATCAAGCAAGTTGATGTAGGCGACAGACGAAATCTCCGGAGGTTGTCGCAGAATGGCATCAGACACGGCGTTAGACGAGTTGCCGCGCAAGGGTGTTTTCAGGCTTCGAGGCCTCGAGATGACTCGGCTCGAGACCTTCACGGACGCGGCCTACGCCTTTGCGCTCACACTGTTGGTCATCTCGCTGGATCCACCCACCAGCACCACTGCGCTCGCGGCCGCGCCACGCGAAATCCCGGCGTTCGTCGCCAGTGGCACTCTCCCCTCTACCTGCACGCCTGGAGGCGCAGGGACGCACTGCGGCTGTCTCCTCGCGAGGCGTTCGAGACACTTGCCGAGGCAGGCGTCTGGGCAATCCTTTCGTTGGTCGGAGCGCTGTCCGCGGGCCTCGCCCTGCTGCTGCCGCCCTCGAGCATCGGCTTGCCAGGGTGGATGTACATGCTCCTTCCCATTATCACTCCCTGGTATGCCCGTTTCATGAATCGACGAAGGGACCGATCGTTCGGGAGCGAAACCAACAGTTGAGCGACCCAGGACCGTCGATCGTCCCCAACCGCACCCTCTCGCATGCGCTACGAAGGCAAGCTGTACCGCCCCCCGTCCGAGGCCTACTCGTACATCCTTCAGGCCACGATTGGTTGCTCGCACAACCTCTGCACCTATTGCGACATGTACCGGGACAAACAGTTCCGGGTTCGGGATCTGGGCGAAGTCCTAGAAGACATCGCACGGGCTGGCGGAGTCTATCCACGTACGGAGAAGGTCTTCGTCGCCGATGGCGATGCGCTCACCATGGACACCGACCGATGGCTCACGATCCTGGCCGCATGCGCCGAGGCCTTCCCCCGGCTCCGCCGAGTCTCGTGCTACGCGACGGCGGAAAACGTGTTGGAGAAGACGCCCGAGGATCTGCGGCAGCTTCGGCAGGCGAAGCTGTCAATGCTCTACATCGGACCCGAATCCGGCGACGACATAACGCTGAAGAGGATCGTAAAGGGCGCAACGTTTGCGGATCATGTCGAAGCTGCGCGAAGAGCGCACGATGCGGATATGGACGTCAGCGTCATCGTGCTGCTGGGTGCAGGAGGCGTCGACCGCAGTGCCGAGCACGCGCGCGCTACCGCCCGCTTGATCACGGAAATGGATCCGGAATACGTCGGGGCGCTCACGCTCACAGTCATCCCCGGCACTCCGCAGCAGCGCATGGTTGAGAAGGGTAAATTCGAGCTACCTGCGGTCCCGCAGCTCCTCCAAGAGATGCGCACGGTCGTCGAGTTCGCGGAGCCGACGCACACCGTCTTTCGCACCAATCATGCGTCGAGCTACCTACCGATAACGGGGGAACTTCCGCAAGACCGAGACCGGATTCTCCACGCGATCGATTTGGCGTTGGAGGGCGAGATCCCGCTGAAGCCCGAGTTCTTGCGGGGACTGTAGCGCAGAGGCATAACCCCGGCTTCGTCCGCGTCCGGCCGCGTCCTCGGCCGGGCTTCCCGGCCACCCTACTCCTCTACTCCACGCCTCGAAAGTGCCGTTTCCGCACCCATTCCCTGTCATCCCCACCCGCATGCGCTCGTAGATTCCTTCGCGACGACCTCCCCCTCCGACGGAAGGCATCCATGCAGGTGCGCCGACTAAGCATCGCGGCCTTAGCCCTGGCCTTCCTCCCCTCCTGCGACTCAGACGACCCCGCAGCCCCCAACTTCGGTCCAATCCGAGTCGAGACGTTGACCACTGGCTATGACGTCCCCGACGCGATCGCAGTAATCAGCGAAGATGAGTTCCTATTCGCCGAACGGAGTGGAGCACTCTATCACTACGATCGTGGGCAGGTGACGGAGATCCGGGATATCCCCCAATCGGTAATGGCTGATGGCTACGGGGGGCTGCTCGACGTCAGTCTCCATCCCGTGTACGCGACCAACCGACTCGTTTACATCGCGTACAACGACACTGGCTTTGACCTGTCCGTTGCTCGTTTTGAGCTGATGGGTGATCGCGCCGCCAACGTCGAGGTGATCTACAGGGCGAACTCGTTCTCGATCGGATCGAGGATCGTGTGGGAGGACTCCTCCCACTTCTTCCTGTCGCTCGGCATTGGTGGCAGTCCCTATCCCGATGCGGGACCCCAGGACCTCGGCCTAGACGTGGGAAAGATCCATCGCCTGACGGCTGAGGGAAGCGTTCCCGCAAACAACCCGATCCTACCGGGTGCTACTGCCCCGACGACCGTCTGGTCTTACGGTCATAGGAACCCCCAGGGCCTCGTGTACGACGCGGCCCAAGGCCGGCTGGTCGCGAACGAACACGGGCCTTTGGGCGGCGACGAGCTGAACACGGTCACCGCCGGGGCCAACTACGGCTGGCCGTTGTTCTCCTATGGACTCAACTACGATGGAACCGGCGTCTCCAATATGACGGAGACGGAGGCGGCAGGTGTGTCGGTTCTACCCGACAAGGCGTGGGGCCCGAACTCCCGCGTCGCGCCATCGGGACTCCTGCTTTCGCAGAGCCCTCTCTTCCCGACCTGGCGTCGGTCCTTTCTGATGGGCGCCATGTATCGGCAAGACCTGATCCGGTATGACCCCATCACCGACGAGACGGAAACGGTGCTCGACCGCGTCGGCCGTGTGCGTAGCATTGCGTCGCTCCCCGGTGGCCAGCTTCTGATCTCGGTCGATGCCGGGAGCCCGAATGCGCGAGATCGAGGCAGGATTCTGCGGCTCTCGCCGGCCGACGGAGTAGGCTGAACGCACGGACGCCGGGTTCTACCGCCCCGCCGCAAATCCCCTGAGACAGAGTTCCGAATCCGCGGGGTCCGAAGACCTACGCCAACCACGAGGGACGGATTGTCCTCGAGGCCGACCCGCTCAAGGCTGTAGAGGACGTGAGGGGGTGGATCTGGCGACGCGGTCGAACCCGACCTGAAGGACGTAAACTTCACCGCGATGAAGGGGTTGTACATCCCGCACAGTCTATCGACAAAACTGGCCGTGAGGGCGATGTTGGGTCCGGAGGTCTGAGCTGCTTTCCGGCTCGCTGGGACCATGTCGACTTGGAGCGTCGCGAGATCAGGCTTCCCGACACCAAGTCCGGCCTGCCCCACGTTGTGTTCCCCTCGGCAGAAGCCGCTCGGGTATTCGCCACGATGCCGCGCCTCCCCGGCTCGGATTCCCGTCAGCCCGCCGCCAGCCTTCATCCCCATCTTCCGTGAGCATCCCGTGATTCGAGCCTGCACGCGCCTCGTGCTCCTTGCCGTCGTGGTCCTCTCCGTAGTTGCGCTCGTCCTCACCCCTGAGCCGGTCGGCGCGCAGGTCGATCCATCGCTCTTTTCCTCCATGCGCTACCGGAACGTGGGACCCCACCGCGGCGGTCGCGTGACAACGGTGGCCGGTATTCCTGACGAACCGTTCACCTTCTACCAGGGCGCGACCGGGGGTGGCGTTTGGAAGACCACCGACGCGGGCACGACCTGGTTCAACATCTCGGATGGGTACTTCAACACGACGGGTATCGGAGACATTGTCGTCGCTCCCTCCGACCCGAACGTGATCTACGTGGGGACCGGGGAGTCGCCGGTCCGGGGTGTAAAGACGTCGCACGGCGACGGCATCTACAAGTCGACCGACGCGGGACAGACGTGGACACATCTGGGGCTCGAGGCCACCCGGCATACTGGTGCGATGTGGGTGCATCCGGACGATCCCGATATGGTCTACGTGGGCGCGCAGGGAAATCCCTGGGGCCCTAACGAGGAGCGCGGGCTCTATCGCACGACGGACGGCGGCGAGAACTGGGACAAGCTCCTGCACGTGAGCGACTCCGCAGGCATCGTCGACATGTCGGTCTCGGCGGCGAACCCGCGAGTCATGATGGTCACGTCTTGGGAATTCCGCCGCCGTCCCTGGGTCGTCAAGAGCGGCGGAGAAGGCTCGAAGGTCTGGAAGACCACGGACGGCGGTGAGACATGGCGTGAGATTACGCGGGGACTTCCGGACCTCGTGGGGAAGATCGGTGTGGCGATTTCCCCAGCCGACCCAAACGTCGTGTATCTCGCCGTGGAAGCGCTTCCCGGTGAGGGCGGCGTCTACCGTTCGGACGACGGCGGAGAGTCCTTCGAGCACGTGAACGACGAGGCCTGGACCTACGCGCGGGCCTGGTACTACATGCACGTCGTCGCCGATCCGATAGACCCGGACGAGGTCTGGATCCTGAACTCGCCGATCCTCAAGTCGATCGACGGCGGGCGGAGCTTCACGCGGATGCCGGCCAGCCACGTCGATCATCACGACCTGTGGATCAACCCGAACAACACCGACGTGATGATCAACGGAAACGACGGTGGCGCTGCCATCTCCGTGAACGGCGGACACTCGTGGTCGACACTGATGAACCAGCCGACCGCGCAGATGTACCGGGTCATGACCGACAACCTGTTCCCGTACAACCTCTATTCGGGGCAGCAGGATGCGAGTGGCATCGTGATCAAGAGCCGGTCGCTGGGGAGCGGGATCGGCGAGCACCATTGGCAGACGATCCGCTCGGGCGAGTCAGCCACGGTCGGTTTTGATCCCGAGAATCCACGCTTCGTCTACTCGACGTTCTTCGCCTCCTTCCTCGGCGAATGGGACGCCCAGACTTGGAACTACCGCATGGTGCGTCCCTACCCGGAACGCGTCACGGGAGAGCAGCCGCGGAACCTGAAGTACCGGGCCAACTGGAACGGGCCCGTCTACGTGTCGACGCATGACCCGGACGTCATCTACTACGGCTCGCAGTATCTGATGAAGTCGACCAACCGTGGGAACGACTGGGAGGTCCTGACAGAGGATCTCACCCGTAACGAGGTGGAGAAGCAGGGCCGGGGAGGCTATCCGATCTCGAATGAGCAGATCACGGCGGAGAGCTATCAGAACGTCTTCAACATCGAGGAGTCGCTGATCCAGGAAGGCGTGCTCTGGGTCGGGACGGACGACGGCCGGGTCCACATGTCCCGGGACGGCGGTGACACGGTCGTCGAGGTCACACCCGACGGGCTGCCCGAGAGCATCATCAACGTCGTCGAGCCCTCTCCACACGATCCCGCGAAGGCGTACTTCGTTGCGGCCGGGTACAAGCTCAACGACTTCACACCTCATGTGTTCCGTACGAACGACTACGGGGAGACCTGGACCTCGATTATCGATGGGGTGCCCGGCAACACCTTCGCGCGGACGATCCGTGAGGACCCGGATCGGGAAGGGCTCCTCTACCTGGGTACGGAGAACGGACTGTTCGTCTCGTTCAACGATGGGGCCAGTTGGCAGCCCTTCCAGCTCAACCTGCCGCAGGTCCCGATCACGGATCTGCGGGTCCGCCAGCAAGACCTCGTCGTCGCGACGCAGGGCCGCTCGCTCTGGATTCTGGACGATCTCACCCCGTTGCATCAGGTCAGCCAGAATTTGGCCGACGGAGGGGTGCACCTCTACGATCCGCGGGACCCATATCGATTGATGGCGTCCGGGTACTACGCCGAGGGCGGACTCGGCGAAAACCCGCCCTCAGGTATGCAGGTCAACTACGTGCTCGGCGAAGACGTGCCTGACGGCGTTCCCATGTCGATGGAAATCCTAGACGCAGCCGGGGAGGTCGTCTTTGCGGAGTACACCGACGATCCCCGGCCGGATTGTGAGGCGCGGCCGCGGCCGCGGCTGCTCCGCCGCACCGCCGGGGCGAATCGTTGGAGCTGGAACATGCGGGTTGGCCGGTTCACGTGTATCGCGGAGTTGTACCGCACGCAGGGCAACCTCAGTGCCTACGAGGCGATGCCGGGCCAGTATCAGATCCGGCTGACTGTAGGCGACGAGGTCCGGAATCAGGACTTCGAGATCAAGATTGACCCCAGGTTGATGGAGAACGCCCCGGATCCGATCGCTGCCTACCAGGAGTTGAACGACGTGAGCGAACAGCTCTTCGCCGCTGCCCAGGAGATGGAACAGGGCGTTTTGGAGCTCCGCCGGATACACGAACAGGTGGACTTCCTGTGGGAGATCACGGAAGACCGCGACATCCTCGAGGAGGCCGGCGCCCTCAACGAGGCCATGGACGAGTGGGAATCACGCATCCTCCAGAAGTACCTGGAGACGGGGCAGAACAACTACATGTTCGAGGCGCGGCTCCTGGTGAAGTTCAAGGACCTGCTTGGGAGGATTTCGGGCGCGAACATCCCGGTGACCGCGGGCGTCCGGGAGGTCGCGGGCGACTACGGTGCCGAGTGGGCCGACCATCGAAGGGATCTCGCGGCGCTCAAGGAACGGATCCGGGCGTTCAACGCAGAGCTCCGCGCGGTGGGCCTGCCAGAGATCTACCTGCGACCGGGGACGATTTCTTGAGGTTGACCCCCCAGCGGCGCCCCCCGCCGCCGCCTCTCCCTTGCTCTGCGTCGTCAGGTGGGCGCTTCGGCTGGTGACGCTCGCAGACGTGCCCCATGTTCAGCGCGCACCATCGTACTCCTCGTCTCTGGAGGCAGCATGTTCAACGGGTTTCCAAGTTCGGTTCGCCTCCCCTCGCTGTTGATTACGGGTGTTGCGGGTATGTGCCTCGCAACTGCGCTGAGCGCCCAGGCGCCACGCTTGGGACAATTGGAGTTCCCCAACTCGGGTGCGTCCGAGGCACAGGAAGCGTTCCTGGATGGGGTGCTGTTCATGCACAACTTCGAGTACGAAGACGCGGCCGGCGCCTTCAGGGAAGCGCAGTCACTCGATCCCGATTTCGCGCTGGCGTACTGGGGCGAGGCGTTGAGCTACAACCATGCCATCTGGATGGAGCAGGATCGCGAAGCGGCTCAGGCGACGCTTCGTCGCTTGGGCGAGACCATGGAGGCACGCTCGGCAAAGGCAGGGACCTCACGAGAAGCGGCCTGGCTGCGTTCGGTCGAAACGCTCTACGGCAACACACCGGAAGCCCAGGGCAGGACCAAAGAGGAACGCGACGATCTGTATCGAGCCGAAATGCGCAGGCTCCACGAGGCTGATCCAACCGACGACGAAGCGGCATCCTTCTATGCGCTCGCAATCCTGGGTACGGCTCACGAAGGACGAGATTTCGCCACCTACATGAGGGCTGCTGCGGTGGTCGAGCCCGTATTCGATCGCAATCCGAACCACCCGGGTGCGGCGCACTATCTCATCCACTCCTACGACGACCCGATCCACGCGCCACTCGGTCTCCCGATGGCCCGGGCATATTCGAAGATTGCTCCTTCCGCCGGACACGCCCAGCACATGACGTCGCACATCTTCGTCGCGATGGGCATGTGGGATGATGTCGTTTCAGCAAACGAGCGGGCCCGCGACGTTCAGAACGCCCGACAGGGACGCCTCGGTCGTGACCCGATCGTGTGCGGTCACTACACGTATTGGTTGGAGTACGGATATCTGCAGGCGGGGCGCGTGGAGGACGCGCAGGGAGTGCTCGACACCTGCTATGACCGCGTGCAGGCGAATCCAACCCGTTCGGAACTTCGCCACTTCTCGCTCATGCGTGCCCGCTTCGTTCTCGACGGCGAGGCTTGGGACGCTACAGAGCGCTACAGGCTCCCGGCGGGGGTCACACCGGACTGGGAGTACCGTTTCACGGACGCCCTCGCGTCGGTGCGACGCGGGAATCCCGCTGCCGACCACAAGGTGATGGCGGCCTTCGCGGCAGGCCCCGGGCGAACGGATGGAGAAGTCACCTCGGCGTTCGTCCTGTCGGGGCTGCTGGATGCCGCGCTGCGACTGGAATCGGGCGACGCATCGGGGGCGGCCGAGATCGCCCGGGCTGCTGCGCAGGCGGAGGAGACGATGCCCTACGAGTTCGGTCCTCCCGCGGTCGTGAAACCCGCCTGGGAACTGGTAGGGGAGCTGTACCTGGCGATGGACGACCCGCGTAGTGCCGTGGATGCGTTCAGCACGCAGTTGGATCGGACGCCGGGCCGCACACTTTCACTCCTCGGGCTGGCCCGCGCCGCAAAGGCAGCGGGGGACATGGTCGTGGCTCAGGAGGCCTACGACGCCCTGGCTTCGATCTGGTCGGGAGCCGACGGATCGGTGCCTTGGCTCGCCGAGGTCCGGGATGGGTCCCACTGACGGCGAAGGATAGACTTCCGTTCATGGACGTGGTCTTTCTCAATCCTTCGTTTCCCTCGGAGATGCAGGACTTCTGTCGTGCACTCGCGCACGTAGGGGCGCGTGTGATTGGCGTGGGCGACGGACCTCCGGAAGCCCAATCGGAGAAGGTCCGCGCCGCCATCTCCGGTTGGATCCAGGTCCCAAGCCTGCTCGACGAGGATGATCTGGTCGACCGGGTAGCCACCCGCCTTCGAGGGCATCGCATCGATCGCGTCGAAACCTGTTGGGAACCGCTGGTGCTCGCCGCGGCCCGGTTGCGGGAAGCGCTCGGCGCGTCAGGGATGGACACGGCTACTACGCTGGGGTTCCGCGACAAGCAGGTCATGAAGGATCGGCTGGTCGCGGCTGGACTCCGGGTTCCGAAGTCCGCGCGGGTGCGGACGCCCGGTGAGGTCAGGACGGCCGCCTCGGAGATCGGTTTCCCCCTCATCCTCAAACCGATCGCAGGGGCAGGAAGCGCGGACACCCACCGAGTAGACGACAGGGCCGACCTCGAACGCGCGATCGACGCAATGGCCCACGTCGATGAGGCGAGCTGCGAAGAGTTCATCGAGGGCGAAGAGTACACATACGACACGATCTGCATCGATGGCGTTCCGGTCGTCGAAAACGTGTCGCAGTACCTGCCGCGCCCCCTCGCAGCCAGAACCGATCACGACTGCAGTCCCGTCATCCTGACCTATCGCGACCTCACCAGGCCGGATCTGGCCGAGGGCGTTCGGTTCGGACATCGGTGCCTGGCGGCACTGGGTATGGGCACAGGCTTCACCCACATGGAGTGGTACCGCACCTCCCGCGGCGAAGTGGTCTTCGGGGAGATCGGATGCCGGCCCGGCGGCGCCCGCCTCGTGGACCAGATGAACTTTGCCTCAGACGCGGACCACTTCGTGACCTGGGCCAACGCGGTGTGTTACGGGCGAGTGGATCCCCAGCCCCCCAAGCGGTACTGCACAGCCATCGTGTTCAAACGTGCCCAGGGCAACGGTGTCATTCGCTCGATCGAAGGCCTCGAGGACTTCATGCAGCGCCACGGCGAACACGTGGTCCTGGAGGAACTGCTGCGCCCCGGCCAACACCGCCGCGACTGGAAACAGACCCTCTTGTCCGATGGCGCCGTTGTGGTGCGACACCCCGATCCGGAGGTGACGCTGGCGTTGGCCAGGGAGGTGGGGGAGAGCGTGCACCTGCACGCTTCGCCCTGAACCGCACCGGCCCAGCGAGTGGCGACCCGCGCTCCTCCGAGCACGAGCCGCCACGAACCTCACTAGACGTTCCAGGGATCCTGGGGAGGTGGCGTAATGGGCCAGGTGGGGATCTTCTTCCGATGGAGCGTGCCCAGCTTGAAGTTCCCCTTTGCGTCGCAAATCAAGCTCCGAGTGGGACGCGCATGCCCGTGGATGACATGACCCTCCAGGCAGCAGACCGCATGTTCGAGCCGCCAAATTGTTTCCGCGAGCACCTTGAGGGTGTCGTTGACCCCAACTCCCCACTTGTACCATGCCTCAAACTGCGCGTCCGTCTCGCGACACAGCTCCTCTACCGTCTTAGGGCAGTCCTTGCGCTTATGGGGGGCCTTTGGAGTCTTGAGATCCAACGGCTTGTAGGGTTTGCACGGGGCACACTTGCTTCTTGATGGTCTCGCCATGGCACTTTGTCTCCTTGGGGATGGGTGGGGAACGTGCCGCCTCCGGGGTTGGCCTGAACGATCAGTCGCCGTCCGTTTGATCCCGAGAGCGGTTTAGGAACGCTGCGCTGACCGCAGCGCGAGGATACCGCAGGTCGAGTCGGGTCACCGC
>CBDCYK010000001.1:0-4326 GCA_965224125.1 Longimicrobiales bacterium
TCCCCTGACGTCGAAGCGCGGCAGGAATCGGCTCTTGGACGAGCTGTAGTCCCCCGCCCGAGGCAAGGATCCAGAGATCACTTTTTTAGACGCCGAGCTGCAGCATCGAGACTCTTTCTGAGCGAAGGGGGGTCACGGAAGTCCGCCTCGTACCTCAATCGGAGCTCTTCCTGCATATCGAGAGCTTTCAAGAGACTGCGGGTTACTTCAGAGGCTGCTAGCGCGTTCAGGGGCAGGTCCGTGTCCATGAACCTCCTGACGGTGGAGTCTCCCGTCGAACGCTCACGCACCGGAAGATCGTGCCGGTCCAAAGCGGCCCACATGCCAGCCCAGTACATCCGAGACCAGGGAGCGTCAGGGAATGAGAGTCGAAGAACTCCGTAGCCGGACCCGGCCCGATGCAGGGCAAACTGCAGGAAACGGTCGGACCCACTGTCTTCTACGAAGAGAATCGATCCGTTGGCACACTTCGAAATGAGCGTCTCGAAGAATGGCTCAAGATCGCTGGCGGAGACTCTCTCGTGATAGTAAGGGCGACTATTCCACCAACCTACCAGGAGAATAAGGCCCACTATCCCGCCGAGTACTAGAACTACCGTCGACATCACCTAGAACCAATACGCCACTGCCTGGCCGATGTTCCTACCAAGAGCGTGCGCCCTCGACAGCATTGGACCATCCACGCCACTATAACCCTCTCCGAGGCCCCGGAAGAAGTGTCCTGGAGCGGAGTTGGCTGCCTTCCAGTAACGCCCAGTAAAGGTTTCAGAGAAACTAACCCACCTTCCTGTCAGGCGGGAGTACGCCTGCGGATGGCCACCACCTCCAGGTTTCTTTGGGAAGAATCCAAGTGCTTCCTTCGCCCGAGTAAGCCCGCGTTTGCCCGCTTTTGCCGCAGCCCCGTAGCCGCCTCCCGGTAGGAACAGTCCTGCTACTAGCCCGCCCGCAGCAAGCGACTTATCCGATAGCGATGAACACTCATCAAGCAGAGTATCTCCGGCATCGTAGATGTCATGGAGCGTCAGTCCCACCTCTACAAGGGCCCAGACACCGAGTGCCGTTACGATGAACGCTTGGCCGTCCGGATCGATCAGGTTGACCGGATCGTTGAGGGCATAGGAATACAGATTGGAGTCCCCACCCCGGAACCCGATCGGATCCTTCGCTGTCCACCGTCCAATCTCCGGGTCATAGTCTCGCGCTCCAAAGCGGACGAGTCCTGTCTGTGAGTCGTAGAGTCCACCAGCGAATCCAAACGGCTGGAAGTCCGAGGTTGGGTAGGTCGGTAGCGTTCGCCCGAACTCGTCGTAGTCGATCCGCTGAACCACGGCTCCCGTTGCAGTATCGACTACCAACCTGACACTCCCGAGATGATCCGTGATGATCCTGTAGGTGTTGACACCTTTGACAACGTAGGCCGGTACGTTCGAGCGCGGGCCGTAGACGAACCGAGCGACGACATTTCCGTTTGGGTCAAGTTCAGCCACCGGGTTCAGCTGATCGCCATAGGCATAGCCCTTCGATAGCTGCCCGTCGACCTTCTTGCCGATCCTGCGACCCTGGCCGTCGATGACGTAATCGACCGTGATCCCGTTCGGTAACACCACAGTCCGCAGCGCCCCAAAGGCGTCGTACGAGTAGGTGATCGTCCCGCTGCCATCCGACTTCGTCGCTAGCTCTCCGGCCGCCGTGTAAGAGTAGGTCAGTCCACCGTAGCTCGTGAGCCGATCCTGGGCGTCATAGCTCGTCTTTGCCGGAAGCACTGTGCCGAAGAAGCCCGAGTAGGACTCTCGGTTCCCGTTGCCATCGTAGGTGTAGGTACCAAACGGAACGCCGTCTTTGTCGACCTGCTCTAGCTGGCCTGACGGGTAATACTGGTAGTCCCAGACAGTGGTGACACCCTGGATGGTCTCGGTCTTCTGCTTGATGCGCCCGAGCTTGTCCTGGAGGTAGTCGGCGCGGTAGATCTCGCTGCCCGAAACCGACGCCGTCTCGAAGAGGAGCTCACCGAAGCCGGTGAGGTCGCGGCTCGTAGTGACGACGCCCAGGGTCGTGCCCGCGACGAAACCGTTGGCGGGGTCCGGGGTGACAGCGAGCGAGCCGGCCTGGGTCATGACACTGTCGCCGTCGTATTGGTAGGTGACCGTGTCAGCGACGCCGTTGACATCCACCGTCTCGGAATCGATTCGGAACGAGCTGTCGTAGCCATGGCTGACCGCGCCCGCGATGGTGCCACTCCACGTGTTGCTCGTCAGCAGCTGGCCGTCGTAGCCGTAGGTCAGGATTTCGTTGCCCGGCGCGGTGACGGTGGAGAGTCGACCCTCGGGGTCGTAGCCGACGTCCGTAGTGCCGATGTTGGCGGTCACGTAGTCTAGGCGACCCGTCGTGGGCTCGTAGACGAACGTGACGATCTCGCCACCTGGCCGAGTGACGTTCTTGATGTTGCGATCGAGGTCGTACTGGGTCGTGGTCACCGTCGTCCCCTGCGGAATCGTCGGCGGCGTGTAGGTCGATTCGAAGTTGAGCGGTGTGTAGTCGAAATCGTGCACCGGCTGCCCCGGGGGCGTCAGGGTCTCCAGGTTGCCGTTGGAGTCGTGGGTGAAGCCGATGATCTCCCCGCCCGGGAGCGTCTGGCTCGTCACGCGGTTGGCGTCGTCGTACTCGAAGTCGGTGATCTGCGTCAGCGGATCGGTGATCCAGTCGAGGCGCCCCGGGGTGTCGTAGGTGAACACCACTTCGCGCTCATCGGCTCCGGTTCCTTGGTTGAGCTTCCACAGGCGGCCGCGGGCATCGTAGGTCGCCGTCACCGGATCGAAGTCGCCCACAGTGGTCTGGACCACGCGACCTAGGGAGTCGAGGTCGAGGACGCTCGTGCGGCCTGCCGCGCTCGTCAGCGTCCAGCGCCGCGTCGCTGCGTCGTAGTGTCGGGTGAAGGCGCGGCCGCTGACGGTAACGGTCTCGTCGAGCGTTATCAGACTCAGCGGGTCGTAGGGGTCGTTGAGCGTGACATCTCGCGTCACGGCCGTCGTGCGAACCAACCCTCCCGGTGTCGCGATCGTGACCTTCTCGGCCACGGGCGACTGCATGCCGAAGCGAGGATCTCCATCGGGATCGTAGGCAACGGAGGTGCCGTCGGGATACGTCTTCGTGTAGCCCCCATTGGTGTGCAAGACGGTGGTCGAAACGTCGCCCGCCGGGTTCGTGACCCGGCGCTCAAGCTCGTTGCCAGACTGAGCCTCGACTTCGTAGAGCGTGGAGCGGCCGAGCGGTGAGGTGTGGTTGACCTGAAGGAGCCCGTCGCTCTCGACTCGTGTCAGCTGCTGGATGCCCCCTGCCCGATCCTCGTCACTCTCGAGGTACCCCATCGGATCGTAAAGAAACGTGGCTTGGAAGCCGCGCGCATCGGTCAGGGTCCCCATCAGTCCCTCGGGACCGAATCCGAACCCCGTCGCCTCTCCGTTCGGATTGGTGACTGAGTCGATGAAGCCGTTGGCGTCGGTTCCGAGCACTGTGCGTTGACTGTAGGGGGAGAGGATGCCCGTTGGCTTGCCGAATCCGTCACGCTCGATCGTTGTGGTGTTCCCGTCGCGATCCTGAATTCCGACGATCAACCCTGCGGTGTCATATTGGAACTGATAGAGCGTCACGGAGGTGAGCGTGTCGATCGTCTTGAGGTGTCTCCCCTCGAGATCGAACTCGTAGAGCTCTCTCCCGTCTTCGGAAGCGACGTGGACGGTCCCAACGCCCCCTTCCAGAGCATCGCGGAAACCCCAAACGACTAACTGCGACTCTCCGATCAGGCCGTCGCCGTCCGGAGAGAGGAAGCTCGCCCGGAAGCCCGAGAACTCCGCATCATCGGCCGGCGCACCCTCTGTAGCGGCTCTTGCGCATCTCGCTCCTCCTTCTCCGGCCCAGAATTCCAGACTCTACTGGACCGAGTTGCGGGGAGCACGTCAGAGTAACGATTCCATTCCTGTGGAGATCTAGCGGCACGTCGGGAGACCAATGGATCGACGCTGGTGAACCTCCCCCAGTGGGACCCTTTCCGACGACCCGGAAAAAGTGACCGGAATCAATCGGAATCGGTGATCGGTTTGCGTCGGAATCACTGATCAGGTTCGATCGGAATCGGTGACCGGATTCCGTCGGTGCAGGCAGATGCCCCCCGCATTCCGCGTGACGTTGTCTCCTTCTGTCGCAGAGAGCGACGTCGATCCCCTGCGCAATGACGACGAAGAGGAGCGGAAATGACAGACCAGCCCGATGGCTGCCCAGCAGGCTTGTCAGCCTGCCTTCCTAGGTGCCGTCTGCGTATTGGCGTCAGGG